>NZ_SCFY01000029.1 GCF_007049795.1 Ectopseudomonas mendocina
TACGGTTCTGTTTCATCGGGGTAGCGGTTCTTGCCATGGTTCACCTCGTTGCAGTTTATCGCTTAACGGGGTGTCCACTCGTGCTGGGCAAGATCAGACCATTCAAACCCTTGCTCCGTGCACAGCCAACCCTGGCCTGCATAACACTTCGTTCTCCATTGCGGGGGGCTAATCCCATCAACTTCGAATTGATGAGTATAGAAATCACAACCCACAACCTTAAGCCCTATAGAGCCCAACTCCTTAAAAAGACTCGAAAAACTCTTAAGCGTTATTCTCGCCCCCTTCCCTTCAAGCGTATGCGGCAGTATATTAACCACTGGTTCTATGTTATTGATTGCTCGTCCACCTCCCAGCAAGTGAACCTCTCTGATTACTACCTCCCAGTTATTCATAACCATATCACCCCATCGGACTAAAACTACTCGCCGCAGAGCAATAGCGCGTCTTCATGCGATCACTATGCGTCTTGCGGTCACTGTCATAACGGGCGCGCCAGGTTCGGCACTGTTCGTGAAAGTGCTGCTTGGCGGCCTTGCGGCATTCGCGGTAGTCGATTGATCCGCGCCGGTGATTGGCGCAGACGCTGGTGCCGTCGATGTAGTTGTTCACCGATAGCCATTCCGCCAGGTAGTTCGTGCCGCCGTTCCAGCTCTTGATCCACTTGGAAGTACGCTCGCGGCTTACCTGCTTGGTTTGGCGCTGCTGCGTTTGCTGGGGTGCCTGGGCGATGCGATGGGTTGCGGGCGGTGTGTAGGTGCTGGCCGGCTGCTTGGGCGTGTAGTTCTTGTCACTGAACACGTTCCGCGAACTGACAATCGCCCTCGCCTTTTCTTCCTCTGTCCACTCCATTGAAGCGTATGGCTGAGGCTGGTTTACCGGCTCGAATGCAACCTGTTGCGCGGGTAGATCGAGGGGAATAGATGGCAGCCTTAGGTTCTCTTCCTGCTCGCTGTAGGGCTGTGGCGCCAGTTGCTGACTGAACAGCGGTTTGCCGTCTACGTGGATCGCCTGCTTGAGCTGATCCACATTGATCACGATTGGTTTGGCAAACATCGCGATCACGCCCCAGGTAATCGCGGAACCCACGCCCAGGATGGCCACCATTCGCCATGGGCCGGGCTTTTTCTTGCTGCGTAGATAGTCTGGTGCGTCGTCCCATTCGCTCTTCATTTTGTGCATCCGTGCAAAACAGTTATCTTATAATCTCTTTCATCTATATTAATTACCCTTACCCAGCAGAAGCCCTAGAACATTCTTTGCAACTATGTCCATTCCTTTTTCAACGCCCTCGTAGACCTTTGCTAAAGCCTCATAAAACTCCGGCCTTTCTTTTGAGGACAAGGAAACAATTGGATCTGATCGTCCCTTTTCAAAAACCTGAAACAAGAACACATCTCCCCCATCCTTAATTCTTTTTCCATTAGAAATATACACCCGCTCCGGAGTGCTTGCCTTCTGCAAAGTAACAACATAAACGCCATGAGCTATTGCCTGCGACCACCTATACGTAGAGGAGTTAATTTTCTCCCAAGAGATGGCGCCGCGCTCTGACTTACTTGCAATCTCCGAAAGATAACCGCCAAGGTCTTCATTATTCATAAATATACCTACTCAACCGAAATTGTTCTTTTCTCAAAAAGCCCCATTATTTCAGCCACCAAACCACTTATACTTGAGAGGTGACCCTCGACTGCAAAATATACAGAACTCTTAATTATAGCGTCATCATCATCCGTTTGAGGTCTTACCTCGTCTAGCGAATTCTTAGCATCACTTAAGGCTTGTTTCATCCTGCCGCAGACATCTTGCAGATCTTCACCAGATTCAAATGGCGCGATGAGCCGTCTGATTCTACGCGAAATCTCATTAAGCAAATCCCTAGCTTCAGTGTAGCTCACATGATAATCAAGCTTATCTAAGCGCTGTGCGATTTCGCTTAACTCAATAGTTATCGTTTGAATTTTTACTGTTTTCCCGGCTTCCGAAGCTGCCCTTTTTGCGGCTGCCGCTTCAAGATATGCCTTAACGGAGAAATATATACTTGCAAGCCCAACACAGAGCCCAATCCAAAAATCCCACTTCATATAAAAGGGTAAATTTAATATTTCTAAAATATTTGCAATTTCACTTTCAACGCCCATTAATCATCCCCCATACCCGAAAAGCGCATACCAACGCGCATCCACTTCCGCTGTAATAGCTACCCCGCGTTTAGATTGGGCAATTTTGCATTGGCCTGATCGTATTCGGGGCTTGTTTGCCCTGCATCTGGAGCGATTTTTCCACTAGCCAACCAAAGAGCGTATTGGGGATAGACCTCTACCAGTACATCTATTTCCTCTGTGCTAACTCGCACAGCCCCTTTGCTCACGCTTTTCCAGCGCTCGTAGTCACCGCCGTAGGTGCTGGCCTTCTTCGGGCCTAACTTCTTAATCAATAGGCGAGCCCTATCAGCAGCCTTTTCCATATAGAATCTTTTTCCAGAGAAATTGTTGCTCTAATTGGTGGTCGGGTTAATAATTCCCCCGGAGAAATATTTACCCCGATGCCTTTTATAGCTAATGACACGAATAGTGACGGAACGAGCATGGAACTGGAAGAGCTGGAACCTTCGAAGCTGATAGGCCCGCAACAGGACGTGGAAACCGTCGAGTCCTGGGCCGACCGAAACGGCCTGACCTACGGCACCGCGCGTGCCTGGGCAATGAAAGGCGTTCTCCCCACCGTAAAGCTAGGCAAGCGCCGCATGGTCAACAGCGCCCTGCTCCGCACCTGGCTGCTGGAACAGGAGTGGACGGCATGAATCCTCCCTTCTATACGCAAGCCGCCTTTGCCGCCCTGGCCGGTGTACCTGTCGAACAGGTCGCGCACTGGATCAGAACCGGCGCCGTCGAGAGCGTGAAGCTCGGCAAAACCCGCGTAGTGCTGTTTATGGGGGTGAACCAATGAGCCGCACTGACCCGCAATTCAAGCTGCGCATGCCGCCAGCCCTCCGCGCTCAGGTTGAGCAAGCCGCCCAACAGGCCAACCGCTCCCTGAACGCCGAAATCGTCACCCGTCTGCAAGCCAGCTTCGCCAAAGCAAAGCCAGAGGTGTCGGCCAATGACCAACACGAGTCAGTACCTGCTTTCACACCCCAGGGAGTGCGGCTGTCCGGGCTGCTTTGCCCGCAATCCCCAGGGCAAGTACATGGCGTTCGTGCGACACCCGCACCCCGAGAACTGCGACTGCTCTGTGTGCTACGTCAATCGAAACTGGGCGACGCTCCCAACATCGTCGAACTCGGCTACCTGCCGATCCACACCATGCACCGACTGCCGCCCCGCGCGATGGTCCGTGGTAAATGGTCGGACCCACGTTACGCCGGCCTATACCTGCGAGAGACACAAGCCGTCGCCCCGTCCGCCGAAGTATTGGAGCGTTGTCTACAACAGCGGCAACCCCACGCCTTTCGTGCCGCTACGCGAACCGTTCGAACTGGTGGGGTGAGCGCATGAGACAGCCAACCGCCCTGGTCGCCTGCGAATTCTCCGGCCGCGTCCGTGATGCTCTAACCCGCGTCGGGTTCTATGCCGTGAGCTGCGACCTGATGCCATCCGAAACCGAGGGTGAACACATACAAGGCGACGTCCTGGACGTGCTCGACTGGGGTTGGGATCTGCTGATCGCTCACCCGCCCTGCACTGACCTCGCCACCTCCGGCGCTCGCTGGTTCCCGGAGAAGATCGCAGACGGTCGTCAGGCTCGTGCCTTGGATTTCGTCCGCACCCTGCTGGCTGCGCCGATCCACTTCAAAGCCTTGGAGAACCCGAAGTCGATTATCTCCGGTCAGATTCGCAAGCCGGACCAGATCGTTCAGCCCTGGATGTTCGGCCACGGCGAACGTAAGGAAACCCACTTCTGGCTCCAGAACCTGCCGCTGCTCCAGCCAACCGAAATCGTGGATGGCCGTGCCCCGGTGGTTCACCACATGGCGCCTGGCCCGGATCGCTGGAAAAACCGTTCCCGCACCTATCAGGGTATCGCTGATGCCATCGCTGATCAGTGGGGCCGCCACGTCATCAACATGCTGAACGGTGCCGCTCCGGCGGCAGTTCCACGTCAATCCGTCCTGGAGCTTGGGGTGCGCGCATGACCGTCTCCTTCCACCTCGGCCGCTATCTGGTTGCCCTGCTCTGGCATTCCGCGCCCTGGGGCTTTATCGGTTTTGCTGTCGGCTGTGTGTTCGGTACGTGGCAAGCGGTTGTGTTGCTGGAGACGGTAGACGACTACTTCTATCAGGCAATGACCAAGGTCGTTCACCAGTGCGCCCCCAGCGATCCAGCCAACGCCGCCGATGCTGAACAGGTCAAGGGCCGCGCTCCCGGCTCGTCGGATCACGCTTCACCGATCCGGCGAACGGAAGCACGGGCAGAGCGAACCCTTGAACACCCACCACCCTAAATAGCCTCCGCTCGTGAGTGTGGGGCAGCTCCACCGCCCCGCGCTCCCGAGCCCTCGGCGGCAAGAGTGGGATTACAAGGGCAAAGCCCTTGGTGTTAACCAACTAACAGGCTGCACAAGCGGCAACTGAAACCCCGGCAAGTCGAGAACCACCCGCGGGCAAAAACGAGAAGTTTGTCCGCGTGGACCCGCTCGGCCTGCTGAAAGGCAAACCCGCGCAATAAGGCGCAACCAAACGAGGAAACACAAATGGCACGCACCACTATGGAACTGGCATTCATCAGCGCTGAGCGCGTGAAGTTCGACAACGTGGATCTGGTGAAGCTGTACCTGGGCGACGAACCGGACGGCGAAAAGGACGTGGGTATTTCGCTGCTCTCGATGCAGGTCTCCGAAGACGTCCGCGAAGAAGTGTGGAACGCCTGCAAAGGCCTCGACGTGCTGGAAACCGCCCGTGTAACCGTGGAAATCGAACGCGGCTCCAAGAACGCTGGCAAGTTCATCGTCCTGCACGTCGAGTCGGCCAAGCCGGCTCAGGCCGCCAAACCTGCCCCGCAAGCCACCCAACAACAGCCCAAGCCGACCGGCACCCAGCCGGACGCGGCCAAGGCCTAACGGGAGGGCGCCGCCGTGCTGATCGTTGATCGCGTGCTGTGCGACTGCTGCGGGCAGCCCATGGGCCAGCTCTACAACCAGTCCGCCCCCCAGCCCGACCTGCTGCCCGATCTGAACAAGGCGCCCGCCCTCGTGATTTGCCCCGACTGCATCGCCATGGCTGAGGTCGTTCTTGACCCCAGCCAGGCCGAGTAAGGGGGGCGCCATGAATTTCATTGTGTGCGACGGCGTATGGGAGAGCGCAGGCCAAACCCCGGTTTGTGTCGGCACCCTCTCCACCGTCGCGCTCAGTGAGATAAGCCCGACCGGGCTAACCGCCGAGGACCATGCACAGATCCGCGAACACGCCCTGGTGCTGTTCGCCATCGTCTTCGGCGCTCTCGTGCTGAAAAAGGCACTCAACCTGTAGGAGACACACCCATGCAAACCCTGAAATTCCTGCGCCGCTCGCTCGGTGCTTCCGCCGCTGTTGGCCTGCTGGCCGTACAGCAAGCCCATGCAGCCCTGCCTGAAGGCGTCGAGACCGCCCTCAACGCAGCCAAGACCGATGGCGTCGAGGTCGCGGGCATCGTCCTCGGCGTGATCATCGCCATCGCCGCCTTCAAGTTCATCCGCCGCGCGCTGTAAGGCCGGTAGTTCCCAAAACCAGCCCGGTACTCGTTATCGGGCTTTTTCACTTAAGGGCCTTTCATGGACGCCAACATGCTCACCACGATCATCATCGTTATGGCGTTTTGGGCACTGCTGTTTGGGCGAGTGTGAACATGGCGCCATTTGTTCGAATCGTTGTAGCGCTGGTGCTTTTGGGTTGGGGGCAATTAGCATTCTCTGAAACGCTTGCTTATTACTATGCAAGTGGTAACGGTGTATCGAAGCCTTTCTACCAGACGCCTGGGCGCTATTCACATGGTCGTTCTGCATGCGATGCGTTGGCAGCACACTGGGGTTATACGATATCCACCACGGGCAGCGGCTATCAGAATGGTTTTTGTTCTATCATTCATTCTGGTGGTCAGCTTTGGCATATTGGTCAGTACTATCGAGTTGAAGAAGAGTGCGAGCACGGCATAGATACTGCTTCGCGTACGTGCTTGCCTCCGTCCTCGGAGCCTTCACCCGATCCAGAGCCAAGCGCCTGTGCAAGCAAGTCAGGCAATAGCTTCGGCTTCTTCGCTCCGGTTCCAGGTGGTGGCGCTTCCCTGCCTGGAGAGTACGTCTGTGACAGCGGCTGCCGCGCCACCTGGAGTGGTGAGTGTGGCGCCAACAGCGAAGGCGCTTCCGCCTGCTGGGGGCTAGCTGTTTATACCGGTGGCGAGTGTCAGACCGGAGATGCTCCAACCGGCATCGGCCAGCCTCCGGTTGATCCCACCGACCCGCCAGACCCTACTGACCCTTCCAACAACTGCGGCCCTGGCCATAGCTGGTCAGGCACCACCTGCGTCCCTACTGATCCGACCGACCCAACAGATCCGACTGATCCAACCGACCCCACTGAACCCGGCGACGGTGATGGCGGTGACGATGGCGACACTGGCGGGGGTAACAACGGTGGCGGTAATGATGGTGATGGCTCCGGCGATGGGGATGGAAGCGGAGATGGCGACGGTGATGGAAACGGTGGCAACGGCGACGGTGAAGGCACTGATGACGAAGGCGACGACAAGGAATCTTCCGTCTCGGGCGAAAGCTGCACCTCCGATCTCGTCTGCGAGGGTGACGTAATCCAGTGCGCGATCCTGCGCAAGAACAAAGAGCAGGTCTGCCAGTGGAAGTACGACAGCGAAGTCAAAGCGCAGATCGAATCCACCTTGAGCGGCCCCGAGTATCAGCTTGAAGAGCACGACATTGCCGTCAGCGGCCTATTCAGCGAGGCCGTAAACAAAGGCCGCTGGCTGCCTCAATCCTGTCCGGCACCGCAAACCTTCACCGTCATGGGGCGTAGCTACTCGTTTAGCTGGGAACCCGCCTGCCGCTTTGCCCTGGCCATCGGCCCGCTGATTGTCGCCCTGGCCTCGATCTTCTTCGCCGTCACCATTTCACGCGGAATCAAGGGGTCTTGATATGCCACTACTACCACTGCTCGCCACCTTCCTCGGCTCCATCGTCGCCGGCCTTGCCTTCAGGGTGTTGGCGTCGCTTGGCTTTGCCTACGTCGCCTATGTCGGTATCGGCCAGTTGATCGACACCATCGACGGCTATATCAAAGGCCTGTTCGGTGCGATCCCGCCACCAGTCGCCGCCATCCTCGGTATGGCCAAGGTCGATGTTGCGATCAACATCATCATTGCCGCCGTGATCGCTCGACTGATGCTCGCCGGTATGGATCGTGTTACCGGCACCATCACCGGTCTCGCCCTGCTCAACAAGGCTGGTGGCTGATGTTCGTCCTGCGCACGGGTCTGCAGGGCAACGGCAAGACTCTCAACACCATCAAGGAAGTGGATGCCAAAGCCGCGAAGGAAGGCCGCCCGGTCTACTACCACAACATCCGTGGCTTCAACCCGAACGCTGAAGTGCTGGAAGCGGTTTGGCAGGAATTCGACGATCCGCAGAAGTGGCACGAGTTGCCGCAGAACGCGATGATCGTCATCGACGAAGCGCAGACGTTCTTCCGCGTTCGTCCTGCCGGCTCGGCTGTCCCGGCCTATGCCAGCGCCTTGGAGACCATGCGCCATCGCGGCCATGAACTGCACTGCATCACCCAGAATCCCGGCCTGATCGATACCCACTTCCGCAAGCTGTGTAACTCGCATATCCACTACGTGCGGGGCCACAAAGGCCAGATCATCAAGCGTTGGGAGTTCGAACGCGTAAACATGGAAGTCGAGAAGAAGAACGACTTCAGCGAAGGCCAGGCTACTCGCATTTTGCTCGATAAGAAGTACTTCGGCGTCTATCAGTCCGTGGCTGAAGGCTCTGAACATCACATGAAGTTCAAACCGCCTCGGGCATTGTTCGTCCTGATCATCTGCGTCCTGGGCATCGGCTATTTCGGCTACGGCATCTATGAGCGGCGCATTGCACCGCCCAAGCCGGAACCTGAACCAGTAGCAGACGTGCGCGTCACCACACCAGCAGGCACGGCCGTAACCCAACAACCACCCCAGGAAGGCCGGCAAACGCTGTCGACAGAGGATTACGTCGCCTTACGGGTGCCACGCATTCCAGACGTTCCCAGCTCGGCGCCGATCTATGACGAAGTCACCCGCCCCGTGACCTATCCGCAGCTGTCATGCGTGTACACCTCCGACCTGGGCATGGTGGCCAAGAATCACAAGCGACTCGCTGTGGGTCATCGGGATGGCAAGGTCTACGGCTGTCGCTGCAATACCCAGCAGGGCACCCGAGCGGTGGTGTCCTTCGAAGCCTGCATGGCCTACGTCGATGAAGGGGCTTTTGATCATGCCAGGCCTGATCGGCTGGCAGTTGATGGGCAGTTTCAGCAGCCAGCAACACACCCCCAGATGCAGCAGTCACTTGGCTTTAACCGCTCTGGTTCAGTGGGCGGCATTCAGAACGTCAGAGGGCGCTTTCAGTGATCGCTGTTCGCATCCGCTATCTGCCTAGCCTGCATGAGCGGGACGCCCAGCGCGGCGGTGTAGTTGCGCGTGAGGCACGAGCGCGCGTGTGCGCCGCCGCGCCGCTGACGTCCCTGTAGCACGTCAGATAAACCAAGGTTAAACGTGTCAATTCGGCACTATTTGGAGCATTAGAAAATGGCAGTTAAAGACCAACTCCGCGTTGATCGTGAGTTCAAGAAAACCCCGACCGGTAGGCTGTTTTTCGACAGCATGACCGCTCGGATAACTGACCTTTCCAACGTCCGAATCCTGGCTTGCAGCGTCGATACCGTCCGCCAGCTGTATCGCGGCCTGATCCGCCCGGAAATCATGTGTCTCTTCGACAAGCCCGGCACCATCGTCGATTTCGCTGGCCAGCGTTGGCACTCGGGTCGTGTCAGCAAGGATTCTGGCTACCAGTACAAGCTGCAGAATGCTGACCTGGGCATCATCCTGCTGGTGAAGAACTTCAACGCCAAAATTGAGAACATCGGGCCACACCTGAAAATCGAAGTGTCACCCCATGCCATCGACCAGTTCTGCCCCGAGCGCCTGCAGGAGCGCCTGGATTACTACGCCGGCCACGTGCTGACCAACATCGAACGCAACCAATGCGCGGTTCACCTCGCGCTAGACCTGCAAGGATGGCAACCGCCTGCTGATCTGGTCGCCCGTATGCACTGCCGCGCACGTGCTGCCCGTGACATTTCCGGCATCAAGGAAATCCAGTGGACCCTGGAGTCTGCCACCTACGGCAAAGGCCAGTCCTACCTGTTCGGCTCAGCGGGTGGCGTCCAGCTCGGTATCTACAACAAGACAGAACAGGCCCGCTCCATCGACAAGCTCGATTACTGGGAAAACGTCTGGAGACGTCGCGATAGCTTCGATGAAGCTGACCCGGACAACTACAACCCGGAACAAGACGTCTGGCGTGTCGAGCTGCGTTACCACCACTCAGTCATCCAACAATTCGCCTCCGGCTCGTTCGATCTGCAGACCGGCCAGACCATCGAAACCAACAGCTATGCCGCTTTCGCACCGCACCTAGACGGCCTGTGGCGCTATGGCCTGCGCCAATTCAAGCTGCTGGCTCGCCCTGGTTGCTTTGAGCCCATTTGGACGCTGATCCGTGACGATGTGCGCGTCGATCTGCCGGTCGATTCCCTGGTGGATGAAACCGAGTACAAGCGTCAATACAAGACCTCGCGGGGCTTCTCGGGCAAGAACGTCGAGTTATTCCTGGGAAACTTCGTCAGCCTGCTGGCACGGGAGCGAGTGGGCGCTAGAAAGGCTTTCTATCGGCTCAAGGATTGGGAGTGCTGGCCGGTGATCCGCGACCACTATGCCGCCAAAGGCATGGATGAAGACGGGCTGTACAAGCACATCAAAGGCATCCTTGAAGAACGGCATGTGCGTTGGGGGCGTGCTGTCTGATGGCAATAGAGCAACTGCCTGACGGACGCTGGAAAGTCGACGTTGAACCCATCAAGGGCCGTCGCTTCCGCAAGACCTTCAAGACCAAGGGTGAAGCCCAGCGCTTTGAAGCGACCTGCAGGGCCAATTGCATCGACTCGCCAGCCTGGACGCCCAAGCCGAAAGATCGTCGCCGCCTATCTGAACTCTGCACCCGCTATCACGAACTTCATGGCCATGCCCTGGCTGATGGTGCCGCGATCCTCCGCACCCTGCAGAACCTGGCCAAAGACCTGGGCGACCCCATCGCAGTCAAGCTCACCGGCAACGCCTTCTGCGAAACACGCAGCGAGCTGCTCAAGGCAGGCATTCAAGGCAAGACCATGAACAACCGGCTCGGCTACCTGAAAGCCCTGTTCAACGAGCTGCACCGCCTGGGCGATATCGACTACCCGAACCCGCTGGCCAACGTCCGCCCGCTACGCCTGCAGGAACGCCCTATTTCCTTCCTCTCGACCTGCCAGATAGCCGAACTGCTCGAGGCCCTGGATGACCGCACGACCAGCCCAGGAATCGGCCTGATCGCTCGCGTCTGCCTGAGTACGGGTGCCAGGTGGGGAGAAGCCCAGGCGCTGACACCTGAGCGAGTGCGAAACGGCATGGTGACCTTTGCCAATACCAAGTCGAAGCGAACCCGGTCGATTCCTATCGATAGAGAGCTGGAAAAGGCCCTGCAGATCTACTTCAAGCGTCACGGCCTGTTCACCAACTGCATGCTGACCTTTAGCCGTGTACTGGATAAGACCTCGATCAAGCTCCCGGCCGGCCAGGCCACGCACGTACTGCGCCACACCTTTGCCAGTCACTTCGTCATGCGAGGCGGGAACATCCTGACGCTGCAGAAAATCCTTGGGCATACGTCGCTGGCGATGACCATGCGCTATGCGCACCTGTCGCCGGACCATCTGCAGGATGCTTTGACCTTGAATCCGCTTTTCGACACTTCTTCGACACCTGCCGAAAGCTGAAAAGCAAAAAGCCCCGAAAACTTGTTAGCTTTCAGGGCTTTAGGTATTGCGAAAGTGGCGGTGAAGAAGAGATTCGAACTCTTGATACGGTTTCCCGTATACACACTTTCCAGGCGTGCTCCTTCAACCGCTCGGACACTTCACCGGATCTCGATTGGCTGTGCAGCCCGTCGAGGTGCGCTAATGTAGTCGAATGTTTTCCCGATGGCAAATTTTTTTTAAAGGATTCATGCGCTTAAGAGCGCAGCGGGTTTTCCTCGTGCGTCTCGCCGGGCTGCTCGTCGAAGCGAATGTGGCCGAACAGCAGAAAACCCAGGGACATGAACAAGCCCAGGCCGAATAGCAGCAGCACGCCGGATGGGCTGCGCAGGTAGAGGCTTTCGCTGAGCACGACCGAGGCCAGCAGCAGGCCGATCACGGCAAGCATATAAAGGATGGAATAGAGGGTGTTCATGGGCAGCTCCTTCGGTTCGCTGCTCACGTTAAGGGCCTGGCTTTGCGTTCGACCAATTGCCATCCGGCATTGCCGCGATAGGCAAAAGCACTGACCAACCAGTCAGCCGCGGCGCTTTACCAGAGCGCTGCGGCTGAGTACCTTCTGCCCACATTCGCCCCCAAGGCTCTAACAAGGAAAACCGCCATGAGCGACCTGATCAGCTACCAACTCGACGACGGCATCGCCACCCTCACCCTGAGCAATGGCAAGGTCAACGCCATCTCGCCTGACGTGATCGCTGCGTTCAATGCCGCCCTCGACCGCGCCGAGCAGGATCGCGCCATCGTCATCATCACCGGCCAGCCGGGCATTCTTTCCGGCGGCTATGACCTGAAGGTGATGACCTCGGGCCCCCAGAATGCAATCAACCTGGTCGCTGCTGGCTCTACCCTGGCGCGGCGCATGCTCGCTCACCCCTACCCGATCATCGTCGCCTGCGCTGGTCATGCCGTGGCCAAGGGTGCGTTCATCCTGCTGTCGGCCGATTACCGTATCGGCGTGGAAGGTCCGTTCAATATCGGTCTGAATGAAGTGCAGATCGGCATGACCATGCACCACGTCGGTATCGAGCTGGCTCGTGATCGCCTGCGCAAGTCGGCATTCCACCGTTCGGTGATCAATGGCGAGATGTTCGACCCGGCTGGCGCGGTAGATGCTGGCTTCCTGGACAAGGTGGTGCCGGCCGAGCAACTGCAGGCTACCGCTCAGGCGGTGGCGCAGCAGATGAAGAAGATCAACATGACCGCGCACAAGAACACCAAGCTGAAGGTGCGCAAGGCGCTGCTGGAAACCCTCGATGCCGCCATCGAGATGGACAAGCAGCATCTGCTGTAAGCACTCGGCAACCCCTAAATGAAAAGCGCCGCTTCCGTTAAGGTCGCGGCGCTTTTTTCTTTACGCGTCTAGCCAGTTAAACCGCCGGCGCACCCAACGGATTAGCCGGAGTAGTCCAAGGCCGTCCAGGCTCGGCTCAGGCCTTGCGCGAGCACGCAGCCGGGCTTGCTCAGTTGCTCGTTGAAAGCGGCCGGCAACAGCGTGGTTTCACCTTCTGCAGCACCATGGCGTTCGGTGAGCCATTGCAGCTTGCCGCAGTTGGGCGTTTCGATCACATAACTGGCAGCTATGTTGGAGTGATGGCTGGGCAGTCGAATCACGTCGAGCACCGTGCCCACCTCCTCGACACGCTGGCCATCGGAGACCAGTACGGCCCAGGCCTGTTCGCCCTCGATCACCAGATAGGCACCGTTGGCTTGGGGTCGTTCGACCTGGGGCTGAGCGCAGCCGTACAGGAAGACCGATAGCACAATCGTCATCAGCATCTGTTGCATTGCCAATTCTCCTCTCGCAAGGCGCCCGTTTTGCGGGCGGATAGGTCTGCAGTGGCCTTACTATTCACTAACACTGTTTATTTGTACAGTGCTTTTGAATTAGGCTTGGCATCACAGGTAAATGATCGATTGCACAGGAGCGCCATCATGCTGGACGTACTGCAGCTGAAACACCGAGTGAACCGAATGCCGCTGGAGCGGGTGCGCGAGATGGTCGAGGAACTGCAGCTCGAGGGCATCGTCACCGAGAGCCGCACTCCCTTCAATCGTCAGCACTTAAATACCTGCTTCGCCGAGATCGAGGCGCTGCTGCAGCGCGCTGGCTACCATCGGCAACTGGATGTGGTCGGTTACCAGGGGCTGGCCTATGCGCTGTTCGATCCGGCTCGCTGGGAAGCCGTCGAAGTGTTGCGCTGGCTGCGCGACTTCGTCGAGGAGGCGCGCGTTCAACCAGCCTCCTGACGACCCAAAAAGGCTCAGCGGTGCCCGCTCATGCACGGCAATGGCTCAGAAACATGCAGGGCGAGCCGAGCGTGGGCTGGCTCCCAGATTGTATAAACAACTTCATAAAGCATCTGTAACTTATTGATTGTTATTATTTAAGAATTGACAGGCCAGCATCTTTATTGCGCCTGTCAGGCGCCGAATACCCGTGCTCGGCCGTCGTATACAAAAGCTGGCAAGCCCTTTGCTATGTCCCTGTCAATCATCCTGTGTAGCACGCCAACGGTGGCGGGCCGAGGATCACGGACAACGGCGTCCGTCAGGTCACCTTCCTCTCATCGAGGTGGCCTGGCGTACGCCGTTTTTTGTTTATGCGCCTGACAAGGATTAGATTCATGACCGATCGTGATTCGAACAAGCCACTGGCCACCAGCCGCCGTAACTTCCTCAAGCAATCCATCGCCCTGGCCGGCGCCGTAAGCGGCATCGCCGCACTCGGCCTGTCGGCGCCAGCTTCGCTGCGCAGCGCAGCCTGGGCGGCCGGCTCCGATGCGCCGGAGAAAGCCGCGCTGAACGTCGGTTTCATTCCCCTGACCGACTGCGCTTCAGTGGTGGTTGCCGCCACCCAGGGTTTTGGCGAGAAATACGGCCTGACCATCAATCCGAGCAAGGAGGCCTCCTGGGCCGGCGTGCGCGACAAGCTCAACACCGGCGAACTGGATGCCGCCCACGTGCTCTACGGCATGATGTACGGCGCCCAGCTCGGCCTGGCCGGGCCGCAGCGGGACATGGCGGTGCTGATGGGGCTGAACCAGAATGGCCAGGCCATCACCCTGTCCAAGCAACTGCGCGAAGCCGGCGTGACCAATGGCGCGCAACTGGCCGAACACGTGAAGAAAGGCGGTAACCCGCTGACCTTCGCCCAGACCTTCCCCACCGGCACCCACGCCATGTGGCTGTACTACTGGCTGGCCAGCGTCGGCATCAACCCGATGAGCGACGTGAAGACCATCGTCGTGCCGCCACCGCAGATGGTGGCCAACATGCGCGTCGGCAACATGGACGGCTTCTGCGTTGGTGAGCCTTGGGGCGCACGGGCGATCTTCGACAAGATCGGCTTCACCGCCACCACCACGCAGCAGATCTGGCCGGACCACCCGGAGAAGGTGCTCGGCACCACCCGCGCCTTCATCGAGCAGTATCCCAATGCCGCCCGCGCACTGATCATGGCGATTCTCGATGCCAGCCGCTTCATCGAGGCCAGCGAGGAGAACCGCAAGAGCACCGCCAAGCTGATTTCCGGCAAGGCCTACGTCAACGCGCCGGTGCAGGTGATCGAGCCGCGCTTTCTCGCTCAGTACGAGGACGGCCTCGGCAACAGCTGGAAGGACGAACACGCCATGGCCTTCTGCAAGGACGGCAGTGTCAACTTTCCCTATCACTCCGACGGCATGTGGTTCCTCACCCAGTTCAAGCGCTGGGGCCTGCTCAAGGATGCGCCGGATTACGCCGCCGTGGCCGCGCAGATCAACCAGACCGCGCTCTACGCCGAGGCTGCCAGCGCCCTCAAGCTGGCGGTGCCGAGCAGCCCTCTGCGCAGCAGCAAATTGATCGACGGCGTGGTGTGGGACGGCAGCAATCCGGCCGCCTACGCCGACTCCTTCACCATCAAAGCCTGACCGGAGGTGAGCATGAATGCGCCCCTGAAAACACCCTTGCCGCCAGTCGCCAAGCCGCGCCTCTCTGCGCGGGCCTTGCTGCCCAGCACCGCCGCACTGGGCAGCCTGCTCAAAGCAGGCATCGCCCCGCTGCTGGGCATCATCGCCTTCATCGGTTTCTGGTCGCTGCTGGCGCAGTACAGCGAGGGCCTCCCGGGCCCCTTGAGCACCTGGCAGGCCGCCCTGGTGCTGTTCGCCGACCCCTTCTACGACAACGGCCCCAACGACATGGGCATCGGCTGGAACATCCTCAACTCGCTCGGCCGAGTCGGAGTCGGCTTCGGCCTCGCGGCGCTGGTGGGTATTCCCCTGGGGTTCGCCATCGGCCGTTTCACCTTTCTCGCCGGCATGCTCGCACCGATCATCAGCCTGCTGCGCCCGGTTTCGCCGCTGGCCTGGCTGCCGATCGGCCTGCTGGTGTTCGAGGCGGCTGGCCCGGCGTCGATCTGGGTGATCTTCATCAGTTCGATCTGGCCAATCATCCTCAACACCGCAGCCGGCGTGGCCAGCGTGCCGCAGGATTACCTGAACGTGGCCCGGGTGCTCAAGCTGTCGGAATTCAAGGTACTGACGCGCATCCTCTTCCCCGCCGTGCTGCCGCACCTGATGACCGGCATCCGTCTGGCCATCGGCGTGGCCTGGCTGGTGATCGTCGCCGCGGAGATGCTCACCGGCGGTATCGGCCTGGGCTTCTGGGTGTGGGACGAATGGAACAACCTCAACGTCGAGCACATTCTCATCGCCATCATCATCGTCGGCCTGGTGGGTCTGGCGCTGGAGCAAATGCTGCTGCTGATCGCCAAGCGCTTTGACTACGCAAGCTGAAGCGGCGCGTTCGGCCAACGCGTAGCCCGGATGCGATCGGGGCTACGCAACCTACAACTCAGTTCAACAATAGACGTCAAGTCTTTGTTTTAAATGAAAGTGCCTCCGATTAAATCCGGGGCACCGCGCCAGAACGGGAGAACTCCGATGGACAAATTCGTGGAGCTGACCGCTGTCAGCAAGCACTTCGACACCAAGAAAGGCCGCTTCCAGGCACTGGCAGACGTCAACCTGAGCATCGCCCGCGGCGAGTTCGTGGCGCTGATCGGCCACTCCGGCTGCGGCAAATCCACCGTGCTCAACCTGATCGCCGGCCTGCTCGATGCCAACGAGGGCGGGCTGATCTGCAATGGCCGCGAGATCGATGGCCCCGGCCCGGAGCGCGCCGTGGTGTTCCAGAACCACAGCCTGCTGCCCTGGATGACCTGCTTCGGTAACGTCCACCTGGCCGTGGAAAAGGTCTTCGGTGCACGTGAAAACAAGGCCCAGCTCAAGGCCCGCACCGAGCAGGCGCTGAACATGGTCGGCCTCAACCATGCCATGCACAAGCATCCCAACGAGATATCCGGTGGCATGAAGCAGCGCGTCGGCATCGCCCGTGCTCTGGCCATGGAGCCCAAAGTGCTGCTGATGGACGAACCGTTCGGTGCCCTCGATGCGCTGACCCGCGCACACCTGCAGGACGAACTGCTGCGCATCGTCGGGCAGACCCAGAGCACCGTGGTGATGGTCACGCATGACGTTGACGAGGCCGTGCTGCTGTCCGATCGCATCGTGATGATGACCAACGGCCCGGCCGCTACCGTTGGCGAAATCCTCGCAGTCGAGCTGCCGCGCCCGCGTGACCGTCTGGCGCTGGCCAATGACCCGCAGTACCACGCTTACCGCACCGCCGTGCTGGAATTCCTCTACCAGCGCCAGCAACGCCCGGCCGCCTGAGCGCAATGAACCGCTCTGGCACAAGGGCCGGGGCGGTTGAACCTCTGCTCCATCGCAGGGACGAACAAGGGCCCTCAACCGACAAGCAGAGAATCCCGTGCTCGATCTCACCACCTGGAATCTGTCGATTCCCACCGAACCGGCACCGACCACCATCACCACCGAACGGCTGAATAACGGCTATGAGAGCCGTTACTTTCGGCGCAATGCCGACGGCAGCGTGACCTTCTGGGTGCCGGTTACCGGTTCGACCACGCCCGATGCGCGTTATCCGCGTAGCGAACTGCGCGAAACCCAGCACGACGGCACACTAGATAACTGGCTGCATGCCAGTTCGGACAGCTATCTAAGTGCCGTGCTGCAGGTCGACCAGGTGCCCAGCCGCAACAAGGTGGTGATCGGTCAGATCCACAGCACTGACGCGCCAGGCAGCCAGAACGACCCATTGCTCAAGCTGCAATATCACTATCGGCGAGGTGTTGGCCGGGTGGAGGCACTGCTGCGTGCCCGCTCAGGCGACAGCGAGGTGCAGAACATCCTGCTGGCCGAGAACATCCAGCTTGGCGAGCGCTTCGGCTACGACCTACGCGTCACACCCAGCGGACGCATCGGCATCAGCGTGGCCAGCGCAGATGGCGACGACGGCTCGCTCTACCGCCAGTTGAGCAGCAGCTGGAGCAAGCAGTACCTGTATTTCAAGGCCGGCGCCTACATCCAGGACAATTACGGAGCGGATAGCGAAGGTGGCCGGGTCACGTTCTACCACCTCAACAGCCTGCATCGCTGAGGTTACAATCGCCGCTCTCCTCGACCAAGGCTCGACCATGGCACGCCTGACCCTCGATTTTCCCGAAGACCAGTACTGCTACAGCACCCACTTGACCGTACGCGTCACCGACATCAACGGCGCCAACCATCTGGGCAATGACTCGATGATCTCGATGATTTCCGAGGCGCGTGCGCGTTTCCTCTTCGAGTTCGGCATTCGCGAAACCGACGGCAAAGGCACCGGCATCATCGTCACCGACCTCGCCACCACCTACCGCGCAGAAGCTCATGCGCGCGACCAATTGCTGTTCGAAGTCGGCGTGATGGATTTCAACAAGTACGGTGGCGACATCACCTTTCGCATCACCCGTCCGGCTGATGGCGCTCTCGTGGCGATGGCCAAATCCGGCTTCGTGTTCTTCGATTATCTGCAGTCGAAGGTGGTACCGATGCCAGAGCCTTTCAACGCCAAATTTCCCAAGGTCAATCGCGTGGTCGGATAACCGACCTGTTGGCGTGACAGTTGCTAATCCATCTGCTACGCCTTAGTGCATAACGATAAAAGCCCTGCGCAGCCCCGGTGCAGAGCTACCTTGGGAGGAACCGCAATGCCAGCTATGCGCCAACGCGCTCAACGCGCTGCTCTGATCGCCAGCCTCTCCGCCTGGCCACTCCTCACTCTTCCCCTTCCCACTCACGCCACCACGACCCACTTGCCCAGCACAACGCAGGCGCCTATGCAGGCCGAGCATACGGCAGGCAAGGTCGAACTCAGCCGCTGATTGGCCAGCGCCGCACCAAATCGGCGCTCACGGCCTTGAAAAGGTGCACCCGCAGCAGCGCTGCACGGTCATGTCGCGCCCTGAAACCCGCTGAATCTGCGGTTTTGGCAAATTGGCACAAGCGCTGCATTGCTAGCCGTACAACTTGATTAAAGCGCGCGGCTCAACGACGAGCAGCGCGCTTCCCGATAGAACGGGATAGGACAAAGGCGTCCTCGCTAGGTGACTAGCGGGACGCCTTTTTTGTTTTTCTGGCCTGCCATTCATGGCGGCCACTTTTTATCCGTGATCAATGACTCAGGAGATGGCCGGCATGCAAAAACTCAAGCTGGTGATGATCGGCAACGGCATGGCGGGTGTACGCACCCTCGAGGAGCTGCTCAAGCTCGCCCCCGATCTCTACGACATCACCGTGTTCGGCGCCGAGCCGCACCCCAACTACAACCGCATCCTGCTCTCCCCGGTACTGGCCGGCGAACAGACCTTCGAGGAGATCGTGCTCAACGATCTCAACTGGTACGCGGAAAACGACATCAAGCTGTTGCTCGGGCGCAAGGTGGTCAAGATCGACCGCAAGAAGCGCCTGGTGATTGCCGACGACGGCAGCGAGGCCGAGTACGACCGCCTGCTTATCGCCACCGGCTCCACCCCCTTTATCCTGCCGGTACCGGGCAAGGATCTGGCCGGGGTGATCGGCTACCGCGACATCGCCGACACCCAGACCATGATGGACACCGCCAAGACCCACAAGCACGCGGTGGTCATCGGTGGTGGTCTGCTCGGCCTGGAAGCCGCCAACGGCCTCAAGCTGCGCGGCATGGACGTCACCGTGGTGCATATCGGCGACTGGCTGCTGGAGCGCCAGCTCGACCGAACCGCCGGCGAGCTGCTGCAGAAGTCCCTGGAAGACCGTGGCCTGAAGTTCCTCCTGCCCAAGCACACCGCCGAGCTGCTGGATAACGGCGAAGGCCGCGTCTGCGCGGTGAAGTTCAAGGACGGCGAAGTGATTCCCGCCGATCTGGTGGTGATGGCTGCCGGCATCCGCCCCAACACCGAACTGGCCGAGAGCGCCGGCATCGCCTGCAACCGCGGCATCCTGGTCAACGACACCCTGCAGACCTATGACCCGCGCATTTACGCCATTGGCGAGTGCGCCAGCCACCGCGGCATCGCCTACGGCCTGGTGGCGCCGCTGTTCGAGCAGGCCAAGGTCTGCGCCAACCACCTGGCTCAGCTCGGTTTCTCTCGTTACCAGGGCTCGGTGACCTCGACCAAGCTCAAGGTCACCGGTATCGACCTGTTCTCCGCCGGCGAATTCATGGGCGCCGAAGGTACAGAAACCATCACCCTCTCCGACCCCATCGGCGGCGTGTACAAGAAGCTGGTGATCAAGGACGACGTGCTGGTCGGCGCCTGCCTGTATGGCGACACCGCCGACGGCGGTTGGTACTTCCGCCAGATCCGCGAGAACCACAACGTCAGCGAGATCCGCGACCACCTGATGTTCGGCGAAGGCGCCATCGGCGACGTTGGCCACCAGGGCGCCGACAAGACCGCCAACATGCCCGACAGCATGGAGATCTGCGGCTGCAACGGCGTGTGCAAGGGCACCATCGTCAAGGCCATCCAGGAGAACGGGCTGTTCTCGGTCGACGAGGTGAAGAAGCACACCAAGGCCGCCAGTTCCTGCGGCTCCTGCGCCGGCCTGGTCGAGCAGATCCTGATCAGCACGGTCGGCGGCGCCGCCGACGTCAAGCCCAAGAGCGAGAAGGCCATCTGCGGCTGCAGCGACCTCAACCACGGGCAGATTCGCAAGGCCATCCGCGAGCAGCACCTGACGTCCATGGCGCAGACCATGGCCTTTCTCAACTGGAGCACGCCCAACGGCTGCGCCACCTGCCGTCCGGCGCTGAACTACTACCTGATCTCCACCTGGCCGGGCGAGGCCAAGGACGACCCGCAGTCGCGCCTGATCAACGAACGCGCCCACGCCAATATCCAGAAGGACGGCACCTACTCGGTGGTGCCGCGCATGTGGGGCGGCGTGACCAATCCCTCCGAGCTGCGCCGCATCGCCGATGTGGCCGACAAGTACAACGTACCCATGGTCAAGGTCACCGGCGGCCAACGCATCGACCTACTGGGCATCAAGAAAGACGACCTGCCAGCGGTGTGGAAGGATCTGGACATGCCCTCCGGCCACGCCTACGGCAAGTCCATTCGCACGGTGAAGACCTGCGTCGGCAGCGAGTTCTGCCGCTTCGGCACGCAGAACTCCACCCAGCTGGGCATCGACCTGGAGCACGATCTGTTCAACATGTGGTCACCGCACAAGGTCAAGCTGGCGGTCTCCGGCTGCCCGCGCAACTGCTCCGAGGCCGGCATCAAGGACGTCGGCATCATTGGTGTGGACTCCGGCTTCGAGATGTATATCGGCGGTAACGGCGGGATCAAGACCGAGGTGGCCGAGTTCTTCGTCAAGGTCAAGACCGCCGAGGAAGTGCGCGAGTACAACGCCGCCTTCCTCCAGCTGTACCGCGAGGAGGCCTTCTACCTCGAGCGCACCGTGCACTACCTGCAGCGCGTCGGCATGGAGCACATCAAGAAGGCGGTGCTGGAGGACGAGGCCAACCGCAAGGCCCTAGCCGCACGCCTGCACTACGCCCTGTCGTTCGAACAAGATCCCTGGAAGCAGCGCATCGAAACGCCGCAACTGAAGAAAGAGTTCGACACCATCAAGGTCGTGCAAATCGAGGAGGCCACCGTATGAACTGGCTGGATATCTGCGCCCTGGAAGAGATCAACGTGCTCGGCTCGCGCATCATCGCCGGGCCGAAAGGCGATATCGCCATCTTCCGCACCAGTAACGATGAAGTATTCGCCCTCGACGACCGCTGCCCGCACAAGGGCGGCCCGCTGTCTCAGGGGCTGATCTACGGCAAACGGGTGGCATGCCCGCTGCACAACTGGCAGATCGAGCTGGAGTCCGGCGAGGCCATGGCGCCGGACGTGGGCTGCGCGCACCGGCACGCGGCCAAGGTCGAAAACGGCCGCGTGTTGCTGGCCCTGGCGTAACGCTGTGTGGGAGGGGCTTTAGCCGCGATGTCCTCCCATCCTCTTCCTGCAGGAGTCACGAACATGGCCCCCACACAATTCACCGCCTCCACCTGCTGCTACTGCGGCGTCGGCTGCGGCGTGCTGATCGAGCACGACGGCGAGCAGATACTCGGCGTCGCCGGCGACCCCAGCCACCCGGCCAACTTCGGCAAGCTGTGCAGCAAGGGTTCGACCCTGCACCTGACCGGCGACCTCGACGCCCGCGCCCTGTATCCCGAGCTGCGCCTGGGCAAGGGCCTGGCCCGCTCACGCACGGACTGGGACAGCGCTCTGGATCACGCTGCAGCCGTGTTCGCCGAGACCATCCGCGAACACGGACCGGACAGCGTGGCCTTCTACATCTCCGGCCAGTTGCTGACCGAGGACTACTACGCCTTCAACAAGCTGGCCCGTGCCCTGGTCGGTACCCACAACATCGACTCCAACTCGCGCCTGTGCATGAGCTCGGCGGTGGTCGGCTACAAACGCAGTCTCGGCGCCGACGCCCCGCCCTGCAGCTATGAAGACATCGAGCTGAGCGACTGCCTGCTGATCGCCGGCTCCAACATGGCTTACGCCCATCCGGTGCTGTTCCGCCGCCTGGAAGAAGCCAAGGCGCGCCGCCCGGAGATGAAAGTGATCATCATCGACCCACGGCGCACCGACACTTGCGAGCTGGCCGACCTGCACCTGGCGATCCTGCCCGGCACCGACGTCGCGCTGTTTCACGGCATCCTGCATATCCTGCTGTGGGAAGGCTGGATCGACCGCCGCTATATCGACGCCCACACCGAAGGCTTCGAGGCGCTGAAGAACCTGGTGCGCGACTACAGCCCGGCCGCCACCGCCGATATCTGCGGCATCAGCCTCGACGCTCTGCAGCGCTGCGCCGAACTGATCGGCAAGGCGCCCTCCTTCCTTTCTCTGTGGTGCATGGGGCTCAATCAGTCCTCGTCCGGCAGCGCGAAGAACAGCGCGCTGATCAACCTTCACCTGGCCACCGGACAGATCGGCAGGCCCGGCGCCGGCCCCTTCTCGCTGACCGGCCAGCCCAACGCCATGGGCGGTCGCGAAACCGGCAGCCTGAGCAACCTGCTGCCTGGGCATCGCGAGGCCGGCAACGCCGAACACCGCGCCGAAGTCGCCGCCTACTGGGGCGTCGACGCCCTGCCGGAGACGCCGGGGCTGTCCGCCATCGAGCTGTTCGATGCGGTGCACGACGGCCGCATCAAGGCGCTGTGGATCGCCTGCACCAACCCGGCGCAATCGCTGCCGAACCAGAACAAGGTGCACGAGGCCCTGGCCGCCTGCCCCTTCGTTGTCGTTCAAGAGGCCTTCTTCACCACCGAGACCTGCCGCTACGCCGACCTGCTGCTGCCCGCCGCCAGCTGGGGCGAGAAGGAAGGCACGGTGACCAACTCCGAGCGCCGCGTCAGCCATGTGCGCCGCGCCGTGCCAGCGCCCGCAGAGGCGCGGCCCGATTGGTCGATCACCTGCGACTTCGCCCGTCGCCTGGAACCCCTGCTCCGCCCCGGCCTGCCCAGCCTGTTCGATTTCGCCGACAGCGAAGCGCTGTTCGAGGAATACAAGCACCTGACCGCCCACCGCGATCTTGACCTCTCGGGGCTGAGCTACGCGCTGTTGGATGATCAAGGTCCTCAGCAGTGGCCGTTCCCGGTCGGCGCACGCCAGGGCACCGCACGGCTCTATGCCGACGGCCGCTTCCCCACCGCCAGCGGGCGCGCGCAGTTCCACGCCGACCCGTACCGCGTGCCGAAGGAAAAGCGCGAGGCGCGCTATTCGCTCACCCTCAATACCGGCCGCCTGCGCGACCAATGGCACGGTATGAGCCGCACCGGCACCGCCGCACGGCTGTTCGGCCATGTCGAATCCGCCGTACTCGGCCTGCACCCGGACGAACTGCGGCGCCGACGCCTGCAGGACGGCGACCTGATCAAACTGCGCAGCCGCCGTGGCAGCCTGATCCTGCCGGTGCAGGCCGACGAGTCGGTGCGCCCCGGCCAGGCCTGGCTGCCGATGCACTGGGGCGATCGCTTCCTCAAGGGCCTAGGCACCAACGTGCTGACCCAGCCAGCGTTCGATCCGTTATCCAAACAGCCGGAACTCAAGCATGCCGGCGTCGAGGTGGACAAGGTGGAACTGCCCTGGCAGCTGTTCGCCCTGGTCGAGGGTGACGTACAGAGCCGCTTCGAGGCCCTGCGCCCGCTGTTCGAAGCGTTCGCCTACGCCAGTCTCACCCCTACCGGTCGCGAGCGCCCCGCTCTACTGATCCGAGCCGCCAGAGCCGTGGCGCCGCAGCCAGAGCTGCTGACGCAGATCGACCAACTGCTGCGCCTGAATGAAGGTCCGGTGCTGGCCTACGACGACCCGCGCCGTGCGGTAGGCAAACGTGTACGTATCGAGGATGGCCGTATCGTCAGCATTCGCCTGGCCGGCGAAACCGCCGCCAGTGAATGGCTCAGAAGCCTGTGGCTGGACGGCCAGGCCAATGCCGACCTGCGTCGCTGGCTGCTGGCGCCGGTCTCCGCGCCGCCGGGCAATTCCAGCGCCACCCTGGGCGGCAAGATTCTGTGCAACTGCCTGAACGTCAGCGAAGGCGCGGTGCGTGTCGGCATAGAGCGCGGCCTGGACCTGGATGGGTTAAAGCAGACGCTCAAATGCGGCACCAGTTGTGGCTCCTGTGTACCTGAAATCAAACGCCTGCTGGCCCAGCAGTCAGTGGCGACACACGCGTAGGGTGCGCTACGCGCACCGCTGCAAAAAGTCGGTGCGCACGACCTAGGCGGCCCCGCGACACCCAACGAGAGGTGGTAAAGATGAATGCAAAAGTCTGGCTGGTAGGCGCTGGCCCTGGTGATCCCGAGTTGCTGACGCTCAAGGCAGTCAAGGCGCTGAACCAAGCCGAGATCGTGATGATCGACGATCTGGTCAACCCGGCCGTGCTCGAACACTGCCGCAGCGCGCGTATCATCTCGGTAGGCAAGCGCGGCGGCTGTCGCTCCACCCCGCAGGCCTTCATCCATCGTTTGATGCTGCGCTATGCACGCCAGGGCAAATGCGTGGTGCGCCTGAAAGGCGGCGATCCGTGCATCTTTGGTCGCGGCAGCGAGGAAGCCGACTGGCTCGGCGAACATGGAATCGACGTGGAAATGGTCAACGGCATTACCGCTGGGCTGGCTGGCGCCACCAACTGCGGTATTCCTCTGACCTTGCGCGGTGTGGCTCGCGGCGTCACCTTGGTCACGGCCCATACTCAGGATGACAGCTCATTGAACTGGACAGCCCTGGCCCAGAGCGGCACGACATTGGTGGTCTATATGGGCGTGGCCAAGTTGGCGGACATTCGTGACGGCCTGCTCGCTGGCGGTATGAGCGGCGAGATGCCGGTAGCGATGATCGAGAACGCCTCGCTGCCCGAGCAGCGCGAATGCCGCAGCCACCTCGCAACGATGCAGGACGACGCGATGGCCTTCGCTCTGAAAAGCCCGGCCATTCTGGTGATCGGCGAAGTCGCCCGCGCCAGCACCCAGATCAGCATGCCCCAGCTCCTGCATGCGTGAATGCTTCACGCTCCTGCGAGGCCGTTGTTTGCCCGTCGCCCCCTCGGCGGGCTTTTTTATTCCAGAAAAGAAAAAACCCGGCCGAGGCCGGGTTTTTCTTAAAGCACCAGAAGCATTACTGCTTAACTTGGGCTTCTACTTCAGCTTCAACGCGACGGTTGATAGCGCGACCAGCGTCGGTGGCGTTGTCAGCAACCGGACGGGTTTCACCGTAACCGGCAGTGCTCACGCGGCTACCGTCAACACCGTACTGGTTAACCAGTACTTCACGAACGGCGTTTGCACGACGCTCGGACAGTTTCTGGTTGTAAGCGTCGCTACCAACGGAGTCGGTGTGACCTTCAACAGTGGTGGTGGTCTGCGGGTACTGGTTCATGAAGTCAGCCAGGTTCTTGATGTCGCCATAGCTTTCTTCTTTGACGCGGTCTTTGTCGAAGTCGAACTTGACGTCCAGCTCAACGCGAACAGCTTCCATTACCGGCTCAGGAGCAGGCTCTGGCATCGGCTCAGGTGCAGCAGCTACGACCGGAGCCGGAGCAGGCTTGCTGCCACCACCGAAGTTCAGACCAACACCCACGCCAGCTTGCCACTCGGTGTCGCCCTGGTCGATGTTGTACAGAGCGTCAACGCCAGCACGGGCGTAGAACATTTCGGTGAAGTAGTACTTGGCACCAGCGCCAGCGATAGCAAGGGTGGAGTGGTTGCGACCACCGCTGTTGGCATCACCGATGCTCTGATGGCCGAAACCGGCAGAGACGTACGGACGCAGACCAACACCCGGCTGACCGAAGTGGTAGATGGCCTTCAGGTCGGTCAGGTTGCCCTTGATGTTTTTGCTGCCTTGCGAACCTTCGCCACGCAGGTCGTGGTATTCGCCGTAGGACAGCGCCAGTTCGACGTCGTCAGTCAGGTAGTAGCCGATGCTGCCACCGAACAGGTTGCCTTCGTTGTGCGCGTAATCACGCTGAACGTCGGTGAAGTAGCGATTGACGAAGCCCTCCACCTCGACGGCGCCTTGGCCTTGCGCCAGCGCGCCGAAGGAGGTTGCGGCAACGAGAGAGCCAATGACTACGCCCAAGGTGTTTTTTACTTTCATCCGTTAAATCCCCATCTTGGTGGTTAATAAGTCACCGTTAATTTCAGTCGGCAACTTGTTGGCGATTTTATCAGGTTTCGCCACTCCCTTAGTGGTCGGAATGCTGAACTAAGTTTCGGAGGTTTCCGAAAATTTATCCCGCAACCGATCCAATGCTCGCTTGTAGCGCATTTTTGTGGCGCTCAAGCCCATGTGCATGATGTCAGCAATCTCTTGAAACTCGAGCTCTGCGACAAAACGTAGCACCAGAATCTCGCGGTCGATCGGGTTGACGTGAACCAACCAGCGATCCAGACCGCCTCGCTCCTCGACTTTGGGTGTCTTGTCGTCGGAAGCTTCTTCGAGCGGGTCCAAACTTAAGGCGTCAACCAATCGACGCTTTCGCCGCTCTTTTCGATACTGAGTAATGCATTCGTTATAGGTAATGCTGTAAAGCCAGGTCTTGAACTTGGATTTACCCTCAAAGTTCTTAAGGCCATAGAGAACTTTGAGCATCACCTCCTGACAGACATCATCGGCATCCCTTTCGTTCCCTAAATAACGCGCACAAACGTTAAATAATGTGCGCTGGTAGCGCCTCATCAGCTCTTCATAAGCACGAGTTATATGAAACAGCTCGTCGTGGGCGCGCGCCACCAGCTCTTCATCAGTGAGCTCGCGGGGGTCATAGCGCGTAGGCAAGGGCTGGGCTTTGTTCAAAACGAGTCGGGCCGACGGTCAGGACGAAAAGCGCCCGGCAGGTCACGCCTGTCGGGCAGCTGCATAAAATAACAGATTGGCGTCAGCGACTGTTCACGCGTTGCTCGAGCATCACTCGATTTGCCACCGATACCAGCTCACCGGTATCGGTCAACAGGGTGGTTTTCACTGTGCCGATCTCTTCGATCTGCCCTTCGACCTCACCAACCTGCACTTGTTGCCCGACCTGATACAGCTCGCGCACATAAATACCAGCGAGAATCTGGCTGGCGATATCGCGGCTGCCCAGACCCAGCGCCAGCGCGACCGCCAGACCAACGGAGATCAGTACGATGGCAATCACGTTGTTGAGCAGGTCGGTCTTGATCTCCAGCTGGCCGATGGCCACCGAGATACTGATGATGATCACCAGACCTTGAGCGACACGCCCCAGCCCGTTGGCGTACTCGAGGCCAACACCTTCGGCAGCACCGCGTATCAGGCTGCTGACCAATTGCGCCAGCAGCACACCGGCAAGCAGCACCAAGGCGGCGCCGAAAACTTTAGGCAGATACAGCGCCAGCACATCAAGCGTTGCGGAAACGCGTTGCAGACCAAGCGATTCAGCGGCCGACACCAGGAAGATCAGCAGCACGAACCAATAGACGATCTTGCCGACCAGGGTCGATACCGGTGCGTGAATGCCGACGCGCGCCAGCAGCTTGGTCAGACCGGTACCTGTCATCAGGCGGTCCAGGCCAACCTTGCCGAGCAGCTTGGACAGCAGCGTGTCGAGCAACTTGGCGACGACGAAGCCAAGCAGCACCAATACCAGTGCAACGAACAGGTTAGGTATGAATCCAGCAACCTTGGTCCACAACGCAGTCATCGCGGAGATCAGGCTTTGGGTCCAGGGATCGAGTTCCATTTCAGTCGGCCTTATCAGCAGAAGCAGAGGATTGGTTACGGCGCGAAACCGGCGCGACATGCGCCGAACCGTTGTTCAGGGCGATCATCAGAGCCTGCGCCCAGTGGCCTATCAGACTGAACAGGTCACCAGCACCGACCTGGCGATTGGCGGTCTTGAGAACCCGGTGCAGGCAAGCATCGTCGTCATGGCTGGACGGCGAGGACTTGAGCAAATCGCGTAGAGACTCTTCGAATGGATCGTGCATGCGCACCTCACGGGATGTCACGGCTAGACGAAGTAGCCAACGGATGAGTCACACATCACAGCCAACGCCAACGGCGAAAAAGCAGCAATTGGGCCAGTGCCAGAAGGACCATGAGGCCGCAGGCGATGAAGAAGCCAACGGGGTTTTCCGCCCCGGGGATTCCGCCAACGTTGATGCCCAGCAAACCGGTCAGAAAGGTCAGTGGCAGGAACAGGCCAGTGATCACGGTGAAGCGGTACATGATGCGGTTCATGCGTTCACCAAGACGCCGGCTTTCTGCCTCCAGCACCAGGCCGACGCGCTCACGAATCAGCTCCAGCTCTTCCAGATAGCGGGTCAGGCGGTTGTTCAACTCGTTCCAGTAGTCATCGTCGTCATCGACGAACCAGGGCTGTCGATTGCGCGCCAGTTGCGCGTAGAGATCGCGCTGCGGCGCCAGGAACCGACGCAAGCTGGCCGCCCGCCGACGTATCTGCAACACCAGACCGTGATCAGGACGATAGCGCTCATCGCCATCAAGGCCATCCTCTTCGACGTCGAGCTGCTCACTCAACTCGGCAATCAGATCATCGACGCGACTGGTGAGGTGACGGGCGAGCTCCAGGAGCAACTCGGACGACGTCTTCGGCCCCTTGCCCGCCAGCAGATCAGCAATCAATGCATCGGTTGCGTGCAGTGGACGCTGACGCAGGGAGATCACCCGCCGGGCATCAGCGAAGATTCGCACCGATACCATGTCCTCCGGCTCGGCGCCGGGATTACGGTTGACGCCGCGCAAGAACAACAGCAGCTCGTCGTCGGGCAGAGGCAGCAGACGTGGCCGGGTATTTTCCTCCAGCAGCAGGTTGCAGCTGAATTCGTCCAGCCCGCTGTGCTCGCGCAACCAGTGTTGTGACTGTTCCTGGCTGCGATCCCAGTGCAGCCACAGGCTTTCCTGTTCGCCTAGCTGCAGGGTGTCCAGTTCTTCGCGGCTGATGCTGCGCGCACCGCCACGACCATCGAGCACGAAAGCGTGCAACAGCGCCGAATCCTGATCCTGCATCGGATTATTCCGGCATGTTCAAGGCTTGCGGGGAAATGATGACGCCGTTGTTGTCGGCGTACAGGTAATCGCCGGGCTTGAAAGTCACACCGCCGAAAGTGACGGGGACATTCAGGTCGCCGATGCCGCGCTTGTCGGTTTTCATGGGATGACTGGCCAGCGCCTGCACGCCCAGGTCTGTCTGCGCGATGACGTCGACATCACGGATGCAGCCATATACGACGATGCCTTCCCAGCCGTTCTTGGCCGCCTTCTCGGCCAGCATGTCGCCAAGCAGTGCACGTCGCAGGGAGCCGCCGCCATCCACGACCAGCACCTTGCCGTGCCCTGGCAGATCGACCTGCTCCTTCACCAGCGAGTTGTCCTCATGGCACTTGATGGTGACGATCTGGCCACCGAAGGAATCGCGGCCGCCGTAGTTGGCGAACATCGGCTCGACGACCTGAACCAGTTCCGGATAGGCATCGCACAGATCAGGGGTGATGTAGTGCATGACAGAGCTCCTTTCGACAATGGTTGAGAAGGCAGCCACCTTCATGGACCTGCTTGAAGCGAGTCAATTCAGCATCGGGATATCGCTAAGAACCCGCCAGGCAATGAACGACAAGCAAGCAGGCGAACCTGAAATGACCGCCTACGCATGATGCGTCACATCTTACCGCTAAGCCCGTGCCGAAGAAACGGCCGGGACGATCTCAAGCAGCAGCTCAAGATCCTATAGCAGAGGCCTGCTCAGCAAAACCGGCGGGTAATTGCAGATGCTGCAACCAATACTCGGTCAGTGGCCATACCTCACGCTGCGCCTCCTTGCTGATCAGCATTTCGATATGCCCGAAGTCGCTGGAAAAACCGTTTTCCTTGCCTAGCAGCAAGAACTGCGACGGCGCTGCACTGCACTGCTCCAGCAGCTTGCGACAGGCCCAGGCAGGGTCCTGCTGATCGGCTGCCGCCCCTACGGCCAGAATCGGTATGCGCACCTCAGTCAGGCCAGCCCACCAATCCTGATCGGCATCGCCGAAACGACCGAATAGCTTGAGCCAGCGCAGGGTTTCCAGTGCCAGGCCGGTCGGTTCGTCTTCGGGGCCGCGCTTCAGCCGGCGCCCGGAAAGGTAAGGAAAGGCACGCAACAGCAGGCGGCCGCCCCACTCCACCGGCGGCAACTTGAGAGGCCAGTAGATACGACTGATCTGGCTGCCGAACAAGGCTACCGAGCGCGCACGCGCCTCATCGAGATAACCGCCGCCCAAGGCTGCCGCCAGAATCACTCCGCCGAGGGAATGACCGATCCAGTGCGCGGTTTGCCCGGTCTGCTCGATGATGAAATCAGCAATGGCTGGAAGGTCATAGCGCACGTACTGCGCCACGTGGTTGTCTCGATAGTTTTCGTTGCGCGGCGAAAGGCCGTGGCCGCGCATTTCCGCGATCCACACATCGAACCCCGCACGCGCCAGGTAAGGCCCCAGGCCAATGGCCTTGGGTGAATACCAGAAGCGCCGGTTGGAAAAGCTGCCATGCAGCAATACCACGGGGACGCCGCGCTCGCCTTCGGCGCCTGCGCGGCCGATCCGGGTCAGGGCCAACTCGACGCTGGAGTCGGGGCTGTTGTTGGGTTTGAGAAGATAGACATCCTCGCTCAGATCACCGCGTAACTCGGCGCTGATCAGGGCGACGGGAAAAAGCTCACTGCTGCTTTGCATGGATCAGGTGACCGCAATGGCGAGACGCCATAAAAGAATAACGACACGCATAAAAAACCGCCGGGAGCGATATTGCATATCGCTGGCGACGGCTTGGGATGACTGGCAAAACGCGATAACCACCAAAAAGGGCGGGATCAACCCGCCCTTTCTGGATCGTTCACAGGCCTCAGGCGGGCTGAGCCTCAGCCAGGAAGAACCAGGTGTCGAGTACCGAGTCAGGGTTCAGTGACACGCTCTCGATACCCTGCTCCATCAGCCACTTGGCCAGATCCGGGTGGTCCGACGGCCCCTGACCGCAGATGCCGATGTATTTGCCAGCCTTGTTGCAGGCGGCAATGGCATTGGCCAGCAGTTTCTTCACGGCCGGGTTACGCTCATCGAACAGGTGGGCGACGATACCGGAGTCGCGATCCAGGCCCAGAGTCAGCTGGGTCAGGTCGTTGGAGCCGATGGAGAAACCGTCGAAGAACTCGAGGAACTCTTCAGCCAGAATGGCGTTGGACGGAAGCTCGCACATCATGATGACCTTCAGACCATCCTGACCGCGGGCCAGGCCATTGCTGGCCAGCAGCTCGACCACTTGCGACGCCTCGCCCAGGGTACGCACGAACGGCACCATGATCTCGACGTTGGTCAGGCCCATCTCGCCCCGCACCTTCTTCAGCGCACGGCATTCCAGCTCGAAGCAGTCGCGGAAGGATTCGCTGATGTAGCGCGAAGCACCACGGAAGCCCAGCATCGGGTTCTCTTCTTCCGGCTCATACAGCTTGCCGCCGATCAGGTTGGCGTATTCGTTGGACTTGAAGTCCGACAGACGCACGATGACCTTCTTCGGCCAGAACGCCGCGGCCAGGGTACTGATGCCCTCGACCAGCTTCTCGACGTAGAAGTCGACCGGATCACCGTAGCCGGCGATGCGCTTCTCGACGCTGTCCTTGATCTCCGGCGGCAGGCCAGCGAAGTTCAGCAGCGCCTTGGGGTGTACACCAATCATGCGATTGATGATGAACTCCAGGCGGGCCAGGCCCACGCCCTCGTTCGGCAGTTGAGCGAAGTCGAAGGCACGATCCGGGTTACCGACGTTCATCATGATCTTGAACGGCAGATCCGGCATGGCGTCGACCGAGTTCTTGCGAATGTCGAAGCCCAGCTCGCCTTCGAAGATGAAGCCGGTATCGCCTTCGGCGCAGGACACGGTGACGCCCTGACCATCTTTCAGCACCTGAGTGGCGTTACCGCAACCGACCACGGCCGGAATGCCCAGCTCACGGGCGATGATCGCCGCATGGCAGGTACGGCCGCCACGGTTGGTGACGATGGCGCTGGCGCGCTTCATCACGGGCTCCCAATCCGGGTCGGTCATGTCGGAGACCAGCACGTCGCCCGGCTGCACCTTGTCCATCTCGGACACATCGTGAATCACACGCACCTTGCCGGCGCCGATCCGCTGGCCGATGGCGCGGCCTTCGACCAGAACGGTGCCCTTCTCTTTCAGCAGGTAGCGTTCCATCACGGTGGCACTGGCGCGGCTCTTCACGGTTTCCGGGCGAGCCTGTACGATGTAGAGCTTGCCGTCGTCACCGTCCTTGGCCCACTCGATGTCCATCGGGCGGCCGTAGTGTTTCTCGATGATCAGTGCCTGTTTGGCCAGCTCGCTGACCTCGGCATCGCTGATGCAGAAGCGCGCTCGCTCGGCGCGATCGACTTCGACGGTCTTGACCGAGCGACCAGCCTTGGCTTCGTCGCCGTAGATCATCTTGATCGCCTTGCTGCCCAGATTGCGGCGCAGGATCGCCGGACGACCCGCTTCCAGGGTTGGCTTGTGCACGTAGAACTCGTCGGGGTTCACTGCGCCCTGCACAACGGTCTCGCCGAGGCCATAGGCGCCGGTGATGAACACCACGTCACGGAAGCCGGACTCGGTGTCCAGGGTGAACATCACACCGGCGGTACCGGTTTCCGAACGCACCATGCGCTGCACGCCAGCAGACAGGGCGACCAGCTTGTGGTCAAAGCCCTGATGCACGCGGTAGGCGATGGCACGGTCGTTGAACAGGGAAGCGAAGACTTCCTTGGCCGCGCGGATCACGTTGTCCACACCGCGGATATTGAGGAAGGTTTCCTGCTGACCTGCAAATGAAGCGTCCGGCAGGTCTTCGGCGGTAGCGGAGGAGCGCACGGCCACGGCCATGTTGTCGTTACCTGCGCTCATGGTGGCGAAGGCTTCGCGAATCTGCTTATCCAGCTCAGCCGGGAACTCGGCGTCCATCACCCACTGGCGAATCTGCGCGCCGGTCTTGGCCAGGGCGTTGACGTCATCGACATCGAGTGCGTCGAGCGCTGCGTGGATCTGCGCATTCAGGCCGCTTTGCTCGAGAAAGTCGCGATAAGCCTGAGCCGTAGTGGCGAAACCGCCGGGAACCGAGACACCGGCGCCGGCCAGGTTACTGATCATCTCGCCGAGGGATGCGTTCTTGCCCCCCACATGCTCAACATCGTGATTGCCGAGCTTATCGAGGGAAACTACGTACTCTACCAAGGTGATCTCTCCACTAACTGTATTGGAAAAGCTCATTGGGCTGCGCAATGTCGAACGACCGAAGTCGCGCGATTGTGGCCTTGCCCTTGTATAAGTAACAATGCCGAACCCGGTGGGCCCGGCGTAAAATGCGGCCTATCATAGCCAAGAATCGAACTCAGCTTAAGGCCTTTGGCGCAAATGAAACGTACCGCTTTCTTCATCTCCGACGGCACCGGCATCACCGCCGAAACCTTGGGCCAGAGCCTGCTCGCGCAGTTCGAGAACATTCAGTTCACCAAACTGACCCGCCCCTACATCGACAGCGTCGATAAAGCGCGCGCCATGGTACAACAAATCGATGCCGCCGCCGAAAGGGACGGCGCCCGCCCGATCATCTTCGACACCATCGTCAACCGCGATATTCGTGCGATTCTCGATACCGCCAATGGTTTCATGATCGACATTTTCTCGACCTTCCTCTCACCACTGGAGCAGGAGCTGAGCTCGCACTCCTCCTACTCCGTCGGCAAGTCGCACTCCATCGGCCAGCACTCCAACTACATGGAGCGCATCGAGGCGGTCAACTTCGCCCTCGACAACGACGATGGTGCGCGCACCCACTACTACGACAAGGCCGATCTGATCCTGGTCGGCGTGTCGCGCTGCGGCAAGACGCCAACCTGCCTGTACATGGCCATGCAATACGGTATCCGCGCCGCCAACTACCCGCTGACCGAGGACGACATGGAGCGCCTGCAGCTCCCAGAGTCGTTGAAGAAGTACCGCGACAAGCTATTCGGCCTGACCATCGACCCGGATCGTCTCACCGCCATCCGCCACGAGCGCAAGCCCAACAGCCGTTACGCCAGCTTCGCCCAGTGCGAGTTCGAAGTGCGCGAGGTGGAGGGGCTGTTCCGCCGCGAAAACATCGCATTCATCAACTCCACGCATTTCTCGGTCGAGGAGATTTCGGCCAAGATCCTGGTGGAAAAAGGTGTTGAAAGACGCCTTAAATAACCAACATAAGCTCATGTTTCAAAAGAGAAAAGGCTCGATACTTCGAGCCTTTTCTAGTTTAAGCCGTTAGAAGCTGCCACCCGGCACCCGCACCCAGCCTTCCATCAGGATGCGCGCGCTGCGACTCATCACCGCTTTGGTCACTGTCCACTGGCCGTCGACCAGGCTGGCCTTTGCACCAACCCGCAAGGTGCCGGACGGATGACCAAAACGCACCGCCTCACGCTCGCCTCCCCCCGCAGCCAGGTTGACCAGCGTCCCCGGTATGGCCGCCGCCGTGCCGATGGCCACCGCGCAGGTGCCCATCATCGCGTGGTGCAGCTTGCCCATGGACAGCGCGCGCACCAGCAGGTCGACCTCGCCGGCCCTGATATCCTTGCCGCTGGACGTGCGGTAATCCTTGGGCGGACTGACGAAGGCGATCTTCGGGGTGTGCTGACGTGTCGCAGCCTCCTCGGCCGTTTTGATCAGGCCCATGCGCAACGCGCCGGCAATGCGGATCTGCTCGAAACGCGCCAGTTGCGCCGGGTCGCCATTGATGGCCTCGCGCAGCTCGGTGCCCTGGTAGCCGATATCCTCGGCATTGACGAAGATGGTCGGGATACCGGCGGTGATCATGGTCGCCTTGAAAGTACCGATGCCCGGCACGTCGAGTTCATCGACCAGGTTGCCGGTGGGGAACATCGAACCGCCCTCCTCGCCGTCGTCGGATGGATCGAGGAATTCCAGCACGACCTCCGCTGCCGGGAAGGTCACCCCGTCCAGCTCGAAATCGCCGGTTTCCTGCACCTGGCCATTGCTGACCGGCACATGGGCGATGATGGTTTTGTGGATATTGGCCTGCCAGATACGCACCACGCAGGTGCCGTTGTCGGGAATCCGCGCGGGATCGACCAGGCCGGCATGGATGGCGAAGGCGCCCGCCGCGGTCGAGAGGTTACCGCAGTTACCACTCCAGTCGACAAAGGCCTTGTCGATGGACACCTGGCCATAGAGGTAGTCGACATCGTGATCGGGCTGGCCGCTTTTCGACAGAATCACGCACTTGGAGGTACTCGAGGTAGCACCGCCCATGCCGTCGATCTGCGCCGCATACGGATCCGGGCTGCCGATCACGCGCATGAACAGCTTGTCGCGCGCCTCGCCAGGCACCTGGCAACGCTCGGGCAGATCCTGCAGGCGGAAGAACACGCCCTTGCTTGTGCCACCACGCATGTAGGTGGCGGGGATTTTCACTTGCGGTAAATGGGACATACACGCAGTCCTGAAAAAGTAGCCCGGATGCAATCCGGGAATAATAACGGCGCTGATTTTTCCCGGATTGCATCCGGGCTACGCGCTTGTCTCCCCTCTCTCGCTTGCGGGAGAGGGGCCGGGGGAGAGGGTCTATCAGACAACACCGAGCCGCCTGCACCACCCTCTCCCCAGCCCTCTCCCATAAATGGGAGAGGGAGCAGACCGCGTCATCACGCCACCGCGCCTTCGAGGAAGTCCTTGGCGAAGCGCTGCAGCACGCCGCCGGCCTTGTACACGCTTACATCCGCCGCGGTATCCAGTCGGCAGGTCACCGGCACCCGAACCACCTCGCCGTTGCGGCGATTGACCACCAGGGTCAGGTCGCAGCGCGGCGAGATATCGCCCTCGATGTCATAGGTTTCGGTGCCGTCCAGCCCCAGGGTCAGGCGCGTGGTGCCCGCTTTGAACTCTACCGGCAGCACACCCATGCCCACCAAGTTGGTGCGGTGAATGCGCTCGAAGCCTTCGGCGACGATCACCTCGACACCCGCCAGACGCACGCCCTTGGCCGCCCAGTCGCGGGACGAACCCTGGCCGTAGTCGGCACCGGCGACGATGATCAGGTTCTGCTTGCGGTTCATGTAGGTCTCGATGGCCTCCCACATGCGCATCACCTGGCCTTCTGGCTCGACGCGGGCCAGCGAGCCCTTCTTCACCTGCCCGTCGACCACGGCCATCTCGTTGATCAGTTGCGGGTTGGCGAAGGTGGCGCGCTGCGCAGTCAGGTGATCACCACGGTGGGTGGCGTAGGAGTTGAAGTCCTCTTCCGGCAGGCCCATTTTCGCCAGGTACTCACCAGCGGCCGAGTCCGCCAGGATGGAGTTGGACGGAGACAGGTGGTCGGTGGTGATGTTGTCCGGCAGGATCGCCAGCGGCCGCATGCCCTTGAGCGTGCGCTCGCCGGCCAGCGCGCCTTCCCAATACGGCGGACGGCGAATATAGGTGGACATCGGGCGCCAGTCGTACAGAGGGCTTTCCGCCTCCTGCACGCTGCCCAGGTCGAACATCGGGATATAGATCTGCTTGAACTGCTCTGGCTTCACCGAAGCGGCAACGATGGCGTCGATCTCTTCGTCGCTCGGCCACAAATCCTTCAGCGTGATCGGATTACCCTGAGCATCGGTACCCAGCGCATCCTGCTCGATATCGAAGCGCACGGTGCCGGCGATGGCATAGGCCACCACCAGCGGCGGCGAGGCTAGGAAGGCCTGCTTGGCATAAGGATGGATGCGCCCGTCAAAGTTGCGGTTGCCACTAAGCACTGCGGTGGCATACAGGTCGCGGTCAATGATTTCTTTCTGGATCACCGGATCGAGCGCGCCGGACATGCCATTGCAGGTGGTGCAGGCGTAGGCAACGATGCCGAAGCCAAGCTTTTCCAGCTCCGGCAGCAGACCGGCTTCTTCCAGGTACAGCTTGGCAACCTTGGACCCCGGCGCGAACGAGGTTTTCACCCAGGGTTTGCGCACCAGACCCAGCGCGTTGGCCTTCTTCGCCACCAGACCGGCAGCGATGACGTTGCGCGGGTTGGAGGTGTTGGTGCAACTGGTGATGGCGGCGATGATCACTGCACCATCCGGCATCAGACCTTCGGCCTCTTCGACCTTGCCGCTCTGCAGCTTGGCTTCGTCGGCGATGCCACGCTCGGCCAGCGCCGAGGTCGGCAGGCGGCGATGCGGGTTGCTCGGGCCAGCCATGTTGCGCACCACGCTGCCCAGATCGAAGCGCAGCACGCGCTCGTACTCGGCGGTTTTCAGCGCATCGCTCCACAGCCCAAGGGTCTTGGCGTAGGTTTCCACCAGCGCCACCTGCTCCGGCTCACGCCCGGTGAGCTTGAGGTAGTCGATGGTCTGGTCGTCGATATAGAACATCGAGGCCGTCGCACCATACTCGGGGCACATATTGGAGATGGTCGCACGGTCGCCGATGGACAGGCTGTCCGCCCCCTCGCCGAAGAACTCGACCCAGGCACCGACCACTCGTTCCTTGCGCAGAAACTCGGTGATCGCCAGAACGATATCGGTGGCGGTGATGCCAGGTTGACGCTTGCCGGTGAGCTCGACGCCGACGATATCCGGCAGGCGCATCATCGAGGGATGACCAAGCATCACCGTCTCCGCTTCCAGGCCGCCGACGCCAATGGCGATTACACCCAGGGCATCGACGTGCGGGGTGTGCGAGTCGGTACCGACGCAGGTGTCGGGGAAGGCAATGCCACCACGCGCCTGGATCACCGGGCTCATTTTCTCCAGGTTGATCTGGTGCATGATGCCGTTGCCCGCAGGGATCACGTCGACGTTCTTGAACGCGGTTTTCGTCCAGTCGATGAAGTGGAAGCGATCCTCGTTGCGGCGGTCCTCGATGGCGCGGTTCTTCTCGAAGGCGTCCGGATCAAAACCCGGCGCTTCCACGGCCAGCGAGTGGTCGACGATCAGCTGGGTCGGTACTACCGGGTTGACCTTGGACGGATCACCACCCTGCTCGGCGATGGCGTCGCGCAGACCGGCCAGGTCGACCAAAGCGGTCTGGCCGAGGATGTCGTGGCAGACCACCCGTGCCGGGTACCAGGGGAAGTCGAGGTCGCGCTTGCGGTAGACCAACTGCTCCAGCGCGGCGCTCAGGTCCTGCGGTTCGCAGCGGCGTACCAGTTGCTCGGCGAGCACGCGCGAGGTGTAGGGCAGCTTGTCCCAGGCACCGGCCTGGATCGCCTCGACCGCCTCACGTGCGTCGAAGTAATCCAGTGCAGTGCCGGGCAGGCGCTTGCGGTATTGGCTATTCACGGTGTCGTTCATGGTTATTTACGATCCTTGAGCGGTACGAACTGCAGGTCTTCTGGGCCTGTGTAGTTGGCGCTCGGGCGGATGATCTTGCCGTCGATACGCTGTTCGATGACGTGCGCCGACCAGCCGGCAGTGCGGGCGATGACGAACAGCGGGGTGAACATGGCGGTGGGCACGCCCATCATGTGGTAGCTCACGGCGCTGAACCAGTCGAGATTGGGGAACATCTTCTTGATGTCCCACATGATGGTTTCCAGGCGCTCGGCGATGTCATACATCTTGGTATTGCCCTGCTCCACGGACAGCTCGCGGGCCACTTCCTTGATCACCTTGTTGCGCGGGTCGCTCACGGTGTAGACCGGATGACCGAAGCCGATCACCACTTCCTTGCGCCCTACTCGTTCGCGGATATCGGCCTCGGCTTCGTCCGGGCTGTCGTAGCGTTTCTGCACCTCGAAGGCCACTTCGTTGGCGCCGCCGTGTTTCGGCCCGCGCAGCGCGCCGATAGCGCCGGCGATGCAGGAGAACAGGTCGGAGCCGGTGCCGGCGATCACCCGCGAGGTAAAGGTCGAGGCATTAAATTCATGCTCGGCATACAGATTGAGCGAGGTGTGCATGGCGCGCACCCAGGACTCGCGCGGTTTCTCGCCATGCAGCAGGTGTAGGAAGTGGCCACCGATGGAATCGTCGTCGGTTTCCACATCGATGCGCTTGCCGTTGTGGCTGTAGTGGTACCAGTACAGCAATGCCGAACCCAGGCTGGCCATCAGCTTGTCGGCGATATCGCGGGCACCCGGGTGGTTGTGGTCGTCCTTCTCCGGCGCCAGGCAGCCGAGTACGGAGACGGCGGTGCGCATCACGTCCATCGGATGAGCCGAAGGCGGCAGTTGTTCGAGCGCCGCCTTCACCCCGGCCGGCAGGCCGCGCAGGGCCTTGAGCTTGGCCTTGTAGCCAGCCAGTTCGGCGATGTTGGGCAGCTTGCCGTGCACCAGCAGGTGGGCAATTTCCTCGAATTCGCAGCGGTTGGCGAAATCCAGCACGTCGTAACCGCGGTAGTGCAGGTCGTTGCCGGTACGACCGACAGTACACAGCGCGGTATTGCCGGCGGCGGTGCCACTAAGGGCGACGGATTTCTTCGGCTTGAAGCCTGGCGTGGTTTCGGTGGCGCTCATGGTCATCTCCTCAAATCTTCTTGTTCTGCTTACTGTCAGCGGTAGCGAACCGTAAGAGCGGATTCATCCGCGAATCGCGAATAAATTCGCTCCTACACAAAGCAAATCCGTGCGCCGCTTTACTTCTTACCGGCGGCGAACAGCGCGTCGAGCTTCTGCTCGAAGGCGTGGTAGCCGATGCGGTCGTAGAGTTCGGCGCGGGTCTGCATCTGCTCGATCACGTCCTTCTGGTGGCCGTTCTGGCGAATCGAGGTGTAGACACTTTCCGCCGCCTTGTTCGCCGCGCGGAAGGCCGACAACGGGTAAAGCTGGATGGCCACGCCGACCGAGGCCAGTTCGTCGCGGGTGAACAGCGGCGTGGCGCCAAATTCGGTGATATTGGCCAGCACCGGCACATTCAGCTCTTTGACGAAACGTGCATAGGTCGGCAGGTCGTAGGCCGCCTCGGCAAAGATTGCATCGGCGCCGGCCTCGACATAGCGCAGGCACCGTTCGATGGCAGCGTCGACACCTTCAGCCTGGATGGCGTCAGTACGGGCGATGAGGAAGAAGTCCGGGTCGGTCTTGGCATCAGCGGCAGCTTTCACGCGGTCGCACATTTCCTCGCAGGAGACGATCTCCTTGCCCGGACGGTGGCCACAGCGCTTTGCGCCGACCTGATCCTCGATATGCGCGGCTGCGGCACCGGCCTTGATCAGGTTCTTGATGGTACGCTCGATATTGAAGGCGCTGGGGCCGAAGCCGGTGTCGATATCCACCAGCAGCGGCAGATCGCAGACGTCGGTGATGCGGCGTACGTCGGTCAGCACATCGTCCAGGGTGTTGATGCCCAGATCCGGCAGCCCCAGGGAGCCGGCCGCGACACCACCACCAGACAGGTAGATGGCACGAAAGCCTGCGCGCTTGGCCAGCAGTGCGTGGTTGGCGTTGATCGCGCCGATCACCTGCAGTGGTTGCTCTTCGGCGAGGGCCTGGCGGAAGCGCTGGCCGGCAGAAAGCTGGGTCATGAATCACCTCGGGTCTTGGATGAAGTGGCGAGCGTCTCTCTATAGTGACGCTCGATATTGCGTTTGGAGGCGCCGATATGGCGGCGCATCAGCAGCTCGGCCAATTCGCCGTCACGGCCTTCGATGGCATCGAGAATGCGGTGGTGTTCGGCGAAGGCCTGGTGTGGCCGGTTGGGTGTGGCGGAGAACTGCAGGCGGTACATGCGCACCAGCTGATAGAGCTCGTCGCACAGCAGTTTGGCCAGGGTGCGGTTGCCGCTGCCCTGGATGATCCGGTAGTGGAAGTCGAAGTCGCCTTCCTGCTGGTAATAACCGACACCGGCCTTGAACGCGGCGTCCTGCTCGTGCAGTTCCAGTACCCGGCGCAGTTCATCGATCTCATGCTGGGTCATGCGTTCAGCGGCCAGGCGGCAGGCCATGCCTTCCAAGGACTCGCGAATTTCGTAGAGCTCGACCAGTTCGTCATGACTGAGCGATACCACCCGCGCCCCCACATGCGGGACGCGCACCAGCAGCTTTTGCCCTTCCAGGCGGTGGATGGCCTCGCGTAACGGACCACGACTGATGCCATAGGTGCGCGCCAGCTCAGGCTCGGAAATCTTGCTACCCGGGGCGATCTCGCCCTTGACGATGGCAGCCTGAATCAAGCGGAAAACATGTTCGGAAAGCGTTTCCGAATCCACCAGGGGCGCTGTAGACACTTCGGACTCAAGCAGCATTATTGTCGACACCTCGGAGATACAATGGCCATGAAGTTACGCCTAAAAGCCATAAAGGTCAAAGCAGACCAAAGTATTGTCGACAATGATCCCAGCCAAGCCAGGCAAGCGAGCATCGACCTTACTTGCAGAAAGCTACATAAGCGTCTGTCGGCACGGAAAATCTCCATGTTAGAATCCGCGCATTCATGCCCGGCTATCGCCTTTTGCCATGGCTGCTAGACTTAACGGCAGGCCGTTGTATGGCAGGATGCCGCCAGACGCTGCCCTTCACCTGCCCCTGGCAATACCCTCTCAAGGACACATGAGACTGAAACCCTTCTCTTTACTGATCTGCCTGCTGACCTTGTGCCCGGCTCTGGCCATGGGCAAGTCAATCTATGGTCTGAACGAATATATCCACGTAGAAGAACTGGACCTGCAGGTAGCCGCCAAACTCGATACCGGCGCAAAAACCGCGTCCTTGAGTGCCCGTGACATCAAGCGCTTCAAGCGCGACGGAGAAACCTGGGTGCGTTTCGTGCTGGCCATCGATGATGCCCATGAGCGCACCATCGAGCGTCCGCTATCACGTATCAGCAAGATCAAACGCCGTGCTGGCGACTTCGATCCCGATGAAGGCAAGACCTACACAGCACGCCCGGTAATCGACCTTGAATTGTGCATGGGCAAGACCCTGCGCACGATCGAAGTGAACTTGACCGACCGAAGCGCATTCCAATACCCGCTTCTGATCGGCTCCGAAGCGCTCAAGCATTTCGAAGCCATGGTCGATCCAAGCCTTAAATATGCAGCTGGCAAACCCAACTGCACCGATGACGCAACCCCTGGCGAGTAATTCCCATGCGCTCTCTGAACCTACATCTGAAAGTCCTGATCACCCTGCTGGTGGCCTTGGGCGTTCTGATTACGGCATACCAAATCTTCATTCTCGGCATTCCGGTGACCGAGGACGAAACCGACGATCTGTGGAACATCGATGCCAGGGTCGAATTCCAGGCGACGCCGCGTGAGCCGGTGAAACTGCAGATGTTCGTGCCGCCGCTGAACCAGGATTACGTAAGCCTCAACGAGAGCTTCATTTCCAATAACTACGGCGTCAGCGTCAACCGTGTCGACGGCAACCGCCGCGTCACCTGGTCGGCCCGTCGCGCCAGCGGCAAACAAACCCTCTATTACCGCCTGGTACTGACCAAGCGTTACAGCGGTGAGCAGACACCTGCAAAAGGCCCGATCTTCCGCGACAGCATCCCGGTCGAAGGCCCTGAGAAGATTGCGGCCGAAGCCCTGCTGGCCCCGATTCGCCAGCACTCGGCCGACGTCGAGACCTTCATCAGCGAGACCATCAAGCGCGTCAACAACGCCAACGACGATAACGTCAAGCTGCTGCTTGGCGGCGATGCCTCCACCGTCAACAAGGCCAAGGTCGTCGAGCTGCTGCTGTCCATCGCTCACGTGCCGATGGAACGCGTGCACACCATTCGCCTGCAAGCCGAAGTCGCTCAATCGCCAGAACTGTGGCTGCGCAGTTTCAACGGCCAGAAGTGGCTGTACTTCAACCCCGAATCCGGTGAGCAAGGCCTGCCGGCCGACCGCCTAGTCTGGTGGATCGGCGATGGCGATCTGGTCAGCCTGGAAGGCGGTCGCCAAGCCTCTGTCAGCTTCAGCCTGAACAACAGCGAGATGAACGCTATCCGCCTGGCCAAGCTGACCGACGAGAACACCGACGCCAGCTTCCTCGAATACTCGCTATACGGCCTGCCGCTGCAGACCCAGCAGACGTTCATGATCATGGTGATGATCCCGATCGGCGTGCTGGTCATTCTGATTCTGCGCAACCTCGGCGGCCTGCAGACCCTGGGCACCTTCACTCCGGTTCTGATCGCCCTCGCCTTCCGCGAAACCCAACTAGGCTTCGGTATCTTCCTGTTCACGGTGATTACTGCGCTCGGCCTGTCATTGCGCTCCTACCTGGAACATCTGAAGCTGCAGATGCTGCCGCGCCTGTCGGTAGTGCTGACCTTCGTCGTGGTACTGATCGCCGCCATCAGCCTGTTCAGCCACAAGCTGGGTCTCGAACGCGGTCTGTCGGTTGCGCTGTTCCCGATGGTGATTCTGACCATGACCATCGAGCGCCTGTCGATCACCTGGGAAGAGCGCGGTGGTGGCCACGCCTTCAAGGTCGCCATCGGCACCCTATTCGCCGCAACCATCGCCCACCTGCTGATGAGCGTGCCGGAGCTGGTGTACTTCGTGTTCACCTTCCCAGCCATCCTACTGATCCTGGTGGGCTTCATGCTGGCGATGGGTCGCTACCGTGGCTACCGCCTGACCGAACTGTTCCGTTTCAAAGCCTTCCTCAAGGACTAAGACCATGTTCGGCCTCATCAAGACGTGGAAGGCCCTTGAAGCCAAAGGCATCATGGGCATCAACCGACGCAATGCAGACTACGTGCTGAAGTACAACAAACGGCACCTGTACCCGATCGTCGACGACAAGATCATCACCAAGGAGCGGGCCATCAAGGCCGGCATCGATGTGCCGGAAATGTACGGCGTCATCGAGACCGAGAAGGATATCGACAAGCTCGATCAGATCATTGCCGGGCGCAATGACTTCGTGATCAAGCCGGCGCAAGGCGCTGGCGGTGATGGCATCACCGTTATCGCCGACCGCTTCGAGGATCGTTTCAAGACGGTATCCGGCAAGATCGTCAGCCACGAGGAGCTGGAGCAGCAGATCTCCAGCATCCTCTCCGGGTTGTATTCGCTCGGTGGTCACCGTGACCGTGCGCTGATCGAATACCGGGTCACCCCGGACACCATCTTCAAGAGCATCAGCTACGAAGGCGTGCCGGACATCCGCATCATCGTGCTGATGGGCTACCCGGTGATGGCCATGCTGCGCCTGCCGACACGTCAGTCCAATGGCAAGGCCAACCTGCACCAGGGCGCCATTGGTGTCGGTGTCGACCTGGCCACTGGTATTACCCTGCGTGGTACCTGGCTGAACAACAAGATCAGCAAGCACCCGGACACCACCAACGCAGTAGACGGTGTGCAACTGCCCAACTGGGACGGCTTCATGAAGCTCGCCGCCGGCTGCTATGAGTTGTGCGGCCTGGGTTACATCGGTGTGGACATGGTGCTGGATCAGGACAAGGGCCCGCTGATTCTCGAGCTCAACGCCCGCCCCGGGCTGAACATCCAGATTGCCAACGACTGTGGCCTGACCCACCGCACCCATGCCGTGGAAGCGCGCCTGGAAGAGCTGAAAGCCAAAGGCATTCAGGAAGACGCCGAAGAGCGCGTGCGTTTCTCCCAGGAACTGTTCGGTCACGTCGCCAGCAAGGAAGTCTGACCGACCAACAGCCCAGCCCATCACTCAGCAGCAGCCTGCGTTCGTCCAGGCTGCTGCTGATTCAAGTCCTCTCAACCCAACCTCATGCCTCTGAAAATCGCCTCTTCATGCCAGGCAAAGCCCTAGGATGAATGCAGGCTGCGGACTACAATCGCGCATCTGCCTCTTTCGACTGCCACGCATGCCCAGCTGCTCTCTGCACCCTCTTCCCTACCGCACCGATCCCTGCGACTACTTCCAGCGCATTCGCCAGGCCCCCGGTGCCGTACTGCTGGATGCCGGGCGACCGAGTGCCAAGCGTGGACGCTATGACCTTATGAGCGCCTGGCCATTGGCAGAACTGGCGCCCATGTCCGACGAATCGGCCAACGATTTTCTGCAACGCCTGCGAGGCGCATTACAGAGCCTTGGGCCCGCTGATGCACCCACGCCGCCGGAGCTGCCATTCGTCGGTGGTTTGATCGGTTACCTGTCTTATGACTTCGGCCGCCGCCTGGAAGTGCTACCCGAGCACAGCGCCGATGATCTCGATCTTGAGGATGCGCGCTTCGGGCTCTACGCCTGGGCGCTGATCAGCGATCATCAGCTGGAGACCAGCGCCCTGCTGTTTCACCCGGCACTGCCAGAGGCAGAGCGCCAGCGCCTGCAAACGCTGTTCGAAGCGGCGCATAGCGAAGCGCCTGCGCCCTTCCACCTGACCCAGCCGTTCCAGGCCGCTATCGACCAGCACCGTTATCGCCAGGCGATCGAACGCATCCAGGGCTACATCCTCGCCGGCGATTGCTATCAGGTGAACTTCGCCCAGCGCTTTCAGGCACCCTGCTCAGGCGACCCCTGGGGCGCTTACCTGGCACTGCGCCAGGCCTGCCCAACACCTTTCTCGGGATTCCAGAGTCTAGGCAATGGTGATGCCATTCTCAGCCTGTCGCCCGAGCGCTTTCTCAAGGTCAGCGACGGTCAGGTGGAAACCCGCCCGATCAAAGGCACGCGGCGCCGCGGCCGTGACGCTGAGGACGATCAGGCGCAGGCACAGGAGCTGCTGGAAAGCTGCAAGGATCGCGCCGAGAACCTGATGATCGTCGACCTGCTGCGCAACGATCTCGGCCGCAGTTGCCGCATCGGCTCGGTGAAGGTGCCGGAGCTGTTCGCCCTAGAGAGCTATCCCAACGTGCATCACCTGGTCAGTTGCGTCACCGCCGAGCTTGCGCCTGGCAAGGATGCGCTGGACCTGATCGCCTGCAGTTTCCCCGGCGGCTCCATCACCGGCGCACCGAAGATCCGCGCCATGCAGATCATCGATGAGCTCGAGCCGACCCGGCGCGGGCTCTACTGCGGCTCGCTCCTGTATCTCGACGTGCGCGGCGAGATGGACAGTTCCATTGCCATTCGCAGCCTGCTGGTCAAGGACGGCAAGATCAGCTGCTGGGGCGGTGGTGGCATCGTCGCCGACTCCAACTGGCAGGCCGAGTATCAGGAGTCCATCACCAAGGTGAAGGTGCTGCTGGAAACGCTGGAAGGCCTGCCAGCCACAACCGAATAAGTACCCCAAATGAAAAACGCCGCGATTTCGCGGCGTTTTTCATGCATCGGCGTTACAGACTCAGCTTGCGATTCGACGCCTTGAGGAACTCTTGCTTGAGCGCCTTGAAGGTGTGCACGGCAGGGAATTGCGGGAACTCGCGAATGACGTTTTCCGGCGCATGGAACAGGATGCCGGCATGGGCTTCGCTGAGCATGGTGGTGTCGTTGTAAGAGTCACCAGCCGCGATCACGCGATAGTAGAGGCTCTTGAAGGCGAGAACGGATTGGCGCTTGGGGTCCTTCTGGCGCAGTTGGTAGCTGACCACACGATCGCTCTCGTCGGTGATCAGGCGGTGGCACAACAGCGTCGGGAAACCCAGCTGACGCATCAGCGGCTGGGAGAACTCATAGAAGGTGTCCGAGAGAATCACCACCTGGAAACGCTCACGCAGCCAGTCGACGAACTCCACAGCGCCATCGAGCGGCTTCAGGGTAGCGATGACGTCCTGGATGTCTTTGAGCTTCAGGCCGTGCTCATCGAGAATGCGCAGGCGCTGCTGCATCAGCACGTCATAATCGGGGATGTCGCGGGTGGTCGCCTTGAGCGACTCGATGCCGGTTTTTTCCGCAAAGGCGATCCAGATTTCCGGAACCAGAACACCTTCCAGGTCGAGACACGCGATTTCCAAAGGCCACTCCTCGGTTGAGCCAAAAAAGAGCCGGCACTCTAGCCGCTGGGCTTGGTTGGCGCAATGCGACCTGCTTATAACTGGAATGAAGAACATCAAGCGTCTTAGTTATTTAGCCGCATAACCTGCCTTTGCTACCATCGCGCCCTCACGCACACGATCTGGAGTCCTCACCATGGAACTCGACCTGGACGCGCTCAACGCCGAATTCGGCAACCAGCCAGAAAAGCTGGTTCAATGGGCCATCGGACTGGGCAAACCCGCCATCTGCACCACCAACTTCCGCCCCTTTGAAGCGGTGATCCTGCATATGGTCAGCCAGGTCAAACCGGATATCCCGGTAGTCTGGATGGACAGTGGCTACAACACCGAGGCCACCTACCGCTTCGCCGATGAAGTGGCCCGCAAGCTCAACCTCAACCTCATCACCTACCTGCCCAAGCGTTCGCGTGCGCATCGCGAAGCCATCGACGGCCCGGTACCCGCCCTGGATGATCCGCGTCACGCAGCGTTCACCGAAGAGGTGAAACTCGAGCCGTTCGCCCGCGCCCTACGCGAGACTGCTCCGAGCGTCTGGTTCACCGCCCTACGTGCGACCGACACCGCAGTGCGCGCGCAGATGGAGCCGATCAGCATCAACCCGGACGGTCTGATCAAGGTTGCTCCGTTGCTGCACTGGTCGTCCAAGGATCTGTATCAGTACCTGGTCGCCCATGATCTGCCGAACGAATTCGATTACTTCGACCCGACCAAGGGCGAAGACAATCGCGAGTGCGGCCTGCACCTGAGCCACTGATCACGCTCATGCAGCAACGAAAATGGCGCCCATTGGGCGCCATTTTTCGTTTCAGAGCAGGCTTCAGTGCATCGGCAGTTCGACGCCGCTGAACAACTCTTCCAGCTCGGACTTATTGTGGCACTGCACGGCTTTGGCCAGCATGTCGCGTGTCAGGTGCGGGGCGAAACGCTCGATGAAATCGCACATGAAGCCACGCAGGAAGGTGCCGCGACGGAAACCGATCTTAGTCACGCTGGGCTCGAACAGATCATCGGCATCGAGCACCACCAGATCCGGATCGAGCTTGGCGTCGACAGCCATCTTGGCCACGATGCCCACACCCAGGTTCAGGCGCACATAGGTCTTGATCACGTCGGCATCGGCTGCGGTGAACACCACCTTGGGCGTCAGGCCACGATGACTGAAGGCCTCGTCCAGTTTCGAACGACCGGTGAAGCCGAATACGTAAGTGACGATGGGGTGCTCGGCCAGCGCTTCGAGGGTCAACTTCGGCAGCTTGGTCAGCGGATGCCCCTGCGGCACCACCACGCAGCGGTTCCAGCGGTAGCAAGGCATCATGATCAGGTCGTTGAACATCTCCAGGCCTTCGGTGGCGATGGCGAAATCCACACTACCGTCGGCCGCCATTTCGGCGATCTGCGTCGGCGTGCCCTGATGCATGTGCAGAGCGACGTCCGGGTACTGCTTGATGAACGCACTGATCACCGGCGGCAGGGCATAGCGCGCCTGGGTATGGGTGGTGGCGATGGACAGGGTGCCCTTCTTCTCGTTGGAGAACTCCTGGGCAATCTGCTTGATGCTCTCGACCTTGCGCAGTATCTCGCCGGCCGTTGTGATGATGCGCTCCCCGGCTGGGGTCACGCGGGTCAGGTGCTTGCCGCTGCGGGCGAAAACTTCCACGCCCAGCTCATCCTCGAGCAAGCGAATCTGCTTGCTGATCCCTGGTTGCGAGGTGTACAGGCTCTGAGCGGTAGCCGATACGTTGAGGTCGTGGTGCGCAACTTCCCAGATGTAGCGCAATTGCTGAAGCTTCATAGATTTCCCTCAGAGCAGTAAGGCAGGCCAACAGCCGCCAATGCCGTATATAACCATATTATTTGTTTAATAGAACAGCCTAGAACTTTTTATTATTTACCCCTTTTTACAAATCTCCATGCCCACGGTGTTGCAGCATGGGCACCAGATACACCGGTGCTTCCGACAATTGCACGATCCGTGCGGCGGTGCGACCCAGCGGCACGGCCAAGTCCGCACCATGGCTGTGACTGCCTACGACCAGCAGATCCACCCCAAGTTTCTGCGCCTCCTCAAGAATCATCGCCGGCGGGTCCCCTTGCAGCACCCGCACAGCACGAATCAGTTCGAGATCCTGCTGAGCATCACCCAACTCGTCGCGAAATCCCTCCAGCACACGCTGCTCGATGCTGGCCATGACCGTGCTCAACCCATTGCGACGAAGCTCCCCGAGGGTTTCTTCATCCAGATAGGTCTGCAGCACGGACTCAGCGAACAACCCCATGGGTTCAACCGCATGCACCACATACAGATCAGCCTTGAAGCTACGGCTCATGGCAAGGGCGTGCTGCAGCACATAGGAAGCATAAAGCCCCAGATCGGTGGCATAGAGTATCGAACGGATCACACGGCCTCCTCGACTGCTGGCGCAGGCCCTTCATTGAGCTTAGCAGCGCATCAGACAAAGCAAGATTGGCAGCGTTATTTAGGACGAATGGCTATATGCAGGCGCTTGAGCACCAGCTTCGGCTCAGGGCAGCAACTCGTTGCTCACCCCATGCGGGACATGACCAGTGGCGACCACTTGGCGCGTCTTTTCGCAGTGTCCGGTCTGATCGTCGAAGAACACGTCGGCGGCGAAGGCTTCGAGCACCGCTGACTTGTCCAGACCACCGAGGAAGAAGGATTCGTCTAAGCGAATATTCCATTCCCGCAGGGTGCGAATCACCCGCTCATGCGCCGGCGCCGAACGTGCGGTGACCAACGCGGTACGGATCGGGCAGTCTGCCTCGGGAAACTCCTGCTGCAGGCTGTGCAGAGCCGCCAGGAAGGGTTTGAAAGGCCCGCCCAGCAGCGCCTGCCTTGCGGCTTCGCGCTCATGATCCTGGAAGGCGTTGAGACCGCCACTCTGGTAGACGCGCTCGGAATCGTCGGAGAACAGCACGGCGTCGCCATCGAAGGCGATGCGCAGTTCGTTGCTGTTCGCCCGCCGCGCGCCACCGGAAAGCAGCGTGGCTGCGCCGAAACCGGCCTTCAGTGCATTGCGCACATCGTCGGCATGAGTAGACAGAAACAGATGACAGCCAAAGGCTGCCAGATAAGGGTCGGGGCTACGGCCCCCCACGAAGGCGGCGCGGGATATGCCGAGGCCGTAGTGCTGGATCGAGTTGAACGCGCGCAACCCGGTATCGGCACTGTTGCGCGACACCAGGATGACTTCCACACGCTGCTCGCTGAGACGCGTGTTGAGACCCAGTAGCTTCTCCACCAGAGGAAAGGCGTCGCCCGGCATCAGCACTTCGTCTTCATGCTCGATCTGATAGCGGCGATAGGCCTCCACGCCTTCGCTTTCGTAGATCTGGTGGCTTTCGCTCAGATCGAAAAGCGCCCGCGAAGAGATCGCCAGCACCAGTTTGTCCCCCAGCCCCTTACCCATACTTAGGCCTCCTGGCGAGCCTGAATGAACCGCAGCGCCTGATACAGAGCGCGCACCTTGGGCATATCGAAACCCACTGCGTCCGCAGCCGCCAGTGGCGCCTCGTAGATGGCATGCAGTTCCGCCACGCGGCCCTGGGCGAAATCGTGGTACATGCTCGGCAGGTAATCAGGCATGCGCTGAGTGGCGGCCAGCAATTTGTCTGCGTAGCTGTCCGGCATGCTGTAGCCCAGCGCCTGAGCGGCCTGCACCACCTCCTGCATCAGGTCAGCGATCAACGCACGACTGTCGGGATTGCCCATCAGGCGCTGCGTGTCGGCATCGAGCAACACCGACAGACCGTTATAAGGGATATTCCACACCAGCTTCTGCCAGCGCGTTTGCGCCAGATCGCGCATCGCCGCGGAATCCAGGCCGGTACTGCGCATCAGGCTGGCGCCCTCCTCGGCCAGCGCCAGGCGCGCCTCGTCGTCGGCCAGAGGGCCCGAGTGATAGGCCAGATTGATCGCCCCCAGCGCCTGATGTTCGATCACGCCCGGGGCACTACGATGAGCACAGATGTAGCAGAGCCCGCCTAGCAGGTGCAGGTCGTCGGGCAACAGTGGGCGCAGCTCATCTTCCACTGCCAGGCCATTTTGCAGCAGCACCACCTTGGCGCCTGGCCCTGCTGCCTTGGCAATTAGCGGCGCCAGCTCGGCATTGGCGGTGGTCTTGGTGCCCACCAGTAACCAGTCGCAGGGCGGCATCTCGTCGACATGCTGGTAGGCCTGTACCTGAGCCAGGTTCAGTGCACCATGTACCGCACTGTTCAACTGCAGGCCTCGCTCGACCACCGCGCCATACTCGCTGCGCAGCAGAAAGTGCACGTCATGGCCAGCGCGAGCCAGCATCGTTCCGTAGAAACCGCCAATGGCACCGGTGCCGATGATACCAATACGCGGCGTGGGGGATTGAGACATCAGGGAAGCTCCTCAGCCGGGCGAAGCAAGGCCTCGCCCAAGGCGGTAACCAGATCGGAATGGGTAAGACGTGTGTGCAGTGCGCCAAAGAAATGACCGTCCTTGATCAGAAACAGCGCCGGCAAGTGGAATACCTCGTAGCGCGTCACCAATCCCGCGTTATGCCCTGCATCGACCCAGCACAGTCGCTCTATTGGCAGCGGCATGCCAGGCAAGGCCTGACGCGCCCAGCGGCAGCTGGCACAGCCCGTGCTTGTGAACACCAGCAGCGACGCACCGGGGAGGTCGAGCAGGCGGCGATCAGCATCCAGATCGGTCAATTCCAATTGCGTCGCTATACTGAATTCACTGATGTCAGTTTGCCTGCATTGAAGGTCGGTGTTCATGCGTAAGTTTCTGCGTCATCCAAGCGACATGCCGGTAGAACTGGTACTGCGCAAACAAGCCTGCATTCCCCGGCAACGGCTGAACAATATCAGCCTCGGCGGCGTCGCGTGCAACTCGTCGCGGGGGTTTCGTCGCGGTACCTCGGTGGAGCTACGTATTCCCCTACTAGGCGACCAGGCACGCTATCCCGGCGTCGTGGCCTGGTGTCGGCGACAGGAGGGGGATTATCTGGTGGGCATCGCCTTCATCGATGAAGACACCTTGTTTCGTGCGCGTATGGTCGAGCAGGTCTGCCAGATCCAGCATTACCGACAACAACTCGAACATGAGTCGGGCCAGCCCATGGCCATCGAGCAATGCGCTCAGGACTGGATCGCCAAGCATGCTGCGGAGTTTCCCTATCTCGCCTGAAAAAAACCTCTGCAGGAGCAAAACGCCACCTCATACTGCCAATCTATGAGGCTCATTGGACTTCACGCCCATTGTCGCGCAGCCCCGTACGCGCTAAGGTTCGGCTCCCCCTGCACCAACTAGCTGTGCACCGCCATAGGGGATCGCTGGCGGCCGGCACCCGTGACCTGACGACCTGACCCGATGAATAGCACGATGGCTGATTTACCGATCGACGACCTCAACGTCGCCTCCAACGAAACGCTGATCACCCCCGATCAGCTCAAACGCGAAATCCCCCTGACCGATGCCGCACTGAAGACTGTTGCCCATGGTCGCCAGGTGGTACGTGACATCCTCGACGGCAAGGATCATCGCCTGTTCGTGGTCGTCGGCCCTTGCTCCATCCACGATATCAAGGCCGCTCACGAATATGCCGAGCGCCTCAAGGTGCTGGCTGCCGAGCTGTCCGATAGCCTGTTCCTGGTCATGCGCGTGTACTTCGAGAAGCCGCGTACCACGGTCGGCTGGAAAGGCCTGATCAACGACCCCTACCTGGATGACTCGTTCAAGATCCAGGATGGTCTGCACATCGGCCGCAAGCTGCTGCGCGACCTGGCAGAAATGGGCCTGCCCACCGCCACCGAGGCGCTCGACCCGATCTCCCCGCAGTACCTGCAGGACTTGATCAGCTGGTCGGCCATCGGTGCACGCACCACCGAATCCCAGACCCACCGCGAAATGGCCTCGGGCCTTTCCTCGGCCGTTGGCTTCAAGAACGGCACGGACGGCGGTCTGACCGTGGCCATCAACGCCCTGCAATCGGTTTCCAGCCCGCACCGCTTCCTCGGCATCAACCAGGAAGGTGGCGTATCCATCGTCACCACCAAGGGCAATGCCTATGGCCACGTGGTACTGCGCGGTGGCAACGGCAAGCCCAACTACGATTCGGTCAGCGTTGCCATTTGTGAGCAGGAACTGACAAAAGCCGGCATTCGCCCGAACATCATGGTCGATTGCAGCCACGCCAACTCCAACAAGGACCCGGCCCTGCAGCCACTGGTTCTGGAGAACGTGGCCAACCAGATTCTCGAAGGCAACAACTCCATCGTTGGCCTGATGGTCGAGAGTCACCTGGGCTGGGGCAGCCAGTCGATTCCGAAGGATCTCGGCGACCTCAAGTACGGCGTATCCATAACCGATGCCTGTATCGACTGGGATACCACCGAGAAAAGCCTGCGCAGCATGCACGCCAAACTCAAGGACGTACTGCCCAAGCGCCCTCGCGGCTAAGAGGCTGTCTACAAAATGGCTGCACTTGGTGATCTTGCCCAGCAACCGTGGACACAGTTTCAAGCACTCATCCGGGCCTCGTAGGCTTGCGGGCTGATGTGCCCCAGCGTGCTATGTCGCCGCTGG
>NZ_SCFY01000002.1 GCF_007049795.1 Ectopseudomonas mendocina
GATGATCCTCAGGAACCAGCTCTTCCAATGTCGGCGGAAACAGGCTGCTTTGTTGCCGATCTTCACCTTGGATATAGCCCATAAACGACAATGCCCCTATCGATCGATAGAGGCATTGTCTTCAGCTTGCTCTCAGACTGCTAGGTTTTCACACAGTCTGTGGTTTGGCGGCATTTTTCATGGATTACTGCCGCGCCAGGCGACCATTTTCCGGTTTGATCGCCTTGGTGCTGCGGTAGGGGTTGATGTCCAGCCCGCCACGGCGCACGTAGCGTGCATAGACAGTCAGCGACTGCGGCTGCAGCAGGCGCTGCAGATCGAGAAAGATGCGTTCGACGCACTGCTCGTGAAAATCCGCGTGCTGGCGGAAGCTCACCAGATAGGCCAGCAGGCTGGCATGATCCAGCGCGGCACCACGATACTCGACGACCAGGCTGCCCCAATCCGGCTGACCGGTAACCGGGCAGTTGGATTTGAGCAGATGACTGTGCAGGCTCTCCTCCACCACGCGACCGGCGTCGCAACGCAGCAGCTCGGGCTGCGGGTGGTCGTACTGACTGACGCTGATATCCAGTTCGTCTATGCACTGACCCGGCAGCGTCGCCACGCCTTCTTCAGCAACCTCAGTCAGCGAGCGCAAACGCACCGCCACTGGCTTGCCGGCCACCGCCGACAGATCGCGCACCAGCGTCGCTTGCAACTCATCCCAACCGGCGAAAGCCGACTGGTTCAGGGAATTGAGGTACAGCTTGAAGGACTTCGACTCGATGATGTTCGGCGAGTCTGCGGGGATGGCGAACTCACCGATGGCCACCACCGGCTTACCGGACGGCAGCAGCCAGGACAGCTCGTAGCAGTTCCAGTAGTCCACGCCCTGATACGGCAGGCTGGCGCCATCCAGGCCCAGCTCCGCCCATTTGGTGGTACGCGAGATGGGAAACAGCAGCTCGGGGCTGTACTCGGCGATGTACTGGCTGGACTTGCCCAGCGGGGAATGTTCGGCGGGGTGCTGCATGGCTGGCAATCCAGGGTGGCGAAAACCGCGCGAGTTTAGCGGCTTGAGCGCCAAGTCGCACCCGCGAAGCACCACGCAGACCACGACAATCAGTCTCTCAATGCAGTCGTAGCCGCGACAGTATTAAAAGCTCGCCGCTAAAGCGCCTCCTACGGTGACCATCGGCACAAGCCAGTCAGACCGCCACTGGCTCCTCCTCGATCCTGCGCAGTGGTGCCCAACGGCGCAGCAGCAGGTACAGCGTTGGAATCACGTAGAGGGTGAAGAAGGTCCCCACCAGCAATCCGCCAACAATCACCAGGCCTATCTGCTGACGGCTTTCAGCACCGGCACCCGTGGCGATGGCCAACGGCAGCGAACCCAGCACCATGGCGCCGGTGGTCATCAGGATCGGCCGCAGGCGCTGCACCGACGCCTCGATCACCGCCTCACGTAGCGCCTTGCCCTCGCGCAGCAGGTGGTTGGCGAACTCGACGATAAGGATGCCGTGCTTGGTGATCAGGCCGATCAGAGTCACCAGACCGATCTGCGAGTAGATGTTCCAGGTGCCGCCGAACAGCTTCAACGCCAGCAAGGCACCGGCCATCGACAGGGGCACACTGAACAGAATGATCAGCGGGTCGCTGAAGCTCTCGAACTGCGCCGCCAGCACCAGGAAGATGAAGGCCAGCGCCAGGGCGAAGATCAGCAAGATGCCCGAGCTGGATTCCTTGAAATCACGCGAAGTGCCGGTGTAGTCGTACTGCGTCTCAGGCGGAAATACCTCACGGGCGGCGACTTCCAGATGATTGAGCGCCTCGCCCAGGGTGTATCCGGTGCCGACGTTGGCGCTGATGGTCACAGCACGCAGCTGGTTGAAGTGATTGAGCTCACGCGGCGCCACGGTCTCACGCACCTCGATCAAGTTGGACAGCTGCACCATGCCACCGTCGCGGTCACGCACGTAGACGCGATCCAGATCCTGCGGGTTGCTGCGGTCGACGTCCTGCAACTGCACCAGCACGTCATACTGCTCGCCATTCTGCTTGAAGCGGGTCACCTGACGACTGCCGAACAGACTTTCCAGGCTGCGGCCGATCACCGACACATCGGTGCCAACGGCGGCGGCCTGCTCACGGTTGACGGTAATCTGCAACTGCGGCGAGTTGAGCTTGAGGTCGCTGTCCAGGCCCTCGACCCCCGGATAGTCGCGCATGCGCTCCATCAGTTGATCGACGTAACCCTGTAGTTCGGCGTACTCCATGGACGAGCGCACGACGAAGTTGATCGGCTGGTTACGCGCACTCTGCCCCAGCGGCGGGCGGTTGACCGGAGTGACGCGCATACCAGCGATATCCTGCAACTGCGGCAGCAGCTCGTTGCGAATCTCGAACTGGTTACGCGCACGATCACCCCAGTCCTCCAGCTTCATGAAGGAGATGCCCTGGGCGACCGTGGGGAAACCGGCGATCATCAGGTAGCGATTGGTCTCCGGAATGCTCGCGTAAGCAGCCTCGACCTCGCGGCCGTAGCGCGCCGTATAATCGATGGTGGCGCCGTCCGGGCCATTGAACACGCCTACGATGGTGCCGGTGTCTTCGGTTGGCGCCAGCTCTGAGCGCAAGCCGCCGAACAGCCAGGCGCACATCACGAAGGCGCCGAGCAGTACACCAAGCACCAGTGGCCAGGCGTGCAGGGCACGGTCCAGGCTGTGCTTGTAGCTGTAGGTCAGGCCATTGAGGAAGCCTTCGATCAGGTTGTACACGCGACCATGGCGCTGCCCATGCTGATGCGGTTTGAGCATCACCGCGCACATCATTGGCGTCAGCGTCAGCGCCACGAAACCGGAAACCAGCACGGCGCCAGCCAGGGTCCAGGCGAACTCGGTGAACAGCTTGCCGGTGGTGCCCTGCATGAAGCCGATGGGGGCGAACACCGCCGCCAGGGTCAGGGTCATGGCGATCACCGCGAAGGCGATCTCGCGGCTGCCCTTGAAGGCCGCCTGCATGGGCTTCATCCCGGCCTCGATATGGCGATGGATGTTCTCCAGCATGACGATGGCGTCGTCCACCACCAGGCCGATGGCCAGAACCATGGCCAGCAAGGTCAGGGTGTTAATGGTGAAGCCCATCAGCGACATCAGGGCGAAGGCGCCGATCAACGAGACCGGGATGGTCACCAGCGGAATCAGCGTCGCACGCAGCGAGCGCAGGAAAATGAAGATGATAAGGATGACCAGCGCCACGGCTTCCCAGATGGTGGTAAAGACGTTATCGATGGACTCGCGGATGAACTGCGAGTTGTCGTTGGCCACGGTCATGTTCATGCCGTCGGGCAGCAATGCCTGAACGTCATCCCAGGCCGCTTCAAGGCCATCGGAGATATCCAGCGGGTTGGCCGTGGCCTGCTTGACCAGGCCCAGGGTCACCGCTGGCAGGCCATTGAAGCGCACCACGGTGCGCTCGTCGCGCGGTCCCACTTCGGCGCGGCCAACGTCGGACAGACGCAGCAGATAGCCTTGCGAATCGTCGAGAATCAGCTCGCTGAACTGCTCCGGGGTACGCAGATCGGTTTCCGAGAGCACGCTGAACTCACGCTCGCGTGACTCGATGCGTCCGGCCGGAATCTCCACGTTCTGCCGACGCAGGGCGTCTTCCACGTCCTGCACGGTGAGGTTGTGCGCGGCAAGCTTTTCCGGGTCGAGCCAGATGCGCATGGAGAAGGTACGCGCCCCGCGCACCTGTACTTCGGACACACCGGGAATAGTCTGCAGGCGATCCTTGACTACCCGCTCCAGCAGATCGGTGATCTCCATGGCACTGTGCTGCTGGCTGTGAAAGGCGATCCACACCACCGGCTGAGCATCGGCCTCGACCTTCTGCACGATGGGCTCGTCCACTTCGTCCGGCAGCAGGTTGCGCACCCGGCCGAGACGGTCACGTACGTCGTTGGCCGCCTCATCAGCACTGCGACCGAGGCGAAACTGTGCGGTGATCTGGGTGTTTTCCGCACGACTGATTGATGTAACGAAGTCCAGGCCCTCGATACCGGAGAGCACGTCCTCCACCGGCTGCGCCACCTGCGACTCCATGATTTCCGGGCTGGCGCCGGGGTAGGTGACCTGCACAGTTACGATGGGCACGTCGATATTGGGGTATTCACGCACGTTGAGGCGGTCGTAGGCCATCAGCCCCAGCAGCACCACGATCAGCGACAGAACAGTGGCGAAGACCGGCCGGCGAATGCAGACGTCGGAAAGTGTCACGGCTGGCGCTCCCCGCTCTTGGTACGCACGGCCAGCCCTTCACGCACACGCTGCCAACCGGCGCTGATGATGGTTTCGTCACCCTGCAGGCCCTCACGCACTTCCACCAGGCCGTCGAAACGCTTGCCCAGCTTCACCTCACGGCGCTCGACCTTGCCATCGACCACCAGGTTGACCAGCAACTTGTCGCCCTGCGGCATCACCGCCTCTTCGGGGATCACCAGCGCATTGGGCCGCTCTTCGAGAATCACCGAAACGCGGACGAACTGGCCTGGACGCAGGCGCCGATCATCGTTACCGATATGCGCGCGGATAGCCTGGCTGCGCCCCGCTTCATCCAAGCGCGGGTTGATGGCGTAGATCTCCCCTCGAAAACGTTCGCCCGGGTAGGTATCGAGGGTAATTTCCACGGTCTGACCGAGGCGCACCTGGGCCACGGCTTTCTGCGGAATACGGAAGTCGACCTTGAGCGGATCGAGCACCTCCAGGTTGACGATGTTTTGCCCGGAACTGAGGTAGTCACCGACACTGGCCTGACGCAGGCCGAGCGTGCCGTCGTGAGGGGCCTTGATCTGAGTCTTGTCCAGCCGTGCCTGGGCCAGGGCCTGGCTGGCGCGCGCAGCCTGCAGCTGGCTCTGCGCCTCATCCAGCGCCTGGGCATTGCTGGCACCGCGCTGGAACAGCATCTGCGCCCGCTGATGGTTCTTCTCGGCGAGATCGAGATTGGCTCGGGCCTGGGCGAATTCGGCGCGCGCAATGGCGTCGTCAAGGCTGATCAGCAGATCGCCGGCGGTTACCGCCTGGCCCTCGCGAAAATGCAGGGTGGCCAGGCGCCCTTCAACCTCAGGGCGAATCATCACCGATTCGTCGGAGCGCAGCGAACCGAAGGTGATCAGCTCGTCACGCACCTCCATCTGCCGCACCGGCACGGTCTCGACCATTGGCCCTTCTGCAGCAACCGCAGGCAGCGCAAATACACCCAGCCACAGCAATGGAAGAGCACGCAACAGCACGGTCATGATCAGCCCCTTCTTCTTGGTAGAGGCGGAGTCTAACCGGCTACTGCGTTACTGACAGGTGCGCAAGTTATTTCGCTATGTTTTTTCTCCTGCCACCACGCCTGTAGGAGCGGCTTTAGCCACGAGATCGCGGATGAATCCGCTCCCACAAAAGCGTTACTGACGCATGCCGCGACCGCTGATCAGCAGGCGGATACACAAGGTGTAGAGCGCAGCTGTGGCCAGCAGCATGAAGCCGATGGCTACGCCAATACGGATGTCGGATACCCCGAGAATGCCGTAACGGAAGGCGTTGACCATGTGCAGGATGGGGTTACCCAGCGACACCGTCTGCCAGAACGGCGGCAACAGCGTGATGGAATAGAACACCCCACCCAGGTAGGTCAACGGCGTCAGCACGAAGGTCGGGATAATCGAAATATCGTCGAAGTTGCGCGCATACACCGCGTTGACGAAGCCGCCCAGAGAGAAAATGGTCGCTGTCAGCAGCACCACCAGCACGGTCACACCAAGGTGATGCACCTGCAAGTGGGTGAAGAACAACGACAGCAGCGTGACGATGAAGCCCACCGCCAACCCGCGCAACACGCCACCGACGACGAAGCCGATGAGGATGGTGTGCGGCGAGACCGGCGATACCAGCAACTCCTCGACGTTGCGCTGGAACTTGCTACCGAAGAAGCTCGACACCACGTTACCGTAGCTGTTGGTGATCACCGACATCATGATCAGCCCCGGCACGATGTATTCCATGTAGCTGAAGCCGCCCATATCGCCGATCTGCCGGCCGATCAGATTACCGAAGATCACGAAGTACAAAACCATGGTGATCGCTGGCGGTAGCAGGGTTTGCGGCCAGATACGCACGAAGCGACGGACCTCACGGTGAACGATGGTACGCAGGGCTACCAGGTTGGCGGCGAATTCGCTGTTGAGGTACTGAGAGGTCATTGCGCCACCTTGGCCAGGTTCTTTTCCACCAGGGAGACGAACAGCTCCTCCAGGCGATTGCTCTTGTTACGCAGGCTGAGCACCTCGACCTGCTGCTGGGCCAGTTGCTGGAACAGCGCGTTGAGGCCCTGGCTCTTCTCCACCTGCACTTCCAGGGTGTGATGATCGATCAGGCGCGCCGGATAGCCCTGCAGCAGCGGCACTGAGCTGTAGGAATCCTTTAGGTCGAAGAGAAAGGTCTCGACGTGCAGCTTCTTCAGCAGATCCTTCATGCTGCTCAGCTCGACGATACGGCCGTGGTCGATGATGCCGATGTTGCGGCAGAGCTGCTCGGCCTCTTCCAAGTAGTGGGTCGTCAGGATAATGGTGGTGCCCTGCTTGTTCAGCTCGGTGAGGAAGCTCCACATCGAACGGCGCAGCTCGATATCCACCCCGGCAGTCGGTTCATCGAGGATCAGCAGGCGCGGCTGGTGCACCAGAGCGCGGGCGATCATCAGGCGGCGCTTCATGCCGCCGGACAGTTCGCGTGAGGCGACGTCGCGCTTGTCCCACAGGCCGAGCTGGGTCAGGTACTGCTCGGCGCGCTCCTTGGCGACGGAACGCGGAATACCGTAGTAGCCGGCCTGGGTGACGACGATGTCGAACACCTTCTCGAACTGGTTGAAGTTGAATTCCTGCGGTACAACGCCGAGGCAGCGCTTGAGCGCGTAGGGTTCGCGGTCAAGGTCATGGCCGAACACGCTGACCGTGCCGCTGCTCTTGTTCACCAGCGTGGAAAGCACGCCGATGGTGGTGGATTTGCCGGCGCCATTGGGGCCAAGCAAGGCGAAGAAGTCACCTTCGGCAACGTCCAGATCGATGCCGTGCAGGGCCTGGAAGCCGTTTCCGTAGGTCTTGGTCAACTGGCGAATGGTCAGGGCGGAGCTCATGAAGATGGGGTTTCCCGCGCGAGAAGTGAGGTCGTTATAGATGGGTACGAAGAGCCCCGATTGCAACCGGGTGTTTCGCCCATTTCTTTCTGGCATGCACCCTACCGACCCCGGCGCGCAGATAAAAGACCGTCATGCCAATCTTGATTATCGACTCAGTCGATAACACTGGCCTCACGTTGCATATCGCCACTCAATTCCAGCGCACCTACCTCGAACAGATGCGGATAACACCCGCGCAGATGGTCGAAGAACAGTTGCTCGGGCAGATCCTCGAACTGACCGTGATCGTGCAGGTATTCCATGTAGCGCTCCCCCTGGTCGTTGTAAGGGTGGAAGACGCTGTCATGCACGCCGTCGAACTCCAGCGGCGCCACCTTGAATACCCGGCACAGTGCCTCGTTGAACGCCGGCGTGGCCTTGACCCAGCGCCCATCCAGATACAGCTCGGTATAGCCATGCATGGCGAACACCTCGCTACGCAGCAGCTCCAGCAGACGCGGCGTCGACAGATGATTGCGCACGTCGGCCAGGCCGATACGCGCGGGAATCCCGCAATGCCGGGCACAGGCAGCGAGCAGATTGGCCTTGGGCACGCAGTAGGACTCACCGGCCGCCAATGCATGACTGGCCTTCAATGTCTGCGCATCGAGGCTGAAGGCATAGGGGTTGTAGCGAACCTCGTCACGCACCGCCAGATACAGGGCCACGGCCTGACTGGTCGGTTCTCGTGACGCACCACGCCAACGTTCGGCGAACTCGACTACCGCGCGATGGTCACTGTCAATGAAGCGGCCGGGACGTAGATAGGTCTGCATGGCGAGGGCTCCTGAAGTTTGCTTCAGTCTAATCCCGTCAATTGCGCCACGTTCACGACGATCCGGCCAAGCTCACCGCCCCTGCCGCCATTTATGGCTATGCTCGGGGCGTCGCCCGCTCGAATCATGGAGGAATGCACATGCTCGTCATCTGGTTGCTGGTTCTGCTGCTCGGGGTCGCCTACCTGGCCCATAGCCGTACCGCCGCCCTACCCGCCCTCGGCATCACCGCAGCCTATCTGGTGGCCATGGCATTGTTCAGCCCGGTACCGGGCTGGTTGCAACTGCTGCTGTGGATCGTCACCGGCGCCGTCGCCGCGTTCATCCTGCTCGGCGATCTGCGCCGACAACTGTTCACCAGCCCGCTGTTCGCCTGGTTCCAGCGCGTACTGCCGCCAATGTCGGCGACCGAGCGCGATGCCATCGAAGCCGGCACGGTGTGGTGGGATGGCGAGCTGTTCAGCGGCAAGCCCGACTGGGACAAGCTGCTGGCCTACCCCAAGGCCAAGCTGACCGACGAAGAACAAGCGTTCATCGACGGCCCTACCGAAGAACTCTGCGCCATGATCAGCGACTGGCAGGTTGGCCAGCAGATGGATCTGCCGGAGAAAGCCTGGGAGCACATCAAGCAGCATGGTTTCTTCGCCCTGATCATTCCCAAGGAGTACGGCGGCAAGGGCTTCTCGGCCTACGCCCACTCGCAGGTGGCGATGAAACTGGCCACCCGCAGCGGCGACCTGGCCTCCACCGTGATGGTGCCCAATTCCCTCGGCCCAGCCGAACTGCTGCTGCACTACGGCACCGATGAGCAGCGCCAGCACTACCTGCCGCGCCTGGCGCGCGGTGATGACATTCCCTGCTTCGCTCTGACCGGCCCGCTGGCAGGCTCCGATGCCGGTGCCATGCCGGACACCGGGATCATCTGCAAGGGCCAGTACAACGGCGAAGAAGTGATCGGCCTGCGCCTGAACTGGGAGAAGCGCTACATCACCCTCGGCCCGGTGGCCACCCTGCTCGGTCTGGCCTTCAAGGCCTACGACCCGGATCACCTGCTGGGCGACAAGGAAGACCTCGGCATCAGCCTGGCGCTGATCCCCACCCATACCCCCGGCGTAGAAATCGGCCGTCGTCACCTGCCTCTCGGCGCTGCCTTCATGAACGGCCCGAACTCCGGCAAGGACGTGTTCATTCCGCTGGAGTACCTGATCGGTGGCCAGGAGTACCTCGGCAAGGGCTGGATGATGTTGATGAACTGCCTGTCGGTCGGTCGCTCCATCTCCCTGCCGGCAGTCGGCACCGGCGCGGCCAAGTTCACCAGCCTCGCCACCGGCCAGTACGCCCAGCTGCGTGAGCAGTTCAACGTGCCGCTGGCGGCCTTCGAGGGCATTCAGGAGGCCTTGGCGCGCATCGGCGGCAATGCCTGGCTGATGGACAGCGCGCGCATCCTCACCGCCAACGCCGTCGATCTGGGCGAGAAACCCTCGGTGCTGTCGGCGATCCTCAAGTACCACCTGACCGAGCGCGGCCGTGAGTGTATCGGCCACGCGATGGACGTGCATGGCGGCAAGGGCATCATAATGGGCCCGAACAACTACCTGGCCCGCTCCTGGCAGGGCGCGCCGATCTTCATCACCGTCGAGGGTGCCAACATCCTCTCGCGCAACCTGATGATCTTCGGCCAGGGCGCCATCCGCTGCCATCCGTACGTGCTCAAGGAAATGTCCCTGGCCGACCGCGACGACAAGGACCAGGCACTGATCGAGTTCGACTCACTGCTGATGAGCCATATCGGCTTCGCCGTCGGCAACGCCGCCAGCAGCTTCCTTCTCGGCCTGACGCTGAATCGCCTCGGCACTGTGCCGGGTGACGAGCTCAGTCAGCCCTACTACCGCGCCCTCAATCGTCTGGCAGCAGCCTTCGCCCTTTGCGCCGACAGCAGCATGATGCTGCTCGGCGGCGACCTGAAGCGCCGCGAGCGTTTGTCCGCGCGCCTCGGCGACGTGCTCAGCCACCTCTACCTGGGTTCGGCCGCGCTCAAGCGCTACCACGACCTGGACTATCCGGAAGCGATTCGTCCGCTGCTGCGCTGGGCCATGGAGGAAAACCTCTACCACGCCGAACAAGCGCTGGATGACCTGCTGAGCAACTTCCCCAACCGTCTGTTCGGCTGCCTGCTCAAAGTACTGGTGTTCCCTCTGGGCCGCCGCCACCAGGGCCCCAGCGACGCGCTGGACGCCGAAGTGGCGGCGATCATCGGCCGCCAAGCCGGCGATCCTGCTCTGGAGTCGGTGCTGGAAGGTTGCTACCGCCCACAGGCCGATCAGGATTCGGTTGGCGCCCTGCAGCATGCGCTGAACCTGGTGCAGGCCAGCCAGGACGCGCGCAAGCGCCTGCATCAGGCACTCAAGGACGGCAGTCTGCAACCAGCGCCGGGCCAGGACGCCATCGAAGCGGCGATCGCTGCCGGCATCCTCGACGGCGAACAGGGCCAGCGCCTGCAAGCGGCCGAAGCGGCTCGGCGTCGAGTGATCGACGTCGACGACTTCGCCAAGGAAGAGCTCATGTTGGAGAGCGGCAAGGTGCGTTGACTCGAGCCACCTGTGGGAGGGGCTTTAGCTGCGAGCTTCATGCGTCGCGACTACGACTGCAGGGATGCAGGAGGTAGAGCGAAGCAGGATGCCCGAGCCGAAAGCTCCTCTCACGAAAGCCAGCCATGCAGGACAGCGGGCGTCAGGAACTCTATACTCCTGCGCCCGTTTTACCCTTCAGGAACCTGCACCATGGCCAGCCATATCGAACACCACCTCGCCCTGCTCAATCACCTGCGCGGCATCCTCGTCGCCCTGGGCGAAGCCGAACAGGTGCTCGACGACAGCCACGCTCTGTTCCTCGAGCGCTACGACGAACTGCTCGCCGAACTACCGCGCGACCCAGTTTCCAGCCAGTACCTGGGCCAGGACCTGATCAGCCAGGTGTTCCACCGCTACCCACAGATCGCCCACCTGGTACCGCGTGACCTGCTGTGGTTCTTCGGTGGCGACTGCCTGCACTTCATGCCCGACGAAGAAATCGCCCTGTACCAGGCCCTCGACGAGCGCCGTTTCGAAGCCGAAGAGAACGACGAGCCCTTCGACTGGAACCTGGAAAAACAGCTGCTGGCCCTGCCCACTGACGGCGCCAAGCACTGATCCACCGCTAACACCTATTGGTCAGAATGTCGCAGATGACGGCGGTGACAGCCGTCATCTTTCATGCGTAAATACTCCCACCAGTATTTATGAGGTTCGACCATGCGCCCATTTCTGCTCGCTACCCTGCTCGTTAGCACCGCCGCACAAGCAACCGCCCCCTGGCAAGACGAGGCGGCGGCGCAGATCCCACCATTCGCCGAGCACTTGCTGGGTACGGTACGCCAGGCCGTCACCGATGGCGGGCCAATTGCAGCAGTAGAGGCCTGCCAGGCATTGGCGCCACAGATCGCCAGCGAGCACAGCCAGCAAGCGTGGCAACTGGGCCGCACATCGCTCAAGGTACGCAACCCGGGCAACACCCCCGATGCCTGGGAGCGCAGCGTACTGGAACGTTTTGCGGAAGCCGCGATAGCCGGAACGCCGGTCAAGGAATTACGCTACGGCGAAGAGGTCGACGGCGAATATCGCTACATGCAGGCCATTGCCGTAGGCGAGCCTTGCATGGCCTGTCACGGCACCGCGATCAAAGCAGAGGTACAAGAGGCCATTGATCAGTACTATCCGCATGATCAGGCCCGCGGCTATCAGATCGGCGAACTGCGCGGCGCCTTTACCCTGACTCGCCCCCTCGCACAGGAAACGCCATGACCGAGACTACCGACCTGCATTTACGCATGCTCGAACAGCAGCAAGCGATGCTCAAGCGCCTGGCCCGTGTCGAAGGCCAGATCCGTGGCATCCAGGCGATGATCAAGCGCGGCGAGGATTGCGCCGCCATCGCCCAGCAGTTCTCGGCAGCTCGTAGCGCCCTGGACAAATCCTACCGCCTGATGCTCACCTGCCTGATCGAAGAAGCCATGCTCGACCCCGAGCAGGATACCGACGCCTCGCTGCAGCGCGTACGCGAGATCTTCACCAAGTACACCTGACACACGCCCCCTCTGGCGCGCCGCTCGCGCGCGCCTGCCTCTGCCAGTGCCCGGCACCTCAAAAAACGCACAAACCGGTTATGGCCGACCTGAACAAGGTTGCGACATCTTATTACTTAACAATCTATGCATAGAACCAAAACACAGTTAAGCTAAATCTTAACTGAATACTCCCGCGGGTATATGAGAGGAGCCTGACCATGCGCCCTGATGTCGTCGAATTCTTCGATCCTGTCACCTACACCTACAGCTACGTGATCATCGATCCTGTCACGCAGCACTGCGCCATCGTCGATTCGGTGCTGGACTACGACCCGGCCTCCGGGCGCACCTCACACGCCAGCGCAGACCGCATCATCGCCTTCGTCAAGGAGCGCGATTTGCACGTTGAGTGGTTGCTGGAAACCCATGTGCACGCTGACCACCTGTCCGCCGCGCCTTACCTCAAGCGCGAACTGGGCGGCAAGCTGGCCATCGGTGAGCACATCACCGTAGTGCAGAACACTTTCGGCAAGCTGTTCAACGCCGGCACCGAGTTCGCCACCGATGGCAGCCAGTTCGACCGGCTGCTCCACGATGGCGATACCTTCCATATTGGCGAGCTGCACGGTAGAGCCATCCACACTCCTGGCCATACCCCGGCCTGTATGACCTACCTGATCGGTGACGCTGGTTTCGTTGGCGACACCCTGTTCATGCCCGACTACGGCACTGCGCGCTGCGACTTCCCCGGCGGCGACGCGCACATCCTCTACCAGTCGATCCAGCGACTCTTCACCCTGCCCGACGAAACCCGCCTGTTCATGTGCCATGACTACAAAGCGCCGGGGCGCAAGGATTTTCGCTACCAGACCACCATCGCCGAAGAACGTGCGCACAACGTCCACGTTCATCAGGGCATCGCCGAAGCCGACTTCGTCGCCATGCGCCGCCAGCGCGACGCCACCCTGGACATGCCCACCCTGATTCTGCCGTCGGTACAGGTCAACATGCGTGCAGGGCAACTGCCACCGGCCGAAGCCAATGGCACCCGCTACCTGAAAATCCCTTTGGATGTGCTGTAGAGCGGCAGGAAAAGAAATGAAACTGAGCCACTGGCTGCCCTGCCTGGACTGGGGCAGACGCTACGACCGAGGCAGCGCAACGCAGGATGGACTCGCCGCACTGATCGTCACCCTGATGCTGATTCCGCAGAGCCTGGCCTATGCCATGCTCGCGGGTCTGCCACCGGTGACCGGCCTCTACGCCAGCATCCTGCCGCTGCTGGCCTACGCCCTGTTCGGCTCCAGCCGCACCCTAGCGGTTGGTCCGGTGGCCGTGGTTTCACTGATGACCGCCGCCACCCTGGCGCCCCTGTTCCCGGCCGGTAGCGCCGAATACGTCGGCGCCGCCATGCTCCTGGCCCTGCTCTCGGGCCTGCTGCTGGCAGCCATGGCCATGCTGCGCCTGGGCTTTATCGCCAACTTTCTCAGCCATCCGGTGGTGTCCGGCTTTATCAGCGCCTCGGGCATTCTCATCGCCGTCGGCCAACTCAAGCATCTACTCGGCATCTCGGCGTCCGGCGAGAATCTGCCGCAGTTGCTGCCACAACTGATCCAGGCGCTACCTGACACACACGGACCGACGCTGCTGATCGGCGTGCTCAGCCTGGCATGGCTGTGGTGGGCCAGAAGCCGACTGAAGCAACTACTGCAAGGCCTTGGCCTGTCGCCGCAACTGGCCAGTAACCTGGCCAAGGCCGGGCCGGTACTGGCGATCATAGTCGCCATTGCCGCTGTCGCACTGCTGCAACTGGAGCATGCCGGGGTCAAGGTAGTGGGCCTGGTGCCGCAAGGGCTGCCAGGACTGACGCTGCCGACAATGGATCTCGACCTGGCCATACAACTGCTGCCGGCTGCGCTGCTGATCAGCCTGGTAGGCTTCGTCGAATCAGTTTCGGTCGGCCAGACCTTGGCGGCCAAACGCCGCCAGCGCATCCAGCCGGACAACGAACTGCTCGGCCTTGGCACTGCCAATATCAGCGCGGCTTTCAGCGGTGGTTTCCCGGTCACCGGCGGTTTCGCCCGTTCGGTGGTCAATTATGATGCCGGCGCCCGCACGCCCATGGCCGGCGTATTCACCGCCCTCGGCATCGGTCTCAGCGTGATGCTGCTGACGCCTCTGCTGCACGACCTGCCACAAGCCGTGCTGGCGGCGACCATCATCGTCGCCGTGCTCAGCCTGGTCGACCTCAAGTCGCTGCAGCACACCTGGCGTTATTCGCGCCAGGACGGCGCCGCGCAGATTGCCACCCTGCTCGGCGTGCTGTTGATCGGCGTCGAGGCCGGCATCCTGCTTGGCGTCGGCCTGTCGCTGCTGCTGTTTCTCTGGCGCACCAGCCAGCCACATATCGCCGTGGTCGGCCAGGTACCGGGTAGCGAGCATTTTCGCAACGTCGAACGCTTCGCCGTGATCGAGACGCCCAGCGTGTTGTCGCTGCGTGTCGACGAGAGCCTGTATTTCCCCAATGCCCGCTATCTGGAAGACCGCATCGGCGAGCTGATCGCCAGTCGGCCGCAGGTACGTCACCTGGTGCTGATGTGCTCGGGAGTCAACCTGATAGACGCCAGCGCCCTGGATTCGCTGCACGCCATCGTCGAGCGCCTGCATACCGCCGGTGTGCAACTGCACCTGTCTGAGGTCAAGGGGCCGGTAATGGATCAGCTATGCCGCTCCGACTTCCTGGAGCGCTTCGGCGGCCAGGTGTTCATCAGTCAGTTCGAGGCGCTCAAGCAGCTCGCCCCCGTGCCTCCATCGCCACCTTCTCAGCCACTTTCCATGCAAGGAAATACTCATGAAAAGCGCTCATGATCTGGTCCTCGCCGCCAAGACTCGCATCACCGAAGTCGATCTGTCGCAGGCCGAAGCAGCCATCCGCGATGCCGACCTGCTGATCGACGTGCGCGAGGCGGATGAATACAGCGCCGCACACATTCCCGGCGCCATCAACATTCCACGCGGTCTGCTGGAGTTCAAGCTGAGCAACGATGCGCAACTGGCCGAGCGCACGCTCAATCTGGTTCTCTATTGCAAGAACAGCGGTCGCTCGGCGCTGGCTGCCGACGCGCTGCGGGAGATGGGCTATCGCAATGTGCTGTCTCTCGCCGGCGGTATCGAGGCCTGGCAAGCGGCCGGTCGAGAACTGCTGACGCCCACCCTGCCGGCGTTCGACTGAGTTATTGGCGGCTGCCACTGCAGGCATTGGTCCGCCAATCGACACTCCCCTGACCTGCATCAATCTCCATCGCTACATACCCCCACGAGTACTCTGTAACATTAGGACACATCCACTCTGCCGGTGCGGCCTCACCGCCCGCACCGGCACACGCGGAGCATCGAGATGCCCGAACGCGAACCTTCCTCCCCCTGGCGCATTCCGCTAGTACGCGAAATCGCCGTGATCTTGCTGATCAAGCTGACCCTGCTGCTGAGTATCAAGGCCATCTGGTTCAACGAACCGACAGTCCCCGAGGACGGCCAGCAGCGCGTCGAGCATCACCTGTTTGGTCAGCCTGCCCCACTTTCTATAAACACCGAGGAGACACCGAGATGATCTCGGAATCAGTCGTCGACCTTTCACGCCTGCAGTTCGCCATGACAGCGATGTATCACTTCATCTTCGTCCCCCTGACCCTGGGCCTGGCCTTCCTGCTGGCGATCATGGAGTCGGTCTACGTGATGACCGGCAAACAGGTCTACAAGGACATGGTCAAGTTCTGGGGCAAGCTGTTCGGCATCAACTTCGCCCTGGGCGTCACCACCGGGCTGACCATGGAGTTCCAGTTCGGCACCAACTGGGCCTACTACAGCCACTATGTCGGTGACATCTTCGGTGCGCCGCTGGCCATCGAGGGGCTGATGGCCTTCTTCCTCGAATCCACCTTCATCGGCCTGTTCTTCTTCGGCTGGGACCGCCTAAGCAAGCTGCAGCACCTGACCGTGACCTGGCTGGTGGCAATTGGCTCGAACCTTTCGGCGCTGTGGATCCTCATCGCCAACGGCTGGATGCAGAACCCGGTGGGTGCCGAGTTCAACTTCGAGACCATGCGCATGGAACTGACCGATTTCGGTGCCCTGCTGTTCAACCCGGTGGCGCAGGTCAAGTTCGTGCATACCGTGGCGGCGGGCTATGTCACCGGTTCGATCTTCGTCCTGGCCATCTCCAGCTATTACCTGCTGAAGAAACGCGATCAGGGTTTCGCCCGTCGCTCCTTCGCCATCGCCTCGGCCTTCGGTCTGGCCTCGATTCTCTCGGTGATCGTCCTCGGTGACGAGTCTGGCTACGAGATCGGCGATGTGCAGAAGACCAAGCTGGCGTCCATCGAGGCCGAGTGGGAAACCCACCCAGCACCGGCGGACTTCACCCTGTTCGGCCTGCCCAACCAGGACGAGCAGCGCACCGACTACGCGGTGAAGATCCCCTACGCCCTGGGGCTGATAGCCACCCGCTCGCTGGATAAGGAGGTAAAGGGCATCAAGGACCTGCTCATCGAGCACGAGGCGCGCATCCGCACCGGCATGACCGCCTACGGGCTGCTGGAGCGCCTGCGTAACGGCGACAAGTCGGCCGAAACCATTGCTGCCTTCAACGAAGTGAAGAATGACCTGGGCTATGGCCTGCTGCTGAAGAAATACACCACCAATGTGGTCGATGCCAGCGAGGCACAGATCAAGCAGACCGCGCTGGACACCATTCCCAACGTGTTCAGCCTGTTCTGGAGCTTCCGCATCATGGTCGCCAGCGGCCTCCTCATGCTGGCGCTGTTCGCCTGCGCCTTCTGGGCCTCGGCGAAGAAGAACGAAGAAAGCAAACCCTGGCTGCTCAAGTGGGCGCTGTGGAGTCTGCCACTGCCCTGGATCGCCGCACAGACCGGCTGGTACGTCGCTGAACACGGACGCCAGCCCTGGTCCATCGGTGAAGTGCTGCCGACCCATCTTTCCGCCTCCAGCCTGTCGGCCGGTGACGTCTGGGGCTCATTGATTGCGTTGATCGCCTTCTACAGCCTGCTGCTGGTGGTGGAGATGTACCTGATGATCAAGTTCGCCCGCCTCGGCCCGTCGAGCCTGCACAGCGGACGCTACCACTTCGAGCAACAGCAGCCTGCCCACGCCTGAGGACTTCACCATGTTCGACTACGAAACCCTGAAACTCGTCTGGTGGGTGCTGATCGGCGTGCTGCTGATTGGCTTCGCCCTCACCGATGGCTTCGACATGGGCGCCATGGCGCTGATGCCCTTCGTCGGCAGGACCGACAACGAGCGCCGCGTCGCCATCAACACCATCGCCCCGCACTGGGACGGCAACCAGGTGTGGTTCATCACTGCCGGCGGCGCGCTGTTCGCCGCCTGGCCGATGGTCTACGCGGTGGCCTTCTCCGGGCTGTACTGGGCCATGTTACTGGTGCTGTTCGCCCTGTTCTGCCGCCCGGTGGGTTTCGACTACCGCAGCAAACTGGAAAACACCCGCTGGCGCAACGCCTGGGACTGGGCGTTGTTCGTCGGTGGCGCAGTGCCGGCACTGGTGTTCGGCGTGGCCTTTGGCAACCTGTTCCTTGGCCTGCCGTTCCAGCTCGACGACATGATGCGCTCGAGCTACCACGGCTCCTTCTTCGCCCTGCTCAATCCCTTCGCCCTGCTCTGTGGCGTGGTCAGCCTGAGCATGCTCTGCGCCCATGGTGGCGCCTGGCTGATGATGCGCACCGAAGGCGATCTGGCCGCGCGCTCGCGCAAGGCCACCTATCTCAGTGCCCTGGTTTTCCTGATCGGATTCATGCTGGCCGGCAGCTGGCTGGCACTGGGAATCAAGGGAATGAGCCTGGCGGGCGCGTTCGATGCAGGCGCAGCGCTGAACCCGCTGCACAAGCAGGTGCTGGCCGACAATGCCGGCTGGCTCGGCAACTACGGTCGCTACCCACTGACCATGGGCGCCCCCGTGCTGGGCGTGCTCGGCGCGCTACTGGCAATATTGGCCAGCACCTCGCGCCGCGCAGGCCTGGCCTTCATCGGCAGCAGCCTGATGATCATCGGCACCATCTGTACCGCCGGTTTCGCCCTGTTCCCCTTCGTTTTCCCATCGAGCCTCGATGCCGCCTCCAGCCTCACGGTGTGGGATGCGGTATCGAGCCAAAAGACCCTGGGCATAATGTTCGTGGTGGCCTGCATCTTCGTGCCGATCATCCTGCTCTATACCTTGTGGAGCTACGTCCGCATGTGGGGCAAGTTGAATGACGGCAGCATCGAAGCCAACCCCCACAGCCTGTATTGAGGAGAAACGCGATGTGGTACTTCACCTGGATTCTTGGCGTGCTGCTGGCCTGCAGCTTCGGCATCATCAACGCACTAAGGCTGGAAACCACGCAGGATCTCGATAGCAATGGCGAACATGAATGATATCGCCCTGAGCGAGCGTACGCCCTTGCGCGCGCTCTCCTGGCTGCTGGCTACACCGCTGGCGCTGCTGCTGTTGATCCACCCCGGCGCCATACTCGACAGCCAGGGCCGCTACAGCCATTCGTTACTGATGCTGGTGATGTGGGGCGTATCCAACGCCTTCATCCACGGCGTCGGCTTCGCCCCGCGCCACTGGCTGTGGCGCGCCATATTCTCACCCTGGTTGGGCTGGGGATTGTGCGGGCTGGGCTATACCCTGCTGTATCTGGCACGAACGGCCTGAACGCAAACGACAGAAACGAAAACGCCGCTCAATTGAGCGGCGTTTTCGTTTATTTGGAGCGGGAAACGAGACTCGAACTCGCGACCCCGACCTTGGCAAGGTCGTGCTCTACCAACTGAGCTATTCCCGCAGTACAACTTGAAATGGCGTCCCCTAGGGGACTCGAACCCCTGTTACCGCCGTGAAAGGGCGGTGTCCTAGGCCACTAGACGAAGGGGACCTTGGAACTTCGTTTGAAACCCTGCCGAAGCAGCATTTCCAAAATTTGGAGCGGGAAACGAGACTCGAACTCGCGACCCCGACCTTGGCAAGGTCGTGCTCTACCAACTGAGCTATTCCCGCATTACAGCTTGAAAGTGGCGTCCCCTAGGGGACTCGAACCCCTGTTACCGCCGTGAAAGGGCGGTGTCCTAGGCCACTAGACGAAGGGGACACACCCCGGAACATCAAGCAACTTTCCGGCTTCCTTCGCTTCGCTTTGGGCTTTGCGCTGGAAGTGGCGCGCATTCTATGGAGGCTTTTAAAGGTCGTCAACCACTCTCTAAAAAATTTTTAAAATCAAAGACTTCAGCCCAGAAATCGATATGCCACTAGGAGCCATGCGAGCAAGCCACTACACTCGGTCGAAAAGTCGATTCTCGAGAGGTCCCAAGCAGTGTCCGCACTCGTGATTACCATGCTGATCGTCGGCGGCATCGCTCTGCTGATGATGATTGCCTACATCAACCACGCCGTCGAGAACAGCAAGCTGGAGAAAGCGCGTCAGCGTGCCGACCTGCTCGACCGTATCCGTCGCTGCCAGGATATCTCCGAGCGTATACCTGGCCAATTGATGACGCCGCAGCTGAAGCTACTGCTGAGCCAGTTACAGTTGCAGGCCAGCGAACGCTTACTGCCACTGGAGAAACAGAACACGACCCTTCGGAGCGATATCGACACGCTGAAGGCGCAGGTCGCTCAGGGCGAATCCATTGTCGTGAAGAACCCTCCTCAACCCATCGCCAACGAAGCCAAAGCCAAGGACGTGCGTTTCCTGCTGGAAAACCTGCATGCCCTGATCACCGGTTCGGTTCAGGCCGGCCTGCTACCCGCAGGCGACGGCAAGCATTGGCTCAAGCAGATCCGTCAGATGCTGGTGCTGGTGCATATCGAGTTCTTCAGCACCCTGGGCCAGGCGGCCATGCAGCAGAAACAACCCGGCCAGGCCCGCCTGGCCTTCGAGCGCGGTGTTCAGTACCTGCGCAAGCAGCCAGATCCCGCGCCCTACCAGGCGCAGCTCAAACGATTCGAGGAGCAGTTGGCACGTGCCAATGCCATGGTGCTCAACAACAATGCTCCAAGGGCGGAAGAACCGAGCCAGTTGACCGAAGGTCTGAAGGACCTGGAAGACGACTGGAAGAAGAAGAATATCTACGACTGAGCAACCCGTTCGCGCGCCCTCGCTCAGTCGAGCACGCGGACCGCCGCTAGGAGTTGCAATGAGCCTGACCGTTTACGGGGCACCGCTGTCCCCCTTCGTCCGCAAACTCTACCTGTGCCTGATCGAAAAGGGCCTGGATTACGAGCTCGAGGTGGTCATGCCCTTCGGCCAGCCCGATTGGTTTCGCGAACTCAACCCGCTAGGCCGAATTCCCGCCTTTCGCGACGGCGACCTCAAGCTGGCTGACTCCAGCGTCATCTGCCAGTACCTGGAAGAACGCTACCCCGAGCACACACCGCTGTATGGCGCCGATGCAGAGCAACGCGCCAAGGTGCGCTGGCTGGAAAAATACGCCGACTACGAGCTGGCGCCACTGTGCACCTTCACCGTGTTCCGCAACCGCGTGCTGAAAGCCACCATGGGTCAGCCCTGCGACGAGGAAAAGGTGCAGCAGACGCTCAGGGACAAACTGCCCAAGCACCTCGACTACTTCGAGACCACGCTGGGTGATGCGCCCTATTTCCTCGGTGAGCAGCTTTCCATGGCCGACCTGGCGCTGGCCAGCCAGCTGATCAACATGGAGCATGGCGGGGAAACCCTGGATGCCAGCCGCTGGCCGAACCTGATGGCGCACTACGAGCGCATCAAGAACCGTGCATCCACACAGCAACTGCTACCGCGTGAACTGCGTACGCTGGAAAAGATCGGCGCTAAGCGCTGAGCCCGCCTCGTAGGGTGCGCAGTGCGCACCAATTCCGACATAAGCTTGCGTGACACCTCAAGCCGGCGGTGCGCGTGGCGCACCCTACCGGATCGAGCTCAAACCGCCGCATCGCCTCCGACAGAGCGGCACCATGGGCGTATTCAGCAGTCGCTGGCAGCCAGAAATACCGCTGCCAGCGCTTCGATGCCAGCCTGATCCACCTCGGTGAAACGCCCTACCGACGGGCTGTCCAGATCCAGCACGCCGATCAGGCGCCCTTCCTTGACCAGAGGCACCACCAGTTCACTGTTCGATGCACTGTCGCAGGCAATGTGCCCTGGGAAGGCATGCACATCCTCGACTCGTTGCGTCTGCAGGCTGGCCGCCGCCGCGCCACAGACGCCACGACCGAAGGCAATACGCACACAGGCCACCTTGCCCTGAAACGGGCCAAGCACCAGCTCGCCATCCTTGACCAGATAGAAGCCAGCCCAGTTCAGGTCGGCCAGCTCGTGAAACAGGAAGGCGGAAAACTGCGCGGCATTGGCAATGAAATCACGTTCGCCGCTAAGCAATGCCTGCAATTGTGCACTCAGCAGCGGGTAACCGTTGAGATCGCCACCAGTCTGAGAAAGATCGATCATGCCTGTTGCTCCAGCAGTTGCAGCCCGACCCAGTGGCGGGCGAATTGATAGGCGCAGCGGCCATTGCGGTTACCACGACCCAGCGCCCAGCGGATGGCAGCCTTTTCCAGCGCCTCGTCCCAGCTCCAGTTCAGCCCGACCTGACGCGCCTGCACGTCCACCCAGTGGCGCACGACGATCAGGAAGTGATCCTGAGTGAAGGGATAGAACGACAGCCACAGGCCAAAACGGTCGGACAGCGCGATCTTGTCCTCTACTGCCTCGTTGGGATGCAGCTCGCCGTCGACCCTCTTCCAGTTCTCGTTGTCGCTCTGATGCTCGGGCACCAGATGGCGGCGGTTGGACGTGGCGTACAGCAGCACGTTGTCCGGCGCCTGTTCCAGCGAGCCGTCGAGCACGCTCTTGAGCACACGGTAGTCGCCCTCACCCGCCTCGAACGACAGGTCATCGCAGAACAACACGAAACGTTGCGGCAAGCCGGCCAGCAACTCGACCACGCGCGGCAGATCGGCCAGGTGATCGCGTTCGATCTCGATCAGGCGCAGGCCGGCCTTGGCGTGCTCGGCGAGCAAGGCACGCACCAGGGAAGATTTGCCTGTACCGCGCGCGCCCCAGAGCAGCGCATGGTTGGCCGGCATGCCGCTGACGAACTGGCGGGTATTGCGTGCCAGTTGCTCGCGCTGGACGTCCACGCCCAGCAGGTCGCTCAACGACAGGTCGAGGCTGACCTCCAGCGGCATCAGGTAGCCACTGCGGCCATCACGCACCCAGCGCGCGGCCACGCATTTATTCCAGTCCACCTGCGGGCGCAGGGCAGGCAGCAAGGGCTCGAGACGCTCCAGCACCTGCTCGGCGCGGGCGAGAAAATCCAGCAATCGGGAATCCACGATCTACTACTCCTTTTGCGCAGAGCAGCACGTTGCAGGCTCTGCCGGTACAAGGTCGCTATCAGCTATGCTTGGCAAGGCGCCAAGGATCAGAGACGACGCACGCATTTATGGATATTTCGCTCACCAATCGTCTGTCGTTCAAACAGGCCGGTCTAACTGTGCTGGTGGCGTTTATCCTTGGCACGCTGCTCAGCGTCACCCAGGTGGCGATCGATTATGCCAGCGAAGAGGCCTCCATCAACCGCGAGATTCGTGCTCTGCTGGGAATCAGCCACAATCCCGCCGCCCGTATCGCCTACAACATCGACGCCGAACTGGCGCAGGAACTGGTACTCGGCCTGCTGCGCTCCCCTGCGGTGACCCGCGCTGAACTGATCGACAACAGCGGCCTGGTTCTGGCCAGCGTCAGCCGTCCACGCAGCGAGAGTCGCTACCGTTTCCTGAGTGACAGCCTGTTTGGCGCCGAGCGTGCATTTCAGGACCCGCTGTTCGTATCCCATGCACCCCACGAGCCCCTGGGCTTCCTCCGTCTGGAGATCGATACCTACGCGTTCGGCAGTCACTTCCTGCGGCGCTCGCTACTGACCCTGCTCACCGGGTTCGCGCGCAGCCTGCTGCTATCGCTGATCCTGCTGGTGCTGTTCTACTTCATGCTGACCAAACCCCTAACCGGCGTGATTCGCGCACTCAGCCAACGTAATCCGCAAGCGCCGCAGCACCGACCGGTGCCCTGCCCCAAGGGCCATGAGCGCGATGAAATCGGCATCCTGGTCGAGGTCACCAACCGCCAGCTGTCGAGCATCGCCCAGGAGATCGAGCAAAGACGCAACGCCGAAGACCGGCTGACCCAGTGCCTGAGTGAACTGGAAAACATCGTCTCGGCCCGTACCGCCGAACTCAAGGCGACCAACGTGCGCCTCAGCCAGTCCAACGCCGAGCTGGAAACGGCGCGCACCACCGCCCTGAACATGGCACAGGCGCGCTCGGCCTTCCTGGCCAACATGAGCCATGAGATCCGCACCCCGCTCAACGGCCTGCTGGGCATGCTCGCCCTGGCCCTGGACGGCCCGCTCAGCGCCGAACAGCGTCAGCAGCTGGGTATCGCACACGACTCCGGCAAGGTGTTGGTGGAGCTGCTCAACGACATTCTCGACCTGTCCAAATTCGAAGCTGGTCAGCTCGAACTGGAGGAAATCCCCTTCGACCTCGGCGCCCTGGCCGAAGAAACCGCCAGCTTGCTGTCGCAGAACGCCGCCAACGCCGTGGAGCTGACCTGCCTGATCGATCCGGCACTGCCGGCGCAGGTGCTGGGCGACCCAACGCGGGTTCGCCAGATCGTCAGCAACCTGCTATCCAATTCGCTCAAATTCACCCGCTTCGGTCGCGTCGACCTGATCGTCGCCTGCGCTGTGGACGGCATCAGCATTCGCGTGTGCGATACCGGCATCGGCATCGCCGAAGACGCCCAGGCGCGCATTTTTCAGCCCTTCGCCCAGGCCGAAGTGGGCATCACCCGTGAGTACGGCGGCACCGGCCTCGGCCTCACACTGACGCGGCGCCTGTGCGAGGCAATGCACGGCAAGCTGAGCGTGCAATCGAAAGAAGGCTTCGGCAGTGAGTTCAGCGCCGAACTGCCTCTGCCAACCCATGCGAAAGCCAGCTCACAACCGGCGCTCGAGGGCCGCATCGTCGCGCTGACCCCGGCCAGCAGCGGCCTACAACAGATGCTCAGCCAGTGGCTGCCCGCCTGGGGCCTGAGTTATCAGCGCCTGGATACAGATGCCAACCTGCACGGCGTGGAGGCCGACCTGCTGATCAGCGATTGCCCGGAATGTCTGTTCGGCATTCGTCCGGCGATGAGCACACCAGTGTTGCTGGTCACCGCCTACGGCAACTTCCTGCCGCATGAGCAGGCACAACGCCTTATGCCGCTGCTGCAGATCGCCCGCCCACTCTCGCGCAATGGCCTGCTACAGGTGCTGCGGCACGTCCTGCACAGCGGCGACGGCGACGTTCACAGCAGCGCCCAGGCTCAGCCTGTGCGGGAAAGCAGTGCACGCGTGCTACTGGTCGAGGACAACCCGGTCAACCAGATGGTCGCCAAGGGCATGCTGGCCAAGCTCGGCTATCAGGTGCTGGTAGCCGGCCATGGAGGGGAAGCGCTGGAGGTTCTGGAGCAGGAACCTGTCGAGCTGATCCTGATGGACTGCAATATGCCGGTGATGGATGGCTACGAGGCCAGCCGGCGCATTCGCAGCAACGGGCGCTGGCCGGAGTTGCCCATTGTCGCCCTGACCGCCAATGCGCTGTCCGACGAACGCGAACGCTGCCGCGCCGCCGGAATGAACGACTACCTGGCCAAACCCTTCCGCCGCGAGGAACTTGCAGCCATTCTGGATACCTGGCTGCCCGCCGACCTCACTCGCTGAGCCTGGCCAACAGGCGATCCAGGCTGCGGCGCAGCCCTTCCACCTCAAGCAGGTCCTGATCGTCAAACTGGCAGAGCAACTGCGCCTTCAGCGGCAAGACCTGCGCCTGAAGCGCCCTGCCAGAATCGCTCAAGGCCAGATGCACCTCGCGTTCGTCCACCTGCGCGCGACGGCGCTGCACCAGCCCCATCTGCTCCAGACGCTTGAGCAGCGGCGTCAGTGTCCCGGAGTCCAGCTGCAGGCGTTGCCCGAGTGCCTTGAGCGTCGGGTGTTCTGGCGCCCGTTCCTGCCACTCCCACAGCACCAGCATCACCAGATATTGCGGGTAGGTCAGGCCGAGACCGTCGAGCATCGGCTTGTAGGCGCGGATCACAGCGCGTGAAGCGGCGTAGAGCTTGAAGCACAGCTGGTTGTCCAACTGCAGCCCAGCGGTATCGAAAGCACTCATTTCAGCAGGGCTTCGATCTCGCTGCTCAGCTCTTCGGGCTTGGTGGTCGGGGCGAAACGCTTGACCACCTGGCCATCCTCGCCAATCAGGAACTTGGTGAAGTTCCACTTGATGCCCTGACTGCCCAGCAGCCCCGGTGCGCGCTTCTTCAACTGCACGAACAACGGGTGAGCATCGCTGCCATTGACGTCGACTTTCTTGAACAGCGGGAAGCTGACGCCGAAGTTCAGCTCACAGAATTCCGAGATCGCGCCCTCGTCGCCCGGCTCCTGCTTGCCGAACTGATTGCAGGGGAAACCGAGCACCACCAGGCCCTTGTCCTTGTATTGCTGCCAGACGTTTTCCAGGCCCTTGTACTGCGGGGTGAAGCCGCACTTGCTGGCGGTGTTGACCACCAGCACGGCCTTGCCGCCGAAGTCAGCCAGGGTCTTCTGCTCGCCCTTGATGGTGGTGACCGGGATATCGAAAAGCGCGTTGCTCATGGGGAATCGTCCTGAATGGGCTGAAAGTGACTAACAAGTTAGCGAGCAATTAAATTGCATGCAATTCAATTAATGCAAAATAAGGCGCATGGATAGCGCCTTATCGTAGGGTGTCGCGGGACCACCTAGGCTGTGCGCACCTCGGGGCTCTGCGATATCAGCCGGTGCGCACAGCGCACCCTAAACAAGGGTCGCGCCCAGGGCTCGCACCAGCGCGGCCAGTGGTAATGAGTCACCCTGGATGCGCACATGCAGACCATCGATTTCGCGGCGCATGGGGTAATGCTTGCGCAGGCGGTCGAAGCCGGCGCGACGGGCATCGGCACCGCCGACCAGACTACGGCGAAAATCCGCATCGTCGCGGCGTGGGTCGTACACCGAGCGGCAAATACTGGCCAGCGCCCAGGCAGGATCGGCGCTGCCGTCGATGCTCAGCTCACTCAACCAGGGCGCCGGCAGCAGATCGGCCAGACTCACCTGCTCAGCCACGCCCAACGCTCGGCAGCAGGCCTGGTAGATCTGCGCTGTGCCGCGCAGCTTGCCGTCCAGGCTGTAGCCGGCAATATGCGGCGTCGCCAATTGGCACAGGGCGGCCAGCTCGACATCGGCCTGCGGCTCGCCTTCCCAGACATCCAGCACGGCCTTCAGGTCAGGTCGCTGCGGCAACAGGCTGCGCAGCGCAGCGTTGTCCACCACGGCGCCACGACTGGCATTGATCAGCCAGGTGCCGGGTTTGAGTGCGGCCAGCCGCGTCGTATCGAACAGATGGCGCGTCGAAGCGTCCAGCGGCGTGTGCAGGCTGATCACATCGCATTCATCGATGATCTGCTCCAGGCTGACGAAGTCGCCTCCCTCTGCGGCCTGGCGCGGCGGGTCGCATACCCGTACCTGCCAACCGAGACCATGCAGCAAATTGACCAGACGCCCGCCAACCTGCCCCGCCCCGACCACGCCATAAATCCGCGCCGCCGGATCGACGCCCTCACGCTCGGCAAGAGTCAGCACGCTGCCCAGCACGTAATCCACCACGCCACGGGCGTTGCAGCCGGGGGCGCTGCTCCAGGCGATGCCGGATTCGGCGAAGTATTCGAGATCCAGATGGTCGGTGCCGATGGTGCAGGTGCCGACGAAGCGCACCCGGCTGCCTTCGAGCAAGGCGCGATTCACCTGGGTCACCGAGCGCACCAGCAGCAGGTCGGCATCACGCACATCGGCCGCCGTGATGCTGCGCCCCGGCAGGCGACGGATGCTGCCGAACGCGGCGAAGAACTCATCGAGCAGGGGAATGTTTTCGTCGGCGACTATGTGCATGGCAGGCTCCATCGGGCAGGTCGTCATTCTACACCTTGACGTCGCCCACAGGCCGCCAGACAAGGGGCAAATCGAACTTTCCTGACCGCTACGTCAAGGCGTAGACTACGCGGTTTCCTGTTATCCCGAAGAGTCGAAATGTCCACCGACAGCCGTCTTGGCCGCGTGCGCACGGAGCTGCGCAGCCTCTTGCTCCTGGCCACCCCCATCATCATCGCTCAGTTGGCGCACACCGCCATGGGCTTCGTCGACACGCTGATGGCCGGGCGCGTCAGCCCGCAGGATCTGGCGGCCGTGGCGCTGGGCAACTCGATCTGGGTGCCGGTGTTCCTGCTGATGACCGGCATCCTGCTGGCCACCACCCCCAAGGTGGCGCAGCGTTTCGGCGCCGGCGAGGAAGCCGCCATCGGCCCACTGGTGCGTCAGGCGCTGTGGCTGGCGCTGGCAGTCGGTGGCGGTGCCGCCGCCCTGCTGTGGAACGCCGAATTCATCCTGCGCATCATGAATGTCGACCCGGCGCTGATCACTCCGGCGATGGGCTATTTGCGCGCTGTGGCCCTGGGTTTCCCGGCTGTGGCGCTGTATCACGTGCTGCGCTGTTTCAGCGATGGCCTCGGCCACACCCGCCCGGCCATGGTGTTGGGTATTCTCGGCCTGCTGCTGAACATCCCCGCCAATTACATCTTCATCTACGGCAAGTTCGGCCTGCCGGCCATGGGTGGCGTTGGCTGCGGCTGGGCAACCGCGCTGGTGATGGGCTTCATGCTGATTGGCATGCTGATCTGGGTGAAGTGGGCGCCCTACTACCGCAGCAGCGCGCTGTTCACCCACTTCGAATGGCCTCAGTGGACGGTGATCAAACGCCTGCTGAGCATTGGCGTCCCGATCGGCATCGCGGTGTTCGCCGAGTCGAGCATCTTCGCGGTGATCGCTCTGCTGATCGGCGGGCTTGGCGCCACCGTGGTGGCCGGGCACCAGATCGCGCTCAACTTCAGTTCCATGGTGTTCATGATCCCTTACTCATTGGCCATGGCCGCCACCGTACGCGTCGGTCAGGCGCTGGGCCGTGGTCAGCCGCGCGAGGCGCGCTTCGCTGCCGGGGTAAGCATGGCGGCGGCGCTGGGCTATGCCTGCGTATCGGCCAGCCTGATGTTCCTGCTGCGTGAACAGATCGCGCAGATCTACACGCCGGACCAAACGGTGATCACCGTGGCGGCAACGCTGATCGTCTATTCGGCGCTGTTCCAGTTCTCCGATGCCATTCAGGTTACTGCGGCCGGCGCGCTACGCGGCTACCAGGACACGCGCATCACCATGCTGCTGACCCTGTTCGCCTACTGGGGAATCGGCCTGCCGGTGGGGTATGCGCTGGGGCTGTCCGACCTGTTCGGCGAACCGAGTGGCCCCAGCGGTCTGTGGCAGGGTCTGGTAGTAGGTCTGACCTGCGCCGCGGCGATGCTCACCGTGCGCCTTGCGCGTAGCGCACGCAAGCGCATTCGCCGGGCCGCCTGAGGCATTGGATAGGCAGGAGATCAGCTCTAGACTGAGCGCATGATTCGACCAGCCCTGCTCCTCTGCTTGCTTCTGCTCGCTGCATGCGGCCCGGCCAACGACGGCCTGGCCCTGCAGAGCGATTACATCGAACGCCTGCAGCGTTCGCTCGATGCTGCTGACGTCGACGCCTTCGACAGTCGCAGTGTCAGCCAGTACCGCCTGCCGGCCCGGCGTGAGCGGCTTAGCGAGATTCCCGAGCTGCGTATCGGCCTGCTCGATCTGGTCATCGATGCGCGGCGCTGTCCGCACTTGCAGCAACTGATCAGCCAGCGCAACAGCAGCCTGGGCAAGCAACTGATGCCCAGCCAGCGGCTTGGCTACGAAGGCGACCTGCTGCGTGCCATCGATGACTGCCTGCCACACCTGCCGGAGGACTCCAGCCTCAAGGCCACCCTGCAACGTCTGGCCAACGACAAGCGCCAGCAACTGCGAGCGGTGTTCTGGAATGCCCTGAACGGCAGCCCGGAATTCGAGAACTACCTGCGCTTTGCCGACCAGGCATTGCCAGTCGGCACTCAGGAAGACAGCGCCGCCCTGGACGCACTACAACGGCTGGCCAGCATCGGCGACGGCCTGCCAACCCAGCTACCGCCGAGTGCCGGGGAGTTGGACCCGCTGTTCTTCGCCCTCTACGCCAGCGAACAGGGCGGCCAGTTGATCACCAGCCTGGCCAGCCTGCACCACACCCTCGACGCTGGCAGCGAGATGCTGGAGCAACGCCAACAGGGCCGCCCTCTTTGCCCGCTGAGCCAGGCGACGCCGCGCGGGCGCATCCTGCAGAACATCTTCGTCAAGTTCTACGCCGGTGGCCTGCAGCCTTATCTGGCGCAGGTCGACCAGCGTGGCCAGCAGTGGCAGGCGGCGCTGCTGCAATTGCAGCGCATCGACGGTATTCCTCCAGCCACCCGCGAACACCTGCAGCGGCTGGCCGGCGAGCAGGATTCGTTATGGCAGGATTTCCGCGCCGCGACGGCACGTCACGTCAAGGCTTGGCAAACACTACTGAACAGCTGCGGCCTGGCGCCAGGGCAGGCGGGATGGAGCAGCGAAAGCTAGCAAACCGTAGGGCGGGTGTAACCCGCCATCGCGACCAACAACATCCGCTATTTGGCGGGTTGCACCCGCCCTACGAGAAACTGTTTAGTCGGCCTTTGAAAAACGTAGGCGAGGCAGCCAGTGCAAGGCAAAAACAGGCGAAAAAGCGCAGTTTACGAGTTGTAAATGAGCATTTTGAGCCTGTTTTTAACGCAGCAATGGCAACGCAGGTAGTTTTTCAACAGCCTGCTAGTCGGCCTTCTTGCGAACCCAGTACAGGTAGGTGCCGTCTTCCTCGGCCTGACCGAGCAGCTCGTGACCGAGAAACACGCAAAACTTGGGAATATCACGGCGAGTCGAAGGGTCGGTGGCGATCACCTTGAGCAGGCCACCCGGTGACAGGTCACGCACCTTGTTGTGCAGCATCATCACCGGCTCCGGGCAATTCAGGCCGCTGGCATCGAGCAGGTCATCGTGGTTGAGGGTCAGGGCTTCGGACATAGGGGGCTCCACAGGCAGGCGCGCATTGTCGCGCAAAGCTGACCTTCAGGCCACCTACGCGCAGACCATCACTTGCCATGCCGACGCAGATGGCAGGTCACTTCTTCACGGTCGTGATACAGCTGCTTGCAGCCGATGCTGACCTTCAGGCCGCGCTCGACCAGCCCCGAATCGATGCGATCAAGCAGGCGCCGAACCTCGGCGTAGCGCTGCTTCATCGGCAGCTTGAGGTTGACCACCGCCTCGCGGCACAGCCCGTCGCCCAGCCAGGTTTCGATCATCGCTGCCGTGCGCGCCGGTTTCTCGACGATATCGCAGACCATCCAGTGCACCGGATGCCGTGGTCGGAAGGTGAAACCATCAGCGCGCTGATGCACGACAAAACCGGAGTACATCAGGCTTTCGGCCATCGGCCCGTTGTCCACGGCGGTAACGCGGATTTCCCGATTGACCAGTTGCCAGGTCCAGCCGCCGGGCGCAGCGCCCAGGTCAACCGCGGTCATGCCGGGCGCCAGGCGCTGATCCCACTGCTCGCGCGGGATGAAATGGTGCCAGGCTTCCTCCAGCTTGAGCGTGGAGCGGCTCGGCGCCTCGCGCGGAAACTTCAGACGCGGAATGCCCATCGGCCACATCGCCTGGTTGTCTGCCTCGGCAATGCCCGCGAATACCTCGCGGCCGCTCTTGAAGGTCAGCAGCAGGCGCGGCTTCTTCGCGTCGTCCACCAGTTTGCCGGCCTTGAGCAGCGCCTTGCGCAACGGCGCCTCGAACTTCTTGCAGAAGGTCGAGAGTTCCTTGCCGTCATTGGTATCCACCACTTCGAGCCACAGGCTGCCGCACACCGGGTAATCAGCCAGCGCCTCCAGCAACACGCTGATACGGTCGCTTTCCGGCAGGCTAACGTAGGCCCCACGCGCCCATTGCCGCGGGAAGATCAGCTGATTGAAACGCACGCTGCGCATCAGCCGTTCGCAATCGGCCGCCTCGCTGCAGACGAACTCGGCGCACGCGCTGCCGGGCTTGGTCTTGGAGTAGCCTGGTACATCCAGGCGTGCAGCAAGGTCGGTGATCTCGGCGCAAACCTCCCCCTCGAAACCGGGGCGGCAATGCAGAAACAGGGTATTCATCAAAGGCTCTCCTCGAGGCGCGCATGATACCCGAGACCGGAACCCAGAGCCGCTAAACCTGTCCAGCTATACATGTGCTGCCTACAGACATGAAGCCGCCAGTCATCGTGTTTCGATGAAATCCGGCCGTCCAGACCGGGCAGCACATAGCAACCGATAAAGGATATGCGCTAGCCAGACCGCCCAAGCCGAACTAGGGTCTGTACGAAAAGTCGTCGAGCGAAGGTCAGGCAAGGCAAAAACAGGCGAGGAAGCGGAGTTTACATGCTGTAAATGAGCATTCTGAGCCTGTTTTTAACGCAGCATCACCGAGCGCAGGCACTTTTTCGTACAGAACCTAGCTTGAAAGTCTGTCGCCATCAGAAACAGCCCGAACCGTGCGGGCCCAAGGAGATGTGCAATGCCCTCCCTCGATAGCCTGAACTGCCGCCGCGAACTGAAAGTCGGCGACGCCACTTACCACTATTTCAGCCTGCCCGAGGCCGCCCAACGCCTCGGCAACATCGACCGCCTTCCCAAGTCGCTCAAGGTCCTGCTGGAGAATCTGCTGCGTAACGAAGACGGCCAGACCGTGCAGCCACAGGATCTGCAAGCCATGGTCGACTGGCTCGACCAGCGCGCCTCCGACCGCGAGATCCAGTACCGCCCGGCGCGAGTCTTGATGCAGGACTTCACCGGCGTGCCGGCGGTGGTCGACCTGGCTGCCATGCGCGACGCCATGGCCAAGGCCGGCGGCGACCCGCAGCGGATCAACCCGCTGTCGCCGGTGGACCTGGTCATCGACCACTCGGTGATGGTCGACCGCTACGCCTCCTCCAGCGCCTTCCACGAAAACGTCGAGCTGGAAATGCAGCGCAACGGCGAACGCTACGCCTTTCTGCGCTGGGGTCAGCACGCCTTCGACAACTTCAGCGTGGTGCCGCCGGGCACCGGCATCTGCCACCAAGTCAACCTGGAATACCTGGCGCGGACCGTGTGGACCAAAGAAGAAGACGGCGCCACCCTCGCCTACCCCGACACTCTGGTCGGCACCGACTCGCACACCACCATGATCAACGGCCTCGGCGTACTCGGCTGGGGCGTCGGCGGCATCGAGGCGGAAGCGGCCATGCTCGGCCAGCCGGTGTCGATGCTGATTCCCGAAGTGATCGGCTTCAAGCTCAGCGGCAAGCTGAAAGAAGGCATAACCGCCACCGACCTGGTGCTCACCGTCACCCAGATGCTGCGCAAGAAAGGCGTGGTGGGCAAATTCGTCGAGTTCTACGGTGACGGCCTGGCCGACCTGCCGTTGGCCGACCGCGCCACCATCGCCAACATGGCCCCGGAATACGGCGCCACCTGCGGCTTCTTCCCGGTGGACGAGATCACCCTCGGCTACCTGCGTCTGTCCGGCCGACCAGACGCCACCGTGCAACTGGTCGAGGCCTACAGCAAGGCCCAGGGCCTGTGGCGCGAGCCGGGCGCCGAGCCGCTGTTCACCGACAGCCTGAGCCTGGATATGGGCAGCGTGGAGGCCAGCCTGGCCGGGCCGAAACGCCCGCAGGATCGCGTCTCGCTGGGACAGGTCAGCCAGGCATTCGACGACTTCGTCGGCCTGCAGCTCAAACCGGCGGCCAAAGAAGAAGGCCGTATGCTCAGCGAAGGCGGCGGCGGTACCGCCGTTGGCGGCGACAAGCAGAGCGGCGAAGTCGACTATGAAGACGACGGCCATACCCATCGCCTGAAAGATGGCGCCGTGGTGATCGCCGCCATCACCTCCTGCACCAACACCTCCAACCCCAGCGTGATGATGGCTGCCGGTCTGCTGGCCAAGAAGGCCGTGGAAAAAGGCCTGCAGCGCCAGCCTTGGGTGAAGAGTTCGCTGGCCCCCGGCTCTAAGGTGGTCACCGAATACTTCGACGCTGCCGGTCTGACGCCCTATCTGGAGAAGCTCGGTTTCGACCTGGTGGGCTACGGCTGCACCACCTGCATCGGCAACTCCGGCCCGCTGCGCGAGCCCATCGAGAAAGCCATCACCCAGGCCGACCTCACCGTCGCCTCGGTGCTATCCGGCAACCGCAACTTCGAGGGCCGCGTGCACCCGCTGGTGAAAACCAACTGGCTGGCCTCGCCGCCCCTGGTGGTGGCCTACGCCCTGGCCGGGAGCGTGCGCCTCGACCTGACGCGTGACGCCCTCGGCACTGGCAAAGACGGCCAACCGGTATATCTGAAGGATATCTGGCCGACCCAGGCCGAGATCACCCAGGCCATCGCCCAGGTCGACACCGCCATGTTCCGCAAGGAATACTCCGAAGTCTTCGCCGGCGATGAGAAATGGCAGGCCATCGCAGTGCCCAAGGCCGACACCTACGCCTGGCAAGGTGACTCCACTTACATCCAGCATCCGCCGTTCTTCGAGAACATCGCTGGCGACCCGCCACGTATCACCGATATCCGCCAGGCGCGCATCCTCGCCCTGCTCGGCGACTCGGTGACCACCGACCACATCTCGCCGGCCGGCAACATCAAGGCCGACAGCCCGGCCGGGCGCTACCTGAGCGAGCACGGCGTGGACAAGGCCGACTTCAACTCCTACGGCTCGCGCCGCGGCAACCATGAAGTGATGATGCGCGGCACCTTCGCCAACATCCGCATCCGCAACGAAATGCTCGGCGGCGAGGAAGGCGGCAACACCCTGCACATCCCCAGTGGCGAGAAACTGGCGATCTATGACGCAGCCATGCGCTACCAGGCCGAAGGCACGCCACTGCTGATCATCGCCGGCAAGGAGTACGGCACCGGCTCCAGCCGCGACTGGGCGGCCAAGGGCACCAATCTGCTGGGGGTCAAGGCGGTGATCGCGGAAAGCTTCGAGCGCATCCACCGCTCCAATCTGGTGGGCATGGGTGTGCTGCCGCTGCAGTTCAAACCCGGTACCGACCGCACCAGCCTGAAACTGACTGGCAAGGAAGTGCTGGCCATCGAAGGTCTGGAAGGCGTGGAACTGCGCCCGCAGATGCCACTGACGCTGATCATCACCCGTGAAGACGGCACGCATGAGGAAGTCGAAGTGCTGTGCCGCATCGACACCCTCAACGAGGTCGAGTACTTCAAGGTCGGCGGCATCCTGCACTACGTGCTGCGCCAGATGATCGCCAACTGATGCACCTGCCCTGCCGCGCCATGCGGCAGGGCCTCACCGTCGGGCCAAGGACGGCTCATGCCGTGACAAAAATGTGACGTCATTCAAAAAGCGTTTACACTCGCCAAAAATGGATTCAGCCCTCAACTTTGCCGTCCGTCGGCCGATGACAGGGCATTACAACGACGGATACCTGCCATGCGTAACAACCAGCCGGTCACTCAGCGTGAGCGCACCTTTCCTGCGCAACAACGCCTGATATCCACCACCGATCTCAAAGGGCAAATCACCTACTGCAACGACGCCTTCGTCGACATCAGCGGCTTCAGTCGTGAAGAACTGCTGCGCGCGCCACACAACATCGTGCGCCACCCGGATGTCCCGTCCGCCGTGTTCGAGCACATGTGGACGACCCTGAAGAAGGGTCGCCCGTGGATGGGTATCGTCAAGAACCGCTGCAAGAACGGTGACCACTACTGGGTCAACGCCTACGTCACGCCCGTGACCGAAAACAACCAGGTCGTCGGCTACGAATCCGTCCGTGTCAAACCGACCGCCGAGCAGGTACGCCGCGCCGAAGTCCTATACGCTCGCATCAACGCCGGCAAGTCGGCCGTTCCGGCCAGCAACCATTGGCTACCCATCGTCCAGGCGTGGATGCCCTTCATCCTGGTCAGCCAGATCGGCTTCATGATCGGCCACTGGATGGGCAGCAACTGGGGTTTCATCCTCGCCGCTGTACTCTCCGTGCCGCTGGGCCTGGCCGGCATCGCCTGGCAGACGCGCGGCGTCAAACGCCTGCTGCGTATTGCCGAGCAAACCACCTCCGACCCGCTGATCGCGCAGATGTACACCGACAGCCGTGGCGCCGAAGCACGCCTGGAAATGGCCATGCTCAGCCAGGAAGCACGGCTGAAAACCTGCCTCACCCGCCTGCAGGACACCGCCGAGCAACTCACCCTGCAAGCGCGTGAAGCCGACAAGCTCGCGCACAACAGCTCGGCTGGCCTCGAGCGCCAGCGCAGCGAGACCGAGCAGGTCGCTACCGCCGTCAACGAAATGGCCGCCACCACCCTGGAAGTGGCCAGCAACGTCGCTCGCACCGCCATCGCCACCCAGGAAGCCAACCGCCTGACCAGCGAAGGCCGCACCATCGCCGCAGAAACCCGCGAAGCCATCCAGCGCCTGTCGCAATCGGTCCGCGATACCGGCGAGACCGTGACCCGACTGGCCCAGGACAGCAGCGAAATTGGTGGCGTGGTCGACGTGATCAAAGGCATCGCCGACCAGACCAACCTGCTTGCCCTCAATGCCGCCATCGAAGCTGCTCGCGCTGGCGAGATGGGCCGCGGCTTCGCTGTAGTGGCTGATGAGGTGCGCTCGCTGGCGCAACGCACCGCCGAGTCCACCGAACAGATCCACGCCCTGATCGCCAAGCTGCAACGCACAGCCGAAGAGGCCGTGCTGACCATGGAAATAGGCCGCAAGCAGGCCGACGAAGGCGTCGAGCGCGTGCTGCAGGCCGATCAGGCGCTGTCCGGCATCAGCGACTCGGTGGCCAATATCGCCGATATGGCCAACCAGATCGCCGCAGCGGCGGAAGAGCAAAGCGCCGTCGCCGACGAGATCAACCAGAACATCACCACCATCGCCCAACTGGCCGACCAGACCGCCGGCGAGGCCAACGATACCGCCAAACTCAGCGAAGCTCTGACCAACACCGCACGGGGCCAATACGCCCTGGTCGAACGCTTCAACCGCTGAAACAAAAGGCGCAGCGGCTCACCGCTGCGCCTCTCTCCTCCCCACACCCCGCTTTTTGTAGGAGCGATCTTGCTCGCGATCTCCCTACGCCCTTCCAAACCATCCCCGCTTTCGCGTAATTGCCACTTGCCGAGACGCTTTCACTTCGTCGAACCGGGCGGCAACCAGTTTGCCGTATGGTCGGAGCCGGACGGCCAGTAGTCGGCCCTAGAATCCGTAGCCCCCTGCTGCAACCGTCATTCCCGTGCAGGCGGCACAAAATGGCGAAGGTCAGCTGATTCCACTGCAAGATGTCGTCGCTCTGGTTCGAACGCTAGTGAGTCTGTCCGATGCCAGTTACGTGCGTGAGCTGGTGCTACCGGCCATCGCCGATGAGCGTTTCTGAAAGAACAAGAACAGGTATTGGCCATGCAGAGCATCGACCATATCCGCCTGATGGCACGCTACAACAGCTGGATGAACGAACGGCTCTACACAGCGGCTTCTACCCTGCCTGATGAAGCGCTGAGTGCCAAGTGTGGTGCGTTCTTCGGCTCGATCCTCGGCACGCTCAACCATCTGCTGGTGGCTGACCGTATCTGGCTGGGGCGCTACACCGCGCACCCGGCGAACTTTCAAGCATTGCAGGCGCTCGCAGAGCTGGAAGCGCCGACGCGCCTGGATCAACCGATGGGTGCGGACATACGCGAGCTGGCCGCACTGCGTAAACAGCTGGATAGTTGCATCGAAGCCCTGGCCGCGGAGATGGGCGAAGAGCAGCTGGATCAGCCGCTGAGCTACCGCAACATGAAGGGTGTGGCCGCGCAAAAGCACTTCTTCGCCCTGCTGATGCATCTGTTCAACCACCAGACGCATCACCGCGGGCAGGCTACGACGCTACTAACCCAGGCGGGCGTGGATGTGGGTGTGACCGATCTGCTGGCGTTGATCCCTGACGAGCTTTGAGCTGCGGCCAAGCGCCGATGGCACCTCACCCTCTCCAGGCTCAAAGGACAGCCAGTTTCAGCCAGTGTGCGTAGAAACCTTCGGCAACCTGGTTCAATGCCCTGACCTTCCCACTCAGGTCGTCACGCATCTCGGCGATGCTCTGCTGACTGGGCTGGCTGGCATCGAGCAGGTGTGCCCAGTCGTCTAGCCAGAGCGCGATCAGATCTTCGGTCATCTCCGGGTGGCCCTGCAGCGCCAGCACCTTGTCACCCCAGGCGAAGGCCTGATTGTCGCACCAGCGGCTGCTCAGCAGGGGTTGAGCACCTTCAGGTAGCGAGAAGGTGTCGCCATGCCACTGAAAAATGCTGAACGCTGCAGGCAAATGCGCCAGCCAGGGGCTATCGACAGCCTCTGCACGACATTGCATGTGCTGCCAACCCGCTTCGGTATAAGGCATGCGACGGACGCTGGCACCCAGTGCCTTGGCCAGCAGCTGGCCGCCCAGACAGTGACCGATGATGGGAATGTCGCGCTCGATAAAGCGCTGCAACGCAGCCACTTCGTCGGCGATCCAGGGCAACGGGTCATTGACGCTCATCGGCCCGCCCATCACGGCGACCGCCTTGGGCCGCTCCAGGTCGTAACCGTGCAGTTCACCCAGATCGACGCGCAGCACGTCGAAACTGCAGCCACGCGCCTGCAGCACCTGCGCCAGATGGGCTGGCGGGCAATAATCGATATGAGTCAGGATCAGAACATCGGCCATAGCTACCTCCGACGCGCAGTCTGCGCGAGAAGGATTGGCAAGTCGAGGTGGGCTGGGAGTTGAAGCCATCGGCCGGACAGCCGGCCGATGGTCTGAGCTGATGGACGCCGCTGCATCCACATTTGAGGATGTCCTGAAAAAGCCAGCTATCGTCACTCCCGCGAAGGCGGGAGCCCAGATAATTCGCTGGTTGTGGATGCCCGCCTGCGCGGGCATGACAATTTTTTCAGTGTTTCCCTAACGCATGGCTGACGCTTTCACCTCCTGGGTAACGCCCCAGCCATCCATCTTGCCGCCCAGCGGGACGACGATGGACTCCAGGTCATGTTCGAACTCGCCGATACCGGCATGGGTGGCATACATCACTTTGCTGATTTGCAGGTGCCAGATGCCGTCCTCACGGGCGGATATCTGAGCGTTGAGCGACTCGCCGCGAAAGTTTCTGGCCGCCGTTCTGGCCCGTTCTTCGTCGGGAAAGATGGCGTAGAACTCGATCGGGTGAAACTGGGCGAAGTCGAATCCCCCTTCTTTCATCCGACGCAGCACCGATGTGCTGGAGTCTTCGTGGAAGGCTGTGCTCATAAACGACCCCCTCTCAGGCTATGGATGGATTAACCGCTTTCCCAATGCGACCGTCCTACAGACGGTGTCGCGGCCTCTACCGGAAACCTCTGAAAACGCCCTGCGTTTACAGAAGCACCCAAGTGGTGCCGCCCCGAGAATCGAGCTGGTGCTCGATGTGTCTACTGCAAGCGTATCGACGACTGCCCGACAGAACGCCGGACTGAAAACCGTCACCCCAAGAGTAGCCGCTAAACGCGAGGTTGGCGTCGCCCAGAAAGCCTTTGTGACAAAGCCGACGACCGACGGCAATTGGCCAGCCTGAACGCCTTGTCGGAAATCATGAACGACTGAGCCAGGCCATCAGTAACCTGTTGATCCAGCCCGGCGTGATCTGCCCAAGGTTGAACAACAGCCCGAACTGTAGCCCCACCGGGCGATGCACGGTGCTGGCGTGGGCCTGCTTCCAGGCCGCTTCGGCGATCTGCTCGGCCTCCAGGCGCACGCCCAGACGACGCATCACCGGCGGACGCTGCGCCTGACTGCGCACCATCGGCGTGTCGACGAATGGCGGCATCAGGTCACCCACGCGGATGCCATGTTCGCGCCACTCCAGCTCCAGCGCCTCGGTCAGACCGCGTACGGCGAACTTGCTGGCTGAGTAACTGGCCAGCTGTGGCACGCCGTAAAGCCCCGAGGCCGAGCCCATATTGATCACCTGCGCGTCCGGCGTGGCCTTGAGATAGATAAAGGCTGCATGGCAGAGGTTGAGCACGCCGAGCACGTTGATCTGTACCAGCCGTGTGTGTTGCTCCAGCTCGATATCGGCAAAGGCGCCGGTGCGCAGAATGCCTGCGCCGTTGAACAACAGGCGCAACTGGCCACCACTCTGCGCGCAGAAGTCGGCCAGCGCGGCTTTCACCGCCGCGGCATCGACCACATCCAGCGGCGCATGCCAGGCGCCACCCAGCTCTGTGGCCAAGGCTGCCAGCGCCTTTTCATCCACATCGAGCAACCCGACGCGCCAGCCCCGTGCGTGAAACAGCCGCGCGGTGGCGGCGCCAATGCCCGATGCGGCGCCGCTGATGAGAATGTTGTTCATCACACACCCCGCTCACGGAGAAAGGCCGCCACACGGGCGATGGCGTAATCCGCCGCTCGTAACATGCCGACATGCGCCTGGAACACGTGCCACAACCCCGGATAGCGCTCTAGGCGCAGGTTGACCCCAGCCGCTTTGGCGCGCTCGGCCAGGCGCAGGCTGTCATTGAGCAACAACTCGTCTTCGCCCACCTGGATCAGCGTCGGCGGCAGTTGACTGAGGTCAGCGAACAGCGGCGACAGGCGCGGATCATTGCGCGGCAGGTCGGCCGGGCAATACAGCTGCGCGGCCTGTTCGATCCAGCTGGGGTGGAGCAGCGGATCGCCGGCAGGCGGTTCGTGCATCTGCTCACCGGTGAAGTCGGTGACCGGCGAGAAACACACCAGGGCGGCGGGCGCCGGCAGACCGAGTTCGATAATGCGCAGGCAGCCGACCAGGCTCAGGTTGCCGCCGGCCGAGTCGCCGCCAATGGCGATCTGTTCGGGTCTATAACCGGCGTCCAGCAGCGCCTGGTAAGCCGCCACCACGTCTTCGCGCGCAGCGGGATAGGGATGCTCCGGTGCCAGGCGGTAATCCAGCGCACAGACCTCCAGAGCAGCGCGTTTGGCCAGGCTGGCGCAGATGCCCCGGTGCGTATCCGGCCCGCCGATCATGAAGGCGCCACCGTGCAGATAGAGCAGCACGCTGCCGCTGCTGGCAGGCGGTCGATGCCATTCACAGGGGCGCCCGGCCAGGGTATCGGCGCTGCGCGCTACGCCACGCGGCGTCAGGGTGATGGCGGTGAGTGCGCGCAATACGCGGCGCTGCACCGGCACGGGCATCGGTGGCCGCACCAGGCCGCGAAAGAACAGACGCAGAAAGCCGCGCAACAGGCCGCGCAGCAACATCTGCTCGGCGGCAGGGGCTTTGAAGTCAGCGGACGCAGTCATAATCGGCAAGCTCCGGAGTACGGGTCATGAGGCGATAGGTAAAGGTGAACCCCGGCCAGTTGTTGGTGTTCTTGCCGGTAGCGGTCTTGTACCAGCTGTCGCAACCCTGTTCCCATATCGTTCGATGGGTTGCCTGTTGCAGCTCGGCGTTGTAACTGCGCTGAACCGTCGGGCGCAGATCGAGATAACGCAGCTGCTGTTCGCGCAGCACCTGCAGGCAGCCCAGCACGTAGGCGTACTGGCTCTCCAGCATGTAGAGAATGGAGTTGTGGCCGAGGTTGGTGTTCGGCCCGTAGAGCAGGAACAGATTGGGAAAGCCGCTGACGCTGATGCCCTTGTAAGCCTCGGCGCCCTCCTTCCAGGCCTGATTCAGCTCCAGCCCGTCGAGGCCGCGAACGCGCATCGGCGCGAGGAAGTCGGTGGCGGTGAAACCGGTGCCGTAGATCAGCACATCGCAGGGATGCTCACGACCATCGGCCGTCACCAGGGAATGCTCGCGCACCTCGCGCACCTCGCGAATCGCCGCGTCGACGATCTCGACATTGGCCTGCGCCAGCGCCGGGAAGTAGTCGTTGCTGATCAGGATACGTTTACAACCCATGGGGTAGTTCGGCTGCAACCGCTCACGCTTGCCAGCGTCGGGCATCTGCCGCTGCAGATGACGGGTGAAGCTGTGGCGAAACAGGCGCATCAGCCAGGGAAAGCGGATGAAGGCCAGCGCCCGCCCCTCGTGATGCAGGTATTGCAGGAGGCGGTCGGCGCGTTGCAGCAGCGGCAAACGCTGTTTCAGGGCAATCTCCCAGGGTCGATAGGTACGATCCGGTTTGGCCAGCACATAGGCCGCCGAACGCTGGAACAGGATCAGGCTGGCGACCTTCGGCTGGATCTGCGGCACGAACTGGATCGCCGAAGCGCCGGTGCCGATCACCGCCACGCGCTTGCCGGTCAGATCCAGATCATGCCGCCAGCGCGCCGAGTGAAAGGCCTCGCCACGGAAATGTTCCAGGCCGGGCAGTTTCGGGTAAGCCGGCCGATTGAGCTGGCCGCAGGCACTCACCAGCGCCTGCGTCTCGATCACTTCGCCCTCTGCCAGCTCGACACGCCAAATGCCGCGCTCGGCATCGAAATCGGCACCGAGCACTTCGCTGTTCAGGCGGATGTGCGGACGCAGCCGGTGTTTCTCCACACACTGCAGGATATAGGCGTGGATTTCCGCCTGCGGCGCGAACTTGCGCGACCAATCGTGCTTGGGCTCGAAGGAAAAGGAATACAGGTGCGAAGGCACATCGCAGGCGGCGCCCGGATAACTGTTGTCGCGCCAGGTACCGCCGACCTCGCCAGCCTTTTCCAGCAACAGGAAATCGTCCTCGCCGGCCTTGCGCAACTGCATGGCCAGGCCCAGACCGGCAAAGCCGCTGCCGATGATCAACACGCGCCAGGGCGCGTTCGTACGGGGGTTGTTATTCATTGTGATGACCCGTGTATGACGATGAGCTGATGCTACTTGCCTCGTCCTGCGCAGGTTATGGCATAGTCGGCCAGGATATTGTGATTTTCGGACAATCTATGTCATCTCCCTGGCCCGCACGCCGCAGCATCACCAGCATTCAGTTGCTCACCCAACTGGGGCTCGATCTGGGTCTGAGCCTGGACAGGTGCCTGCATCAAACGGGGCTCAGCCCGGTGCAGTTGGCCAGCCTGAATGGGGAGATCGAAGCGCAGCGTGAGCTGCAGTTGATCGCCAACCTGATCGAGGCACTACCCGCAGTCGAAGATCTCGGCTTGCAGGCCGGCCGGCGCTACCACCTGACCACTTACGGCGCCTGGGGTTACGCCATTCTCAGCAGCGCCACGGTGCGCCAGGCCGCCGACCTGGGCCTGCGCTATCACGGCCTGACCTACGCCTTCACCCGCATCAGCCTGGACGTGGAGGATGCCGTCGCCAGCCTGAGTTTCGACGACAGCGCCCTGCCCCCGGCGCTGCATGATTTCATCGTGCAGCGCGATATGGTCGGCGCCCTGATGGTCGTGCGTGAATTGCTCGGCAGCACACTGCGGCTGCTGGACGTGGAACTGCGCCAAGCCGCACCGGCCGATACAGCGCCGTTCATCGCCGCCTTCGGTCAGTTGCCAAGCTTCGGCGCGGCGTGCAATCGCATGGGCTTCGCCGCCGAGTTGCTGGACAACCCACTGCCACGGGCCAACCCGCAACTGGTCAGCGCCTGCGAGCAGCAATGCCAGGCATTGCTGGCGCGCCATCAATGGCATCAGGGCGTGGCCGGACGCGTGCGCCAGTTGCTGTTGCAGTCGCCGGGGCAGATCGCCGATATGGAACAGGTCGCGGAGCGCCTGCACCTGAGCAGCCGCACTCTGCGCCGGCGCCTGATCGAAGAAGGCACGAGCTTCCGTGCCCTGCAGGACGAGGTGCGCCAGGCGCTGGTCGAAGAGCTGCTGGCCGCCGGCGGTCTGAGTCTGGAAGAGATTGCCGAACGACTTGGGTATGGCGAGCTGTCGAACTTCATCCACGCCTTCAAGCGCTGGAAAAGCGTAACGCCGGGGCGTTATCAGCGAGATGCGGGGTAACCAGATAGTCCTGGTAGACTGTTCGCTGGCGCTCCTGAGTCCACCCGAGCTGGCGCTACGAGTGGCCGGCATTCCGATCCACCCTTGCTTGGCTCAGCTTTTAGCCTGTAGCCTGCAACTGCCTTACTGCTGCAACTCCTGCTCGGTGAACATATCGCTAAACAGCATGCTCGACAGGTAGCGCTCGCCGGAGTCCGGCAGGATCACCACGATGGTCTTGCCCTGCATCTCCGGTTTCTCCGCCAGACGCACAGCCGCCACCATCGCTGCGCCGCAAGAGATACCGCAGAGAATGCCTTCCTCACGCATCAGGCGCAGGGCCATGGCCTTGGCGTCGTCGTCATTGACCTGCTCGACCTGATCGACCATCGCCAGATCGAGGTTCTTCGGCACGAAACCGGCGCCGATGCCCTGGATCTTGTGCGGGGCCGGCTTGACCTCGTCACCCGCCAGGGTCTGGCTGATTACCGGCGACCCCACTGGCTCCACCGCGACCGAGAGGATCGGCTTGCCCTGGGTCTGCTTGATGTAACGCGAAACCCCGGTGATGGTGCCGCCAGTCCCCACGCCCGCGACCAGCACGTCGATGGCGCCTTCGGTGTCACGCCAGATTTCCGGGCCGGTGGTCTTCTCGTGGATGGACGGGTTGGCCGGGTTCTCGAACTGCTGCGGCAGGTAATAGTCAGGGTTGGCGGCGGCCAGTTCGTTGGCTTTCTCGATGGCGCCCTTCATGCCCTTGGCCGGCTCGGTCAGTACCAGTTCGGCTCCCAGGGCCTTGAGCACCTTGCGCCGCTCCAGGCTCATCGAGGCTGGCATGGTCAGCACCAGCTTGTAGCCACGTGCGGCAGCGACGAAGGCTAGGCCGATGCCGGTGTTGCCCGAGGTCGGTTCGACGATGGTCATGCCCGGTTTGAGCACACCGCGCTCCTCGGCATCCCAGATCATGCTGGCACCGATGCGGCACTTGACCGAATAGGCCGGGTTGCGCCCCTCGATCTTGGCGAGGATGGTCACACCTTTCGGCCCCAGGCGATTGATCATCACCAGCGGCGTGTTACCGATGGACTGGGAGTTGTCAGCGAAAATGCGGCTCATGATTCCTTCCTAAGCAGATGGACGATGAATAAGGGGCACCAGCCTATGCCCAGGTGCAGCGTCAGTCCAGCCGAACAGAATGCCGCGCACGTAGTCCATCGAAGATAGATCACTCGATGGACTGTCCAATGAAACGACGCTACAGCTGGCCCCTCAGGGCTCTGCTTGTTGCACTGCTGCTGGTGCTGGCGGCGCAGCTTACGCTGCCCTGGTTGATCCGCGACTACCTCAACGGCAAGCTCGCCGACATGGGCGACTACCGGGGGCATATCGCTGATATCGACCTGGCCTGGTGGCGCGGCGCCTATCGCATCAACGACCTGCGCATCGTCAAGAGCAGCGGCGACGTACCAGTGCCGCTGCTCGACGCGCCGCTGATCGATCTGGCGGTAAGCTGGCGGGCATTGTGGTCGGAACACGCCGTGGTCGCGGAAGTGTTCTTCGAGCGCCCACAACTGAATTTCGTCGATGGCGGCGAAAACGACCAGGCCACCCAGACCGGTGCCGGCACCGACTGGCGCGATCAGTTGAACAAGCTGCTGCCCATCACTCTCAACGAACTGCGGGTGATCGACGGCCGCATCAGCTTCCACAACTTCAGCACCGATCCCCAGGTGGAGCTGAGTGCTGACCAGGTCAACGCCAGCCTCTACAACCTCACCAACGTCGGTGACGAGCCGGGCGACCGCGTCGCGCACTTCGGAGGTCGCGCGCTGTTGCTGGAGCACGCGCCACTGGAAGCCGAGGCGACCTTCGACCCGTTCGAGCAATTCGAGGACTTCGAACTGCGCCTGCGCGCGAAGGACATCGACCTGACGCGCTTCAACGACTTCGCCCGCGCCTACGGCCGCTTCGACTTCAAACGCGGCAACGGCGACCTGGTGATCGAAGCGCAGGCCAAAAATGCTCAGCTCAACGGCTACATCAAACCCCTGCTGCGCGATGTCGAGGTGTTCGACTGGGAACAGGACGTCGAAGATGGAGATAAAGGCGTCCTGCGCTCCATATGGGAAGCCATCGTAGAGGGCAGCGAGACACTGCTGAAGAACCAGCGCCGCGACCAATTTGCCACCCGCGTCGAACTCAGCGGCAGCGTGCATGACCAGCAGACCAGTGCATTCCAGGCCTTCATCGCCATCCTGCGCAACGCGTTCGTCGAAGCCCTCACACCCCGCTACGAACGCCCACCACCCCAGCAGGACGGCAGCTGAGCCGTAGTCATAAGCAGCGGTGACCGCCCATTCAGTGACTGAATACTGCGTCTGCGTTCACAGCCACCTTAGCTGCGCGTTATAGTCGCGCTCTGAATTTCTGCTGCGGGCCGGCCCCGCGCGTTACCGTTCCGAGGATTTTCCGATGAAGTTCGAAGGCACCCAGTCCTACGTCGCCACCGACGACCTCAAGCTCGCGGTCAACGCCGCCATCACCCTGCAGCGCCCGCTGCTGGTCAAGGGTGAGCCGGGCACCGGCAAGACCATGCTCGCCGAACAACTGGCCGACGCCTTCGGCGCCAAGCTGATCACCTGGCACATCAAGTCCACCACCAAGGCGCACCAGGGCCTGTATGAATACGATGCGGTCAGCCGCCTACGCGACTCGCAGCTCGACTCCGACAAGGTTCACGACGTTCGCAACTACATCAAGAAAGGCAAGCTGTGGGAGGCGTTCGAGGCCGACGAGCGCGTGATCCTCTTGATCGACGAAATCGACAAGGCCGACATCGAGTTCCCCAACGACCTGTTGCAGGAACTCGACAAGATGGAGTTCTACGTTTACGAGACCAACGAGACGATCAAGGCCAAGCAGCGCCCGATCATCATCATCACCTCGAACAACGAGAAGGAACTGCCGGACGCCTTCCTGCGCCGCTGCTTCTTCCACTACATCGCCTTCCCCGATCGCGACACGCTGAAGAAGATCGTCGACGTGCACTACCCCAACATCAGCGGCGAGCTGGTGGCCGAGGCGCTGGACGTGTTCTTCGACGTGCGCAAGGTACCGGGCCTGAAGAAGAAGCCCTCGACCAGCGAACTGGTGGACTGGCTCAAGCTGCTGATGGCCGACAACATCAGCGAAGCCGTGCTGCGCGAACGCGACCCGACCAAGGCCATCCCGCCTCTGGCTGGCGCCCTGGTGAAGAACGAGCAGGATGTGCAGTTGCTCGAGCGCCTGGCCTTCATGACCCGCCGCGCGTCGCGGTAAACATCGGGCGGCTGCGCGTCGGCCAGCGCCTTTGTAGGATGGGTTAGCGAAGCGTAACCCACCGCCCAGCCGTCAGGCTGGCAAGCATGATGCCGACGGCATCAACGGTGGGTTACGCCGCTACGCGACTAACCCACTCTACGGATTACCCCGAGGGCACAGAAAATGCTGCTCAACCTGTTCAACGAAATGCGCGCGGCCAAGGTGCCGGTGTCGGTGCGCGAGTTGCTCGACCTGATCAACGCGCTCAAGCACAACGTCGTGTTCGCCGACATGGACGAGTTCTATTACCTGGCGCGCGCGATTCTGGTCAAAGACGAGCGCCACTTCGATAAGTTCGACCGTGCCTTCGGCGCCTACTTCAAGGGTCTGGAAAACCTCAACGAACACATCGAGGCGATGATCCCCGAGGAATGGCTGCGCAAGGAATTCGAGCGCCTGCTGACCGACGAGGAAAAGGCGCAGATCCAGAGCCTGGGAGGCCTGGACAAGCTGATCGAGGAATTCAAGAAGCGCCTCGAGGAGCAAAAAGAGAAGCACGCCGGCGGCAACAAGTGGATCGGCACCGGTGGCACCAGCCCGTTCGGCTCCGGCGGCTACAACCCGGAAGGCATTCGTGTCGGCGATGCCGGCAAGCGCCAGGGCAAGGCCGCCAAGGTGTGGGATCAGCGTGAGTACAAGAACCTCGACGACCAGGTCGAGCTGGGCACGCGCAACATCAAGGTGGCGCTGCGCCGTCTGCGCAAGTTCGCCCGCCAGGGCGCAGCCGAAGAGCTCGATCTGGACGGCACCATCGATCACACGGCGAAAGATGGCGGCCTGCTCAACATCCAGATGCGCCCGGAGCGACGCAACACGGTCAAGCTCCTGCTGTTGCTGGATATCGGTGGTTCGATGGACGCTCACGTCAAGGTCTGCGAGGAGCTGTTCTCGGCGTGCAAGACCGAGTTCAAGCATCTTGAATATTTCTACTTCCACAACTTCATCTACGAGAGCGTGTGGAAGAACAACATGCGCCGCACCAGCGAGCGCACCTCGACCCTGGACTTGCTGCACAAGTACGGCGCCGACTACAAGGTGGTGTTCGTCGGCGACGCGGCCATGGCGCCTTACGAGATCACCCAGGCCGGCGGCAGCGTCGAGCACTGGAACGAGGAAGCCGGCTACGTCTGGATGAAGCGCTTCACCGAAAAGTTCAAGAAGATCATCTGGATCAACCCCTACCCCAAGGACACCTGGAACTACACCGCCTCCACCGGCCTGGTGCGCGAGCTGATCGAAGATCGCATGTACCCGCTGACCCTGCAGGGTCTGGAAGACGGCATGAAGTACCTGTCCAAGTAAGGCATCGAGCCGCAATGAAAAACGCCGCGAACCCTGTAGCGGATTCGCGGCGTTTTCGTAGCCCGGATGCAATCCGGGCTACGGACTGAACTCAGCGTTTATCCGCATCGTCCGACTTGTTCAGGTCCATCACCGTCTGTGCCGGCGTCTGCACGGGCTCCTCCGGCTTGGCTTCGGCGGGCGCTACCATAGGCGTGACAGGGGCGCTCGCCTCTTCACTCGAAGTGTCCTTCTTGCGCAGGCCGATGCGCTTGAACAGCCAACCGCCCAACACCACCGGGATGAACCAGAATTTCTTCAGCAGTACCAGCAACAGCGCCAGCAAACCGGTCTTGGCCGCTACCTTGCCAGCCACCAGCGCACCCAGACCATAGGCCGCCACGGTGTCCAGATCCGGGTCGAATTCGGCGTAGCGCTGACCAGGGTTGAAGTCGGTCGCAGCCAGTACGGCCGGCACATTGGCCTCAATCTCCGCCAGCTGATCCATATTGGCGACGAAGTTCAGCACCAGCACGCCCTTACGGCCGAGCACGCGGATGTTGTAGTTCAGGGTGTTGGTCTCACTGTCACCGAACTTAAGTTCCTTGGCCCAGTGCAGCTTCTTGCCATCGGCATCGTAGCGTGGCGCTGCGGCCCAGCCGACCAGTTGTACCGACTCGTAACCGTTCTCTTCACGCCATGTGTTGGCCTCGCGCATGTCGGCCTGCATGTCCTTGAGCATGTCGCCATAGTCGATATCAGCGGCGTCCTCGTCGGACACGTAGCCACTGTCTTCATATTCGACTGTCACGCCCCAGGATTCATCGGCCAGCGGCGACACGCCAGCCGGCAGGATCATGCCCAATGGCGGGACGTCATCCGGCGGGTTGCCCCAAGCGTCGACCAGCAGGCGCTGGGCATTCTCACCGTCGAGAAACACCAGCGAATCGGGCAGGTTGAGGGTGGCAAGATCATTGCCCAGTACGATGCGGCCGCTCTTGAACTCAAGGCTGGCGACGAATTCTTCCGGGCTGATGTACTGCGCCGAATCATCGCTCTCGCCGATGTCCTCGCTGACCGCGACGCTGTCTGGCTCGGTCTCGGGGTTGGCGTAAGCGGCACAGGTGAATGGCAAGACAGCAGCCAGCGCGGCTGCCAGGATCGAATCCTTGATCGACATGGAAACTCCAGTAACACGAGAGAGGGTTAAATGTAACGCCGTATTACATTAACACGCCCTGTCTCGCGCTCAGGCGAACCAGTGCACTTTTTTGTGGCTTGTCATCCCAGGCAACCACATGCCGGATCAGCGCAAAAACACGCCCGGCGCTTGCCTGCCCTCAGTGCCAGTGTCGTTGCTGCGCTCGCCGAGTGCGCCCGGCTCCGAACAGCCAGCCGCACAGTACCACCAGCACCTCGGCCAACCAGGCCAACAGCAAGGCGCTGATCACGCCCCAGAGAATTGCATCCGGGGTGAACAGCACCTGATAGCGGTACGCCTGCAGGGTTTCCTCGAACAACTCGTGATCGGCACCAGTCGCCAGGTGCCAGGCCTGGGTGTACCAGGGGCCCTGCATGGCCTGCCATTCCCGTTCGAGCAAGGCCGAGCGCTGCACCAGGTGCCCGACGCTCTTGGCATCGCTGCGCATCACCGGATCGTCGCTGACACGGTAGTGCGCCACCAGTGCGTCCATATCGCCTTTGAAGAAATTGCGCGCAGTTTCCTGAAAGCCTTTGAGGCTTTGCTGCGACTCCAGGCGATGGGCTTCGACGCGCTTGGCGTAGTCATCGATGAAACCCGGCACCTGCACGCCAAGTAACAGGCCGAAGGCGAACAGCGTCAGACGCAGGTAGCTTCTAAGCATGGGATCAGGCCTTGCCGTGAGTGATGCATTCGCCGCGTCGCCACAGGCGCCATTCGCCCGGCTGATACAGCGACCATTGTTCGTTGTCGGTCAGGGGTTCGGTGGCGATGACCGTCACCACGTCGTTGGGCGTGGTTTCCGACTGGAAATCCACCTTCAGGTCGGCGTCCTTGAGTTGCGCGGGGCCGAACGGCGCGCGCCGGGTGATATGCGCCAGCTTGGTCGAGCAGAAGCTGAACAGCCAATCGCCGTCGCTGAGCAGGCAGTTGAACACGCCAAGCTGACGGTAGCTGGCACAAGCCGCTACCAGCACCGGCAGCAGCATTTCCACCGATACCGGCTCGGGAAAGGCCCGGCGTACTCGGTTGAGCAGGTCGCAGAACGCCGCTTCGCTGTCGGTCTCACCTATCGGTCGGTAGAAACTGGTGGAGCCCTGTAGGCCGGCCAGTTGCCCGTTGTGTGCGAAACACCAGTTACGCCCCCACAGCTCACGGCTGAAAGGATGGGTGTTGACCAGGCAAACCTTGCCGACGTTGGCCTGACGAATGTGGCCGATCACCACCTCGCTCTTGATCGGGTAGCGCTGCACCAACTGCGCCACCTCGGACTCGCTGCTCGCCCGCGGATCCTGAAACAGACGCAGGCCGCGCCCTTCGTAGAAACCGATGCCCCAACCGTCGCGATGCGGGCCGGTGCGGCCACCACGCTGCATCAGCCCGGTGAAACTGAACACGATATCGGTGGGTACATTGGCGCTCATGCCGAGCAATTCGCACATCGAATCAATTCTCCTTGCCGAGGATCAGACGCAGACGATCGGCTTCATCTTGCAGACGCGCTTCGATTCGCTTGCGGCCCATTGGCAGAAAACGCACCAGCAATCGCCAGAGCAGCGCCGGCAGATCGCCTGGCTGGCGTGGAATCAGGTGTAAATGAAGGTGGGGCACGTGCTGATTGGAATCCGGACCATCGTTGATCAGCAGGTTGATGCCGTTCTTGCCAAAGCCCGCCTCGCGCAGCGCGGCGGCGATACGCTCGGCCAGCGTCAGCAGACGTTCACGCACCGGTGGCGGCAGATCTCGTAGAAATGGCGCATGCAGACGACTGACGATCAGCACATGGGCCGGACGCATCGGAAAGATATCCAGCAGCACGATGAAATCATCATCCTCATAAAGGCGATGAGCGGGTAGCCGTTGCTCGGCAATGGCACAAAACACGCAATCCATCAGGCCTCCCTTGCACAAGGCCATCATGCTGAACGCCTCGGCCAGCAGGCGCAAGGGGTCAGATCAAATACGCGGTTCCATGCGACCCGAACGATCACGCCCGTAATCGCGTGCTGGCAGGTCGTCGTCTTCTTCCATGCGTTCGCGCAAGGTACGCGGGTCTTCGTCGGCCTCGGCCACCTGCTCGCCCTTGCGGCCCTTCCACCAGCGCTCGATGGGCCAGCGCACGGCGACGAACAGCAGGTATACGGCCAGCGCGATGAGGCTGTAGAGCGCCAGATCGGCGACCGCACGCCAGGCGTTGTTGCCGACCTTGAGCAATACGTCCATGGCGGTGACCGCGAGGGCCGGCGCAAACAGTTCACGCGTCGGGTCGACAATGGTCGGGCTGAACAGCAGCACGGCCACCAGCACGGCGAGCGGTTCGCGCAGGTAGCGCCACATCCAGCTGGTCAGGCGCATCCACACCAACAGGCAACCCAGGGCAGCAATCCCGTAGGCCGCCCAGGCCATGAGGTAGTCGTTTTCATTCATCATAAGCAGGCGCCGGCGTGGCAGGTCTGGCAAAGGGGCGCTTATGATAACGGCTTTTGCCCAATGCGGCGCCCCCGCCGTCGTCCTCTCGTTATCTGGAGCTACGCCATGTCCTCAGCCCCCATCGCCCGCCAGGAAGCCGGCAAAGATCCCTATCGCTGGCTGGAAAACCGCGATAGCGACGAGGTGCTAGCGCACCTGCAGGCAGAGAACGCCTACCTGGATGCCGTGCTGGAGCCGCAACGAGCCCTGCGCGAGCAACTGTTCGAGGAGATCAAGGGGCGTATTCGCGAGACTGACCTGTCGCTGCCGACGCCCTGGGGCGACTACCTCTACTACCAGCGCACCACGGCCGGTGACGAGTATCCACGGCACTATCGCTGCCGTCGCCCAGCCGATGATTCGCTGCAGGTGGACGCGGCCAGCGAAACGCTGCTGCTCGACCCCAACGCGCTGGCCGACGGCGGTTTTCTTTCCGTCGGGGCTTTCAGCATCAGCCCCGACCAGCAGCGCCTGGCCTACAGCCTCGACAGCAGCGGCGACGAGATCTACCGCCTGTTCGTCAAGGAACTCGCCAGCGGCGAAATCAGCGAACTGCCCTTCGACGACTGCGACGGCAGCATGACCTGGGCCAATGACAGCCAGACGCTGTTCTTTACCGAACTGGACGAGACCCATCGCCCCTACAAGCTCTACCGTCATTGCCTCGGTGACAACGCTGCGCAAGCCGTATTCGAGGAAGAGGATGGCCGCTTCTTTCTGCATTGCTACCGCTCCAGCTCCGAGCGCCAGCTGATTTTGCAACTGGGCAGCAAGACCACCAGCGAAGTCTGGGTGCTCGATGCGCAACAGCCGCAGGGCGAATTCAATTGCCTGGCCCCGCGCGAGGAAGGTCATGAATACGACGTCGACCACGGCATGCTGGACGGCCAGTGGTGCTGGTTGATCCGCAGCAACCAGAGTGGCATCAACTTCGCGCTCTACCGCGCCACTGAGGACAAGCCGCAGCGCCCGCACTGGCAACAGATTCGCGCCCACGACCCGCAGGTGATGCTCGAAGGCGCCACGCTGAATCAGCGTGCGCTCACCCTCGCCCTGCGTGAAGGCGGCCTGCCGATCCTCGAAGTGCAGCCGCAGGGGCAGGCGCCCTATCGCGTGCAGTTGCCGGATGCGGCCTACAGCCTCTACGTGCAGGACAGCCTGGAATTCCACAGCCCGGTGATCCGCCTGCGCTACGAAGCGCTGAACCGTCCCGCGCAGGTACGTCAGCTGGAGTTGGCCACGGGTGAACAGCAGGTACTCAAGCAGACGCCGGTAGAAGGCCCGTTCGATGCCGACGCCTATGAAAGTCGCCGTCTCTGGGCCAGCGCGGCCGACGGTACGCAGATCCCGATCAGCCTGGTAGCACGCCGCGAGGTGTTCGCTGCCGGCAAACCGGCGCCGCTCTATCTCTATGGTTACGGCGCCTACGGGACGAGCCTCGACCCCTGGTTCTCCCACGCGCGCCTGAGCCTGCTGGAACGCGGTTTCGTCTTCGCCATCGCGCATATCCGCGGTGGCGGCGAGATGGGTGAAGCCTGGTACCGCGCCGGCAAGCTCGAACACAAACAGAACACTTTCGACGATTTCATCGCCAGCGCCGAGCGCCTGATCGCCGAGGGCCTGACCACCACCTCGCAACTGGCGATCAGCGGCGGCAGCGCAGGCGGCCTGCTGATTGGCGCCGTACTCAACCAACGCCCCGAGCTATTCGCCGCCGCTATCGCCGAAGTGCCGTTCGTCGATGTGCTCAACACCATGCTCAACCCGGACCTGCCGCTGACCGTGACCGAGTACGACGAATGGGGCGATCCGAATCAGCCCGAGGTCTTCGAGCGCATCAAGGCGTACGCACCTTACGAGAACGTCCGCGCCCAGGCCTACCCGCCCATCCTCGCCGTCGCCGGTTACAACGACAGCCGCGTGCAGTACTGGGAAGCAGCCAAATGGGTGGCGAAACTGCGTCGCGACAAGACCGACGACAACCTGCTGCTACTCAAGACCGATCTCGGCGCCGGCCATGGCGGCATGAGTGGGCGTTATCAGGGCATCAAGGATGTGGCGCTGGAGTACGCGTTTCTGTTCCGTGTGCTCGGGATCGCACAACCGTAGGAGCGGTTGTGCGGCATTGCGCTTCAGCAGCGAGACAGCAAGCGTCGCGGCTGAAGCCGCTCCTACAAAAACCCGATGATCAGTCCTGCTTGCGTTGCCCATCCAGCCCCTGGCTGTTGCGGCGCAGTTGCTCATCCAGTTGCGGAATCGGCTGGTCACCGGTGGATTTCGGTGCAGTCCCTGGGGGAGTTTGTCCTTGGGGCGGCGGTAAAAGGGGCGCCGATCCCTGGCGCTTGATCGTACCGGGTGTGGAAGGCTGACCGTATGGTTGCGGCGTGGCGGTGCCCGGCGCGCCCGCCCCAGGGGCGGACGGCATGCGCATCGGTTCCTGAGCCCAGGCCAGACTGCCAAGGCTGGAGGCCAGAATCATCGCGGCGAACAGAGGCAAGCGCATGACATTTCTCCTGTGCAGCTGGCTTTCGTTCTATTCTGGCAACATATCCAGACAAGCGTTCACCTCCGATAACAGGTTCCGCCATGAGCACCAGCAACAACCCTTATTATCTGTCCGCCCAGGCCGAAGAAGGCTACCGGCAGAAAGCGCTGAAAATGTACCCCCACGTCTGCGGCCGCTGCGCCCGCGAGTTCTCTGGCAAGCGCCTGAGCGAACTGACCGTGCATCACCGCGACCACAACCACCACAACAACCCGGCCGATGGTTCCAACTGGGAGTTGCTGTGCCTGTTCTGTCATGACAACGAACACTCGCGCTACACCGACCAGCAGTACTTCGCCGAAGGCTCCACCGCCAGCCCTCAGGCCGCCAAGTCGACCTACAAGGCCTTCGGCGATCTGGCCAGCCTGCTGAAAAAGGACTAGGGCGTGGCACTCGGCACCGTATAATCGGCGCTTTTGCGAGTGCCACCGTGGCCAACAAGAGATACGCCTGCATCGGCCTGTTCAATCCGAAATCGCCGGAAAACGTCGGTTCCATCATGCGTGCGGCAGGCTGTTATGGCGTCAGTTCGGTGTTCTACACCGGAACCCGCTATGACCGCGCCAAGGATTTCATCACCGATACCAAGAAGGTTCACCAGGATATCCCGCTGATCAATATCGACGATCTGCGCAAGATCCTGCCGCTGGGCTGCACCCCGGTGGCGGTGGAACTGGTCGATGATGCCCGCGCCCTGCCCGCCTATACCCATCCCGACCGGGCGCTATACATCTTCGGCCCGGAGGATGGCTCACTGCAGCAGGAGATTCTCGACTGGTGTGGCGCCGAAGTGGTGTACATCCCGACCCAGGGCTGCATGAACCTGGCCGCGACGGTCAACGTGGTGCTCTACGACCGCCTGGCCAAAGGCAACAACACCCGCTCCGGCCCCCTGTTCTGACCACGAAGCGCTAACGCTCAACGCAGCAAACGCGTGTCTAGGGTCTTCGACGGCCCCCCGATAACGTTCTCGGTGATATCGATGAAGTCCTTGGTGCTGACCTTGTCCAGGCGCATCAGGCCACGAGTGACGTCATCGAGCGACAGATTGCCCTTTTCCTTGGTCTTCTGCCGAATCTCGCGATCCAGTTCCTGCAACAGCAGCACCGCACGCGCCGTGACCGGGCCACTGGCGTTGTCGGTACGCAGGCTGTTGACCGGTTTGCTCCAGCGAATCAGCTGTTCACGGATTTTCTGATAGCGGTCCTCGCTGATGCCGCCGGCACGGCGCATCAACTCGATGGCGTAATACTCGGCCAGGCCTTCGGCGATCCAGTCGCTGCGTTCACGGCCATAGATACGGCCGAACACGTGCACCAGTTCGTGCACCAGGGAACTGGTGCCGTTCTCGCTGACCAGCGGGCGATCAGCATGCATGAAGTAGGAGTTGGCCGCCGACAGACCGCCGCGCCACATCGGGTCGCCAGCGCCGACGATCAGCAGTTTGTCGGGATCACGTGGGAACACCTGCTGCATCTGCGGCCAGACGAAGGTGAGGAAGGTCATGATATCCATGCGCCGCATGCCCTCGCCGACCGGCGCGGAGATGGCGATTTCGGTATCACCCAGGCGGGTGCGCCGGGTACCCAGCTTGCCAGCGAGCATCCAGCCGGTCGGGCGGTCGAACTTGCGCTGCGGGTTGTCGATACGGAAACGGTTCTTGCCGATACGCGGCCAGCCGGTCTCCACACTTTTCCAGCCCTTGGGCAGATCGAACTGCAGGCGCGCCACCAGATCGGTCTTGTCCTTCTGATCGAGCTTGGCCGCCGGCACCAGGTCGTCACCGCGAAATAGCGCCCAGTCCTGGGTCATCCGGGCGTCGTAGCGACCGGGCTTGCGCTCGTTGTCGATCAGCACGCGGTAGCTCAAAACGCTCTTGCCCTCCCCCGGCTGCCACTTGCCGCGCCCGGCCTGCTCCTGCGACCACTGGCCGTCGGCCTTGAAGTCGCTGAAACGGCCGTCTTCGCCGAGGTTGAAGTCAAGACTGCGCACGCGCTCGCCCTTCTCCAGGGTGATGCTGACTTCAGCCTGATTGCTCTCCGGCAAGAAGCGCACACGGTAATCCAGATCGACCTTCTGCGTGGCGGCGAAGGCCGGCAGACTCAGAAGCAGCAAAGACGAGTACAACGGCAAGCGAAGGGACATCGAGCAAACTCCTGATGCTGAACGTGGCGGCATATGACAGCTGCGCCACAGGGCAAATTCCATGGACGGCAAACAGAATTGCCATGAAGCCGCGCGGCAATCAACCGGCGCGAAAAATCAGATGATCTTCCCAGTCGTCTTCGGCCACGCTGTTCTCACTGAGCATACGTCCTGATTGGGAAATGCGCTCGGCGTGCACCGCATCCGGGTCGCCGCAGACCAGATGATGCCAGTGCGGCAGGTCCTTGCCTTCGCTGACCAGGCGATAACCACAGGTCGGCGGCAGCCAGCGGAACTGATCGGCCTGCGCCGGGGTGAGCTGAATGCAGTCGGGCACGTGCTTGACCCGATTGGGGTAATCGCTGCAACGGCAGGTTTGCAGGTCCAACAGCTTGCAGGCGATGCGCGTGTAGTAGACGGCGCCGTCGTCTTCGTCCTCGAGCTTCTGCAGGCAGCACAAGCCGCAACCGTCGCACAGCGACTCCCACTCGCGCGGATCGAGCTGGGCGAGTGTCTTGCGTTTCCAGAAGGGTTCGAGGTCGGCAGCCATGGCAGCAGTATGGACTCAAGGCTAAAAAGCGCGGCAGTCTAGCCTGGGTGATATGCAGGGCCAAGCGGAGCATGCCGAATGGCGCCTTCAGGAATTGATTTTACGGGCAGGTCATCGTTGCTGGCGGGTTGCACCCGCCCTACAGATATGCGCCCGCAGGGCGGGTGCAACCCGCCAAATACCTCAATAACCGCGGGCGAAATCCACTTCACCCCGTAACGGCTGTCCGGCTTGCCAACGCGCCAGGTTGTCGATGAACAAATCGCCCATCAAGCCCGGATCGGTGGGCGCCGAGCTGTGGCCGGTGAGTAGCAAACGCGGCGCCGTCCAGAACGGATGGCCTGGCGGCAAAGGTTCTTCACGGCAGACGTCGATCACGGCTGCCGCCAAGTGGTTTTGCTCCAGTGCGGTCACCAGGTCAGCATCGACCACGGCAACGCCGCGCCCCGCATTGATCAGCACCGCTTCTGGGCGGAAATGGGCAAGCAGCCGGGCATCGTACAGATCGCGCGTGGCCGGCGTGTCCGGCAGCAGGTTGACCACGTAGTCGGCCCAGGCGACCAACTGTGCCAGTCGATCCATGGCCGCGACCTCGAGAAACGGCATCTGCTCACGCGCCTGGCTGGCAACGCCACGCAACTCCACCCCAAAAGGCTGGAGAAACTCGGCAACGGCCTGACCGATATCACCGCAACCGACCACCAGCACGCGGCGCCCGCGCAGGCTACGCGGCAGACTGTGATCCCAATGCTGCTCGACCTGCGCCGCCAGACGGGCGAACAGACGCCGCTCGTGGGCCAGCATATGGCCGAGCACGTATTCGGCCATTACCTGTCCGAAGATGCCGACCGCACGGGTCAGGCGGTAATCACGCGGCAAGCCGTGCGCCAACAGCGGCGTGATGCCGGCCCAGGTCGATTGCAACCACTGCGGCCGCGTGCCGTCGCGCAACAGCGGTGCGAGCAGGTCGGGTTGCCCCAGCCACAGGTCGCAATGGCCGGCCTGCTCATGCAGCGATTCGAGCTGCGCGCTGGCGACCAACTGCAGGTCGGGGCAGGCGCTACGGATACGCTCGGCGTAGAACGCATGCTCCTCTTCGGCGATCAACAGGCGCATCGGTCACACCGGGTCGTTACGGCGCAAAAGTTCGTCAGGCAGGTGCTCGATGTACTCTTCCTCGGGCGGCGGCATCTGCAGGTGATAGCCCTGCTTATCGAGGTTCTCCAGCACCTGGGTGATGTCCTCGCGGGCCAACTGACGCTCGGGGCTGAGCACCAGGTCGAAGGCATGCGCGGGCGGGCCGAAGACGCTGAGCAGTCCTTCAGGTACACGCGCCAGAGCATCGGCCTTGAGTACGTAAAGGTACATCTCGTTCTTGCGCGAACTCTTGTAGATGGAACAGATGCGTTTCACGCGGATTCTCCTTCGGCGGCCAGGCAATCCAACAGCGCCTGGCCCATCAGCTCCCGGCGCCAGCCGCGCAGGGAGTCGGGCAATTGGTACGGGCCATGGGGGAAGCCGGTTTTCAACAGGGCTTCCAAGGTTTTCTTGCGCAGCATCAGCTCAGGGACGATGTCTAGGCGCTCACCTTCTTGCTGGCCGATGACGCGCAATTTCTTCAGCAGCGCAGAGGCTTCGATGGGCAGCGGCTCGGGCAAGGCTTCGGGCCACTGCTCGGGCGGCAGCGCAGCAGCATCACGAATCAGCTGCAGCAGTGTCTCTCCGTCCTGGCGCACGGTTTTCGGGTGCATGTCCTCGATGCGCGCCAGCGTCACCAGGTTATCTGGCTGGGTACGTGCCAGCGGCCACAGCGAATGCTCGCGCAGGATGCGATTACGCGGCTGGTTGCGCGCCCGCGCCTCACGCTCGCGCCAGGCGCACAGCGCGCGCAGCACGGCCTGCTGTTGACGCGACAGTTTCCAGGCCAGCTTGGCCTCGCGCCAGGCATCCTCGGGCGCCACTTCACGGCTCAGGTTGGCCACCAGTTCGGCACCATCCTCCAGCACCCACTCGACCTTCTGCGGCGCCAGCCGAGCCATCAGCGCACGGTACACCTCGACCAGATGCAGCACGTCTTCGGCGGCGTAGCGCACCTGCAGTTCGGACAGCGGCCGCTGCAGCCAATCGGAGCGGGTCTCGCCCTTGGGCAGCTCGATATCCAGCAAGGCCTGCACAAGGCGCGAGTAGCCCATGGAGAAACCGAGATTGAGATAACCGGCGGCCAGTTGCGTGTCGAACAGCGGCGTCGGCAGGCTGCCGGTCAGGCGTAGAAAGACTTCCAGGTCTTCACTGCATGAATGCAGCACCTTGACCACTGTAGGCGCCTCAAGCAGCGCGGCGAACGGCCGCCAGTCGCTGATGCGCAAGGGGTCGATCAGGTAGGCGCCGTCACCAGCGCTGACCTGCAGCAACCCGGCGATGGGATAGAAGGTGTCGACGCGCATGAACTCGGTGTCCAACGCGACGAAGGGCTGCGCCTGCCAGGCGGCGCAATGCTCGGCCAGGCTGGCGTCGTCGAGAATCCAGTGAATGTCGTTAGCCACGCGGCTCTCCCGTCTAGAATGCCGCGCAGTATATATGCCCAGGCCATTACACGGGGCAGCGGCCTGCCGCCGATGGAGGGAACTGTGTAATCTGTGCCGCGCACCACCTCCGACACGGAAGAACAACAATGCTGAAGAAACTGCTTGCCCTGGCCGTCATGCTGCTGGCCGCAGCGGCCAGTTACCTGGCCCTGACGCCCAGCCCGATCGATCCGCTGCCCTGGGATGCCGCGCCCGCCCCGGCGATGACTGGAACACTGGAGCCCAACGACACCCTGATGAAAGCCGAGCTGGTGGCGCGCGGCCAGGTGCATGGCCCAGAAGACACCGCCGTCGACAACCAGGGGCGGGTGTACGCCGGCCTACATGATGGCCGCATCGTTCGCGTGCTGGAAGACGACAGCCTGGAAACCTTCGCCGACACCGGCGGCCGCCCGCTGGGCATGAACTTCGATGCCAACGGCAATCTGATCGTCGCCGATGCCTACAAGGGCCTGCTGAGCATCGACCCGCAGGGTGCGATCAAGGTGCTGACCACCGAGGCTGAAGGCCTGCGTTTCGCCTTCACCGATGACCTGGACATCGCCAGAGACGGCACCATCTACTTCAGCGACGCCTCCTCACGCTTCGAACAGCCGGACTACCTGCTCGACCTGCTCGAGGCACGCCCTCACGGCCGCCTGCTCAGCTACAACCCAGCCAGCGGCGAGACCCGTGTATTGCTGAAAGACCTGTACTTCGCCAATGGCGTGGCGCTGTCGGCGAACGAGGACTTCGTGCTGGTCAACGAAACCTATCGCTATCGCATCACCCGCTACTGGCTCAAGGGCGACAAGGCCGGCCAGCACGACATTTTCATCGACAACCTGCCGGGCCTGCCGGATAACCTGCAGGGCGACCGCAAAGGCACCTTCTGGGTGGCCCTGCCGACTCCGCGCAAGGCCGATGCCGACTTTCTCCATCGCCACCCCTGGCTCAAGTCGCAAATGGCCAAACTGCCGCGTGCCCTTTGGCCGAAGGCGATCCCTTACGGCTTCGCCATCGCCCTCAACGAGCAAGGCGAGATCGTCCGCAGCCTGCATGACACCAGCGGCACGCACCTGCGCATGGTCACCTCGGTGAAGCCGGTAGGCGACTACCTGTACTTCGGCAGCCTGGACAACGACCGCATCGGCAAACTGCAGATTCACTGAGCACACAGCTGCCCGGTTCACTCAAGACCTGGGCAGCCCACTCAGACCTTCTGAGCAATCCAGATGGTATGCCGCGTACCCCGATTGCCGTGGGCATATACCTGCACCGCCTCGCCCTTGAAGCCGGCCTTACGCACCTTCTCCGAGAACGCCCGGTCGGCGCTGGATGACCACACCGCCAGCATGCCCTTGGGCCTCAGTGCCTTGGCGCACCGGCGCAGGCCGTCCATGCTGTACAGCCAGTCATTGCCCTTCTGGGTCAGCCCCTCCGGGCCGTTGTCGACGTCCAGCATTATAGCGTCGTAGCACTGCTCGGCGGCCTGCAGCACCTTGGCGACGTCCTCCTGAATGATCACTGCACGCGGGTCATTCAACGGATAACCGGACTTCGCCCCGAGCGGACCACGGTTCCACTCGACCACGCCCGGCACCAGCTCGGCCACCGCTACCTCGGCATCGGCCCCCAAGTGCTGGAGCGCAGACGCCAGGGTGAAGCCCATGCCCAGACCACCGATCAGTACCCGCACCTGCGGCCGGCTTGCAATCTGCTTGCAGGGAATCGCGGCCAGGGCATCTTCCGAACCGTGCATGCGCGTATTCATCAGTTGCCCGCCATCGCCGCCAGCAATCTTGATCACGAAATCTTCGCCGTATTCGAACAGATTGAGCGCACCATCCGTACCGGGGATAGGAGCGGTATCGAGCAGAACGAAGCGTTTCATAGAAGGCGAAGACCTGAGTAGCGAGCGTGAGGGCAGGCAGCATGCCTGAATCGGCCGGGCAACACAGCCCCACCAGAAACGACGAGGCCCCGCGTTCTCACGCGGGGCCTCGAGTCTACTGCGATGGGCTCAGACTACGCCTTGCGCCAGCATCGCATCGGCGACCTTGACGAAGCCGGCTATATTGGCGCCCTTGACGTAGTTGATGCGACCATTCTCTTCGCCATGGTGCACGCAAGCATGGTGAATGTTCTGCATGATGCCGTGCAGACGCTCATCCACCTCTCCGGCGCTCCAGTGCAGGCGCATGGCGTTCTGGCTCATTTCCAGGCCGCTGGTGGCCACGCCACCGGCGTTGGACGCCTTGCCAGGTGCGTAGCAGATGCCGGCCTCGACGAACAGGTCCACCGCTTCCAGGGTCGAAGGCATATTGGCGCCTTCGGCCACGCAGATGCAGCCGCTCTTCAGCAGCGCGCGAGCATCCTCAGCGTCCAGTTCGTTCTGCGTCGCGCAGGGCAAAGCGATATCGCAGGACAGGCCCCACGGACGCTGCCCGGCGAGGAACTGCAAACCATAGTGCTCAGCCATCTCGCGCAGGCGGCCACGACGCACGTTCTTAAGGTCCATCAGGTACAACCACTGCTCATCGCTCAGGCCGCTCTCGGCATAGAGAGTGCCCTCGGAGTCGGACAGCGAAATCACCCGGCCGCCCAATTCCATGACCTTCTGCGCCGCGTACTGGGCAACGTTGCCGGAACCGGAGATGGCCACGCGCTTGTCTTCGAAGCCCTGGTCGATGCGCTTGAGCATCTCCTGGGCGAAATACACGCAACCGTAGCCGGTGGCTTCCGGGCGGATCAGGCTGCCGCCGTAGCTAAGGCCCTTGCCGGTCAGCACCGAGGTGAACTGATTGGACAGGCGCTTGTACTGGCCGAACAGGTAACCGATCTCGCGCCCACCGACGCCGATGTCACCGGCCGGCACATCCAGGTCGGCACCGATATGGCGATACAGCTCGGTCATGAACGACTGGCAGAAGCGCATCACTTCGCCCTCGCTCTTGCCCTTGGGATCGAAGTCCGAACCGCCCTTGCCGCCACCCATGGGCAGCGAGGTCAGCGAATTCTTGAATACCTGTTCGAAAGCCAGGAACTTGAGTACGCCCAGGTTCACCGAGGGATGGAAACGCAGGCCACCCTTGTACGGGCCGATGGCGCTGCTCATCTGGATACGGTAACCACGGTTGACGTGCACCTGACCACGGTCGTCGACCCAGGGTACACGGAACAGGATCGCACGCTCGGGCTCGACCATGCGCTCGAGAATACCGGCATCGCGATAACGCGGATTGGCTTCGAGGAAAGGCCACAGGCTACGCACGACCTCTTCCACCGCCTGGTGGAATTCCGGCTGGTCGGGATCGCGCTGTTTCAGGCGCGCCAGGAAAGAATCAACGGACAACGACATGCGGCACCTCGACACCACAAAGACAAAAGTGGCCGGCACTCTATCAGGCAGCAAAGCACCAAAACAAATCAAAATGTCGCGTTGATGAAACCTTTTAGTGCGCGAACTGCAAATAAAGCCTCTATCGCGCAATTATCTCCACCCAATAACGCACCAAATAATTGCATTCAGCGCACGAACATCGGCCACCCATGATTGGGTCAGCATCAGCGCTGGCGTTACAGCTTTTCCGAATCTGTGTGAGAAGGCTTTTCTTCAAGCGAATCCAATAGCAGGCCAGGCGGTATGATGCCGCAAACCCTGCTACGTAACAGGAGGCTGCATGCCACTCGCTCAACTGATCAGCGCGGAACACCTTCAACAACGTATTGGCCAGAACGACCTGCTGGTGCTGGACTGCCGCTTCGCCCTCGAAGACCCAGCCTATGGGCGCCGCAGCTACGTCGAGGGGCATATCCCGGGCGCGCACTTTCTCGATCTGGAGCAGGACCTGTCCGCCCCGGTGGTCAAGGGCGTAACCGGTCGCCACCCGCTCCCCGACCCGAGTCATCTAGTCGAACGCCTGCGCAGCTGCGGTCTGCGGGGGGATAGCCAGGTCGTGCTGTATGACGACGGTCCCGGTGCTTTCGCCGCACGCGCCTGGTGGTTGCTGCTGTGGCTGGGCAAGCGTGATGGTTTGTACCTGCTCGATGGTGGCCTGAAAGCCTGGCGTGAAGCCGGACAGGAACTGACCACCACGCCACCTAACAACACCCCGGGCGATTTCTCCGCGCAACCCGACAGCAGCCTGCTGCTGACTGCCGATCACCTGGCCCAGCACTTGGGCAACCCGGAGCTGACCCTGCTCGACGCGCGGGCACTGCCGCGCTTTCGCGGCGAGGTCGAGCCACTCGACCCGGTCGCCGGGCATATTCCCGGCGCACGATGCGCCGTATTCACCGACAACCTGGGTAAGGATGGCCGCTTCCTTCCGGCAACGGTACTGCGCGAGCGTTTCGACGAGCTGCGCGGCGAACGCCCGATGGAAAATCTGGTGGCTTACTGCGGCTCGGGGGTCACGGCCTGTCACAACCTCTTCGCCATGAGCCTCGCCGGTTATCCATTGGCGCCGCTCTACGCAGGCTCCTGGAGCGAGTGGATCACCGATCCGACGCGCCCGGTAGCCACGGGTGATTGATCGAAGGTTTTAAGCACCAATCGAAATATGCCCAATAACTCAAATCCGGAATCAATTTAAAAACAGACCTTTACAGCTGAAATATCGCACTAGACTTGAGAATGAGCGGCTAACCCCGCTCCCGGTGGGGCCTTTATCGAAGAGCCCAGACCGTTGAAAAACGTTAGCGAGGCAGGCAAGACAAGGCAAAAACAGCCGAGAAACGGTCGGAATCGCGCTCGATTTTACAAGCGTAAATGAGCATTTCGACTGGGCTCGCACACGAGGCTGTTTTTAACGCAGGATTGCCAACGCACGACTGCATGGATGCAGGAGGTAGAGCGACGCAGGAAGCCAAAGCCGAGATAGTTTTTCATCGGTCTGGAAACAGCTGCCACGCGCCCGGCCCTACCGGCACCCTTGCGAGGATGCCATGGGAATTGCCGCCTGCGATCTCAGCCAGCATGTGATCCGCCCTACCCTGCTCTATATCGAACGCCATAGCGCCACGGCCGAAGCACTGCTATTAGGGGCTGCGGCCTGTCAGTCAGCACTGGGCAGTGCGCTGGACACCCCGCAAGGTCACGGTTTGTATCGCATCAGCGAACAGCGCCACCAGATACTCTGGGACCAGCATCTGGCCTTCGACCCGGATCTTGCCAGCCGTGTACGCGGCCTCGCCAGCCAGCACGCATTCTTGGAAATGCCGCACATGGAGCTGACGGTCAATCTGCGTTACGCCACTGCCATTGCCTGGCTGATGATCGAAAGCGAAAAACTCGAGCTGCCGGCCGCTGATGACGTGCTAGCCATGGGCCGAATTTGGCGCAAGGTTTTTCAGCCGCAGGCGAGCCAACATGACTTTCTCGATGCCTGGCAGCGCTGCATTGAGCCCGCAAGCCAGGCGGCCTGACCAGGCAGTCAGAAAATATAATTTAGAAAATCCATACATTATCCAACCAATTGTCCGACAATACGCTCTATTTCGGGAACTTCAGCGCCTTGGCAGGGGTCAGGAAAAACTGTAGCGTGCGCCCCCGCCTCACCACAGGAGCTTCCCCGTGAGCAAACGTCTTCTCAAGACCGGTCTTGCCGTCGCCATCACTGCCACCTCGAGCCATGGTTTCGCCAGCGGCTTCGCCCTCAACGAACAAAGCATTTCCGGTATGGGTACTTCCTTCGCCGGACGCTCATCCTCGGCCGACGATGCCAGCACCGTGTTCGGCAACCCGGCGGGCATGGCCCGCCTCAAGCGCGACGAAGTCTACGTCGGTGCTGCGGTGATTCACGCCAAGAGCGATATCGACCACGTCAGCGCCAGCTCCCCGGCCGGTGCTATCAGTGGTAGCAACGACGGCGATATGGTGCCGACCACCGGCGTGCCCATGGGCTATTACGTCAAGCCGCTGGACGAAAAGGTCGCCTTCGGTATCGGTATCTATGTGCCCTTTGGCCTGATGACCGATTACGAAAGCAACTTCCAGGGTCGCTACTATGCGGATAAGAGCTACGTGCGCGTGATCACCGTGCAGCCGACCTTGAGCTATCGCTTCAATGACAAGCTGTCGGTGGGTTTCGGCCCAACCTTCAACCACATCGAAGGGGAACTGACCTCGTCACTGTTCACGCCCCTCGGCGATGGCAAGGTGAAGGTCAAGGGTGACGATGTCGCCGTTGGTTTCAACGCCGGCGTGCTGTACGAGTTCACTCCGCAGACCCGCGCTGGCCTGACTTACCATTCGCGCGTCAAGTACAAGTTGGAGGGCGACACCCGTGTCGAAGCATCGCCACTGGCCGGCATCGCCGGCAAGTACGACGCCAACCTGGACCTGACCACGCCCGAATCTGTGGACATGTCCATCACCCACGATCTGACCGATGCGCTGACGCTGCATGTCGGCAGCACCTGGACGCGCTGGAGCCGCTTCAAGGAAATCCGCGTGGAGAACGACTCCGCCACCTTGCCGGCCAACCTCGCCACCATCGTTGAGGAGCAGAACTGGCACGACACCTGGGCTCATGCGGTCGGCCTGTCGTACAAGGTCAACCCGCAGTGGACGCTGCGCACCGGTGTCGCCATCGACCAGTCGCCGACCAACAACGTCGACCGCTCGCCGCGCGTGCCATCCGGTGACCGCACCATCTTCAGCGTCGGTGCCGGCTGGAGCCCGAATCAGGACATGACCATCGATGTGGCCTATTCCTACCTGCAGGAAGAGTCGGTGGACGTGAACCACGCCAGCGCCACCCGCGGCACCTACAGTGCACGTTACAAGAACAGTGCACACGGTCTCGGCGCCTCGCTCAGCTACCGCTTCTAATCGGGCCACTGCATTGGCTAAACTCACGCGGCAGAACAACAATAAAAGCCGCGTGAGAACATCATGACTGCCCTCTGCACTACCCTGCCCGACAATCTCCGTCTGCTGTTGGTCGACGACCATCGCATTTTTCTCGATGGCCTGGCCCTGGCCCTGTCGCCGCTCAGTACGAACCTGCAGATCCACACCGCGTACAGTGCCACCGAAGCCGAGCAGTGCCTGCGCCAACAAAGCTATGACTTGATCCTGCTCGACCTGCGCTTACCTGACGTGCCTGGCCTGGAGCTTTTGCAGCGTTGGCTGACGCGCGGCGAAAGCACGCCGGTAGCCATTCTCAGCGCCAGTGACTCGGCGCTGGACGCCCAGGCGAGCCTGGCGGCCGGCGCGCTCGGTTTCATCCCCAAGAGTTCCGATGGCCATGCCCTGCGTCAGTCGGTGACTCGCGTCTTGCTGGGTGAAACCCTGCCGGCGCCGAGCAGCGCCTCACCGCTGACACCGAGGCAGCTGGAGATTCTCCAACTACTGGCCGAGGGTCTGCCGAACAAAGCCATCAGCCGCCAGTTGGGCCTGGCCGAAGACACGGTCAAGACCCACCTCAAGGCCCTGTTCGAAACCTTCGCCGTGCATACCCGCACCGCCTGTGTCAGTGCCGCCCGCCAGCGTGGCTGGCTGTGATCAACTGACGGCCTGGCGCGCTCGCAACTGAGTGGCCAGCACTTGGCGCAAACGCGCCGGCAACAGCGGTTTGCCCAGGGGAATGACGTGAGCGGGCAAGCAGCGCTCGTGCAGCTCCGGGCTCAGGTCAGCACTGATCAGTAGAGCCGGCAGCATCAGCCCGGCCGCCTCACGCAGGCGCTCGATGGCCTGCAGGCCATCCTCCTGCTCGGCCAGCCGGTAGTCACTGATCAACAACTGCGGCGTATCGACCCGCAATACCTGCAGCGCACTGGCCAGGTCAGCGCAAGCCTGCACCTCGCAGCCCCAGCGACGCAGCAAGCCAGCCAGCGCTTCACGCCCGGCTGGGTCGTCTTCGAGTAGCAGCACGCGCCCCTGCAAGGTCAATCCAGTATCGGCGCGCGGCGCTGCCACAGGTACCTCAGCCAGCGGCAAACGCAGGACGAAGCGTGCGCCCGCGCCCGGCTGTGAATGCAGGTGCAAGGGGTGCTCCAGCACCTCGGCCAGCTGCCGCACGATGGCCAGACCAAGACCGAGTCCGCGCTCGGCATTGCGCCCGGGGTTGTCCAGTTGACGAAATTCCTCGAACACCAAGGCCTGCTCCGCCTCACTGAGGCCGCGACCATCATCGGCCACCTCCAACACGATCTCGTCGCCATCAGGCGCTACGCTCAACCTCAGGTGCTGCGCCTGTGCGTGCAGCAGGGCATTGTTCAGCAGGTTACGCAGTAGGCGCTCCAACAGCAGCGGGTCGCTGTATACCCCGCACTCGTCGCAGTGCAGCTCAAGCTGCAACTCTTGTTGCTGCGCCTCTGGCGCCACTTCGGCAATCAGCCGCTCGAGCAAGGGGCGCAGGGCAAACGCATGCGACCTGGCCTGCACACCACCGGGCAAGGTCAGACGGGTGTAGTCGAGCAGCGATTGCAGCAGGCGTCCCAACTGCTCCACCGACGCGGCCAGGCGCGAGCTGATGCGCCGGGTCTGCAGATCACCGCCCTGTTCCACCAGATGTTCGGCGTACAACCCCATGGCGTTGAGCGGCTGGCGCAGATCGTGACTGGCCGCTGCGAGCAGGCGCAGCTTGCGCGCGTCATCGGCTTCGGCGCGCTGGCGCGCCAGATCGAGTAGGCGCAGGTTCAGCCAGGCACCACGCTGACCATGCTCCTGCATATAGGCGCCGACGCTGCCGATCAGGTTGGCGCAGAACAGAAACAGGCCCTGGTAAGCCAGCGTGCCACCGGTTTCACCGAACAGCACGCCGACGCCAATGAACAGCAGGCAGAAGCTCCAGCTACACAGGCTGATCGCACGAAACGACAGCCCGAGGAGGGCGTAGCCGAACAACAGGATGAGGAATAGGCCGTCGTAGGGCATTGCCACACCCTGCTGCCAGCACATGTGCACGATCAACACGACACTGACGCCGTTGACCCAGTAGGCCGCGGCATAGACCAATGGCACCCTGGCAGGCGGTGCCTCGACCCGACGGCAGTAAAAAAAGGACAGCGCCAACACCGCCAGCGCAAGCATACGCAGCGGTAGCACCGACAGGCTGACCGGCAGCGGCATGAGCAGAAAATCCAGCAGCGCATAAATCAACTGAAACAACGCTGCGATGGGGGCGATCAGCGGCAGGCGTCGACGAATACGCTGCACCCGATGCTCGGCAAAGCCCGCCTCCAACTCGGTAGCGAAACGCAGCGAGCGATAGCCTCGGCGCTGCTGGGCCAGCAGCAGGCGCTCACTCATGGGCGGTATCCGTCAGGGGTCGAGCGGCTCCGGTTGCTTCGCGGCGATGGCGTCATAGGTTTCCACACGGTGTCGGTCTTCACTGCTGAACAAGCGCTCGCGCAGCTGACGCTGCAGTTGCTCGCCATCTGCTTCGCTCAGCCCCCGGCCTTGCAGGCTGGCCAGCTCATTGCGATAGGCCTGGTAGTGCTGCTGCCAATCGCGCTCGCGGCGCTGTTCATCCAGCAGGCGCTGCACGGTCTGCGGATCATAGGTCACCGCAAGGAACTCGCGCACCTGCTGCTCATCCGCGCCATCACGCCACAACTGCTCACTGCGCTGCAATTGTTCCAAAGCCAATTGCTGGCGCTGCTCGCTTTCTCGCAGCGCCTCGGGCAGACGCTCGCGCAGCTGCTCGAGCCTCTGCGCGCGCTGCGTCTCGCCGAGGTCATCACGCTGTTGCAATGCCAGGCTATCGAGGGTGTAACGGGCATAAGCCTGTTCGGCGCCGAACAGCGCCTCCTGCGCGGCCGCAGAGAAATGGGCGCGGCGCAACTCGTCGAGACGGGCAAAAGCCGACTGCAGTGCCTGCAACTGCGCCTTCGGTTCTACCTGCTGCTGGGCATCCAGCGGCTGCTGCATAAGCGCCATGCTGGCGCGCTTGTAGTCTAGATAATCACCGAGCAGGCTGATCATCTGCCCGAGAGCGGGCTCCGGCAGGCGCCGGCCGGCATCGGCCAGCAGGGCCTCGATCACCTCATCGAGCCCGGAATGATCGACTGCGCTAAGGAAATAATCGAAGTAGTCGCGCACCGCCAGATCCAGCACCAGATTACCGGCCGCATCGGTGCGCAGTTGGCCATCCACCTCTGTATCGGCCAGGCTGGGCAAGGACTCGGCCACTGACGGCTGTGCCTCGACAGATGCCTCGGCGATAGGGACAGATAGCGGTTCAGACGACGCTGCCCGTGACGGCACGGCGACAGCGGCAGTTGGCAACGCCTCGGGGACCGCTGCCGTCCAGCGCCAATACAGGGTAAGACCACCCGCCACCACCACGGCGACCAGGGAAAGACTGAAGAACTTGGACATGCAACCTCGCTGCGGCGGGTCACCCCGCCGCGTTCACCGGGATCAGACGCCCTTGTTCTTCAGGCGGTTGGCATGCTGGCGATACAGCGACACCGGCTCGGTCCAGCCACGGATACCGAACAGATGGTTGATCGCGTCGACGTGGTTCATGTTGTAGCTGTCGTCGATCACCTGCCCTAGGTAGGTGGAACACACGCCTACCAAACCGTCGTTCTTCTCGCTGCCGAACACCAGGCCGGTGAAGGCCAGGAAGGGATCGGCCGCGTCGAACACGTTGGTATAAGAGGAATTACCGGTCCAGGAGTAGTAGCGAATGCTGTGCCCACGCACGTTATGCACTTCAGTGGATTTGGCACAGTAACTGCTGTTGTTGACGCCCCACGGATGGCGACCATTCAGGGCAGTGGTACCGGCAGTGGTCAGGGTACCCAGCGCGTTGATGCCGTTTTGCGGGTTGCTCGAGCCGGACAGCAGATTGATCACCGCGCCCAATGCATTGGCGATGGCATTAGCACCACCCTCGATACCACCACCCGGGGGAATCGCCCCACGTATCACATCGGCTACTTTCGAACCCTTGTTGACGCCGTTGATCGAGGTCACCGAGGCGACCAGATCCGGGCGTAGCGAAGCGGCCACGCGCGAGGTCGGCGAACCCTGGCTGTGGCCGATCAGGTTGACCTTGCCGCCACCGGCAGCGGCCCAGGGCACGATCTGCCGGGCCAGCTCGGCGCCACGCTGCTCGCTATCGTTGAAGGCGGCGACGCTGGCGACGTGCACTCGCGCGCCGTCGCGCTCCAGGTTCCAGGGAATGGTGTGGAAGTAGTTGACCAACCCACCGATGGTGTTGAAACCGGTCACGCCGTGTACCAGCACGATCGGGTACTTGGTCTTGGTGTAGTTGGCCTGGGCCTCGACGGCGCCAAGTAGAGCGAGTGTCGCCAGGGCAGCGGTATAGACGCGACGCATGGGTGCCTCCTTATTGTTCTTGTAGGGCACGCCGGGTGAACTGCGTCCGGCGCCAGGCCAGTCTAGGCAGGCGGACGGACACGGCCCATCGCCCAGATGGGTGAAGGGCCGTGAAGCGAGAAGAATCAGAGCCTGCTCAGAGACTCTCAGGGTTGCGAAGCGATGGCCTTTTCGACGGCGGCGATCAACTCGGGATCATCCGGCTTGGTCAGGCTGGAGAAGCTGGCCACCACCTTGCCCTGACGGTCGACCACGTACTTGAAGAAATTCCAGCGCGGCTGCCGGCTCTGCTCGGCCAGGCCCTTGAACAATGGGATGGCGTTGGCACCGGAAACCGGCTGCGGTTCGGTCATGGCGAAGGTCACGCCGTAGTTGACGTAGCAGACAGTGGCCGTTTCCTTGCTGTCGGCGGATTCCTGGCGGAAGTCGTCAGATGGCACGCCGAGCACTTCCAGGCCCTGATCCTTGTAACGCTGGTACAGCGCCTCGAGCCCTTTGAATTGCGGGGTGAAGCCGCAGAAGCTGGCGGTGTTGACCACCACCAGCGGCTTGCCCGAGAACTGACAGAGTTCGATGTTTTCACCTTTGGCGCGCAGCTTGGGCAGCTCGCCCTGCAGCATGGCCGGACATTCGGCGGCCAGCACTGGCAGCGCCAGGCTGGACAGCAATAGGGAACAGGCAAGACGGCGAAGGGACATGGCAGTGACCTCAGGCGATGACGCGATTGCACCACGCTACTCGCAGGCCCAGCCGCAAGCAACTAGCAGATACCGACACCCAGCTGCAGCAGCGCCAGCCCACCCTGGCGCCAGCCCCACCAGGCCAAAGCCAGCAGCGTACCGAAGCCCAGCGCCACGGCACTGAGTGTCAGCACCTTACGACTCATGCCGGCGCGCCCTGCAGACGCGCCACCGGCACCTCACGTACCGGCCAGTTGAGCGCGGCGGCCATCAGGCTGAGGCCGATGGAAATCTGCCAGACCAGGTCGTAGCTGCCGGTGGTGTCGTAGAGGTAACCGCCCAGCCAACCACCGAGGAAGGAGCCCAGTTGGTGGAACAGAAAGACGATACCGCCGAGCATCGACAGGTTACGCACGCCGAACAGGGTCGCCACGGTACCGTTGGTCAGCGGCACGGTGGATAGCCACAGCAGGCCCATGGCGATACCGAACAGGTAGGCGCTCCATTGCGTCAGTGGCGCCACCAGAAACAGCGTGATCACCACGCCACGCAACAGGTACAGGATGCTCAGTAGACGCGGCTTGGCCATGCGGCCGCCGAGCCAGCCGGCGATGTAGGTACCGAAGATATTGAACAGGCCAACCAGCGCCAGCACCGTAGTACCAGTCAACGCCGGCAGATGGTGATCGACCAGGTAGGCTGGCAGATGCACGGCGACGAACACCACCTGGAAACCACAGACGAAGAAACCCAGCGCCAGCAGCCAGAAACCGGAGTGGCTGGTGGCCTCGCGCAGCGCTTCGATCAGCGTCTGCTGTGGACCATTGCTAGCAGGTGGAGGCGTCTCCTTGATCATCACCGCCAGCGGAATCATCAACGCCACCAGCAGCCCGAGGGCCAGTAGTGCTGCCGACCAACCGAGCCAGCCGATCAGCCCGAGCGTGCCCGGCAACATCGCGAACTGCCCAAACGAGCCTGCCGCCGCAGCGACGCCCATGGCCATGCTGCGTTTCTCTGGCGGTACGGCGCGACCGACCACACCCAGGATCACCGAGAACGATGTGCCGGAAAGCCCGATGCCGATCAGCAAACCGGCACTCAGCGACAGCGATAGCGGAGAATCGGCCATGCTCATCAGCATCAGGCCGAGCATGTACAGCACACCGCCAACGACGATCGCCTTGCGCGCCCCGAAGCGGTCGGCCAGCGCACCAGTGATCGGCTGAGCGATACCCCAGATCAGGTTCTGCAAGGCGATGGCGAAGGCGAACACCTCACGCCCCCAGCCAAACTCCGCACTCATCGGCGGCAGGAACAGGCCGAAGCCATGGCGCGTGCCCAGCGACAGCGCGAGGATCAGCGATGCACCGAGCAACAGCCAGGTGGTTGAACGCCATGCAGTGGTCATCAGTCTCTCCAGCGAACGGCCGTTCACGACCGCTCAGGCAGTAAAAATGAGTTGGCCATCAAGCCAGTTGTTCGAGCAACCTCATCAATTCGGCACGGCGACCTTCACCCAGTTGCGCGGTCACCTCGCGCTGCGCCTGTTCCCACAGCGGCAGCGCCAGATCGATGCGTTGCAGGCCGGCCTCTGTGAGCCGTACCTCGCGAGCGCGCAGGTCGTGCCCCTCTCCCAGTTGCACCAGCCCCTGCTCTTCCAGCACCCGCACGTTGCGCCCCAACGTGCTGCGATCCAACCCCATGGCCTCGGCCAGCACAGAAATGCTCGGCTGCCCGAGCCGCTGTACGTGGCGCAGCAGGGAAAACTGCGCACCGCCAAGCCCGACAGCAGCCAGGGCGTCATCGTAGAGACGGGTAACACCGCGACTGGCGCGGCGCAGTTGGGTACAGAGGCAGGAGGTCGGCAACATGGATACAGGTATATACCCGCATCAACGATTCACACTCATACAGTTATGCACTGGGTCGACATAACAGTTGTGTCAGAGATTCAGCGCTAGCGCTAAAAGTGCGCCGCACTCAGCCAGCTCGACTAGTGCACCGGCCGTATCACCCGTGGTGCCGCCGAGACGTTGCAGCAAGGCACGGCGCAGCCAGGCGAACAGCAGCAAGCCCGTCGCCAGCACCAGCAGGCCCTGCCAGCCGAACAGCAGCATGCCCAGCAGGTGCAGGCCCAGCACCCAGGGCAATTGTCGGCGCGGCAAGTGATCGACCAGCGCCTGCCCCAGTCCACCGGCCCGCACATAGGGCGTGGTCGCCAACAGCAGTGGTAACAGGCTGCGTCCCAGCCAGGGCAACAGCAACAGGTAGATCCCCTGCCCGGCCTGCAGCAGCGTGAACAAGGCGGCGAACTTGAGAAGCAACAGCAGAACCAGCACCACTACTGCGATAGGCCCGCTGCGAGGGTCTTTCATGATCGCCAGGGTGCGCTCACGGTCACCAAAACCGCCCACCCAGGCATCCGCGGTGTCGGCAAGGCCATCCAGATGCAATCCGCCACTCAGCCCCACCCACAGCGCCAGAATGATCGCTGCCTGCAATAAGGCCGACGTCTGCCCCAACAGCAGGTGCGCGCCCCATAACAGCAGGCCGAGCAACAGGCCCACGGCCGGATACCAGAGCAACGAACGCCCCACCTGCTCCGGCGAGGGCATGCCAGGCAGCGTGACCGGCAAGCGAGTGAGGAACTGCAGGGCGATCAGCAGCGCAATCATGGCAATTCCGTCAGTTGCCCGTCGGCATCCAGGCTCAGGCGAAAGCGCTGGGCGTAGCCGACGTTGACCTGCAGTAGATCCTGGCGTGGCAGACAGCGGGCTCGCGCCAGCAGCAGACGCATGACACCGCCATGAGTGATCAGCAGCAGGCGCTCACCCGCATGATTCTGCTGCAAGCGCCGTATGGCAGCCAGAATGCGCGCCTCGAACTGCAGCAAAGGCTCGCCATTGGGCGGCGTGAACGCATAGGGGTCGGCCCAGAACTGGCCCAATGCCTCGGCATCGCTGTGCATCAGCTCGGCAGCGCTACGCCCTTCCCAGTCACCGAAATGCAGCTCCTGCAGGCCGGGCTCAAGGTGCAGCGGCAAACCATGGGCGGCGGCCAGCTCCGCGGCAAAGCGGGCACAACGCTGCAGCGGCGAACTGATCAGGCGATCCCAGGGACCGGCGTCCTGCACGGCGGCACGCAACTGCGCCCAGCCCTGCTCGGTGAGCGCATCGTCCAGGCTGCCGCGCAAACCGCCACCCAGTTCGGTCTCACCATGGCGCAGCAATTCCAGCTGCAGCATCAGCTTGGTCTCTCGGCAACAGCAGCTTCAGCGAAGGTCGCCATCTGTCCGTGCAGGGCGCAGGCCAGGCGCAGCAACGGCACGGCCAATGCAGCACCGCTGCCCTCGCCCAGGCGCAAGCCGAGCTCCAGCAGTGGTTCGGCCTGCAGTGCCTGCAGCACGCGCACGTGCCCCGGCTCAGCGCCGTGGTGGGCGAATAGCAGCCAGTCGCGGCAACCAGGGTTCAGGCGCACGGCGAGCAAGGCGGCGACGCTGCAGATAAAGCCATCGACCAACACCGCGACACCCTGCTGCGCAGCAGCCAGGTAAGCACCAACGAGGGCGGCGATCTCGAAGCCACCCAAGTGGATCAGCGCCTGCAGCGGATCGGCGATCTGCGCCCGGTGCAGCGCCAGCGCGGCGTCGATCACCCGTGCCTTGTGCGCCACACCAGCGCCATCCAATCCGGTACCAGGGCCTGCCAGCTCGCTCGCCGGGCAATCCAGCAGCCAGCAGGCCAGCGCGGCCGCCGCGGTGGTGTTGCCGATGCCCATCTCGCCACCGACGAATAGATCGCAACCACTGGCGCGCGCGCGTTGGACGCTGTCGCGGCCAGCTTCCAGGCAAATCATCGCCTGGGCCAAGGTCATCGCTGGATCGCGGGCGAAATTCTGCGTGCCGGCGCCGACCTGCAGATGACGCACGCCAGGCAGCGGCGGCAGTGGTTCGGCAGTCCCCAGGTCGATCACCTCCAGCGCTGCGTCCAACTGACGCGCGAGCACGTTGATGGCCGCACCGCCAGTGACGAAGTTGGCCAGCATCTGCCCGGTCACTGCCTGCGGATAGGCGGAAATGCCCTCGGCCACCACGCCGTGGTCACCGACAAAGATGGCGATCCACAGCTTGTCCAGGCTCGGCCGCTCGCGCCCCTGTAATGCGGCCAGATGGATGGCGAGACTCTCCAGCCGCCCCAGCGAACCGGCCGGCTTGGTCAATTGCTGCTGACGCGTCTCGGCCTTGACCCGCGCAACATGATCGAGCGGCTGACACGGCCCTTGCCACCATTGCAGGCTCATAACGCCTCCCCCTTCAACACCATGGGCAAACCGGCAACTGTGAACAGCACGCGCTGGCTGCGCTCGGCCAGCGCCTGGTGCAGCCAGCCTGCCTCATCGACATAACGGCGAGTCAGCTCGCCCAGCGGCACCACGCCCAGCCCGGTTTCGTTGCTGACCAGCAGAATGCGCCCTGGCAACGTATCCACGCAGCCGAGCAACAGCTCACGCTCAGCCTCAAGCCGCGCCGAATCCTCCAGCATCAGCAGGTTGGTCAGCCACAGGGTCAGGCAGTCCACCAGCAGGCAACGGCCGGGCGCAGCCTGTTCGCGCAGCACGCGGGCGAGTTCCAGCGGCTCTTCGACCAGCGCCCAATGCTCTGGTCGCCGTGCGCGATGCTGAGCGACGCGCGCATTCATCTCGCCATCGAGCAGCTGGCTGGTGGCGATATAGACGACCTCCAATCCGGACTCGTCGGCGAGCTTCTCGGCCAGCCGGCTCTTGCCGGAACGAGCACCGCCGAGGATCAATTCAAGCATTTTCACTCCGTTGGGTGCGCTGTGCGCACCATTTCAAAACCTGCGGCTGCCGCGCCCCCTAGCCCAGGCCGCAAAGCGCCTTGAGTTTTTTGGTATCCAGGTGCAGTTCCACCTGATTGGCCAGGCGCTCGATATCGCGCTCGCGCAGCGCCTGGTAATCCACCGCCTGCACCTCATGCAGCCCGGCCCAGCGCAACAGCGCAGCGAACGCCGAGGGTTGCTCGAACAGGCCATGCAGGTAGGTACCGAACACCTGGCCATCGGCGCTGAGGCCACCGTCGCTGCACCCGTCATCGAGCTGCACGGCGCCATTGAACCCTGGCCCACGACTGACGCCGGCATGAATCTCGTAACCGCTGACATCAGCCTGCTCCAGGCACAACCGACCGCGCACGTTGCGCAACTGTTTCTCCGGCTCCAGCACCGTCTCGAAATCCAGCAGACCGAGACCTTGGCTACTGCCGGCAACACCTTCCAGGCCGTGCGGATCGTGAATCTGCCGCCCGAGCATCTGCAGGCCACCGCAGATACCCAGAACCTTGCCGCCGTAGCGCAGATGGCGGGCGATGACCGCATCCCAGCCCTGCTCCCGCAAGCGAGCCAGATCGGCGCGCACGCTCTTGGAACCAGGCAGGATGATCAGGTCCGCTGGCGGGATCGCCTGACCGGGCCCGACGAAAGTCAGCTGCACCTGCGGATGCAGACGCAAAGGGTCGAAATCGGTGTGGTTGCTGATGCGCGGTAATACTGGCACCACCACGCGCAGAGCCTGTTCGTCCTTGGCCTGCTGGCGGGTATCGACGGCGTCCTCGGCTTCCAGATGAAAATCCATCAGGTACGGCAACACGCCAAGCACGGGCTTGCCGGTACGCTGTTCGAGCCAGTCCAACCCCGGCTTGAGCAGTGCGATATCCCCGCGAAAGCGATTGATCACGAACCCTTGGATGCGCGCCTGCTCACTCGGGCTGAGCAGCTCCAGGGTGCCGACCAGATGAGCGAACACGCCGCCCTTGTCGATATCGGCGATCAGGATTACCGGGCAATCGACTGCCTCGGCAAAGCCCATGTTGGCGATGTCACCGGCACGCAGGTTGATCTCGGCCGGCGAGCCAGCGCCCTCGACCAGTACCAGCTGATGACGCTGCAGCAACCGGGCATGGGACTCCAGCACCGCCGCCATCGCCACCGGCTTGTAGCCGTGATAGGTCAGTGCCTGCATATTGCCGATGGCCCGGCCGTGGATGATCACCTGGGCGCCCATGTCGCTGTTGGGTTTGAGCAGCACCGGGTTCATGTCGGTATGTGGCTGCAGCCCGGCCGCCTGCGCCTGCACTGCCTGCGCGCGGCCGATCTCGCCGCCGTCGGCAGTCACGGCGGAATTGAGTGCCATGTTCTGTGGCTTGAACGGCGCCACGGAAATGCCCTGGCGCCGCGCCCATCGGCACAGGGCCGTCACCAGTGTGCTCTTGCCGGCATCGGAGGTGGTGCCCTGCACCATCAAGGTGGCCATCAGGGCGTTTCCTCGAGACTGGCCAGGATCGGCGCGCACTCCAGCAGCCCCTGCTCCAGCCGCAGCCAGCCAGCCTCATCCGCCGGCAGGCCGAAACGCAGACTGTCCAGCTCAGCGAACAGGCGCACCAGAATGCCGCGCCGCGCCAGCAGATCCATGCAAGGCACCGCCCGACGGGTGCAACAGAACTGGAACAGCGCCGAGCCACCGGTCACCGGCATGCCGCAATCACGCAGCAGCGCCGCCAGACGCTCGCCATCGGCCAGCAGGCGTTCACGCTGGCGGCGCTGCCCCTCGCCATCGACCAGCAGGCTGAGCGCCACACTGCGCGCTGGGCCACTGACGGCCCAAGGGCCGAGCAGCGTTTCCAGCTCATCCAGCAATGCCTGGGCAGCCAGGACGAAGCCCAGACGCAGGCCAGCCAGGCCGAAGAACTTGCCGAACGAGCGCAGCACGATCAACCCCGGCATGTCGCTGTAGGCAGCCAGGCTGTGCTCCGGCGTGCAGTCGATGAAGGCCTCGTCGACCACCAGCCAGCCGCCGCGCTCGGCCAGTTCGTCATGCCAGTCAAGCAGGCGCGCCGGCTCGATAAGGCGGCCGGTCGGATTGTTCGGGTTGACCACCAGCAGCACATCCAACTGCGGCAAGGCGCGATGCACCGAACCCTCGCTGAGTTTGGTGACGCGATGGCCTTCGCGACACCAGGCAGCGGCATGCTCGGCGTAAGTGGGTGCGATGATACCGACGCTGGCGTTACGACGCAGACGCGGCAAGGCCTGGATCGCCGCCTGCGAACCGGCTACCGGTAGCAGGCTGACGGCGCCGTAATAATCGCGCGCGGCCTGCTCCAGGCCATCGTCCACTTCAGGCAGGCGCGCCCAGGCAGAGCCGGGCACGGCCGGCAGCTCCCAACCGTAGGGCGCAACCCCAGTGGACAGATCCAGCCAATCCTCCAGTGGGATGCCATAGCGCTGCGCAGCGGCGCGCAGTCGACCTCCATGCTCAAGCAACCCAGACCTCCCATAGGATCAGGCACAGCAACCATAAGCCAACGCCCGCGACGACTCGATTCATCGCCCGCTCGATATCCCGCGCACGCGGCGCCGGGCCTTCGCCCAACTGCGGGCGTTCATGCCGCTCGCCGTGATACTCCGCCGCCCCGCCCAGGCTCACGCCCAGGCTGCCTGCGCCAGACGCCATCACCGGGCCAGCATTGGGACTGTCCCACAGCGGCGCCTGCTTGCGCCAGCACCTAAGCGCCAGGGCGGTACGTCCAAGCAGTGCGTAGGTCAGCGCCACCAGGCGCGCCGGCAGATAATTGAGCACGTCATCGATTTTCGCGGCCGCCCAGCCAAAACGCTCGAAACGCTCGTTGCGGTAGCCCCACATGGCATCGAGGGTATTGCTCAGGCGGTACAGCACCACACCCGGTGCGCCCGCAACGATAAACCAGAACAAGGCGGCGAACACCGCATCGGAGCCGTTCTCCAGCACCGACTCGGTGCCGGCACGCGCCACGCCAGTGGCGTCCAGCTCATTGGTGTTGCGGCTGACCATCCAGCCGACGCGCTCGCGCGCCAGAGCCAGGTCACCCAGACGCAGCGCGCGGGCCACCGGTTGCGCATGCTCGTACAGGCTGCGCAGGCCGAGGGCGAAATACAGGGCGAAGATTTCCACGGCCCAGCCCAGGCCACTGACCTGTACCAGCAGCCAGGTGAACAGGGTCAGCGGCAGCACCGCCAGGCACCAGGCGGTGACGCCATGACTGCGCCAGCCGCCGCCAGCCGGGTTGAAACGCTGCTCCAGGCGCTCGGCCAGGCGACCGAAGGCCACCAGCGGGTGCGCGTGTCGGGGCTCGCCCAGTACGGCGTCCAGCGCCACGCCGGCACAGGTGATCAGCGCCAGACTCATCGTTCAGTCACCCCGAACTCCCCATTGATTCTCGAATAGCAGCTCGCTCAGCGGCCGTGGCGTGGCCCAGCCCTCTTCCACCAGCATCGGTTTCTCATAGAAGGCGTCCACCGGCCCCAGGCACAGCAACGCCACCGGTTTGCTGCCAGCCGGCATGCACAGCAGCTCGGCCAGCGCCTCGGGGTCGAACAGCGACACCCAGCCCACGCCCAGCCCTTCGGCTCGTGCAGCCAGCCACAGATTCTGAATGGCGCAGGCCACCGAGGCCATATCCATTTCCGGCAAGGTGCGCCGCCCGAAGATATGCGCTTCGCGTCCCTCCATCAGCGCCACGGCCAGCAGCTCGGCGCAGTCGCGAATGCCCTCGACCTTCAGCCGCATGAACTGGTCGCTGCGCTCGCCCAAAGCTTCGGCGGTACGCACACGCTCGGCCTCCACCAGCGCATGAGCCGCCTCACGCAGTTGCGGGTCGCTGATACGCAGAAAACGCCACGGCTGCATCAGGCCGACGCTGGGGGCGTGGTGAGCCGCCTCGAGCAGGCGCGCCAGCACCTCGGGCGGCACCTCGCCGCCGGCAAAATGGCGCATGTCGCGACGCTTGGCGATGGCGCGGTATACCGCGGCACGCTCCTGCGCGCTAAAGGCATGGTCGGTCACGGACGCAACAGCGCGGCGGCTGCCTCCGCGTTGGAGGGCAGGTAGAAATGGATATAGCTGGCCGTTAGTCGCCCCAAACGATATACCGACTCAGCCACCGGCTTGCCGTTCGGGCAGCGGCCACGCACCAGGGGCTGCAAGGGGCTTTCCAGACGCGAGTGATGGTAGCTGTGGCCACGTAGCTCGCCTTCGGGCAACGTCACTTCCTGCAGGGCCAACGCGGTCAGCCGCGGCTGCAAGGCCGCGCTGCCGCTGAGCAGGCCGAGCATGCGCCCGCTGGCACCTTGCTTGTCGCGCAGCTCATCGAGCAGATAGAGCATGCCGCCACATTCGGCCAGCAGCGGCTTGCCGGACTGGTGATGGGCGCGAATCGCGTCAGCCATGGCCTGATTGCTCTCCAGTTCGGAGAGGTACAACTCGGGGTAACCACCAGGCAGGTACAGGCTGTCGACGTCGGGCAACGCGCTATCGACCAGTGGCGAGAAGTAGCGCAATTCTGCGCCTAGCGCCTGCAGCAGGTCGAGATTGGCCTGATAAAGGAAGGCGAACGCGGCATCACGCGCCACGCCGATACGAACTCCAGCCAGCAACTCAGGTGGCGGCTCAATCACCGGTGCGGCAAAACTCACCGCTGGCGGCAGGTCGACGTTGGCGCTGGCCGCCAGCGCATCGGCGGCGGCGTCCAGGCGCGCATCCAGATCGGCCAACTCGCCCGCCTGCACCAGCCCCAGATGGCGGCTGGGCAATTCCACCGCGGCACTGCGCGGCAAGGCGCCGAACCAGTGGATGCTGGGCGGCAGGGCATCGCGCAGGATATCGCCATGGCGCGTGCTGGCGACGCGGTTGCCGAGCACCCCGGCAAAGGGCAGATCCGGCTGGAAGGTAGCCAGACCGTGGGCCAGCGCACCGAAGGTCTGCGCCATGGCCGCACCGTCGATAACCCCAAGCACCGGCACGCCGAAATGACGCGCCAGGTCGGCCGCCGACGGCTTACCGTCGAACAACCCCATCACCCCTTCGATCAGGATCAGATCAGCCTCGCCAGCGGCCCGCCACAGCAGGCGACGGCTTTCCGCCTCGCCGACCATGGCCAGGTCGAGCTGATACACCGGTGCGCCACTGGCACGAGCATGGATCATCGGGTCGAGAAAGTCGGGCCCACATTTGAACACCCGCACCCGCCGTCCCTGGCGCGTATGCAAACGCGCCAGGGCAGCAGTCACGGTGGTCTTGCCCTGGCCGGAAGCCGGGGCGGCAATCAACAACGCCGGACAGTGACGTGCTTCCATCAGAATTCGATGCCCTTCTGCGCCTTTACCCCGGATTTGAACGCATGCTTGACCAGGCTCATCTCGGTGACCGTATCAGCCGCCTCGATCATCCCCGGCAAGGCGCCACGCCCGGTCACTACCACGTGCTGCAGCAGCGGCCGAGCCTCGATATCGGCCAGCACCGCGCCCAGTTCGAGGTAGCCATGCTTGAGGGCAATGTTCAGCTCGTCCAGCACCACCAGGCCGACGGACTCGTCGCTCAGCAGGCGCCGAGCCACCGCCCAGGCCTCCTGCGCCTTGGCGATATCGCGCTGGCGATCCTGGGTTTCCCAGGTAAAGCCCTCACCCATCACGTGGTAGCTGACTTCCTCGGGAAAGCGGCGGAAGAAGGATTCTTCGCCGGTGCTGGCCGCGCCCTTGATGAACTGCACCACGCCGACCTTGAGGCCATGACCGAGGGCACGCGCGACCATGCCGAAGGCGCTGCTGCTCTTGCCCTTGCCATTGCCGCTGTGCACCAGCAACAGGCCGTATTCGTCCTGGGCCTGGGCGATCTTTTCGTCGATCAGGGCTTTCTTGCGCTGCATGCGCGCCTTGTGGCGGGCATCACGCTCGGTGGACTCGCTCATGCTGTGCTCCTGTACATCAGGCACCCGCGTCGACTGTCGGTAAACAGTACGAGCAACGATGGGGAGTAGATCGCGATAGTCCGCGCTTCCTCACCCAGGCGCCAATGGCTGGTCAGGCGAGCGGAAGACAGGAAGCACAACACCCCGGAAAACCGGAGCGTCGGCCGGACAACGCCCTCCGCGATGCCGTGAAAATGCGACAGGCCGGTCTCCGGGCTTGTGAGCGAACCCGAAGGTTCGGCACCGCGCCTTCCCGTGCAAATACACAGTGGCCTTGAGCGGTGTTTGACTCACCTACCGTTGCGGGGGCAGCGCCGGCATTCGGACCGGCTTCCCTGTTTCACCCCTTGGCTACCATTCACGGCAACTTGGGGCACCTGAAGCAAGGCGCGCAGGGTAGAGGCTGGCAGCCCTGCGCGTCAACGCCACTCAATGCCTGGGTGTGAAACCTGGCGGTTTGCTCGCCAGCCACTCGACGAAGGTACGCAGGCGCTCATCTCCCAACAAGGCCTCGCGACTGTTGAAGGCCAGCGCCAGCTCCTTTTCACTGAACAGCCGGTGGATCTGGTTATGACAGGCACGGCAGACCCAGAGCGTGGCGGTAATTCGTTCCTGACGAGGATACCGCTTCTGTACGTAAGCCTTGTCGTGTAGTGACTTGGGAATCAGGTGATGGCGGGTCAAGGCCACAGGCCGTGCACAAAGCTCGCAGGCCTCAGGTTGAGGCGGCAGGCGAATGGGGTCGGCCATAAACGAAAGCTCAGGGATTGCGAGCGAGCTCTGGAGTGATAACACGCTTGGCGTCGAGATAGACACGCTGCCAGTAGACGTTGTCGAGGCTGTCCAGACGGACCGTGCCACCACTGGACGGCGCATGCACGAAACGCCCAGCCCCCACATAGATACCGGCATGACTGACAGCGCGCCCGCCATTGGTGGCGAAGAACACCAGATCACCACTTTGCAGGGCGTCACGACGAACATCTGGCGTACGCATCGCACTCAGCTCACGAGTAGAACGCGGCAGGCTGATGCCAGCGGCATCACGGTAGACATAGCCGATCAGGCCACTGCAGTCGAAACCGCCATCCGGTGTATTACCACCGTAGCGATAGGGTGTTCCAACCAGGCCAAGCGCGCGAAACAGCACATCTTCGGCACCGCCCTGATAGGACGAAGAAGCAATTGGCGGCGTGTAGGCAGGCTGAGGAGAAGGGGCGCGACTGCTACAGGCACTCAGTAGCAGAAAAAGAGAAATTACAGCGACACGGGTCGTGGCGAGCATAAGCGAGGCGATCCTGAGCCTGAATGCGCTCTACTCTGCCCGAGACACGACGAACGGCGCAACCCTGGGGTTACGCCGTGAAACATCAGGGATGACGCTTGGCTGCGACTTGATCGTCCACTGGCGCCAGCGCCAGTACTCGCTTAGCTTGCAGGTAGCTGCGATTCCAGTAACTGTCATCCAGGCTATCGATGCGCACACCACCGCTGCGGCTGCTGCTGGAGTGGATGAACTGGTCATCACCCAGATAGATGCCTGCGTGGCTGACGCGACCACGACCGCGATCATTGAACAGGATCAGATCACCTGGTTCCAGATCGGCACGCGCCACCTTCGGCGCATCGAGGTTGATCAGCTCACGAGTGGAACGCGGCAGTTCCAGGCCGACTTCCTCGCGGAACAGGTAGCCGACAAAACCGCTGCAATCGAAACCAGACTGTACCGAGCTACCGCCGTAGCGATAACGGGTACCGATCAGCGAACGCCCGAGATCGAGCAGGCTGTCGGCCAGTTGCGGCATTTCATAGGGTTGATCGTCGATCAGCGCGTTGATCTCATCATCGGCAGGTTCATCCTGCTCGATCATCAGGCGAGTCACAGGTTCGACTGCTGCATCGCTGATCGGTTGCTGCGGCTGCGTCTGCGGCGCATGGCCGGCACAGGCAGCGAGAAAGACTGTGAGTGCAATAGGCACGAGGGGTGCGAAGCGTTTTAGCATGGGCACGACCGTGTCGAGTGAATTTAACAAGTCCGCGACTATGCCTTCTATAACGCTCATTTGCAAATTCTATCGACAGAATTGTGACTCAGTGGTCTCGCCATTTCATCTAAAGCGCCCAACCATCTGCATGGTCGGGCGACTCGGAAACCTAGCCGAGAATCTCGCTGAGCGGAATGAAACGCAACATATCTCCCTCGGCCAGCGTACTGCCTTCCATGACCTCGGCCAAGCCTTCTGCCCAGGCGGCGCTGCGCAAAACGCCAGAACTCTGGTTGGCGTAAGGCACCACACGCCCCTGCTCCAGACGCGCCCGCAGGTACTCGCGGCGCATGCCCGGCTTGCGCCAGGTAAAACCTGCCGGTACCGCGAAGCCCAACGGCTCGACCCGCTGCACGCCAAGACGACGCAACATATAAGGACGCGCCAGCAGTCCGAAGGTAACCAGTGTCGAAGCCGGGTTGCCCGGCAGACCTATTACCGGAACCCCCTGATAATGACCGAAGGTCAGCGGCTTACCCGGCTTGATCGCCAGCTTCCACAGCGCCAGTTCGCCCGCCTCACGCAGGGCTATGCCAAGGAAATCCGCCTCCCCCACCGAAACGCCACCCGTGGTGAGAATCAGATCGACCTCGCCCAAGGCCCCCAGCGCTTCGCGGGTACGCTGCAGATCATCGGGCAAGATGCCCGCATCCACAACGCTGCAGCCCAGCCGCTGCAACCAGGCAATCAGCAGACGCCGATTGCTGTTGTAGATCTGCCCCGGGCCAAGCGCCTGACCTGGCTCTACCAGTTCGTCGCCAGTAGACAGCACCGCAACGCGCAGACGCCGGCGCACCGAAAGCTGCGCCGCCCCCAAAGACGCCGCCAACCCTAGCTCGATAGGCCCCAGGCGCGTACCGGCTGGCAACACACCTTCGCCTACGCGGGTTTCCTGACCTTGAGCTCGAACGTTCTGGCCAATTTTCAGCGGCTCACGGAAGTGCACCCGCCCCGCCTCATCCAGCTCGACGTTCTCCTGCATTTCGACGGTATCGGCACCTGCAGGCAGCGGCGCACCGGTGAAGATGCGCGCACAGGTACCCGGCTCCAGCGACACAGGCGCAGTCCCGGCCTGAATACGCTGACTGACCGGCAGAGCCTGGCCGCTCCAATCAGCCAGGCGCAGCGCATAACCGTCCATGGCGCTGTTGGCCCATGGTGGCAAATCCAGCGCCGCAATCAGCGGCTCGGCCAGCACCCGTCCATCGGCCTCGGCCAGCGTAACCAGCTCGTTCTGCTCGATGGGCGCCGCCTCTGCCAACGCCAGCAGGCGCTCCAGCGCCGCCTCCATCGGCAACAGTCCGGGATGATCGCAACCACTCATCCGCGCGTCTCGCAGGCGCCCACCTGTTTCAGATGCGGCACGAAGTTGCAGGGACGATGGCGCGCATCCAGTTGCTCACCGAGGATGCCGTCCCAGGCAGTGCGGCAGGCGTTGGTCGAGCCCGGCAGGCAGCACACCAGGGTGCCGTTGGCCAGACCGGCCAGCGCGCGCGACTGGATGGTAGAAGTGCCGATATCGGCCACAGAGATCTGCCGGAACAACTCGCCGAAACCATCGACCTGCTTGTCCAGCAGGCAGGCGACCGCTTCCGGCGTGCTGTCACGCCCAGTGAAACCGGTACCGCCGGTGATCACCACCACCTGCACCTGATCCTCGGCGATCCAGGTCGCTACCTGGGCGCGGATCTTGTACAGATCATCCTTGAGCAGAACGCGAGCGGCCAACTGGTGGCCAGCGGCGGTCAGGCGGTCGACCAGCAGTTGACCCGAGGTGTCGGTCTCCAACGTGCGTGTGTCGCTGACGGTAAGCACGGCAATGTTCAGCGGCACGAAAACCGCATCGGCCTTGTGGTTCATGGTAGGCATCCAATTGGGAGAGAATGGGCGCTGTTATATCACACAGCCTGCCTTCGGAGACCGCCCGCATGCCCGTATCCAACCCACTACCCACCTGCTCGGTGCTGCTGCTTTCCGGCGGCCGAGGCCAGCGCATGGGCGGCCGTGACAAGGGCTTGCTGGACTGGCGCGGCCGCCCACTGATCGCCTGGCTGCATGACCTGACCAGACCCTTGAGCGACGACCTGATCATCTCCTGCAACCGCAACACCGAGCGCTATGCGCCTTATGCAGACCAACTGGTCACCGACGAAGATCAGGATTTTCAGGGCCCACTGGCTGGTATCCGCGCCGGCATGGCTGCGGCACGCCATGAGCAAATGCTGGTGCTGCCCTGCGACGCCCCGCTGATCGACCACGCGCTGATCGAGTCGCTGCTAGCGCACGCGGGGACCCAACCGGTGGTGATTCGCCAGGGCAACTACTGGCAACCGTTGTTCTGCCTGCTGCCGACACGACTGAAAGACGACCTGGAACGTGCATGGCAATCCGGAGAACGCAGCCCGCAGCGCTGGTTCGGTAAATTAGCGCCCATCGCTGTCGATTGCCCCATAGAGGATGCACGACTGGCCAACCTCAATACGCCGGAAACCTTGGCGGGTCACGCCCCTTCGCACTGAAACACCACGCACCCAGCGGAACTCATACGACAGTTTTACGTCTGAGCGAGGGTATAGCCCCACCTTTTGTACTCAAGGAGACAGACCATGAACCAACGGATAATCCCAGCCCTGCTTATGACGATCGGCCTCGCTGTACTGGCCGGCTGCTCCTCGCCGTCGGTAATCACGCTGAATGACGGCCGTGAGATCCAGACCGTGGACAAGCCCAAATTCGATGAAGAATCCGGCTTCTACGAGTTCGAACAGCTCGACGGCAAACGCGCCACCATCAACAAGGATCAGGTGCAAACCGTCAAGGAGCTCTGAGGCAACAGCCTGAGCGCCCATATCGGCCGGACAGATGGATGATACGAGTCGACAACCGGGTTGCCGACTCGTAGTTTTTTCGGGCTAACCCCTTGTGCGGTAAAAGTTTTTCGGTAGAATACACGGCATTCGGAGTGTAGCGCAGCTTGGTAGCGCGTCTCGTTCGGGACGAGAAGGTCGCAGGTTCGAATCCTGTCTCTCCGACCAAATCAAAAACCCGCCTTAATCGGCGGGTTTTTTATTGGCTGCGTTTTGTCGAACTGACTCTCTCAACTCAGAAAGGCCACCACCTGCTCGGCATCGAATGGCCAGTTCAGCTCGCTGCCATTATCGCAACGGCGCAATACCGGAATACGCAATCCGTATTGCTCGACCATACCCTCATGCTCAGCAATGTCGATCAACTCGACCAACAGGCCATTCTCGACGAATGGCATGAGCAACGCCTCGGCCACCTCGCAAAGATGGCAGCCCAGGGTTCCGAAAAGTTGGCATTCAGGCGTCATCAGCGCACCTCACTGTCAGCAAGGTGCGCAGTTTAACACCGGCGATAATCAGCTCGCCTTAGCGTCCTTGCCAGGCTGACCAGCGATCAGCGACTGCAGGCCATCGAGCAGACTGCGGTTGAGGCTGTCAGCCTTCTCCAGGCGCGGCAAATCGAAGCGCTCATCGAGCGAGAAGCCGCCCTTGAGCAGTTCCTTGAGCATGCCGCCGGCGTCCTGCGCCAGATCACCGGCACTGCGCAGCGCATCGAGCAGACCCTGAGCATATTCCTGCAACCCGGCATTGACTGCACTGGCGCCCTGCCCAGCCACCGCGCCATAGGCATCGGTGGCCTGACGCACAGCGGTCTGGGCCAGACGCATCGACATCGAAGCCAATTGCTCACCATCCATATCCAGCGCCATGGCGCGATCGAAGGCGCCTGCCAGGTCACCGGCGTAGAACTTGTCGGAGAGATCCTGAACCTGGCTGAAGAGCTTCTCCAACGCCTTGATCTCGTCGTCGTCCAACTCACCTTCGACATCCACCTGCCAGCCGCCGATACGCATGCTGCCAGACTGGCTGCTGCCCACCACACTGGTGGACTTACCATCGCTGGAGGCAGCAAAACTGCTCTGCGACCAGCTGGCGGAAGCCTGCGCCACGGAAATGCGCAGGCGGTCACCATCGCGAGTAGTGACGGACAAATCGAAGGTCTCCGCCAGCGCGCTGAAGCGCTCACTGTAACCCGCCATCGCCACCTGGCCCGAGGCGCCAGGGGCGGCGCTGCCGAAACGCTTGTCGAGATCGCCGAAGCCATCCTGAATACGCTTGTAGGTATCGTCGATATCGCTAGCCACCTGCCCCTTGAGCACGCCCATGCCATCGAGAATCTTGCGTGCCTCGGCAAAACCCTTCTCGACGCCATCACGCGCCTGGGACAACAGCTTGTCCAGCTTGGCCGGGTCAGCGCCTGCCGCGGCCTCGCTTTGCAGGCGCTGCTCGATAAAACCCAGAATCCGCCCAGCCACTTTCTCCGGGGTGTAGTCATCACGCGTTCCGGACAACGAGCCGGCCGGCACGCCGAGCTTCTCGGCGAGGCGATTGGCCAAGGTGGCTTGGGCATCGGCGCTATTGCTGCGCGCCGCCATGGACTGGCTGGCCTGCGCAGCGCGGGAAGCGGCGGAGTTGAGTGAGTTCAGAGGATTCATGGCCGGGTACCTGAATAGGTTATCTGCCGACCTTAGCGGCCGCACACAGGCAAGCTTTAACCTTTATCGACCAACGGTTATCGATTTTTCTCAGCTCGATTGTGCTCCAGCGAAATTTTCCCGATCAATGGCCAGCCGCCGAAAATCCCTGATAAGCACGACCTAGAGCCCACGGCTGTTTACGCTCCGGCTCCACCCAAGGCTCGACAGACTAAAGTCTTACAGTCGACTCGCAGGCGAAATGCTTTATTTCGTCGCGCCGTAACTGGCTGGTCACTTCGTGGCCAACCTGCTTATAACAACGAGGAGACAACAATAATGAGTAAAACTCCCCTCGCCCGTGCCGTGGCCCTCGCCACGCTGGGCGCCAGCCTGACCCTGCCAAGCCTGGCACAGGCTGACTTCATCGGCGACAGCAAAGCCTCGCTGGAGCTGCGCAACTTCTATATGAACAGGGACTTTCGCCAGGATCTCGGCCAGCCCAACCCGCCAGCAGTCACCGGCAAGACACCCACCGAGTACCGCAGCAAGTCCGAAGAATGGGCCCAGGGCTTCCTGCTGCGCTACGAGTCCGGCTATACCGAGGGCACTGTCGGCTTCGGCGTGGATGCCATCGGCACCCTGGGTCTGCGTCTCGATTCCGGACGCGGCACCAGCGGCACCGGCCTGTTGCAACTCGACCGGGAAACCGGCAAGGCGCAGGACAGCTACGGTGACTTTGGCGTGACCGCCAAAGCCAAAATCTCCAACAGCACCCTCAAGCTCGGCACCCTGATGCCCAAGCTACCGGTGGTCATGTCCAACGACTCGCGCCTGCTGCCGCAAAGCTTCCAGGGCGGCTGGTTGAACTCGGCGGAGATCAGCGGCCTAAACCTGGATCTGGGCCAGCTCAACCGGGTCAACCAGCGCGACTCCTCCGATCATGAGGTCATGCTCGTCACCAACAGCCGCAATGCCAACACCGGCGCCGGCGGCGCCCGCAACATCACCTACCGCGGCGGCACCACCAGCGACGAGTTCACCTTCGGCGGACTGAATTACAAGTGGAACGACAGCCTGACAACCAGCTACCACTACGGAGCGCTGGACAACTTCTACAAGCAGCACTACCTGAGCGCCGTGCACGTTCTGCCACTGGGTGACAAACAGTCCCTCAAGAGCGATCTGCGTTTTGCCCGCTCTAGCGACGACGGCACCAGCAATGTCGACAACAAAGCCCTCGGCGCCATGTTCACCTACAGCCTGGGCTACCACAGCTTTGGCCTGGGTTACCAGAAGATGAGCGGTGACACCGGCTTCGCTTACATCAATGGTACTGACGCCTTCCTGGTCAACTTCGTGCAAATCAGCGATTTCGCCTTCAAGGACGAACGCTCCTGGCAGGCACGTTACGACTACAACTTCGCCGGTCTCGGGATACCCGGGCTGAGCCTGATGACGCGCTATATTTCGGGCGACAATGTCGACCTGGGTGCCAACCGCGACGAAGGCAAGGAATGGGAGCGCAATACCGATATCACCTATGTGATTCAGGAAGGTCCTTTGAAGAACCTGGGTATCAAATGGCGTAACGCTACGGTGCGTTCGAACTTCGGCAACGACCTGGACGAAAATCGTCTTATCGTCAGCTACACGCTGCCACTGATGTAAGGCTTACCCTGACAGGAAGACGCCGCAACGCCTGGACCGGGTTGCGGCGCTTTCATCGCCGTCTCGCCGGGACCTTCTCGACCAGGCAGTAGCGAGCAAGGAGGACGACTCGATGGACGACTACCAACCGCTGGCTTGCCATGCCTATGACTACCTGGAGATCGCCTGCATGCACTGCTGTCAGCTGGATATCGAACTGGTAGACGGCTCACGGCTGCAGGGGCAGGCATTGACCACGGAAACCACGGCGAGCAAGGAAGAGTTTCTGCTGGTACGTACAGCCGACGGCGAGCAACGCCTGCGCATGGATCGCCTACTGGCGATCACCCCGCAGGATGCAGGCGCCAGCTTTGGTCGAGTACTGTTGAGCGGCAATCGCTGCTAATCGCAGGGCGTCGCGGTGCGCACCGCGTACCCTACGGCGTCCTGCGATGCGGCATTACCACATCAGATCATCAGGAATCTGATAGGCCGCGTAAGGATCGTCGGCATCCGGCTCTTCGACATGGGTATTGAGCAGGACGATGCGCGAGGCATCGCGCTCCTGAATCTTCAGTGCGGCCTCGCGCGGGATGATCTCGTAACCACCGCCATGACGGACGATGGCCAGCCAGCCGTTGGACAGCTTGTTGCGCACCATGGTGTTGACCGGCAGGCGCTTGACCTTCTTGTCATCGACGAAGTTGTAGTAGTCCTCGCCGTCGAGCTTGGGCAGGCGTGAACGCTCGATCAGTTGCTTGACCTGCGCCGCGCGGGCTTTCTGCTCGGCTTTTTCCTGCTGCTGACGATTCAGCTCCTGATCACGTGCGGCCTTTTCGGCTTGCGCCTGCAGTGCGGCCTGGCGTGTGCTGTCATCCAGTTCGGCCTGGCCTTTGTGCACCAGACGCTTTTGCTTTTGCTGTTGCTTGCCAGCCTGCTTGGCCTGTTTTTCATTGACCAGGCCGGCTTTGAGCAGCTGGTCGCGCAGGGAAAGACCCATGACTAAAGATCCCGAACATGATTCAGTTGCGGCAGCGACGCAAATTCGCGCTGCCAGTCCAAGGCGCCCAGCATAAGGGCTAAGCAGCGGCGGCTCCAGCCTTTAGGAGCGACCGGGCGGCGAACCGCTTCAGTCGCGAAAGGCGGACAGCAGAGGCTTCGCGGATAAATCGGAACGCCGCCGTGCCTATAGGGTTCAACAGCCTGGCGACTGCTTCTCCAACTTCTTCGCCTCGCCCCACAGGGCATCCAGTTCCTCCAGCGAGCAACCGTCCATGCTGCGCCCGGCCTCCCGCACGCTCTGCTCGATAAAGCGAAAGCGCCGCTCGAACTTGCCATTGGCTGCCCGTAGCGCAGCCTCAGGATCGACCTTCAGGTGCCGTGCCAGGTTGCTGACGACGAACAGCAGGTCGCCGATCTCCTCGGCCACAGCGTCGGTATCGTTTTCACTCATGGCTTCGAGCACTTCATCCAGCTCTTCGCGCACCTTGTCCACCACCGGCAAAGCATCGGGCCAGTCGAAGCCGACCTGGGCCGCACGCTTCTGCAGTTTGGCCGCACGCGACAGCGCCGGCAGCGCCGTCGGTACATCATCGAGCAGGGATAGCTGCTCGGGTGCAGCGGCCTTTTCGGCGCGCTCCTGCGCCTTGAGCTCTTCCCAACGCTGCTTGACCGCTGCTTCTTCCAGCTTGGCGGCGTCTGGCGCCCCGTACAGATCACCGTCGGGGAATACATGCGGATGGCGACGAATCAGCTTGCTGGTGATGCCATCGACCACCCGGGCAAAATCGAAACGCCCCTCCTCCTGCGCCAGCTGGCTGTAATAGACCACCTGGAACAGCAGATCGCCCAGCTCACCCGGCAAATGCTCGAAGTCACCACGTTCGATGGCGTCGGCGACCTCGTAAGCCTCCTCCAGGGTGTAGGGCACGATGCTCGCGTAGCTTTGCTTGAGATCCCACGGGCAGCCGTGTTGCGGGTCACGCAGACGCGCCATCAGGTGCAGCAGATCGTCGAGTTGGTACATAAAAACTCCTGGGCTGCACGCTACAAGCGGCAAGCCACAAGAAAAGGCGCAGCGGCGCCTTTGACTTGCTGCTTGTCACCTGAAGCGTGCCGCTTAATTGGCCCGCTGGCGACGCGCCTCGATGATGTTGGGCAACTGGCCGATGCGCGCCAGCAGACGCCCGAGCGCATCGAGTCCGGGAATCTCCACGGTGATCGACATGGAGGCGGTGTTGTCCTCCTTGTTCGAGCGGGTGTTGACCGCCAGCACGTTGAGTTTTTCGTTGAGCAGTACCTGGGTGACGTCACGCAGCAGACCGGAACGGTCGTAGGCCTTGATGACGATTTCCACCGGGTAGGTCTGCACCGGCACCGGCCCCCAGCTCACCTGGATCATCCGCTCCGGCTCGCGCGCAGTTTGCTGCAACGCCGTCGGACAATCCTGACGATGGATGGTGACGCCACGGCCAAGAGTGATGTAACCGACGATCGGGTCGCCCGGCAGCGGCTGGCAACAGCCGGCCATCTGTGTCAGCAGGTTGCCGACGCCCTGGATCTGAATGTCGCCGCGCTTGCCCGGCTTGAACCCCTGCGCCTTGCGCGGGATCAGTTCCAGCTGCTCGTTGCCGCGCTCCGGCTCGAGCAGTTGCTGCGCCAGGTTGACCGCATGAGCCAGACGCACGTCGCCGGCCCCCAAGGCGGCGAACAGGTCCTCGGCGGTTTTCAGGTTGGCCTTCTCGGCCAGCTTGTCGAAGTCCGCACCGACCAGGGCCAGACGCGCCAGCTCGCGCTCAAGCAACTGCTTGCCAGCGGCGACGTTCTGGTCGCGATCCTGCAGCTTGAACCAGTGGACGATCTTCGCCCGCGCGCGGCTGGTGGTGACATAGCCCAGGTTGGGGTTGAGCCAGTCGCGGCTCGGCGAGCCCTGCTTGCTGGTGATGATTTCCACCTGCTCGCCGGTTTGCAGGCTGTAGGTCAGCGGCACGATACGCCCGTTGATCTTGGCGCCGCGGCAGTTGTGGCCGATCTCGGTGTGCACGCGGTAGGCGAAGTCCAGCGGTGTGGCGCCCTTGGGCAGGTCGATGGCGTGGCCGTCGGGGGTGAACACGTAGACCCGATCTGGCTCGATATCCACGCGCAACTGCTCGGCCAGGCCGCCGATATCGCCCAGTTCTTCGTGCCACTCGATGACCTGACGCAGCCAGGAAATCTTCTCTTCGTAGTGGTTGGAGCCGGACTTGACGTCGGTGCCCTTGTAGCGCCAGTGCGCGCACACACCCAGCTCGGCCTCTTCGTGCATGGCGTGGGTGCGTATCTGCACCTCCAGCACTTTGCCTTCCGGGCCGAGCACGGCGGTGTGCAGCGAGCGGTAGCCGTTCTCCTTGGGGTTGGCGATGTAGTCGTCGAACTCCTTGGGAATGTGCCGCCACAGGGTATGCACGATGCCCAGGGTGGTGTAGCAATCACGCACCTCTGGCACCAGCACACGTACCGCACGCACGTCGTAGATCTGGCTGAATTGCAGGCCCTTGCGCTGCATCTTGCGCCAGATCGAATAGATATGTTTCGCCCGGCCGCTGATATCGGCCTTGATACCGGTGGCTTCCAGCTCCTGACGCAGATTCGCCATAGCGTCGTTGATGTACTGCTCGCGATCGAGGCGACGCTCGTGCAGTAGCTTGGCGATCTGCTTGTACTGCTCCGGCTCCAGGTAGCGGAAGGACAGATCCTCCAGCTCCCACTTGATATGGCCGATACCCAGGCGGTGGGCCAGCGGCGCGTAGATGTCGAACACTTCGCGTGCCACGCGCTGGCGCTTGTCTTCGTCGGCCTCCTTGACCGCACGGATGGCGCAGGTACGCTCGGCCAGCTTGATCAGCGCCACGCGCACGTCGTCGACCATGGCCACAAGCATCTTGCGCAGGTTCTCAACCTGCGTCTGCGAGCCGACCACCACCGATTCACGCGGGTTGATACTGGCGCTGATCGCCGCCATGCGCAGCACACCTTCGATCAGCTTGGCCACCACCGCACCGAAGCGCTGCTGCACGGCGGCCAGGGTGATCTTGCCCTCGCGTACGCCGCGATAGATGACCGCGGCAACCAGCGAATCCTGATCGAGTTTGAGATCGGCGAGAATCTCGGCAATATCGAGACCGGCGCGGAATGTCGAGGCGCCCTCGCTCCAGTGATGCTCGGTGGTATTGGCCTGTTGCTCGGCGTCACGGGCGAACTCGCAGGCCTCTTGCAATGCCTGGCGATCCAGCGCCGGATCGACACGAGTGACATGATCCAACCAGGCCACAAGATTGATGCTGCCGTCGTCGTTGACCGGCTGATGCGCTCTCACCTGAACCATCGTCTTACCTTCCCTACGGTGCGCCTGAGCGGCACCGAGCAGTCGCCGGCCTTCTCTGAGCCGGTCGGATTAACTGAAAGGGTGCGCGTCCTGCGCATCCCCGCGGTACCGAACGTACCGCTTTGGCCCAAGACCTAAGTCTCGGGTTTCTCGAATAGAGCCATGGCCTCGACATGCGCGGTTTGCGCAAACATGTCGAGAATCCCGGCGCGGCGCAGGCGATAGCCCTGCCGCAGCAACTCGGCCGCATCACGTGCCAACGTGGTCGGGTTGCAGGATACATAGACCAGGCGCCGCGCGCCCAGCTCGCTCATCCCACGTACCGCCTCCAACGCGCCGTCACGCGGCGGATCGAGCAGCACAGCGGCAAAACCGCCACGCGCCCAGGTCTGGTTGACCAGCGGCTTGGACAGGTCGGCGCGATAAAAGTGCGCATTGTCCAAGCCATTGTGGCGCGCGTTGTCAGCGGCCCGCTGCACCATCGCGGCGACGCCTTCCACAGCCACCACTTCGGCAGCCTGACGCGCCAGCGGCAGGGCGAAATTGCCCAGACCGCAGAACAGATCCAGCACCCGCTCGCCAGGCTGCACGCCCAACCAGTCTAGCGCCTGAGCGACCATGGCCGCGTTGACCAGACCATTGACCTGGACGAAATCACCCGGCCGATAGGCCAGTTGCAAGTGCCAGCGTTGCAACTCAAAGCCGAGCTCAGCGCTCGGCTCATCAGGCAGTGGCAGCCCTTCACCCTGCAGCCACAGCTGCGCATCATGCTCGCTGCAGAACGCGCGCAGGCGGCTCAGATCCGCCTCGGCAAGCGCTGCCGTGTGGCGCAGCAGCAATGCTTCGGCAGTACCGCTGAACAGTTCCACGTGCCCGACTGCCTGTGGCTTTTCCAGGCTGCGCAGCAAGGCCGGCAAGGCGCTGAAAATGGGCAGCAAGGGCTGTACCAGTACCGGACATTGTTCAATGGCCACGATGTCTTGGCTGGCCTCGGCACGGAAACCGACCTGCAGCTGCCGCGCCTTGGCATCCCAGCGCACGGCAACGCGTGCGCGGCGCCGGTAACCGAGTTCGGGGCCAAACAGCGGCGCAGCCCACTCATCTGGCTGCACGCCACCCAGGCGCGACAATTGCTCGGCCAGCGTGCGCTGTTTCAGGGCCAGTTGCTCGGCGTGGGGCATGTGCTGCAGGTTGCAGCCGCCGCAACGGTCAGCGTGCACGCAGGGCGCCGCGCGGCGCTCGCTGCTGGCGGCGATGATGCGTTCGGCGCGTGCCTCGACGGTCTGGCTGCGGGCAGCGAGTACCCGCGCCTCGACTTCTTCGCCGGCCAGCGCACCACTGACGAACCAGGTGCGCCCGCCTTCGAAGGCGATGCCGCGGCCGTCACCGGCCAGGCGCTCGATGGACAGTTTCTGCTTCTTGCCGACCGGCACCTGCGCCGCACGGCTGCCGCCGCTGGGCTGAAAGCGCAGGTTGGAGCTGCGTCTGGCCATCAGTGCGCCGGTTCTTCGTAAACGCCGGTGGACAGGTAACGGTCGCCACGGTCGCAGATGATCGCCACCAGCACTGCGTTCTCCACCTGTTGCGACAGGCGCAGCATGCCGGCCACCGAGCCCCCGGAAGACACGCCGCAGAAGATGCCCTCTTCCCGCGCCAGGCGCCGCATGACGTGCTCGGCCTCGGCCTGGCCCATGTCCATCACCTGATCGACCCGTTCGGCCTGATAGATCTTCGGCAGGTATTCCTCGGGCCAGCGGCGAATGCCGGGAATGGCCGAGCCTTCCTGCGGTTGCAGACCGACGATCTGGATCGCCGGGTTCTGCTCCTTGAGATAGCGCGAGGTGCCCATGATGGTGCCGGTGGTGCCCATGGAGCTGATGAAATGGGTGATGGTCCCGCCGGTCTGGCGCCAGATCTCGGGGCCGGTACCGCTGTAGTGCGCCTCGGGATTGTCGCCATTGGCGAACTGATCCAGCACCTTGCCGCGCCCTTCGGCCTGCAGGCGCTCGGCCAGATCACGGGCGCCTTCCATGCCCTCTTCCTTGCTCACCAGGATCAGCTCGGCGCCATAAGCGGTCATCGCCCACTTGCGCTCGGCGGTGGAGTTGTCCGGCATGATCAGGATCATCTTGTAACCCTTGATCGCCGCGGCCATGGCCAAGGCGATGCCGGTGTTGCCACTGGTGGCTTCGATCAGGGTATCGCCGGGCTGGATGGCGCCGCGCAGCTCAGCGCGGTTGATCATCGACAAGGCCGGACGATCCTTGACCGAACCGGCCGGGTTGTTGCCTTCCAGCTTGACCAGCAAGGTGTTGCTGGTGTCACCTCCCAGGCGTTGCAGGCGTACCAGAGGGGTATTACCTATGCAGTCGGCAATGGTGGGGAATTGCAGGGTCATGGGTCGCTCGAATCCAGACTGACGCGAAGGGGCGTCATGATACGCCGAACCCGCCGCGGCATCACCCAGCGAACGCAACCAGCGGCTGTTCGGCGTGATCAGGCCGCCGGCATGCGCAGCGATACGCGCAAGCCATGCCTGCCGTTTTCGGCCCAGACGCGCCCGCCTTGTGTCTCGATCATGCTACGGGCGATGGCCAGCCCCAGGCCGAAACCGTCTCCGCCCGGCCTGGCGGTGCTGAGACGGGTAAACGGACGGAAGATGGTCTCCAGCTCGTTTTCTGCCACACCCGGCCCCTGATCCTCGATCCACAGCAACCAGTGATCACCTTCCTGCCGGCCAGCGAGGCGAACCAACCCGCCGTGCGGCGAATGCCGGATGGCATTGCGCAGGATGTTTTCCAGCGCCTGCGCCAGGCCATTGAGATTGCCGCGCACTCGGCAACCTACCGGCAGATCACAGGGCATACGCGCAAGTGGCCAGCCGGTTTCGAAGCCGGCGTTCTCGCGCAGCACATCCCACAGCCGGACGACGTCCACCTCTTCGCTGGGCAGTTGCGGCCGCTCCGTGTCCAGCCAGACCAGTTCCAGAGCATCGCCGACGAGTTTTTCCATCGCATCCACTTCACGTGCCAGGCGCTGGCGCAGTGCAACGTTGTCACCTTCGTTCTCCCCGGCCACGCGCAAGCGGCTCAGCGGCGTGCGCAGTTCATGGGAAAGGTCGCGCAACAACTGGCGCTGAAAAGCGACCGTACCCTGCAGGCGCTCCGCCATATGGTCGAAACTTCGTGCCAGCTCACCCAATTCGTCCTTGCGCCCGGTGACCGGCGGGCCAAGCCTGGCAGACAGATCACCAGCACTCAGCGCGGCAGCCTGGCGTCGAAGGATCGCCAAGGGGGCGATCAACAGCCGATAAAGCAGCAGTGCCACGACCACGGCCAAGACCGCCGGCAGTACCCGCTGCAGAAGCAGCTCCCACAGCTCGTTGTACTTGCGCGGATTCAAGTGCTGCGGCAACGCCATGACCAGGCGGGCCTTTCCATCGCTGAAGGGCACGTAGAAGGTCGGCGTACCGCCTGGTCGGCCCACGGGAAAATCCAGCTTGCGCACGAAATCCAGGCGCTGCTCTTCTTCATCGCTCAGTGGTCGCGAGGCCAGCGAATGCTTGTGCTCATCGACCACCGCGGCCCAGACCCGCTCACGCTCGTGCAGGTGCTGTAGATATGCATCGACGCCAGGCGCGCCGCCCTCTCGCCATGACTTTTCGGCCTGCCGCGCCTCGTCTCTGAGCATCTGCCGGGTCGACTCGGGCAGATAGGAGGTCGCCTCGAGCAACATCCGCCCTACATCCACATGCAGGCTGACCAACAGCAGGCAGAACAGCGCCAGGGCACCAGCCAGCCGCCACAACAGCGAATGGCGTCCCGGCAGACTCATGGCCCGGCCTGCGTCAGGATGTAGCCCTTGCCCCAGACGGTATTCACCCGCGTGGCCTCATAGTCGACCGCCTGCAATTTGCGCCGGATGTGGCTGACGTGCATGTCCAGGCTGCGGTCGTGCTGGGAATAGGCACGGCGCAACGCCTGCTGATAAAGGAAGGGCTTACTCAGGGCCTCGTCTCGATGCCGCCAGAGCAACTCCAGCACGCGGTACTCACTGGGCGTCAGGCCCACCCAGGTACCCGAGAAGGCGACATCGCTGCGCCCTTCATCGAACTGCAAGCCACCGTCGACGCTGCCAAGGTGCTGCTCGCGACGCTCATAGGCGACCCGACGCAGAATCGCCTCGACCCGCACGCTGAGTTCACCGAGGCTGAAAGGCTTGGGCAGATAATCGTCGGCACCCTGGCTGAACCCGGCGATGCGATTCTGCTCATCGCCCAGGGCCGACATCAGCAGTACCGGCACGCTGCGGCGCTGGCGCAGACGCTGCAGCACCTCCAGGCCGTTGGTGCCGGGCAGAAGGACGTCCATCAGCACCAGATCGAAGTCTTCGCTTTCGGCCAACTGCAAACCTTCGCTGCCATCGTGACTCAAGGTCACATCAAACCCGCAGCTCATCAGGTGCGACTGCACGTGGCTGGCGAGCAAGGGGTCATCCTCGACGGCAAGGATGCGAGCCGAGGTAGGTGCGCGGGTCATCATGTGTGGTCAACCGGGAGACATTGAATGCGAACAATTCTATCTATTAAACGCTAATCTCTCACCTACAGATTCCGCCGCGCCGAATCGCTACACTGCCCGGATGTTCCGAAGGAGGAAGGTCGTGTTCAAGGATCTCAGCATCAAAGGGCGCGTACTGCTGCTCACCCTGCTGCCCACCAGCCTGCTGGCCTTGGTGCTGGGCGGTTATTTCACCTGGGTGCAGCTATCGGGCTTGCAGACTCAATTGCTGCAGCGCGGCGAGATGCTGGTCGAACACCTGGCCCCCCTGGCGGCGCCGGCGCTGGAACAGAGGGACGTGAAGAAGCTCGAGCGTATCGCCCAGCAGGCGCTGGAGCACCCGGACGTTCGTGCGGTCGGTTTTCTTGCCCCTGAGCGCGCCTCCCTGGCGCACGCCGGCCCCAGCATGCTCAACCCCACGCCCAGCGGCCAGCCGGGCGTCAGCCTGCTCAGTGGCCAGGATGCCACGCGCTTTCTGCTGCCGGTCTACGACCAGCATCTGGTGCTCAACGACACCCTCGCCGAAGACGGTCAACTGGAGTTGCTCGGCTGGGTCGAACTGGAACTCTCGCACCAGGGCACACTGCTCAGCGGCTACCGCAGCTTGTTCGCCAGCCTGCTGCTGATCGCCGGCGGCCTTGCCGTCACCGCCCTGCTCGCCCTGCGCATGAGCCGCAGCATCAACGGCCCGCTACGCGCGATCAAGGCCGGGGTCGCACAGCTCAAGGACGGCCATCTGGAAACCCGCCTGCCACCGTTGGGCAGCCATGAAATGGACGAGCTGGCCTCTGGCATCAACCGCATGGCCGAGGCGCTGCAGAACGCCCAGGAAGAACTGCAACACAGCATCGAGCAGGCCACAGAAGACGTGCGCCAGAACCTGGAGACCATCGAGATCCAGAACATCGAACTGGACTTCGCGCGCAAGGAGGCCCTGGAAGCCAGCCGCATCAAGTCTGAGTTCCTGGCCAATATGAGCCACGAGATCCGCACACCGCTCAACGGCATTCTCGGCTTCACCAATCTGCTGCTGAAGAGCGAGCTCAGCCCGCGCCAGCAGGACTATCTGTCGACCATCGAGAAGTCCGCCGACAGCCTGCTCGGCATCATCAATGAGGTGCTCGACTTCTCCAAGATCGAAGCCGGCAAGCTGATGCTTGAATCCATCCCCTTCAACCTGCGTGACCTGCTACAGGACACCCTGACCATCCTCGCCCCCGCAGCCCATGAAAAGCAGCTGGAGCTGGTCAGCCTGATCTACCGCGACACGCCGCTGGCCCTGCGCGGCGACCCGCTGCGCCTGAAGCAGGTACTGACCAACCTGGTCAGCAACGCGATCAAGTTCACCCGCGAAGGCACTATCGTCATGCGCGCCATGGTCGAGGACGAGAGCGCCGACAGCGCGCAATTGCGCATCAGCGTGATGGACACCGGCATAGGCCTGTCGGATGAGGACCTGCGCGCGCTTTTCCAGGCTTTCAGCCAGGCCGACAACTCGCTCAGCCGCCAGGCCGGCGGCACCGGCCTTGGCCTGGTGATTTCCAAGCGCCTGATCGAGCAGATGGGCGGCGAGATCGGCGTCGACAGTACGCCAGGCGAAGGCTCGGAGTTCTGGATCACCCTGACCCTGCCCAAGGCACGCGACGATGCCGAAGATCTGCCGCGCACAGCCTTTCAAGGGCGTCGTGTGGCCGTACTGGAAAGTCACGAACTGGCGCGCCAGGCGCTGACCCACCAGCTTGAGGACTGCGGCCTGGAGGTGGAGAGTTTCTCCGATCCCGCTCAGCTCTTCGAAGCGGTGAACAACCAGCACACTCGCGAACGCCCGCTGAGCCTGGCAGTGCTGGGCATTACCGCCAGCCAGCTGGCGCCCGAGATTCTCGGCCAACGGATATGGGACCTCGACCGCCTCGGCTGTAAAGCGCTGGTACTCTGCCCGACCACCGAGCTGGGCCTGTTCCACGACTCGCTGCCCGACGCTTATAACCAGCTGCAGGCCAAGCCCCCTTGCACACGCAAGCTGCATAAAGCGCTGATAGAACTGGTCAGCCCACAACGGCCGATCAGCGAGCCGCTGGTGATCAGCGATACCCGCCGACCACAGATTCTCTGCGTCGACGACAACCCGGCGAACCTGCTGCTGGTGCAGACCCTGCTCAACGATCTTGGCGCCCAGGTGACTGCCGTCGATAGCGGCTACGCGGCGATAGAAGCGGTGCAGCAGGACAGCTTCGACCTGGTGTTCATGGACGTGCAGATGCCCGGCATGGATGGACGCGAAGCTACCGAAGTGATTCGCCAATGGGAAAGCGAACAGAGCCGCAGCACCACACCGATCATCGCCCTCACCGCCCATGCCCTGGCCAACGAGAAGCGCGCCCTGTTGCAAAGCGGCATGGACGACTACCTGACCAAGCCGATCAACGACCGCCAGTTGGCCCAGGTGGTGCTCAAGTGGACCGGCCTTAACCTGCGCAACGCCCCAACGCACAAGGCCGCCCCGCCCGCCCCTGCGCAGTCGCAACCCAAGGTGCTCGACAACGAGGAAGGCCTGCGTCTGGCAGCCGGCAAGCCCGACCTCGCCGCCGATATGCTGAGCATGCTGCTGGCGGGCCTGCCCGGCGACCGTCAAGCCATCCGCCAGGCGCGCGCTAGCGGTGAACGCACAACGCTGATCGAGCGGGTTCACCGCCTGCACGGCGCTACCCGCTACTGCGGCGTGCCCCAGCTGCGCGCTGCCTGCCAGCGCAGCGAGACCCTGCTCAAACAGGACGACCCCGAAGCTCAGCGCGCCCTGGACGAGCTGGACGCAGCGATCGAGCGCCTGAGCGAAGCCGCCGCGCAAAGCGCTTGAGGAACCCATATGCGCATCTGCCTGTTCAGCAGCAAACCCTATGACCGTGACTCGTTTCTCGCGGCAAACTGCCCGCCCGACTGGCATCTGCAGTTCCACGAAACACGCCTGACCGCCGACAGCGTGGCATTGGCCAAAGGCAGCGAGGTGGTCTGCGCCTTCATCAATGACGACCTGTCCGCCCCGGTGCTGGAGCAATTGGCCGCTGATGGCACGCGCCTGATCGCCCTGCGCTCGGCCGGCTACAACCATGTCGACCTGGCAGCGGCGCAGCGTCTCGGCCTGCCGGTAGTGCGGGTGCCGGCCTATTCGCCCCACGCCGTGGCCGAACACGCGGTGGCCCTGATCATGGCCCTCAATCGACGCACCCACCGGGCCTTCAATCGCACCCGCGAAGGGGACTTTTCCCTGCACGGTCTGACCGGCTTCGACCTGCATGGCAAGTGCGTCGGCGTGGTCGGCGGCGGCAAGATCGGCCAGGTCTTCGCCCGCATCATGCGAGGCTTCGGCTGCCAGGTGCTGATCCACGACCCGTTCCCGTTGAGCGGGCTGGAGGCCCTGGGAGCACGCCAGGCGCCGCTGGACGAGGTGATCGCCAGCAGCGACATCCTCAGCCTGCACTGCCCGCTGACCGATGCCAGCTACCACCTGATCGACCGTGAACGCCTGACCCAGATGAAACGCGGCGCCATGCTGATCAACACCGGTCGCGGCGCCCTGGTCGATGCTCCCGCGCTGATCGATGCGCTGAAGAGCGGCCAGCTCGGCTACCTGGGCCTGGACGTCTACGAGGAAGAGTCGGAACTGTTCTTCGAGGATCACTCCGACCTGCCGCTGCAGGACGACACCCTGGCCCGCCTGCTGAGTTTCCCCAACGTCATCATCACCGCGCACCAGGCCTTTCTCACCCACGAGGCACTCGCGGCCATCGCCCACACCACCCTGGACAACATCAAGGCCTGGCTAGCCGGCCGGCTAAGCAATGAGGTCAAGGCCGGCGCGTGATAGCATGCCGGCTGATCCGGAGGACCCATGGCCGAACACGATTTCCGTTATTCCCTGCTCAACCCGCAACACACCCTCACCGAATGCCGCGCACTGGCGCCGGGCCGCTACCAGGTCACCGGCAACGGCGGCTCGATCCAGGCCAACGACGTGCTGCTGGTCACCCTCAAGGGCAGCCGCGACCTGCACATGCGCCTGGAAGTGGAGAAGGTTCGCCACCTGATCAACCCGCCCGGCCAATGGCTGGCCGTGTGCAAGGGCCCGCAGTTCAAGGAACTGGCCATTCACAACTGGCAGGTGAACTGTGACACGTGTGGCAAGCAGCTGGATTTCGAATTCGCCGTCGATGCGGCCCTTGGCAAAGCCGCGCAAGCGCCAGCCGCCGAAGCCCGCATCACCGAGCTGGGCTGGCGCAACGATGCCGGTCGTCACCTATGCCGCACCTGCCAGGAGGCCTGACAGCATGAACCGCGCCCTGCCCCTCGCCCTGCTCGCCGCCACCTTGGTCGGCTGCGCCAGCGACGCACCGCAGTTGGAAACCGAACGCAGCTATCAAGTGGAATGGATCGGCGAACGCCCACTGATAGACCGCAGCCACCTGACCGTGACTTTTGCTGCTGACGGTCGCGCTCACGGTCATGCCGGCTGCAACCACTGGTTCGCCGGCTACACCTTAAAGGGTGACGCCGTCCGTTTCGAAACCCCGGGTAGCACCCGCAAGATGTGCGCACCCGCGCTGATGGAGCAGGAGCAGCGCTTTCTAGCAGCATTGACGGAAGTGCAGCGCTGGGACTTCAACGACATCGGCCAACTGCAACTGTGGCCGGCCAGCGGCAAACCGATTCGCCTCTGGCCGCAATAATCGAGCCGCGTGGATACTCTGTGGGAGGCGCTTCAGCGGCGACGTCTTTATCGATGATCGCGGCTAAAAGGCCGTTGAAAAACGTAGGCGAGGCAGCCAGTGCAAGGCAAAAACAGGCGAAAAAGCGGAGTTTACGATCTGTAAATGAGCATTTTGAGCCTGTTTTTAACGCAGCAGTGGCAACGCAGGTAGTTTTTCAACAGCCTGCTAAAGCCCCTCCCACAACAGCACCTACGCGAACAGCTCCAGCTGCTCCTGCCGCCCGCGCAGATCATGCAGCCTGACGCCCACCCCGAGCAGCCGCACCGGCTTGTCGCCCCGGGCAAAGGCATTGCTCAGCAATAGCCGATAGCTTTCCAGATCCCGACTGGCCCCCGCCTGCTCCAGGGTGGTCTGGGTAAAGTCGTGAAATTTGACTTTAACGAAGGGTTTGTCCGGTCGATAGCTGGCGTCCAGCCGCTGCAAACGGCCGTTCATCTCGTCGAGAAGCGCCGGCAGCTTCTCCAGGCAGGCCTCCAGGTCAGGCAGGTCCTGATCGTAGGTATTCTCGACGCTCAGTGATTGGCGACGGCTATCCACCTGCACGGCGCGCTCGTCTATGCCGTGGGCCAAACGCCACAAGCGCTCACCAAAACTGCCGAACTCACGCACCAACGCCAGCTTGTTCCACTCCCGCAGATCCAGACAGGTGCGAATCCCTAAGCGCGTCAGCTTGTCGGCCGTGACCTTGCCGACGCCGTGCAGCTTGTTCACCGGCAACTCGGCAACGAAATCGTCGACCTGATCCGGGGTGATCACGAACAACCCGTTGGGCTTTCGCCAGTCGCTGGCGATCTTGGCCAGGAACTTGTTCGGCGCCACCCCGGCCGACACGGTGATGTGCAGCTCCTGCACCACGCGACGGCGAATTTCCTGGGCAATGCGCGTGGCGCTGCCAGAGAAATGCGCCGACTCGCTGACATCCAGATAGGCTTCGTCGAGCGACAACGGCTCGATCATGTCGGTGAACTGGCGAAAGATGCCGTGAATCTCGCGGGAAACCGAGCGGTACACCTCGAAGCGCGGCTTGACGATCAGCAGGTCCGGGCACAGCTTCAGCGCATGCCGCGAGGACATCGCCGAACGCACGCCATAGGCACGTGCCTCGTAATTGCAGGTGGCGATCACCCCACGACGGTCAGCCGAACCGCCAACGGCCAGCGGACGATTGGCCAGGCTCGGGTCGTCACGCATCTCGATGGCGGCGTAAAAGCAATCGCAATCAACGTGGATTATCTTGCGCACAACACCCTCGAAAGCCTTGCCAGGTCTGGTCTAACTCGCTGGAGTCTAACAGTTGTTTGAGGCTAACCATCTGAGTTGAAAACAGTTTTTTGAAGATAATAGTTGACGCAAAGCTCTCTACCGGTAGAATGGCCGACGCGGGATGGAGCAGTCTGGTAGCTCGTCGGGCTCATAACCCGAAGGTCGTAGGTTCAAATCCTGCTCCCGCAACCACCTTCCGAAAAGGCCACTCTAGCGAGTGGCCTTTTTGTTTGCCTGGTCGATTAGTATTTTCGATCAAAAGCAAGAAACCGATTGACAACACTCCCTCCCTGAGTAGAATGGCCGCCGCGGGATGGAGCAGTCTGGTAGCTCGTCGGGCTCATAACCCGAAGGTCGTAGGTTCAAATCCTGCTCCCGCAACCACCTTCCGAAAAGGCCACTCTAACGAGTGGCCTTTTTGTTTGCCTGGTCGATTAGTATTTTCGATCAAAAGCAAGAAACCGATTGACAACACTCTCTCCCTGAGTAAAATGGCCGCCGCGGGATGGAGCAGTCTGGTAGCTCGTCGGGCTCATAACCCGAAGGTCGTAGGTTCAAATCCTGCTCCCGCAACCACCTTCAGATAAAGGCCACTCAAACGAGTGGCCTTTATCGTTTCCGAGTATTGATCTTCCTCAGCTTCACATAAGCCAAGCGGGCTTATCCTGAAGACACCTGCCACAGATGCAGGACATTACCGAGGAAGCCTGTATGAACTGGAAGAACACCCCACCACGCTATGTAAGCCTGTCCATCGGCCTGCACTGGCTGATGCTGATTCTGATCGCCGCCGTCTACGCCTGCATCGAACTCAAGGGCAATTTCCCCAAAGGTAGCGATACCCGCGAGCTGCTCAAGCAATGGCACTTCATGCTCGGCCTGAGCGTCTTCGCCCTGGTCTGGCTGCGCCTGCTCGCCCGTGCGCTGAGCCCTGCCCCGGCCATCCAGCCCGCGCCACCGAGCTGGCAGAACCTGCTCGCCAAGCTGATGCACCTGGCCCTGTATGCCTTGATGATCGGCGCGCCCCTGGCCGGCTGGTTGATTCTCAGCGCCGCCGGCAAGCCCATTCCCTTCTTCGGCCTGGAGCTGCCAGCACTGATCGGCCCAGACAAGGCACTGGCCGGACAGATCAAGGAACTGCACGAACTGGCGGGCAGCGCCGGCTACTGGCTGATTGGCCTGCACGCGGTCGCCGGCCTGTATCACCATTACGTGGTGCGCGATAACACCCTGACGCGCATGCTGCCGGGGCGCAATTGAGGTGAAGACGCCTCTGGTCAAGTGCCCGATCCGCCGCTAGAATTGCGCACTTTTTGATCAGAGGCGCCACCCAGGCGCCCGTTAGAGGTTAGCCCGCATGTCCACCGCCACCCCGAAAGTCGGCTTCGTCTCGCTCGGATGCCCGAAAGCGACTGTCGACTCCGAACGCATCCTGACCCAACTGCGCATGGAAGGTTACGAGATCGTACCGACCTACCAGGATGCCGACGTGGTGGTGGTCAACACCTGTGGTTTCATCGACAGTGCCAAGGCCGAGTCGCTGGACGCCATCGGCGAGGCCCTGGCCGAGAACGGCAAGGTGATCGTCACCGGTTGCATGGGCGTGGCCGAAGACAGCATCCGCGACGTGCACCCGAGCGTGCTGGCCGTCACCGGCCCGCAGCAGTACGAGCAGGTGGTTAACGCCGTACACGAAGTCATCCAGCCGAAGACCGAGCACAACCCGCTGATCGACCTGGTGCCGCCGCAAGGCATCAAGCTGACCCCGCGTCACTACGCCTACCTGAAGATTTCCGAAGGCTGCAACCATACCTGCAGCTTCTGCATCATCCCGTCCATGCGCGGCAAACTGGTCAGCCGTCCGGTGGGCGATGTGCTCAGCGAAGCCGAGCGCCTGGTCAAGGCCGGTGTGAAAGAGCTGCTGGTGATCAGCCAGGACACCAGCGCCTACGGCGTCGATATGAAGTACAAGCTGGACTTCTGGAACGGCCAGCCGGTGAAAACGCGCATGCTCGAGCTGTGCGAAGCGCTCTCTTCCATGGGCGTTTGGGTGCGTCTGCACTACGTCTATCCCTACCCCAACGTCGATGACGTGATCCCGCTGATGGCCGCCGGCAAGCTGCTGCCCTACCTGGACATCCCCTTCCAGCACGCCAGCCCGAAAGTGCTCAAGTCGATGAAGCGCCCCGCGTTCGAAGACAAGACCCTGACGCGCATCAAGAAGTGGCGTGAGATCTGCCCGGAACTGACTATCCGCTCCACCTTCATCGTCGGCTTCCCTGGCGAGACCGAGGAAGACTTCCAGTACCTGCTGGACTGGCTGACCGAAGCTCAGCTCGACCGCGTCGGCTGCTTCCAGTATTCCCCGGTCGAAGGCGCGCCGGCCAACGACATGGGCCTGGAGCCGGTACCGGATGAGGTCAAACAGGAGCGTTGGGAGCGTTTCATGGCCCATCAGCAGGCGATCAGCTCGGCGCGTCTGCAGGCCAAGATCGGCCTGGAGATGGACGTACTGGTCGACGAAGTGGATGGCGAAGGCGCCGTGGCGCGCTCCTGGGCCGACGCCCCGGAGATCGATGGCAGCGTGTTCATTGACTCCCCCAACGTCAAGCCGGGCGACAAGGTACGTGTGCGCATCGTCGATGCCGACGAGTACGATATGTGGGGCGAGCTGGTCTGAGCCAGATCCCTGCATGACGGGCCCCGCAGCATGCGGGGCTTTTTCTTTCCGGCAGCGCAACGCCTTGTCGGTACAATGACCTTCTTTTTGTCGAGCGCCGTCATGAGCGAAGCCACCCGTCTGTCCAAGCGCGTCATCGAACTGTTCGGCTGCTCGCGCCGCGAGGCCGATCTGTACATCACTGGCGGCTGGGTAACGGTGGACGGCCAGGTGGTCGAGGCACCGCAATTCAAGATCGAAGATCAGCGTATCGAGCTGCATCCGGATGCCACACTTGAACCGGTAGAGCCCGTCACCCTGTTGGTGCATGGTGCGGCTGGCTGCAACGCCGCACAGTTGCAACACCTGCTGGTGCGCGAACGACACTGGGAACAAGACCCACACGCCCAGCGCATCCTGCATGGCCACTTCCTGCGCCAGGAGCAGAGCCTGCCATTGCAGACCGGCGCCAGCGGCCTGATGGTGCTCAGCCAGGATTGGCGCACACAACGCAAGCTGCGCGAGGATGCCGCCAAACTGGAGCAGGAATACCTGGTCGAGGTCGCCGGCGAGGTGCCCGCCAGCGCGCTGGAACGCCTGAAGAAAGGCTGGTTGCACAAGGGCACGCAATTCCCACCGTGCAAGGCCAGTTGGCAGAGCGAACAGCGCCTGCGCTTCGCCCTGAAGAATCCGGCTCCTGACCTGCTGCGGCAGATCTGCACGGCGCTGGGCCTGAAAGTGCTGAGCATGAAGCGCATCCGTATCGGCGGCGTACCCATGGCCAAGCTGCCTTCCGGGCAGTGGCGCTATCTGGGTGAGAAGGAACGTTTCTGAGGCCGTGTTAGGCTGTGTCCGTCACGCTCTGGAGACCACCCTCATGCGTACCCTGTTACTCACCGCCCTACTTGCTCTGAGCCTGCCCATCCTGGCCGCGCCAGCCCCCTTCTTCCTCTGGCAGAGCAAGGTCGACGGCCACCTGACCTGCGCCCAGGTCAGCCCTGGTGACGGCTGGATTCGTTTCACCGGCCCCTTCCGCGATGCCGGCTGCCGGGTAGCGCACGACGCGCCTGTGCGCAGCCGCTAAGAGGACGCCATGCAACATCTGGTTTCGCCTGTCGGTATCGTGCGTTCCTGCTTCAAGGAAAAATTCGCCATCCCTCGCCAGCCACACTTGGCGCCTGCTGCGCGCGGGGTACTTGAGTTGCTGCCGCCCTTCGATCAGGGCGAAGCCGTGCAGGGGCTGGAACAGGTCAGCCATGTCTGGCTGCTGTTTCTGTTTCACCAGGCGCTGGAGGACAAGCCACGGCTGAAGGTGCGCCCACCACGCCTGGGCGGTAATCAGTCGGTGGGCGTGTTCAGTACCCGTGCAACCCATCGCCCCAATGGCATCGGCCAATCGGTGGTACGCCTGGACAAGGTCGAGCCGGGCCGGCTGTACCTGTCCGGCATCGATCTGCTCGACGGCACGCCCGTGCTGGATATCAAACCCTACGTGCCCTACGCCGACTGCGTGAGCGATGCGCACAACGCCATGGCCGATGGCGCGCCACGGCTGATACCGGTGGACTGGCATGCCGATGCATTGCCATTAGCGCGCCAGCATGCGCTGCGCCTGAACGAACCGCTGGTGGAGCTGATCGAGCAATGCCTGGCGCAAGACCCACGTCCGGCCTACCAACAGCCAGAGCCGGAACGCCGCTATGGCGCGCGCTTCTGGGATCTTGACGTGCACTGGCACTACCCCGAGCCGGGGCGCATCCGGGTGCTGGATGTGCAGATGGCGAGTCGCGGCTAAAGCCCCACCCACAAATGCGCGAGAGCCTCTGCATGAGCAAAGCCCACACAGGGCGCTGATTCCCTGGGAGGGCTTCAACCGCAACCAGACAAAACGCATAAAGCGTCATTTCGGCCGGCAATGATGCCTGCATTCTCCGCTGCCAGGCCCTAGGGTGAAGCCCTCACCATCTCGCGAGGCCTTTCCATGCATCCTTACTTCTCCCTTGCCGGGCGCACTGCTCTGGTCACCGGTGGCACCCGTGGCATCGGCCTGATGATCGCCAAAGCCTTCGTCGAAGCCGGCGCCCATGTCTATGTTTGTGCCCGTGACGGCGAAGCCTGCGCGCAAACCGCCAGCGAGCTGTCGGCGCTGGGCCAGTGCACCGGCATCGCCGCCAACCTGGCCAGCGAGGAAGGCGTGCAGGCGCTGGCGCGCGAGCTAGGCGAACGTATCGAGCGCCTGGACATTCTGGTCAACAACGCCGGTACCACCTGGGGCGCGCCGCTGGAGAACTACCCGGCCAAAGGCTGGGAAAAGGTCATGCAGCTCAACGTCACCTCGGTGTTCGGCTGCATCCAGCAACTACTGCCGCTGCTACGCAAGGCCGGCTCGGCAGACTGCCCGGCGCGGGTGATCAATATCGGCTCGGTGGCCGGCATCAGCGCCATGGGTGAACAGGCCTACGCCTACGGGCCGAGCAAGGCCGCGCTGCATCAGCTGTCGCGCATGCTGGCCAAGGAACTGGTGGGCGATCACATCAACGTCAACGTGATCGCCCCGGGGCGCTTCCCGAGCAAGATGACCCGTTTCATCGCCGATGACGAAGCGGCGCTGGCCGCCGATACCGCAGTGATCCCGATGAAGCGCTGGGGGCGTGAGGAAGAGATGGCCGCACTGGCGCTGAGCCTGGCCGGCAGCGCCGGTGCCTACATGACCGGCGCCATCATCCCCATCGACGGCGGTTTTCACCTGGGCTGAGGGGCAGCGCTGTAGGGCGTACTCGCGAAGCAGTACGCCGTCAGGACTTTTGCCACACCGAAGACGGCGGACTGTTCGCTGACGCTCCTGAGTCCGCCCTACGCCCGTCCGCAGCCGCGTACCGGCTCGCCCTAATCAGGTGCGGAACTGTCGCACCAACTCCCACAGCACTGTAGGAAGCACTCGCTAAGCAGTACGCCGTCAGGACTTTTGCCGCGCCGAAGACGGCGGACTGTTCGCTGGCGCTCCTGAGTCCGCCCTATGCCCGCCCGCGGCCGCGTACCGGTCCCGCCAGCGTCAGGTACGGAACTGTCGCACCATCCCCTGCAGCTCCACACCCAGGCGCGCCAGCTCGGCGCTGGACGCGGCGGTCTGCTCGCTGGCAGTGGCGCTCTGCTCACCGATATCGCGCACGCGGGTGACGCTTTCGTTGATCGCCTCGGCTACCGCACTCTGCTCCTCGGCGGCGGCAGCGATCTGCTGGTTCATCTGCTCGATGGTGCTCACCGCCTGGGTGATACGACCCAGGGCATCGCCGGCTTCACCGGCCAGTTCGACGGTACGCCGGGTCAGATCGCGGCTGCTGTCCATCTGCTGCACCGCGCCTTTGGCCATGCGTTGCAGGCCGGCGATCAGGCTTTCGATCTCCTCGGTGCTCTCCTGAGCACGCTTAGCCAGCGCCCGCACCTCATCGGCGACCACGGCGAAACCACGGCCCTGCTCGCCAGCACGCGCCGCCTCGATGGCCGCGTTGAGCGCCAGCAGGTTGGTCTGCTCGGCGACGTTGCGAATCACTTCAAGCACGCTGCCGATGCGCGCACTTTCCTGATTCAGGTCGGCGATGGCCTTGGCCGACTGCTCCACTTCGCTGGCCAGGCTGTCGATCTGATCCACCGCCTGCTGCACCACGCGATTACCCTGCTGTGCCTCCAGGTCAGCATCGCGCGCGGCCAGTGAAGCCTGCTCGGCGTTCTGCGCCACTTCCTGCACGGTGGCGGCCATCTGGTGCATGGCGGTAGCGGTCTGTTCGGTTTCCAGTTTCTGCGTCTGCACCCCGGCGCTGGTTTGCGCGGTGATCGCAGACAGTTGCTCGGCAGCCGCTGCGATCTGCCCGACACCACCGCCAATACGGCCAACCAGATTGCGCAGGCTGACGGTCATGTCCTGCATGGCTGCAAGCAACTGGCCCACTTCGTCGCCGCGGTCCTGCGGGATGTCCTGGCTGAGGTCACCGGCGGCGATACGCTGGGCGAAGGTCACGGTCTGGCGCAGCGGCGCGACGATCAGACGAGTGATCAGCAGCGAGGCACACAGGCCCAGCACCACGGCAGCCAAGCCCATGATGCCGAGCATCACCAGTGCGCGCTGAGTGTCGGCGAGCATCCGGGTTTCGGCGCCGGCCTGGGCCGACTCGGCCAGGTCGACGACCGAGCGTGCACGCTCGATCATGGCCTTCTCGGTGGCCTGGTTCTGCTCACGCAGCTGTTGGTAGTAGAGGAAGGAGCGCTGGTAGAGAGTCAACGCCTGCAGGGCAGTTTCGATGGAGGCTTTCTGATCATCGTTGAGCCAGACGGTCAGGCTGCGGGCAACGGTCTGCAGGTCTTCGCTGACGTACTCCCACTCTTCCAGCGCTTCGGGCGAGCCATCGATGATGTACAGGCTTTCCTGGCCGCGCAGGTCGAGCATGCGTTTGCTCAGGCCGGATGCGGTTTCCGCCAGGGTCAGGGGGTCGCTACCCCGCAGACGATCACCCTGCAGGCGCAGCTCACGCACGGCGTCATACATGTCCAGCTCGATCACCTCGAACTGGTCACGGGTTTCTCCAGCAGCAGTGCGCATGTCCTGGCGAGCCTCACGGGCCTTACCCTGCTGCTCGACATAGTTGTCGAACTGCTTCAGGTACTCGGCAGTCGCCTGCTGCATGGTCTGCACACGCGTGCTTTCGGCTGCATCCTTGCCCAGGTGCTCCAGCATGCCCTGTACCTTGAGCAAGCTTTCGCGCACACGCTCTGCGCTCTCCTGGGTCTGTTCGATGGCGAAACTACGTTCCAGACGACGCGCCTGGAGAATCTCCTGGTTCACCTGCGCCAACTGCCCAACCTGCTCATGCCCATGTAGTACCGCTTGAACCGCCAGATAGCCACTGACCGTCATGGCGGCGGTAAGCAACAGCACGAGGCCGAAACCGATAAAGAGTTTCTTGCCGACGGCAAGATTGGCGAAAAAGCGTGCGGCAGGCTTGAACATAACGGCGACTCCAGATTCTTCTTATACAGCCGCGCATCGTGGGCGCGACCTGGTCGACTGACTACGCAACTGCTGTGCCATGTCGAGTCCGGTTTATCGGCAAAGAGTGCCACCGCTTGAGTGCTGGCAATTAGCCAACCCATGGCTCTCAGCATAGCCAATGAAATGGCCAAGACAGGCAACTATCCGCTTATTGACGCCGAATAAATGGCGAAATACCGCCTACTGAGGCGCCGTTTCTGGCTTATCGCAATAAAAAAGGCGCAGCTTCTGCCGAAGCTGCGCCTCAGGATTCGAGCCGCGATCAGCGCCCGGCGAGCGCCGGCACCACTCTCGGCCGCAGAACCTCCCCAGCCACAGCCAGCAGGCCGATGGCACCAGCAATCCAGTACCACTGCAGTACGGGATCGAACATCAGCCAGCCCAACGCATGCAGGAACACCACCATGATCAGCACTGGACTGACATAGCGCACCATGAACAGCCACAGCGCGTACCCCGCAGGCGGCAGATCCAGCTCGTCACGCATGATCTCGCCGCGCAGTGCGTAGCCTGCGAGTACGACCATGAAGATGCCGCCCAGCGGCATCATCCAGCGCGAGGTGAGGTAATCCAGCCAGTCGAAGAAGTTCTTGCCCAGCGGCGTCCAGCCCGCCAGCAGGTTGAACGACAACATTGCCAGCAGGCTGATCACCAGCAGTACCGCGCCGGCCCCGATGGCAGCGCGCAGGCGGCTGATACCGTGTTTTTCGTTCAGGTAGGCCACGCTGGCCTCGATCATCGAGATCGCCGAGGTCAGTGCCGCGATCGATACCATGGCGAAGAACAAGACGCCGAATGCGGTGCCGAATGGCATCTGCTGGAAGGCCAGCGGCAGGCTCATGAAGATCAGCCCCGGCCCAGCGCTAGGGTTCATGCCGTTGGCGAAGATGATCGGGAAGATCGCCAGACCGGCCAGCAACGCCACGCAGGTATCGCAGAGTGCGACGATGAAGGTGGTCCGCGCGATGGATCGCCCATCCGGGATATAGGAGCCGTAGGTGAGAATGGCGCCCGAGGCCAGGCTCAGGGTGAAGAAGGCGTGCCCCAGTGCCGCCAACAGTGCCTCACCGGTGATCTTCGAGGCATCGAAGTGGAAGAGGAAGCCGAAGCCTGCACTGAAACTGCCACTGGTGAACGCATAGCCGACCAGCGCCACCAGCATCAGCGCCAGACCCGGCATCATCCAGCGCACGGCATTCTCGATGCCTTTCTGCACGCCCTTGGCGACGATCCACAACGTCAGCAGCGCCACCAATACACTCCAGCCACCGAGTTGCCATGGATTGGCATTGTGCGCCTCGAACACCCCGCCCAGTGCTTCGACGCTGGTGGCCGCCAGCGAACCGTCGAGCATCTTCCACGTATAGGCGAAAGCCCAGCCGGCAACGACCACGTAAAAGCACAGGATCATGAAACCGGCGAGCATGGCCATACCGCCGACCGCCTTCCACAGCGGGTTACCACCGTTCTCGCGGACCACGCGGCCGATGGCGTCGATGGGGCTGCCGCGGCCACGGCGGCCGATGGCGATCTCGGTCATCATCACCGGAATGCCGATGGCCAGGATGCACGCCAGGTACATCAGCACGAAGGCGCCGCCGCCGTACTCGCCGGTGATGTAAGGGAATTTCCAGATATTGCCCAGGCCGACGGCCGAGCCGGTTGCAGCGAGGATGAAACCCCAGCGAGAGAGCCAGAGGTTCTTCGGTTTTTCACGGGTCATGCGTCACCTGTTTGTTTTTATCTGTGACGGAATCGGACCCGCCGCGCTTGTGGCGCAGCGGAATGCAAGGCTTGGGTGAAGCCGAAGGTGTCACTGAGCGTCGGCTTGTGCCTCCGGCAAGGCCAGTTGGAAGGCCTCCAGGGGTTCACAGCGCGCCGCCATGGCGACAATGCGTGGGTACGCGGCAAGGTCACAGTTAAAACGCCGCGCATTATACATCTGCGGAATCAGGCAGGCTTCCAGATATCCAGGCCGGTCGCCGAGCGACAGGCGACCGTCGAATGCAGCCAGGCCCTCCTCCACGGCGGTCAGACCGAGCGCGACCCAGTGCCGGTACCAGGCGTTCTTCGCCTCATCGGCGACGCCCAGTTCGCTGGACAGGTACTGCAGTACGCGCAGGTTGTTCAGCGGATGCACGTCGCAAGCAAGGTGCAGCGCCAGCGCACGCACCTGCGCACGCTCGGCCGGATCAGCCGGCAGCAGCGCCGGCACCGGGAAGATTTCTTCGAGGTACTCGATGATCGCCAGCGACTGGGCGATGCGCACGCCGCCGCTCTCCTCGTCCACCAGTAGCGGCAGTAGCCCCTGCGGATTCAACGCGCGGTAGTCGGCGCCGTGCTGCTGCCCGCCATCCTTGACCAGGTGCACTGGCACCTGCTGGTAAGCCAGGCCCTTCAGGTTGAGGGCGATACGCACACGGTAGGCAGCGCTGGAGCGCCAGTAGCCGTAGAGTTTCAACATTGCGGATTCCTTTCGAAACGCGGTAGGAGCGGCTTCAGCCGCGATCAGCTGACAACATCGCGGCTAAAGCCGCTCCAACGAATCAGCGGGCGTCGTAGTGCTCCACCACCTGATCGATGGCGCCGAAGATGCTCTGCCCGGCAACGTCGAACATCTCGATGCGCACCCGATCACCGAACTTGAGGAACGGCGTCTTCGCCTCGCCCTGCTCGACGATTTCCAGCATGCGCTTTTCCGCCAGGCAGGAAGAGCCCGCGCTGCGGTCGTAGTTCGACACGGTGCCCGAGCCGATGATGGTGCCCGCGCCCAGCGGTCGGGTCTTGGCTGCGTGAGCCACCAGAGTCGGGAAGTTGAAGGTCATGTCCACACCGGCGTTCGGCTGGCCGAACAGCGCGCCGTTGATATGCGACACCAGCGGCCGGTGCACCTTGCCGTCCTTCCAGCTTTCGCCCAGTTCGTCCGGGGTGATGGCCACCGGGGAGAAGCTCGACGACGGTTTGCTCTGGTAGAAACCAAAGCCCTTGGCCAGCTCGCCAGGGATCAGATTACGCAGCGAGACGTCGTTGACCAGCATCAGCAGACGGATATGGCCGCCCGCTTCGGCCGGTGTGGCGCCCATCGGCACATCGTCGGTGACCACTGCCAGCTCGGCTTCCAGGTCGATGCCCCAGGCTTCGTCGGCCAGGCTGATCGGGCTGTGCGGCGGGATGAAGGCATCGGCGCCGCCCTGGTACATCAGTGGATCATGCCAGAAGGACTCCGGCATCTCGGCGCCTCGCGCCTTGCGCACCAGCTCCACGTGATTGACGTAAGCGCTACCGTCGGCCCAGTGATAGGCGCGTGGCAAGGGGCTGTGGCAGGCGGCCTGATCGAAGGCGAAAGCGCCCTCTTCCATGCCGTCGTTGAGCCGCTGATAGACCGCTTCGAGCTTGGGCCGGGCCACGGCCCAGTCGTCCAGCGCAGCCTGCAGGGTGAAAGCGATCTGCGGCACAACAACGGCACGGGTGAGGTCGCGGGAAACGACGATCAGCACGCCATCGCGGCCTTGGTTCAGTGATGCGAGTTTCATCGGTAATCCTTCGAAATCTGAGGTAGGAGCGAACCCTGACCGAACAAAAAGCTTCGCGAGCAGAGCTCGCTCCCACAGCTTCGTTTAATCCTACAAACCCGGCGCACGCCAGGAATTGACGTACTCGGCCACGTCCACCGCAGCAGCGGCATCGCTCACTTCCAGGGCGCGGCGAGTGTCGATCATCACCGCCACCTCATCGATAAAGGTGGCCGGATCTTCCTGGCTCTTCTTCAGCGCCTTGGGGTGCGGCCCATGGGGGAAGCCGCACGGGTGCAGGGTGACCATGCCCTGCTCGATGTTGTCGCGGCTGAAGAAGTTGCCACGGTGGTAGAACAGCACTTCGTCGTAGTCATCGTTGTTGTGGAAGAACGGCACCTTGAGCGCGCCGGGGTCGGACTCCACCGGGCGCGGGGTAAAGGTGCAGATCACGAAGCCATTGGCGACGAAGGTGGTGTGCACCGACGGCGGCAGGTGGTAGCGATGGCTGACCAGCGGACGGATGTCGCGCCAGTTCAGACGCACCACGGTGTTGTCGCCATGCCAGCCGACCACGTCCAGCGGGTTGTAGGGGTAGGTCACGGTGCTGATCTGGCCGCGCCGCTTGATGCGGATCTGCCAGGTGTTCTCGTCCTGCTGTGCCTTGAAGGCGTCGTCGATATGCGGGTGCTCCAGCACCGCCAGGTCGAAGATCGCCTGCGGGCCCAACAGGCCCTTGTCCGGCAACTGGTAGGCGCCGTCGGTGTTCTCGATCAGCAGGAAGTAGCTCGGTGTGCTGGCCTCGATGCGCCAGGCGGTGCCGCGGGGGATCAGCAGGTAATCGCCGCCGCGGTACTCCAGATGGCCGAAGTCGCAGTAGAAATGCCCACTGCCTTCATGTACGAACAACAACTCGTCACCATCGGCGTTGCGCACCAGATGGCGCATGGCGCCGTGGGTGCGCCAGACGCGCAGCTTGACGTCGGCGTTGTGCAGGGTCAGCGGCGCCGCCAGCGGGCAATCGCGCTCGCTGGGGATGTCGTTGAAGTTGAACGCATGCGGGCGCAGCGGGCCTTCCCAGTCGATCCAGCCGGTGGGCGGATGCTTGTGGTGCAGGTGCGCGGTGGGGCCGAAGAAGCCCTCACGGCCCATCTCGCGCTCGTAGGTGCCCTGCGGCAGGTCGCAATGCGCCTGGCGCGAGCACTCGCCTTCACGCAAGGGAAAGCGGATCCATTGGCGGCTCATGGCATCACTCCTCGGAGATCACACCGCGACGCAGCTGGTCTTCCTCGATGGATTCGAACAGGGCCTTGAAATTGCCCTCGCCGAAGCCCTGATTACCCTTGCGCTGAATGATCTCGAAGAAGATCGGGCCGATCACCGTATTGGTGAAGATCTGCAGCAGGATGCCGTCATCGCCCGGCGCACCATCGATCAGGATGTTCAGTTCACGCAGTACCTCGGTCGGCTCGCCATGGCCGGCGACGCGGGTGTCGACCTTCTCGTAGTAAGTGTCCGGGGTGGTCATGAAGTCGACGCCGTTGGCGCGCAGTTGGCGCACGGTGGCGTAGATGTCGTCAGTGGACAGGGCGATATGCTGGATGCCTTCGCCGTGGTACTCGCGGATGAATTCCTCGATCTGCGACTTGTCATCGGCCGACTCGTTGATCGGAATGCGGATCTTGCCGCAGGGCGCGGTCATGGCGCGGGAGAACAGGCCAGTGAGCTTGCCTTCGATATCGAAGTAGCGGATCTCGCGAAAATTGGCGATACGCTCGTAGAAGCCGGACCAGACATCCATCTGTCCGCGACGCACGTTGTGAGTCAGGTGGTCTATGCATTGCAGGCCGACGGCGTTGTCGTTGGCACTGCGGCCTTCGATGTACTCGAAGTCGACGTCGTAGATGCTCTTGTCACCATAACGGTCAACCAGATACAGCAGCGAGCCGCCGATACCTTCGACGCAGGGGATGTTCAGCTCTCCGAAGTTGGCGTGGCTGCCCACCAACGTGGCACCCTGCTGTTCGACATAAGCCGCAGCCTGGGCGGCGTTCTTGACCCGGAAGGCCATGGCGCAGGCACTGGGGCCATGCTTTTCGCCGAAGGCACGCACGTGGCCGGTGGGGCTGCCGTTGAGCACGATATTGATGTCGTTCTGCTGAAACAACCACACCTCTTTGGAACGGTGCTTGGCGGTTTCGGTGAAGCCCATGGCGGTGAACAACTGGCGCAGTTGCTCGATACCGTCGGCATTCGGTGCGGTGAATTCGACGAACTCGAAACCGTCGGTTCCGATAGGGTTGTGCTGTTCGATCTTGGCCACGGCGTTCATTTCGCCTCCTGATTGTCATTGTTATGGCAGCCGCACGAATGCGTTGCGGACAACCTCATGACAACCGAGCGCAGACCCGCTCTCAAGATACGTTGAGACACTTAGACGCGTCGGCCGAGTGCGGCAGTGGCAAATTATCCTTACGCCTTCCAAGTAAGGCAGGCAAAGCCCTGGCAACCGTAAAAAAATCCTTACACAGCGGTCAGCCGACTTGCCGCCGTTACTCAGCTCGGGCGCGAGAATGTGTAGGCGCGCTCCACCTTGGCCACGCGAGTGGTGAAGGCGCGTACCAATTGGCGCGTCCCTGCTCGCGCCAGGCGCGAATGGCCTCCTCGCTCTGCCAGTAGGACAGAGTGATGCCCAGGCCGTCACTGCGCGCCGACTCCACGCCGAGAAAGCCGGGCTGCTGTGCGGCCAACGCCAGCACGCGCTGCGCCGCCTCGGCATAACCGGTGTCCACGTCGGTACGCTCCGAGGTGAACATCACCACGTAATAGGGTGGCTCCGGCGTGGCCGCGATCACGCGACTGCTTCCTGCTGCGCCTCATGCACCGACTGCACCGCGCAGGCACCAACCAGGCCGGCGACCAGCGGCGGCAGGCGCCCTTCCAGCGCCGCACGCTCGGGCTGGAACAGGGTGGCGATGAAGAACGGATGATCTTCCAGCTCGATGGCACGCACGGCACCCGCCTCGTCATGCCCGGAAGCCATCAGCGCCTGCGCCATCAGCGGCTCGACGAAAGCATCGGAAAGGCCGTAGCGACACAGGTACTGCTCGCTGATCTCGCGTACACCGTAGAGCTCGGCGATACGCGAACCGGAAACCAGATGCACATGCTCGCTGACGTCCAGCAGCGCAAAGGCCAGTGGCGCGATAAGAGGCGTTTGCGCCTGCGGCGACAGCTCGGCGTGCTCGGCATCCTGCCACCCCAGCTGATTGCGTGCGTATTCCAGCAGCGCGTGCTGGAAGCCACCGCAGGTACCGAGAAATGGCACGCCCTGCTCGCGCGCGAAACGGATCGCGCGCAGCGCACCCTCGGTAGCAACATACGGGCTGCCCGGCATGCACCAGATGCCGTCATAGGCCTGCAAAGTCGCGTCATCGAGAATGCGCTCAGTGGCCAGCCAGTCATATTCGACCGTCACTCCCAGCGCTTCACCAGCAAGGCGCAGCGCCTCTGGAATGGCACGGTGCGCGGTAACTGCAGCACTGTAATCACCTACCAGGGCGACCTTGACTCGACACTTGCTGTACATACGCCTATCCCCTCTTGTATGACCGTCTCCCTGCCACTATAAGATGGCGCTCGCGCAATAATAATTGGCGAATAGACAAGCAGAGATTGCAGCCATGCAATATCAGATCGACCATACCGACCTCTCTCTGGTGCTCGCCCTGGTGCGTGGTCGCTCCCTGGCGCGGGCGGCAGAATTGATGCAGGTCGACGTGTCCACAGTGTTCCGTGCCGTGCGCCGTCTGGAAGCCGCCCTGGGGGTGGCGCTGTTCGAGAAGAGTCGACGCGGCTATGAGCCCAGCGAAACCGCTCGGGCCCTGGCCGAGCAGGCCGAACGCGCCGAGCAGGCGTTGGATGCCGCACGCGTGGCGCTGGAGCAGGGCAAGCAGGTGGTCAGCGGCACGGTACGCCTGACCTGTACCGACGCAGTGCTGAGCAGCCTGCTGCTGCCGGCGCTGGCGCGCTTCATGCCCAACTATCCGGCACTGTCGCTGGAACTGGTGACCTCCAACGACTTCGCCAACCTCAGCCGCCGCGACGCCGACCTGGCCCTGCGCCTGACCAACCAGCCGCCGGAGCATCTGGTCGGCCGCCGTCTGGCCAAGGTGTCCTACGTGGTTTGCGCACGCGACGATGGCCAGGATCGCAGCGACCTGGCGCGACAGAGCTGGATCGCCCCGGACGAGTCGATGCCGGATCACGCCACGGTGCTCTGGCGTCTGCGCGAATTGCCGAGCGTCACTCCCAACTATCGCTGCAGCAGCATGTATGCCGTGGCGCAACTGGCACGCGCCGGATTGGGCGTCGCCGCCCTGCCCGACTTCATCCTGCGCAGCCAGCCGGACCTACGTGCTCTGAGCGCCCCCTTGCCCGGCTGCGACACCGAACTCTGGCTGCTGACCCGCCCCGACTGTCGCGCCCTGCGCTCGGTGCAGACCCTGTTCGAGGAATTGAGCGAAGCCTTGATGAGCAGCGATTGAGATAAAGCGTCGCCGCTGAAGCGCTTCCCACAGAACGGGGGGCAGCCTGTCAGTGCAGCAGCGAAACCTTGTGGGAGGGGCTTTAGCCGCGACAGCCCAGGAAGCTGAGCCCGGATGCAATCCGGGAACATTGGTTGCGCAAAAGAGCATCGCGGCTGAAGCCGCTCCTACCTATCCCATAAAGGCGGCTTCTGATTCGTAGGGCGGGTGCAACCCGCCACCCTTTTATGGCGGGTTGCACCCGCCCTACACATTACATATGCCCAACTGCCTCGTAGGAGCGGCTGGGCGGCGTTACGCTTCAGCAGCGAAGAATTTCCCGAAAATCCTGATCGCTGCGGTGCGCACGGCGCACCACGACTCAGCCTTGCTGCAAATGCCCGTAAAGCTTGGCGTACAGGCCACCTTCTGCGATCAGTTGCTGGTGGTCACCATCCTCGGCCACGCTGCCGCCGTCGAACACCAGTACCCGATCGGCCTGCTTCACCGCGCTCAGGCGGTGGGCGATGATCAGCGTGGTGCGGCCTTCAAGGAACTGCGCCAGCGCTTCGTGCAAGGCGTACTCAGTGGCGGCATCCAGTGCCGAAGTGGCTTCGTCGAGGATCACCACCTTGGGCTCGGCCAGCACCATACGGGCAATGGCCAGGCGCTGGCGCTGGCCGCCGGACAAACGCACACCGCTACGCCCGACCACGCTGTCCAGCCCTTGCGGCAGTTGCGCAATGGTGTCGTGCAGCTGGGCGATGCGCAGCGCCTGCCAGCAGGCCTCATCGCTGCGCTCGCGGCCCATGGTCAGGTTGGCGCGCACCGTGTCGTTGAACAGTGCCGGGTGCTGCAACACTACCGCGACGTTGTCACGCACACAGTCCAGGCCGATCTCCTCCAGCGCGCTGCCACCGAAGCGAATGCTCCCGGCCTGCGGCGTGTACAGGCCCAGCAGCAACTGCACCAGAGTGCTCTTGCCTCCGCCCGAGGCGCCAACGATGGCCACCTTCTCGCCCGGGCCGATGGACAGATCGAGCCGATCCAGCACCGGCTCGTCGCCATAGCCGAAGGTCAATCCGCGCACCTCGATACCGACCGTGTCGCGCCCCTTGAAAGGGTCGACGCGCCCTTCGTACTGCGGCTCGTCCTTGCGTGCCAGCAGCTCGTTGATCCGCGTCAGCGCGCCACCGGCAGCGTAGAAGGCGTACTGCAGGCTGAGCAGTTGCTCCACCGGGCCGATCATGAACCACAGGTAGCTGAACACCGCGAGCATCTGGCCGATGGACAGGTCGGAGAACAGCACAGTGAGCATCGCCGCCGCGCGGAACACGTCGATACCGAACTGGAACAGCAGGCCGCTGGCACGGTTCGACGCGTCGCTCTTCCATTGCGAGGCCACGGCATAGTCACGCACCTCGCGCGCCCGCCCGCCGAGGCGGCCGAGGAAGTAGCCCTGGCGGTTGCCGGCGCGCACTTCCTGAATCGCTTCCAGAGTCTCGGTCAGCGCCTGGGTGAAACGCGAGGTGCTGTCGTTCTCCAGCTTCTTCAGGTGCTTGACCTTCTTGCCCAGCAGCACGGTGGCGTAGATCACCAGCGGGTTGAACAGCAGAATCAGCAAAGCCAGCTGCCAGTGCATCCAGATCAGGATGGCCGAGGTGCCAACCAGGGTCAGGATCGCCACCAGAAAGCGGCTCAGGGTCTCGCCGACGAACTTGTCCAGGGTATCCAGATCGGTGACCAGGTGGGTGGTCACGGTGCCGCCGCCCAGGCTCTCGTACTCGCCAAGGGAAATGCGTTTGAGCCGCTCGATCAGACGCATGCGGATGCGGTAGACGATGTCCTTCGACAACCTGGCGAACAGCCGCGCCTGCAAGACGTTGAAGATCAGCGCCGAGCCTCGCAGCAGCAGGGTCAGCACCAGCATCAGGCCGATATAGCCGGCTGCCGTTTCCCACTCGGTCGGGAGGAAGTTGTCCATCACCTTGAGCGCCGCATCGCCGTCGTTCAGCAGCACTTCGTCCACCAGCAACGGCAACAGCAATGGGATCGGCACACTGCACAGGGTCGCCAGCACGGCGACCAGATTGGCCAGGATCAGCGCTTTCTTGTGACGCAGGGCCAGGCGACGAATTTCTGCCCAGCTCAACCGATCAGGCATTGGCAGCGCGCTCCAGCCAGCGCCCCAGCAGCGGCGATAACACCTCGAGCGGCTGATAGCCGTTGGTCAGCAACGCCAGTTGGCCATCGCGCTCGGCCAGCAGCGTAGGGAAGCCGGCGATGCCCAGGTCCTGCACCCAGGTGAAATCGGCGGCGGTCGCGTCCTCCATGGCCCGGCTGTCGAAGGCTTCGGCAAACTCGATGCGCGGGATGCCCGCCTGCTCGGCCAGTTGCACCAACACGCTGGCCTGGGTGACGTCGGCCCCTTCGGTGTAGAAGGCTTGCTGAATCAGCTTGAGCAGTGTCCAGGCACTCTGCGCATCGAGATTACGTGCAGTGACCAACGCGCGGCAGGCAGGTTCGGTGTCATACACCATCCCTTCCGGCAGGCCGCGCTCGAAGTCGAACAGTTGTCCGGTGTTGGCATTGACCGCCTGCCAGTAGCCCAGGTAACGCACCCGTGCGGCGGCATCAACAGCCACCTGATCACGGCGCAAGCCGCCTACCACGATCTGCAGCGGCACATCGGCAGCGGCCGCCTGCTCGACGAGGGTTTCGACTACCGGTGCAAAACCCCAGCACCAGGAGCACATCGGATCCATCACGTAGAGCAGGCGGCTAGCCATGGTCAGGCCTCGTTCAGTTGGCGGGGGTCGCGGCCGATGGGGTGCGGTTGATTGCGCGCACGGGCCAGTTCGATCTGCTTCTGCCGTTCGCGGGCGCCTTCACGGGTCTTCTCCGGCAGCGAATCCCAGCAATGCGGGCAACTGACGCCAGGGCTATAGAACTCGGACTGGCGCTCTTCCACGGAGATCGGCGTGCGGCAGGCGTGACACTGATCGTAATCGCCTTCAGACAGGTCATGACGTACGGTCACGCGATTGTCGAAGACGAAGCAGTCGCCCTGCCACTTGGTCTCTTCCTGCGGCACCTCCTCGAGGTATTTGAGAATGCCGCCCTTGAGGTGATAGACCTCCTCGAAACCCTCGCCGAGCATGTAGCTAGAGGCCTTCTCGCAGCGAATACCGCCGGTGCAGAACATCGCCACCTTCTTGTGCTTGCTCGGGTCGAAGTGCTCGCGGACGTACTCGGGAAATTCGCGGAACGACTTGGTCTTCGGGTCGATGGCGCCCTCGAAGGTGCCGATGGCCACTTCGTAGTCGTTGCGGGTATCGATCAACAGCACTTCAGGGTCGCTGATCAGGGCGTTCCAGTCCTGCGGCTCGACGTAGGTACCGACGCGCTGGTTGGGGTCGACGCCAGGCACGCCGAGAGTGACGATCTCTTTCTTCAGCTTGACCTTGGTGCGATAGAACGGCTGCTCATCACAATAGGATTCCTTGTGGTCGATATCGGCCAGACGGGCGTCCAGGCGGAACCAGGCGAGCAGTGCATCGATAGCGGCACGGGTACCGGAAACGGTGCCGTTGATACCCTCCTCGGCGAGCAACAGGGTGCCCTTGATGTCGTTATCGATGAGGGTTTGCAGCAGGGGTTCGCGCAGCGCCTGATAGTCCGGCAGGGAGACGAATTTATACAGCGCCGCGACGACGATCTTGTCGGTCATGAATATTCTCTCAGTAGTCGCCCACGTAAAGGGCGGACTGGCCCTCGATCAGCTGCGCGTGGCCGTGCTGCGTTACTAACGTAGCGCCTTGCATGGCTCCAGCTCGCTAAATCGAGAATCTAAACGAAAGCGCCGGCGTGGGCCGGCGCGGACGGATTGTAGCAAAGCAGGGATTCGCCGGGGTGGCTTGGCGACAAGGCGCGACAGCCTGTCACGTCGCCTGGATGCAATCCGGGAATTGCCCACGGGTTCCCCCGGATTACAGCCGAGCTAAATCAATGACCGCCGCGACAGGTCGGCGAAGCCGGCGCCACGCCCTGCGCCGCCCACTCCTCCGGGGTGTAGGTATGCAGCGCCAAGGCATGGATCTGTCCCATCAGCTCGCCGACCGTCGCATACACCTTCTGATGCCGCTTGACCGCATTCAGGCCGGCAAACGCCGGGCTGACGATCACCGCCTTGTAGTGGGTTTCCAGACCGCGACTGTGCATATGGCTCTCGTCCAGCACTTCGAGGTGCTCGGGTTGCAGCGCGGCCAGGGCGGTGACGATAAGGTCTTGCTTGGACATCTCGGGCTCCATCAGGGCTGTTTCGGCAGGCCGAGTTCGTTGCTCATGTCGGCCAGCAGCTTGTTCACCTCAGGCACCGCGGACTCCAGTTTGCTCTGGGTGATCTGCGCGGACTGTGCGGTGAGAGTCGGCATTTTCTGCAGCACCTTCTGTCCCAGCGGCGACTCGTAGAAGGCGATCAGGTCCTTGAGCTCCTGCTCATTGAAGTTGCTGGTGTAGAGCTTGACCATGTCCGGCTTGAGCTTGTCCCAGCCGACCGCCTTGTCCAGCGCGGTATTGGCCTTGGCCTGATAACTCTCGAGTACCGCTTTCTTGCCATTCGGCGCCTCGGCGAAACGCTGGGCGAACATCTGCTGCACCTGGCCGTAGACCGGCACGGTCAGCTTGTCGGCGTGAGCCAGCTTGAGAAAACGCTCGGCATCGGCAGCGTGACTGGCGGCATCGGCCATGGCCAGGGATGCGCTCGCGCTGAGCAGAACGGAGGTGCAGAGTTTGGAAAAACGGAGCATGGAGAGCGTCCAGAGGTTGTGAATGAGTCTGGGTAGACTACGAAGGCGGCATTTTGTGCCCTGTGCGGAAATCCCTCAAGCGATGCGCGTTGTGCGCTGGCTCACACCCGTCATGTTGACCGGCGCACCCACTGGTCAGTTGCCAAAATGCCAGTACTTGCTCATGCTCGGGTGGGCTCGGCATTCTTTGCGACCTCCCCACTATTATTCAACAAGGCGTGCGCATCTCAAGAGCCGGCAATTGATCGCCAGCCCGCGCACACACACGGACGTGCCCGATGACCAGCCTCACCTCACACGCCCCCCTTCCGCTCCAGCCGCTTTGCGACAGCAAAGGTCGCTTGCTGGACGAGGCCATTGGCTGGTCCAGCCGCCCGCAGGTGGACTGCACCCTGCACGGCCACGCCGGGCGGCGCAAACGCTGGAATCACTGGTGCATCACCACGCCGCAGTGGATGCTCTCGCTAACCCTGGCTGACCTCGACTACCTCGGCTACGGCGCCGCCTACTTCCTCGACCTGGACACCGGCCAGGCCGTCGCCCATACCCAGCTCCGCCCCTTCGCTCTGGGCTGCCAACTGCCAGACCTGCCACTGGAGAGTCACTCCTTCAGCCACTCTCGCCTGCAACTGCGCATCGATGAGCACCCCGGACGCCTGCGCCTCACCGCTGCCGCCCCGGATATCGGCGGCCAGCCCCTACAGGTTGCCCTGGACATTCAGCGCCCTGCCCATCTGCAATCGGTCAATCTGGTCGCACCCCTGCAGAATGGCGGCTTTCACGCCACCTGCCGCCAGCTTGGCCTGCCCACCGCCGGCAGTCTGCAGTTGGGCGGCAAGCATTACAGCTGCATGCCGGGCCAGAGCTTCGCCGCGCTGGATTTCGGTCGCGGTGTCTGGCCGCTGAACACTTACTGGCAGCGCGCTGCTTTCGCTGCTGCGGGCGGCATTGCCGGTAACTTCGGTGCTGGCTGGCTCGATCACAGCGGCCTGTCGGAAAACTCCCTGTGGTTCGGCGGTGAAGTGCAATTACTCGACAGCCCCCTGCATATCGAGCGCAGTTCGCAGGCGCCGCTGGCTACTTGGCGTCTGGACAGCGAGGATGATCGTGTGGCCCTGCGCTTCACCCCCTGCCAACTGCACAAGGCCTGCCCCAAACTCGGTCCGCTCCACGCCAACACCGTGCAGCGCTTCGGTCATTACGACGGTGTGCTGCGCGGCCCGAGGGGCGAGCGTGTGCCAGTGGACGGAGCACTGGGCTGGCTGGGTGAAACCCACGCCCGCTGGTAGTCGCTCATTCAACGGCTCCAATCAACCTGATAGATAAGTTGTGGAACCAGTCTCCAGCGGCGCGACCTAAACTGCCAGCAATCTTGCACTTGCCCCGGAGAACGCCATGAGCCGCACCGAAACCGACAGCATCGGTCCCATCGAAGTCCCTAACGACGCCTACTGGGGCGCGCAGACCCAGCGCTCGCTGATCAACTTCGCCATCGGCCAGGAGCGCATGCCGCTGGCCGTGTTGCATGCTTTGGCGCTGATCAAGAAAGCCGCAGCACGGGTCAACAGCCGCAGCGGCGAGCTGCCGGCGGATATCGCCCGGCTGATCGAACAGGCTGCCGATGAAGTGCTCGAAGGCCAGCACGACGCGCAATTCCCCCTGGTGGTCTGGCAGACCGGTAGTGGCACGCAGAGCAACATGAACGTCAACGAGGTGATCGCCGGCCGAGCCAACGAACTGGCCGGCGGCCAACGCGGCGGCAAGACCCCGGTGCACCCCAACGATCACGTCAACCGCGCGCAAAGCTCCAACGACTGCTTCCCTACTGCCATGCACATCGCCGCTGTGCAGGGCGTTCGCCACGCCCTGCTGCCGGCGCTGGCCGAACTGCGTGACGGCCTGCAGGAACAGGCGCAGCGCCACGCCAACCTGGTCAAGACCGGGCGCACCCATATGATGGACGCCACCCCCATCACCTTCGGCCAGGAGCTGTCGGCCTTCGTCGCCCAGCTCGGCCATGCCGAGGCCGCGATTCGCGCTGCTCTGCCCGCCGTCTGCGAGCTGGCCCAGGGCGGTACTGCCGTCGGCACCGGGCTGAACGCACCGGCCGGTTTCGCCGAAGCCATCGCCGCCGAACTGGCCGCACTCTCCGGCCTGCCGCTGACCAGCGCACCGAACAAGTTCGCCGCACTGTCCGGGCACGAGCCGCTGGTGCAGCTCTCCGGCGCGCTGAAAACCCTGGCCGTGGCCCTGATGAAGCTGGCCAACGACCTGCGCCTGCTCGGCTCCGGCCCGCGCGCCGGCTTCGCCGAAGTGCGCCTGCCAGCCAACGAGCCGGGCAGTTCGATCATGCCTGGCAAGGTCAACCCGACCCAGTGCGAAGCGCTGTCGATGCTGGCCTGCCAGGTGCTGGGTAACGACGCTACGATCAGCTTCGCCGCCAGCCAGGGCCACCTGCAGCTCAACGTGTTCAAGCCGGTGATCATCCACAACCTGCTGCAATCGATCCGCCTGCTCGCCGATGGCTGCCGCAACTTCCAGCAGCATTGCGTCGCCGACCTGCAGCCGGATGCCGCGCAAATGGCTGCGCACCTGGAAAACGGCTTGATGCTGGTGACAGCGCTCAACCCCCACATCGGCTATGACAAAGCCGCCGAAATCGCCAAGAAGGCCTACGCCGAAGGCAGCACGCTACGCCAGGCCGCACTGCAGCTCGGCTACCTGAACGAAGAGGAGTTCGACCAATGGGTACGACCGCAGGACATGCTCGGAGCCGGGCGGCATGACTGAAGGCAAGAGTGGCGCCACACCGCTGGAAGGCGATGGCAAACGCATCCTGCTGATTCTCGGCAACCCCAAGAAGGACAGCCTCTGCCACGCCCTGGCCGAGGCCTACAGCCTGGGAGCACGTAGCAAGGGGCACGTGGTGCGCCAGCTCAGACTGAGCGAAATGCAGTTCGACCCAATCCTGCGTGAAGGTTACGAGCAGAGCCAGAATCTGGAGCCGGACCTGCTCGAAGCTCAGCGTCTGATTCACTGGGCCGAGCACCTGGTGTTCGTCTACCCGGTCTGGTGGGGCGGGATACCAGCGCTGCTCAAGGGCTTCTTCGACCGGGTGTTCCTGCCCGGCTTCGCCTTCAAGTACCGCAACCGCTCGCAACTCTGGGACAAGCTGCTCAGCGGGCGCAGTGCTGACCTGCTGGTGACCATGGACACGCCACGCTGGTATTTCCGCTGGATCTACGGTGCCCCGGCGCATCGGCAGATGGTGCGTACCATTCTCGGTTTCTGCGGGATCAAAACGCGGCGTCTGAGCGAGTTCGCCCCGGTTCGCCCGTCCAGCGAAGAACAACGCCAGACCTGGCTGCGCAAGGCCGAGGCGCTGGGCAACAAAGCGTAAAATCAAGCACCCAGGCCCGGTAGCCCTGACTCAGAGGCGCGAGCGTTCCTCGCGCCCTCTACCCGCCCACCACAACGCCAGCGGCCCGAGCGTCAGCAACAGGCCCATCAGCGCGAACGCCGCCCACCAGCCGAGCAACTGCTGATCGCCCAAGGCATCCAGAGTCATGCCGAACAGCAACGGACCGAGGAACGCGCCGGTAAAGCCGGTACAGGAATACAGCGCCATCGCCGCGCCACGGTGGCTGGCCGGGGCGACGCTGACCAGTCCGGCGGTCAACGAAGCCGAGTCGGCGGTGACGGTCACTGCGTAGATCAGAATCAGCCCCAGCATCGCCCAGAACGGCAGCGCCGCGCCCAGGCCGACCACGGCGGCCAGCAGCGCGGAGCTGAGCATCACACCGATCAGCCAGCGCTGACGCCCGAAACGCAGCGCCAGTTCGTTGCCGAGGATGCTCGACGGCATGCCGATGAGCGTCGCCAGCATCGCCACCCAGGTGCCCGACAGCCAGGGATCGACGCCCTGCAGATGCCCGGAGAGCACCACGAAGGCCACCAACCAGGCGCGCAGGGCGAACAGTTCCAGGTTGTGCATCGCATAGGCCAGGCAGTAAGCCAGCACCTCGCGATTTCTCAACGGCGCCAGATCCAGCAGATTGCGCGGCGCATGTGCCTCTACCGCTTTCGGCGCCAGCCCCCAGTACACCAGCGCCCAGGCCAGCAACGCACAGGCACCACTGAGCAACGCCGGGACTTGCCAGCCGCCGAACTTGGCCAGCTCGCCAGACAGGGTGAACGACAGCGCCGTGCCCAATCCGAAGCTGGCGGTATAGAAGGCGATGGCACGCGACTGCGAGGCACCGTCGATACGTTCCGACAGCGCCTTGAGCCCCGGCATGTAGGTGCCGGCCAGGCCAATACCGGCGAGCACACGCCAGAGCAGCGCCGACCAGAAACCACCGGCAAAGACGAAACCGGCACTGGCCACGGCCGTCAGCAGCATGGCCGCCAGGTAGATCAGCCGGGCGTCGTGACGGTCGGTCAGGCCGGTGAGCACAGGCACGGCAAGCATATAGCCAAGAAAGAAGCCGCCGCCGATCCAGCCGGCCTCGGTATTGCTCAAACCCCAGAGTGACTGGAATTGCGGTAGCAGCGCGGCGAACAGGGCGAAACCGGCCATGCCAAGGGTCTCGGCCGTACACAACAACAGGGTAATGCGGCGGGCGTTCATGCAACCTCTTGGCTGGCGGCAAACACGTTGGAAGGCCCAGCACTGTAACGGCAAGCCCGGCGAATCTGAAAACTTTGGTTACAGATAGCAGCGTGGACTCACAACACCAGACCATCGCTTGCCAGCGTCACGCATGGCGGCAAGGCGTCGGGATGCTCCAGCAGCCAGGCATCGAAGCTGTGGCCGATATGGGTCAGCACAGTTTGCGTCGGTTGCAGGCGCTCGACGACCTCCAGCGCACGGGTCAGGTCGTTGTGGTTGCGTGGCGCGACGGGTTGCGGTGCGGTGGAGCAATCGAGCACCAGCAGATCCAGCGGCGCGCGCTGTAGTTCGGCACAACTCGCTTCCGGCACGCCGACGGTATCGGTGAGGTAGGCGATGCGCCTGCCCTGCCCCTCTAGTAGGTAGCCGAAGGTCGGCTTGGAATGCGTCAGCAGTAATGCGGTAACGCTCAGCTCACCCAATTGGCGACGCTCGAAAGCGGCGAACGGCTGGCTGAAGTCGAGAATGCCCGGATGCTTGTACAGATCGGCCAGCCCCTCAGGGTCGTCCGGGCCATGCACGGGGATGATCAGCCCCTGCCCCCAGCGTAGGTGCAGCAGGCCCTGGGCGTGATCGGCATGGTAGTGGGTCTGCAGGATGCCGCTGAGGCTGTGTGGCGCAAAGCGCTCGGTGAGATCGGTGAGGCCACTGTCGATCAACCAGCGCTGCGCGCCGCATTCGATCAGCGCGCAACAGGGGCCACGGCGACGCGCCGGATAGACACGGGACGCATCGCAGGCCGGGCAACTGCAGTTATAGACCGGCACCTGGCGGGCATCACCGGTGCCGAGCAGGGTCAGGCGCATCGGCGGGTCTCGTCGAGCAGGTGCAGCAGGCAATTCACGGTCTGTTGCAGTGGGCCGGAGTTGTCCAGAACGCAAATGTGCTCCTGCGCAACAGTCGCCGCTGAAGCGCCTCCCACAACAGCAAAACTGCGACTGCGAGCGAGGCGCTGCTCGATCTGCTCCGGCGTCTCGCGACCGCGGGCCAACAGACGCTGACGCAGCACCGCTTCGTCGACCTGCAGGAGAATCGCCAGCAGATCCGGGTAGCGTTGCCGCGCTGTGTCGAGATGACCGCGCGAACCGTTGATCAGCACATCCTGCCCGGCGCTCAACCAGTCATCGATCTCTCGCGGGATGCCGTAGGCCAGACCATTGGCGCGCCAGCTCAGGGCGAAGGCGCCCTCGCCCTGCAGGCGCTCGAATTCGGCCGGGGTCACCCCCAGCGCATCCTCGCCGACGGACTCGGCACTGCGGGTGATCACCCGCCGGGCGAAACGGCAGCCGTGCGCCTCCAACGGCGCACGTGCAGCTTGCAACAGGCTGTCCTTGCCCGAGCCCGAAGGCCCCATAAGATAGATCAACCTGCCCTGCATCAGAACACCCTTCGTGCTTGGCGCCACACCTGCTGGATCACCGGCTGCTGGCCATGGGCCCTGGCTTGCACCAGGTCGGCGCGCAGGCCGACGCGAATCTCGCCGCGGTCATCCAGTCCGGCCGCCCTGGCCGGTGCGCGGCTCACGGTGGCGATGGCCGCAGGCAAATCATAGTCGTTGTCCTGCCCGGCGAGCAGCCAGGCCGCATGCAACAGGCTGGCCGGGTAGTAGTCGCTGGAGAGGATATCCAGCACGCCGTGACGCGCCAGTTCGGCGGCGGCGATATTGCCCGAGTGCGAGCCGCCGCGCACCACATTCGGTGCCCCCATCAGCACCTTCAGCCCCAGCTCGTGGCTGGCCCTGGCTGCCTCGAGGGTGGTGGGGAACTCGGCGATGGCCATACCGAAGCCGGCAGACTCCTGCACGTGGGCCAAAGTCGCGTCGTCATGGCTGGCCACCGAGATGCCCCGGCTGTGGCAGTCCTCGACGATGGCCTGGCGCTGACGGTCGCTGTATTGGCGCGAGTTGGCGATCTGCTCCTGAAGGAATTCCTCCATCTCCGCCGGGCTCAGGTGGTACTTGCCCATGTAGTACTCGCGGTACTTCTCGACCTTGGCGAACTGACGCTGGCCGGGCGAATGATCCATCACCGACACCAATGCCACCAGCGGGTGCTCCACCAGATCGCGATAGATGGTCAGGGCATCGGGGTGGCACAGCTCGCAGCGCAGGTGCAGGCGGTGCTCGGCGCGGGTCTGCCCGGCCGCCTCGCTGGCGGCAATGGCCTCGATCATTGCCGGCAATTGCTGCATGCGCCGGCCACGCGGGTTGATGTCGCCGATGGACAGCGCATCGAACACCGTGGTGATGCCGGCGGCAACGATCTGCGCATCGTGGGTCAGCACCGCCGAGGCCGAAGGCCAATCCACGCCAGGCCTGGGGCTCATGTGCTTTTCCAGGTTGTCGGTGTGCAGCTCCACCAGCCCCGGCAGCAAGTAATCGCCTCCCAGGTCCTGGGCTTGCGGCAGGTGGCTGGCGCCCTCGTCCACCGCAGCGATCAGCCCGTCGCGCAGTAGCAGGGTGCCGAGGAACTCGCGTTCAGCAGTGACGACGCGCGCGTTGCTGAGAATCTGTTCAGACGACATAGACGTACTCCGGTTGCGCCGCGGCGGCGCTCATGTCGAGGTAACGGTCGGCCACCGCCTCGCGGGCGATGCGGTCATGGAAGATGCCGATCAGCGCGCTGCCGGCCGCCTTGGCTTCGAGGATCAGCTCCAGCACCACCTGGCGGTTGGCGTCGTCCAGCGAGGCGGTGGGTTCGTCGAGCAGCAGCACCGGCCACTCGACCATGAAGCCGCGGGCGATATTGACGCGCTGCTGCTCGCCACCGGAGAAGGTGCCCGGCGCCAATTGCCACAGAGCCTCGGGAATATTCAGCCGGCCTAGCAGCGCCTTGGCCCGCGCCTCGGCGTCGCCGCGCGCCCAGCCGCGTGACAGTGCCGGTTCCATCACCACGTCCAAGGTCGACACGCGCGGGATCACCCGCAGGAACTGGCTGACGTAACCCAGGCTTTGTCGGCGCACTGCGAGCACCTGGCGCGGCTCTGCGCCGACCAGCTCCACTGGCGAGCCCTGGTGACGGATGCGAATACTGCCGCCGGCGGCCAGGTAGTTGCCGTACAGCGTGCGCAGCAGGGTCGATTTACCGGCGCCGGACTGGCCGTGCAGCACCAGGCACTCGCCGCCGCGCACGGCGAAACTCAGGTCACGCAGCACCTGCAGGACGACGCCGTTCTGCTGGTGCAGGGTGAAGGTCTTGCTGAGGCCGCTGACCTCGATCAGATTGTTCATATACACCTCGAATACGGTAGGCACGTCTGCCCCCTCTCCCATTTATTGGGGGCACGCCGAGTGGAGAGGGCTGGGAAGAGGCTGGTAACCGCGACTCGATGCAAGCGAAGCCCCTCTCCCCCGGCCCCTCTCCCGCAAGCGGGAGAGGGGAGACAAGCGCTCATCAGGGTTGCAAGACGGACGACACCAACAGCTGCGAATACGGATGCTGCGGGTCGTCGAGAATCTGGTCGGTCAGCCCCGCCTCCACCACGTGCGAACGGCGCATCACCATCAGCCGGTCGGCCAGCAGACGTGCCACCGCCAGGTCGTGGGTGACGATCACCACCGCCAGGTCCAGCTCGCGCACCAGGCCGCGCAGCAGATCGAGCAGGCGCGCCTGCACCGACACGTCCAGCCCTCCAGTCGGCTCGTCCATGAACACCAGACGCGGCGCCGAGACCAGGTTGCGGGCGATCTGCAGGCGCTGCTGCATGCCGCCGGAGAAGGTGCGCGGCAGGTCGTCGATACGCGCCGGGTCGATCTCCACCTGGCTCAGCCAGTCGAGCCCGGCGGCGCGCAGTTCGCCGTAGTGGCGCACACCCTGGGCCATCAGCCGCTCGCCGATATTGGCGCCGGCCGACACTGCCATGCGCAGGCCGTCACGCGGGTTCTGCTCGACGAAGCCCCACTCGGTGCGCAGCAGCGTGCGCCGCTCGGCCTCGCTGGCGCTGTACAGGTCTAGCCACTGGCCGTCACGGCCGCGATAACTCACGCTGCCGCGATCCGGTGGGCAACGGCCGGAGAGCAGGCTTAGCAAGGTGGACTTGCCCGAGCCCGACTCGCCGACGATGCCCAGCACCTCGCCGGGATAGAGGTCGAAACTCACGCCCTGGCAGCCCTTGTCCGGGCCGTACAGGCGGGTCAGATCACGCACCGAGAACAGTGGCTCAGCCGCTGCCACGGCAGGTTGCAGACGTTCGGCGGCGCTCATTGCAGGTTCTCCTCGGTGCGCTGACGGCAGTAGTCGGTGTCGGAGCAGACGAAGCGCTTGCTGCCGGCGTCATCGACGATCAGCTCGTCAAGGAAGGAATCGCTGCTGCCACAGAAGGCGCAGCACTCGTCCCAGCGCTGCACGGCGAAGGGGTGATCCTCGAAGTCCAGGCTGACCACCCGGGTAAAGGGCGGCACCGCATACAGGCGCTTCTCGCGGCCGGCACCGAACAGCATCAGCGCCGGGCTCATGTCCAGTTTGGGGTTGTCGAATTTGGGAATCGGCGACGGGTCCATCACGTAGCGCTCATCCACCGTCACCGGGTAGGCGTAGGCGGTGGCGATATGGCCGAAGGTGGCGATGTCCTCGTACAGCTTCACGTGCATCACGCCGTAGTCCTCCAGCGCATGCATGGTCCGCGTCTCCTGCTCGCTGGGCTCGATAAAACGCAGCGGCTCGGGAATCGGCACCTGATAGACCATGATCTGCCCGGCCGACAGCGGTGTTTCCGGAATACGGTGGCGGGTCTGGATCACGCTGGCCTCAAGCGTGCGCTCGGTGGTGGCGACACCTGCGGTACGGGCGAAGAAGCGGCGAATCGACACCGCATTGGTGGTGTCGTCGGCACCCTGGTCGATCACCTTGAGCACATCGTCTGCACCGAGAATGGCGGCAGTCAGCTGCATGCCGCCGGTGCCCCAGCCATAGGGAAGTGGCATTTCTCGACCGCCGAAGGGCACCTGGTAGCCAGGGATCGCTACCGCCTTGAGCAAGCCACGGCGGATCATGCGTTTGGTCTGCTCATCCAGATAGGCGAAGTTGTAGGCCGACGCCTCACGGGCGCCGCTTGCGGTGAAAGCGTTCATCAGCGGTTCTCCTCTGCCGGCGCCTGGCGGCGCAGCTTGCGGATCAGTTCCAGTTCGGCCTGGAAGTCGACGTAGTGCGGCAACTTGAGGTGCGAGACGAAGCCGGCGGCTTCGACGTTGTCGCAGTGCATCAGCACGAACTCCTCTTCCTGCGCCGGGCCCTGTACCTCCTCGCCGTACTCGGCGGCGCGCAGCGCGCGGTCTACCAGCGCCATGCCCATGGCCTTGCGCTCGGCGTAACCGAAGGCCAAGCCATAGCCGCGGGTAAACTGCGCCTGCTCGGCGCTGTCACCGACGAACTGGTTGACCATCTCGCACTCGGTGATCTCGATGTCGCCCAGCGGTACGGCGAAGCCCAGTTCGGCGGGCGTCATCCACACCTCTACATCACCGATGCGGATCTCCCCGGCGAAGGGGTGATTGCGCCCGTAGCCGCGCTGAGTCGAGTAGCCGAGCGCCAGGAGGAAGCCTTCATCACCACGGGCAAGCGCCTGCAGGCGCTCGGCGCGGCTCGCGGGAAAGGCCAGCGGCTCGCGGGTGATGTCCGGCACCGGTGCGCCGTCGTCCTGCTCGCGGGCCATCAGCCCTTCGCCTGCGAGAAAATCCAACACCCGAGGACAGGGCTTGGGCTCGTCGGCGAGCGCGGTTTCCGGCGCCGGATACTCGCCCTCGGCCAGCAAGGTGAAATCCAGCAGACGGTGGGTGTAATCGAACGTAGGGCCGAGCAACTGACCACCGGGCAGATCCTTGAAGGTGGCGGAGATGCGCCGCTCCAGCTGCATCTTCGTGGTATCCAGCGGCTCGCTGGCGCCAAAACGCGACAGCGTGGTGCGGTAGGCGCGCAAGAGGAAGATGGCCTCCATCAGATCACCGGCCGCCTGCTTGATCGCCAGCGCGGCCAGCTCCTCGTCGTACAGCGAGCCTTCGCTCATGACCCGGGCCACGGCCAGCGGCAGTTGCTGGCGGATCTGTTCAACGCCCAGTTCAGCGATCGTGGTATCGCCACGGCGACGGCTGGTCAGCAGTTGATGAGCATTGTCGATGGCGCGTTCGCCACCCTTGACGGCGACATACATCAGGCAGCCTCCTCGGTTTCGATCAGCACGCGGGTGCTGCGCGGCAGGCCGATGACTTCGCCGCCTGCGGCAAAGAAGCAATCCAGCCCACGGGGAAAGGCGCTGCGCGCCTGACGCTGCTGCCAGAACGAGGCCGGCAGCGGCAGGTTGACGCCGCGCACGTCCTTGATGCCCGGCCCGCGCCAGCGCAGAGGGACACCGGCGCGCAGATCGTCGAGCTGGATCAGCAGCGTGCAGGACTGGTCCGGGTAGCGTTCGCTGCCATTGTCGAAGTCCGACAGATCGCTCAACTCGCCCTCATCAAGCAGGGCGAACAAAGCGATCTCACGCTCGGCGACAATCGGGCAGCCGCAGTGGAACGCTAGGTTGGCGCGAATCAGCGGCGTGTCGAAACGCGGCGCCAGCCAAAGAGGCGTATCACTGTCGAGGAAGGCCAGACACAAACCATAAGTAGCCGGGGCCAGATCGCCCAGGGCATGGGCACGGTCCATGGCGCGTGGCAGCCCCGGTTCGGCCAGGGCTCCGAGGGCGGCGCGGAAGCTGACCTGGGCGTCCAGCACCGGGTCGTCAAAAGCCGGTTGCAGCCAGTGCGAGCTGTGCGGCGTAGTCATCAGTCCTCTCCTCTGACCAGGGTGAAAAATTCCACCTGAGTGGTGGCGGTACGGGCGGCCCGGTTCAGGCGCTGTTCGCGCTGCTCGCGGGCCAGGGGTTCGATCAGGTCATCCAGCCAGCGCGCCTGGTCGTTGCCCTGCAGGTGCGCGTCGGCCAGGGCGGCCAGCTCGGCGCGGCGCTTGTCACGGCCTGCCAGATAGCTGTAACCGGTTCGGCCGTCGGCAAGACGCACTACACAGCGGGTCACGGTCATCTCGCCGAGGTTGAAGGCGCTACCGGTGCCGCCCATGCGCCCGCGCACCAGGGTCATGCCGACCTCGGGGGAGCGGATCAGTTGGTAGGCGCTGTCTTTCAGCGCCGCTTCATGGGGGTCGAGAGCGCTGCCGGCGCGGGCCAGGACGCCCATCCAGCGCTGACGCGCGGCGATGTTCGGATCGGTTTCGTTCATGCGGGTCTCCATCAGGTCGCTACCTGGTACTGGAAGCGGTCGGCGCGGCTGCTGGACTGCGCCAGCTCCACCGCCCGGCCAGCGGGATCGCGGGACAAAGTGAGTACGCTGAGCAGCGGCGCATGGCGCGGCATCAGCAGGTGCGCAGCCTCCTCGCGACTGGGTAGGCGCGCGCCGATCAGGCTGAAGGTGCGTGTCAGCGGTAGATCGCGCTCGGCCAGGTACTGGCGCAGCGAGCCGCCCTGATAGTCGGCCAGCAGCGACGCCAGGCTGATGCAGAAGCGATGACGAATCAGACTCAGCGGCTGGCCGTCGAGCAGGCGCAGGGTGACCAGCTCGAGCAGTTCGCTGCCATCGGGAAGTTGCAGGTGGCGGCACTCCTCGCTGCTGCCAACGCGACGCAGACGTTCGATCAGCTGCGCCTCGACGCGGTGACCAAGCGCAGACAGCGACTGGCTGAACGCACTGCCCGCCTCCACCGGATACACCAGCGGCTTGGCCAGCACCTGTGTGCCCTTGCCTTGGCGGCGCAGCAGACGGCCTTCGAGCACCAGCTCGTCGACAGCGCGGCGCAGGGTGTGACGGTTGACGGAAAAGCGCGCGGCCAGTTGCATCTCGCCCGGCAGGTAATCGCCCGGACTCATGTGCTGCACGTCTTCGCGCAACACGGCGGCCAGTTCGCGGTACAGCGGTTCGCTTTGTCTAGACAAGTTCATCGTTTGAAAAGGGCGCACGCAGGCGCCCTCCCTCTCCTTCAGATAAAGAGCTTGCGCAGGCGTTGGGACAGGATGTCGATGGCGCTCACCACCAGGATGATCACGATCAGCAGCGCGCAGGTCTGGGCGAACTGGAAGCCGCGTATGGCCTCCCAGAGGATCACGCCGATGCCGCCGGCGCCGACCATGCCGACCACCGTGGCCGAACGCACGTTGGACTCGAAGCGGTACAGCGAGTAGGAAATCCACAACGGCAGCACCTGCGGGATGACACCGAAGATCACTTCCTGCAGGGCGCTGGCACCGGTGGCGCGCACGCCTTCGACCGGGCCTGGGTCGATGGCCTCGACCGCCTCGGCGAACAATTTGGCCAGCACCCCGGTGGTGCTGATGAACAGCGCCAGCACGCCTGCGAAGGGGCCGAGCCCGACCGCGACGACGAAGAGCATGGCGAAGACCATTTCGTTGATCGAACGGCAGGCATCCATCACCCGGCGTACCGGCTGGTACACCCACCAGGGCACGATGTTCTCGGAACAGAGAATGCCCAGCGGAATGGCGCAGACGATGGCCAGCACCGTGCCCCAAAGAGCGATCTGTACGGTGACGACCATCTCCTTGAGGTAGTGCTGCCAGTTGCTGAAATCCGGCGGGAAGAAGTCGGCGGCGAAGGTGGCCATGTTGCCGGCATCGCGCACCAGCGCCAGCGGGTTCATTTCCGCACCCTGCCAGGACCAGGCAAGTACGGCAAAGAACAGGCCCCAGCCAATCAGTTGCAGCCAGCTACGCTTGGCTTCGGTTGCCGGGGTGGCGGTGGTCAGTGTGGTCATGGGTAACTCTCGTTCCTGTGGGAGGCGCTTCAGCGGCGAGCTGTTCAAGAACCGCCCCACTTTCGCGGGGCGGCTCCGAGGCTCAGCCGGCGCTGGCGCCGTTTTGCTTCTCACGCTCGGCCATGCGCTGCTCCAGCTTGGCCAGCTCGGCGTCCAGCTCCTTGAGCTGAGCCTGCTTGTCGGCGTCCTTGAGCTTGTCGTTGTTGGCCACTTCGGTGCGTTTCTTGAACAGCTCGAGCTGACGAATCGGCAGCAACTGATCGTTGTCCGACGGCTTGAACTGGCCCCACTGCAGGCCTTCGAGCACCTTCTTCTCTTCCGGCTTGGCGCCGTAGGTCATGAAGAAGTTGCGCAGCTTGTCGCGGGTTTCCTGCGGCAGGTTCTTGCGCCAGACGATGGGGTCGGAGGGGATCAGCGGCGAAGTCCAGATCACCTTGAGCTGCGCGGCCTTGTCCGGCGCGGTCACTTCCAGACGCTCCATGCCCTCGCTGTTGAAGGTGCCGACATCGACCTGCTTGTTGGCCACCGACAAGGCGTTGACCTCATGACTGCCGTTGAGCGAGCGCTTGAAGATCCTGCCGGCGTCGACGTTGTTCTGGGCGAACACGTAATAGCCCGGTACCAGGTAGCCGGAGGTGGAGTTGGGGTCGCCGTTGGCGAAGGTCAGGCTCTTGGCGTTCTTGAGCATGTCCTCGACCGAGTTGATCGAGCTGTCCTTGTGCGCCACCAGCAGGCTGTAGTAACCCTGCGCGCCGTTGGCCGCCACGGTCTGGGCGAAGATCTCGCCGCCGGCGCGATCAACCGCCTCCATCGCCGACTTGTTGCCATACCAGGCCACGTCGACCTTGTCGAAGCGCATGCCCTGGATGATCCCGGCGTAGTCAGGGGCGAAGAAGGCGTTGATCTTCACCCCGGTCTGCTTGCTCATGTCAGCCAGGAACGGATCCCACATGGCCTTGAGGTTCTGCGAAGACTCGGTGGAAATGATGCCGAAGTTGAGTTCCTCGGCGGCCTGGGCCGAGCCCAGCAGGGAACCGGTGACGAGCGCGGAAGCAGCCAGCACCTGGCCGATGCGTTTGAACATGGAGCACACTCCTGTTGCTAGTTGGCGTTGTTGTTTCGAATGAGAGGGCTGAGATCAGGCCTTGGCCAGTGTCAGCGGACGCTCCACAGCCCGTGGGCGCTGCCCTTGCGGCAGCAGCAGGCTGATATCGAGATCGCCGCCGTAGAGGTCATTGAGGAAGTCTGGGTTGAAGCCTGCGGTCGGGCCGTCGAAATGAATTCGCCCGCCCTTGAGCGCCACGGCGCGCTGGCAATAGCGCACCGCGTAATCGACCTGATGCAGGGTCACCACCACTGTCTTGCCGTCGCGACGGTTGATGTCGGCGAGGATCTCCATCACCTTGCGCGCCGACTCCGGGTCGAGCGAGGCGATCGGTTCGTCGGCGAGAATTACCTCGGCCTGCTGGCACAGCGCACGGGCGATGGCCACGCGCTGTTGCTGGCCGCCGGAAAGAGTCGAGGCACGCTGCGCGGCGAACTCGGCCAGCCCTACCCGCTCCAACGCCTGCAGCGCACGCTGCTTCTCTTCAGGATTGAACAGGCTGAGGCTACCGCGCCAACGCGGCATACGGCCCAGACCGCCGAGCAGGACGTTCTGCAGCACGCTGAGGCGCCCGACCAGATTGAACTGCTGGAAGATGTAGCCGATATCGGCGCGCTGACGGCGCACATCGCCATTCAGGCGCCCGTCGCTCTGCACCTGGCGCCCAAGCACTTCGATGCTACCGGCGTCACCGCGCGCCAGGCCGGCGAGATGACGCAGCAGGGTCGACTTGCCCGAGCCAGAGGCACCGATCAGTGCCACCATCTCGCCCGGCTGCACGGATAGCGCCAGATCGAACAGCGCCTGCTTGCGGCCGAAACTTTTATTCAGACGGTCGACTCGAATCGCTGCGCTCATGTGCTGGCCCTCTACTATCATTTCGATAAGAAGGCCGCTAGCTGGCGCCTTCTGGTGTAGACCAAGGTAGGCGCACGCTGTGTCAGACCCGTGAACCGGGGATGACGATTGAATGAAACTTGAAACTTTTATGCTCGAGCGAAGCAACAGGATGAGTTCTGCCGAGTACCACGCATTTCAGACAATCGGTGCTGGCATAAAGCCGCTACCTGAATCACAATGTGACACGCATTTGGCGTCAAGGAACTGTTCAGATGACCTGAAGGTCATAATGACGCAGAACGCGGTACCGGTTGAACGGCTAGTGCGAAACACTGTCAAACCGGTGACAATCTCGACACTGACTACCAGTATCGCACCCTGAACTAACCGGTAATGTATGCGCCCTATGAAACAGGCTATTTATTCCAGCCGCACGGCTGACAAGTTTGTCGTTCGCTTGCCAGATGGCATGCGTGAGCGTATCGCTGACGTAGCACGCAACCATCACCGCAGCATGAACTCGGAAATCATCGCCCGTCTGGAGCAAAGCATGCTTCAGGAAGGTGCTCTGGATGACGATCTCAGCCTGCGCCTCGACAGCCCCGAACTGAGCCTCCATGAGCGTGAATTGCTGCAGCGTTTTCGTCAGTTGTCGCGCCGCCAGCAGAATGCTCTGGTCGCTCTGATTGCCCACGACGTGGAAATGGCCGCTGAAGAAGCCTGAAGCGAGCCAATAAAAAACCGGCCTTGAGCCGGTTTTTTATTGCCTGCCGCTATCATGCACCACAAGCACATGACGGCCCGGCTTCATGTGCTCTCCTCCACAAATGGCCAACCATCACCTCAAACTTGCTGCTATAGCCAAAACCATTTCGTACCGCAAAGGTGAACTCGCCTTGCTGGAAAAGCGAGAGCGTGAGCTTCTTCAAGCGTTGAAAGAAGTGCAGCGTGAAAAAGCCAATGTCGAGCAAAGCATCCAACAACTGAACACCTTGATCGAAGCCTTCAATCTTGATCCGGACGAGGTGCGAGGCATTCGACCCACACCTAGAAAGGCTGGCAGTGCGTATGGGGCTTTCCGTGGCACCTTGGTCAAAATACTGATGGAGGCTGGTGGCCCGATCACGACCACTCAGATTTTTGAGCTATTGCGAGGGCTAAATGACTCGCAGATAAAGCTGCCCGAGTCAAAACAGGATGCGCTGGAAAAAATTGCCCGAGATATTAGAACGATGAGCTCATATGGGGTAGTGATCCGGTCTGACTCCAGAGGCGCAGGCAAACCGGCTACCAGTGATAAACTCACTCACGCGCCCCTTCATGCCAAAGGAACTACCGCCTGAATGCGACTTGTGAGCTGGAATTGCAACGGTGCTTTTCGAAAGAAACTGAACCTATTGGAAGGGCTGAACGCAGACGTCTTCGTGATCCAGGAATGCGAAGATCCAGCTCAATGCAGCGATGCTCACTACAAACAATGGGCGGCCAATCACCTGTGGGTAGGTAACAACAGGAGCAAAGGACTTGGTGTCTTTGCAAGGCCCGGTATTCTGCTAGAGCCTCTGGATCTTAACCCAGGAAATTTGCAGCTGTTTTTGCCGCTGCGGATCGACCAAATCACATTGCTCGCCGTCTGGACGAAAGAGGCGGGCTCCCCGACCTTCAAATACATCGGCCAGCTCTACAAGTGGCTTCAATCCCACAAAGCCCATTTGGACACACCGAAGGCCATGGTTGTTGGAGACCTCAACAGCAATGCCTGCTGGGATGTGTGGGATCGGTGGTGGAACCACTCGGATGTGGTGAGAGAACTTGAGGGCCTCGGGCTGCTTAGCCTCTACCACACTCAAACCGGTGAGCCCCAAGGGGGCGAGGCTCAGCCAACATTCTTCCTGCATCGGAAGCCTGAAAGGCCTTATCACATCGATTACGCGTTTTTGTCCGAAATGCTGATGACCGGTGCCCGAATATCAATCGGTGATACTGAGCACTGGCTAGAGCACAGCGATCATTTGCCTCTCGTAGTCGACATTGCACCAGGGGTAAAGAGATAACCTTTTGAATTCTAAGGCTTTGTGCCCCTGGTGCATAATAGCGTTGCCTGCCATTCCTGGCAGCGGTCATAACATCCCTTGCTCAGCCAACGAAACTGAGCAACACCCCCGCCGCCACGGCCGAGCCGATCACACCGGCCACGTTCGGCCCCATGGCATGCATCAGCAGGAAGTTCTGCGGGTTGGCCTCCAGGCCGACCTTGTTCGATACCCGAGCCGCCATCGGCACGGCCGACACACCCGCCGAGCCGATCAATGGATTGACCTTGTTGCTGCTGAACACATTCATCAGCTTGGCCATCAATACGCCGGCTGCCGTACCCGCGCAAAACGCCACCATGCCCAGCATCAGAATGCCCAGGGTCTTGAGCTGCAGGAATGCCTCGGCCGACAGCTTCGAACCCACGGTCAGACCGAGGAAAATGGTGACGATATTGATCAGCGCATTGCGCGAGGTATCAGCCAGACGCTCGACCACCCCAGCCTCACGCAGCAGGTTGCCGAGGGCGAACATTCCGATCAGCGGCGCGGCGTCAGGCAGCAGCATCCCGATCAGAATGCACAGCACGATGGGGAAAATGATTTTCTCGGTCTGCCCCACCGGACGCAGCTGCTGCATGACGATGGCGCGCTCTTCCTTGGTGGTCAGGGCGCGCATGATCGGCGGCTGAATCAAGGGCACCAACGCCATGTAGGCATAGGCCGCAACTGCAATAGGACCAAGTAGATGCGGCGCCAGCTTGGAGGTCACGAAGATCGAGGTCGGGCCGTCAGCACCGCCAATGATGGCGATGGAGGCAGCCTCCTTGAGGGTGAACTCCATACCGGGAATACCCAACGCAGTCAGTGCCAAGGCGCCGAGCAGCGTACCGAAAATACCGAACTGCGCAGCAGCACCCAACAGCAGTGTTTTGGGATTGGCCAGCATCGGACCGAAATCGGTCATGGCGCCGACGCCGAGGAAGATCAGCAACGGGAAGATGCTGGTCGGCAGCCCCACTTCATAGATCAGGTGCAGAAAACCCGCGCCCTCCGCCATGTTGGCCACCGGAATGTTCGACATCAGCCCGCCGAAGCCGATAGGAATCAACAGCAAAGGCTCGAAGCCTTTCTTGATCGCCAGGTAGATCAGCAGTATGCACACCGCGATCATGAACGCCTGACCGGGTTCCAAGTGATACAGGCCGGTGCTCTGCCAGAGCTTGAGCAGCTTTTCCATTATGCGCCCCTCAGCCGATGGTCAGCAGGCTAGCGCCCACTACCACGGTATCGCCGACCTTGACGTTGACGGCACCGACAGTACCGGCCTTGAAGGCGCGGATCTCGGTTTCCATCTTCATCGCCTCAAGAATGATCACCAACTCGCCTTCCTCCACGGCCTGGCCTGGCTGCACCAGCACCTTGAAGATATTGCCAGCCAGCGGTGCCGCCTGCGGCTCGCCGCCATCCACTGCAGCCGGAGTAGCCGCCGGCGCAGCGCTCGCCGCGCCACCGATGGGCTTGATTCCCTCGATATCGCCGCCGTCGCTCACCTGCACGACGAACGACTTGCCATTGACCTCGACGGTGTAGACCTCAGGTTTGCCAGCCTCGCGAGCAGGCATTTCCTTACCAGTCGGAGCGGGTTCGAAGGCCGCCGGATTGCCGCGGTTCTCCAGGAATTTCAAGCCGATCTGCGGGAATAGCGCGTAGGTCAGGACGTCGTCGATTTCGTCGGCGGCTAACTTGATGCCTTTCTCCTGAGCGATGCCCTTGAGTTCGGCGGTCAGTTTGTCCATCTCGGCTTCGAGCAGGTCGGCCGGACGGCAGGTGATGGCCTCGGCACCATCGAGCACACGGGCCTGCAGCTCGGCATTGAAGGGAGCAGGGGCCGCGCCATACTCGCCCTTGAGCACACCCGCGGTCTCCTTGGTGATCGATTTGTAGCGCTCCCCCGTAAGCACGTTGATCACTGCCTGGGTACCGACGATCTGCGAAGTCGGCGTCACCAGCGGGATGAAGCCCAGGTCTTCGCGCACGCGTGGAATCTCGGCCAGCACCTGGTCGAACTTATCCTGGGCGCCCTGCTCTTTCAGTTGGCTTTCCATGTTGGTGAGCATACCGCCCGGCACCTGGGCGACCAGGATGCGCGAGTCGACGCCCTTGAGGTTGCCCTCGAACTTCGCGTACTTCTTGCGCACCTCGCGAAAGTACGCGGCGATTTCTTCCAGCAGCTCCAGGTTGAGCCCAGTGTCGCGCTCGGTGTTCTGGAACATCGCCACCACCGACTCGGTCGGCGAATGACCGTAGGTCATCGACAGCGAGGAAATCGCGGTGTCGACGTTGTCGATGCCCGCTTCCACCGCCTTCAGGATGGCCACCGACGACAGACCAGCCGTGGCGTGGCACTGCATATGGATCGGAATGGCCAGGCTGGCTTTCAGACGTGAGACCAGCTCGAACGCCGTGTAAGGCGTAAGAATCCCGGCCATGTCCTTGATGGCCACCGAATCGGCGCCCATGTCTTCGATCTGCTTGGCCAGATCGACCCACATGTCCAGCGTATGCACCGGGCTGGTGGTGTAGGAGATGGTGCCCTGGGCATGCTTACCCTGCTGCTTGACGGCCTTGAGCGCCGTCTCCAGGTTGCGCGGATCGTTCATCGCATCGAATACGCGAAACACATCGACGCCGTTGACAGCGGCACGCTCGACGAATTCTTCCACCACATCATCGGCGTAGTGGCGGTAGCCCAACAGGTTCTGCCCGCGCAACAGCATCTGCTGGCGGGTATTGGGCATGGCCTTCTTCAGCTCGCGGATACGCTCCCAGGGATCTTCGCCGAGATAACGAATGCAGGCATCGAAGGTCGCGCCACCCCAGGACTCCACCGACCAGAAGCCCACCTGATCGAGCTTGGGCGCGATCGGCAGCATGTCTTCAAGACGAACACGCGTCGCCAGGATCGACTGATGCGCATCACGCAGCACCACATCGGTGATTCCGAGTGCTTGTTTCACGGCAGTCATGCAGGTACTCCCTCTGAACCTGATCAACCGCGGCGTGCGCGGTGCTGGGCAATGGCGGATTGGATGGCGGCCAGTGTTGCTGCGTCCGGCTCATGGCTGGCGGACCTGGCACTAGGTGCTGGAGAAGAAATGGCCGGGCTCGGCGCGGGCGGTGCGAAGGTCGCGATCAGCCGTGACATCAGACTGACCACACCCACCAGCAACACCAGAAAGACAAAGACGAAGCCCATGCCGAACAGCATGAGTTCGACACCCTCGAGCAGCAGTTCACTGGGGGTCATCTTGGCTCCTTTGGCCAGCAGCTCGCGGGCTGCGTTCATTTATTGAATAGGAGCGCCCAGCGTCAGCGCCTGGGCAAAGCTGGCGAACCTTAGCGTGAAACGAGCGTTTGAAGCAAACGCCAAAAGGACCGGACGGGCTATTTATGTAGTGGTTTATCGGCATCCACTACCAAAGAAGCAGAAAGGCCCTGCGACGGAAGTATCAGGATGCGGAGCGAGCCACGCCAGCAACGCCAGGAGCAAGCCTAAGCAGGGTCTTGAAGTGACGCGTCTCATCGCCAGGGGTACGCCCGAACAGGCGCTTGAACTCTCGACTGAACTGCGACGGGCTTTCATACCCGACACGCAGCGCCACACCCACCCTCGACGTCAGCCAACTGCATGAGATGCAGGCCTCCGTCGAATATGCCGAAGCGCAGCACGGCCCCGTCGACGTGATCATCAACAATGCCGGAGTCATGCCGCTGTCGCCGCTCAACGCCCTGAAGGTGGACGAGTGGGGCCGCATGATCGACATCAACATCCGGGGCGTGTTGCATGGTATTGCCGCCGTACTACTAGGCATGGAAGAGCGCGGGCGCGGCCAGGTCATCAATATCGCCTCCATCGGCGCCCATGCCGTATCGCCGACAGCAGCGGTCTACTGCGCCACCAAGTATGCCGTCTGGGCGATTTCCGACGGCCTGCGCCAGGAAAGCGAGCGTATACGCGTCACTACCATCTGCCCCGGCGTGGTCGAGTCCGAACTGGCCGACAGCATCTCCGATGCCAGTGCGCGCGAGGCGATGAAAGCTTTCCGTCGCGTCGCCATCACGCCAGACGCCATCGCCCGCGCCGTGGCCTATGCAGTCGAACAACCCGATGACGTCGACGTCAGCGAGCTGATCGTGCGCCCAACCGCCAGCCCTTATTGATGGAGAACACCATGCCAGCGAAGAACACCGTCGCGGCAATGCTGATCAGCGGCGCCCTGCTACCCGACGCGGTAATGGCAGCACCCGAGCCTTTACATCCTTATGTAGGCATGTGGGTAACGGACGACGGCCATGTCCGCCATGAGCTGCTGCCCAACGGCCGCTATGACGAGGCACGCGGCAATCGCGAGAGCGCCTACCAGGGCAACTACCACGTCACCGGCAACCACATCGACTAAGTCGACGACACCGGCTTTACCGCCGACGGGGAATTCATCGACGACGTGCTCTATCACGGCGGCATGGTGCTGCGCCGCAAGAACACCTCAACTGACGAGTAACGCCACCCATCAGCCAAGGAAAAGACCATGAACACGCAAAAAATCATCATCGCACTGCTGCTGAGCGCCTCACTCTGCCTCCCGGCCTGGGCAAACGACAGCACCGCGGCCAATCAGGCCCTGATTCAGAAAGCCTTCGATGATTGGCGCTCCGGCCAGGGCGGTATCTTCCAGTTACTCACCGATGACGCCGTCTGGGTCGTGGCCGGTAGCAGCCCGTCCTCCGGGACTTACCGCACGCCTGAGGCGTTCATGGAAGACGCGGTCAAACCCATCACTGACAAACTGGCCACGCCCATCGTGCCCACCGTCCGCCAGATCGTGGCGCAAGGGCCTTACGTGGTCGTGCACAGGGATGGCGAGGCGACTGCCAAGGACGGCAGCCGCTACGAGAACAGTTATTCCTGGCACATGCAGCTGGAGAATGGCCGGATCACTCAGGTCACGGCCTTTCTCGATACCTGGCGGCTGGTCGAGCTGATGAACTGATTACAGCAGGAAGATCGACGCCAGCCCCAGGAAGATGAAGAAACCACCGCTGTCGGTCATGGCGGTGATCATCACACTGGCCCCCATGGCCGGGTCACGCCCCAGGCGTGCCAGGGTCATGGGGATCAGCACGCCCATCAACGCCGCAAGCAACAGGTTGAGGGTCATTGCCGCGGTCATCACCACGCCCAGCGACCAACTACCGTAGAGCCCATAGGCAACGGCGCCGATCACACCACCCCAGAGGATGCCGTTGATCAGGGAAACACCCAGTTCCTTGCGTACCAGACGCTTGGTATTGCCAGTGCTGACCTGATCCAGCGCCATGGCGCGCACGATCATGGTGATAGTCTGGTTGCCCGAGTTGCCGCCGATACCGGCAACGATGGGCATCAGCGCCGCCAGCGCCACCAGCTTTTCGATCGAGCCTTCGAACAGGCCGATCACACGCGACGCCAGGAAAGCAGTGACCAGGTTGATCGCCAGCCAGGCCCAACGGTTGCGAACCGACTTCCACACCGAGGCGAAGATGTCTTCCTCCTCGCGCAGACCGGCCATGTTCAGCACTTCGCTTTCACTTTCCTCACGGATCAGGTCGACCATCTCGTCGATGGTCAGACGGCCGATAAGCTTGCCGTTCTTGTCCACCACCGGGGCGGAAATCAGGTCGTAACGCTCGAACGCCTGAGCGGCGTCGTAGCCGTCCTCGTCCGGGTGGAAACTCACCGGATCGTCGGCCATGACCTCGCCGACCTGCTTCTCCGGATCATTGACCAGCAAACGCTTGATCGGCAGCACACCCTTGAGCACGCCGTCGTAATCGACCACGAACAGCTTGTCGGTATGGCCCGGCAGCTCCTTCAGGCGGCGCAGATAACGCAGAACCACTTCCAGGCTGACGTCTTCGCGGATGGTGACCATCTCGAAGTCCATCAGCGCGCCGACCTGATCTTCCTCGTAGGACAGGGCCGAACGCACACGCTCACGCTGCTGAGCGTCGAGCGACTCCATCAGCTCATGAACGACGTCGCGCGGCAGTTCCGGGGCCAGGTCAGCGAGTTCGTCGGCGTCCATGTCCTTGGCTGCAGCGAGAATCTCGTGATCGTCCATGTCGGCGATCAGGGTTTCTCGTACCGCGTCGGAGACTTCCAGCAGGATGTCGCCATCGCGCTCGGCCTTGACCAGTTGCCAGACGGTCAGACGCTCATCGAGCGGCAGGGCTTCGAGGATGTGGGCGATATCCGCAGGGTGCAGATCTTCGAGCTTGCGCTGCAGCTCGACGAGATTCTGACGATGCACCAGGTTCTCGACCCGGTCGTGATGCTGGCCTTCCTGACGGTGAGTCAGGTCTTCGACCAGTTTGTGCCGATGCAGCAGTTCGATCACCTGGGCCAGGCGATCCTGCAAGCTCTCTTGCGGCTTTTTGGCTTCTACTTCTGTCATAGCGCGCTCCACCCCCAGCTGGCGGGCACGCCAAAGGGGATCAATCAGGTCTTACACGATTGTGCGAGGGGAGTATTGAGTAACTACTGGGTAAGTCCATGGTGGTATTCCACAAGCCCCGGCGGGGCTGACGCGGCGAATCATAACACCGCAAAACAGCTTTGTACGTGACAAAAGCGCGGCAAGAACAATTGCTTGCATCACAAACTTCGATCTCGCATGAAAACCTGGCTATGCGACGCCAGCCATCCGCACCAGGACACCCTGGCGAGTACGAAAAAACGGTCTAACCTGAAGCAGGCAAACGTCAGGGAGGACGACTCATGCGAGGACTGCACTTCGCAGCGCTATTGGCCGCTGCATTTCTCTACCCTATTGCAGACAGCTCAGCGGCCAGTGTGTTCCGCTGCGTGAGTGCAAATGGCCATGTCACCTTCACCCGCCACGGCTGCGCCGACGATCAAGAGCTGCACCTGCAGGATACGCGCAACCACACCCCCAGCAGCGGCAAGGCAATCCCTCTCGCGGACCCAGGCCGGCGCGCAGCAACCACCTCGACCGGCAGTGGCGAGCTGGTCATCGTTGGCCAACAGGACGATGGTTGCGACAACCTGCTGACCAGCCGCGAGAGACGCCAGGCGATCATCCGCAAGGAAGTCCGCCCCGGCATGAGCCGCGCCGACGTGGAAAGCAGCCTGGGCAAGCCAGATAGAGTCACCAGCAGCAATGGGCAGCAGCGCTACCATTACCGAGAGAAACGCAAAGGCGGGAACAGCCGACAGATCAGCTTCGACGAAGCCGGCTGCGTGAAGAAATAACGCACAAAGAAAAAGGGCCTGCATTGCTGCAGGCCCTTTCGGTATGGCGGACTCAGGAGGATTCGAACCTCCGACCGCTCGGTTCGTAGCCGAGTACTCTATCCAGCTGAGCTATGAGTCCATTTGGCGCTTTTTGACCAGATCACCGCTGGCTGAAACATGACCTTGCATCGCTGCAGTGCCATTTAATATGGCGGACTCAGGAGGATTCGAACCTCCGACCGCTCGGTTCGTAGCCGAGTACTCTATCCAGCTGAGCTATGAGTCCGTTACAGATCACCCGAAAGTTACTGCGCTTGGTTATGCTTCGTTGAAACCGAACTCAGAATGCTCATTTAGAAAACTAAACTGCGCTTCTTCGTTCGCTTTCGCCTCGCCTACCCTTCGCTCGCTAGGCTTTCGTGCGACCTTATGGCGCTTTTAGACCAGATCACCGCTGGTTGAAACAAAATGGCTTGCAGCGATGCAAGCCATTTGAATATGGCGGACTCAGGAGGATTCGAACCTCCGACCGCTCGGTTCGTAGCCGAGTACTCTATCCAGCTGAGCTATGAGTCCGTTACAGATCACTCGAAAGCTACTGTGCTTGGGTATGCTTCGTTGAAACCGAACTCAGAATGCTCATTTAGAAAACTAAACTGCGCTTCTTCGCTCGTTTTCGCCTCGCCTACCCTTCGCTCGCTACGCTTTCGCGAGATCTTTGGTGCTTTTATACCAGATCACCTCTGGTTGATTCGCCAGCCCGACTTACGCCTGACTTGCTGAATAATGGCGGAGAAGGGGGGATTCGAACCCCCGACACCCTTTTGAGGTGTACTCCCTTAGCAGGGGAGCGCCTTCGGCCACTCGGCCACCTCTCCGCAACACGGGGCGCATGATAAACATGTTTTCCCCGTTTGCAAACAAAAATTTGTAGAAAAATTAGTGGCTTGGTTCGTCACCCTTCTCTTTCTGGATGCGCTGGTAGATTTCTTCACGGTGCACGGCAACCTCCTTCGGCGCATTGACACCAATGCGCACTTGGTTACCTTTCACACCCAACACGGTGACAGTCACCTCATCACCGACCATCAGGGTCTCTCCGACCCGGCGAGTCAGAATCAGCATTCCTTTCTCCTCAACGGATTACATTTCTCAGGACAACAGTCTGCAAAAAGAAAATGGTGCCGGCTTCCTGCTAAATCAAGCATGAAAGCCTCCACCCAAGTATTGACCAGCCTGCGTAGAAAGAAAGTTCCCGCATGCCAGTCAAAAAGACGAAAGGCGCGGAACCAGCCGCGCCTTTCAAATCAGTGGAATTACTCGCCCTGCCGGGCCGGAGCATCCAGCTCGAAGGCGGTATGCAGTGCGCGTACCGCCAGCTCCAGGTACTTCTCTTCAATCACCACGGACACCTTGATCTCGGAGGTGGAGATCATCTGGATATTGATGGTCTCCTTGGCCAGGGCCTCGAACATGCGACTGGCGACACCGGCGTGGGAACGCATACCGACACCGACGATGGACACCTTGGCAATGTTGGTGTCGCCGACCACTTCACGAGCGCCCAGCTCGTCTGCGGTCTTCTGCAGCACGCTTAGGGCGTTGTTGTAGTCGTTGCGATGCACGGTGAAGGTGAAATCGGTGGTGTTATCGTGCGAAACGTTCTGCACGATCATGTCCACTTCGATGTTGCCGGCGCTGATCGGGCCGAGAATCTTGAAGGCGATGCCTGGGATATCCGGCACCCCACGGATGGTCAGCTTGGCTTCGTCGCGGTTGAAAGCGATGCCGGAAATGATCGGCTGTTCCATGGATTCCTCTTCATCAAGGGTAATGAGGGTGCCCGGGCCCTCCTGGAAGCTGTGCAAGACGCGCAGCGGGACGTTGTACTTGCCGGCGAATTCCACCGAACGAATCTGCAGCACCTTGGAACCGAGGCTGGCCATTTCCAGCATTTCTTCGAAGGTGATCTTTTCTAGGCGCTGGGCCTTGGGCACCACGCGCGGGTCGGTGGTGTAAACACCATCGACGTCGGTGTAGATCTGGCACTCCTCGGCTTTCAGCGCCGCGGCCAGGGCCACACCGGTGGTGTCGGAACCGCCACGACCCAGGGTGGTGATGTTGCCGTGCTCGTCGACACCCTGGAAACCCGCGACCACGACGACGCGACCGGCCTTGAGGTCGGCACGAATCTTCTGGTCATCGATCTGCAGAATTCGCGCCTTGTTGTGCGCGCTGTCGGTGAGGATGCGCACCTGGTTGCCGGTGTAGGACACCGCCGGCACGCCGCGCTTGATCAGCGCCATGGCCAGCAGGGCAATGGTCACCTGCTCACCGGTGGACACCATCACATCCAGCTCACGCGCAACCGGCTCGCCATCGGTGATCTGTTTGGCCAGATCGATCAGGCGGTTGGTTTCGCCGCTCATGGCGGAAACCACGACGACGATGTCGTCACCGTTCTCGCGGAACTTCTTCACCTTATCGGCCACCTGCGCGATGCGCTCGATGGTGCCGACGGAGGTGCCCCCAAACTTCTGTACGATCAAAGCCATTTCAAAAAGCCGCCTGATTCCTCGAAGGGCGCCCATTAAACCCGCATCGGGTCATACTGCCAAGGCCCGCCGGACGCACTGCGGGCCCCGCTTTCTCGCTCGTTACGAAGCCTGCTCGACCAGAGTAGCGGCCAGGGCCAGGGCTTCATCCAGCTTGCCGGCATCAACGCCGCCACCCTGGGCCATGTCCGGGCGACCACCGCCCTTGCCGCCCACTGCTGCGGCGGCCTGCTTCATCAGGTCACCGGCCTTGACCTTGGCGGTCAGGTCCTGGGTCACACCGGCGACCAGCACCACCTTCTCGTCGAACACGCCGCCGAGCAGGATCACAGCGCTGCCCAGCTTGTTTTTCAGTTGGTCGACCAGCGCCAGCAGCGCCTTGCCGTCCAGACCATCGAGACGCGCAGCCAGCACCTTGGTGCCCTTCACGTCCACGGCCGAACCAGCCAGGTCATTGCCAGCAGCGCTGGCGGCCTTGGCCTTGAGCTGCTCCAGCTCCTTTTCCAGCTGACGGTTGCGCTCGATCAGAGCCGAGAGCTTGTCCAGCACGTTGTCGCGGCTGCCCTTGACCAGGGAAGCGGCTTCCTTGAGCTGTTCCTCGGCACCGTTGAGCCAGGCCAGCGCAGCGGCGCCAGTGACCGCTTCGATACGGCGCACGCCGGCGGCCACGCCGCCTTCGCTGGTGATCTTGAACAGACCGATGTCGCCGGTACGCGATACGTGAGTACCGCCACACAGCTCGACGGAGAAATCGCCGCCCATGCTCAGCACACGTACCTGATCACCGTACTTCTCGCCGAACAGCGCCATGGCGCCCTTGGACTTGGCTGTCTCGATGTCGGTTTCTTCGGTCTCGACCTCGGAGTTCTTGCGAATCTCGGCGTTGACGATGTCTTCCAGTTGCTTCAACTGCTCAGGCTTGATCGCCTCGAAGTGGCTGAAATCGAAACGCAGACGCTGACTGTCGACCAGCGAGCCTTTCTGCTGCACGTGATCACCCAACACCTGACGCAGCGCGGCGTGCAGCAGGTGGGTCGCGGAGTGGTTCAGCGCGGTGGCTTGACGCACACCCGCTTCGGCTTCGGCCTTGACGCTGGTGCCGACACTCAGGCCGCCCTTGGCCACCACACCGTGGTGCAGGAAGGCGCCGCCGGCCTTGGTGGTGTCGCGCACATCGAAGCGCACGCCGGCGCTCTCTAGATAACCGCAGTCACCGACCTGACCACCGGATTCGGCGTAGAACGGAGTCTGATCCAGCACCACCACGCCCTCCTCGCCTTCGGCGAGGCTGTCGACCGCAGCGCCGGCCTTGAACAGAGCGATGATCTTGCCGCTGCCGCTGGTGCCCTCGTAACCGAGGAAGCGGGTGTCGGCGTCGACCTTGACCAGCGCGTTGTAATCCATGCCGAAGGCGCTGGCGGAACGGGCGCGCTCACGCTGCGCCTCCATCTCACGCTCGAAGCCCTCTTCGTCCACCGACAACTCGCGCTCACGGGCGATATCAGCGGTCAGGTCGACCGGGAAGCCGTAGGTGTCGTACAGCTTGAACACCACATCGCCAGGAATGACCGAGCCCTGCAGGCTGGCCAGATCCTGCTCGAGGATCTTCAGGCCCTGTTCCAGGGTCTTGGCGAACTGCTCTTCCTCGGTTTTCAGCACACGCTCGATGTGCGCCTGCTGCTGCTTGAGTTCAGGGAAGGCTTCGCCCATCTCGGCCACCAGCGCAGCGACGATCTGGTAGAAGAAGCTGCCCTTGGCGCCCAGCTTGTTACCGTGACGGCAGGCGCGACGCACGATGCGGCGCAGCACGTAGCCACGGCCTTCGTTGGACGGGGTCACGCCGTCGGCGATCAGGAAGCTACAGGAACGGATGTGGTCAGCCACCACTTTCAGCGAGGCCTGACCTTCGTTGCTGCAGCCGATGGCCTTGGCCGAGGCGGCCAACAGGTTCTGGAACAGGTCGATCTCGTAGTTCGAGTTGACGTGCTGCAGCACGGCGCTGATGCGCTCCAAGCCCATGCCGGTGTCCACACTCGGCGCCGGCAGCGGGTGCAGCACGCCATCTGCAGTGCGGTTGAACTGCATGAATACGTTGTTCCAGATCTCGATGTAGCGGTCGCCATCTTCTTCCGGGCTACCGGGTGGGCCGCCCCAGATGTGCTCACCGTGGTCGAAGAAGATCTCGGTGCACGGGCCGCACGGACCGGTATCACCCATTGCCCAGAAGTTGTCGGAGGCGTACGGCGCACCCTTGTTGTCGCCGATGCGGATCATGCGCTCGGTGGGGATGCCGACTTCCTTGGTCCAGATCTCGTAGGCTTCGTCATCGGTGGCGTAGACGGTGACCCAGAGCTTTTCCTTGGGCAGGTTCAGCCACTTGTCGGAGGTCAAAAATTCCCAGGCGTAATGGATGGCATCGCGCTTGAAATAGTCGCCGAAGCTGAAGTTGCCCAGCATTTCGAAGAAGGTGTGGTGACGCGCGGTGTAGCCGACGTTTTCCAAGTCGTTGTGCTTACCGCCGGCACGCACGCACTTCTGGCTGGTGGTGGCACGGGTGTAGGCGCGCTTTTCCAGGCCCAGGAAGCAGTCCTTGAACTGGTTCATACCCGCGTTGGTGAACAGCAGGGTTGGGTCGTTCGCCGGAATCAGCGAGCTGGAAGCGACACGGGTGTGCCCTTTTTCTTCGAAGAAGCTCAGGAAGGCTTCACGGATTTCTGCGCTTTTCATAGGGATATCCACGGAATCAGGCGGCCACGGCAAAGCCGGCGAAGCAGACCAAAGCGAGAACGTCGCGAGCGAAGGTCAGGCAAGGCAAAAGCCGGTGAAGGTGCGCAGTTTACAGGTTGTAAATGAGCATCCTGAGCCGGTTTTTAACACTGCATGACCGAGCGCAGTAGTTATCGCTGCAGTCTGCAAAGGGACGCATTATATCGGCCCTTTCGCCCGCGGCTAGTGCCTTGTTGATAGCGTGCGCCTATCGGCAGCGCACGCCTGACGCTTAATGCGAACGGAAAGCAGCAAATGCCCTGATCACCCGCTCGATTTGTTCGGCGCTGACGTCCAGATGAGTGACCAGACGCAGGCGTGGCGCGGCACTGACGGCGATGCCGTGTTCGGCCATGAAGGCCTTGACTTGCCCGGCACGCTCGCCGAGTTGCACATAGACCATATTGGCCTGCACCGGCTCGACGCTATAACCCAGCTCGGTCAACGCCTCGCCCAGGTGTGCGGCCTTGGCGTGATCCTCGGCCAGACGCTGAACCTGATGCTGCAGCGCATACAAGCCTGCTGCCGCCAGCACGCCGGCCTGACGCATGCCACCACCGACCATCTTGCGCAAACGGCGTGCTTTGGCGATCAACGCCGTACTGCCACAGAGCACCGAACCGACCGGCGCACCGAGCCCCTTGGACAGGCAGACCGAGACCGAATCGAAGTGCTGGGTGATCTCGCGCGCCGGCACACCGAGCTTGACCGCCGCGTTATACAGGCGGGCGCCATCGAGGTGCAGGCTCAAACCACGGCGGCGAGTCAGTTCGCGGGCGGCAGCCAGGTAATCGAGCGGCAGCACCTTGCCCTGCATGGTGTTTTCCAGGGCCAGCAGGCGGGTGCGGGCGAAGTGGAAGTCGTCTTGCTTGATCGCCGCCTCGACCTTGGCCAGGTCCAGCGAACCGTCGGCTTCACCCTCGATCGGTTGCGGCTGGATGGAGCCGAGCACGGCGGCGCCGCCACCCTCGTACTTATAGGTGTGCGCCTGCTGGCCGACGATGTACTCGTCACCGCGTTCGCAATGAGCCATCAGGCCGAGCAGGTTGCTCATGGTGCCGGTGGGGACGAACAGCGCCGCCTCGAAGCCCAGTTCATTGGCCAGCCAGACCTCCAGACGATTGACCGTGGGGTCTTCGCCATACACGTCATCGCCCAGCTCGGCAGCCATCATGGCTTCGCGCATGGCAGCAGTGGGTTGGGTAACGGTGTCGCTACGCAGGTCGATCAGGGGCATGACAGGCTTTCCCGGCAATTGGCGAAAGGCCCATGCTAAAGAGGTCGCTCGGACGGTGGAAGATACAGTTGAAGGCAAAATCGCGGGCTGCCGTGGGAGGCGCTTTAGCGGCGATCAATACGACGCAACGTCGCGGCTAAAGCCCTGCAACATACGCCGCTATGCCAAACCGGCACCATCGTCGGGGACGATCAGGATGGCAGCGCGGTGGCCGTTCTTGACCTTGGGATTGGGGAAGATGATGCGCGCGCCCTGCTCTTCCACGATCCAGCGGGTATCGGCGATATCCTCGGCAAGCAGGTAGCCGGGCTCCAGCTCGGTGAAGTTCTCGATATCCGCAGGCAGGTGTAGCTGGAAACTATCGCTGTGCTTGATCACCTCGCGCGACACGGCGAACAGCTGCATGCCATCGAGCGTCGGCTCGCCACTGATTACCTCGCGCCCTTCGATCAGCGCGTGCAGCGCGTTCTCCAGCAGATCGAGGTTGACCAGCTCGTTCTGACCGAAAGCACGCGCCTTGCCCAGCTCCAGGGTGAAGGCTTCGGCGCCGAGTTGCGCGTAGGTATAGGCGCTGAAGGTAATCGACGATTTGTTCTGCAGCAGTACCGCCTCGATACCAGCAGCGCGCAGGCGCTCCAGCTCGCGACGGGAATGTGCACGCCCCTCCTGCCACGGATAGAGGGCGAACTGCTCGATTTTGGACGCGCGGATGGCGGTATGCAGGTCGTAGTGCAGGCGCGTGCGACCGGTGTCCTTGCCGAAGAAATTGACGGCCAGGTGCTCGAGGTCGCAGGCCCTGATGGCCTCGAAGCCACTGGACTGCTCGTGACGGCCGCTGAACAGACGATTGAGGTCCTGCTCGACGTAACGCTCGCCACGGCGCATGGCCTCAGGGTTGCCAAACAGAAAGAGAATGCGCGCCGCCGGATGCAGCTCGTTGCGCGCGATGCCACGCAGCAGGCGGTCGAGCAGCTCGATCGGCGCTGTTTCGTTACCGTGGACGCCGGCCGACAGCAGCAGGTCGAGGCCATTGTCGCGCGCTGCAGGCGGGGTCACCTCCAGCGCGCCTTCATCGAGCCAGCGCAGACGCGTGCCATCGGGCGTCAGTTGAATCTTCGCCGACGGCTCGTGGCCGGCCAGGGTCAGTTCAAGCAGTTTGCCGAGGGCAAGCATGGGGACTCCTTGGTTCGCAGCATTTTGGTAGAAGCGAGCGTCGCGAGCGAACAAGCGTTTTCGCGAGCAGAGCTCGCTCCTACAAGGTTCGATCAGTGATTGCAGTCCGGGCCATGAACATGATCATCCTCGTCGACAATCATCGGCTCCATCTCCAGCTGCAGGCTGACCAGGTTGGTGGCCTGCGGACGCAACAGCAGGTTGACGTACTCGGTATCGCCCTCCTCCACGTCGACGCCGATCAGCAACTGATCGCCAACTGCCTGGACCCACAGTTCCTTGCCCTGCCAGACCACAGCAAAGCGGCTGCAGGAGGTTTCCAGCTGAGTGCCATCGTTGTCTTCAAGAATCAGTTGCAGCGCGTCGCTCATACAATCTCCGGGAATCGAGGTCAGGTTCAGGCTATCTGAAAAGGATAGACCGAGCCCAGTTTAAGGATCTGCGTCAGTTCATCCAATGCCGTGCGGCATTCGGTCAGCAATTGCGGGTCGGCCAGGTCGGCTTCGCTCAAGCGGTCGCGGTAATGCTTGTCGACCCAGACCACCAGGGTATCGTGCAGTGCGTCGCTCATCACCACACCTGGATTGACCGCTGCCAGTTCCTGCTCGTTGAGCGCCACGCGCAGGCGCAGGCACGCCGGGCCACCGCCGTTCTGCATGCTCTGCTTGAGGTCGAACACGCGCACCTCGCGGATCGGCCCGCCGCTGGCCGTCAGTTGCTGCAGATAGCGCCAGACGCTGGCATTGTTCCGGCATTCCTCCGGCACCACCAGCAGCATGCTGCCGTCGGCACGGCTCAGCAGTTGGCTGTTGAACAGGTAGGAGCGCACCGCGTCCTGCACGCTGACGGCAGAACCAGGCACGCATACGGCCTGGAAGTTGCCGCCACGACGAGCAAGTTTGTCGCCCAGCTCGGCCAGCACCTTGTCGGTGTCGAGGAAAGCATCCTGGTGATAGAACAGCACCTCGCTGTTACCCACGGCGATCACGTCATTGTGGAACACCCCCTGATCGATCACCGCCGGATTCTGCTGGGCGTAGACCACACCCGCCTCGCTTAGCCCATGCAGACGGGCTACCGCCTGGCTGGCCTCCAGGGTCTGTCGCGCCGGATAGCGCGCCGGCGCTGGATAGCGGCTGTCGAAGGCGCTGCGCCCGTAGACGAAGAACTCCACCCCGGCGTCGCCATAACCCTTGCAGAAGCGCGTGTGGTTGGCTGCGCCCTCGTCACCGAACTGCGCCACTGCCGGCAGCGCCGGGTGGTGAGCGAAGTGCGCCGGGTTGGCGAACATCGCCTGCAGCACGCGACTGGTGGTCGGGTGCTCGATGCTACGGTGGAACTTGCAGTTGAGGTTGGCCGCGGTGAAGTGCACGCGCCCGTCCGCCGTGTCGGCACTGGGGCTGACGGTGCAGGCATTGGCCGTCCACATGCTCGAGGCCGAGCAGCTCGCCACCAGCAGTGGCATGGCCTCGCGTGCCGCACGCTGGATCACCTCGACATCGCTGCCGGTAAAGCCCAGGCGGCGTAACGCCGCGACATCCGGACGCTCCTGCGGGGCCAGTACGCCCTGCTTGAAGCCCATGTCCATCAGCGCCTTCATCTTCGCCAGGCCCTGCTTGGCAGCCTCCTTGGGGTTGGATGCCGCCTGACTGTTGCTCTGCGAAGCCACGTTGCCGTAGGACAGCCCGCCGTAGTTGTGAGTCGGCCCGACCAGGCCGTCAAAGTTCATCTCATAGGCAGCCATTACAGGGTCACTCCCGGAGTCAGGGTCGCGGGCAGGCTCAGGCTGTCGCTTTCCAGCCCGGCCACCGGGTAGGCGCAGTAATCTGCCGCGTAGTAGGCACTGGCGCGGTGGTTGCCCGACGCCCCGATACCACCGAACGGCGCGGTGCTGGCGGCACCGGTGAGCTGCTTGTTCCAGTTGACGATGCCGGCGCGGCTATGCAGCCAGAACTGCTCGAAGCGTGCACGCGAGTCGGACAGCAGGCCAGCGGCCAAACCATAAGCCGTGGCATTGGCCTCGGCGATGGCCGATTCGAAGCTGTCGTAGCGGATCACCTGCAACAGCGGGCCGAAGAGTTCTTCGTCAGGACGGTCGCTCACGGCCGTGACATCGAGAATTCCGGGCGTCAGCAGCGCAGCATCGACCTGCGGTTGCGTCATCGCCAGCAGCGCCGTGGCGCCCTTGGCGAGCAATTCCTGCTGGGCCTGCATCAGCTGCCCGGCGGCCTGCAAGGAAATCACCGAACCCATGAACGGCGCCGGCTGCTCGTCGAAGCGACCGACCTTGATCTGCCCGGCAACCTGCACCAGCCGCGCCAGCAGCGCATCGCCCCACTCCCCTTGCGGTACCAGCAGACGGCGCGCGCAGGTGCAGCGCTGGCCGGCAGAGATGAACGCGGACTGGACGATGGTGTAGACCGCCGCGTCGACATCCGCGACCTGATCGACGATCAGTGGGTTGTTACCGCCCATCTCCAGCGCCAGGATCTTATCCGGGCGCCCGGCGAACTGGGCGTGCAGCAGATTGCCGGTGAGGCTGGAGCCGGTGAAAAACAGCCCGTCGATGCCGGGGTGGCCAGCCAGGGCGACGCCGGTTTCGCGGCCGCCCTGCAACAGGTTGAGCACGCCCTCGGGCAGCCCGGCCTCGATCCAGCATTGCACGGTCAGCTCGGCCACCTTCGGCGTCAGCTCGCTGGGCTTGAACAGCACGCAGTTACCGGCCAGCAGCGCCGGCACGATATGTCCATTGGGCAGGTGACCCGGGAAGTTGTAGGGACCGAACACCGCCACCACCCCATGCGGCTTGTGACGCAACACGGCGGTGGCGTCGCCCAGCGGGCCGCTCTTCTCGCCAGTGCGCTCACGGTAGCTCTGAATGGAAATGGCGACCTTGCCCACCATGCTGTTTACTTCGGTGGCGGCTTCCCACAGCGGCTTGCCGGTCTCCTCACCAATCGCTCGGGCGACTTCGTCGGCGCGTGACTTCAAACAGGCGGCGAAGCGCTCCAGCACGGCGATACGGCCGTCCAGCGAGTGCGCGGCCCACAGCGAGAACGCGCCCCGTGCAGCGCTAACGGCGGCATCGACCTGCGCCGCCGTGGCGCCCTGACCTTGCCACAGCACGGCCTGGCTGACCGGGTCGAGCGATTGCAGCGACTCGCCCTGACCGGGCTGCCACTGACCTGCGATGTAATGAGTGTTCATCTTGCTTTACCACTCCCAGCATTTTCCGGCGGCCGGCTTGGGCCGCCGCGCAAAACCAATAACTCAGCGGTGCGCCGACAGCGTCACAGCACGCACCTGATCACCCGCGGAAAGGCGCAGACGCTTGGCCGTCAGTGGATCGACCACCAGGGTGCCGGCCGCCAGGCGTGCAGGCGCAGCGGTGATGCGGCAATCCTGGCGCTTGCGGTTGTGTATCAGGAAAGGCTCGGCGTCATCGCCTGGCGTGCCGATGGCCAGCACCAGGTTCTGGCTGCCGTGCACGGCGCGGATCTTCGCGGTTTCCGCCTCGATAGCCGGGCCGGCATCGAAGATGTCGACATAGCCCTGGTAGCTGAAGCCCTCGGCCTTGAGCATGGCCAGCGCCGGCTCGGTGTCCGGGTGTACCCGACCGATCACGGCGCGCGCATCTTCGGACAGGAAGCAGGTATAGAGCGGAAACTTGGGCATCAGCTCGGCGATGAAAGCCTTGTTGCCAACGCCGGTGAGGTAGTCCGCCTGGGAGAACTCCATCTTGAAGAAATGCCGACCAAGGCTTTCCCAGAACGGTGAACGCCCGCGGTCATCGGACATGCCGCGCATCTCGGCGATCACCTTGTCGCCGAACAGCTCGCGAAACTCGGCGATGAACAGAAAGCGCGCCTTGGACAGCAGGCGGCCGTTGAGGCCGCTGCGGTGATCGGCATGCAGGAACAGCGAGCACAACTCGGAATTGCCGGTCAGGTCGTTGGCCATGAACAGCGTCGGCACCTGGCGATGGATGTTCAGCTCCTGCGAAGCACTGACCGTGAGGCCGACGCGGTAGTTGTACCAAGGCTCACGCAGGCCGACAGCACCGGCCACCGCAGAAATGCCCACCACCTTGCCGGCATCGTCTTCGAGTACGAACAGGTAGTCGGCATCGGCACGTTCGGCCTCGCCGCGAAAGGCCTTCTCCGCCCAGCCGACCCGATGCGCCAGGCGCTCCTCGTTGGCCGGCAGCGTGGTCAGGCCGGCGCCGGTACTGCGAGCCAGGTCGATCAGGGCCGGCAAGTCGGCGCTGCGCACGGGACGAACGATCATAAATCCTCCAGATTCCTCAAGAGTACCGTCGGCACTCTCATCCGCCCTCGAAGGGGCGCCCGCTCCAGCCGGAGCAGAGCCTGTTAAACAGCGACCAACCTGACGCTGGCACCTTCCCCAACCCCCAGCACCTCGGCCGCCTGCACACTGAGCACCACGGGCTTGCCCGGCACCCAGTCGAGGTCGGCAACGATGGCGCGGAAGTCCTGCAGTTGGCCATTGCTGACCAGATACTGGCGGCCAACGGCCTCGGCGTCGCCGATCTTCACCGGCACCAGGCGGCTCTGCGCGATGCTGCGAATGCCCGACGTGCGCGCATGCAGGGTCGGGCCACCGTCGAAGATGTCGATGTAATGGTCGGTCTCGAAGCCTTCGCGCATGAGGATGTCGAAGGTGATCTGCGCACGCGGATGCACCTGGCCCATGGCCTCCTGCGCCTCGTCCGAGAGCAGCGGCACATAGATCGGATAATGCGGCATCAGCTCGGCGAGAAAGGTGCGGCTCTTGAGGCCGCACAGGCGTTCGGCCTCGGCGTAGGTCATGTCGAAGAAATTGCGCCCCAGCGCGTCCCAGAACGGCGAATCACCGTTCTCGTCGCTGTGACCGACGATCTCCACCACCACGGCATCGGCGAAGCGCTCCGGGTGCCCCGCCATGAACAGCAGGCGCCCGCGCGAATTGAGTTCGGCGTACACGCTGCTGACCAGCGGGCGCTCGACGTAGAAGCTGGTGAGCAGGCTGTTGCCGGTCAGGTCGTGACACAGCGACAGCACGTGGATCTTGTTGTGGATCTTCAGCTCGCGCGAGTTGTGCACGAAGGTTTCGTTGCGAAAGCTGTAGAAGGGTTCGGAGTAGCCCGCCGAGGCAACGATGCCGGAACAGCCGACCAGGCGGCCGCTCTCGGTGTCCTCGAGCACGAAGAAGTAGCTCTCCTCGCCGTTGAAACTGACTTCGGCGGCGAACGACGCATCCGAGGCGGCGATCTTGTCGCCCAGCCGGCCTGCATCGTCCGGCAAGGAAGTGACACCCACCGGGCTGTCAGCAGCCAGTCGCTGCACATCCGCCAGGTCCGCCATTTGCGCAGGGCGCATCACCAGCATGGGTCACTCCTTCTAAACAGGGAATTCGTAGCCCGGGTCGGGCAAACAGCCGTGGGAGGTGCTTCGGCTCGGGCATCCTGCTTCGCTCTAGCTCCTGCATCCATGCAGGAGCAGCCGCGATTGTCGCGGCTAAAGCTCCACCCACAGCAAGTCAGCGAAGACTCAGGCTGCCGTCAGTTTGCTCAGCGCACGCTCGAAACGAGCCAGGCCTTCGTCGATATCGGCCTCTTCGACCACCAGGCTCGGGGCGAAACGCACCACATCCGGGCCGGCCTGCAGAATCATCAGCCCCTCGGCGGTGGCGGCATCGAGTACCTGCTTGGCCTTGCCCATCCAGGCGTCATTGAGCACGCAGCCGAGCAACAAGCCCATGCCACGTACCTGCTCGAACAGGCCGTACTGCTTGCCCAGCGCCAGCAGGCGGGTCTTGAACTGTTCGCTCTTGGCTTTGACGCTGTTCAGCGTCTCGGCAGTGTTGACGATATCCAGTACCGCCTCGCCCACCGCACAGGCCAGCGGGTTGCCGCCGTAGGTGGTGCCGTGGGTACCAGGCGAGAAATGCTTGGCCAGGTCAGTGGTGGAGAGCATCGCCGCGATGGGGAAACCGCCGCCCAGGCTCTTGGCACTGGAGAGGATGTCCGGCACCACGCCGTAATTCATGTAGGCGAACAGCTCGCCAGTACGGCCCATGCCGCTCTGCACTTCATCGAATACCAGCAGTGCGTTGTGCGCGTTGCACAGTTCGCGGGCACCTTCCAGATAAGCCTTGTCCGCCGGCAGCACCCCGCCCTCGCCCTGGATCGGCTCCAGCACCACGGCGCAGGTCTTGTCGGAGATGGCGGCTTTCAGCGCCTCCAGATCGTTATATGGCACATGGGTGATGCCCTGGATCTTCGGCCCGAAACCGTCGGAATACTTCGGCTGGCCGCCGACGCTGACGGTGAACAGGGTACGACCGTGGAAACTGTTGGTCGCCGCGATGATCTCGTGCTTCTCCGGGCCGAAACGGTCATGAGCGACACGCCGCGCCAGCTTGAACGCAGCCTCGTTGGCCTCGGCGCCGGAGTTGCAGAAGAACACGCGCTCGGCGAAGGTCGCCTCGACCAGCTTCTTGCCCAGGCGCAGGGTCGGCTCGTTGGTGAACACGTTGGAGATGTGCCACAGGGTATTGGCCTGTTCGGTCAGCGCCGCGACCAGCGCCGGGTGGCAATGGCCAAGCACGTTGACGGCGATGCCGCCGGCGAAGTCGATCAGCTCTCGACCGCTCTGATCCCAGACTCGCGAACCCAGGCCGCGCACGGGTACGAAGGCAGCAGGGGCGTAGTTGGGGACCATGAACTGGTCGAAATCGGCGCGTTGCACCGCATCGTGCTGAACGGACATCAAAGCTCTCCTGATGAGAAATACCGGCCGCTGGCAGGCGGCAAAGCGCCCGAAACGACAGGGAATGCAAGGATTGTAGGGACTGAATCGGGGCCGGCATTGTCGCCATGCGACAACTTCTTATAGCGCCACCCCAGGTTTTCCGCGGGTTTTCGTCCAAGCGACAGAAAGCGTCGGAAAGGCGCAGTTTAATCGCAGATCACCGCCTGGAGCACTCTGCCAGAAAAAATCTCCGCAGGCTGACCGGTCAGTATCGAAAGTCCTGCTTGCGTAACCATGCACGACCTACTCCCTCTCCCATTTATGGGAGAGGGCTGGGGAGAGGGTGGCTCAGGCAACTCGGAGTGTCGGACAGCCCCTCTCCCCCGCCCCTCTCCCGCAAGCGGGAGAGGGGAGACAAGCTTGTAGAAGACGCCGCCTCAGCCCCGCTCGACCGGCGTCGACGTCAGCTCGAAGGGGCTGTTGCTGCGGCGCTGGTTGCGGTCATCGCGCGGCGTGGCGCCGAAGAAGTTGCGGTAGGCACTGGAGAAATGCGGCCCCGAGGAAAATCCGCAGGACAGGCCGATCTGGATGATCGACTTGCTGGTCTGCATCAGCAGCTGGCGCGCCTTGCTCAAGCGCAGCTCCAGATAATACTGGCTGGGCACGCGATTGAGGTACTGCTTGAAGATGCGCTCCAGCTGACGACGCGACACGCACACATGCTGGGCGATCTCGTCGGTGGTCAGCGGCTCCTCGATGTTGGCTTCCATCAACAGCACGGCCTGGGTCAGCTTGGGATGGCTGGAGCCGAGGCGATTCTGCAGCGGAATACGCTGACGCTCACCGCCCTCGCGAATGCGCTCGACCACCAGCTCCTCGCTCACCGCACCGGCCAGTTCGGCACCGTGATCGCGCGCCAGCACTGCCAGCAGCAGATCGAGCACGGCCAAGCCACCACAGGCAGTCAGCCGGTCGCGATCCCAGTCGAACAGATGGCTGGTGGCGATGACCTTGGGGAAACGCTCGGAGAAATCGTCCTGCCAGCGCCAGTGCACTGCCGCACGATAACCATCGAGCAAACCGAGCTGAGCCAGCGGATAGACCCCGGCAGACAGCCCGCCGATCACGCAACCGCTGCGCACCTGCTGCTTGAGCGCCGCCGCCAGGCCGGCGGACACCTGCGCCGGCGGCGTATCGGCGAGCAGAAACAGCTTGTCCAACCCTTCCAGATGCCCGGCCCAGGGCTCGCCCGGCAGACGCCAGTCACCCGCAGCCAGCGGCTCGGCCTGGAGGAACACCAGCTCGTACACCACTTCCGGATGCACGCGCTGGGCAACACGCAGGGCTTCCTCCGCCAGAGACAAGGTCAGGGCTTTGGTGCCGGGCCAGTACAAAAAGCCGATTCGATGGGGGGTCATTAGTGTCTATTCAGTGAGCTCAACGCACCAGTTAAGTGCGAAGTCTAGCTTCTTATTATTTGAGACTGCCGGAAAGGAACTGCTGCAGTCGTTCGGATTGCGGATTGGCCAGCACTTCCTTCGGGCAACCGCGCTCCTCGACCAATCCCTTGTGCAGGAACACCAGCTGGTTCGACACCTCGCGAGCAAAACCCATTTCGTGGGTCACCACCACCATGGTGCGACCTTCGATGGCCAGGTCCTGCATCACCTTGAGCACCTCGCCGACCAGTTCCGGGTCAAGCGCCGAAGTCGGTTCGTCGAACAGCATCACCTCCGGCTCCATGGCCAGGGCACGGGCGATGGCCACGCGCTGCTGCTCACCACCGCTCATGTGCGCCGGGTAGGCATCCTTGCGGTGCGCGACGCCGACCTTGGCCAGGTAATGTTCAGCCTTGTCGCGGGCCTCGGCCTTGCTCACGCCGAGCACATGCACCGGCGCTTCCATGACGTTTTCCAGGGCGCTCATGTGCGACCACAGGTTGAAGTGCTGGAACACCATGGCCAGGCGCGAGCGCATGCGCTGCAGTTGCTTGGCATCGGCGGCACGCAGCGAACCGTCCTTGGCCGGCACCAGCTTCAGCTCTTCGTTGTTAAGCAGAATCTTGCCGGCATGCGGCTGTTCGAGCAGGTTCAGGCAGCGCAGGAAGGTACTCTTGCCCGAGCCGCTGGAGCCGATGATGCTGATCACGTCGCCCGCCTTGGCTGCCATCGACACGCCCTTGATCACCTCATGGCTGCCGTAGCGCTTGTGCAGGTCCTGAACTTCGAGTTTGTACATGTTCGGGTTCTCTTGAATCGTCATGACATCAGCCCTTGCGCGGGGCCATGTAGGCCAACCAGCGACGTTCGGCCAGCTTGAACAGGCGCACCAGGATGAAGGTCAGCGCCAGGTAGAACAGGCCGGCGGTGATGAAGGCTTCGAACGGCATGTAGTACTGCGAACTGACGGTACGCGCCGCGCCAGTGATGTCGATCAGGGTCACGATCGACGCCAGCGACGTGGTGTGCAGCATCATGATCACTTCATTGCTGTACTGCGGCAGCGCACGGCGCAGCGCCGACGGCAGCAGGATGCGCCGGTACAGCTTGGCTCGCGACATGCCCATGGCCTTGGCCGCCTCGATCTCACCCGGCGGCGTGGACTTGAGGCTGCCGGCGAGGATTTCCGCCGTGTAGGCGCTGGTATTGATGGCAAACGCCAGGCAGGCGCAGAAGGTGGCGCTGGAGAAATACGGCCACATGAAGCTGTCACGGATGAACTCGAACTGAGCCAGGCCGTAATAGATCAGAAACAGCTGTACCAGCATCGGCGTGCCGCGAATCACGTAGGTGTAGAGCCAGGCCGGGAAGTTGACCCAGGGCGATTTCGACACCCGCATCAGCGCCAACGGCAGCGCCAGGCTGAGGCCGACCGCTAGGGAGATCAGCAGGATTTTCACGGTAACCAGCACGCCGCCCCAGTACAGCGGCAGGTTCTCCCAGATCATTTGATAGTCGAAGATCATAGGTCAGCCGCCTTGGTACCTACCGAATACCGTTTCTCGAGGAAACGCAGCGCCAGCAAAGACACGCTGGTCAGCACCAGGTACAGCCCCGCCACTGCCAGGTAGAAGGTGAACGGCTCACGCGTCGCGTCGGCCGCACTCTTGGCCTTGAACATCATGTCCTGCAGGCCGACCACGGAAATCAGCGCGGTGGCCTTGGTCAACACCAGCCAGTTGTTGGTGAAACCGGGAATGGCGAAACGGATCATCTGCGGCACGAGAATGCGAAAGAACACCTGCATCCCGCTCATGCCATAAGCCGCGCCAGCTTCCGCCTGCCCCTTGGGGATCGCCATGAAAGCGCCGCGGAAGGTTTCCGACAGGTAGGCCCCGAAGATGAAGCCCATGGTGAACACGCCGGCGACGAAGGGGTTGATGTCGATGTAATCGTCATAGCCGACCATGGGCGCGATGCGGTTCACCATGTCCTGGCCGCCGTAGAAGATCAGCAGAATCAGCACCAGATCGGGGATGCCACGAATCACCGTGGCATAGGTATCGCCCAACGCCGCCAGCCAACGCACCGGTGACAAGCGAAAGGCCGCACCCAGCAGGCCGAGGAAGATCGCCACTGCCATCGACGTCAGCGCCAGAAGCAGAGTGAGCCAGGCACCATCGAGAATGGTCGAGCCGTAGCCTTGAAGCATGCGCTAATACCTCTCAGGCACCCCAGGCGCCGCCTAGCACAAAGAAAATTCATGTCGCTCACGCGACGGGTCGTACGGTTGGCATTCAGCCAAAGCCAGCAAGAACCGACTTCGTAGAACCAAGAAAAAAGTGGCACCAACCTTTTCAGGTTGTGCCACTTTTTTGCCTGGGACGCTTACTCGCCGTAAACGTCGAAGTCGAAGTACTTGTCCTGTACTTCCTTGTACTTGCCGTTGGCGCGGATGGCCAGGATTGCAGCACTGATCTTGTCGGCCAGCGCCTGGTCACCCTTGCGCACGGCAATGCCCTGACCTTCGCCGAAGTACTTCACTTCGGTGAAGTCCGGGCCGGCAAATGCGAAGCCCTTGCCAGCGTCGGTCTTGAGGAAACCGTCGTCGATGTTCACCGAGTCGGCCAGGGTGGCATCGAGGCGGCCGGACTGCATGTCCAGGAACACTTCGTTCTGCGAGCTGTAACGGACGATCTCGGCGCCGGCCGGAGCGAAGATGTCGGTGGCGTAACGGTCATACACGGACGAACGCTGCACGCCAATCTTCTTGCCTTTGAGGTCGACCAGCGGGTCCTTGATTTCGGTACCGGCCTTCATCGCCAGCTTGGCGGGGGTGGCGTAGTACTTGCCGGTGAAGTCCACAGACTTCTTGCGGTCTTCGGTGATCGACATGGACGACAGCACGGCGTCGAACTTGCGCACTTTCAGGGCTGGGATCAGGCCGTCGAACTCCTGCTCGATCCACTTGCACTCGACCTTCATCTCTTCGCACAGGGCGTTGCCGATGTCGTAGTCGAAGCCGGAAATCTGACCATCGGGAGTCTTGAATGCGAAGGGCGGGTAGGCCGCCTCGATGCCAATGCGCAGCGGCTTCTCGGCCATGGCCAAGGGCGACATCAGGGACAGCGCCAGGGCGCCAAGCAGTGCGATCTTCTTCATTCTTTGCTCCTTCGAATTGGGTATGACATCGATGGCAGTGAGGGGCCCGGGCCTTTTAGGGATTGTAGAAGGCGGTGCTGCGCTGTCGTGGTGGACAAGCGACAAAGGGGCCTTGGCTGGGTGTGCGGCATTCTAGCGGCAGGCAATGAGGCGATATTTCCTCAATGCGACAACTAATTACAGAAGCACCAGAAGCGCCGGGCGCAGATATTGACAGCCTGCGAAAGGAGTGATCAAGCAGAAAAGGGTAAACGGATATCTACAGCAATACTCAGGCCATGAATCAGCAAAAGCCCGATTCATGGGCGTCAACGCCGCTTTCGCATGTCATCCAGCGTTGTAAATGGCACCGTATCGGCGCACAAACGTTCCCTAACCGCCCAATCGGGTGCGTGCTGTTACCGTGGCGCCATGCAAACTGTAGGGGGCGCATCGGTACACGACCACGCACTGGAGTAGCCGTCATTCCCGCGAAGGCGGGAAACCAGGCGTTACGCAATACCTGGGCTCCCGCCTTCGCGGGAGTGACGATCAATAGCGCACGAGTCACTCACCCACACGCAAGCTAAGCCGCGCTATCACGCGGTTTTCCTCGGCGCGATCCAGCCCGGCTTCCTCGACGCGCACGCCCTGCTCTTCCAGCGCCTGAATCCAGCGCAGCAACTGAGCGAACGCCACCGGCTGCAGGTTGACCTGCACCGCGCCGTAGCCCTCGGTATCCAGACGCTCGATCACCAGCCCCTGCTGCGCCGCACTCGCCGTGACCACGCCCTGCAGGCGCGCCGGGTCGAGGCTGGCGCGCGGCTGCAGGTCACGCCCCTGCACCTGCGGCGCACGGCTTTGCAGATAGGTATAAAGCGCGCGCTGCTCCTCGAACGCGGCGCGCGCAGCCTGGGCATGGCGCTGCGCCGGTTGCCACAACGCCAGGTAGAACACCACCAGCAGCAGGAAGACGCTCAACGCCGCCAGCGCCAGGCGATCACGCGTCGGCAGCGACTGCCAGCGTTGCGCCAGCGGCGAACGCTGCCAGTGCAATTGCAGACTTTCGCTCAACCCTGCTCTCGACATGCTGCTCATCCTCCTATCACCACGCGCGCGCTGACGCCTTCGGCTTCGCGGCTGGCCGAGCCCATTTGCACCGACAATCCTGCCGCCTCCAAGCGCTCACGCAAACGCTCCAGCTCGGCGAAGCCCGGTGCCTGCAACTGCAGAGACATATCGGTACGGGTCACGCTGTAGTCGAGCTGATTGACCTGTACCTGCGGCGCGCCCTCGGCATGTAGCGCCGCCGCCACCTCGGCCAGCAGGCCGAGCACCGGGCTGGCGCTACCCGAAGACTGCGCCAGATGCTGGTCGAACTGCGCGCGCAGGTTGATCAGCTTGCTGTCCTGCGGAAACAGCTCGCGGTACAGCGCCTCGCTGGACGCGGCGTAGGCATCGGCCTCACGCTGCAAGTACCAGCCCTGTGCGAGGTTGAAGCCCCACTGCAACACGAGACACAGCGCCAGCACCCCGGCCAGCGGCCGCCAACGCAGCCAGCCGTCACTGCTCTGGCGCAGGGCGAACTCCCCTTGCGCGAGGTCGACACTCGCGTGCTGACGCACCAGCCACTGATGCGCATTCTCCAGAAGGTGCACTTCATCGACCGATTCGGGCAGCGCCTGCCCCGCCGGCGCACTGGCGATATGCGGCGTGGGGCAGCGCCCTGCCAGCACCGGCCAATCCTCGCGCTGCAAGGCAAGACGCCAAGGCGCCTCGCCACCGAGCAGCCACCGCGAGTGCAGCCAGAGCAGTTGACTGCCCTGGGGCGGCAACAGATCGGCATCGACCCGGATCGCCTGCGGCGGCTGCGCCGCGAATAGCGCCAGACACTCGCGCAACCAGCTGGCGCGCAGCGCGTAGACGCGGTGACGGCCATCGGCCAGTTGCTCACCCAGGGCCAGATGCATCAGTTCGAAGTCCTCGGCCAGCAGCTCCTCCACCGCGAACGGCAGCGCCTGGCGCATCCAGCGCGCCTTCTGCGTCGGCAATTGCACGGCGCACGCGGTGACCGCCTCAACCGGCAGCACCAGCTCCCAGTGTGCCGGCAGATCGGCCAGTGCCTCGGCCAGGCTCAAGGCGCGACTGTCATCTGCCGTAACGCGCGTGACGGGCAGGTCCGCTGACAGGTCGTGGCACGCCTCGGGCGGCAGGAATATCCATGTCGGGTTCATTCTTGTTCTTCCGTAGAGCCTATTCAAAGCATCGCGAGCTAGAGCCATGCAAGGCAAAAACAGGCGAGGACGCGGAGTTTACGAGCTGTAAATGAGCAGTCCGAGCCTGTTCTTAACGCCGCAGGGCCGACGCGCAGCAGGCTTTGAACAGGCTCTCGATGGACTAAGGCGGCACACCGCCCTGCCCCAAATCACGCGCCAGGACACTGACCTGGCCATCATTGCTGCGCTGCAACAGGCTGCGCAATACCACCCGGCGTTCACCCAGGCTCACTTCGCTGAACACCTCGAAATACTGGCTGCCGACCGCCAGCCCCTGCACCACCTGCTCACCCAGGCCAGCAAGCGCAGGCTGGGCAGCGAAGGCCGCAGCGCTGGGATAGCCTTCGGCGCCGCGCCCGGCAATCAGCGACACGGCCGCATCCGGGCTCAAGCCGTCGGACAGACTGGAGAGCACCATCGCACTGGCCGTGTTGACGTTGAGCAGCGCCTCGCTCGGCAGCGCGCTGACGAAGGGCTGCAGGCGGCGGTAGTCGGCCTCCTCCATCTCCAGCAGCAGGCGCAGTTCGGACACATCAGTGATCTCGCGATTGGCCGTGCGGTAAGGTGGTGCCGCCAACAGGTACTGGCCATCCTCCGCGCCATTGCCGCCCTGCAGTTCGCTGTCGCTATCGAGCCAGTCCAGCAGGCGCTCGGCATAAGGTTTGTCGATTCCCAGGCGCAGTAGCAGGCGACGCAGGCGTAGCACCGCCAGCTCGTTCGGTCGGCCCTGGCGCACCAGACTATTGAGATTGAAACGACCGCTGGGGTCGACGATACGCACACGCAGCTCGCCGCCCTCATCCAGCGGGAACGGCGCCAGCGGCCGGGCCCAGGGCTCCAGCGGATGGTCCACCGGCTGGCGCGGATCACCCTGACGCAGATCGCGTTCGAGAATCGCCTTGGCCAGGGTCTCGCCGCCCAGGGCGTAGTGCCAGGCCTGAGTCACGTGCAACTGGTTGGCGCTGCTGCGGATCGACAGCTGCTGGCGAGCGATCAAACCAGCGCAGACCACCGTTACCACGGCGACCACCAGCAGCACGGTGATCAGGGCCACCCCGTTCTGCCGCCTCATGACTGCGGCACCTCATTCGGCTCGTCCGGCGACTCGCCAGCACGGTTCTCTGCCGGCAAATCCGGCAAGCGCAGCAGGCGACGCAATTCGCCATAACGGCGATGCTGCAGGCGCAGCTCGATGGCGCGCGGCAAGTCGGTGAGCAGGCCATCGCCAGAGGCATTGGCCGGCGGCCAGTCGGGCTGCCACTGCCCGTCCTTGTCCAGGTAGCGCAGGCTCAGCGATTCGACGCCATCGAGTGCCTGCTGGATTTGCGGTGCGCTGTCCTGCGCGCGGTCCAGCACACGCCAATAACGGCGCTGCCATTGCTCGCCACTGAGCTGCCAGCGCACCCGCTGCACCTCCGCTCGCGGTTGGCCCAGCGGATTGCGCCAGCCAGCGCGGGTCAGCTCCAGCGCCGTGGCATCGGTCAGGTCGCTGTGCAGCGCTGGCTGAGCATCGCCGAAACCATCGCGAATCGGCCGCACCGTCACCTGGCGCAGGTCGCGCTCGAAGGCAGACAGGGCGCGGGTCAGCTCGCGCAACTGGCGTTCGTGCTCGCGGGTAACGGCATCGGCGCTGAGCACGCTGTCGAGCATGCGGTAGGTGGCCAACCCCAGCAGGGCGAAGATGGCGATGGCGATCAGCAGCTCCAGCAGGGTGAAGCCGCGCTGACCAGGTTTTGTAGGAGCGAGCGCTGCTCGCGAATCCAGGTTGAAGCCATTTCGCGAGCAGAGCTCGCTCCTCCAGGGCAGACGAGTCACCGGGGAGCCCCCAGAAAACCGCTGAGCGTGACCTGCGCGCGCTCACGCAGATCGCCACTGGCGCCGCGATCTTCGGCGGCGACCCACAGCGTCACACGGCGCATGGCAGGCTCGCTGGTGGCCTGGATTTCGCTCTGCCACGACCAACGGCGCCCAGCGAACTCCACCTGGCCCTGATCGCGGCCATCGGCGGGCGGGGTCTCGGCGAGTTGCAATTCCGTCATGCGGTTGTCGGCTACCCACATGGCCAGGGTCTTGTCTTCCAGCTGGCTGGCGGTACGCACGCTACGTGCACTGGCGGTCAGCACACTGGCGGCGACCAGGGCAAAGATCGCCAGCGCCACCATCACCTCGAGCAGCGTAAAACCGCGCGCGCCCTTCATCCGGCACGCCCCGCGCCCAACTCCTCGACACGCGGCAGGCCGAAGCCATCACTGGACAATTGCAGGCGCAGGCCGTCGCGGCGGCGCTCGGCCAGGCGCAGGCGAAACGGCGTCAGCTCGCCGCTTGAGAGAATCAGCAACTGCGGCGTATCAGCACCAGCCTCGGTCGTCAGGCTCAGGGCCTCGCCCTCCAATTCAAAGGCCAGCTCGGCCCACTCCGGTAGGCGATGAGCCTGACGATCCAACGCCTGCCACTCGGCGCGCTGCGGGTCATAGCGCAGGACTCGATAGCCTTCACGGGTGAAGCTCAAGCCGTATTCGCGGTTATCCAGCACCGCCTCGTCGAGCAGCACGCCGATCAAGCCACTGAGGCGTTCGGCCTCGCTGCGCAGCTCGCGCCCCGGCCCGGCGATGCCGGTGCTGAATACAGCCAGGCCGATCAGGCTGCCGAGTATGACCAGCACCACCAGCAGTTCGATGAGGGTGAAGCCGCGTTGCGCATTCAATGTAGGAGCGAGCTCTGCTCGCGAACATGGACGATGTCGAACCCTTCGCGAGCAGAGCTCGCTCCTACAGGCGAACGGCGGCATGGTCGGGTCAGAGATCCCAGTTGCTGATATCGGCGTTCAGGTCGCTGCCGCCCTGCTTGCCGTCCGCACCAAGCGAATACAGGTCGAAGGCGCCCTTGGTGCCAGGCGCCAGGTATTGGTAGGGGTTGCCCCACGGATCGATGGGCAGGCGCTTGAGGTAGCCGTCCTTGTTCCAGTTCTTCGCCTGCGGATTGCCGCTCGGCTTGCTCACCAGCGCTTCCAGGCCCTGCTGGGTGCTGGGGTAGTTGTGGTTGTCGAGCTTGTACATATCCAGCGCCGCACCGATGGCCCGGATGTCGTTCTGCGCGGCGGTGACCTTGGCCTGATCCGGCCGGCTCATCACCTGCGGCACCACCAGCGCTGCCAGAATGCCCAGAATGACGACAACCACCATGATTTCGATGAGCGTGAAACCTGCTTGTCTGCGTATCACCTAATTACCCCACCATTTGGTTCAAAGAAAGAATCGGCAGCAGGATGGCCAGTACGATCACCAGCACCACTGCACCCATGAATACCAGCATGAACGGCTCGAAAAAGCCGACCAGCAGAGCGATCTGTGCGCCGAGGTCGTTCTCCTGACTCTTCGCCGTACGCGCCAACATCTGATCCAGCTCACCGGAGCGTTCGCCGCTGGCGATCATATGCAACATCATCGGCGGGAACTGGCCGGTGGCCTCCAGCGAGCGGGTCAGGCTGCCACCTTCGCGCACCTTCTGCGCCGCCACCAGCACCTCGCCACGGATCACCCGGTTGCCGATCACCTCGCCAGCAATCGCCAGCGCCTCCACCAGCGGCACACCACTGCGGGTAAGGATCGCCAGGGTCGAGGCAAAACGCGCGCAATCGGTGGCACGGCCTAGCCGGCCTATCAGCGGGATACGCAACAGAAAACGATGCCAGCGCAGACGGAAGGTCTCGTCACGCAGCGCGGCGCGCAGGGCGATCACCGCCAGTACCAGCGCCATCAACGCAACCAGCCCCCAGGCCTTTACCCAGTCACTCAGGGCGATCAGCCCACGTGTCAGCGCCGGCAATGTCTGCCCGGAATCGACGAACACCTTGACCACGTCCGGCACCACGTAGCCGAGCAGAAAGCCGACAATCAGCAAGGAAGCGCACATCAGGATGACCGGATAGAGCAACGCCAGTTGCACCTTCTGCCGCGACTGCTGGCGCTGTTCGGTGTAGTCGGCCAATTGCTCCAGCACCGGACCAAGGTGCCCGGCATGCTCACCCGCGGCCACCGTGGCGCGGTACAGCTCGGGAAAAGCGGCGGGGAATTCCTTCAGACTGCCGGCCAGGCTGTGGCCTTCCAGCACGCGGGCGCGCACCGCCAGGAGCATGCCCTGGATACGCGAACTGGTGGATTGCGCAGCAGCGGCGCGCAGCGCTTCTTCGATGGGCAGCGCCGCCTGGATCAGCGTCGCCAGCTGGCGAGTGACCAGCGCCAGGTCGCGCGCCGACAGGCCACGTACAAAACCCAGGCGCGCCTGCCCGCTGTCCTGCTCGCGGCTGCGTGTGGCCTTGACCTCCAGCGGCGCCAGCTGTCGCTCGCGCAGCAGTTGGCGCACCTGGCGCGCGCTGTCGGCTTCCAGCACACCTTTCTGCTGGCGGCCGCGCCCGTCGAGGGCGATATATTCAAAGGCAGCCATCGGCAAATCGCTCCGGTTGTTCCCGTAGGAACGGCTGGGCGGCATTCCGTTTCAGCCGCGATCTACCCCGACTCACGGCTGAAGCCGCACCTAAAAACATCCCACTCGCCATCATTCTTCTCGCGTCACGCGCAGCACTTCCTCGACCGTGGTCACCCCTTCCAGCACCTTGCGCCGGCCATCGTCGCGGATGCTCGGGCCCAGCGTGCGGGCGTGGCGGGTCATGTCCTGCTCGGAAGCGCGGCTGTGCACCAGGGTGCGCATGGTTTCGTCGAACACCACCAGCTCATAGATGCCGGTACGCCCGCGATAGCCCTGCTGATGGCAATGGGCGCAGCCGCGCGCATGGTAGAGCGTCGGCGGCGAGCTGGCCGGCACGCCAAGCAACGCGCATTCGGCCGCATCGGCGGCATAGGGTTCCTTGCACGACGGGCACAGCACGCGCACCAGGCGCTGGGCCAGCACGCCGAGCAGCGATGACGACAGCAGGAACGGCTCCACGCCCATATCCACCAGACGAGTGATGGCACCGATGGCGCTGTTGGTGTGCAGCGTCGACAGCACCAGGTGGCCGGTCAGCGAGGCCTGCACGGCGATCTCGGCGGTTTCCTTGTCGCGAATCTCGCCGACCATCACCACGTCCGGGTCCTGGCGCAGAATGGCGCGCAGGCCACGGGCGAAGGTCATGTCCACCTTGGTGTTGACCTGGGTCTGGCCGATGCCTTCGAGGTGGTACTCGATGGGATCCTCGACGGTAAGAATGTTGCGCGTGTGGTCGTTGAGGCTGACCAGGCTGGCGTACAACGTGGTGGTCTTGCCCGAACCAGTGGGGCCGGTGACCAGCAGAATGCCGTGTGGCTTGCGCACGGTATCTTCCATCAGCGCACGATCCTCGGCGCGCATACCCAGGTGCTGCAGTGACAGGCGCCCGGCCTGTTTGTCGAGCAATCGCAGCACCACCCGCTCGCCGTTGGCCGAGGGCAGTGTCGATACACGAATGTCCACCTCGCGCCCGCCGACCTTGAGCGAGATGCGCCCGTCCTGCGGCACGCGCTTCTCGGCGATATCCAGCCGCGCCATGACCTTGACCCGTGACACCAGCAAGGCGGCCAGCTCGCGCTTGGGTTCGAGCACCTCACGCAGGATGCCATCGACGCGAAAGCGCACGACAAGACGTTTCTCGAAGGTTTCCAGGTGGATGTCGGAGGCGTTTTCCTTGATCGCCTCGCCGAGAATGGCGTTGATCAGGCGGATGATCGGCGCATCGTCTTCCTGCTCCAGCAGGTCTTCGGTTTCCGGCACCTGATCGGCCAGCGAGGCCAGGTCGAAGCTGCCGCCGATATCCTCGGCCAGTTGCATGGAAGCGGAGTCGTGCTGATAGGCAGCGCCCAGCGCCTGGGCGAACGCCTGGGTATCGAGCACCTGCAGCGGCAGGCTGCGCCCGGCGAAACGCTGCGCCTCGGCCAGGGCAGCCAGGTCGCAGTCGGCGCGATGGGCCAAACTGGCGCGCCCGTCATGCATGACGAACACCAGGCCATGACGCTTGGCGAAACTGAAGGGCAAGCGGCGCAATGGAGTTTCGAGCAGCGAAGCGTTCATGCGAGGCCTTAGAACAGAACCTTATCCCGGTATTACAGCCTAACCTGGCCGTTTTGACCCAATGGGCCACCTCTGGGACGGTCTTCTTGTATGTTTATGCGATTATCTTTAACACATTGCCGGGAACAGCACACCCACCCTATTTGGGGGATGCCAAGCGCGAGCAGGCTGCTATGATCAGCGCGCGACGCCCCGCACATAAGAAGAACTAGAACGTCGTTTCCGGAGTGATGCTTTTGCCCATGTCGGCCCTTTCCCAGCGGCTCAAGGACAATGCCCCGAGCCTGATTGGCATGCTCGTGCTGATCGCCCTGAGCGTCAGCCTGGCCTGGCAGAGCGCCGAACTGCTGCGTCTGGTGCGTGGCCCTGTGCAGCAAGCGCCCAGCCAGAGCGCGCCCAGCCCCGAACAACGCGCGCAGGCGCCCATCGACCAGCTGTTCGGCACGCCACGCCAGGCCGACAGCGGCCCGCCGCCGGCCACCAACCTGCAACTGACCCTGCTCGGCAGCTTCGTCCACAGTGACCCGCAACGCTCCAGCGCGATGATCCAGCGTCAGGGCCAGAGCGCCCAGCGTTTTGCCGTAGGCGCGGACGTGGACAACGGCGTGCGCCTGGATGCCGTCTACGCCGACCGCGTAGAGCTGGTGCGCAACGGCCGCCGCGAAAGCCTCACGTTCCCGCGCCCGAGCAGCAGCCAATACAGCTACACCCCGCCGGTCGAAACGGCAGCGCCAGACTCGCTGCAACAGCTCGATCAACTCGACCAGGACAACCTCGAACAACTGCGCCAGCGCATGCAAGCGTTGCGCGAGCAGATGGAAGCCTCCGGCACCCAGCCTGTGGAAACGCCCCCTGATCAGCCCATGGAAAGTGACTGAACCGATGCATTTTTTCCGTAGCCGACTGACCCTCGCCCTCCTCGCTGCCGGCCTGGCCACCGCACCGCTGCCCCTACTCGCGCAGATCCAGCAGGTGCCGGCCAGCGCCAACCAGCAGGAAGAAAGCTGGACCATCAATCTCAAGGGCGCGGACATCCGCGAGTTCGTCGACCAGATCGCCAGCATCACCGGGCAGACCTTCGTCGTCGACCCGCGCGTGAAAGGCCAGGTCAACGTGGTGTCGAGCACGCCGCTGGGGCTTTCCGAGGTTTACCAGCTGTTCCTCTCGGTCATGGCCACCCATGGTTTCAGCGTGCTGACTCAGGGCGACCAGGCGCGCATCGTGCCCAACGCCGAGGCCAAGGCTGAAGCCGATGCCGGCCGCCCGGCGCCGGATCGCCTGGAAACCCGCCTGATCCAGGTGCAGCACGCGCCCGTGGCGGAGCTGATCCCGCTGATTCGCCCGCTGGTTCCGCAATACGGCCACCTGGCCGCCGTCACTTCTGCCAACGCGCTGATCATCAGCGACCGCAGCGCCAACATCGCCCGCATCGAAGACCTGATGCGCCAGCTCGACCAGAGCGGCGCGCAGGACTTCAGCGTGGTCACCCTGCAGAACGCTTGGGTGATGGACGCGGCCGAAGTGCTCAACACCGCCATCGCCCGTGGCCAGGCCAACGGCACCAGCGCCACCCAAGTGGTGGCCGATGCGCGCACCAATCGCCTGATCCTGCTCGGCCCGCCGGACGCCCGCGCCAAACTAGCCGACCTCGCCCGCTCACTGGATACGCCCACCAGCCGCTCGGCCAACACGCGGGTGATTCGCCTGCGTCACAACGACGCCAAGTCCCTGGCCGAAACCCTCGGAGAAATCTCCGAAGGTCTGAAGAACCAGCAGAACGGCGAAACCACCGGCAAGCAGTCGAACATCCTCATCCGCGCCGACGAGAGCCTCAACGCCCTGGTGCTGCTGGCCGAACCGGACCTGGTGGCCACTCTCGAAGACATCGTGCGTCAGCTCGATGTACCGCGTGCGCAAGTGATGGTCGAGGCGGCCATCGTCGAGATTTCCGGCGACATCACCGATGCCGTCGGCGTGCAGTGGGCGGTGGACGCACGCGGCAGTACCGGTGGCCTGGGTGGGGTGAATTTCGGTGGCACCGGCCTGTCGGTCGGCACCGTGCTGCAGATTCTGCAGGATGGCGAAATTCCCGACGGCACCACCCTGCCCGACGGCGCCATCATCGGCATCGGCAGCGATCGCTTCGGCGCGCTGATCACTGCTTTGTCGGCCAACAGCAAGAGCAACCTGCTGTCCACGCCGAGTCTGCTGACCCTGGACAACCAGAAGGCGGAAATCCTCGTCGGCCAGAACGTGCCGTTCCAGACCGGCTCTTACACTACCGACGCATCCGGTGCCGGCAACCCTTTCACCACCATCGAACGCCAGGACATCGGCGTTACCCTCAAGGTCACGCCGCACATCAATGAAGGCGCCACCCTGCGCCTGGAGATCGAGCAGGAAATCTCCTCCCTCGCTCCCAGCACCGGGCTCAACGCCCAGGCGGTCGACCTGGTGACCAACAAGCGCTCGATCAAGAGCACCATCCTCGCCGACGACGGCCAGGTGATCGTGCTCGGCGGCCTGATTCAGGACGACGTCACCCAGGCTACCTCCAAGGTGCCGCTGCTCGGTGACATTCCGCTGATTGGCGGGCTGTTCCGCTCGACCCGCGACTCGCACATCAAGCGCAACCTGATGGTGTTCCTGCGGCCCACCGTGGTACGTGACGGCGCCGGCCTGGCTGCGCTGTCGGGCAAGAAGTACAGCGACATCCGCATCCTCGGCGACGGCAGCAACGGCCGCCCGAGCATCCTGCCCAGCACCCCGGGCCAGCTGTTCGATGGCCAGGGCGCACCGGCGGTGGATTTGCGAGAGTAAAGGCAGAACGCTGGGTGCAATACGCTGAATCGTGGAGCACCACAGCCCGTGGAATGTGCTTCAGCGGCGACGATCTCTGCACTAGTCGCGGCTAAAGCCCCTCCTACAAGGCCGCAGAGTCACTTCACAACGCTGGCGTACGCGGTGGCACCAGGCGTTTGCTGCCGGTCGCCTCATAGGCTGCCGCCAGTTGCAGCAACACCGAGTCGTCATAGGCACGGCCGGCGAAGGTCAGGCCCACCGGCATGCCGATATCGGCCATCACGCCCATCGGCACGGTGACGGTCGGCACGCCCAGGTGACGGATCGCCAGGTTGCCGTTGGCCACCCACACACCATTGCTCCAGGCGATATCGGCGGAGGCCGGGTTCACATCGGCATCCGCCGGGCCAACGTCGGCCACGGTGGGGAACAGCACAGCGTCCAGCCCCAGTTGATCCATCCAGTCTTCCAGATCGATCTTGCGAGTGTGCTCCAGGCCGCGCAGGCCGTCAGGCAGCGTGGCGATCTGGTCCCAGGGCTTGATCCCACGCTTGGCCATGTTGACGTATTCGTCCATGCCCGCCGCCAGATCGCCCTCGCGATTCGGCAGCGTGCCGGGGTCGTGCGGGAAGATCTGCGGGCCATCGACATCGGCCAGACGATTGAGCTTGGGATCGCCATTGGCACGCAGGAAATCGTCGAAGGCCCAGCCACTCAGCTCCCACAGTTCGTCATGCAGGAACTCGGGCGTGACGATGCCGCGATTGAACACGGTCGGCGCACCGGGGCGATCACCTTCGCAGTTGGACACCAAGGGGAAGTCCACTTCCACCACCTCGGCGCCGGCCGCTTCCAGCGCCTGGCGCGCCGCTTCCCACAGAGCGATCACCGTCGGCCGGGTGTGAATGCGCTGGCCGGTCGGGCCACCGATGCCCGGGTTCTCGCTGGTACCGGCGGCTTCGTCCTTGTTGATGAACATCTTCGGCACGCCCAGGCGCTTGCCCTTGAGCGTATCGGCCTTGGCCGCCAGCGCCAGGTAGGACGCGGGGCGTACTTCGGAGGCTTTCGGGATCGGCACCCAGGGCTGCAAACGCCACAGGTCGCCACGGCTGTCGGCATCGTCGGCCACCACCACGTCGAGCACTTCCAGCAGATCGGCCATGGTCCGGGCGTAGGGCACGACCACGTCCATGGTCGGCGTCAGCGGCCAGTTACCGCGTACCGAGATCACCCCGCGCGACGGCGTGTAGGCGCACAGGCCGTTGTTCGACGCCGGGCCACGCCCGCTGGACCAGGTTTCCTCGGCCAGGCCGAAGGCGGAGAAGCTGGCAGCGGTCGCGGTGCCGGCACCGTTGGACGAGCCCGAAGCGAACGGCGCAGTCAGGTAATCGGCGTTGTACGGGCTTTCGGCACGGCCATAGACGCCGCGCTGCATGCCGCCATTGGCCATCGGCGGCATGTTGGTCTTGCCCAGGCAGATGGCGCCGGCCGCGCGCAGGCGCTCGACGGTGAAGGCATCACGCTGCGCCACCAGATCCTTGAACGCCGGGCTGCCGGAGGCCGCCGTCAGGCCCTTGACCAGGTAGCTGTCCTTGGCGGTGTAGGGAATGCCATCGAGCGGGCTCAGCGTCTCGCCGCGAGCGCGGCGTGCATCGGAGGCCTCGGCCTCTTTCAGTGCATCGGGGTTGCGCACCACCACCGCGTTGAGCCGGGTCGGCGTGTCCGCGCCGTCGTAGGCGTCGATACGTGCCAGATAGGCCTTGACCAGTTCGACCGCCGTGGTGCGGCCGGACTCCAGCGCGGCGCGCAGCTCGGCAATGGAAACTTCGGTTACCTCGATCATGGTGTCATCACTCGCAAATGGCGGGCCGCGTCTAAGGCCACGGATACGAAAACAGCGCTTGCACGGCCGACGCTCACGGGCAGATTCAGCCATGCAACCATGTGCCCGATGATACATCCCCCCAGGCCCTCGCAGCAGCCCGCGGCAATGGCCAGGATGCGCGCCAGCCATTACAGTCTCGCCACCGATTACGCTGCATTGGGCAGAACAGGCTTATGACCCGCGAAGAACGCATTCATCTGTGGTCGGCGCTGTCGGACGTATTCGTCGACACCGAAGTCGACTACGGATATATCGCCCGTCAGGTGGCAGGTTTCGACCGCGCCACAGTACAAGCCGCCTTCTACCAGGACGTCGCGCCCGCGTGCTACTCCAACATGCTCGCGCCCATTCCACCGATCTGGACAGGCTTCGACAGCGCCTGGCTCAGCGCGACCATCGAGCAAGCCCAGGCGGCGCGACAGAGTTCCACCCTGCGCCGCCTGCGCGACCGACTCTTCATCGCCTACCTGCGTCGCGCCCTGAAAGCGGAATGGGCGAAGATCGAGCAGGAGCTGGATCGCAGCCTTACAAAACCGTAGGAGCTCGCTGGCGGGCGATGCTCTTCTCAGGATCGCCCGCCAGCGGACTCCTACAGAATAAGCCACCTGCTATGTTCTCAGTCCCTGCACACGAAACAGGAGAACATCGCCATGCCCAACCTCACCGGCGGCTGCCTCTGCGGCCAGGTGCGTTTCGAAACCAGCGGCCAGCCTTATCGGGTCGGCGTCTGCCACTGCATGGACTGCCGCAAGCACCACGGCGCCCTCTTCCATACCTCGGCGATATTCCCGCAGGACGCGGTGACGGTAGAGGGCGAAACCGGCCAGTACGCCGGCCGCCACTTCTGCCCGCGCTGCGGCTCGCCGGTGTTCGCGCGCTCGGGAGATGAAGTCGAAGTTAACGTCGGCTCGCTGGATAAACCGAACCAGTTCACTCCCACCTACGAACTCTGGACCATCCGCCGCGAAGCCTGGCTACCGCCCTTGCCCTTCGACCGCCACTACCCAGGCGACCGCGACCGCAGCACGCGTCACGAGTAGTACCGCTCAAGTATCGGCTGCGCGCCGGCTTAGCCAGCCGTGCATGAGCCCGGCCTGGAAGAACTGCACCGGCGCCTCGAAACCAGCGGCCTGGATGACGCCCGCCACCTGCTGCGCCGGTAGCACCGCCACATCGCGAGCGTAGGCTGCACGCACACGCTCCAGCATCTGCGCATCGACCCCGGCCGCTGACATCAACGTCATCCAGCCTGGCAGCAATACCTCATAGGCCGGCGACTGGATATCCGCTGCCAGGTCGACACTGGCCAGCAGCCCGCCGGGTTTCAGGCGCTGTGCGATCTGGCCGAAGAACCCGGTACGCACCGCCGGTTCGAGCAGAAACTGCGACACCAGAAAACAGGTCGCGCCATCGTAGGCCGCCCCAGGCGCCAGCGTCTCCAGATAGCCCTCATGAAAGTCGCAGCGCTCGGCAAAGCCGCCGTGCTCCGCACGCTGGCGACACACCTCGAGCATCGCCCCGGACGGATCGAGCGCAGTGAAGCGCCAGCCCGGAAAACGCTCAGCCATGTGCGCGATTTCCGCGCCCGTCCCGGTGCCCACGCAGAGTATCCGCGCGTCGGCCGGCAGGTCGATGAACAGCGCATCAAGCAGCAAATACAACGCCTCACGAATCGGCGCCATCCCCGCCCATTGCTTGTCGTAGCCCGCCGCCTGTTGGTCGAACAGCGCCTTGATTTCCTCATCACGCATGGCCATGCCTCCGTCTCGAATGATCCCCTCACGCCTTCCAGTATCCCAGAGCTGTCGATCCCCCCAGCGCGCGACTACAAGCCCAATCCAACTTTGTGGGCACTTTGCCAGAACATCAGGGGACTAAGTGGCATGCCCCTTCCAAGCGAACCCGATATGCAGAGCCCGACCTTCGAACAGAAAGCCTTCATCCTCCTGCTCGTACTGGTGACCATCGCCTTCTTCTGGATACTGCTGCCGTTCTACGGCGCGGTGTTCTGGGCCATGGTCCTGGCCGTGGTGTTCGCACCGCTGCAGGAGCGCCTGCTGCGGCGCACTGGCGGCAGAGGCAACCTGGCCGCCCTGCTGACGCTGATCATCTGCTTGCTGGTGGCGATTCTGCCGGTGATCTTCATCACCTCCGCAGTGGTGGCCGAAGGCACCGCCCTGTACCAGAAGCTCGAATCGGGCGAGCTGGATACCGGCGCCTACGTCACCAGCTTCATCCAGATGCTGCCGCCGTCGATCCAGGAACAGCTCGACCGCGTCGGCATAAGCAACCCCGAAGGCCTGCGCGAACAGATCTCCAAGGGCGCCATGGCTGGCAGCCAATACCTGGCGACCAAGGTGTTCGCCATCGGCCAGGGCACCTTCGAGTTCTTCATCGGCTTCTTCGTGATGCTCTACCTGCTGTTCTTCCTGCTGCGTGACGGCAAGGATCTGGTGCATAGAATCCGAGGCGCCATCCCGCTGGCCGACACCACCAAACGCCGCCTGCAGATCAAATTCACCCGCGTGGTGCGCGCCACGGTGAAAGGCAACGTGGTGGTCGCTGCCGTACAGGGCGCACTCGGTGGTTTCATATTCTGGGCGCTGGGCCTCTACAGCCCGTTGCTGTGGGGCGTGCTGATGGCGTTTCTGTCACTACTGCCGGCAGCCGGCGCCGGCATCATCTGGGCGCCGGTGGCCATCTACCTGATGCTCAGCGGCAGCATGGTGCAAGGCATCATCCTCACCGCCTTCGGCGTGCTGGTGATCGGATTGGTGGACAACATCCTGCGCCCCATCCTGGTCGGCAAGGACACCCGCATGCCCGACTACCTGATCCTCATCTCCACCCTCGGCGGTCTCTCGCTGCTGGGCCTCAACGGCTTCGTGATCGGCCCGCTGGTGGCGGCGCTGTTCGTGGCCAGCTGGAACCTGTTCGGGGCGAAGAAGAAGGTCAGGTTGCCGGCGTGAATCGAGCCCGGTTCATTCCGGGGCTCGAACCCAGAAGGCAATGCGGCAGTTCGCCCTAGCGCGTATTCAGCAAGGTGGTGATAAAAGACCGAGACGCCACTTTGCTATGTCGGCGTATCTGGCTGAGCGCTTCTCAAGCAACGCGCGTGTCGAGCGGATGGAGGAGCTTTCTCATTATTCCTGCCTGTATGCCGCAGCGCCCAGGATTAATCCCGTGACAGGGGGTGGCAATCCAAGCGCTAGCCTCTGTTCGAAAAGGTGATGCTGCGTTAGAAACAGACTGGGTGGCAGCCCGGTCGAATGCCCATTTACAGTACGTAAACTCGAGCGCGAACCCTCTCCGTTCTGCGCCTGTTTTGCCTGGCTCGCCCCTTATTCGACGACTTTCCATGCATATACCGGCACGGCGGAGCGCTTCGGCCACTTCAGCTAGCATAAGATCATCTTTGCCTTATGCACTAACGAATACATCGTTGCCCTGCGCAGAGCACTGGCGTACGTCAACCTGCGGTAGTTTGCCAAAGACGAAGCTGTACGCCGAACGTATCTGCGACAAACAGCCGCTAGCCTGCACGCTCGGATTAACGCCCTGCTATGAGTAGAGGTACTCTTTACCAGCTGCGCAGGTTTGACCCCGGAATCAAAGGCTACGCGTCTGCCTATACTGGTTGCAGCGACCTGAGCAGCATCGCGCCATTGATCGCCTGCGCGCGGGATGAGGCACATAGACCCGGATTGTCGAACGACTGGTAAGCCATGCCGATCAGCACTGTACCTCACAAGCGCTTCACTACTTATCTCTACACCATGCTCGGCGTCGTGCTGCTGCTCGGCCTGGCTTTCGTAGTGCTTTTACGCAAACAACTCCGGTATCAGGAAGCTATCCAGCAACGCGAGCTGTCCCTGCATCTGGCCGAGGAACTGCGCCAATCGTCGACAGACCTGGCACGTCTGGTGCGTAGTTATGTGATCACGGGCGATATTCACTATCGCGAATACTTCGACAGTGTCGTGGCCATTCGTGATGGCCTACAACCACGTCCTGCCGACTACCACCTAGCCTATTGGGAACTGAAAGTCCTGGAAAACAGTGGCTTTATGCCAGCCCGCAAGGAAACGGGAGAAACCATCGCCCTGCTCGAGCTGATGCGCCGAACCGGTTTTACCGAAGTCGAGCTGAGCAAACTGGTGGAAGCCAAGCGGCATTCAGATGAGCTAGTCGCGATCGAGAGGCAGGCCATGCAGCTGGCTGATCGCGAACCACGCCAACCGAGCAACCGGGACAAAGCCCTGTGGATGTTGGCCGACTATAACTTCATCGAGCTCAAAGCGAAGGTTATGCAGCCGATCATCGACGCTCAGCAAATGGTCATCTCACGCACACAAAATGCGGTAGACATAGCCAAGCAGCGCCTGTCTATCGCGACCTCTTTCCTGTTCGTCATGAGCGGTACACTGGTGCTGCTCATTCTGCTGCTGGGCAGGGAGATTCGACGCCTGATCGGCTGCTCGGTGCAGGATCTGCAAAGCACCCTGACCCGCCTCGGTCAGGGTGATTTTCTGACGCCCATCAAGGCACAGGACCAGAACAGCGTACTTGGCTGGATCGCGCACACCCAGCGTCAACTGGCCTCGCTCAACCTCAAGCATTTCAAGGCCATCATCGAGTCTTCCGATGACGCCATCATCAGTAAGAACACAGAAAGCATCATCGCCAGTTGGAATACAGGGGCGGAACGCATGTTCGGTTACAACGCCGAAGATATGATCGGCACCTCCATTCGTCGCCTGATCCCGCAGGAGCGAGAGCTGGAGGAAGACGAGATTCTCGAGAAAATCACTCGTGGCCAGAAGGTTGAGCACTTTCATACCCAACGCCTGCATCGCGACGGTCATTTGATCGACCTGTCCGTGAGCATTTCTCCGATCTATAACGAACATGGCCATGTGATCGGCGCATCGAAGATCGCCCGCGACATCTCACGTGCCAAAGCGGCGGAAGCCGAAATTCATCGCCTGGCGTTTTACGACACGCTCACTGGGCTTGCTAACCGCCGACTGCTGATCGAAAGACTGACGCAGGCCATAAACCGCTATGGACGTGATCAGGCCAGCTTCGCCGTGCTGTTTCTCGATCTTGATAATTTCAAGTCACTTAACGACACGCTCGGCCATGAAGCGGGCGACACGCTGCTCGAAGAAGTCGCCAGACGCTTGCTGGAAGCCGTGCGCAAAACCGATATAGCGGCGCGCCTGGGAGGCGATGAGTTCGTCCTGTTGATCAACCTGCACCAATTGCCGCAAGCCAGCACGCAATGGCTGGACACAGTGGTGGAAAAACTCAGAAAGAGCATCGCGTCCCCCTACTCGATCCAGGGCACCTCGCACACCTGCACCACCAGTATCGGTGGCGTAATCTACAGCGGCCAGGATTGCTCGGCGGTGACGCTGCTAAGCCAAGCCGGTCATGCGATGTATCAGGCCAAGCGCAAGGGTAAGAACCAGTTCTATCTCTATGATGGCAACTAATGTTGCGAGCTTTATGAATTTGCGTTGATGTTAAATGGGCCGGCGCCCCAAATTACCTACCTGCGCTGTAGTGAGGCGTGCGGGGGTGTTGGCATCACGACTGCCATCATCTGCACATCCATGATCCTCGAACGCATGTTCAGCGACAGCCTGAGCCAGCCCGCGTCAGTGATGCTCGATGCGATTGCGCCCGCCGCGCTTGGCGCAATACAGGGCGATATCGCTACGTGACAGCGCGGCCTCGACGCTGGCATCGCTGGCGTTGAGCGAGGAAATGCCAACGCTGACGGCGAGGAAGATCGGCTCCCCGGCGTGCATGATCGGCGCCTTGGCCAGTTCGTTCTGGATGCGCGTAGCGAAGTGCATGGCCTGGTCCAGATCCGCCTCGCTGAGCACCACGGCGAACTCTTCGCCACCCAGGCGCCCGGCGGTGTCGGTCTTGCGCAACTGGGTGCAGAGAATCGCCGCGAAGTGACGCAGGGCCTGGTCGCCGACGTTGTGGCCCCAGCGGTCGTTGATGGTCTTGAAGTAGTCCAGGTCGAACATCAGGATCGCCGCACTTTGCTCGGGGCTGCGTTGCAGGCGCGCCAGTTCGGCTTCGAGCTGGCGCATGAAATGCCGGCGGTTGGCGAGCTGGGTGAGGAAGTCGGTGGTGGCGAAGGCCTGCAACTCTGCTTCGATCTGCTTGCGCTCGGTGACGTCGGTCATGAAGCCATGCCAGATCACGCTGCCGTCTTCTTCGCGGCGCGGGCAGGCTTCGCCCTGGCACCAGGCGATTTCACGCCCCGGTACCTGCACGCGAAACTCCAGATACCAGTCCGTCAGTTCTTCGGCCGATAGTTGCAGGGAGTCGATGAAGGCCATGCGGTCGTCCGGGTGGACGATGGCCGTCAGCGCCTGAGCGTCCTGCATCAGTTGCATCGCACTGAGCCCGCAGATGGCTTGCGCGCCGGCGCTGACGTAGGTGAAGGCAGAGATGCCGTCGACCTGCCGGCGGAACTGGAAGACCATGCCGGGGATTTCATTGGTCAGGTCGGTCATCAGGGCCGCGGTCTGCTGCACCTGCTCGGACAGGCGGCGCATGGCGGTGATGTCGGTGGTGGTACCGATCATGCGCAGCGGTTTGCCGTGCATGTCGCGCTCGACCACCTTGCCACGGCTGCATACCCATTTGTACTGGCCGTCGCGGCAACGCAGGCGGTGCTCGACTTCATAGGCGTCGGTGCGCTGATCCAGGTGCGCCTGGATGGTCGCGCGCACGTAGTTGAGGTCAGCCGGGTGCACGCGGGTATAGCTCTCTTCGATGCGATTGCCGATTTCGTGGTCGGCATAGCCGAGCAGCGCCTTCCAGTTGCTGGAGTAATGGATGTCGCCGGTGGTGATGTCGCGGTCCCAGATGCCTGTACCGCTACCGGCGATGGCCAGTGCCATGCGCTGCTCGCTGGCATGCAGGGCGGCGACTTCATGGCGCTGGCGGGCCTCTTGCGCTTCGCGCGCCAGCAGGTCGAGGGCCAGTGCGGCGAAGTCCTGCAGGGCTTCGCGCTGCTTGGCGTCGAGCGTGCGGGGCGGGTCGAAATGCAGGTACAGCGTGCCGAGCCTGACGCCCTCTTGCATCTGCAAGGGCCAGACCTGGGTGGTGGGTGAGGTTTCACGAGTTTCGATGAGCTTCGCCAGACGTGCATCGCTCAGGCCAGGGCTGGCCCAGATATGCCGTGCAGCCCCAACGCCGGAGACCAGCGCGGCGGCCGAGTCGAAATACCGGCTAAGCAGGCGCACGAAGCCATCGAGCCGCTCATCATTGGAGCCGGTGGGCGCGCTGACCGAACACAGGGGCTGCATAGTGGTTCTGCTTGGATAGAAACGCGGAAGGCGCCTGATATTGATACGCCATTGCTGAGCCGGCGTCTAATCGTTCGTGCACCTAAAGCCACTATTTATCAGCCTTTGCGCCGGATACTCAACCCCCGATCAGTCTGGCCAGGGCCTGCACTGGCTCTGGTTGCGGTTTTTCAGAGTAGCCGTGCGCCTTAAAATTGTTATGATATAACATCTTTAAGATAAATCATTTACCGATACATCCCGCACTGCTGTCTGGACGTGGCCAGCCGCCCCAGCAGGCCAACGCACACCCCTCCCTCACTTAGAAAACGCAACGCTAGGAATACCCATGAAAGCCACTTCGGCCTCCCTCGCCGTCATGACGGCCCTGGTCACGCCTCAGATTCACGCCGCTTCGTCCGGCAACTCCACCGTTTCGCTAGGCTCGGTCTACGTCACCCCGGAGGCCAGCGGCACGCTGCGCACCGACAGCATCCTGTCCTCGGTCGACATCATGGGCAGCGACAAGATTGAGGATAAGAACGTGATGAACAGCTGGGAGCTGGTGGGCCAGATGCCCGGCATCCAGCTGACAGAGACGCGCATGGGCGCCGAGTCCGGCAAGGTGACCTTCCGTGCGTTCAACGGTGAGGGCTACATCAATGGCATCAAGACGCTAATCGACGGCGTGCCGAGCAACGTCAACAGCGGCAACCAGCGCTTCATCGACATGGTCTTCCCGTTGGATCTGGAATACATCGAGGTGGTGCGCGGCACCAATGACCCGCGCTACGGCCTGCACAACATCGGCGGCAATATCAATTTCGTCACCCGCCAGGGCGGCAACTACACCGACGGCCGCCTGACCTACGGCAGCTTCAATACCCGCGAATTCCAGTTGGCCGTCGGCCACGAGGAAGGCAACTTCGCGCAGAACTACTTTCTGGCCAAGCAGGATTCCGACGGTTACCGCGACAACAGCAACTCCAACAAATATTCCCTGGGCGGCAAATGGTTCGTCACCGATGACGAGCAGACCATGAAGCTCGGCGTGATCGCCCGCCTCTATCACCACCAGGCCGAGGAACCGGGTTTTCTCACCGCGCAGGAGCTGGCCGCGAGCCGCACCCAGTCGCCGGAGAAGAACGCCAACGATAGCGACGACCGCGACATGAAGCACCTCAGCGCGCATGCCGATTTCCAGCTCAGCGACGACCTGAGCCTGAGCAACAAGCTGTACTACAACAGCTACGACGATGACCGCACCGTGACTTTCACCAGCTATCCGGTCGGCAACGCTCCGCGTCAGCGCCGCCAGTGGGAGGAACGCCAGACCGGCGTGTTGAGCAACCTGACCTGGCGCGCTCACGAGATGCTGACCCTCGACGGCGGCATCAACTACGAGCAGCAGAACAACGAATACCGCCGCTATCGCTACAACTTCGGTAGCCCCACCGATTTCGACGCACCACCGGCACGCACACAGAACGACGACAGCTACACGCTGTACAACACCGGCGCCTATGCCCAGGCGATCATCCAGCCCATCGAGCAGTTGAAGATCATCCCGGCGTACCGCGTCGACAAGTTCTCCGGTAATACCGAGCTGATGAACGGCGAGAAGGCCGAGCTGCAGGACTACGGCTGGATCGAACAGCCCAAGCTCAGCGTGGTGTACAGCATCACCCCCGACATCAACGTCTACGCCAACTGGGGGCGCACCTTCCAGATTCTTACCGGCTCCACCGCACCTGCCTACATGACCGCCGGCCAGGCCTCGTACAAACCGTCGATCAACACCGGCAAGGAAGTGGGGGTGAAGTTCAAGCCGTTCGCCGGTTCCGAAGCGCGCATTGCCGTATGGCAACAGGAAGCCACCGACGAAGTGGCCAACATGCCCAGCACCGGCACCACCGTCGGCTTGGGTGAAACCAAGCGTCGCGGCATCGACATGCAGCTCAGCGCGCAGTTGAACGACCAGTGGACGGTGTGGGGCTCGCACGCTATTCAGGAAGCCAAGGTGGTCAGCGCATTCACCGCGGGCGGCCAGTCTCTGTCGGGCAAGGAAGTGTTCTCCACGCCGCGCTACATCAGCAATGCAGGGGTCGACTATCAGTTCAACGATGCCTGGCGCTTCGGCCTGTCGGCCCGTGCACAGGGTGACTACTACATCGACGAGCTGAACGAGCAAGGCAAGTACGGCGGCTTCGCGGTGCTCGATGCCAACGTGCGCTATCAGCTATCGGCTACCACCAGCCTCGATCTGCAGATGAAGAACCTGACCGACCGCGACTATGAATACGTGTGGTTCGACAACTTCTTCTGGGCCGCTGGCGACGAACAACCGATGTTCTCCCCAGCCCCAGGTCGTTCGGCCTATCTGTCGGTGAACATGAAACTCTAAGCCGCCCGGCTGCAACCTGGCCTGCAGGAGCTCGAGAACGGACTCCTGCACGCACAACATGGTGTGACCAGCGAACAAGGGTGCGCCGTGCGCACCGCCAGGGCACCTCGACAACATCGGTTGTACACGGCGCAAATCATCAATGAAAAGGCCAGGGACGAACCCTGGCCTTTTTGCGTTCAAGGGGCTGACGGTCAGCACCGGCTTGGTTACGGCTTGCCCCGGTGCGCGCGGCGTACCCTACGACAGAGATTCCTAGAGGTACTTCAGCCAGCGAATGTCGCGACGCCGCGCCTTGAGCCGCGCGAACCACTGCGTGGGTGGAAACAGCACCAGCGCCAGCAGCACGGTCGTAGCCCAAACCCACTCCATCGAATCGAAGCCGAAGTAGTGCCCCTGGTTCGCGCCCCAGATGGCCAGGGCGGTGACATAGAGCAACTTCAGCACGTACAGGTGCAGCAGGTAGAAGAACATCGGAGCACTACCGAATACCGCCAGGGTACGCACCAGGCGCCCGTCGTTGCGGCGCTCGAAGGATGCCAGCAGCTGCAGGCCGATGCCCAGCGTCAGCGCCAAAAACAGCAGCGACGGCGGATACTTGGTGATATTGAACAAGCCCATCAGCGTTTGCAGCGCGGTTTCCTCCACGGCCCAGGGCTTCTCGCCATAGCCGTTGAGCAGGCGCAGCAGGACGAACAGCGCCAGCGCAGCGAAACCGGCGCGACGCAACCATTGCAGGCGTTGCTCGGGCGCGCTCGCGCCGCGAAACCACGGGCCGATCACATAACCCAGGGCGATCACCCCGATCCACGGCAGCACCGGGTAAGACGTGCGCAGGCGTAACGTTTCGGAAAACTCGAGCCAGCCGCGGTCATGCAGGATCGCCCAGGGAATGTGCAGCGCCGACTCTGGGCCGAAGTGCAGCCCATCGAGCAGATTGTGCCCCGCCACCAGCGCCAGGCCCAGCGCGGCCAGCAGCGTTCGCGGCAGCCACAGCAGCACGGAGAGCGCCAGCATGCTCAGGCCGATGGCCCAGATCACCTGCAGGTAGATCACCGTGGGCGGGAACTGGAAGGTCCAGGCGAAGTTGACCAGGGTGAACTCCAGCACCACCAGGAACAGCCCGCGCTTGAACAGAAAGGCGCTGGTCGCCGCCCGGCTCATCTGCTTCTCGCCATAGAGAAACGCCGAAAGCCCGGTGAGCAGGATGAATACCGGCGTGCACAGATGCGCCAGGGTACGGCTGAAGAACAGCGCAGGATCGGTGGCGGTCACGTCCATCGGGTCGCCGACCTGCTGGTGCAGGTAGAAGGTTTCGCGAACGTGATCGAGCAACATGAAGAGGATGACCAGACCGCGCAGGGCGTCGATCGAAAGCAGACGATTGGAGGACATGGAGGACTTCGAGAAGGGCACTATTGAAACGTAATACCATAACATCGATAAATATAACAGCACTCTCTTACGCAGGTATTCCTAACTACCGTTAGCACGCAACCGATCTGAACGAAGCGCGGCGAAGGCAGTCGGAAATGCAGGACAATCGTCAAGGAAACCCTGCCCCATGCTGCCCAGCCGCGCCCTCCTTTCCGCCTTCGTCGTGGCCCTGCTCAGCCCTCTTGTCGAGGCGCAGGAGCCGTTGCGCATCCAGAGCCTGCAACGCTGCGGCGACCTGCTCGCCAACGAAAAGCAGGACTGGTGCATGCAGGTGCGCGGCCTTGGCGCGAAGCTGCCGAAGCTGCACCTCGGCGACGACACCCTGCCCGCGTCGGCGGTCAAGCGCACTGGCGATGGCCTGCGCCTGCAACTGAGCAGCGACAAACATCGCAGCGCACCGCTGTGGCTGGAGGACGACTCACGCGCCAGCAATCCGGTGTGGCTGTCGCTGCACCGCAGCCATGTGCTCGCTGCCGGCCCGGATGAAGTGGCGAAGAACATGGATGGCCTGACCACCTATGTCGACCTGGTCAGCCTGCTGATCGAGGAAAGCCACGACGGCCTCGACGAGGCCAAGCGCCTGGCGAATAAGTACGACGCCAAGGTGGTCGGCGCCATCCCACCGCTGAACGTCTACCAACTGCGCCTGCCGGTAAAGAACCTCACCGAACGTGACGCGCTGGTGCTACGTATCGGCAACGAAGTCAGCGTCGATGCTGTGGTGGTGGAAGAAAGCGCACCGGAGCGTGGCGAAGAAAGCGAGGCCGCCCGCAAGTCGGCACATAAACCGGAAAAGAACTCCGAGGAATGGGCAGCGAACCGCTTCATGGATGCGGTCAACTATTACCAGCGGCGCATCCCGGCGGGTGAAACGCCCATCGAAGCCGAGCCGATTCGCGTCGGCGTGATCGAGCGCAACGTCGATTTCGACGCGCCCGACTTCGCCGATTACCTCGGCGCCTGCCCCGATGGCAAACCGCGCACCTGCGTCTATGCGCGTGATGCCGACGAGCCGGACAACCATGGCAGCACCGTAGCCGGCATTCTCGCCGCGCACTGGGACAAGGGTGGCAACACCGGTTTCCTGCGCGGGCTGGACAAAGCCAGCCAGGGCTTCGAAGTCATCGTCGAACGCAACTCGGACGCCGGCATCACCGCCAACATCGCCGCCTCGGTGAACCTGGTGGAAGACGGCGTGCGCGTACTCAACTGGAGCTGGGGCATCCACCGCGTCGGCACGCGCAATGTCGAAGGCGACGAGATCGATTCGCTGGTGCGCTCCGGCATCGCCATGAGCGGCTACGAAGAATTGCTGGAGGAGTTCTTCCTCTGGCTGCGCGAGGAACACCCGGACGTGCTGGTGATCAACTCCGCCGGCAACGGTTCGTCCTTCTCCGGCCGGGACGAGTACCGCCTGCCCTCCTCGTTCATTACCGAGCAGTTGCTGGTGGTCGGCGGGCATCAGCGCAGCAAGGAAAAAGAGGCCGAAATCGACGACCCGACTTACGTGGTCAAACGCGACTCATCGAACGTCGACATGCGCGTCGATATCACCGCCGCCGCCTGTGCCCGCGCTTCCACCCAAGAGGTCGATGCAACCGGCGATGTGCATTGTGGCACCTCCTACGCCACGCCCCTGGTCACTGGCGTGGTCGCCGCCATGCTGTCGATCAATCCGCGCCTGCAGCCGGAACAGGTACGCATGCTGCTACGGCGCAGCGCCATGACCATCGGTGGTGATTACGACTTCGAACCGATGGACGCCGAAGACCTGACCGCGCCGATCCTGCCATCGGAGCGCAACTACAAGATGAGTGACAAGGACGTGGGCCGCTCGGCGCGGCTGGATATGCAGAAGGCGCTGGACCTGGCGGTGCAGAGTCGCGATCGGGTGCGTTGAGGGCCGTTCAGGTCACTCGCCGGAAACCCGCTCGTAGAGCTCGACCGGCTCGACCTTGCCCTGGACGCCGCACTGGCTGTGGCCCAGGCCCAAGTGACGGAAGCCGGCCTTGAACAACACCCGGCCGGATTGCGGATTGCGCGCCAGATGGCTGGCGTGCAGCCGGCGCAAACGAAGCTGGCGGAAGGCGAATTCCACCAGCGCATTGCAGGCCTCACTGGCATAGCCACGGCTCCAGTAAGGCACGCCGATCCAGTAGCCCACCTCGGCCTCGCCTCGGCCAATATCCTTGAGCGCCATACTGCCGACCAGCGTGCCGCTGGCCGACTCGGTGATGATGAAGTTGGCCGCCACACCGCGCGCCCAATCCTGCGCACAGCGTTCGATCCACTGCTGCGCCAGCTCGGCCGGATAGGGATGGGGAATACTGCTGGTGACATCGGCAATACGAAAATCACCCGCCAGGCGCTGAACCTCGTCGGCATCCTGTAGCTGCGGTGGGCGCAGCGTCAGCCGTTCGGTTTCGATGCGGTGCTCATCCATATGCGTCTCCTGTCAAATCCATGGGGTGCGCCAGCGCCGCTTGCGCATCGCCCGTTCAGGCCGGAGAAGGCCCGATGGGATAGAACACCCCGGCGCTCCACACACCCAACCAGGGTTCTCCGTCGACCTCGCGCTCCACCGCCAGTTCCACCAGCTGATAGAACACGTTGCGGTGAATCAGCGCCTCGAGGTTACGCCGCACCAGAATGTAGGGCGAGGGTTCGAGTGTCGCAGGGTCGATCTCGACACGGATAGGATGCTCGCCGCCTGCGACCACTTCGTCCTCGACGTTGGTGGTGAAACGCAGCACCTGCGCTTCCCCCTCGCCTTCGACCTGCAGGGTCACGGCGACGAAGGGCGCATCCTCGACCTGGATGCCGACCTTCTCCACCGGCGTGATCAGGAAGTAGTCGTCGCCGTCACGGCGAATGATCGTGGAAAACAGCCGCACCATGGGTTTACGGCCGATGGGCGTGCCCAGGTAATACCAGGTGCCATCGCGGGCGATTCGCATGTCGATATCGCCACAGAAATCGGGATTCCACAGGTGCACGGGAGGTAGGCCCTTGCCTTCACCCTTGGGGATCTGCGCCAGCAGATCGCCCGCCTTGCCTGGATCGCTCATGGTCTTTCCTCGTCCAGTTCGATTCGAACGGACGAGGATACACCGTGCTACCTGTCGCGGCTAAAGCCCCTCCCACAAGAGCGGCGCGTCGATTGTCCCTATTCTTAGCGCCCCACACCCAACAGGCTGCGCGCATAGTCATGCAGCGGCGGGCCGATCAGGTCCTGCGGCTGGGCGTCGTAAAACGTCAGGAATCCGCCACGGCTGCGAATCCGCGCAGTGTCGACCAGAAAGCGAGTATTGGTTTCGATAAGCATCAGCTGGATCGAGGCGCGGTCGGTACCAAGGCGATCCACAGCCTCCTGGTCCTCCCACTCTTCCAGAGTGCCGATACGGTCGTCGCTGTAAGCGAAACGGGCGTATAGCAAGTAGTGCGCGCCAGCGCTGCGCGCCTCGGCCATGGCTTCGTCCAGACCTGCAGGCTGGCGTGCACGACGCACCAAAGGGAAATATTCGACGAAGCCCTTGAAGGCTTCCTCGGCTACCACATTGGGCCGCGGGTAGCCGTGGCCCGGCGGCACGAAATGGCCCTGGGCGATGTAGATGAAGGAGTCCTGCTGCAGGCGCCGCGAGGCCATGCGCTCGGTGCGACCGTGATCGAGAAACCCGGCATCGCGCAGGTGGTACTCGGCGCCACTGGCCAGATCACTGACCTTCATGCACCCGGTCAGGCCCAGCAGCGCCACCAGTAGAAGCAGGTTACGCATGAATCCATCCTCCTCGTGCCGGTGACGGAAAACCGGCGGATAAGGGATAGATGCAGGTTCTGCGCCACTACCGCCCACCACTCACCCTGACTATCCGGGAGCAACGCGACGCAAGGTGATGCAGCGTATCCGTAACGTTTGAAAGACTCTCGACCCGACTGCAACTACAAGCAGGGCGGAACAGCATCTGCAGGAGCCGAGCCCCGCAGATTGCCATTAGTTGGCGACCAGTGCCTCTCTCTTGGCCGCTCGCCGCTTGCGCCAGGCAACCAGCACAGGTGACAGCAACGACAGTACGATCAGGGCCAGCAACAAGATCGAGAATGGTCGCTCGAGGTAATAGCTCAGCAAATTGCCCTTGGACATCACCAGCGACTGACGGAAGCCCAACTCAGCCATCGAGCCCAGAATCATTGCCAGCACGACAGCGGCTGTCGAGAAGCCTGTCTTGCGCATCAGATAGCCCAACAGACCGAAGGCAGCCATCACATAGACATCGAACATGCTGTTGTTGATGGTGTAAGCACCAACGACCGATAGCACCACAATGATTGGGGCCAGAATGGCAAACGGAATCATCGAAACCTTGACCACTTGCCGAGCCAAAGAAAGTCCAACGATGCCCATCAGAATGTTGGCGAGGAACAAACCGACAATTACCGCGTAGACGATGTGCGCATTCACGGTGAACAACTCGTGGCCAGGCTGCAGGCCATGAATGTACAGCCCACCAAGCATGACCGCCGTGGCAGCACTCCCTGGAATACCCAGCGTCAACAGCGGAATCATCGCTCCGCCCGTTACAGCATTATTGGAAGTTTCAGCTGCTGCCAACCCTTCGACCTCGCCCTTGCCGAAGTTGTCCTGGCGTTTTGAGTTACGCCTGGCCTCGTTGTATGCCACCCAGGAAGCAACATCTCCGCCTGCTCCCGGCAGAATGCCGACCAGAACCCCAATGGCCGAGGAGCGTGGAATGGTGCGCCACATGCCGCGCCACTCTGCCCAACTGGGAAAGAGCGGCCCCTGCAGCGCCGCCATCGTGGACGACTGATTTAGCGCATGAATTTTCTCGGCTTGGACCATCACCTGAGAGATGGAAAACAGACCGATCATGGCCGGAATCAGGGAAATACCATTATCCAAATCTGGCAGGCCGAAGGTAAAACGCGGGAACGCAGTCATGATGTCGACACCGACCAGGCTAATCAGCAAGCCCAGCAGACCAGAAGCCAGCCCTTTGGCCATCGCACCGGAAGACAGGCTGCCGATGATGGTCAGGCCGAAAATCGCCATCAGGAAATATTCCGGCGCACTGAACTTCAGCGATATCTGCGCCAACGGTGGCGCCAGCAGTAGAAGAGCAACGACGCTGACCAGCCCACCGATAACCGAGCAGACAGTGGAGGTCCCCAGGGCCTTGAGGCCTTCGCCGCGCAGGGTCATCTGGTATCCGTCCAGCGCCGTTGCCGCCGAAGAAGGAGTGCCGGGTGTGTGGATCAGGATTGCAGTTATGGAGCCGCCATAAACCGCGGCACAATAGATCGCACCAAGCAATACCATGGCTGCAACCGGGTCCATGCCGAACGTCAGCGGAATCATCAGGGCGATGCCCATCGTCGCACTCAAACCCGGCAGAGCACCGAGAAAAATACCGCCGACGACGCCCAACAACAGCATCAGCAGGACTTCAACCGAAGCCAGCTTCGCCAGAACGGCCATCAGTAAGGAAGTATCAATATCCATCGTTTCTCCCCCTTCAAACCAGCAGGCCGGTTGGCAAGAAAATCTTCAGTTGCCAGACAAACAGCAGATAGATGAAAGCATTGATGGACAGCAGCACCATCAGCGCCTTGACGTAAGAGCGATAGCCGAAATACATCATGAAAAAGGCGGTCGCCAGCGAAGTAGCGGCAAAGAAACCCAGCACGGGAATCAACGCGACATAAGCAACTACCCCGGCGTAGACGGTCAACGGGCCGCGCAAACCCTCCACGAAAAAGCGTGTAACCGCCTCACCACGATTGCGCGCATGCAGGCTTTTAATCAGTCCCCCGCCTAGAACGAACAAGGAAAATGCGCCAAGCGCTACAAGGATCAACCTGGGAAACAGTGCCGGATCTTTCGGCATGTCTGCCGCCAGGCTGTAAAAGAAAAGGCAAAACAACAGCATGCACAGCCCGATGACTGCGTCCAGATGCAGATATTTCATAGTGAGAACCGAAACCTGTCGAGTTGGCCAGTAGCGCCAAAAACCTCTGGCACCCGCATGAACCAGGGGTGATGCCAGGCAGCATCACCCCCGTAATGGACTTACCAGCCCAACAGCTCACTGAGTTCGCGAATACCGTTCTCCTCCTCGAGGAGCATGGCGCGATAGTCATCCCCGGTACGGATATCGACCTGCAGGCCCATTTCTTTCATCTTGGCCAAGTGCTCAGGGTCGTTCAAACCAGCGATGAACGCCTCTCGCAGACTAGCCAGCTGCTCTTCCGACAGACCTTTGGGAGCAGCGATACCGCGTGCGGACCAGGACACCACGTCGGGGAAACCGGATTCGGAGAGAGTGGGAACGTCCGGGATAAAGCTAGAGCGCTCCGGAGCCATGACAGCAATGATCGCCAGATCTCCGCCCTTGTGCGCCAGATTGGTATCTCCCACATTGGAAAAGCTGACGTCCACGTGACCGCCCTGCAGAGCGGCACGCTGTTCTGCAGTACCAGTGGTATGCACAGGAACGAACTGGGTAGCGAATTTCTGGTTCATTTTCAGCATGGCGATATGGTCATCACCGTTGGCCCCTGTTGTGGAGGCAGTCAGGGTGTTGGCCTTGGCGTATTCGACCAACTCCTGAATATTAGTGAAACGTATTTCGTCCTTGTTAATGGAGATGACGCCGTAATCGGTCACATGGTTGGCGATCAGGTCGAAGTCATCCAGCGTTGCCTTACGCTTGTAGTGAGGGTCCAGATAACCCGTGGTGAGATTGGGTGTATTGATGTAGCCAAGGGTGTAACCGTCGCTTTTCGCATTCAGCATCTGAGTCCAGCCGACCCAGCCACCACCACCGGGACGGTTGATGATATTCAAGGTAGCGCCCAGCGCCTGTTCGACCTTGGGGAAAAGAATGCGGGCCCCCACATCGGTGTTGCCACCTGCGCCATAGGCGATGATGACCGACACAGGACGTTCGGGATAATCAGCGGCAGCTGGCAGCGCCATGAGCATGAATGCTGCGGGTACGATGCTTTTGAGGATATTGACTGTTCTTTTTAAGGTCTTCATGAGTCGGACTCCGATTTTATTTTTATTGAGTTTCAGGTATTCAGTTTTTGACGCGCACTCCGTCGCTCGTGAAATCACACGATCAGACCAATCCCATCTGACTTAGGGGGGCATTGAGCTCCAGCAGCTCGACAGTGCTGACACCTTCTCGAATCTTCATACGGAAGTTGGCCTCGACGTGCTCGCGCGCCAGCGCACTCTCCAACACGCTGGACAAGTTCGCTGCCGGCACCACTACAAGGCCGTCCACATCGCCGAAGATGTAATCCCCAGGTTGGATAGTCACGTCGCCGATGGTGACCGCTACATTGATCTTGCCTGACTGCTTCTTGGCGGTTCCCTTGATGCTGACGCCACGGCAGAACACCGCGAAGCCCATTTCTTGAATGGCCTGGACATCACGCACCGAACCGTTGATCACCAATCCAGCGACCCCTTTGTGCAGCGCTTGCTCGGTGAGGATGTCTCCCCAGGGCCCCGCCTCGATAAAGGCCTTCGCATCGACCACCAGAACGTCTCCCGGCTGCACATGCAGCAGGGCGTAATGCAGCATCAGGTTATCTCCGGGACGCACATCCACCGTAAAGACCGGGCCGGCGACCTTCATGCCAGGCGACAGAGGCTTCATGCCCGCATCCAGGGCACCGAACGCACCTTGCGCCTCATAGATGGTGGCGCTGCCCAGTTGGCTGAGCTGCCTGGCCAGCTCCTCATTACGGAGGTTATCGATCATCTTGTTGACCCCTTGTTTGATCTGTAACCCACTATTACCTAGTATTTATCTTCACTCAATCAGCGTTTTCTGCAGGAACATCCAATAAAAATGAACCTAAGACAGGTCAAATATTTCTGCAAAGTGGTCGAATCAGGTAGCGGCAATGCTGCAGCCAAACTGCTCTGCGTCGCGCCGACGGCCATTAGCACCCAGCTGGGGCTGTTGGAGGAGGATTTGGGAAGTCAACTGTTCGACCGCTCGAAACGCCCCATGCAACTGACATCGCTTGGGCAGTTTTTCTATCCGCGAGCGAAGGAACTGCTGCTACAGGCTCAGCGTCTGCAGGAGGAATCGAACCGGGTTGCGATAGGCAATGGAGGCTGGCTTGGTGTCGGATTCATCCGCTCTACCTTGTTCTCGCTGCTGCCCAATGTCATCAGGCACTTCCGCGAGGCTCATCCGGACGTGCATCTGGATCTAGTTGAAAAGCTCTCTGAGTATCAGGTCGAGAGTCTGCATCAACGCCGCATCGACGTGGGCATCTCACGCTTCATTGGTGAATATGAACGCCACCCTGACATGGACTATCGCCTGATCTTCGATGACCCGCTCGTAGCGGTTCTGCCTGCCGGCCACCCGCTAGCCAAGCAGTCGATTTTTTCGTTAACAAGCTTTCAGGACCTGCCATTCATTCTCTACCCCAAGGATGCCCGCAGTCCTTATGGGCAGAAACTGCATGCCTACCTGAGAGAGAAAGGCGTCAACCCCACAGTCCACCATGAGGCGATTGAGATACATACGGCTTTTGCTCTAGTTGGAGCTGGGCTGGGCGGCACGCTGGTCAGTCGCTCCATGACTGACAACAATCGTAGCGATGTGGTGTTCCTACCGGTCGAGGGTATCGAAATCAGCACATCACTGGTGGCTGTTACCCGAAAAGGTGAACAGAACAAATTACTCGACAACTTTATCGAGATACTGATGAGCAGAGGCAGACAGGCATAGTCGACCGGGGCTGCTATCAGCCGCCGATGATCTTCATCACCGTCACACCACCAGAGAAGGCCAGGTCCTGTTTGTCACCCAACGCCTTGACCAGCAATCGCTGCAACGCTGGCAAGGCCTGGTGACGCGGCTTGTCCAACAAGTCACCAACGAAGTGGCGGTTGCTCGATGACAAGCAGCCATGTAGCCAACCGGTAGACGACAGGCGCAGGCGCGAGCAGGTACGGCAGAACGGCACGCTTTCGTTGGCGATCACGCCGAAATGACCGGCGCCGGGAATGGCATAGCGCATCGCGGTAGCGTCGACCGGGGCGCTGGCCTGCACGTACTGGTGACGGCTGCCGATCAGCTCCAGCAGCTCCGGCAGACCGACGAATTGCTGGTTGAAGGCATTGGGGTCGCGCGCCAGATGGCCCATGCGCATCAGTTCGATGAAACGCAGCTCGAAGCCACGCTCCAGGCAGTATTCGAGCAGCGGCAGGACCTGATCGAGGTTCTGCCCGCGCAACGGCACCATGTTGACCTTGATCTTCATCCCGGCTTCGCGCGCCGCTTCCATGCCCGCCAACACGGTGGCTAGGTCGCCGCCGCGGGCGATGCTGCGGAAGGCGTCGGCGTCGAGGGTATCGAGGGAAACATTGAGACGGCGGATACCGCACTCGACCAGCAGCGGCAGCTTGCGCTCGAGCAACTGGCCGTTGGTGGTGAGGCTGATATCGTCGAGGCCGAGTTGGCTGACCTGGCGCAGGAAAGGCTCCAGGCGCGTGCTGACCAAGGGCTCACCACCGGTGATGCGCAAGCGCTCGATGCCAGCGGCTTCGATCAGGTAAGCGACGCCACGCGCCATGGCGTCGGCGGAGAGTTCGTCCTGAGCGGCGACCAGACGCTTGCCGTTCGGCACACAGTAGGTGCAGGCGTAGTTGCAGGCGGCGGTCAGGCTGACGCGAAGATTACGGAAGCGTCTGCCCTGGCGGTCGACGATCATTGGGAGCTCCAGTTCGTTAAGAGCCGGAGTATATCGCTATGTCGGCCACGGCACAGTCCCGTGGCCGACATGCCAGGCGTCAGGCGTCGCGCTTGCGCTTGTTACCCATGCGCACGCCGATATCCATGAGGAACTGGAAGAAGCCTTCCTGATCCTCGAGCACATTGCTCCAGAACGGCGAGTGGTACAGCGCCACGGCGCCATGCACCAGGGCCCAGGCGGCGCAGTAGTGGAAGTATGGCGGCACGTCTTCCAGCTTGCCTTCGGCGATGCGGCCCTTGATCAGCTGGGTCAGACGCTCGAAGTTGGAAGCACGGATCTTGTGCAACTGCTCGACCATTTCCGGCACTTGATTGCCCTTGACCACCTTCTCTTCGAGGCGATCGAACAGGCGATAGCGTTGCGGATCGCGCATGCGGAATTCGAAGTACGCACGCGACAGCGCTTCCTTGTCACGATCCACATCGGCCGAATGCAGCAGTTCGTTGAGATCGCGCTCGTAGTCGAGCATCAGGCGCAGGTAGATCTCCGCCTTGGACTTGAAGTGCTTGTAGATAGTGCCTTTGCCGATACCGACCGCATCAGCGATCATCTCGACGGTAACGCTGTCTTCTCCTTGTTCGAGGAAGAGTTTCAGCGCGGTATCGAGAATTTCTTGCTCGCGGCGACGGAATTCGCGGACCTTACGGGGTTCTTTCTGCATAAAGGGACTACGGGGTCAAAAATCGAAGCCGCTTATTATGCCCAAATGCGGCCAAATTGCACGGATCATCCGACCATGTACGTCTTTCATGATGAGTTCCCCCAAGAAAATGGACTGCGCGATCTGAACCATGCGGCGGTCGCTCCCTGGCCGAAACGCAGTGCTGAAGCGGTTCGACGGTTCTCGGAAGCGAACGTGAGCAGCGGTGCGCGTGACTATCCCGACTGGCTGAAACTTGAGCGTAGCCTACGCGAACGCCTTGTGCGCCTGATGAACGCACCAAGCACCAGTGATATTGCACTGGTCAAGAATACCTCCGAGGCACTCTCCTTCGTCGCCTTCGGCCTGGACTGGCGAGCTGGCGACCAGGTGATCATCAGCGACGAGGAATTCCCTTCCAACCGTATCGTCTGGCTGGCACTCGCAGCCCAGGGCGTAGAGGTAATCGAGGTCAACCTCAGGGGTTATGATCCGGAAGCGGCCTTGCTCGCCGCCTTCACCCCGCGTACACGCCTGCTGTCGATCAGCGCCGTGCAGTTCGCCAGCGGCCTGCGCCTGGACCTGCCGCGTTTAGGCCGCGGCTGCCGCCAGCATGGCGTGCTGTTCTGCATTGATGCCATCCAGCAACTGGGCGCCCTGCCCTTCGACGTTCAAGCCTACGACTGCGACTTCGCCATGGCCGACGGCCACAAGTGGATGCTCGGCCCGGAGGGCCTGGGGGTGTTCTATTGCCGCAGTGCGGTACGCGATCAGCTGAAACTGCACGAGTATGGCTGGCACATGCTGGAGCACGCCGGCGACTACACCCGCCAGGACTGGCAGCCGGCCCGCAGTGCACGACGCTTCGAATGCGGCAGCCCGAACATGCTCGGCGCCTTCGCCCTGGAGGCGAGCCTGTCGCTGCTTGAGGAAGTGGGCATGGAGCGGGTCGGTGCGCTGGTGGGAGAGCGGGTTCAGCGCCTGAACGACGGCATTCGCGAATTGCCTGGTGCAGTGATCCATAGCCCGCTCGACCCTGCGCGTCGTGCCGGTATTCTCAGTTTCAGCCTGGCGGGCTGGGACAATCCGGCGCTGTATCAGCGCTTGCGCGAGGAACAGGTGATCTGCGTGCAACGCGGCCCAGGAGTGCGTTTGTCGCCGCATTTCTACACCAGCGAGCAGGTGATCGAGGAAACACTGGGGCTTCTAACCCAGCTGGCAAAAGGGTGAGAATCTGCGCACGGCCTGCTGCGCGTCGGCCCTGCCGCGTTAAAAACAAGCTCGGGCGGCTCATTTACAACTCGTAAACTCCCCGCCCTCGCTTTTTTGTGCCTTGCAGGACTCTAGCTCGCAACGCCGTGAACAGATTCGGCGGACTCAGCAGCGGCCGTGGTATTCCAAATCCGTTTAAAAAACTCAGACTTTGGCCTGGACGCTCGCGGATCATGGCCAATACTGGAACGTACTGGTGTGCGGCATCTCCCCCCAAGTGCCCCGCCAGCCAAGGTACCGTGGACCGCGTACCTTGATTTACTCCTAATGGTCTTGACCCGGATTCATCCCCCAGAGTCCGGGTTTTTTTTGCTCAGCGGATCGCCGTTCCCAAGGGTGGGTTAGCCGCCTGTCACGGTCGCTGACTGCTTCGCTGGATCTGGGTGCGGCGTAACCCACCATGACTGCAACGCCTCACATCGCCTGGTACGCGCGGCGCCCCCTACGGGCTGTTAAGCGTCAGCCACACCAGCCAACGGGAACAAACGCTTGAAGTTGTTCGAGGTCTGCTCAGCCAGCACCTCGTAGCTCACTCCTCGCAGCACCGCCAGGTACTCGGCCACTTCACGTACATATTGCGGCAGGTTGGGCTTGCCGCGATGCGGCACGGGCGCGAGATAAGGCGAGTCGGTTTCCACCAACAGGCGGTCGACCGGCACCTGGCGCGCCACTTCGCGCAACGCCTCGGCATTGCGGAAGGTGACGATACCGGACAATGAGATATAGAAGCCGATATCCAGTGCAGCCTTGGCCATCTCCCAGTCTTCGGTGAAGCAATGCAGCACGCCGGCCTGCGGCAATGCCGCTTCGCGCAGCAATGCCAGCGTATCAGCGCGAGCCTCGCGGGTATGCACGATTACCGGCTTACCCGTGATGCGCGCCGCCTCCAGGTGCAGACGGAAAGAGGCCTGCTGCAACGCAGCGGATTCCGGCTCATAGTGATAATCCAGACCGGTTTCACCAATGGCCACCACCTTCGGGTGCGCCAACTCGCCCAGCAGCCAGTCCAGTGCGGGTTCGGCGCCCGGTTCCAGATCCAGTGGATGCACGCCCACCGAGCAATCGACATCGCCGTAACGCTCGGCCAGGCCCTTGACCGTGGCGGCGTTGTCGGCGCTGACGCCGATGCACAGGAAGTGCCCCACACCAACGGCGCGCGCCGCATCCAGGGCAGCATCCAGCGAGCCGCCATGGGCAGCGAGGTCGAGACGATCAAGGTGGCAATGGGAGTCGATCAGCACAGCGGGAAAACTCGGGCAAAGGGAAAGCCCGAATTGTAATCGAAAGCAGCAGTTGGCTGGACGCTCTGAGGGCAGAGGCATCGACCGCGAGGGAAAGGTGGCTCGCGGCCGACGAATTACATGGTGTGCGTCGGGCGGTCGGACTTCAGCGCACCAGCGAGGTAGGTTTCAATCTTGTTGCGCGCAGTGTTATCACCATCGTTGAACTGAACGCCGACACCGGCAGCACGGTTGCCCTGCGCGCCCTTCGGGGTGATCCACACCACCTTGCCGGCAACCGGAATCTTCTCCGGCTCATCCATCAGGTTGAGCAGCATGAACACTTCGTCACCGAGCTTGTAGCTCTTGTTTGTGGGAATGAAGAGGCCGCCATTCTTGATGAAAGGCATGTAGGCCGCGTACAGCACGGACTTGTCCTTGATGGTCAGGGACAGAATTCCGTTACGGGGACCCAGATTGGGTGGCAGGCTCATCAGCACATTCCTGGCGTTTATTGCTTAATGGCTGATTCTAGGGCCTGTTCATGCTCCGGCGCAAACCACTGGGTGGCACCCAGCCAGCAGAATGTGACGCCCTGCCGAATCCTGCTCCGACGCGACTCAGCCGCGATCCTGCGCCGGCAGTGCCGCCCATTGCACAAGCAACGCCTCGAGAAGCAGAACACGATTGAGGTTGGCTTTGCCCATCACTTTCTGCCTTTGCGCGAGCAACCATTCCTGAATCGCCAATACCTTGGCCTGCGCGCTCTTGTCCGCCAGGTACTGCACCACCTTGCGCATATCGGCCTGGCCTAGGCCTTCCACGTCCTTGGTCAGCTGGTAGCGCAACATCAGCTGCGCCCAGTCGCAGAACCAGTCGAACAGCAGATTCAGCGGCAATGCGTTCCAGCTTTCCGCCAACTGGCTCGGCGAGATCTGCTGCTTGAGCAGTTTTTTCACCCCCTCCACGGCCTGGGCACGCTGTTCGCGCACGCCCTGAGCCTGCAGGCGCACGGCGGCCAGCGGCGAACCCGCTGCGAGCGTCAGCAGGTCGGCGCGCTCATCGTCACCCAGTTCGGGCAGTGCCTGGGCCAGCCAAGCCAGGCTCATCGCCTGACTCGGCAGCGGGCAGGCCTGCTGCACGCAGCGACTCTTGATGGTCGGCAACAAGCGGCTGGGCTGGTGGCTGATAAGCAGCAGCACGGTATTGCCGGACGGCTCTTCCAGGCTTTTCAGCAGCGCATTGGCGGCATTGAGGTTCATCGCCTCGGCCGGCTCCAGAAGCACCACCTTGCGCCCACCCAGCTGCGCGGTCTGCACCACGAAATCGACCAGCTCACGCACCTGATCGACCTTGATCGGCTTGTCCGCCTCTTCCGGCTCCAGCACGTAGTTGTCCGGGTGAGTACCGGCGGCCAGCAAATGGCAGGATTTACAGTTACCACAGGCATCCAGCCCGTTCGGGCTCTGGCACAACAGGCGCGCCATCAGACGCTCGGCCAATGCACGCTTGCCGATCCCGGCCGGGCCATGTAGCAGATAGGCGTGAGCATGTTGCGTACGCCCGGCCAGTTGCTGCCAGAGCGTTTGTTGCCAGGGATAGACCTCAGCCACGGCAGGCCTCCAGCAGGCTCGGCAGCAAGGCATCTATATCGGCTTGCACCTGCACCAGGGTCTGCCCGGCGTCCAGCACCCGATAGCATTGCGGCGACTGCGCAGCACGCTGAAGATAGGCCTGGCGTACGGCCTCGAAGAAGCCACGGCCTTCCTGCTCGAAACGATCCAGGCGACCGCGAGCCGCCGCGCGTGCCAAACCAACCTCGACCGGCAGATCGAAGATCAGCGTCAGATCTGGACGCAGCTCACCCTGGACGAACTGCTCCAGTTGCGCGATGCGCTCGATGGAAAGACCCCTGCCGCCGCCCTGGTAGGCGTAAGTAGCATCGGTGAAACGGTCGCACAGCACCACACAGCCCCTGGCCAAAGCAGGACGAATCACCTGTTGCAGGTGCTGGGCGCGGGCGGCGAACACCAGCAGCAATTCGGTATCGGCGGCCATCGGCTCATCGCTGGGATCAAGCAGCAATTCGCGGATGCGCTCGGCCAGCGGTGTACCGCCGGGCTCACGGGTCAACAACACGTCAATGCTGCGCTCGCGCAGGCGCTCGGCCAGGTACTCGCGGTTGGTGCTTTTGCCGGCGCCTTCCGGGCCTTCCAGGGTAATAAACAGACCGGTCACGGATTGCCCTTATTCAGTTTCGGCCGACGCGCGCGGCGCGGGGCTGGAGCGGTAGTCGGCGCGACGCTTGAGCTGATATTCGCGCACCGCGCGATTGTGCTCGGCCAAGGTGTTGGAGAACACGTGGCTACCGTCTCCTCGCGCGACGAAATACAGCGTGGTGCCATCGAGCGGGTTGAGCGCGGCATTGATCGCCTCACGGCCGACCATGGCGATGGGCGTCGGCGGCATGCCGTCGATGGTGTAGGTGTTGTAGGGCGTTGGCGTGCGCAGGTCGGCGCGGGTGATGCGGCCGTTATAGCGTTCGCCCATGCCATAAATGACGGTGGGGTCGGTCTGCAGGCGCATACCGATGCGCAGGCGGCGCACGAATACGCCGGCAATCTCGCCGCGTTCTTCGGGTACACCGGTTTCTTTCTCGATCATCGACGCCATGATCAGTGCATCGTAGGGCTCGCGATAGGGCAAGCCCTCGGCGCGCTTTTGCCATTCTTCGGCAAGCACAGCCTCAAGACGTGCGTTAGCCTGCTTGAGCAAATCCTCGTCGCTCATACCACGAACAAAGCGATAGGTATCGGGGAAGAAACGCCCCTCCGGATTCTGTCCGGCCAGGCCCAGGCGCTCCATCAACTGCGCATCGCTGAGATCGGCCAGACGCTGCTCCAGGCGTTCCTGGCGCGCCAGAGCGGCACGCACCTGACGGAAGTTCCAACCCTCGACCAGAGTGAGGCTGTACTGCACCACCTCACCGCGCTGCCATAGCCCGAGCATATCCCGCGCGGTTTGTTGTGGCAGTAAACGATATTCACCGCTGTGCATGGCAGGCGCATTCAGATTGAAGCGCCAGTAAAGGCGCAGCCAGAAGGCATTGTCGATGACACCTTCTGCTTCCAGACGATTGAGCAGGCCGCTCGGCGTAGCGCCGGACGGCACCTCCAGAAGCATTTCTTCAGCCAGATGCAGAGGCTGCTCCAGCGCTCTTTGCTGCTGCCAGGCAGCACCAACTACCAGTAGAGCAGCCAACAACACGCCGCACTCAAGCAGCACCAAGATCTTGCGTAGCACCAGTTATTTACTCAGTAGGTCGCAGACGATGGCCTGCAGTTTACGGGTGAGCGGCCCGACCGACCAGTGTCGCTCTTGCAGCGCCCGTACAGGCCAGATGCCGTAAAGGCTGTTGCAGAGAAAGACTTCATCGGCATCCAGCAGTTCGTCGAAGGAAACATCGCGTAACTCGACGGCCAGTCCGAGCAACTGCGCCTGCTGCAGGATCTCCGCACGCATCACGCCAGCCACGCCACAGCGCGACAGATCAGCCGTCACCAGCCCGCCGTCGACGACGAGGAACAGGTTGCTGTACACGCCCTCGATGACTCGGCCACTGCTGTCGCGCATCAGGCCTTCGGCGAGTTCGGCATCCTGCCACTCGGCACGCGCCAGCACCTGTTCCAGGCGGTTGAGGTGCTTGAGCCCGGCCAGCAGTGGTTGCTCGGCCAGGCGCGTCTCGCAGGGAAACAGACGCACGCCCTGCTCGGCATGCGCTACAGGGTACTGCGGCAACGCCGCAGACTGCAGGATGCGCAGCGGCTGACAGGGTTGCGGCGGCGCGTAGCCACGCTGGCCCTCGCCACGGGTAACGATGAGTTTGGCCACACCTTCGCCCAACTGCCCGGCGAACGCCTGCAGCTCGCGCTCCATGAGAAGCAGATCGAGAGGAATGGACAGACGCCGACAGCCATCGGCCAGGCGCGCCATGTGCCGCGCCAGCAGCGGAATGTGCCCGCCGCGCACGGCGATGGTCTCGAACAGACCATCGCCGTAAGCCAGGCCACGGTCGCGAACCGACGACTGCTCGCCGGGCGCGCCGTTGACCCAGCTCAGCATCAGCCGTTGAACCGACGGAACAGCAGCGAGCCGTTGGTGCCGCCAAAGCCGAAGGAGTTCGACAGGGCGATCTCGATCGGCCTGGCTTTGGCCTGATGCGCGACGAAGTCCAGATCGCAGCCTTCGTCCGGCTCATCTAGGTTGATGGTCGGCGGCGCAACCTGATCGCGCAGCGCCAGCACGCTGAAGATCGCTTCCACAGCGCCTGCAGCACCCAGCAGGTGACCGGTCATGGACTTGGTCGAGCTGACCGACAGCTTGTAGGCGTGATCGCCGAACACGCTTTTCACCGCGGCAACTTCAGCCTTGTCACCCGCAGGCGTCGAGGTGCCATGCGCGTTGATGTACTGCACCTGATCGGCATTGATACCCGCATCACGCAGGGCGGCAGCCATGCAGCGCGCTGCACCGGCGCCATCTTCGGGGGGCGAGGTCATGTGGAAGGCATCGCCGCTCATGCCGAAGCCAATCAGCTCGGCGTAGATGGTGGCGCCACGCGCCTTGGCATGCTCCAGCTCTTCCAGCACCAGAGCGCCGGAACCATCGGACAGCACGAAGCCGTCACGGCCCTTGTCCCACGGACGGCTGGCCTTGGTTGGCTCGTCGTTGCGCGTCGACAGCGCACGCGCGGCACCGAAGCCGCCCATGCCCAGGCCGCAAGCCGCCATCTCGGCGCCGCCAGCAACCATGACGTCGGCTTCGCCGTAGGCAATGTTGCGCGCGGCCATACCGATACAATGCGTGCCGGTGGTGCACGCTGTGGCGATGGCGTAGTTCGGCCCCTGCAGACCCAGGTGGATCGACAGGAAGCCGGAAATCATGTTGATGATCGAGCCCGGCACGAAGAACGGCGAAATACGCCGCGGTCCCTGCTCGTGCAGCGATTTGCAGTTGTTCTCGATATTGGTCAGGCCGCCGATACCGGAGCCCATGGCCACACCGATACGCTCACGGTTGGCGTCGGTGATATCCAGCCCGGAATCACGCACGGCCTGGAAGCAGGCAGCGAGACCATACTGGATGAACAGGTCGAGCTTGCGCGCCTCTTTGGCGGACAGGTATTCCTCGACATTGAAGCCCTTGAGCGATCCGCCAAAACGGGTGGAGTAGGCGGACAGGTCCATATGCTCGATCGGACCGATGCCACTGCGCCCGGCCAAAATGCCCTGCCAGCTGCTCGGCACATCGTTACCCAGCGGCGACAGCATGCCCATACCGGTAACCACGACGCGTCTACGCGACACAGCAATCTCCTCTTGTTCTACTCAGGCGCCACATGCGCCTTGCACGTAAAGAAAAGCCGCACGCCTGATTAGGGCAGTGCGGCTTTTCTCGGTCAGAAAGCTGACGGTGACTTATTGCGCGTGGGCAGTCACGTAGTCGATAGCTTCCTGAACGGTGGTGATCTTCTCAGCTTGCTCGTCCGGGATCTCGGTCTCGAATTCTTCCTCGAGAGCCATCACCAGCTCAACGGTGTCAAGAGAGTCGGCACCCAGGTCTTCAACGAAGGAAGCGCTGTTGGTTACTTCCTCTTCCTTGACGCCAAGTTGCTCAGCAACGATTTTCTTGACGCGTTCTTCGATGGTGCTCATACCTTGTTTTCACTCCTATTGGACAAATCCAGGCAGCTGGTAGCGGCCAAGTGTATAGAAAGGGTTTTTAGCATTTCAAGCTGAATGCCGGGGAGCCCCCAGGAACACTTCAACGATCTGTCTATAAACCTGTTGCAGCTTTATAACGGATTTTAGACAGCCACTATGACAGTTTTCTGATGGCTCGCGTCACATTCGAGAGCCTCCGATCATTCGAAGGCGCCCTTTTTAGCTCATGTACATACCGCCGTTCACCGGAATAGTAGCGCCAGTGACGTAGCCTGCGCCATCGGAAGCCAGGAATCCGACAACTTTGGCAATCTCTTCAGCCTGGCCCAGACGACCCAGCGGAATCTGAGTCAGCAGCGCTTCACGCTGTGCTTCAGGCAGCTCACGGGTCATATCGGTGTCGATGAAACCCGGAGCGACCGAGTTGACCGTGATACCGCGAGAACCCACTTCACGCGCCAGAGCGCGGCTGAAACCTTCTAGACCGGCCTTGGCAGCCGCATAGTTGGCCTGCCCGGCATTGCCCATGGCACCGACCACGGAACCGATGTTGATGATGCGGCCGAAGCGCGCCTTGGTCATGCCACGCAGCACACCCTTGGACAGGCGATAGAGGCTGTTCAGGTTGGTATCGATGACGTCGAACCACTCGTCGTCTTTCATGCGCAGCATGAGGTTGTCGCGCGTGATACCAGCGTTGTTGACCAGAATCGCCGGAGCACCGAACTGCTCGGCAATAGCACCCAGCACAGCCTCGACGGACTCGGCGCTGGTCACATTCAGTTCCATGCCAGTCCCACTGACACCATGCTCTTTCAGCGTGGCAGCAATGCGCTCGGCACCGGATGCCGAAGTAGCAGTACCGATTACGGTAGCCCCCTGACGACCCAATTCCAGGGCGATTGCCTGACCGATGCCACGGCTGGCGCCAGTGACCAGCGCGACCTTACCTTGCAGACTCATGTTCGTTCTCCTTTCTCAAGCCAACGCAGCACGAGCAGCGGCGAAAGCATCGGGGGTATCCAGGTTGTAAGTGTTGATGCCTTTGACGCAGCGCTTGTTAAGGCCGCTGAGCACCTTGCCCGGGCCGCACTCGACCAGCTCGGTAACGCCCTGCTCGGACAAACGCACCATGGACTCGCCCCAGCGTACCGGGCTGTATAGCTGCGCCAGCAGGTCGGCTTTCAGCGTGGCCAGATCGGACACCACGGCTGCACTGACGTTCTGTACCAGCGGGATCTGCGGCGCCTGCCAGCTCAGCGCTTCCACCGACTCGGCGAAACGCTCGGCGGCCGGTTTCATCAGCGCGCAATGCGACGGCACGCTGACCGGCAGCGCCATGGCGCGCTTGGCGCCACGGGCCTTGCACGCCTCGATGGCGCGCTCGACGGCAGCAGCGCTACCGGCGATCACCACCTGGCCAGGTGCGTTGAAGTTCACTGCGCTGACCACATCACCCTGCGCAGCTTCGGCGCAGGCAGCCAGTACGTCGGCATCTTCCAGACCGAGGATGGCGGCCATACCGCCCTGCCCGGCAGGAACGGCCTGCTGCATCAACTGACCACGGCGCTCCACCAGCTTCACGGCATCGGCAAAGGCGATGCTGCCAGCGGCGACCAGCGCGGAATATTCACCCAGGCTGTGGCCGGCGACGAACGCCGGCTTGGCGCCTTTTTCGGCCTGCCACAGGCGCCACAGGGCGACGGAGGCAGTGAGAATGGCCGGCTGAGTCTTGTCGGTCTGGTTCAGTTGCTCTTCCGGGCCTTGCTGGGTCAGCGCCCAGAGGTCGTAGCCGAGCGCTTCAGAGGCTTCACCGAAGGTATCGATCACCAGCTTCTGCTGAGCACCGTGGTCGGCAAGCATGGCCAGGGCTTGCGAGCCTTGACCGGGGAAGACGAATGCGAGGGATGCAGACATGAATAAGTCCCTTGAGTCGAAAAACCAACGCCAGGCGAGCCTGGCGCAGCAAACTGACAGTTGGATGACCGGCTACGCGCGGCAGTCACATTCCGCTGCAGCTCATACCCTGAAAACGTGACGAGTCTACAGCAACAAGTCTTCGAGGCGACCATGCAGTCGCTGCGGCAAATTTTCCTGCACCTCGCGCAACGCACAACGAATGGCGCTCTGGAAACTCTCCTGCCCCGCCGCACCATGGCTCTTGACCACGATGCCCTGCAGCCCGAGGAAACTCGCACCATTGTGCTTGGCGGGCGCTAGGTCGGCCTTGAGGCGACGCAGCAGCGGCATCGCCAGGGCTCCGATGGCCTGCGCGAACAACCCCTCACTGAACAGCGTCTCGACCCGCCCGGTGATCATCTTGGCCAGACCTTCGCTGGACTTGAGCAGGATATTGCCAACGAAGCCATCGCACACCACGACATCGGCCTCACCGCGGTACATGCCGTCGCCCTCGATGTAGCCAATGAAGTTCAACCCTGGCGCCTGCTGCAGCATATTGGCCGCCAGCTTGACCTGCTGATTGCCCTTGATGTCTTCGGTACCGACATTGAGCAAGGCGATCCGCGGCCGAGGGACGCCCAGCGTCTCTGCAGCCACGGCGCCCATGATGGCGAACTGATAGAGGTGCTCGGCACTGCAATCGACGTTGGCGCCCAGATCCAGGAGGTAGCAATGACCGCGCTCGGTAGGAATCGGGCTGACCATGGCCGGCCGGTCGATACCCGGTAGCGTCTTCAGCACATAACGCGACAGCGCCATCAGCGCGCCGGTGTTGCCCGCGCTGACGCAGGCATGCGCCTGACGCTGACGCACCAATTCCAGTGCCACGCGCATCGAGGCATCCGGCTTGCAGCGCAGGGCCTGAGCTGGACGTTCGTCCATGGCAATCACTTCACTGGCGTGATGAACCTGCAGGCGCGAGCGATCGACGCCAGACTGGCGAGCGAGCTGTTCTTCGATAAGGGGAGCTTGACCGACAAGGGCCAGGTGCAGCGAGGGGAATTCGGCCAGCGCAGAAATGCAGGCCGGAACAATGCAGTGGGGACCGAAGTCCCCACCCATTGCATCAATCGCGATGATCGAGGCGGACAAGGATTACTCGTCAGCGCCCTTGTCGATCACTTTGCGACCGCGATACACGCCTTCCGGAGAAACGTGGTGGCGCAGGTGAACTTCACCGGTGCTCTTCTCTACGGACAGGGCGCTGGCCTCGAGGGCGTCGTGCGAACGACGCATGTCGCGGGCGGAACGGGATTTTTTGTTCTGCTGAACAGCCATAACTCATTAACTCCTAAACGTTTGGGTCACGCTTTAACTGCGCCAATACACTGAACGGGTTGGACCGCGATACCTCGTCCTCGCCTGGCTCGGGCTCATCGAGACCGTCCGGCTGCTGGCAATCACCTGGGGCATGAGCAGGAACGATTGGCAGGGCGAGAAGTAACTCTTCCTCGACCAGACCAAGAAGCTCCAGCGGCTCTTCGCCCACTTCCAGTATGTCGTAGCCCTTGGGCAAGGACTGAGTGTTCGCTCCAACCCGAACCACGGCGTATTCACATTCGCTGCGGATGGGTAGCGCGACCAGCTCCAGACAACGCTGGCAGACCATTTTGACCTCAACCTCGAGCTCACTGCGGATAACCACAGTTTTCTGCTCGTCACGGGCGAAATGAAATTTCGCCTGCACCGTACCAGCCGTATCGGCAAGCGGGTCGCAGAGACGCGGCAGGCTGGCCAGTTCGAGCTGCCCTTCAAGGGTAGCTTCGCGGTCGGCGAGCTTGCGCGGATCAACGTGAGGTGGAATCGGCCCATTCAACATAGGCGCAGCATTCTAGGGATGCACCCTGTCCATGTCAAAGGAAATTCGGCCTGTTTTCGAGGCGCGGCGGTCAGTAGAATTTCCCACCCACGCTTATAAAGGTAAAGGAAGAGAACATGCCCGCACTGCTGCTCGCCTCCAGCTCCCCCTATCGCCGCGAGCTGCTCGAACGCCTGCAACTACCCTTTACCTGGCAGTCACCGAGCATCGATGAAAGCCGCCGCGAGGGCGAAGCCGCCATCGACCTGGTCAGACGCCTGGCTGAAGAAAAGGCCCGCGCCCTCGCCGCCAACCACCCAGACCACCTGATCATCGGCTCGGACCAGGTCGCCGCACTCAGCGACGGACAGATACTCGGCAAACCCCACGATCTGCCGAGAGCCCAGCAACAGTTGCGCGCCGCCAGCGGCAGCAGCGTCACCTTTCTGACCGGACTGGCACTGCTCAACTCGAGCACCGGCAAATGCCAGGTCGAATGCGTACCCTTCACCGTGCATTTTCGCCCACTGAGCGACGAGCAGATCCTGCGCTACCTGCAACGCGAGCAGCCATTCGATTGCGCCGGCAGCTTCAAGTCCGAAGGTCTGGGCATCAGCCTGTTTCGCAGCACCGAGGGCGAAGACGCCACCAGCCTGGTCGGCCTGTCACTGATTCGCCTGGTGGACATGCTGCTGAACGAAGGCGTCGAGATTCCTTGATTCATCAATAAAGAAGGCCCGCTAAGCGGGCCTTCTTTTATATATCAGCGCAGCGTCGGCCCCTGAAAGCCCATCCACAGCGCAATGCGATCCGCCACACTGGTACCCAGGCGCTTGGCGAAGCGATCAAATGGGGTATCACGCTGAGTGAAGTCGACCATCTCTTTCTGACCAATCACCTCACGCGCCACATAGCTGGCACTACCCAGCGCATCGACCAAGCCCAGCTGCAGCGCCTGCTCGCCGGACCAGACCAACCCCGAGAACAATTCGGGATGCTCGTCAGCCTTGAGGCGATCACCACGCCCCCGCTTCACGCTGTCGATGAACTGACGATGAGTGGTGTCCAGCACGGTTTTCCAGAAGCGGGTTTCCTCTTCCTTCTGCGGCTGGAACGGATCGAGGAATGCCTTGTGCTCACCCGAGGTGTAAACGCGACGCTCGACACCAAGCTTTTCCATGGTTTCAACAAAGCCGAAACTGGCCGCTGTAACACCGATGGAGCCGACCAGGCTGGCCTTGTCGGCATAGATCTCATCGGCCGCGCTGGCGATGTAATAGGCGCCGGATGCACCCAGATCACTGATCACGGCATAGACCTTGGTCTGCGGATACTCGCCACGCAAGCGACGAATCTCGTCATAGATGTAGCCGGACTGCACCGGACTGCCGCCCGGGCTATTGATACGCAGGATCACGCCCTTGGTATTGGTATCCTCGAAGGCGGCACGCAGACTGCCCACCACCTTGTCGGCACTAGCCTCCTCTCGATCAGCGATCATGCCGCGAATTTCGATCAGAGCCGTATGCGCCTCGGTGGTCGAGGCTTTTTTCAGATCGAGCACTGGTAATACCAGCGCCAACGCACCGAACAGGTAGATAAAGGTCAGCAGCTTGAAAAAAATACCCCAGCGACGCGAACGACGCTGCTCCTGAACACTGGACAGCAGCGCCTTTTCCAGCAACTTCCAGCTCTTGGCATCCTCGCCTGACGAAGACGATGACTTCCACTCATCCGACATATTCACTCACCTCTGCTGAACGCTGCGCACGACCGACTTCCAGCCACGCACGCAGCTCATTGAATTCGTTGACAGCCAAACGCGGCGAGCACTCGCGCAACACCGACAGCGGCTGCGCACCGAAACCCACCGCCACGGCATCCATCCCGGCATTGCGCGCCATCAGCAGGTCAAAGGTCGAATCCCCGACCATCAGCGCCTGCTCGGCTTGCACCCGGCAATGCGCGAGAATCTCGTGCAGCATCAGCGGGTCGGGCTTGCTTGCCGTCTCGTCAGCGCAACGGGTGATATCGAAGTAATCCAGCCAACCCTTGTCAGCCAGCACCCTATGCAAACCCCTGCGCCCCTTGCCGGTCGCCACAGCCAGTTGATACCCCTGATCGCGAAAGACTTCAAGCGACTCGCGCACACCCTCGAACAACGGTGACGGCTCGGTCTCCAGCGCCAGATACTGCTCACTATAGGCGCGCCGGATGGTTTCGATTCGCAGCGACTCATCGAGTTCCGGGTACAGCGCGCGAATCGCAACCCCAAGTTCCAGCCCAATGATCCCGCGCACTGCGACATCCGTACAGCGCGGCACGCCCGCCACATCGGCCGCGCGATGCATGGCCTCGACGATACGGCCGATGGAATCCACCAGCGTGCCATCCCAATCGAAGATCAGCAGCTTATAATCAGGCACTCAGGCGCTCCAGGGTCTTGACCCACATCTCATCCACCGGCGCCTCGAGCTTCAGCACGCCACCATCAGGCAGCGGCACGTGCAACTCATAGGCATGCAGAAACAGGCGTTTGCCGCCCAGCTCGCGAATCTCACGGGAGAAGTCGTCGTCGCCGTATTTGCTGTCGCCGGCAATACCATGACCTGCATATTGCGCGTGCACACGAATCTGGTGGGTACGACCAGTGATCGGCCTGGCCTCGACCAGCGTGGCGAACTCGCCAAAACGGCGCAGCACACGAAATACCGTGAGCGCCTCCTTGCCCTCGGGATTCACCTCGACCATACGCTCGCCGGAGCGCAGATTGCTTTTCAGCAGCGGCGCAGCGATCTGCTTCTTGGCAGTCGCCCAATGGCCGCGCACCAACGCCATATAGCGCTTGTCCACGCCATCGCCGCGCAGCGCTTCGTGCAGATGGCGCAGCATGCTGCGCTTCTTGGCAATCATCAGCAGGCCGGACGTATCGCGATCGAGACGATGCACCAGCTCCAGATCCTTGGCATCAGGACGCAACTGGCGAAACGCCTCGATCACACCGTAATTCAAGCCGCTGCCACCATGCACGGCGATACCGGCCGGCTTGTTCAGCACGATCAGCGCCTTGTCTTCATAAACGATGGCGGCTTCGAGGCGCTGCAGCAGCCCCTGCGCCAGCGGCTCGGGTTCATCGCGCTCGGCCAGACGCAGCGGCGGAACACGCACGACATCGCCAGCCTGGAGTTTGTATTCGGGCTTGATCCGACCCTTGTTAACCCGCACCTCACCCTTGCGCAAAATGCGGTAAATCAGGGTCTTGGGCACGCCCTTGAGCTGTGTCCTGAGGAAGTTGTCGATGCGTTGGCCGGCGAGTTCCGGTGCAACCTCGATCAGCTGAACGCCGGAGGTTGGAGAGGCAGGAGTAGTCATCGCGCAATCATAACAATTTTTTATGGAATTGAAGCACTTAATCATTGCTGCTATAGTCGCGAACGCCGCCAAAAGCGGCCTGGCTTGTGGATGAATGCCAAACTTGCCATCCCCTGCCCGCGCAAACCTTTTGGGACGTGAGGCCGTCCGACGGATTCTTCAGCTTAGAAAGGCCACCATTGGCTACGAAGACTTCGGAAATAAAGCCTTGAGTATGATGCGCGATTCGCCCGCCGGGCGGTCGCGATAAATGACAACCGCTGCGGAATCCGCGCGCGGCACCCGATTTTCAGCGATACGTGTAGGGTGGAGATGTACAACTGTCGGACTGCGTAGCACACCGCTTGATCAAAGACGCCTCATCTCGTCCGCTACCGCCAGTTGATTCCTCTTCCTGACTGAGTGCTTTCTGTCACCACAGCAAGCAGGAGACGTCCGTCGCGACCGCAGCCCGGTATTGGCTGACCGTCGCTCGACAGTGGAACGATTTACGACCGTTTCTGACGCGCCTGACACCGACCCTGAGAGTCGTGTGTGCCTAACGTGGCTTCCGCTAGCCCGGAACCCATTGGTACCACATGAAAAGAATGCTCATTAACGCAACTCAGCCCGAAGAGTTGCGTGTTGCCCTGGTAGATGGCCAAAAACTCTACGATCTGGACATCGAGTCCGGCGCCCGCGAACAGAAAAAGGCCAACATCTACAAAGGCCGCATCACCCGCGTTGAACCCAGCCTCGAAGCCGCTTTCGTCGACTTCGGCTCCGAACGCCACGGTTTCCTCCCCCTCAAAGAAATCTCCCGCGAATACTTCTCCAAATCCCCCGAAGGCGGCCGCGTCAACATCAAGGACGTGCTCAAGGAAGGCCAGGAAGTCATCGTCCAAGTCGAGAAGGAAGAACGCGGCAACAAGGGCGCAGCCCTGACCACCTTCATCAGCCTGGCCGGTCGTTACCTGGTGCTGATGCCGAACAACCCGCGAGCTGGTGGCATCTCCCGCCGCATCGAAGGCGAGGAGCGCAACGAACTGCGCGAAGCGCTGAATGGCCTCAACGCCCCGGCCGACATGGGCCTGATCGTGCGCACCGCCGGCCTGGGTCGTTCCAGCGAAGAAATGCAGTGGGACCTCGACTACCTGCTGCAACTGTGGAGCGCCATCAAGGAAGCTTCCACCAGCCGCCCTGCCCCGTTCCTGATCTATCAGGAATCAAACGTCATCATCCGCGCCATCCGCGACTACCTGCGCCAGGACATCGGCGAAGTGTTGGTCGACAGCGTCGAAGCCCAGGAAGAAGCCCTGTCCTTCATCCAGCAGGTGATGCCGCAGTACGCCAGCAAGATCAAGCTGTACGAAGACAGCGTGCCGCTGTTCAACCGCTTCCAGATCGAAAGCCAGATCGAAACCGCCTTCCAGCGTGAAGTGAAGTTGCCGTCCGGCGGTTCCATCGTCATCGACCCGACCGAAGCCCTGGTTTCCATCGACATCAACTCGGCGCGCGCCACCAAAGGCAGCGACATCGAGGAAACCGCGCTGCAGACCAACCTGGAAGCGGCCGAAGAAATCGCCCGCCAGCTGCGCCTGCGTGACATCGGCGGCCTGATCGTCATCGACTTCATCGACATGACCCCGGCCAAGAACCAGCGCGCCGTCGAAGAGAAGGTGCGTGAAGCCCTGGAAGCTGACCGCGCTCGCGTACAGGTCGGTCGTATCTCGCGCTTCGGTCTGCTGGAAATGTCCCGTCAGCGCCTGCGTCCGTCGCTGGGCGAAACCAGCGGCATCGTCTGCCCGCGTTGCAACGGCCAAGGCATCATCCGCGACGTCGAATCCCTGTCGCTGGCCATCCTGCGCCTGATCGAAGAAGAAGCGCTGAAGGATCGCACCGCCGAAGTCCGCGCTCAGGTACCGATCCCGGTCGCCGCCTTCCTGCTCAACGAGAAGCGCAACTCGATCACCAAAATCGAACTGCGCACCCGTGCGCGCATCGTGATCCTGCCGAACGATCACCTGGAAACCCCGCATTTCGAAGTGCAGCGCCTGCGTGACGACAGCCCGGAAGCCCTGAGCGGCCAGAGCAGCTACGAAATCGCTGCCACCGCAGAACACGAAGAAGCGGCCGCGCATCCGAGTGCCGCCACGCGCACCCTGGTTCGCCAGGAAGCCGCGATCAAGGCCGCGCCGCGTAGCAGCGCTCCGGTCGCTGCCGAGCCACAACCGGCTCCGCTGGCACCGAGCAAGGCACCCGAGCCAAGCCTGTTCAAAGGCCTGGTGAAGTCGCTGGTCAGCCTGTTCGCCGGCAAGGAAGAAGAAGCCAAGCCCGCAGTCGTCGAGAAGAAAAGCAACGAGCGTCCGCCGCGTGAAGAACGCCGCAACGGCCGCCAACAGAGCCGCAATCGCGGTGGTCGTCGCGACGAAGAGCGCAAGCCGCGCGAAGAACGTGCACCGCGTGAAGAGCGCCAGGCACGCGAGCCGCGCGAAGAGCGTCAGCCCCGCGAAGAGCGTGCTCCACGCGAAGAACGCGCCCCACGCGAGCCGCGTGAAGGCCAGGAAAACCGCCGCGAGCGCAAGCCGCGCGAAGAGCGCGCTCCGCGTGAAGAGCGCGTACGTGAACTGCGCGAGCCACTGGACGCCGCCAGCAATGAGCAACGTGAAGAACGCGCCGAGCGCCAACCACGCGGCGAGCGCCAGGAACGTCAGCGTCCGCCGCGCGAAGAGCGTCAGCCGCGTGCCGAGCAGGCCGAGGCTCTGCAGGATGAAGCCCTGCCAAACGAAGAACAGCTGCAGGATGACGAGCAGGACAACAACGATGGCGAACGTCCGCGTCGCCGCTCTCGTGGCCAGCGTCGCCGCAGCAACCGTCGCGAGCGTCAGCGTGATGCCGACGGCAACCTGATCGAAAGCGCCGAGAACAGCGAAGCCGCAGGTAACGAAGCTCAAGCCGCCGCTCCAGCTGCCGTAGCCACTGCCACCGCCGTGGTTGCAGAAAGCGTCGATAGCAGCGAAGCCGTTGCCAGCGAAGCTCCGGTCAACCCGGCACCGGCCGTCGAAGCACCGGCTGCTCAGGTTGAAGAAGCCCCTGCTGCTCAACCGGTCGAGGCGCAAGTCGAAGCTACCGTGACTGAAGTGGTCGAAGCTCCGGTCGCGGAGAAGGCAACTGAAGCAGAGCCGACCGCAGTCGAAGCCCCTGTCGTCGTGGAAGCTGCTGCTGCCGAGCCGGCCGTTCAAGCTGAGCCGGTTGCCGAAGTCGTTCAGGAGCCTGCTCCGGTAGCGGTCGAACAAGCGCCTGCTGCCGCCGCGGTTCCGGCCAATGCCACTGGCCGCGCGCCGAACGACCCGCGCGAAGTGCGTCGCCGTCAGCGTGAAGCTGAGCGCCTGGCGCGCGAAGCTGCACAGGCCGCGACTGCCGCTCCGGTTGTAGAGGCTGCGCCAGCAGTCGAAGTTGCTCCGGTCACTGAAGCAAGCGCCCCGGTAGAAGCCGAAACCACTGCAGTCGAAACCGCTCCTGCGGTCGAGCCAGTCGCCGAAGCCGAAACCACTCCTGTCGTCAGCGAGCAAAACGCGAGCGAAGCGGTAGAGCAAGCGCAGCCGGAAGAACAGACGCCAGCCGACGAGGAAGAGGTCAAGCCCCAGGCTTGATCCTCCTGCGGTCACTAAAAAGGGGATGCCTAGGCATCCCCTTTTTCATTTCCGTGTCTGGCGCTGCAGAAGCGTAGCCTGGATGCAATCCGGGAGTGGCAAGCAGGAACAGATCAGAGCACGTTAGGCTCGATCTCCAACTCAACACCGAAGCGCTCGAATACATCAGCCTGGATACGCTGCGCCAACTGCAGCAGTTGCCCGCCCGTGGCGTTGCCGTAGTTGACCAGCACCAGCGCCTGCAAACGATGCACGCCGGCATCACCGTCACGCGCGCCCTTCCACCCTGCCCGCTCGATCAACCAGCCAGCCGCCAGCTTGGCCAGGCCAGCACCAGCCGGATAGCGGACCAGGTCAGCATGTTCGGCGCGAATGCGTTCGGCCAGCTCGAATGGCACTACCGGATTCTTGAAGAAGCTGCCGGCGTTACCCAGCTCGCCGGGATCTGGCAGCTTTTCGCTGCGAATGGCGCAGATAGCCCGGCTGACATCGCTGGCAGTCGGCGCTTCTACGCCCATCTCTACCAGGCGCTGACGTACCGGACCGTAATCCAGACGCAGCGAAGCCAGACGACTCAAACGAAAGCGCACGCGCAGAATCAGCCAACGCCCGGCTTCGCGCTTGAACAGGCTGTCGCGATAGGCGAAAGCGCATTCTTCGAGGGCAAAGTCGCGTAGTTCTCCGGTCTGTCGATCCAGCGCGGTCAGGCCTTCGAACAGATCCTTGATCTCCACGCCGTAGGCACCGATGTTCTGCATCGGCGCGGCGCCGACGGTGCCGGGAATCAGACTGAGGTTTTCCAGGCCATTGAGGCCTTGCGCCAGGCTCCATTGCACGAAGGGATGCCAGGGTTCGCCAGCTTCGGCCTCCACCAGCACCTGCTCGCCGTCGTCCTCCAGAATGCGAATACCACGGCTGGCCATGCGCAGCACCAGCGCCTCGACATCGCGAGTCAGCAGCAGGTTGCTGCCACCGCCGATCACCAGCAGCGGCAAGCCGTGCTGTTGCGCCAGGCCTAACGCCTCGCGCACTTCGTCGTCGTGACGGGCTTCGGCGAATAGCCGGGCACGCACGTCAACGCCAAAGCTGTTGAAGGCCTTGAGCGACACGTCGCTCTGCAGATTCAGGCTCACAGGCGCCCCTTGATCTCGATTAACAGCGCATCACTGGCCTGCTCGATCAGGTCCAGCACCTGCTCGAAGCCATCTTCGCCGCCGTAGTAAGGGTCCGGTACCTCGTCCAATGCCAGCTGATAACGGCGCAGATAGAGATCAAGATCAGCACCGGCATTGGCAGGACGCAGCGCCTTGAGGTTGCGCAAATTGCTCTGATCCATGGCCAGGATCAGGTCGAAGCGCTGGAAGTCAGCAGCCTCGACCTGACGCGCACGCTGTGCAGACAAATCATAGCCACGGCGCAGCGCGGCTTGGCGCGTACGACTGTCCGGCGCCTTGCCGACGTGCCAGTCGCCGGTACCGGCGGAATCCACCTGCACCCGATCTTCCAGGCCTGCTGCGCGCAGCTTGTGGCGAAACACGCCTTCTGCCGTCGGTGAACGGCAGATGTTGCCCAGGCAGACGAACAGAACCTTCATCAGGCCCCCAGCAGGTGGCGTACCCGCTCCAGGTCTTCGGCAGTATCCACGCCCGCAGCCGGCGCTTCGAGCGCATCGGCGACGTGGATGCGCACGCCGTTGTACAACGCGCGCAGCTGTTCCAGGCACTCGGTGTCTTCCAGCCAGCATGGGCCCCAGGCGACGAAGTCATGCAAGAAGCCGGCGCGGTAGGCGTAGATACCAATGTGGCGGCGGTATGGCACACCTTGCGGCAGCGCATCTCGGCTCTTGGCGAAGGCATCGCGCGCCCAGGCCAGCGGCGCACGACTGAAGGTCAGGGCCAGGCCGGTCTTGTCGGCGACCACCTTGACCACGTTGGGATTGAACAGCGCGGTGACGTCCTCGATGGGCTCGGCCAAGGTGGCGATACCAGCCTGCGGATTGGCTGCCAGGTTACCTGCCACCTGATCGATGATCACAGGCGGAATCAGCGGCTCATCGCCCTGCACGTTGACCACGATGGCATCGGCCGGCAAACCAAGCTGGGTGGCGACTTCAGCCAGGCGATCGGTGCCGGAGTTGTGATCCTCGCGGGTCAGCAGCACCTCGGCGCCGAAAGCCTGGCAGGCTTCGACGATACGCGCATCGTCGGTAGCGATGACCACACGCTGGGCCGAACTCTTCTTCGCCTGCTCCCAGACGTGCTGCACCATGGGCTTGCCGGCGATGTCCTGCAGCGGCTTGCCGGGCAGGCGGGTGGAGGCGTAACGAGCAGGAATGACGACGGTGAAGGCTGCGTTCATTTACTTGTCCAGACGCTCATCGGTATTCAGGGTACGGGCTTCGGTTTCCAGCATCACCGGAATGCCATCGCGAATCGGGTAGGCCACGCCAGCGCCCTTGCTGATCAGTTCGGTCTTGTCTTCGGAAAGCTGCAGCGGGCCTTTGCAGATCGGGCAAGCGAGAATATCGAGCAGTTTGAGGTCCATGGCGCAGTCCTTGATGGGGTCATCAAGACCCCGGCATGAGGCGGGCCAGTTCGTTATCCAGCCAGTCGACAAAAGCCGGCGTAGGCACGGCGTCGACGGCCAGGTACCACCAGTCGGCGGCGGCGAAGGCCCGGCATTTCACCGCATCCTTTTCCGTCATCAGCAGGGGCAGCGGTGGCTCGAAACTGAGCTGAGCGGCATCGTACTGGGCATGGTCGGCGAAGGGGTGCGGAACCGGCCGCCAGTTTAGCGCTTCGAGGGTATTGAAGAAACGTTGCGGATTACCGATACCGGCCACCGCATGCACCGCCTGGCCAGGTGGCAGATGATCGAGGCCGACGCGTTCACCGCTGGCCAGATTGACCAGTGCGGTCGGCTGCAGGCGAAAGGCGTAGCCATCGGCGCGGTCGGCCTCGGCGCCATTGAACAGCACCGCATCCACCTCACTGAGACGCTCGGCCGGTTCACGCAGTGGTCCGGCCGGTAGGCAGCGGCGATTGCCCAGGCCGCGCGCAGCATCGATCAGCACCAGCTCCAGATCGCGCGCCAGGCGGTAATGCTGCAGGCCGTCATCGCAGAGGATCAGGTCCAATTTTTCTTCGGCCAGCAACGCACGCACGGCGCGACTGCGATCCGGGTCGATCATCAAGGGCACGCCTGTACGCTGGACGATCAGCAGGGGCTCGTCACCTGCTTCGGCCGCAAGTTGCTCGGCACGCACGCGCCACGGCAGGCTCGGCGGCGTGGCGCCATAGCCACGGCTGACCACGCCGACCTTGAGGCCACGGGCGCGACAGTGCTCGATGAGAAACAGGATCAGCGGCGTCTTGCCGGTACCACCGACGGTGATGTTGCCCACCACCAGCACCGGCACCGGCGCGCGGTAGATTGCGCCCTCGCCTGCGAGGAAACGCGCACGCTTGCCCTGTACCACGCGGCGATACAACCACTCCAGCGGGCGCAACAGAACCAGCGCTGGATGGCCGCGGTACCAAGCCTCGAGCAAGCGATCGGCAGCGCTCACTTAGGGATTTTCCTGTGCTTCCACCGTGGTGATGCGCAGATGCGAGAAGCCCAGCTTGCCGGCAGCGTCCATGGCAGTGATCACTGCCTGGTGCGGGGTCTTGCCGTCGGCACTGATGATCAGCGGCAGGCTGTTGTCGCCATCGGACTCCTTCTGCAGCGCAGCCATGAGGTTGCTCAGGTTGCTCTCCAGCAGCGCCTTGCCATTGACCGAGTAGGCGCCATCGGCACCGATCAGCACCTCGACCTGCTTGAGCTCGGTCTGCTCCGGCGGCGTACCGCTGGCCGCCTCTGGCAGGTCGACCTTGAGCTGGGTCTCACGGGTGAAGGTGGTGGTGACCACGAAGAACAGCAGCAGGATGAATACCACGTCGATCAACGAGGCCAGGTTGATCTCGACGTTCTCCCGCGGTTTACGCCGGAATTTCACGCCTTGCCCTCGCCCAGGTCGACGTCGCGATCACCTTGGACCATTTCCACCAGCTTGATCGCTTCCTGCTCCATGCCGACCACCAGCTCATCGACGCGGCGCTGCAGGTAACGATGGAAGAACAGCGCCGGGATCGCCACCATCAGGCCGGCTGCCGTGGTGATCAGGGCCTTGGAGATACCACCGGCGAGCATCGGCGCATTGGCCATGCCCGAACCCATGAAGGAACTGAAGATCTCGATCATGCCCAGCACGGTGCCGAGCAGGCCAAGCAGCGGAGCGATGCCGGCGATGGTGCCCAGGGCATTGAGGTAACGCTCCAGATCATGGATGACGCGCGCGGCAGCCTCCTCGATGCACTCTTTCATGATCTCGCGACCATGCTTGGAGTTGGCCAGACCGGCGGCGAGAATCTGCCCCAGCGGCGAATCCTCGCGCAGTTCCTTGAGTTTCTGGTTATTGAGTTTCTTGTCCTTGATCCAGCGCCATACCTGAGCCAGCAGATTGGCTGGGGTGACGCGGGCGGGCCGCAGAGTCCACAGGCGCTCGGCAACGATACCGGCAGCAGCGATGGAACAGAGAATGATCGGCAGCATCATCCAGCCGCCAGCTTTGACCAGTTCCCACACGGTAGAGAATCCCCCTCGAAAAAGTGGCGCCACTCTAGCATAGGGCGCCGCCGTTCTCATTTTTCCCGCCAGAAACGTGGCTCGCGTCGCAATGCCCGCGCTGCGCCATGCTCGCCCAGGCGCAGATGCAGCGCGCCATCGAGCGCCGTGTCATGGACCAACACGCCTGCTGCCCGATAACGCTCCAGCACCTGCGGATGAGGATGGCCGAAGGCATTGTGGCGGCTGCGGGTAATCAGCACATGCTGCGCACCAACCGCATCGATGAACGCCTGGCTGGACGAGGTGCGACTGCCATGATGAGGGGCCAGCAGCCACTGCGAAGACAGGGGAAAGTCGGCCTGCATCAGCTCCCGCTCGGCCTGTACGTCGATATCGCCGGTCAATAGCAGGCGTTCGCCCGCAGCCTCTATCTGCAATACGCACGACAGCTGGTTGCCGGAGCTGGCGCGTTCCCACTGCCACAGCCTGAAGATCACCTCGTTCCATTGCCAGCTTTGTCCTGACTCGCACGCTTCGGCGCCGAGCGCATCGGCCAGCCTTCGCGGTTCACCACTGACCACCCTCGATACCGGCATACCGGCCTTGATCGCGGCCGCGCCGCCAGCATGATCGTTATCGGCATGGCTAAGCAGCATCACGTCGAGCTGCCTGAGGTTCAGCGCCCGCAACGAGGGCAGGACGATGCGCTCACCGGTATCGAAATCACCAAAGCGCGGCCCAGCGTCGTACAGCAGAGCATGCTCTCGGGTATGCACCAGCACCGCCAGCCCCTGCCCCACATCCAGCACCCAGATGTCGGCGCGCCCATCATCCAGATGCGGCGCTGGCAATAACAATGCGGGCAACAACAGCGCAAGACCGGGCAACCGCAGCGGCACCCCGGCCGGCAAAAGGAGCAGCAAAGCACCAGCTGCCGCCAGCCACAATGCCCACAGCGGCAGAACGCTCGGCAACCAGGCGGGTAGCCAGCCGGCGATGATGCCGAGCAACTCGAACAGCAGGTGCAGCGCACCACCGGCCAGCCACAACAGCCCTTCGCCCAGCATTGGTATAGGCAGCAGCAGGGTGCCCAGCAAGGCCAGAGGCACCACCACCAATCCGACCCAGGGGACGGCGATCAGATTGGCCAACGGCCCGCTGCTGCTGACCGGCAGGCCGAGGACCAGCATCATCGGCAACAGGCCGATGGCCATGGTCCATTGCGCACGCGTGAGCCCGCGCCACCAACCCCAGACGCCAAGTCGACCGCCAAACACAAGAGCCAGAATCGCCACCGCCGAAAACGACAACCAGAAACCCGGCTGCAACGATGCCAGCGGCTCCAGCAGCAGAACCACGATCAAGGCCAGCAACAATGGCCACCAGGCGCCCAGATGACGAAAGCGCATGCGCCAGAGCAGCACCAGCGCAACCATCACGCAGGCCCTGCGCACCGGTACCTCAAAACCAGCCAACATCCCGTAGACCAGCGCCCCGCTCAAGGCCAACGCACAGGCGCAGGGCAACCAGGGCCAACGCCTTGGCCAGGCACCGACTCTCGCCAGCAACGCCACCAGCCCGTAAAGAAAGCCGGCTAGCAGGGCAATATGCTGGCCAGAGATGACCATCAGGTGCACCGTGCCCGTGTGCTGCAGCAGGCGCCAGTCGCTCGTACTCAGGCCGGAGCCATCACCGAGGACCAGAGCGGCAATGGCACCTTCGCGCCCAAAGGCCGGCGCAGCCAGCAGATGCTGGCGAAGACTGTCGCGCCAGCTACCAAAGCCCGTCGCGGGGGATAACCGCTCGCCAGACTTGATCGTGCCCGTGGCACCGATACGCTGCGCCAGCAACCAGGCTTCGTAGTCGAAGCTCTGCGGATTGACCAGGCCATGCGGCCGCTTCAGGTTGACCGCCACCCGCCAGCGCTCGCCGCCTTGCACCGGCGGCCCGCCATACCAGGCCAAGCGCATTCTTTTCGGCAGCTCGGCGCGCCGCGAGTGCGCCTCTTCAAACTGGAAGCGCACGACACCATCGGCCACTTCAGGCAGGCCGACCACCCGCCCCTCCAGCCACAGGGTACGGCCATCGAGCGGTGGAGCAAGGCGGTCATCCAGTGCCGATTGCGCCGAGCTGCAGGCCCAGGCCAACCCCAGCAAAAAGAACCCAAGCGGATAGAGGCGCGAGAACAGCAAAGCCAGAGCGGCGCAGACCACCACCAGCAACAACCAACTCGGCGGCAGGCTTGGCAGAAAGCGCAGCGTCAATAGCCCCAAGGCCAGTGCCAACATCCCTGTTCGCATCCCCTTCCTCCCTGCTCATCGAGCTGCAGCGAACGCGTCCGGCGCTCACCTTCGGTCACAATATGGAAACGCTGGTCAGACCGAATCCGTGCATAATATCGGCGCTTTTGCCTGCCCAGAGACTCTTCATGCCGCGTCGTTTATTCAAGCGCTACATGCCCAACCCCGACAGCATCAAGGGTAACAAGTCCCTGCGCTTTCTCGGCAAACTCATTCATGATCCCAATCTCTGGCATCTCAACCGTCACTCGGTAGCTCGCGGCATGGCCATCGGCCTGTTCTGGGCGATGATCCCCATGCCGATGCAGATGCTGGCCGCCGCCGCCGTCGCCATCCCGATGCGCGCCAACCTGCCGATTTCCATCGGCCTGGTGTGGCTGACCAATCCCATCACCATGCCACCGATTTTCTACTGCACCTACAAACTGGGCGCATGGATCATGCAGACACCACCGGTGCGTATGCCGCAGACCCTGAGCCTGGAATGGATCACGGCTGAAGTGGCCATCCTGTGGAAGCCTCTGTACCTCGGCTCCTTTGTATCCGGCCTGGTTCTCGCCGCACTGGGGTATGTATTGACCATGCTCTACTGGAGCTGGTGGGTACAGCGTAGTTGGCGCAAGCGTCAGGAAAAGCGCCGACTGGAGCGCCGCTGAAAAGAAAAAGCCGTCTAAGTTGACGGCTTTTTCGTTCTTACTCGTAGCGCAGCGCCTCGGCCGGCTGCACCTGCGCCGCACGCCATGAGGGGTAGAGCGTGGCAAGGAAGCTCAGGATCAGCGCCGCCGAACAGATCAGCGCCACATCCAGCCACTGCAGATCCGATGGCAGGCTGCTGATGAAGTACACGTCGGAACTCATCACCTGCTGCCCGGCGAACGACTCCAGCCAAGCCACCAGCGCGCTTACATTGAGCGCCGCCAGCACACCCAATACCGTACCAATCAGCGTACCGACCAGGCCGATCACCGAGCCTTGAACCATGAAAATCGCCATGATCTGCCGTGGCGTGGCGCCCAGGGTACGCAGGATGGCGATGTCACCGCTCTTATCGGCGACCACCATGATCAGCGTGGCGATGATGTTGAACGCTGCCACCGCGACGATCAGCAGGAGCAGCAGACCGATCATGGTCTTCTCCATCTTCATCGCGCTGAACAGGCTGCCCTGGGTATGAGTCCAGTCATCGGCGCGGTAATCGGCGCCCAACTGCGCCAGCAGCGCCTTGGATACCTGCGGCGCCTGGTAGAGGTCCTTCAGCGCCAGGCGAATGCCCGGCACCGTGCCTTCCGGCAGTCGCTGCATGGCAGCGGCGTCGACGACGTTGATCAGGGCCAGCGAGCTGTCCAGCTCGGCACCGACCTTGAACACCGCAGCCACGTTCAAGCGCTGCATGCGCGGCGTGACGCCGCCAGGCGCGCTGCTCAGCTCAGGGATGATCAAGGTCAGCTTGTCGCCCACCTGCAAGCCGAAACGCCGCGCGGTGATGTCGCCGATCACCACGCCGAATTCACCGGGTTGCAAATTGTTCAGGCTGCCCTGGCGGATGTGCTCGGGCAGGATCGATACCTTGCCCTCTTCTGCCGGATCGATGCCATGAATCTGGATCGGCTGCATCAGCCCGCGATGCGAGAGCATGCCCTCCAGCTCGGCATAGGGTGCCGCGGCCTGTACCTGCGGATTGGCCATGGCCTTGTCCGCCAGGGCGCGCCAGTCGGCGACCGGCTCGGCTCCGTAGAGCATGGCGTGCGGCACCATGCCGAGAATGCGCGAGCTCATTTCCTTCTGGAAACCGTTCATCACCGACAGCACCACGATCATCGCCAGCACGCCCAGCGCCAGGCCGATCATCGAAGTCAGCGAAATGAAGGAGATGAAATGGTTGCGGCGCTTGGCCCGTGTGTAGCGAGCGCCGATGAAGATACTCAGCGGACGAAACATCAGAGGGTCACCAGCTTGCCGTCCTGCAGGCTGAGCACGCGATCCATCTGGCGGGCCAGCTGCATGTCGTGGGTCACAACCAGAAACGCGGTGTTGGAATCGCGGCTAAGCTCGCGCATCAGCTCCTGAATGCCTTCGGCGGTATGCTGATCGAGGTTGCCGGTCGGCTCATCGAGCAACACCAGCCCTGGGCGGTTGACCAGGGCGCGGGCAATCGCCACACGCTGACGTTCGCCGCCGGACAGTTCGGACGGCTTGTGATTCAGGCGATGCCCCAGGCCTACCCGCTCCAGCAAAGCCGTCGCACGCTGACGCGCCTCGGCGATCGACGTCTTGCCGATCAGCAGTGGCATGCAGACGTTCTCCAGCGCGGTGAACTCGGCCAGCAAGTGGTGAAACTGGTAGACGAAGCCCAGCGCACGGTTACGCAGCAGACCACGCGCGGTCTCGCTCAGTGCCGACAGTTGCTCGCCGGCCAACCAGACGCTGCCTTCGCTGGGCGTATCCAGGCCGCCAAGCATGTTCAACAGGGTGCTCTTGCCGGAGCCGGAGCTGCCGACGATGGCCACGCGTTCGCCCGGGAAGAGTTCCAGTTCGAGCCCATCGAGCACCACCACCGACTCGGGGCCTTCGTCGTAACGCTTGCTCAGGTTGCGGCAACTGAGCACGGCATTGTGCTGTTTCATGGCGTTCTGATTCATGGACTCACTCATAGCGCAGGGCCTCGGCCGGCTGGGTACGCGCAGCGCGCCAGGCTGGATACAGGGTGGCGAAGAAGCTCAGCAGCAACGCCGCGGTGCAGACCATCACCACGTCGGCGCTCTGCAGTTGCGAAGGCAGGTAATCGATGAAATAGACATCGGCGTTGAGAAACTTGATGCCCAGCAGGCGCTCGATGCCGGCGATCAGGCTGCTGATGTTCAGCGCCGCAAGAATGCCCAGCAGAGCGCCGATGACGGTGCCGACCACACCGATCACGGTGCCCTGAACCATGAAGATGGCCATGATCTGCCGCGGCGTGGCGCCGAGGGTACGCAGGATGGCGATGTCGCCCTTCTTGTCGGTCACCACCATCACCAACGTGGAGATGATGTTGAATGCCGCCACTGCGACGATCAGCAGCAGGAGCAGGCCGATCATGGTCTTCTCCATGCGAATGGCCTGGTACAGGTTGCCGTGGGTACGGGTCCAGTCGCGGGCATAGAAATCGCCGTCGAGGGTCTGAGCGATCTCCCAGGCACTGCGCGGTGCCTGGAATAGATCATCGAACTTCAGCCGCAGGCCCTGCACCTGATCCGGCTTCCAGCGCTGCAGGCGCGCCAGGTCGCTGATGTTGGCCAGGGCCAAGGCACCGTCGATCTCACCGGCGCCGACATGGAAAATACCGGTGACGGTGAAGCGCTTCAGGCGCGGGAACATACCCGCCGGGGTCACGGTGACCTCGGGCGCGACGAAGGTGACCTTGTCACCGAGCTTGAGACCCAGCTTGGCTGCTGCCTTGTCGCCAATGACCATGGCGAAATCGCCCGGCTGCAGGCTGTCGAGACTGCCCTGCTGGAAGAAGCCGTCGATGATCGAGACCTTACGTTCCTGCTCGGGATCGATGGCATTGATCAGCACCTTCTGCACCTTGCCGTCGTTCGTCAGCAAACCCTGCATCTGGGTGAAGGGGGCCAGCGCCTCGACGCGCGGATGACGCTCCACCTGGCGCGCCAGGGTCTGCCAGTCACTGACCGGGGTCGGCGACTCGACCGTGGCGTGAGGAATCATCCCCAAGACGCGCGTGCGCATCTCGTGGTCGAAACCGTTCATGACCGACAGCACCAGGATCATCACCATCACCCCCAGGGTGAGGCCGAGCATGGACGTCAGCGAAATGAAGGAAACGAAATGGTTGCGGCGCTTGGCTCGCGTGTAGCGCGTACCGATGAATACGAACAGAGGTCTGAACATGTCGGAGAGATTCGGGGGAAAGAAAAACGTCCATGTGGCGGGGCCAGATCAGCGGCCTTACACTCAGAAGCAACTCGAAGTCGGCTGCGTAACGGGCCTGCTGCGTTAAAAACACGTGGAAAGCCGCTTACCGCTAGTGCGCTTCAGTGTGGCCCCGAAGGAACGAGCGAAGCGAGCAATGCTCGTTTACCATTCGTAACCGACGCTTGCCTGGCACGCATCCAGCTCGCGAGACTTTCAACAGGGTCTTCGACCACCACCGCTTTCATGGGTTCGCCATGTCGACTAACGATGTAGATGATCGCCGCGAATACTATCGTATCGACGATACGATCGCACTGGAATTCAGCCTGCTGTCGGGGGCCGAAGCCCATGCCAGCGACGCGCTTCACGATCCATCGCCGCTGTTCAACCTGCTCAGCGACCTGCACCTGATGGACTTCGAATCCCAGCATCTGCTGCGTCATATCACTGAACGCGATCGTACCCTGGCCAACTACCTGAAGGTGATCAACAAACGCATCGACCTGCTCGGCCAGGCCGTGGCGCAGAGCCTGCTGCGCGACATCGGCGCGCCACGCCAGGTATCGCTGTCCGAAGGCGGTATCAGCTTCAATAACGCCCAGGCCGTGGCGCCGGGTAGCCATCTGGCGATCAAGATGGTGCTGATGCCACAGGCGCTTGGCCTCCTGCTGCGTGGCCAGGTGGTGCACTGCAGCCAACGCACGGATGGCCAATTCGAGATCGGCACCGAGTTCGAAGCGTTGACCGACGCACAGCGCCAATTGCTGGCTCGGCATATCCTGCAAAAGCAGGCTTTGGAGCGTCGCCAAGCCCGCGAATGACAGTCGCCAAGGAACCGCCATGTATCGTCTCGTTCTGCTTTTCACCCTGCTCGCCCCTACTGCTCTCTTCGCCGATACCCTGACCATTCCCCTGGGCAACCAGGGCGCCGATCTCGACACCAGCAACCTGCCGCACAAAGGCCAGTCCAAGCGTTCGGTACTGGAGCGTTTCGGCCTGGCCGATGAAGAGCACAAGCCCGTCGGCCAGCCGCCGATCACGCGCTGGGACTACCGCGAATTTAGCGTCTATTTCGAATACGATCACGTGATCAACAGCGTGCGCCATCACCAGCCGCGCCACCTCGACACCGTCAAGGAGTAACAGTGACTCACATCTACGGCCATCGCGGCGCCAAGGGCGAAGCCCCGGAAAATACCCTGACCAGCTTCCAGCGCTGCCTGGAGCATGGCGTCAATCGTTGCGAGCTGGACCTGCACCTGTCACGCGACGGTGAGCTGATGGTGATCCACGACCCAACCTTGAAGCGCACCACGGGCCTGCGCGGCAAGGTGGTCGAGCACGATGCAGCTGACCTGAGCCGATACGACGCGCGCAAGGGCGGCCCGGGCTGGGTGCGTCCCTGCCCTATTCCACGCCTGCAAGACTTGTTCGAGCAGTGCACGTTCGAGCATTGGCAGCTGGAGGTGAAAAGCGCCTCCAAGGTTCGCGCCGCACGCACCGTGCTGGCCATCTCGGAACTCGTCGAGCGCTTCGGTCTGCGCGAGCAGATCACCATCACCTCCAGCTCACGCGAGGTACTCAAGGCCGCACGTGAACTGACCCCGCAGCTGCAGCTGGGCCTGGTTGCCGAGTACGCCTGGCTCGACCCACTGAAAGTCGCGGCGCATTACGGCTGCCATCTGCTGGCGCTGAACTGGACGCTGTGCACCCCGGAACGCCTGATCAAGGCGCAGAAGCAAGGCCTGCACGTGTCGGTCTGGACGGTCAACGAGCCGGCTCTGATGCGTCGCCTGGCTGATTTCGGTGTCGACAGCATCATCACCGACTTCCCTGGCCTGGCGGTACAGACACTGCGCGATTGAGCCCCATAGCCCTCTCCCCCGGCCCCTCTCCCGCAAGCGGGAGAGGGGAGCAAGCCAGCAAGCCCAGGCTACGAATATAACGCCCAACAACGACAAAACCGGCACTAGGCCGGTTTTGTCGTTTGCTGCCGCCTGAGACGCTAGAAGCTCTCCCGATTCGGCCAGCGCCACTCGGAAGCCACTACCCAGCTTGCCTCCCCGACCGGCTCAGGCCGCCGGCCGGAGCCGCTCAAAAAAGCCGGTTGAGGCCGTCGAACGCGGCAACCCGATAGGCCTCGGCCATGGTCGGGTAGTTGAAGGTGGTGTTGATGAAGTACTTGATGCTGTTGGCTTCGCCCTTCTGGTTCATGATCGCCTGACCGATGTGGACGATCTCCGAGGCCTGATAGCCGAAGCAGTGCACGCCCAGCACTTCCAGGGTTTCACGATGGAAGAGGATCTTCAGCATGCCCACCGGTTCGACCGAGATCTGCGCACGGGCCATGCCTTTGAAGAAGGCCTTGCCCACTTCGTAAGGCACCTTGGCCTGAGTCAGTTCACGCTCGGTCTTACCGATCGAACTGATCTCCGGAATGGTGTAGATGCCGGTCGGTACGTCATCGACGAAACGCCAGCTGCCATTTTCGACGATGCTGCCGGCAGCGGAACGGCCCTGGTCAGCCGCAGCACTGGCCAGGCTCGGCCAGCCGATCACGTCACCGGCGGCGTAGATGTTGCTGACCTCGGTGCGGTAGTACTCGTCGACCTGGATCTGGCCACGGCTGTTGACCGCAATGCCGATGTTCTCCAGGCCCAACTGATCGGTGTTGCCGGTACGGCCGTTACACCACAGCAGGGCGTCGGCCTTGATCTTCTTGCCCGATTTCAGGTGCAGCACCACGCCGTTCTCCACCCCCTCGATGCGCTCGTACTCTTCGTTGTGACGAATCAGCACGTTGTTGTTGCGCAGGTGGTAGGAGAGCGCGTCGGAGATTTCCGAGTCGAGGAAACTGAGCAACTGATCGCGGTTGTCGATCAGGTCGACCAGCACACCCAGACCACTGAAGATCGAGGCGTATTCGCAACCGATCACCCCGGCTCCGTAGATGATCAGGCGGCGCGGCGTGTGACCCAGGCTGAGAATGGTGTCGCTATCGTAGATACGCGGGTGACGAAAATCGACATCGGCCGGGCGATAGGGGCGCGAGCCGGTGGCGATGACGATCTGCTTGGCCACCAGCTTTTCCACTACGCCATTGAGGCAGACCACTTCGATCGTCTGCTCGTCGGCGAAGCTGGCTGTACCAAAATAGGTGTCGATGCGATTGCGCGCGTAGTAGCCCGTGCGCGAAGTGACCTGCTTGGCGATCACCTTCTCGGCGCTTTTCAGCACATCGGGGAAGGAGAACCAGCGCGGCTCGCCAATCTGGCGAAACATCGGGTTGGTGTTGAACTGCATGATCTGCCGCACCGAGTGGCGCAGCGCCTTGGAGGGGATGGTGCCGAGGTGGGTACAGTTGCCACCGACCAGCGGACGGTTGTCCACCACGGCCACCTTGCGCCCGGCCTTGGCCGCGTTCATTGCCGCGCCTTCGCCCGCCGGGCCGGAGCCCAGCACCACCACATCGTAGTTGTAGACCGCCATGTTTACTCCTTCAGATCAGGCCGGAGCGCTTGTGGCGCACCCTCGGCAGGGCCGGCAGTGGATTACAGCTGCCGGCTATCAAAGCATGCCGCCTGGCTTAGCGCTTGCTCGCGTCGTAAGCCAGGTCGGTGTTGGGCGCTTCGCCGTTGTCGCGATTGACCTCTTCGCACTTCTCACGGCTACCACCACAGATCGAGCACTCTTTCTCGATACCCAGATTGGCGATGCCACCGCAGGAACCGGCGATGGGTTTGCGCCCCATGATCACGCCAACGGCCATCATGCCGACGACCAGGATCATGGCCAGAAATACAACCAGAAAAGTCATTGCTCATCTCCTGCAGCGAATAGCTGCTCGAATGCGGTCGTGCCCTGTGAGACGAAGCCCTCGCCCTCACGCGTCACGAAAAACGCCGCGATACCGTTGCGCTCGGCGAAGGCCATACCGGCATCCGGTCCAAGCACCATCAATAGGGTAGACAAGCCATCGGCGCGCAAGGTCGATGGATCGGCCACCGTGACAGCTGCAAGTTTGTGATTGACCGGTTTGCCGGTCAGCGGATCGAGCGTGTGCGAATAGCGTTGGCCGTTCTCTTCGAAGTAGTTGCGATAGTCACCCGAGGTGGAAATACCGTAACCATCGAGCTGCAGGATGCGCTGAGCGACGCGCTGATCATTACGCGGCGCCTCCAGGCCGATACGCCAGTGGCTGCCATCAGGCTTGAAGCCAGCCGCCTTGAGCTCGCCGGTGGCCTCGACCAGGTAACTGGTGACACCCAACTCGCCCAGACGCGCGACGATCCGATCGACAGCGTAGCCAGCAGCGATGCTGTTGAAGTCGACTTCCACGTCGACGTCCTTGCACAGTTGCTCGCCTTCGATGCTCAGGTGCTGTTGACCGACCCGCTGGCGCACTTCGGCCAGACGTTCGGCATCCGGTACGGCTTCGCCCTGCCCTTTGGGCCCGAAGCCCCAGAGGTCGAGCAACGGCTCCAGCGTCAGGTCGAAGTAGCCCTGGCTCTCCTGGTGCAGGCGATTGCCGGCACGCACGAGATCCAGCACGCCCTTGGGCATGGCCTGGCAGGTGCCAGCCGGCGCCTGGTTGAACTGCTCGATCAGCGAATCATCGCGATAAGTGGACATCTGCAGATCGATCTCGGCGAGGATCGCCTCGGTCGCGGCCTTGAGTTCGGCTTGCGGCGCGACACCTTCACTGCGGACGTATTTGATCGAATAGGTGCTGCCCATGGTCGGGCCACCGAACTCTTCGATCCGTTCAGAATGCAAGCAGCCCGTTAGGGCTGCCGCCAGGGCGACAGCGATAACGGGCTGGAGTACAGCAGACCTCATGCTTAGCCGCCGAAGTCGTCGAGGAGGATGTTCTCCGGCTCGACACCCAGGTCGGTCAGCATCTTGATCACCGCGGCGTTCATCATGGGTGGGCCGCACATGTAGAACTCGCAATCCTCAGGAGCCGGGTGGTCCTTCAGGTAGTTCTCGTACAGCACGTTGTGAATGAAGCCCTTGAGACCGGTCCAGTTGTCTTCCGGCTGCGGGTCGGACAGCGCCAGGTGCCATTCGAAGTTCGGGTTTTCCGCGGCCAGCTGATCGTACTCTTCGTTGTAGAACGACTCGCGCATGGAGCGCGCACCGTACCAGAAGCTGATCTTGCGCTTGGATTTCAGTCGCTTGAGCTGGTCGAAGATGTGCGAACGCATCGGCGCCATGCCGGCACCACCACCGATGAAGACCATCTCGGCGTCGGTGTCCTTGGCGAAGAACTCACCGAAGGGGCCGTACACGGTGATCTTGTCCCCCGGCTTGAGGCTGAACACGTAGGACGACATCTTGCCCGGCGGCAGATCGTCCTTGCCAGGGGGCGGCGAGGCGATACGGATGTTGAACTTCACCAGACCGCGCTCTTCCGGGTAGTTGGCCATGGAATAGGCACGGATCACGGTCTCGTCGACCTTGGACACGTACTTCCACTGGTTGAACTTGTCCCAGTCGCCGCGATACTCCTCCTGAATGTCGAAGTCCTTGTAGTACACGGTGTGCGGCGGGCACTCCAGCTGCACGTAACCACCGGCGCGGAAGTCGACGTTCTCGCCTTCCGGCAGCTTCAGCGTCAGCTCCTTGATGAAGGTGGCGACGTTCGGGTTGGATTCGACCGTGCACTCCCACTTCTTGACGCCGAAGACCTCTTCAGGCACTTCGATCTTCATGTCCTGCTTGACCGGCGTCTGGCAGGACAGGCGCCAGCCCTCACGGGCCTCACGCTTGGTGAAGTGCGACTCTTCGGTGGACAGCATCTCGCCACCACCGCTTTCCACGATGCACTTGCACTGGGCGCAGGTACCGCCGCCGCCGCAAGCGGAAGACAGGAAGATGTTGTGGTTGGCCAGGGTTTGCAGCAGCTTGCCGCCAGCCGGTACCACGATGGTTTTTTCGCCGTTGATCTCGATGCTCACGTCGCCGCTGGAAACCAGCTTGGCGCGGGCAGCGAGAATTACCACCACCAGCGCCAAGACGATAGCGGTAAACATGCCGATGGCGAGGAAGATTTCGTAATTCATCTGTTCATCCTTTCCTTACAGCTGCACGCCGGAGAAGGACATGAAGCCCAGCGACATCAGACCGATGGTGATGAAGGTAATGCCCAGACCCTGCAGGCCAGCCGGTACATCGCTGTACTTGAGTTTCTCGCGGATGCCGGCCAGCGCAGCGATCGCCAGCGCCCAGGACAGACCCGAACCAAAGCCGTACACGGTACTTTCGGCCAGGTTGTAGTCACGCTCGACCATGAACAGGGTGCCGCCCATGATGGCGCAGTTCACGGTGATCAGCGGCAGGAATACACCCAGCGCGTTGTAGAGCGCCGGTACGTATTTATCCAGCAGCATCTCGAGGATCTGCACGATGGCCGCGATCACGCCGATGTAGCTGAGCAGCCCCAGGAAGCTGAGGTCGACCTCAGGCAGACCAGCCCATGCCAGCGCGCCATCCTTGAGCAGGTAGGTGTAGATCAGGTTGTTCGCCGGTACCGTGATGACCTGTACCACGATCACCGCGATGCCCAGACCGATTGCAGTCTCGACCTTCTTGGAGATGGCGATGAAGGTACACATGCCGAGGAAGAAGGCCAGCGCCATGTTCTCGACGAACACGGCCTTGGCCAGCAGACTGAGATAGTGCTCCATTAGTAGGCCTCCTTGCTGGATACCTGAGGTGCCATCTTGTAGGCATTGGCCTCGACCTGATCCTTCTTCCAGCTACGGATTGCCCAGATGAACAGGCCGATCAGGAAGAACGCCGAAGGCGGCAGCAGCAGCATGCCGTTGGGCTGGTACCAGCCACCATCGTTGACCACCGAGAAGACCTCGTAACCCATCAGTTTGCCCGCACCGAACAACTCGCGAATGATGCCCAGAGCGATCAGCATGGCGCTGTAGCCCAGACCGTTACCGATGCCGTCGAAGAACGACAGCACGGGCGGGTTCTGCATGGCGAAGGCTTCGGCACGCCCCATCACGATGCAGTTGGTGATGATCAGACCGACGAACACCGACAGCTGCTTGGACAGGCTGAAGGCATAGGCCTTGAGCACCTGATCGACCACGATCACCAGCGAGGCGATGATCACCATCTGCACGATCATGCGGATCGAGCCTGGAATCTGGCTGCGGATCATCGAGATGAACAGGTTGGAGAAACCGGTCACCAGCGTCAGCGCGGCGGACATCACCAGCGCGGTCTGCAGATTGGACGTGACCGCCAGGGCCGAGCAGATACCGAGGATCTGCAGGCCAATGGGGTTGTTATTGAAGATCGGGTTGAGCAGGACTTCTTTAATAGTCGGCTGCGACATGATCAAGCCTCCCCTGCACGCAGGTTAGCGATAAACGGGCCGAAGCCGTTCTGGCCGAGCCAGAACTTCAGCAGTTTGTCCACACCGACGCTGGTCAGAGTGGCGCCGGCCAGGCCGTCGACTTGGTGAGTAGCTTGCGGGCTCTGCGGATCGACACCGCCCTTGACGATCTGTACGGCGAGTTTGCCGTTTTCATCGAACAGGGTCTTGCCGGGCCACTGGCCTTTCCATTTCGGGTTGTCCACCTCGCCGCCGAGACCGGGGGTCTCGCCATGCTGGTAGAAGCCCATGCCCACGACGGTATTCAGATCCCCTTTCACTGCGATAAAGCCGTGCAGGGTCGACCACAGGCCATAACCACGCACCGGCAGGATCAGGGTTTCCATTTCGCCATCCTTCTCCACCAGGTAAACGGTGGTGTAACGCTCCTGGCGCTTGATCCCGGCGATGTCTTCGCTGCCCTTCAGAGCATCGGAGGTTTTCGGGTCCTTGGCGGCCTTCAGCGGGTCGAAGGTGAGCGGATCGAACGCATCGGAAAACTTGCCGCTCTCTAGGTCCACCAGCTTGGCAGTGACGGTGCTGTCGAACACTTCCTTGACCTTGACACCGGACATGCCTGCCTCACCCAGGCCGGCAATGGCCAGGATGCTGCGCTGCTTGTCCAGCAGGCGGTTTTCAACCTGGGTCGGCTTCAGTGCCACGGCAGCGCCGGCGACGAACACCGAGCACACCAGGCACACCAGCACGGCCACCGTCAGCGTGCGGACGGTGGATTCTTTTTGACTAGACATTGCGTGCCAGCCTCCGCTTGATATTGGCTTGAACGACGAAGTGGTCGATCAGCGGTGCAAACAGGTTGGCGAACAGAATCGCCAGCATCATGCCCTCGGGGAAGGCCGGGTTGACCACACGGATCAGTACGACCATCACGCCGATCAGGGCGCCGAAGATCCACTTGCCGGTGTTGGTCATGGAGGCCGACACCGGGTCGGTGGCCATGAAGAACATGCCGAAGGCGAAGCCGCCCACCACCAGATGCCAGTACCAGGGCATGGCGAACATCGGGTTGGAGGCAGAGCCAATCGTGTTGAACAGCAGGCTCAGACCGATCATGCCCAGCATCACGCCAGCGACGATGCGCCAGGAGGCGATCTTGGTGATCAGCAGTACCAGGCCGCCGATGGCGATGGCCAGAGTACTGGTTTCACCCATCGAACCATGAATGGTGCCGAAGAAAGCGTCCATCCAGGTGATGCCGTTGTTGATCACGTTCTCGATGCCGCCGGAAGCCGCCAGGCTCAGCGAAGTGGCGCCAGCGAAGCCGTCGACCGCAGTCCAGACCGCATCACCCGACATCTGCGCCGGATAGGCGAAGAACAGGAATGCGCGGCCGGTCAGGGCCGGGTTGAGGAAGTTCTTGCCGGTACCACCGAACACTTCCTTGCCGATCACCACGCCGAAGCTGATGCCCAGGGCGACCTGCCAGAGCGGAATGCTCGGCGGCAGAATCAGGGCGAACAGCACGGAAGTGACGAAGAAGCCTTCGTTGACTTCATGCTTGCGGATCGAGGCGAACAGTACTTCCCAGAAGCCGCCGACGATGAAGGTCACCGCGTAGACAGGCAGGAAATAAGCCGCGCCCTGAATGAAGTTGTCCCACAGGCTATTCGGGTCGAAACCGGCCAGCGAGCCGATCAGGGCGAAGCGCCAGCCTTCCTGGCTCGCCAGCAGCTCGGGGCTCTGAGCGAAGATCAGGTTGGCCTGATAGCCGGTGTTCCACATGCCGAAGAACATCGCCGGGAAGGTGCACAGCCACACGGTGATCATCATGCGCTTGAGGTCGATGCCATCACGCACGTGAGCAGTGGTCTTGGTCACGCTGCCAGGACGATAGAAGAAGGTGTCGATGGCCTCGTAGAGGGCATACCACTTCTCGTACTTGCCGCCCTTTTCGAAGTTGTGCTCGATCTTGTCGAGGAATGCACGAATGCCCACGGATTAACCCTCCTTCTCGATGCGGGTGAGGTTGTCCCGCAGGATCGGGCCATATTCATACTTGCCGGCACACACGTAGGTGCACAGCGCAAGATCTTCTTCGTCGAGCTCCAGGCAACCCAGTTTCTGAGCCATCTCGGTGTCGCCAACGATCAGATAGCGCAGCAGTTGAGTCGGCAGGATATCCAGCGGCATCACGGCTTCGTAGTTGCCCACCGGCACCATGGCACGCGGGCTGCCGTTGGTGGTGGTGGTGAAGTTGAACAGCTTGGCGCTGGCCAGCTTGGAGACGAACACGTTCAGTACCGAGTGTTTGTTAACCCCGGCACGCAGGTAATGCATCATCTCGCGGTCATTGCCTTCCACCAGGCAGGACACCTGGTTGTGGTAACGACCGAGGAAGGCGAAGGCACCCTGAGCGGTACGACCGCCGAACACCGAGCCGGAAATCACACGATTGAAACCTGGCTTGAGCTCACCGGCGGTGAGTTCTTCCAGGTTGGCGCCCAGGCGGGTGCGCAGCAGACGCGGCTGTTCGGCAACCGGGCCGCCGAGTGCTACCACGCGCTCGACGAACAGCTGGCCAGTGGTGAACAGCTTGCCCACCGCGATCACGTCCTGGTAACCGATCTGCCAGACGCTCTTGCCGATGCTGACCGGGTCGAGGAAGTGGATGTGAGTCCCCGGCAGACCTGCCGGATGTGGGCCTGCAAAGGCTTCGCTCTGTACCTTGGCCAGTTTCTCGCCAGGCAGATTGGCGCCGTCGGCCTTGCACAGGAAGATCTTGGCCAGGTTACCGAGAACCTTGAGGCCATTTTCGAAATCAGCGGCATATTCACCGATGATCACAGCAGGATCGGCGGCGAGCGGATGCGTGTCGACTGCGGTCACGAAGATCGAACTCGGTACGGCATCGAGCGCCGGCACCTTGCTGAACGGACGGGTACGCAGAGCGGTCCAAAGGCCGGACTGCTGCAGGTTTTCGCGAACCTGCTCGTCAGTCAGCGAATCCAGCTGGTCGGCAGCATATTGAGCGAAGGTCTCCTGCTCGTCGCCATCAATGTCGATGACCACGGATTGCAGGACACGCTTCTCACCACGATGGATGGCGCTGATCACGCCACCAGCGGGAGCGGTATAGCGCACGCCGGGTGTCTTCTTGTCGGTAAACAGCAATTGACCGAGCTTGACCCGGTCACCGACCTGCACTTCCATCGTCGGCTTCATCCCGTGATAGTCGAAGCCGATGACAGCGACACTGCGTACGGGCCTAGCGGCCTCGATACGCTGTGCCGGCGCACCCGTTATGGGCAAATCAAGCCCATGCTTTAGTTTGATCATAGGTTTGCCTAACCACTGATTTAGAAAGCTTTTTATAGGACAGGCGGCGCTACCGAAGGTCTAATAGACCCGACCACGCCAATACGATATGGGCGTGGAGGAAGGCGCCAAACCTGGGTAAAAAATCCGCTTGATTATAAAGACGCCCCCCGGCACTGACCACCCAAGCGCTTGCTTTTTTTGGCCTTTCAGTAACAGGGCGCAACAAACTCGATACTGCTCGAGATCAACTCGACAACTTCGCCAGACCAGATTTCAGGCATAAAAAAACGGGAGCCGAAGCTCCCGTTTTTTGACCCTGACGCTTAACGCGGGAAGGCTGGCGGATTGACCCCGGCCATGTCTTCCATCACGCGCACCACCTGGCAGCTGTAACCGAACTCGTTGTCGTACCAGACGTACAGTACAACGCGGTTATCGTTGGCGATGGTGGCTTCGGCATCCACTACACCGGCGTGACGCGAGCCGACGAAGTCGGTCGATACCACTTCCTGCGAGCTGACGAAGTCGATCTGCTTCTGCAGATCCGAGTGCATGGCCATCTGGCGCAGGTACTCGTTGATCTCTTCGCGCGTGGTGGCTTTCTCAAGGTTCAGATTGAGAATGGCCATGGACACGTTCGGCGTCGGCACGCGAATGGCATTGCCGGTCAGCTTGCCCTTGAGCACAGGCAGCGCCTTGGCAGCAGCGGTGGCGGCACCGGTTTCGGTGATGACCATGTTCAGCGCAGCACTACGACCACGACGACTGCCTTTATGGAAGTTGTCGATCAGGTTCTGGTCGTTGGTGTACGAGTGAACGGTCTCGACGTGGCCGTTGACGATGCCGTACTGATCATTGACCGCCTTGAGCACCGGCACGATGGCGTTGGTGGTGCAGGACGCAGCGGAGATGATCTTGTCCTCAGCGGTGATTTCGCTGTGGTTGATGCCGTGCACGATATTCTTCAGCGCGCCCTTGCCAGGCGCGGTGAGCACGACGCGATCGACGCCAGGGCAAGCCAGGTGCTGACCCAGACCCTCGGCATCACGCCACACACCGGTGTTATCCACCAGCAGCGCGTTCTTGATGCCGTACTGGGTGTAGTCGACTTCCTTCGGGTCCTTGGCGTAGATCACCTGGATCAGGTTGCCGTTGGCCGTCAGGGTGCTGTTCTCTTCATCGATGGTGATGGTGCCGTTGAACTTGCCATGCACCGAGTCACGACGCAGCAGGCTGGCACGCTTGACCAGATCGTTGCTGGCACCCTTGCGCACAACGATGGCGCGCAGACGCAGGCCATCACCACCACCGGTCTTCTCGATCAGGATGCGCGCCAGCAGGCGGCCGATACGACCGAAGCCATACAGCACAACATCGGTACCTTCACGACCAGCACCGTTCTGCTTGCCGACCACATCGGCCAGCTCGTCCTTGACGAACTGCTCGACGCCGCGACCAGCGCCTTCGGCCTTGAACTTGGCAACCAGCTTGCCCAGATCAACCGAGGCAGCGCCCAGCTTGAGCTCGCTCATGGCCTTGAGCATGGGGAAGGTGTCGTGCACCGACAGCTCGGCTTCTTCAGCCAGGCGGTGACGGGCAAAACGGTGAGCCTTGAGGATGTCGATGACCGAACGATTGATCAGGCCACGGCCGTAGATCGAGGTCACCACATTGTTGTTGCGATAGAGCTGACCAATCAGCGGAATCATCGCTTCCGCGAGGGCTTCACGATCGATCCATTCACCGAGACACTGGTCGGGCTTCTGAGTCACGGGCAGTACCTTCCACATGTAGGGGCTGAAAAAAGGAGCTACATTATGACGGTGCGCGCGAGCATGAGCAATGCGCGCCTGTCGCGACTGACATTGACCAGCAAGCCCCGCTACAATTCCCGGCCTTTCGTCACGACCGTGAGCCGCCCGTGTCCGTACTGCGTCTTCCGTCTCTACCGGCCAGCGCCGGCAAACAACAGTGGGGCAACCTGCCCGGGGCCACCCTGCCCCTGACCATCGCAGAGGCGGCCAGCGACGCTGGACGCTTCACCCTGGTGCTCACCGAAGGCAGCCAGAGCGCCGAGCGGCTACAGGAAGAGCTGGCGTTCTTCGCCCCCGACCTGCCAGTGCTGCACTTCCCCGACTGGGAAACCCTGCCCTACGATGTGTTTTCGCCGCACCAGGACATCATTTCGCAGCGTATCGCAGCGCTCTATCGTCTACCGCAGCTGAGCCGCGGCATCCTCGTAGTGCCGATCACCACAGCCCTACACCGCCTCGCACCGAAGCGCTTCCTGCTGGGCAGCAGCCTGGTGCTGGATGTCGGCCAGAAACTCGATGTGGAGCAGATGCGCACGCGCCTGGAGGCGGCCGGCTACCGCTGCGTGGATACGGTGTACGAGCATGGCGAGTTCGCTGTGCGCGGCGCATTGATCGATCTGTTCCCGATGGGCAGCGACACGCCCTACCGTATCGACCTGTTCGACGACGAAATCGAAACCCTGCGCACCTTCGACCCCGAAACCCAGCGCTCGGTGGACAAGGTCGAGTCGGTCCGCCTGCTGCCAGCGCGTGAGTTTCCTCTGGAGAAAAAGGCCGTCACCGATTTCCGCGGGCGTTTTCGCGAGCGCTTCGACGTGGATTTTCGTCGCTGCCCGATCTATCAGGACCTTTCCACCGGCATCACCCCAGCAGGCATCGAGTACTACCTGCCACTGTTCTTCGAAGAGACGGACACCCTGTTCGACTACCTGCCGGGCGACACCCAGGTATTTTCCCTACCCGGTATCGAAAAAGCCGCCGAGCAATTTTGGACAGATGCGCGTAGCCGCTATGAGGATCGCCGAGTCGATCCAGAGCGACCATTGCTGCCGCCTGCCGACATCTTCCTGCCGGTGGAGGACTGTTTCGCCCGCTTGAAGAGCTGGCCGCGGGTGGTGGTCAATCAGGACGATATCGAGCCTGGCGTCGGCCAGACCCGCTTCGACGCCCGCGCCCTGCCCGACCTGGCGATCCAGGCCAAGGCCGGCGAGCCGCTGGCAGCGCTGCGCCGCTTTATCGAAGAATATCCAGGCCGTGTGCTGTTCTGCGCCGAATCAGCCGGGCGCCGCGAGGTGCTACTGGAGCTGCTCGCTCGCCTCAAGCTCAAGCCCAAGGAAGTCGAGGGCTGGCCAGCCTTCGTCGCCAGCAGCGAGCGCCTGAACATCTGCATCGCACCATTGGACGAAGGGCTGCTGCTCGACGACCTGGCGCTGATCGCCGAGAGCCCGCTGTTCGGCCAGCGCGTGATGCAGCGCCGGCGCCGCGAGAAAGGCCGCGAAGGCGGCGACAACGTGATCAAGAACCTCACCGAGCTGCGCGAAGGCGCACCGGTGGTGCATATCGATCACGGCGTCGGCCGCTACCTGGGCCTGGTGACCATGGAGTTCGATGGCCAGGCCGCCGAATTCCTCGCCCTGCAGTACGCCGACGAAGCCAAACTCTACGTGCCCGTGGCCAGCCTGCACCTGATTGCCCGCTACACCGGCAGTGACGATGCTCTTGCGCCGCTGCATCGCCTCGGCTCGGAAGTCTGGCAGAAGGCCAAGCGCAAGGCCGCCGAGCAGGTTCGTGATGTTGCCGCTGAGCTGCTCGATATCTACGCCCGCCGCGCCGCGCGCGAGGGCTTCGCCTTCCAGGACCCGGCGCTGGATTACGCTACCTTCAGCGCCGGTTTCCCCTTCGAGGAAACCCCGGATCAGCAGGCCGCCATCGACGCCGTGCGCAGCGACATGCTAGCCGGCAAGCCGATGGATCGCCTGGTTTGCGGCGACGTCGGTTTCGGCAAGACCGAAGTGGCCATGCGCGCCGCCTTCATCGCCGTACACAGCGGCAAGCAGGTCGCCGTGCTGGTGCCCACTACCCTGCTCGCCCAGCAGCACTACAACAGCTTCCGCGACCGCTTCGCCGATTGGCCGGTAAAGGTCGAGGTGATGAGCCGCTTCAAGAGCGCCAAGGAAGTCGGCGACGCCGTGCAGCAACTGGCCGAAGGCAAGGTGGATATCGTCATCGGCACGCACAAGCTGCTGCAGGATGACGTCAAGTTCCAAAACCTCGGTTTGGCCATCATCGACGAGGAACACCGCTTCGGCGTGCGCCAGAAGGAGCAGCTCAAGGCCCTGCGCAGCGAGGTGGATATTCTCACGCTGACCGCCACGCCCATCCCGCGCACCCTGAACATGGCCGTGGCCGGCATGCGCGACCTGTCGATCATCGCCACCCCACCCGCACGGCGCCTGTCGGTGCGCACCTTCGTCATGGAAGCCAACAAGCCGACCATCAAGGAAGCGCTGCTGCGCGAACTGCTGCGCGGCGGCCAGGTGTACTACCTGCACAACGACGTGAAGACCATCGAAAAATGCGCCGCTGACCTCGCCGAACTGGTGCCCGAAGCACGTATCGGTATCGGCCATGGACAGATGCGCGAACGCGATCTCGAACAAGTGATGAGCGACTTCTACCACAAGCGCTTCAACGTGCTGGTGGCCTCGACCATCATCGAGACCGGCATCGACGTACCCAGCGCCAACACCATCATCATCGACCGCGCCGACAAGTTCGGTCTGGCCCAGCTGCACCAGCTGCGTGGCCGTGTCGGCCGTAGCCACCACCAGGCCTACGCCTACCTGCTCACCCCGCCGCGCAAGCAGATGACCACAGACGCCGAGAAACGCCTGGAGGCCATCGCCAACGCCCAGGATCTCGGCGCGGGCTTCGTCCTGGCCACCCACGACCTGGAAATTCGCGGCGCCGGCGAACTGCTCGGCGACGGCCAGAGCGGACAGATTCAGGCCGTCGGTTTCACCTTGTACATGGAAATGCTCGAACGCGCAGTCAAGGCCATCCAGAAAGGCGAGCAGCCGAACCTCGACCAGCCGCTGGGCGGCGGCCCGGAGATCAACCTGCGCGTACCGGCGCTGATCCCCGAAGACTACCTACCCGACGTGCACGCCCGTCTGATTCTCTACAAGCGTATCGCCAACGCCAGCGACGAGGATGGCCTGAAGGAGCTGCAGGTTGAGATGATCGACCGCTTCGGCCTGTTGCCGGAACCAACCAAGAATCTGATGCGCCTGACCCTGCTCAAGCTGCAGGCAGAGAAGCTGGGTATTACCAAGGTCGACGCCGGACCACAGGGCGGCCGCATCGAATTCGCAGCAGAGACCTGCGTCGACCCGCTGACGCTGATCAAGCTGATCCAGGCCCAACCGAAACGCTACAAGTTCGAAGGCGCCACCGTCTTCAAGATCCAGGTGCCCATGGAGCGCGCGGAAGAGCGCTTCAACACCCTGGAAGCCCTGCTCGAGCGCCTCGCGCCCACCACCTGAAGGACACCTACATGCGCCCATTGCATCTGATCGCCCTGCTGCTCTGCCTGCTCGCCCCGAGCGCCTTCGCCGAACGCCTGTATCAGGTGGAACTGCTGGTATTCCGCCAGGCCGGTGACGCGGTGATCGCGCCGAAGATCGCCCCCGACGACTGGGCCGGCACCGCCCTGCCGATCGCCGGCAGCGAGCGCCCCACCAGCCTCGACAGCGAAGCAGCCAAGCTCAACCCGGGTAATGGCTATCAGGTTTTGCTGCACAAGGCCTGGAGTCAGACACTGAGCACCTCGCCCAGCCGCGTAGCTGTCAACAGCGGCGAGGCGCACCTCGGCCACTACCCGGTCGAAGGCACCCTCGCCTTCACCCAGGATCGCTTCGCCGATCTGGACCTGGAACTGTGGATCAACCGCTTCAGTGCCGACGGCCTGCTGGAAAGCAGCGAACACATGAAAGTCGCTCAACGCCTGAAGGACAACAGCCTGACCTACCTCGATCACGGCAGCCTCGGCGCCCTGGTGCGCATCAGCCCGCTGTAAGCGGGCCGCTTACGCCTCTCCGCCTCAGTCAATCAGCTGCGCCGCTCTGAGCGCAGCCACCGCCGCAGACCAACGCGGCGCCTGACGATAATCGGTGCACGCGTGGCCGCGCCCACGCATGTGCTGCAGTCGCTCGGCCGGGGTGACCCGCAAGCGCTGCAATGCGCTGAGAGCCAGTTCCGCCGAGCCCCGGTCATTGCACACCAGGCCCATGTCACAGCCAGCAGTGAGTGCCGCCTCGATACGTTTGCCGGCATCACCGACCACGTGCGCACCGGCCATGGACAGGTCGTCACTGAAGATCACGCCGTCGAAGCCCAGCTCGCCGCGCAGGATGTCCTGCAGCCAGCGACGAGAAAAACCCGCCGGCTGCTCATCGACCTGCGGATAGATGACATGCGCCGGCATCACCGCATCGAGCTCGCCAGCCAGACGCTTGAACGGCTGCATGTCACAGGCGCGAATCTCATCGAGGCTGCGCTCGTCGACCGGAATGGCCACGTGAGAGTCCGCCTCGGCCCAGCCATGCCCGGGGAAATGCTTGCCGGTCGCTGCCATACCTGCCTGATGCATGCCGCGGATGAACGCAGCAGCCAGCGTGGTGGCACGCTGCGGGTCGCCCTCGAAAGCGCGACTGCCGACCACCGCACTGCGCTGATGGTCGAGATCGAGGACCGGAGCGAAGCTGAGATCCAGCCCGACGGCCAGCACCTCGGTCGCCATCAGCCAGCCGCAATGCTCGGCAAGCACTTCAGCATTGTCGTTGTCGGCGATCGCACGCATCGCCGGCAGACGCAGAAATCCCTGGCGCAGACGCTGCACCCGGCCGCCCTCCTGGTCCACGGCCAGCAGCAGGTCCGGGCGCACGGCACGAATGCTCTGACACAACTCGCGCACCTGGCGTGGAGATTCGATGTTGCGGGCGAAAATGATCAAGCCACCCACCTCGGGCTGGCGCAGCATCTGGCGATCCTCGGCGGTCAGCCAGGTGCCGGCGATGTCCATCATCAAAGAGCCTTGCATAAACCTATTCCTTACGTGAAATCTTGGCCTGCGCCCACTGCGGGCAGGCTGCTTCGTCGATACGCACCCGGCAGTGCGGCGGCACGCGATCAAAAAGCGCCAGCATGTCGGCGTTGCGCAAACGGATGCAGCCATGGGACAACGGCTCGCCCATGGGTTCCGTGTCCGGGGTGCCGTGAAGATAGATGTAGCGACGGAAGGTATCGACCTCGCCCAGGCGATTGCGCCCCGGTTCGAGACCGCTCAACCAGAGAATGCGGGTAAGGATCCAGTCACGGCCGGGAAATTGCTCGTGCAGTTGCGGCGACCATACCTCACCGGTCCAGCGACGCCCGCGCAACACGGCCGCCAGAGGCAGACCGGCGCCGATCTTCGCGCGCACTTGATGCAGCCCGCGCGGCGTGCAACCCGAGCCATTACGCTCACCTGCGCCGTTGCGTGCGGTGGATACAGGAAAACACACTATCAGCCGCCCAGCACTGAAGCCGTAGAGCGCCTGATCAGCAATGGAGATGTGGAGTAAATCAAGATCGGACATGGGCCGCTAGCTTAGCCTAAGGACGAAGCCAAACCCACCTGCCGCCCGGTCAAACCTTGGGGGCAGCGCTTGGCGTCTTGGTCCGGGGCTTGAGTTGTGCGCCGGCCAACGCAGGGTCGTTGACCCCGGTTTCCGAACGCATACCGGCGGCGAGGAATGGCACCATCATCCGCATCACCTGCTCGATCGAGGTGTTGACGCCGAAATCGGTCTCGGCCATCGCGCGCAAGGCCTTGATACCGGACATGCTGAATGCCGCAGCGCCGAGCATGAAGTGCACGCGCCAGAACAGCTCCAGTGGTGGAATACGCGGCGCAGCCTCATGTACCAGCAGCATGTAACGGCGGAAAACCTTGCCGTAAACCTCTTCCAAGTATTTGCGCAGGTGGCCCTGGCTCTGACTGAAGGCCAAACCGAGCAGGCGCATGAAGATGGAAAGATCGTTGCCGCTGCGCGGCTTGACGGCCAGAGCCTGTTCGACCAGAAGCTCGAGCAACTCCTCCAGGGAAACCTGGGTGTCGGACTTGGCCTGACGGCGATCGAGTTCTTTTTCCAGGCTGGCACAGAAAGGCCCGAGGAAGCGCGAGAAGACCGCTTGAATCAGCGCCTTCTTCGAACCGAAGTGATAATTGACGGCAGCCAGGTTGACCCCAGCCTTGCTGGTGATCAGCCGCAATGAAGTTTCGGCGAAGCCTTTTTCCGCGAACAGCTGTTCCGCAGCATCGAGAATGCGTTCAACGGTTTCCGACTGGGCCATGAGCTATCACCTGACAAACACTTGTTTGAAACATACGTTTCATCCTACTGAATTGTCAAGCCGCATGAGCCGTCTTTTGGCCGGCTGGTCACAGCTTACAACAAGCAGAGACGCAGATTACTCGGCATGGGTAACAAGCCGGACGACAGGCACCTGCAAAATGGGCGTTGCCAAGAGCCGCTTACTGTATATAATCCCAGTCACTGTATAAAAAGACAGAGCCCAGCCATGCTGAAACTGACGCCACGCCAAGCCGAGATTCTCGCCTTCATCAAACGCTGCCTGGAAGACAACGGCTACCCACCCACCCGTGCGGAAATCGCTCAGGAACTGGGGTTCAAATCACCCAATGCAGCAGAAGAGCACCTCAAGGCCCTCGCACGCAAGGGGGCCATCGAGATGACCCCAGGCGCTTCGCGCGGCATTCGCATTCCTGGCTTCGAAGCAGGCGCGGCGAACGAGGACGAAGGCCTTCCAGTCATTGGCCGCGTTGCTGCCGGCGCACCGATCCTCGCCCAGCAGCATGTCGAGGAATCCTGCCAGATCAACCCCGCGTTCTTTCAGCCCAAAGCCGACTACCTGCTGCGTGTGCGCGGCATGAGCATGAAGGATATCGGCATTTTCGATGGCGATCTGCTCGCCGTGCACACCACCCGTGAAGCCCGCAACGGCCAGATCGTCGTCGCCCGCATTGACGACGAAGTGACGGTCAAACGCTTCAAGCGCGAGGGCAACAAGGTCTGGCTGATTGCCGAGAACCCCGAGTTCGCCCCGATCGAAGTGGACCTGGAAAACCAGGATCTGGTCATCGAAGGTTTGAGCGTCGGTGTAATCCGCCGCTGAGGAGACACCATGTACGTGCAGCAGTCGTTCGAGCGCCCACAACTTCCCCTTTTCGACGCGTTCCTTGGCCGAACGCCGAATGAGCCACTGGTCGCAGCCGATGGCATCTCTCGCAGTGAGGATGATCAGGCGTTTAGCGAACTGGCTCTACGTGGCGCCGCTGGGCACTGCCTGCACTTACTGGCACCGATTCTGCGAGAGCTGAGCCAGAATCAGGACGCACGCTGGCTGACTCTGGTGGCACCACCGGCCAGCCTCACGCAAAGCTGGCTGCGCGATGCAGGGCTGAACCGTGAACGAATCCTGCTGCTGCATCCGCGACAAGGGCAGAATGCCCTGGAGTTGGCCGAAGAAGCACTCAAGCTGGGTCGCAGCCATACCGTGATCAGTTGGTTGCATCCGGTCGAGAGCAGCACTCGTCAGCGCCTTGCACAGGCCGCCAACACAGGTGGCGCGCAGAGCCTGAACATCAGCCTGGGTTAGCTGACCACGACTTCGCTTGCGGAAATGAAAACGGGGCTCCAATGGAGCCCCGTTTTTCGTTGAGACGCAGTAACTCAGTGGAGAACGCGCGAGCCTTCTTCTTCACCACTGAAATCACCCTCAGCCATTCGGCCAGCCATCTGCACACCAACATTGAGCATGGCCTTAGCCACCTCGATGTGTTGCCCCTGCAGGAAAGCCTTGGCATCAGCGGAGAAATCCAGGGTCACCAACGCCTCTTCATCCTCTGCGCGACGCAGGGCAATGCGCCCATCGGGCAGTTCGACGATTTCCAGGAAGGATGTAGGCATGGCTCAGTCTCTGTGCAAAAACACGACATTGTAACAGCCAGCCGGGATCATCCCCAGCCCACTGGTCCAGTTAAACCCAATCAGCACTCGCTCAGGCCTTCGCGGAAACGCAGCACCAGCGCCTTGAGCTGCTGCCGCCAGGCATCGACATCATCGATGCTCAGCTCGGCCGGCACCTCGCCAACACTGACGGCGGTGATCAACGGCATGGACGGATCGACCTTGGCCTTGCGCTCCTCACGCGGCGGCTGGTACAAGCCAGCATAGGCCGCCAGCAGTTCGGCCAGCCAGGTTTCGCGTTGCTGGGCCAACTCCACCAACTCTGCCAGCTCGGGGCTGGGCGCCCCTTCGAGTACGGCCTGCTGCACGAACGCCTCGACACGCGAAGGCGCGGCGTCGCTCATACGGTAGTAACCGGCGATCTCATGACACACCCCAAGAAGCCCACCGTACAAGTGAAACAGCGCAGCTTCACGCTCGGCCTGCACCAGCGCCTGCACGTTGAATGCGCTGGAAGCCTCGGCCTTGCGCCAGTTATCCAGGGCGATACCGGCGAAGAAGATCTTCTGATTGGTGCGGGTATAGATTTCTTTGGCCATTGCGGCGACCTCCACAGCAGATCGGGTCATGATACGCGCGTCGCACCAAGACAGACGCGCTTCTCGTCAGAGCGCAGAGATCAGCGCTTGTCCTCGACCTTCCACTTGCCGCCATCGAAGAACGCGCGCCAACCGGTCGGTTTGCCATCGACCTCGGACTGCACGTACTGCTCCTTGGTCTTGCGGCTGTAGCGAATCACCGCTGGGCGGCCATCCGGGTCCTTCTGTGGAGCATCGCAAAGGAAGTGGTACTTGGGATCGATCTCATGCTTGTGCGGAACGATTTCCAGCACCAGGGGTGCACGCGTCTCGCGGTTCTTGGGGAACTGGCTGGCGGCGAGGAACAGGCCCGATGCGCCGTCACGCAGCACGTAGGTGTCGTCCACCTTCTCGCACTTGAGCTCGGGCATCTCCACCTTGTCCATCTTCGGCGGCGCCGCTTCGCCGTTCTTGAGCAGCTTGCGGGTGTTCTTGCAGCTGGCATTGGTGCAACCGAAGAACTTGCCGAAACGGCCCGTCTTGAGCTGCATCTGACTGCCGCACTTGTCGCACTCAAGGCTTGGTCCTTCGTAGCCCTTGATGCGGTACTGACCCTGCTCGATCTCGTAACCCGTGCAATCGGGGTTGTTGCCACAGATGTGCAGCTTGCGGGTTTCATCCAGCAGGTAGGCATCCATGGCCGTGGAGCAGATCGGGCAGCGATGCTTGCCAAGCAGTACGCGGGACTCGGACTCACCCTCGTCGTCGGCAGCAATCTCGTCGCCCGGCACCAGGTTGATGGTGGCCTTGCAGCGTTCCTTCGGCGGCAGCGCATAACCGGAGCAACCAAGGAACACGCCGGTGGAGGCAGTGCGGATCATCATCGGCCGGCCGCACTCGCGGCAGGGGATGTCGGTCAGCGTCGGCTGGTTGGCACGCATGCCGCCCTCACCCGCCTCGGCCACTTCGAGCTTCTTCTTGAAATCACCGTAGAACTCGTCGAGCAGATGCTTCCACTCGCGCTCACCCTGGGCCACATCGTCGAGATGCTCTTCCATGGTGGCGGTAAAGCTGTAATCCATCAGGTTGGCGAAGCTCTCGTCGAGACGCTCGGTGACGATGTCGCCCATTTTCTCGGCATAGAAACGACGGTTGTGCACCGTGACGTAACCGCGATCCTGAATGGTGGAAATGATCGCTGCATAGGTGGACGGACGGCCGATACCGCGTTTTTCCAGCTCCTTGACCAGGCTCGCTTCGGAATAACGCGCCGGCGGCTTGGTGAAGTGCTGGCTGGGGTCGAGCTGGATCAGCTTGAGACCCTCGCCTTCCTTCATTTCCGGCAGGACGTCGTCCTCGCCTGGCTTGCTCTGCTGCGGCAGCACGCGGGTGTAACCGTCGAACTTGAGGATGCGGCCCTTGGCGCGCAGCTCGAAGTTGCCGGCAGCCACGGTGACGCTGGTGGACAGGTATTCGGCCGGTGGCATCTGGCAGGCTACGAACTGACGCCAGATCAGGTCATACAGGCGCTCGGCATCACGCTCCATGCCGGACAGCTGGGTCGGACGCAAGTTGACGTCGGAGGGACGAATCGCTTCGTGCGCCTCCTGAGCGCCTTCCTTGCTCGAGTACTGGTTCGGCTTGCCAGGCAAGTACTTGTCGCCGTACTCACTGCCGATGAAGCCACGCACCATCTCCACTGCGTCGTTCGACAGGTTGGTCGAGTCGGTACGCATATAGGTGATGTAGCCAGCCTCGTAGAGACGCTGGGCCATCATCATGGTTTTCTTAACGCCGAAGCCAAGACGGTTGCTCGCCGCCTGCTGCAGGGTGGAGGTGATGAAAGGCGCCGACGGCTTGCTGCTAGTCGGGCGATCTTCGCGCTTGACCACGCTGTAGCTGGAGGCCTTGAGCTTCTCCAGCGCCGCCATGGCCTGCGCTTCGTTGACCGGCTTGAAGGCCGAACCGTCTTCGCGAACCACTTCGAAGCGCACCTTGGCGTTCTTCGCAGTACCGAGATCAGCGTGCACTTCCCAGTATTCTTCCGGGACGAAGGCACGAATTTCTTTTTCACGCTCAACGACCAGCTTCACCGCCACCGACTGCACACGACCGGCAGACAGGCCACGGGCGATCTTGGCCCACAGCAGCGGCGAGACCATGTAGCCCACCACACGATCAAGGAAACGGCGTGCCTGCTGGGCGTTGACGCGGTTGATGTCCAGCTCACCGGGCTTGGAGAAGGCATCCTGAATCGCCTTCTTGGTGATCTCGTTGAACACCACGCGCTTATAGCGGCTGTCATCACCACCGATGGACTCGCGCAGGTGCCAGGCGATGGCCTCCCCTTCGCGATCCAAGTCGGTTGCGAGATAGATGGTGTCAGCATCCTTGGCCAGGCGGCGCAGCTCTTCGACCACCTTTTCCTTGCCGGGTAGGATCTCGTACTTGGCCTTCCAGCCGTGCTCGGGGTCGACACCCATGCGCGCGAACAGCTGGCGCTTGGCCTTTTCCTTGGGCGACAGCGCAGGCGCTTCACCGGCGGCAGCCTTGCCACGCTTGGCAGGCTCCTTGGTGGCGCTTGCCGAGCCGCTGGTAGGCAGGTCACGGATGTGGCCGATGCTCGACTTCACCACGTACTGGCTGCCCAGGTACTTGTTGATGGTCTTGGCCTTGGCCGGGGATTCCACGATGACCAGCGATTTGCCCATGGATCAGAAAATTCCTGAATTGCGAAATATAGAAGGCTGGGAAGCCATATGAGCCTGCTCACGAGCTCGTGAGCTAGAGTGATACAAACCGGTGGAGGCCCCGCAAAAACAAGCGAGGAAGCGGAGTTTACGAGTGGTAAAATTGCATTACTCGTTTCACTCGCCCTTCGGGCCGTCCTCCGGACGTTCAGTGACAAGTCACTGTCCGAGCTTGTTTTTAACGCAGTAGCGCCGACGCGCAACAGATCGTGAACAGGTTCTAAGGCCCCGCTATATATAGTGGTGACCGAGCGAAGGTCAAGCGCAGGGGTTGCACAGTCAGGCTTGTGAAGCGCCGATAGGGCTGACTTCGGCCTGAATCAAAGCAAAGCGTGGAACGCGCTTGCCGTCCACCTCGATCTCTTCACAGAACATGCTCAGCGGCCGCACCCAGAGGCCGAACTCGCCGTACAGCGCCTGGTAAACCACAACCTCTTCCTCGTTCTCGGAATGGCGCGCCACCCCAAATACGCGGTACTGCGGGCCTTTGTAGTGGCGATAGAGTCCTGGCTGCAACTGCATGAGCGGTTCCCGAAATAAAAAGCCGTAGAAAGCAAAACCGGGGCACTAGGCCCCGGTTTCTGTCCGCTGGCGCTTAAACGCGCTCGAAGACGGTGGTGATGCCTTGGCCAAGGCCCACACACATGGTGGAGACACCAAAGGTGCCGCCGTTCTGTTTCATGACGTTGAGCAGGGTACCGGAGATACGGGCACCGGAACAACCGAAGGGGTGACCCAGGGCGATCGCGCCGCCGTGCAGGTTGACCTTCTCTTCCATCTTGTCGAGCAGCTTCAGATCCTTCAGCACAGGCAGGGCCTGGGCTGCGAAGGCTTCGTTAAGCTCGACGAAGTCGATGTCAGCCATGCTCAGGCCGGCGCGCTTGAGCGCCTTCTGCGTGGACGGCACCGGACCGTAGCCCATGATCGCCGGATCGACACCGGCAACGGCCATGGCACGAACCACGGCCATCGGCTGGATGCCCAGATCCTGGGCGCGCTGGGCGCTCATGACGATCATGCAGGAAGCGCCGTCGGTGATCTGCGAGGAAGTCCCTGCAGTCACGGTGCCGCCTTTCGGGTTGAAGGCAGGCTTCAGCGCAGCCAGGCTTTCAAGGGTGGTTTCCGGACGAATGGTTTCGTCGAAATCGAACATCTTCAGGAAACCGTTCTCGTCGTAGCCTTGCATCGGGATGATTTCATCCTTGAACTTGCCTTCGACGGTGGCCTTGTGCGCCAGACGGTGCGAACGCTCACCGAAGGCGTCCTGCTGCTCACGGCTGATGCCATGCATCTTGCCCAGCATTTCAGCGGTCAGACCCATCATGCCGGACGCTTTGGCGGCGTACAGCGACAGGTGCGGGTTCGGGTCGACGCCATGCATCATGCCGACGTGGCCCATGTGCTCCACACCGCCGACGACGAACACGTCGCCGTTGCCGGTCTGGATCGCCTGCACGGCAGTGTGCAGTGCGCTCATGGACGAACCGCACAGGCGACTGACGGTCTGGCCGGCGCTGGTGTGCGGGATCTGGGTCATCAGCGACGCCATGCGCGCGATGTTCCAACCCTGCTCCAGGGTCTGGTTGACGCAGCCCCAGATCACGTCCTCGACCTCGGCCGGATCGACCTTGGCATTTCGCTCCAGCAGCTTGCTGATCAGGTGCGCGGACATGGTCTCGGCGCGGGTGTTGCGGTGCATGCCGCCCTTGGAACGACCCATCGGGGTACGACCGAAGTCGACGATCACTGCATCTCTAGGATTCAGGCTCATATTTCTACTCTCGCTCTGTTCGCTGCACGGTTAACCGAAGAACTTCTGGCCCTTGGCGGCCATTTCGCGAAGTTTTGCGGTCGGGTGGTACAGGGCGCCCAGCTCGGCATACTTGTCAGCCAGGGCGACGAATTCAGCAACACCGATGGAATCGATGTAGCGCAGCGCACCGCCACGGAAGGGAGGGAAGCCGATACCGTAGATCAGGCCCATGTCGGCCTCGGCTGCGGTGTCGACGATGCCGTCTTCCAGGCAACGAACGGTTTCCATGCACAGCGGGATCATCATGAAATTGATGATGTCCTCGTCGGTGACTTCACGCTCTTCGACCACGATGGACTTGAGCAGCTCATAAGCCGCCGGATCGGAGACCTTCTTCGGCTTGCCGCGCTTGTCGGTTTCGTAGGCGTAGAAGCCTTTGCCATTCTTCTGGCCCAGGCGGTTGGCTTCGTACATCACGTCGACGGCGGTCTTGCCTTCGACAGCCATGCGATCCGGGAAGCCTTCGGCCATCACGTCACGGCCGTGGTGGCCGGTGTCGATGCCGACCACGTCGGACAGATAAGCCGGGCCCATGGGCCAGCCGAACTTCTCCATCACCTTGTCGATACGCACGAAGTCGACGCCGAAGCCCAGCAGCTTGGAGAAGCCGCCGAAGTACGGGAACAGCACACGGTTGACCAGGAAGCCCGGGCAGTCGTTGACCACGATCGGGTTCTTGCCCATTTTCTTGGCGTAGGCAACGGTGGTGGCAACGGCCACTTCGCTGGACTTCTCGCCACGGATGACTTCCACAAGCGGCATCATGTGCACCGGGTTGAAGAAGTGCATGCCGACGAAGTTTTCCGGACGCTTGAGCGCCTGGGCCAACAGGCTGATGGAGATGGTCGAGGTGTTGGAGGCCAGGATGGCGTCTTCACGCACCACGCCTTCCACTTCTGCCAGCACGATCTGCTTGACCTTGGGGTTCTCGACCACGGCTTCGACGACGATGTCGACGTTGCCGAAATCACCGTAGGACATGGTCGGGCGGATGGCGTTGAGGGCTTCAGCCATCTTCGCAGGGGTCATACGGCCCTTCTCGACGCGCTTGCCGAGCAGCTTGGAAGCCTCGTTCAAGCCCATCTGGATACCCTCTTCACGGATATCCTTCATCAAGATCGGCGTACCTTTGGAAGCCGACTGGTAGGCAATGCCACCACCCATGATGCCGGCGCCGAGTACGGCAGCCAGTTTCACGTCGCGGGCGATTTCGTCGTGGTGCTTGGCTTTCTTTTTCAGCTCCTGATCGTTCAGGAACAGGCCGATCAGGCTCTCGGCAACCGAGGTCTTGGCCAGTTTGACGAAGCCGGCAGCCTCAACTTCCAGCGCCTTGTCACGGCCGAAGTTGGCGGCTTTCTGAATGGTCTTGATCGCCTCGACCGGAGCCGGGTAGTTCGGGCCGGCCTGGCCAGCAACGAAGCCCTTGGCGGTCTCGAAGCACATCATCTGCTCGATGGCGTTGAGCTTGAGCTTTTCCAGCTTGGGCTGACGCTTGGCCTTGTAGTCCAGCTCACCGGAGATGGCGCGCTTGACCAGATCCAGCGCGGCGGCCTGCAGCTTGTCTGCACTGACTACAGCATCGACGGCGCCCACTTTCAGGGCGTCTTCGGCGCGGTTTTCCTTGCCCGATGCAATCCACTCGACGGCGTTGTCGGTACCGATCACGCGCGGCAGACGCACGGTGCCGCCGAAGCCTGGGTAGATGCCCAGTTTGACTTCTGGCAGGCCGATCTTGGCGCTATCGCTCATGACACGGTAGTCACCGGCCAGGCACATCTCGAAACCGCCACCCAGGGCGATGCCGTTGATGGCGACGACGGTCGGCACGGCGAGGTCTTCGAAATCACTGAAGATCTTGTTGGCTTCCAGGTTGCCAGCCACCAGTTCTTCGTCGGGCAGTTTGAAGTTATCGACGAATTCGGTGATATCGGCACCGACGATGAACACGTCTTTGCCACTGGTGACAATCACGCCCTTGATCGAACCGTCAGCCTTGATCGCGTCGACGGAGGCGCGCAGCTCATTGAGGGTAAGACGGTTGAATTTGTTGACGGACTCACCCTTGAGGTCGAACTTCAATTCGACGATGCCACTCTCAAGAGCCTTAACCGTGATGGCTTTACCTTCGTAAATCATCAACTGATCTCCACGGTATGGAAGCTGAACAGTACACATCGGAGCCAACCGGCAGGCTAGCCTGCGGCAGCGCCGCACGAGCATAGCCCCAATCGGTACGACACACCCACCGACGCGATATTCGGGCTGTAATGGCGCGCCTAACAAGGCAAACGCTCAATTCATACGCCCGTTTGATTTGGGTGTGCACACCTTCAGGGAAAACCCTGCGCTTGTCAATTGGCCTCTTTTCGTCGATTTCCCGACGATTTCTGCAGGCCTGGTCATTCGTGGCCTCCAGCCGATTTCGATAAACAGCGTCAATAACGCACTATTGCGAGCGTTTTCCTGCTTGATACGGTCACTCCCGGATGCCTAGCCAAATTGCTACGCTCCGGGTACAGTCGTCTCACTTTCAGCTGGCACAGCGCCACCTGAAGGCAATACAAAAACAAATCGAGCCCCACGATGGGCCATATGGAGTCACCAATGTCGGGCCGCCGTTCGCTTGCATTCCCCCTGAGCGCCCTGCTCGTTTTTCTCTTCACGCTGCTCTCCCCTCCCCTGCTCAGCGCCGCACCGGCCGATGACCTGCTGCGCTTGCACCAGTTACGCCTGGCGACGCAAAAAAGCCTGGGCGACTTCTACATGTACAACGGCATGGAAGGTGATCAACGCTACGCGCGGATGATTGGCGAATCCCTGCAGGCAGGCCAATCGCACCTGGACGGCATGGGCGAAATGCCCGGGGATGCGAGCAAGGCGCTGCGCGCGCAGCTGCAAACCAATTGGCAAAGTTACCGCAGCGGGCTCCAGACACTGATGGACGCCATGCGCAGCCAGGGCTTCACTGACCTGCAACCCGTCGCCGATCTGGCCGAGAACAACCAACGCATCATGGCCATTAGTCAGGAGCTGTATCAGAAGATTCAGCAAGAAAGCGGTGTCAGCGTACCGCAGCTGACGCAGAAGAGCCGTGAGCAAAGCCTGCTGATGCAGAATATCGCGCTGGACTATGCTTCACGCAGTGCCTCGGTCGGCGCCAGCTTCTTCGGCGGCGGCGAAGAACGCGCCATCGATGAGCTGGCAGGCGAATTCGCCAGCAAGCTGGACAATCTCAGCACCGCCCAGCAGAACACTCCGGAGATCAGCGCAGCGCTGAACTCCATCGGCACCAAATGGCGTTACATCGAGAAATCCCTGCGCAACTACAACGAAAACACCGTACCTTTCCTGATCAGCAAGTATTCCGACAGCATCATCGAAGGCCTGGAAGGTGTTGCGGCCCAATACGCTGCCTCCCAGCATTGATGCCCCAGATTTCCGGCCTGCCTGGCCCAACCATTGCCCGGTGCTCGCACCGGGCTTTTCTTTGCCTTATTTAACGACCAGTCGCCCTGCCCCACACAATGGGGCCATACTTGATACAGAGCCATTTGCCCCCTTGAGGAGAACTCACCATGCCCTACCAGCACATTCTGGTCGCCGTCGACCTGACCGAGGAATGCGACCCTGTAGTGGTACGCGCGCAGAAACTGGCGCAGGCCAGTGGCGCCAAGATGTCCCTGGTGCATATCGTCGAACCGATGGCCATGGCCTTTGGTGGTGACGTGCCGATGGACCTGTCGATGCTGCAGCAACAGCAGTTCGAGCAGGCCCGCGAGCGCCTGGACAGCTTCACCGGCAAGTATCCCGAACTGACCGCGGACCAGCGCCACCTGGCTTATGGCCAACCGCGCCAGGAAATTCACCGCCTGGCCGAAGAACAGGGTTGCGATCTGATCGTGGTTGGCAGCCATGGCCGCCACGGCCTGGCGCTGCTGCTGGGTTCCACCGCTAATGACGTGCTGCATGGCGCGCCCTGCGACGTGCTCGCAGTGCGCCTGAAGAAAGGCGAAAAAGGCGCTTGAGATCGCGTCGCGGCTAAAGCCCCTCCCACACAGTAGCTGCCCAGTGGGAGGCGCTTCAGCGGCGAGCTTGTTGGCTTCGGACTTAGAGGGTGTTTACAAGATAGGCGAACGAAGGCAAGACAAGGCGAAAACGATCGAGAAAGCGGAGTTTACGTGCTGTAAATGAGCATTTCGAGATCGTTTTCAACGCAGTATTGCCAAGTGCAGCCATTTTGTAGACACCCTCTTACTCGAACGATTCGCCCGCGCTCATGACCAGCGGGCGAATCTTCTGCAGCTGGGTTTCCAGCGACACCGTCATGCTCGATGACATCGAGAAGAAGGTCAGGAAAGCCTTGAGGTTGGAGTCGCCTTCACAGGTGTCGTGAATACGCTGCCAGAAGGCCTGGTTGACCAGTTTCAGTTGCTGGAACATGCGCACCAGCCCCTTCAGCTCCCAATCGGCCAGACGCCCCTCGCGCATATTGAAGTACTGCCGTGACAGGTACAGCGATACCGCACGCAGGATGAATTCCTGATTATTGGCAAACGGCAGATGGTGCTGCGCCATGGGTTTCAGGCGCGCCAGCACTGGGCAGGCGCTGGTGGCCATGATCACGCCGAGCAACGCACGCAGCCCCTCTTCCAAGCCGACATGCTTGGTGTACTCACGCTCCGGCGTGCGTACCCAGACGCTGGCTTTTTTAAATGCCGGCAGGCCACGAAAATCCTCGATCACCCGATGCAGATCGACCGCAGCCGGACAATGGCTGAACTGGTCGCGACTCAGTGGGCAATTGCTGCACTGCTGATGTTCAAGGCGCGTCCAGGCGGGAGCCTGTTGCGCCTGAATGGGGTCATACTCGCGATTCAGCTCGATCCGGTAGCTGAACTGATGATTGTCGTCGAGAGTAATGCGGTACTCGATGGCCATTGCCCGCTCGTTCCTTCGTCAGCCTTCCAGCTCTGCCCAGCGCTCGAGCAACGCGTCCATTTCCGTCTGCAAGCGCTCGAGACGCGCCAATACTTCCGTGGTGATCTGCGCCGGCTGCTGATAGAAGGTAGGGTCGGATACCTGCTCCTGTACCGCAGCCATTTCCTGCTCCAGAGCATCGATCTGCCCGGGAATCGCTTCCAGCTCGCGCTGCAGCTTGTAGCTTAGTTTCTTCTTCGCAGGCTCTGCGCTCTCTTGAGCGGGAGTCACTGCAGCCGGGGTCGGCGCTTCGACGATGGCCGTGGCCAGCTCGGCCTTGCCGGACTTGCTTTCACCCACGCCGAGCAAACGCGGCGAGCCGCCCTGGCGCAGCCAATCCTGATAGCCACCCACGTACTCGCGCACCTTGCCTTCACCCTCGAATACCAGGGTGCTGGTCACGACGTTATCGAGGAAAGCACGGTCGTGGCTGACCATCAGCACGGTGCCTGGGAAGTTGAGCAGCACTTCTTCGAGCAGTTCCAGGGTTTCTACGTCCAGATCGTTGGTCGGTTCGTCCAGCACCAAGAGGTTGGCCGGCTTGCTGAACAACTTGGCGAGCAACAGTCGTGCCCGCTCGCCACCCGATAGCGCTTTGACAGGGGTACGAGCACGTTGCGGACTGAACAGGAAGTCGCCCAGATAGCTCAGCACATGGCGGTTCTGGCCATCGATAGTGATGAAGTCACGACCCTCGGCGACGTTGTCGATCACCGTCTTTTCCGGTTCGAGCTGGTGACGTAATTGGTCGAAATACGCCACTTCCAGTTTGGTGCCGACCTCGATGCTACCGCTGGACGGCTGCAGATCACCGAGCAGCAGCTTGAGCAGGGTCGTCTTGCCGGTACCGTTGGCGCCAAGCAGACCGATACGGTCACCGCGCTGCAGGACCATGGAGAAATCCTTGACCAGGAAGGGACCGCCGGCGTGAGCGAAGCTGACGTTCTCCGCCACCATCACCTGCTTGCCGGACTTGTCCGCCGTATCGAGCTGGATATTCGCCTTGCCCTGGCGTTCGCGGCGCTCGCTACGTTCCGCACGCATCGCCTTGAGCGCGCGCACGCGCCCCTCGTTACGGGTACGGCGGGCCTTGATGCCCTGGCGAATCCACACTTCCTCCTGGGCCAGGCGCTTGTCGAACAGCGCGTTGGCGGTTTCCTCGGCAGCCAGTTGCTGCTCCTTGTGCACCAGGAAGCTGGCGTAGTCGCCGTTCCAGTCGATCAGGCCACCACGATCCAGTTCGAGGATGCGCGTAGCCAGGTTCTGCAGGAAGGAGCGGTCGTGGGTAATGAACAGCACGGCGCCGCCAAAGTCTTTCAGCGCCTCTTCCAACCAGGCGATGGCGCCGATGTCCAGGTGGTTGGTGGGCTCGTCGAGCAGCAGCAGATCCGGCTCGGACACCAACGCCTGCGCCAGCAGCACGCGACGGCGCCAGCCGCCAGAGAGCTCGGCCAGGGTCTTGTCCGCCGGCAGTTGCAGGCGGCTCAGGGTGCTGTCGACCAGCTGCTGCAGGCGCCAGCCATCTTTGGCTTCCAGCTCCTGCTGCACATGCATCAGTTGCTCGAGGTCGTCATCGCCCTGGATGTTCTGCGCCAGGTGGTGATAACGCGCCAGCAGCTCGCCAACACCGGCCAGGCCTTCGGCGACCACATCGAACACCGTGCGCTCGTCGGCGCGCGGCAGTTCCTGCGGCAGCTCGCCAATCTTCAGCCCCGGTGCACGCCAGATCTCGCCGTCATCCGGCATCTGGTCGCCCTTGACCAGGCGCAGCATGCTCGATTTGCCAGTGCCATTACGGCCGATGATGCACACCCGCTCACCCCGCGCGATCTGCCAGGACACTCCGTCGAGCAGGGGCATGGCGCCATAGGCGAGGGATACGTCGGCAAACTTGAGCAGGGTCATGGGCATCTCCAGAAACAGGCGGCGCATTCTACCCGAGTTACAGGTTGGCTGTGGCCGTTTCCACCCCAGCAGCGGGCACCTCGGCAAAGCACTCGCAATAGCACTGCGCCATGCATTTTTTCTGCATGTGTCCATCTGGCGCGACGGCATTCACCGCGCCCCGCTGAAGCGCTAAGCTAAGGGCATGCAACGATATGGAACCTGTTGCCCCCACTCTCTGCTTGCCCCCTGGAAATGCCATGCGCGGTCGCCTTCTTTCTGTAGTTTCCTGCCTGATTTTCACCACCACGGCTGGCCTGGCCAGTGCCGATGCCGCCAACCTGGCGCAGCAGCGCCAGTACTACGATGAAGCCAAGCGCGCCCTGGCCAAGGGCGACAGCGGCCCCTATCACCAGTACGCCAGCGCCCTGCGCGACTACCCGCTGACGCCATATCTGGCCTATGACGAGCTGACCAATCGTCTGCGATCAGCGAGCAATGCGGAAATAGAAAAGTTTCTTGCCGAACATGGTGACCTGCCTCAGGCCAGCTGGATGAAACTGCGCTGGCTGCGCGCGCTGGCCGAGCGTGGTGACTGGAAGCCGTTCCTCGATCACTACGATGCCAAGCTCAACTTCACTGAACTGGATTGCCTGTATGGCCAGTACCAGCTCAGCCACGGCCTGACTGCCGAAGGCAACGCTACCGCCGAGAAGCTCTGGCTGGTGGGCAAATCCCAGCCCAACGCCTGTGATCCCCTGTTCGAACGCTGGGCCGCCAATGGCCAGCTCACCGAACAGCGCCGCTGGCAGCGCACCAAACTGGCGGTGGAAAGCGGCAACTACGGCTTGGCCAACTTCCTGATCAAGGGCATGCCAACGCTTGGCGAGCGCGGCAAGCTGATGGTCGAGGTCGCACAGAAACCGCAACTGCTGAAAAACACCGCGCGTTTCGCGCCCGCCGATGACGCCATGAGCGACGTGGTAGGCCTCGGCCTGCGCCGCCTGGCCCGACAGAACCCCGAAGACGCCCTGGCCCTGCTCGACGGCTACGCCCAGCGTATGAAGTTCTCCTCGGACGAACAGGTCGCCATCGCCCGCCAGATCGGTCTGCGCCTGGCGCAACGCTTCGACCTGCGCGGCCTGCAGGTGATGACCAAGTACGATCCACAGTTGCGTGACAACACTGTCAGCGAGTGGCGTGCACGCCTGCTGCTGCGCCATGGCCGTTGGGAAGAGGCCTATCAGTTGACGCAGAAGATGCCGTCCGATCTGGCCAGCAGCAACCGCTGGCGCTACTGGAACGCACGCAGCCTGCAACTGGCGCAACCCAACAGCCAGCAACCGGCGGTGCTGTTCCAGGCCCTGGCCAAGGAGCGTGATTTCTACGGTTTCATGGCAGCGGACCAGGTCAAGGCGCCTTACGCCTTGAACAACCAGCCGCTGGCGCTCGATCCCAAGGTCGTACAGAAAGTGCGCAACACCGCCGGCATCAGGCGCGCCATGGAATTCCATGCGCGTGGCCAGATCGTCGACGGGCGTCGCGAGTGGTATTACGTCAGCCGTCTGTTCAGTCGTGATGAACTGGTCGCCCAAGCACGCCTGGCCTACGAAATGGAATGGTACTTCCCGGCCATCCGCACCATCAGCCAGGCCCAGTACTGGGACGACCTGGAAGTGCGCTTCCCCATGGCTCACCGCAGCGAACTGGTGCGTGAAGCCAGGCGCCGCGATCTGCATTCGAGCTGGGTGTTCGCCATCACCCGCCAGGAGAGTGCCTTCATGGCCGACGCCCGCTCCCACGCAGGCGCCATGGGCCTGATGCAACTGATGCCGGGCACTGCCAAGGAAACCGCACGCAAGTTCGGCATCCCCTTGGCATCGCCGCAACAGGCGCTCAACCCGGACACCAACATCCAGTTGGGCGCCGCCTATCTGAGTCAGGTATATGGTCAGTTCAATGGCAACCGCGTACTCGCCTCGGCTGCCTACAACGCCGGGCCCGGCCGCGTACGTCAGTGGCTGCGCGGCGCCAATCACCTCAGTTATGACGTCTGGGTGGAGAACATCCCGTTCGACGAGACCCGCCAGTACGTGCAGAACGTGCTGTCCTACTCGGTGATTTACGGCCAGAAGCTCAACGCACCGCACCCGCTGGTGGCGTGGAACGAGCGCTTCTTTGAGGATCAGTAAAACAAAAGCCCCGATCGGACTGGGTGTCTGATCGGGGCTCGCTGCTCCATACGTCTGGGCCGGACCGCGCTTCGGTTCAGTGCCGCGTGAGCCTCAGCCCAGCGACCGTACGCAGATCACGTGGCGCGCATGGCGCACCCTACTCCAGAATTTCAACCGGCATACCGATCTGTAGCTCACCCACACCTCGCGGCAAAAGGTTCTGTCCGAAGTACACATCGCTATCGCGTTCCCGATAGGTCTTGAGCGTTGCCAGCGGCTCACGCTGGGCGTTGCGCTCGCCGGTCTGTGGGTCGATGGTGGTGAGGATGCAGCGTGAGCAGCCCTTGGCCACGTCGAACTCCACCTCGCCAATGCGGATGCGCTTCCAGCTGTCTTCGGCGTAAGGCTCACTGCCGGTGACGACCAGATTGGGGCGAAAACGCAGCATCGACAGCGATTGCCCGACGCGCTGCGAAAGATCGTCCAGCGACGCCTGGCCGATCAGCAGCAGCGGGAAACCGTCGGCAAAGGCCACGCGATCGCCCGGCTGCGCATAGGCGGTATCGACTTGGCGAGTGCGGCCTTCCGGCACCTGCACCAGGCGGCAAGACTTACCCAGCATATCGCTGAGCCAGGCAGCCGCTGCATCGCCCGCATCCGGTACGCGTAGGCTGTCACGCCAGACGATGACGCCACGCAGGTCCTGTTCGGGATCGGGCAACGCCACGGACAAATCCTCACGCCCCGGCGTACTCAGAGTCAGCCCGCCGCGCGCATCGTACAGAGCGCTCAGCTGACTCATCTGCGGTAGCAGGCGTTGGGTGATGAAGCGGCCGTTGTCGGCATCGACCAGCATCCAGCGCCGATCCCCCTGCAGGCCGAGACCGTCAACCGCACTGCGCTGCAGCACTTCGCCGCGGCCGGACTTGAGCGGATAACGGTATAGCCCCGAGAGACTCAGCATGCGTCAGGTTCCTGTTGGCAAAACGCCGTTATACGAGGTGACGGCGACGCTCACAAGCAACAAAACTCGGGAAATTATGCAGATCAGTAACGCTCGCTCGGTCACCAGCGGCCATCGACGCGCGGCGGGTTGCACCCGCCCTCCAGCGACTTTAGCTGGGCTCGTCCAACTCGAGGCGTTGACGTACCACGTCGACGAGCTTGTCCGGCTGGAATTTGGAGAGGAAGTTATCGCAACCGACCTTCTTCACCATCGCCTCGTTGAAGCTGCCGGACAGCGACGTGTGCAGCACGACGTAGAGGTCCTTGAGACGTGGATCGTTGCGAATCTCGCTGGTCAGGCGGTAGCCGTCCATCTCCGGCATTTCGGCATCGGTGAAGATCATCAGCAGCTTGTCGGTCATCACTTCGCCGCTATCCGCCCACTTCTTCAGCAGGTTCAGGGCTTTCAGACCATCCCCCGCCATGTGCAGACGCATGCCCAGCTGGGTCAGGGTGTCGCGCAACTGGCTCAGCGCCACGCTGGAATCGTCCACCAGCAGCACTTCACGACCGCGCGCCTTCTCCAGCAACGGATCGGCAAGTTTCTCTTCGGAGACCTTGGTGCTCATCGGCACGATCTCGGCCAGCACCTTTTCCACGTCGATGACCTCGACGATCTGCTCGTCGACCTTGGTGATGGCGGTCAGGTAATGCTGGCGACCGGCGCCACCGGGCGGCGGCTGGATCGACTCCCAATTGAGGTTGAGGATGCGATCGACGCTGCCGACCAGGAAGGCCTGCACAGAGCGGTTGTATTCGGTGACGATGATGGTGCTGCGCTCATCCGGCACCAGCGGACGCATGCCGATGGCCTGGGACAGATCGATCACCGGCAGGGTCTGGCCACGCAGGTTGACCACACCGCAGACAAAGCGGTGACGCTGCGGCATCAGCGTCAATTTGGGCATCTGCAGGACTTCCTGCACCTTGAACACGTTGATGGCGAACAACTGCCGACCGGCCAGGCGGAACATGAGGATTTCCAGGCGGTTCTCGCCGACCAGTTGCGTGCGTTGATCTACTGAATCGAGGATGCCAGCCATCATGCGCTCCGAGGTATATAGATTGAGTCTAGTCTGCCGTTCGGGTTATCGGCGAACTGCCGGCATACTGAAGCCTTGCTGGCGCGCCGCCATCATGCCTCAGCCCCAGGCGCCTGACCAGCGAGCAAAGGCGAATGTCTGGGTAGATGCAGACGCAGCGCGCCAGGTTGTGCGCTGAAGCGCAGACGCTTGCTTTCCATCGGCTCGCCATCGAGGTTCAAATCCAGCCCTTCCTGCGCTTCCACTTCCAGCCAGGGCAGCCGCGCGCTGACCGCGACGCTCTGCACACCATGCATGCCGCCCGAGAGCAACGTGCCCAGGGTGCTCACCACGTCCTGCGCGGCAGGAACAATGCAGACGTCCAGCAAGCCGTCGTCAATGGTCGCCTCTGGACAGAGCAGATGCCCGCCTCCAGCCTGGCGTCCGTTGCCGATGCCCAATGCCAGGAATTCGCCCTGCCACTCGAAGTCCGGCCCGTGAAACCGACCGGCGGCCGCGCGCACTTCGGAAAAGCGGCTGAGCCCGGTGAGCAGATAGGCGGCGCCACCGAGGACCTTCTTGAGTTCCTCCGGCGTGTTGGCGGTGATGTTGGAGCCGAAACCGCCCGTGGCCATATTGAGGAAAGCGCGTTCACCGGCCATGCCCACGTCAACGGCCACCGGCTCGACCTCCAGCAGCGCCAGCGCGGCAGCCGGCGTCAGCGGTATGCCAGCAGCGTGGGCGAAATCATTGGCCGTGCCCAGCGGCAGCAGAGCCAGGCTCGCATCGCCCTGCGCCTTGACCAGCGCTTCGACCACATCACGCAGGGTGCCATCACCGCCACCGGCAATCAGCGTCGGGTAACCAGCAGCCAGCCCTTCCTCGACCAGCCGCTCGGCGTCCCCGCCTTCCCAGGTCAGGCGCACGGCCAGATTCCAGCCACGCTCACGCAGGCCGCTCACGGCCGTCCTCACCTCTTCGTTCAACGCCTGCTTGCCATGCAGGATCAACCAGGCCTTGCGTTCGCGCATTGCACTGCTCCTTGAAGGAATCAGCGAAAGCCTAGTGCCTGGCCTTCGCGAAAATTAATCAAATTAATAGATATTAAAGCCGTAAATATTGCGCTTTTAAATCGATTAAACGGAATAGATCATAGCGCCATCGACGTTGCGCGGGACTCACCTCGCGCACGACTGGAGGATTGACCATGATCGATGTACGTCCGTTCGAACAACTCGGTGGTGCTCATCACGGCTGGCTCAACGCCCGTCACCACTTTTCCTTCGCCGAATACTACGACGCCGCGCGGATGAACTGGGGCCGCCTGCGCGTGTGGAACGACGACGAGATCGCTCCACATTCAGGCTTCCCGCCGCACCCACATCGCGACATGGAGATCATCACCTACGTTCGCGAAGGTGCCATCAGCCATGAGGACAACCTGGGCAACAAGGGCCGCACCGAGGCTGGCGATGTGCAGGTAATGAGTGCTGGGACCGGCATCGCTCACAGCGAGTACAACCTGGAGGATGAAACCACCAAGATCTTCCAGATCTGGATTCAGCCGAACCAGGCTGGCCTACCGCCCTCCTGGGGCGCCAAGCCTTTCCCGAAAGGCGACCGCTCGGGATCGTTCGTCACCCTGGCCAGCGGTTACGAGGAAGATGTCGATGCATTGCGTATCCGCACCGACGCACGCCTGGTGGCGGCCACGGTCAAGGCCGGACAGAGCGCCGAGTACGCCCTGCAGCCGGGTCGCAAAGCCTACCTGGTGGGCGCAACGGGTGCATTCAGCGTCAACGGCGTGAACGTCAAGGCACGTGATGGCGTGGCCATCGCCGATGAAGCGTTGATCCGCATCGAGGCGCAGGAAGACAGCGAGATCGTGCTGGTGGATGTCGCCTGATGCACACACCATCGCCCTCCACTTCGGAGGGCGACTGGTTTCTGTAGGAGGGGCCGGGCGGCGCTCCGCTTTAGCCGCGACCTGGGTATTGCTCGGTCGCGGCTAAAGCCCCTCCCACAATGTTCATCAACTTCAGCCTACGCCGGATAACCCGTGATCTTGCGAATGCGCTGGTACAGCGGTTTGAGCTGTCGGTACATGCGCTGATAGACCTGCCCGTAGAGCTGCTCGTAGGTGTGCTGCGCAGCCGGGTTAGGCTGAAACACCTGGCCAACCCGAGTCATGGCGGCGATGGCGCTCGGGTAATCCGGGTGCAAGCCCAGACCTACCGCGCAGTTGATCGCAGCCCCCAGGCCGCTGGTTTCGTAGAGGTGCGGTCGCTCGGCCGGCAAGCCGAAGATATCGGCCGTCAGTTGCATCGCCGCATCGCTCTGCGAACCACCACCGGAAACGCGCAGGCGCTCGATACGGGTGCCGGAGCGCTTTTCGATACGTTCCTTGCCCTGACGCAGCGCATAGGCCAAGCCTTCGAGAATGGCGCGATAGATATGTGCACGGGTATGCACGTCGCCGAAACCGATGATCGAACCCTTGGCCTCCAGCCCCGGCTCACGTATGCCTGGCGTCCAGTACGGCTGCAACATCAGGCCCATTGAGCCGGGCGGTACGGCGTTGACCAGCTCATCGAATAGCGCCTCGGGCGACACGCCCAGCGCCTCGGCACGCTGCATCTCGCGCAGGCCGAATTCGCGCTTGAACCAGCTGACCATCCAGAAGCCGCGATAGATCATCACCTCGGTGTTGAAGTGATCCGGCAGCGCCGCCGGATAGGGTGGAATCAGGCGAACGGTTTCCAGGTAACGGCGGCGAGTGGTGTTGATGGTCGCCGTGGTGCCATAGGACAGGCACGCCGTGCTGGGCTCCAGCGCACCGGAACCCAGCACTTCGCAGGCCTTGTCGGCGCCAGCAGCAATCAGCGGCAGGCCTTCCGGAATACCGGTATGGCGGCTGGCCTCGGCACTGATCTGACCCAGTCTTTCCCCCGGCTTGAACAGTTCAGGCAGTTGCTCACGGCGCACCTTCAGCGCTTGCCACTTCCAGTCGCCGGGCGCAGCCCAACGCAGGCGCTTGTAGTCGAACGGCAGGTAGGCCACGCAACTGCTGGTGGAATCGACGAAGCGGCCACACAGGCGATGGGTGAGAAAGCCCGAGAGCAACAGCACCTTGTGCGTGCGTGTCGCAATGTCCGGCTGATGCTGGGCAACCCAGTTGACCTCGGCCTGGCCGCGAAAGTGATCGACCGCCTCCTCGGCGCGCACCAGCTTGAATAACCAGCCCCACAGGCCCTTGATCCGCCCGGCCACATCAGCGCGACGCTGGTCGAGCCAGAGAATTGCCGGGCGCAGGGGCGTGCCCTGCTCATCGACATGAATGATGCTGCCGCGCTGGGTGGTGACGGCGACGCCCTTGATCTGGCTGCGGTCGATAGTCACCTGCTGCCACAGCAGTCGGCAGGCCTCGCCGAGACTGGCCCAGTAGTACTCGGGGTCCTGCTCGGCCCAGCCAGGCTGGCTGGAGAAATAGGGGTCGAGCTCGACCTTGCCCTTGGCCAGCAGGTTGCCCTGAGTATCGAACAGCAACGCACGCACGCTCTGGGTGCCGTTGTCGATGCTCAGCAGGTAGCTTGGTTCGCTCAAGGTGTGACCTCTGCTTGGAATGCACGGTATTGCTGTAGGAGCGAGCTCTGCTCGCGAACGGGGATGGCACAAAAGCTTCGCGAGCAGAGCTCGCTCCTACGGAAAGTCGGCAGCGCCATCATGAAGTCACCGGCAGGCTGTAACAGCGCCGCCACAACGCCAGATAATCCGTCTCTTCCTGCTGCCAATGCGCATCGCTCCAGCCCAGGCGCGGCTGGCACAGTGCGCGGATACGCGGCAGCTCGGCACGGCCGCCTTCGGCCAGCAGCAGGCCCAGGCGCGTGCGCCTTAACAGCAGATCGTCCAGATGCAGCACCAGCTCGCCTTCGGCAGCCCAAGCCAGTTCGGCCCACAAGGTGTCGCTACCGGCAACGCAATCAGCGCCGATTTCGTCGATCAAACGCAGCACCTCATCCAGCTGGCGGCCATGGCGCCCAGCCAGACGGCGTTGCTGCGCCGGGCTCAAGGTCGGCATCGGTGTCGGCGTATTCGCAGCGAAGACCGCACCGCCCTGATCGTCCACCGCTTTGCCGACGAACCCGGCACAGGCACGCAGCACCTCCAGCGCCAGCAGGCGGAAGGTGGTCAGCTTGCCGCCGGCCAGGGTCACGCTGCCCGGCTCGATCCACAGCGCATGCTCGCGCTTCTCGTCGGAGGGTTTCAGTGCGCCGCCACCATCGCTCACCACAGGGCGCACGCCCGCCCAGGTCGACAGCACGTCGGCACGGCTCACCTGCGCAGCCGGGAACTGCTGGTCGCAGGCAGCCAGCAGGTAATCGACCTCCTCGGCGCTGATGGCCGCTTCATGATCGAGCTCGTCAGCATGATCCAGATCGGTGGTGCCGATCACCGTCGCGCCTTCCCAGGGGAAGACAAACACCGGCCTGCCATCGGCCGCATGCATAAAACTAAAGGCATGCGCCACCGGCAGGCGCCAGCTCGGCAGCAGCAGATGGCTGCCGCGTAGCGGACGGATGCGACCATTGCCAGGCTGGCGCAGGCGATCGGCCCAGGCGCCGGTGGCCTGGGCCACGGCGCGGCTGCGCAGGCGGTATTGCTCGCCCGTTTCCACATCCTCGGCGAGCACGCCGACCACCTGCCCCGCCTCGCGCAACAACTCGACCACGCGCATACCATTGAGCGCCTCGCCGCCTTCGGCGCGCGCCTCGCCCAGCACGCGCTGCACCAGGCGGGCATCGTCGGTTACCGCATCGAAGAAACGTGTGCCACCGAGCAGGCCGTCCTCGCGAATGCCCGGTGCCAGGTAACGCAGTTGCTGCAGCGGATAGAACAGATGATTGCGCTTGCCGGCCAGGGCGTCGTACAGGCTGAGCAGTCCGCCAAAGACCTTCGGCCCGGGAAAACCACCGCGGTAGTGCGGCATGACGAAGCTCAGCGGCTCCACCAGCCCCGGCGCTTCGCCGAGCAGGCGCTGGCGCTCGCGCACCGAGTCGCGAGTCAGCCCCAGTTGGCCCTTGGCGACATAACGCAGGCCACCGTGCACCATCTTCGACGAGCGGCTGGAGGTACCCCAGGCAAAGTCGCGCTGCTCCAACAACAGGCAGCGCCAGCTACGCCGCGCCGCTTCACGGAGGATGCCGGCGCCGCAAATGCCTCCGCCGATCACCAGCAGATCCCAGTCGCGCGCGGCCAGTTCAGGCAGTGCGCGCTTGCGCCAGGTGGCGTTCCAGGGTTCCATGCTCAGTCCTGCAGCAACACGCCAGGCGCCAGGCGCTGGTCGGGGTCGAAATGCGTGGCCAGGCTACGCAGCGTAGCCATGCCCAGCTCGCCCTTCTCTGCTGTCAGGTAAGGTGCGTGGTCACGACCGACGCCGTGCTGGTGGCTGATGGTGCCGCGATTCTCGGCAATGGTGCGGCTGGCCGCCGCCTTGAGCCGCTGCCAGCGCGCCATGGCCTCGGCGTAGTCGGCACCGGGGCGGAACACGTAGGTGGTGTAGATGCTCGAACCTTCGCCGTAGACGTGCGACAGGTGGGTGAACACGTGCACCCGCTCGCCCTCACCGGCCAGTGCGTCACGCAGGCTGGCCTCGACCTTGTTCAGCAGGCTGTCGACATTGGACCAGTCGGTGGCGGTTTCCAGAGTGTCCACCAGGTAGCCGCGCTCCCACAGACCATGGCGCAGGTAAGGGAAGCGAAAGCGGTTCTGCTCCCACTTCTTACCCAGCAGGGTGCCGGTGAACACGCCGCCAAAACCTTTCAGCAGGCGCCGCGCCTGTTTCAGCGAGGCGGCGTTCTGCAACCGGCTGCCGGTGACGCCGAAGGTCAGCATGCACTTGCCGTCGCGGGCGCCGCGCAGGGCCAGGTACTTTTCCAGCAGGGCAATCTGCTGCGGATGACCGGCCAGGGCCAACTGGGTACGGGTTTCGATGGCGTTGGACAGGCGCAGCATGGACAGCGGCACGCGCGCCTGAGTCAGGCTGCGAATGGCACTCAGCGCCTGCTGCCAGTTGGGCAGAAACACCGCGTAGAAACGCTCCTGCTCGGCAAGGCGACTGATGCGCACGCGTACTTCGGAGATCACCCCGAAGCGCCCTTCCGAGCCCATCACCAGCTCGCGCAGATCGGGCCCGGCGGCCGACGCCGGGAAGGTTGGAATCTCCAGAGTACCGGCGAAGGTTTCCAGCTTGCCGCCGGCGAACAATTGCTCAATGCGTCCGTAGCGCAGCGACTGCTGGCCGCTGGAACGGCTGGCGACCCAGCCACCGAGCGTCGACAGCTCCCAGGACTGCGGAAAGTGGCCCAGCGTATAGCCACGGGCGCGCAGTTGGCTTTCGACTTGCGGGCCGTTGGCGCCGGGGCCGAAGGTGGCGATCAGGCTGTCTTCGTCGATATCCAGCAGGCGCGTCATGCGCTCCAGCGACAGGGTCAGCACCGGGCGCTGGCCAGCTTGCGGATTGATGTGCCCGGCCACCGAGGTGCCGCCGCCATAGGGGATCAGGGTGACGTCATGCTGCTGCGCCCAGGCCAGCAGATCACGAATCTGCTCGGCGCTTTCCGGGCAGGCGACGCCATCGGGAAACAGGCCGAAGTCACCGGAGCGCATCGCCAGCCAGTCCGGCAAGCTCTGACCACGGGCGTGGCGCACACGCACTTCGGCATCAACGCTGATCAGTGGATGCGGCGCCAGGCGCGAGGCCGGCACACGCGCCAGCACATCCTGCAGCCTGGCATCGGCCAGACGCTGGCCAGGCCCGACCAGTTCGGCGAGAAAAGCCTCGCCATGAGCCGGCAATTCCACCTCGGTCGCCTCGTCACCCCATCCGTTCCAGCGTCGCATCGCATCCCCCATTCCGATCAGCACTTATGGCTGCCTATACTAGCCAGCCGCCGATTTCCGTCACTGTCGAATCGGGACAGGCGCTATCGCCAATCAAGACAGGCATCGCAGAACAAGAAGAATCCATGGAAAACCTCGGCTATACCTCGGTTCCCGCCCTGCTCAAGTACCTGCGCCAGGCCGAACAGCTCGGCCTGGACATCGACCGCGCCCTGGCCGCTGCCGGCATTGCTGCGCAGGACCTGGCCGACAATGGCAAGCGCATGCCCAGCGAGGTACATGAGCGCCTGCTGGCGCATCTGATCGAGGTGTCCGGCGACTCTTTGTTCGGCCTGCACTCGGCGCGTTTCGTCCAGCCCGGCTCGTGGAGCGTGCTTGGCTACATCGCCATGAACTGCGCCACCCTGGGCGAAGCCATGGGCCGCATCGTGCCTTACGAGAAACTGGTGGGCGACATGGGCACCAGCCGTATCGAGGCAGCCGAGGATCACGTGCGGCTGATCTGGAGCTGCCGCCATCAGGCACCGGACGTGCGCCGCCATATGGTCGAGAACGTGCTCGCCTCCTGGCTGCTGTACGCCCGCTGGATCGCCGACTCCGAACATTCGCCGCGTGAGGTGTGGTTCGAGCATGCGCAACCGGCAGACACCGAACTGGCCGAATACCAGCAACTGTTCGGCTGCCCGATGCTGTTCGAACAGCCCTGCAACGCCCTGCTGGTGCCGCTGGACTACCTCGGCGTGCCGCTGCGCCAAGCCGATGCCAACCTGCTGCGCACGCTGGAAGAACATGCCCTGACCCTGATGGCCGGGCTGGACGACAACGAGCCGCTACCGCGCCGGGTAAAGAACGCCCTGCGCCTGCTGCTCAAGGACGGCCTGCCGCGCAAGGAACGGGTGGCGGAAAAGTTCGATATGACCGTGCGCACCCTGCAGCGCCACCTGCAGCAGGCCGGCACCAGTTACCAGCAGATACTCGACGAGCTGCGCCAGGAGCTGGCCGAGCACTACCTGCTGCGTAGCGACCTGGCGATCCAGGACATCGCCTGCTACCTCGGTTTCACCGAGTCACGCTCGTTCCACCGCAGTTTCAAGGGCTGGACCGGGCAGACGCCGGGTGAATTTCGCGAGAGCCGGCGCCGCGAGGGAGTACTTGGTTAGTTCGCCCTCACAGGTGCCCATCTTGTGGGCGAAAACCCAACCGAGCTGCAGGGTACGGAGCCAAGCGCTCCGTGCACCGGCGCTACGCTGCACGTGAACTCAACGCTTGCGCAAAATCACACTGCCGATCGAATAACCGGCACCAAAGGAGCTTAGAACACCCAGGCTGCCCGCCGGCAGGTCGTCCTGGTTCTTGTGCAGGGCGATCACCGAGCCGGCCGAGCTGGTGTTGGCGTAGGTGTCGAGGATCACCGGCGCCTCGTGCGGCTCGGCGTCGCGGCCGAGCAGCTTGCGCGCGATCAGCAGGTTCATGTTGAGGTTGGCCTGGTGCAGCCAGAAGCGCTTGACGTCGCTGACGTTGAGCTGGTTTTCCGCAAGGTGTGCGGCGATCAGCTCGGCGACCATCGGGCAGACGTCCTTGAACACCTTGCGGCCTTCCTGCACGAACAGCTTGTCGCGGGCGCCCACGCCCTCTTCCGCGGCGCGGTTGAGGAAACCGAAGTTGTTGCGGATGTTGTTGGAGAACTGGGTCAGCAGCTTGGTGCTGACCACGTCGAACTGATGCTCGGAGGTAGCCAGGTCGGCACGTTCGATGATCACTGCGGTGGCGGCGTCGCCGAAGATGAAGTGGCTGTCGCGGTCGCGGAAGTTGAGGTGACCGGTGCAGATTTCCGGGTTGACCATAAGGATGGCGCGGGCCTGGCCGGTCTGAATCGCGGTGGTCGCAGCCTGGATGCCGAAGGTGGCCGAAGAGCAGGCCACGTTCATGTCGTAGCCCCAGCCGTTGATGCCCAGCGCGGCCTGCACTTCGATGGCCACCGCCGGGTAGGCGCGCTGCAAGTTCGAGCAGGCGACGATCACCCCATCGATATCGGCGACGGTCTTGCCGGCGCGCTGCAGCGCTTCCTTGGCGGCGCCCACAGCCATTTCGCAGAGGATGCCCCACTCGTCGTTGGAACGTTCGGGAATGCTCGGCACCATGCGCTGCGGGTCGAGAATGCCGGCCTTGTCGATGACGAAGCGGCTCTTGATGCCCGACGCCTTCTCGATGAAGCCGCTGCTGGACTCGCTCAGCGCCTCCACCTCACCGCGGGCGATGGCCTCGGCATTATCGACGTTGAACTGCTGCACATAAGCATTGAAGGATGCCACCAGCTCGTCGTTGGAAATGCTGTTGGCCGGGGTATAGAGGCCGGTACCACTGATGACGACGTTATGCACGCTCATTCCTCTTCTCGGCCGCTGGCGGCCTCAGGCAGTAGGCCGGCGACAATGGCGCCAGCCGAAAATCGGGGGACTAGGGCCAAGCTCTTGCGACGGTTGGCTCCGGGCCACTGAGTGTGCCACAGGGCGATGGGGTTCGTCCTTAGCCCTTGAAAGTGTCTAGGCGGACAGAACATGACCCAATATAGCTGTTTGGTCTAAAGTCTTATCTCGATCTACGTACCTGGAGCTTGAATGAACCTTTCTCTGCTCAGCCGCTATGCATTTTTTGCGTTCTGCGTGCTGTTCACCCTGGCCAGCCTGCCCTTCCTCGCTCATGAATGGATATGGCCGTTCACTCTGCTCGGCGGCGTGCTCAGCCTGATCGGTATCGGCGATCTGTTGCAGACCCACCATGCGGTACGGCGCAATTACCCGATCCTGGGCAACATTCGCTATCTGGTCGAAGGCATTCGCCCGGAGATTCGCCAATACCTGCTCGAAGGTGACGCTGAGCAACTGCCCTTCTCCCGCGCGCAGCGCTCGCTGGTGTATTCCCGCGCCAAGAACGAAGGCGCTGACAAACCCTTCGGCACCTTGAGTGATGTGTACCAGAACGGTTTCGAGTTCATCAGCCACTCTATGAGCCCGGCGCCGCTGACCGATCCGTGCAGCTTTCGCGTGGAGATCGGCGGGCCGCAATGCAGCCAGCCGTACTCGGCCTCCTTGTTCAACATCTCGGCGATGAGTTTCGGCTCGCTCAGCGCCAATGCCATTCGCGCCCTCAACGAAGGAGCGAAACTCGGCGAGTTCTACCATGACACCGGCGAGGGCAGCATCAGCCCCTACCACCGCGAGCACGGCGGCGATCTGGTCTGGGAACTGGGCAGCGGCTACTTCGGCTGCCGCACCTCGGACGGCCGCTTCGACCCCGAGCGATTCGCCACTCAGGCCGCCAGCCCGCAGGTGAAGATGATCGAGATCAAGCTTTCCCAGGGCGCCAAGCCGGGCCACGGCGGCATCCTGCCCAAGCACAAGATCACCGAAGAGATCGCCAAGACCCGCGGCATTTCCATGGGCGAGGATTGCGTTTCGCCGTCGCGCCACAGCGCCTTTTCCACTCCGGTCGAGCTGCTGCAGTTCATCGCGCAATTGCGTGAGCTGTCGGGCGGCAAACCGGTCGGCTTCAAGTTCTGCCTGGGCCATCCCTGGGAGTTCATGGGTATCGTCAAGGCCATGCTGGAGACCGGCATCCTGCCGGACTTCATCGTCGTCGACGGCAAGGAAGGCGGCACCGGCGCGGCGCCGCTGGAGTTCACCGATCACCTGGGCGTGCCGCTGCGCGAAGGGCTGCTGTTCGTGCATAACACCCTGGTCGGCAGCAACCTGCGCGACAAGATCAAGCTCGGCGCCAGTGGCAAGATCGTCAGCGCCTTCGACATCGCCCGCGTACTGGCCATCGGCGCCGACTGGGCCAACTCGGCGCGTGGTTTCATGTTCGCCATCGGCTGCATCCAGAGCCAAAGCTGCCATACCAACAAGTGCCCGACCGGCGTCGCCACCCAGGACCCGCTGCGCCAGCGCGCGCTGGTGGTCGAGGACAAGGCCCAGCGCGTCTACAATTTCCATCGCAACACGCTCAAGGCGCTGGCCGAGATGCTCGCCGCCGCCGGCCTCGACCACCCTTCGCAGATCGATGCCAAACATCTGGTGCAGCGCCTGTCGGCCACCGAAATCAAGTTGTTCGCCCAGCAGCATGTATTCCTCGCCCCCGGGGAACTGCTCAGCGGTGAGATCAGCGGCGAGTTCTACCAGCGCATGTGGCAGATGGCCCGCGCCGACAGTTTCGAGCCGGCGCCGGCTTAAACCCGGCGACGGGTCAGATAACTCCGCACCTGATCGACGCGCTGCTGCAGCGAGCCGGTCAGGCGGGTGAAGCCCCAGCCGCGCCGCAGCAGTTCCTGCTCGTACCACTGGTTCTGCCGGCGGCGAAAGGTCTCGTCCTGACGGGTGCCGTCCTGGACGAAGGGGAAGTCATCGGCGCACAGGAACAGATGGTGATAGTGCCGCTCGGCCAACTGCTCCAGCTCCGCCTCGGCACGCCCGAACAGCTCGCGGCAATAGAACAGCGTGGTCAGCGGCGTGGTGTCGCAAACCAGGTAGCGCCGGCACTGCCCGGCCAGGCTCTGCTCACGGGCGACCTGAGTGCGACCGATACGCAGTAGGTCGTCATAGGCGAGCACACCGCCCTGCTCTTCCCACAGTTCGCGGCCGTATTCCGCGGCATGGCGCGTACCCAAGGCCTCGGCCAATGCCAGGGCGAGGCTACTCTTGCCGGTGGACTCACCGCCGAGCAAGGCGATGCGCTCGACGAAATCGCCATACACCTGCGGCGCCAGGTAATGACGCAAGCCGTGGATATCGGCGCGCAGACGCGTACCGGACACCGGTACCTGAATGCGCGCGCGGTCGATCTCGACGTGCTCCACTGGCCTGCCGAAACATTCGCTCAGGTGCGCGGCGAAGCCATCGCCGTAGGCCTCGCTGGTAAACACCGCGTCCACCGGGTGGCCGAGCACAGCCAGGCAAAAGTCGGCGACGAACTGGCGCTGTACGGCATCGGGATCGGATTCGTGGGGAAGGTCCGGCAGCGCCAGGCCGCGTGCGCGTTGCTGGGCAACCCACTCGGGCGTCACTACCCAGCTGCGCAGTTCGGGAAAGCGCACCTGTAACCAGTTCGCACGACGCTCGGGCTCGCAGCCGGCAAGTTCCGGGTAGGCCCAGCTGAGCAGCACCAGTTGCTCGCACTGCTGTTGCGCCTGGCGAATCAACCATTCATGCCCCAGGTGCAACGGCGCGAACTTGCCGACCACCAGCCCATTGGCGAATCGCTTGCTCATCTCAGGCAGCCTGCGCGTTAAGTTCACGGCGCCAGCGGTACAGGCCGTACCAGGCGTTGCACCAGAACAGCAGGTAGATGAACGCCGTCAAATACAGCCCGCGCGAAGCGAACAGCGGCATTGCCAGCGTGTTCACCAGCAGCCAGCCGTACCAGGTTTCCAGCTTGCGGCGCATCAGCAGCAATTGCGCCAGCACACTGAAGGTCAGCACCAGCGAATCGATGAAGGGCGCATAGGCGTCGGTAAAATGATGCAGCAAGGCGCCGTATGCGCCCGCCACGGCCACCGCGAGCAGCAGCGCAAGACCCAGTCCGGTCGCGCTTGCACGGCTGATCGGCAGCGCCTCGCCCTGGCGACCGCGCCGCCAGCTCCACCAACCCAGCAGGCTGGTGGCGATGAAGAAGATCTGCAAAGTGACATCGGCATACAGCTGCACGCTGAAGAACAGCCAGCCGAACAGCACACAGCCGACCAGGCCAACGGCCCAGGTGTGCACCGAGTTGCGCGCCGCCAGCACGACCGAAACCAGATAAAAAAGGTTGGCGAAAATCTCCAGCGACGACGGCATGCACGCATCCTTATGAACATGGAATCAGCCGCGCAGCCTACCACGTGACATACGCCACAGCCGTGCATGCGTCACCTGACAACAGCGCCGATCCATGCTCTGATAAGCCTCCCCTCGCACTCCAAAGGACTGGATCGCCCTATGCCTCTGCTCGCTCTGCTGGTCATCGCCTGCCAAGTCACCTGTGGCCTCCACGTGGTGCGCAGTGGCCAGGAACGCTACTGGCTGTACCTGATCATCGCCCTGCCCGGCCTCGGCTGCCTGATCTACTTTCTCGGCATCATGCTGCCGGATCTGCTCGGTAGTCGTCGCGGTCGCCGCACGCTCAACCGCTTGCACGACAGCATCGACCCGCAGCGTCACCTGCGCGCCCTGCGCGATGAGCTGGATATTCGCGACACCCGCGATACCCGCGTCAATCTGGCCGATGAGCTGCTGCGCATGGGCCAGGCCGAAGAAGCAGCCACGCACTATCAGACAGCCCTGCGCGGTATCCACAGCGACGCCCCGGACATCCTCCTCGCCCTGGCCAGAGCCCGTTTCGCCCAAGGCGACTTCGCCGGTTGCCAGGCAAGCCTCGACCAACTGATCGCCCATAATCCCGACTTTCGCTCCACCGACGGCCACCTCCTGTATGCCCGTGCATTGGAAGGCCAGGGCAACGACCTCAAGGCCGAAGAGGAATACCGCGCCCTCGGCAGCTACTGCGCCAGCCCCGAGGCGAACTACCGTTACGCCTTGCTGCTGCAGCGACTGGGACGCCAGCGCGAGGCCATCGAACTGCTGCAGCAGATCCAGACTCACGCCCGCCGCTCCGCCCGGCATTATCGAGTGCTACACAAGGAGTGGCTGGACCTGAGCCAGAAGGCGCTGCTCGAGCTGCAGCGCGGCTGAGCAGCCTTACTCCCAGGCCTCCCGCTCGCCCGTCCAGACATGCAACTCGCGCTTCTGCGCCCCCGACCATAGCCAGCCGCCGCGCGCACCGACCAAGGTGCTGACGGCATGCTGGCGGCCGAAGCGGTTGTGCCGAGCCAACAGCAGGGCGATATCACGCAACACCGCCAGCGTGTTGCTGTTGGACTGAAACAGCGGCGTCAGCAAGCGGCTGGCCTGACGGTAGTAGCGCAGGTGATCACGGCGCGTATCACCGTAGCGAGTGAAGATGGCGTTCCAGTCGAGCGCGCGCTGATGCTGGTCACCGGCATTGCCGAGCGCATCGGCCAGTGCAGCCGCATCGACCAAGGCCATATTGGCGCCCTGCCCCAATTGCGGGCTCATGGCGTGGGCGCAATCACCGATGGCCAGCACACGACCATCGTTCCAGCGTTGCATGCGCACGTCCGCATAGGCCGCCAGGGTCAGTTGTGCAGGGTCATCGATCTGCTGCAGATAGGCCTCCGAAGCCTCGCCGGCGAGGTTGCGCACGCGGGTTTTCCAGGCCTGCAGGCCGCTCTTGCGCCACGCTTCATGTTCACTGAGCGGCAGGCTCCAGAACAGGCTGGTCAGCGACTTCTCCCGGGCTTGATGGGTACAGCCGGTCGGCATCAGCCCGAACATTTCCCGGCAGCCGCGATACCACTGACGCAGCTCGCCGGTTTCGGCCGACGCCGCAGTCGGCAACATGCTCCACAGCGCACCCCAGGGATAAGGCCGAGACCACTGCCGCACCTGCATCTGCGCGCGCAGGGTCGAGCGTGTGCCATCGGCCAGGATCAGTGCGGCGAAATCACCCAGGGGTTGTTCACTGCCACCCTCGTCCTGGCGCAGCAAGCGAATATGGCCGCTGGCCTGCTCGAAGCGGCTCACCGCCACGCCGGTTTCTACCTGCACACCAGCACGCTGCGCGGAATTGAGCAACGCCGTCATCAACACGCCGCGGTGAATACCAAGGCCGAAACTGCCTGGCTGCCAGTCGTGATAACGGGTGTCGAGGATCACCCGGCCCTGGCAACTGGTGCCGTACAGGCGGCTGACCGGAGCCCCTAGCGCGGTGCATTCGGCGAGCAGTCCCAGGCGTTGCAGCACAGCCAGACCGGAAGGCTGCAAAAGGATACCGGCGCCCACCGGCTGCAGTTGCTCGACCCGCTCCAGCACGCGCACCGCATAACCCTGGCGGGCGAGGAATATCGCCGTGGCGAGACCCGCGGTACCCGCCCCTACGATGGCTATCGGCAATCCATTCACGTCCATGCTCCCTGTTTTGATGCAGGGAATACTAACCGCCTGGCGTCACTCTCGATATGACCGCTCGCACAGCGGCAAAGCGGTCAGGGCTTGTCCGGGCGAATATCGAAGCCGCCCTTGTTCTGGCTGACGATGCGCAGGTGCTGGGTTTCCCCGGCTTTCACCGGCACCGCCACTTCGCGCAGCAAGCGGCCCATGCCGCACAGGGTGTCATCCATGCGATCCGGCGTGATGCCGACCACGCGCGTGCCTGGCGGCACCTGGAAGGTTGCGACCTCGCCGACGCCGATGCGCGCTGCGACCTTGCGATCCACTTCGATGGCCACGTAGCAGCCGCCCCCCATCATCCCGAAATCGCGGTTGACCACGATCTGCGCGCCGTTCGCCTGCGCCTCCTGAAACGCCAGCAGGCGATCTTCCGGTACCGGTTTGACGTTCTCGGGGTCACCCCGATATGACGAACAACCGGCCAACAGCAACAGCGGTAGAGCGATGAGGATCGAACGCATGAAGCCCTCCATGGGCAGATAAGTGCTGCCTGAGTATTGGGGTTGACGAGCCGGCGGGCAAGGTATCGATAACATCGATGCCCAATAGCAAAAGCATCGATTTCTGTAATGATCGGCGCAATGTTTTCATTTCTCCTGACCCGGCGCCTACCTTTCCAGGCGCCACAGATCGGAGATACGCAAGATGAAATTCGCCGCCTTCAACGCCACCCTCCTCGCCGTTCTGGCCCCCTTGGCCATCGCCAGCGAGAAAGCACCTGCCACTCCCAAGGTCGAAGTGCAGGAATACCAGTACGGCATGCAGCTGGACATCGACACCGCCCTGCAGCGCACCGACAACAGCCGCAAGAGCGGTGTCGTGCCCAGCGTCATGGTCTACCGTGACAGCAAGGGCGAAGTGCACGCCGTGCGTTTCGTGGAGTGGGGCGGCCTGAGCAACCAGAACGGCTAAACCACAGGTTGCCTGATGCCCCGGCCGAGTCACTCGTCCGGGGCAGTGCCGTTTCAGCCTTGCAGGCGCTTGACCAGTCGTGCCTGCAGCGCTTCCAGCTCGGCCGGATCGGCCTTGTTGGCCGCGTGAATACCCAGCCCCTCGCCCTCGAAGCGCGGAATCACGTGCATGTGGATATGGAACACCGTCTGCCCGGCAGGCGCGCCGTTGAACTGCGCGATTTGCACACCAGCCGGCTGCAACTCATCGACAACGGCCTGGGTGACCTTCTTCACCACGGCCATGATCTTGGCCAGGCTGGCGTCGTCTATTTCCAGGATATTGCGCGCGGCCGCGCGTTTGGGAATAACCAGACTGTGGCCCTTGGATTGCGGGAACAGATCGAGGAACGCCAGTACATCATCGTCCTCGTAGAGTTTGTAGCAAGGCAGGTCGCCACGAATGATCTGGGCGAAGATGTTCTGGGAATCGTAAGTACCGTGCAGGCTCATGCCGATGGGCTCCGGGCCGGGTGGATGAAAACCCGCACCATACCGCCTCGTTCGCGCACAGGGAACCAGGCAGGATCGCCCGAGTCGATGACTATTAGCAGGCGCATCGAGTTCCTTCACTGCCGCCACTCGTGTTTTGATCGCCGTTCCCAAGGCCCACTGGATATGGAAACCACATGACCGACCTCAGCCTATTCCACATCACCCGCAAATGGCCTGCCCAGCATCCCGAGCACCTGCAGCTGTATTCGCTGCCTACACCCAATGGTGTCAAGGTCTCGATCATGCTGGAAGAAATCGGCCTGCCCTATGAGGCGCACCTGGTCGACTTCGGCAGCGATGACCAATTCAGCCCCGAGTTTCTCTCGCTGGCGCCGAACAACAAGATTCCCGCCATCCTCGATCCCGATGGCCCCAATGGCCATCCGCTGCCGCTGTTCGAGTCCGGCGCGATTCTGATCTACCTGGCGGAAAAGACCGGCAAGCTGCTACCGCAGGATGCCGCTGCACGTTACGAGACGATTCAATGGCTGATGTGGCTGATGTGGCAGATGGGCGGCCTGGGGCCGATGTTTGGCCAGCTCGGTTTCTTCGTCAAATTCGCCGGCAGCCAGTTTGAAGACAAGCGTCCACGTGACCGTTACGCCGCTGAATCGGCACGCCTGCTGGGCGTACTCGACCAACACCTGCAAGGCCGTGACTGGATCGCTGGCGAATACAGCATCGCCGACATCGCCGTATTCCCCTGGATTCGCACCCTGGCGGATTTCTACCAGGCCGGTGATCTGGTGCAACTCGAGCGCTTCACCAACGTGCGCCGCGTGCCCGATGCCTTCCTCGCCCGCCCGGCGGTGCAGCGCGGCCTGAACATCCCCGCACGAGGCTGATGCAGTTGTGGGAGTCGGCCGCCGACTCCCACATCGTTTCTCTCGCACTTGCCTTAGGTAGTTGCAGCCACCTTTTTCTCGGCACTGCGCTGATCGGCCTGCCCGCCCAGGTACCAACCCAGCAGTCCCCACAGCGCCGCACTGGCAGCCCCCACCAACGCCACCAGCCAGGCGCCCTGGGCCAGCATGTCGAGCAGGCTCTTGAGCCAACCACTCATGGCGTCGCCCGCGCGATAGATCACGGTGTCGATGAAGTTTTTCGCCTTGTACTTGCTCTCGGCATCCAGCGGCGCGAAGAGCATCTCCCGCCCAGGCCGCACGAAGGCATATTCACCGATACGCCGGACGATCATCAGCGCCGCCAGCATGGCGAAGCTCGGCATCAACGCCAGGCCGATGAAACCGACACACACCATTAGCGGCACACAGGCCAACAACACTCGCACGCCCATACGCCGCGCGATACGCCCGGTGATGAACAACTGGGCAATTAATGCGCCAGCCTGCACCACGAAGTCGATCACGCCGAACACCCGCACCTGCGCCGCGCGATCCGGGAACAGCTCGGCCACCAGACGTGCCTGCTCGAAGTAGAGAAAGGTGCTGGCCGTGGCCAGAAGAATCACGAAGCCGGCGATACCCAGCAGATAGGGCGAAGCCAGTACCCGGGTCAACCCGCTGAACGGATTACCCGGCACGGGTCGACGTGGGCTCTCGGCCTGAACCGCACCGGCACGTCCCGCGCCACCCTGCTCTCGCCAGCGCATCAGCACCTGCTTGAGCGTCAGCGCGACAGCCAGCAATACAGCGGCCAGCAGAATCAACCCAGCCTGACCAAGAGCGCCGATCAACAGAGCACTGAGCGCGGGCCCAGCCAATCCGCCGACACTGGCTCCCGCGGCGATGAAAGCGAACAACCGCTTGGCCTGTTCGCTGTCGAATACATCCGCCATCAGGCTCCAGGCCACCGACACGACGAACAGGTTGTAGACCGAGATCCACACGTAAAAGCTACGCGCCAACCATACACTTTCATCGGCGTTGAAAAACAACAGGGCAAACAGCGCGAGGTTCAGGGTGAAGAAACCGTACACCCAGTCGATAAAATGAACCCGCGGCACCCGCGAACTGAGCCAGGCGAACAAGGGCACCGCGATCAGCATCACCACGAAGGTGGCGGTGAACAACCATTGCAGGTTCTCCACGCCGGAGACGATGCCCATCGCCTCGCGGATCGGTCGCAGCATGAAGTAGCCCGAGAACAGGCAAAAGAACAGGGCAAAACCGGCCAGCACCGGCCACAATTCGGTGCGCTGCGCGTTGATGGCCACGGCCACACGCTGCGCCATCGTTGACGATGACATGGGAAATTCCTCGAACAGGCGCGCCAGCACGGCGCGCTGGCATCACTCAGCCGTATCTGACGCCAGTCAGACGCTCGGCTACCGACCACAGACGCGCCGCTGCATCCGCATCGGCTGCCGCATCCGGCACCTTGGCCAGACCTAACGGGCCGCGTTTTTCCTCTTCTCCGGTCGGGCCGTAATAACGACCGCCCTCGGCTTCGGCCGCCGTCGCCGCGAACAGCGATGACAGCGCACCTTGCGCTGCCGAGTGATAGACATCGCGGTCCTTCGCCCACTCGCGAGCGAACTCGCTTTCCAGTCCAGGCCCGCGTTCGACCAGTTCGGTGACAGCCACGCCAGGATGCGCGGCCACGCTGCGGATGCCCCAGTCAATGGCCAAACTGCGCCGCTGCAACTCGAAGGCCATCATCAGGCAGGCCAGCTTCGACTGGGCGTAGGCGATAGCAGCAGCCTGCGCCGGCCACGGCATTCTCTACACCTTCGAGGAATACATCGCAGCGCCCCTGGCCAACAGCCAACTGCAACCCTTCATGCAGGACTGGTGGCAGCACTTCAACGGCCCGTATCTGTACTACCACAGCAGGCGCCAGGTGCCGGCGCCGCTGCGTGCCTTCGTCGACTACGTGAAGGACTTGAACAACGCAGACCATTCGTCTCAAAGCCCGATATAGAGCGGCCGCCAATACCCAAGCAAGACGCTGGCAGATTATAATTGCGCGCTTGCTTCCCCCTCCTCCAGGTCACTCATGAACAGCTCTGCTTCAGGCGCCGCGACCACTCTGTCGCCGGGCGCGATCCTTCTCATTCAACTCGCCCTGGCCCTTGGCGGCTTCGCCATCGGCACCGGCGAGTTCGCCATCATGGGGCTGATGCCCAACGTCGCCGCCGACCTTGGCGCCAGCGAGCCGCAAGTCGGCCACGTGATCAGCGCTTACGCCCTCGGCGTGGTGGTCGGTGCACCGGTGCTGGCCCTGCTCGGCGCGCGCCTGCCACGGCGCATCCTGCTTCTGCTGCTGATGGGCTGCTTCGCCCTCGGCAACTTCGCCAGCGCCCTGGCACCCAGTTATGAGCCGCTGCTGATTTTCCGCTTCATCGCCGGCCTGCCGCATGGCGCCTATTTCGGCATCGCCATGCTCGTCGCCGCCTCAATGGCGCCGCCGCACAAACGCGCCAAGGCGGTGAGCCGGGTGCTGGCCGGCCTGACAGTGGCCATCCTGATCGGCAACCCGCTGGCCACCTGGCTCGGCCAATTCATGAGCTGGCGCTACGCCTTTGCCCTGGTCGGCATCATCGCCATCACCACCATCGCCATGGTCGCGATCTTCCTCCCGGCTGACCCCAACGAGCAGCGCAGCAGCCCATCGGGCGAGCTGCGCGCCTTCAACCGCGCGCCGATCTGGCTGGCCCTGGGCATCGGCTCGATCGGTTTCGCCGGGATGTTCTGCGTGTTCAGCTACATGGCGCCGACCCTGCTTCACGTCACCCAGGTCGGTCCCGGCTGGATTCCTCTGGCCATGGGCGTGTTCGGCGCCGGCTGCATCGTCGGCAACAGTGCCGGCGGCTGGCTGTTCGACCGCCTGCGCCTACGCGCCGTGGCCTGGATTCTGGCCTGGAGCACACTGGTGCTGCTGGTCTTCCCGTTCGCCGCACACAGCCTGTGGACGATCCTGCCGGCGATCTTCACCCTCGGCACGATGATCGCCCTCGGCCCGGCGCTGCAGACCCATTTGATGGACGTTGCCACGGGCGCGCAGACACTCGCTGCCGCGTCCAACCACGCCGCGTTCAACGTCGCCAACGCGCTCGGCCCCTGGCTCGGCGGCCTGGCCATCAGCGCCGGTATGGGCTGGACGGTGACGGGCTACATCGGCGCCGCGACCGCCATCGGCGGCCTGCTTTTGTTTGCCTGGGCGTGGCAGGTGCAGCAGAAGAACGCAGCGATCTGAACAGGTGCGTGAGGTGACTCGGGCAAGGTATCTTCTACCTCCCGAGCCACCAACGAACCCGCCCGATGATTGTTCAGCGTTTACGCGTCGCCCTGATCGCTACCACCTTGTGCACCACCGTGAACGCCCACGCACAGGTGGAAGTCGAAGCCAATGCCGGCATGCTGGCGGCAAAGATTTCCGAAGAGATCGTACCCGGCGACTACGAAAAACTGCTGCAGGGTTTGCGTGCCAATCCAGGCCAGCACAAACGCAAGATCGTGCTGCTCGACAGCATCGGCGGCAGCGCCCCGGAGGCCATCCGCATGGGTCGCCTGCTGCGCGAAACCGGCTTCGAGGCGCTGGTACCTTCAGGCGGCATGTGCCAGGGCAGTTGCATCTATTTGCTGGCGGCTGGCAGCAAACGCACGGTCAACGGCCACGTTGCCCTGCGCCGCCCACCCTTCCCCGCCGGTGACTCGGCATTGGCGCAGGCCGCCCATGGCAGCCAGGCGTTCAGCCCGGCCAAGTACTTTCGCGACATGGGCGTCGACGTGAGCCTGGCCGAAGCGATCTACCAGGCCCCGCCAGGTCGCTTGCGCCTGCTGAGTCAGGATGATTTGCGACGCTATCGGCTGAAATAGCGATACGGACTTGCGGGGGATAAAGCCCCGGCATCACTCGATGCCGGTTTTTTTCAGGTTCTTAGCAATCTCGCGGGGAGGATACGCTTGATACCGGACTGGCAAGTTTGTGTGCGTATCTCTTACTGGCTTAGCACGATCCGTTATCGCGTGCGCTGAGCGTTTGGGTTGCGCCCCTTACGGGCGCCACACCTTGATTCGCTGCGCTCACCCTGCGGGCCAGCCTGCGGCTGTTACTCCGCTTCGCTGCGTTTCCTCACTCCGGCGCTGCTCCGGGGGCCGGCTTACAAGGGCCATCCGTGGCCCATTAAGCGGGGCCGCCATCGGTATTTCGCCGCATCCATGCGGCTCGCTCCCCTACGCATCACCTCCGCTCGGCCTCCTGAAGGGGACCAGTTCGCGAGCCTGCGTAATCTTTGCGTAATTGGAATTGGCGGCGTATGGCCTTTGCCTTTGCTCTTCAACTGCGATGGTATAGACGACGCCCAAGTCCCCTTCAGGAGGCCGAGTGGAATCGCCATGTAAGGGGTTGAGCGACATGGATGTCGCGAGAGCTGCGATGGGCCAGGGATGGCCCTTCGCAGCGTGCCCCTGGAGTGGTGATGGAACGAGGGAACCCCGGCGCAGCCGGGGCCGTATGTAGGGGTGTGTTTCTTTGCTTACTTTCTTTGCACAAGCAAAGAAAGTGAGTCGCCCGTAAGGGGCGAAACCCATCAGATCAGACGACACGCTAACGGATAGTGCCAAACCATGGACAGCTAACACGTAATTGCCAGTCCGGTATCAACTCACGCTCTCCCCAAACTATGCAAAGAACCTTTTCTCATCAGAACAGGAAGGTCAGCGCCAGGTTGAACAGCATCGCTGCAACGAAGCCAATGGGCGCGGCGCGCAGCAGCAGTTGCGAGAACAGGGTCGAGCGAACCTTGTCGTCCGCGCAGGAGCCCAGCAGCAGGCTGCCACCGGAGGAGAACGGCGAGATCGAGGTAGCCTGAGCGCCCACCACGATGGCGATGAAGAGGATCATCGGATCGATCGACATCGACGCCGACAGCGGCAGCACCATGGGGAACAGTGCCGGCGTCACCACACCCAGGGTGCTGGCGAAGATCGACATCAGCGCAGCCACCACGCCGAAAGCCACCGGGATCATCAACGGCGGGATATTGCCGCCGATCCAGGACGCCAGGGCGTCGATGGTGCCGGCCTTGATCGCGACGGTAATCAGCATGCCGACGCCGCAGATCATGATCAGCGTGGCCCAGGGCACGGACGCAATGGCCTTGCGCTCGTCACCCAGTTTGAGCAACAGGGCGATCACCGAGAACACGCTGGCGATCAGGCCGATATCCACCTTGCTGTTGATGAACTTGATCGTGGCATTGTCCGGGAAGGCCAGCAGCGCCAGCGGTGCAGCGAGCACCAGCACCATCATCAACACGGTCAGCAGCAGGGTCAGCTTCTGCTCGCGGTTGAAGGCCTCCGGCAGATCGGCGGCGAGCACGGCATTCTTCAGGTTGCGGCCATGACCACCGAGGAAGACGAAGGCGGAAATCACCAGCACCGGGATGATCGCCGTGCTGGCGAAGATCGCCAGGGCATTAACGAAAGCCTCGCTCTCGGGCATGCCGGCGCCGGTCATCAGGCCACGGAAGATGATGCCGCTCTGGCTAGAAACGAAGTTCGCCCCGGCCAGCGCGCCGTAGTTCACCGCCATGCCGCCGAGAATCAGGCTCATGCCAGTGCGCTGACACAGCAGCAGGGTCAGCGGCGCCATGAAGGCCAGCACGGTGTAGTAACCGGCGCCCATGGCCGCGATCACCCCCGAGGTCAGCAAAATGGCATAGGGCAGCAGGTGCGGCACGCCACGGCAGCGATACAGCAGATGCCCGGCGAGTTTTTCCAGGGTGCCGTTGACGGTGGCGAAGCTGTAGAACAGGCAAACCGAGAAGATCACGAAGAAGATCTTCAGCGGCCACATGTTGATGATGTCGCCCGGGCTCATGCCCATGCCGAAGCAGCCCAGCAGATAGGCGAAGGCGATGGCGAACAGGCCGATGTTGATCTTGGTGGTGTAACCCAGCGCGACGGCGAGGACGATCGCGGCGACGACGAGCAAGCTCATCATGATGGTTTGACTCCTTTTGTTGTTCTGATGTGAGCAGTGGTTACGCCGAGGCGAAACCGAACAGGGTTGCGGGGTTGTCCACCAGAACGCGACGGCGCTCCTCGGGGCTGGGCAGCAGAGCCTCGAGCAGCGCGAATTGCTGATCGTAGCGGGTCTGCGACTCGAACTGGGTGTTGGGCCAATCGCTGCCCCAGAGGAAGCGACCGACGCCGCCACAAGCCTCACGCAGACGTGCCTCGATTGCCTGGGCACGGCTCAGGTCGGACTGGCTGCGGTAGGCTGCCGACAGCTTGATCCATACCGGCGCCTGGCCCAGCAGATCGAAGAAAACCTCATGCTGCGCAGCATCCAGCTGCACGCTGGGCGCAGGCAGGCCGAAGTGATCGATCACCACGGTGACGCCGGATTCGAGAATCGCCGGCACGATCAGCGCCAGGTCGTCGAAGCCGCGCTGGATCTCCACCTGCCAGCCTCGGCGCGCCAGACGGCGGAACAGACCACTCCAGGCCGGGCCGGTGTAATCCTCCAGCGCCTTGCCGATCAGGTTCAGGCGCACGCCCACCACGCCGGCAGCGGCCAACTCGTCCAGCTCGGCATCGCTGACCTGCGCATCCACCACCGCCACGCCACGCAGGCGCTCAGAGAAGCGTTGCAACGCCTCGACCATGTAGTGGTTGTCGGAGCCGAGAAAGCTGGGCTGGATCAGCACCCCCTGGGACAGGCCACAGGCGTCCAGGTGGGCCAGGTACTGCTCCACGGTGGCGTCATAGCTGGGGCTGTAGCGGCGGCCGGGAACCATGGGCAGGTCCTGGCGAAAGATGTGCGCGTGGGTGTCGATGCCGGTGATAGCGGCATAAGGCATGGGCGTCACGAAGCGATACCTCTGTCGATTCTTGTACGAGCCGCCGGTACGAGCGACTCCTTCTTGTAAGTCATATATTCATATACATGACTATATGACTGTATCTACAGAGATCGAGTGCTGTCAATCTGCAGGCCAGTGGTAAAGTGACGGCCGGTCGACTTTTGGATGTGAGGTTTATGAGCACCACGGCTCTGGGACAGGACGAGCGCCTGCCGCTGTATCAGCGGTTACGGGACGAAATGCTGGGCAAGATCGCCGCAGGCGAATGGCTGCCCGGCGAAGCCATCCCTACCGAAGCGGAGTTGACCCGCCATTACGGCGTGGCCATCGGCACGGTGCGCAAGGCGGTGGAAACTTTGGTCAGCGAGGGCCTGCTGCTGCGTGCTCAGGGCCGTGGCACCTTCGTGCGGCGGCCGAACTTCGATGGGTCGCTGTTTCGCTTCTTCCGCCAGGTCAGCGCCAGCGGCCAGTCGCAGGTGCCGCAAAGCCGTATCCTCGAATGCCGTCTCGAACCGGCTGATGCTGCAGCACGCCAGGCACTGCAGCTGGCTGAGGGCGAGCGCTGCGTGTTCCTCCAGCGCCTGCGCCTGGTCGACGGCCGTCCGTTGTTTCACGAGCGCATCTGGCTGCCCGCCTCACGCTTCGGCGCCCTGCAGGAGCTCGCGCCGGACGATTTTCCACAGTTGCTCTACCCCTTCTACGAGCAACACTGTGGTCAGCGCATCGCGTCAGCGAAGGAAACCCTGACGGTTTCCGCCGTCGACGCCGAGCTTGCGGCCATGCTCGATGTGGCTGAAGCCAGCCCGAGCGTGGTGATCGAACGCACCGCCTTGGGCTACGACCGCACGCCGCTGGAATATCGCCTGTCACGCGCAGCAGCGGAGAACTTCCGCTATCAGGTGGAAATCAGCTAAACACCCGCCTCCAGATGCAACACGCCCGGGCAAGCCCGGGCGTGAGGTGCGATACAAGCTGGGTTCGTCAGAACAACCCGAGTGCCCAGGCCGCACCGAACAGCACCAGCGAGAAGCCCCACATCCACCACAGCGAGTAGCGGATGTGCCGGCCCAGATCCAGCCCGGCCAGACCCAGTGCCAGCCACAGCGCCGGCGAGAACGGACTGATGAAGGTGCCGATGATGTTACCGATGGTCAGCGCATAAACCACGCTGGCCGGCTCGACGCCCTGGGCACCGACCACTTCCAGCGTTACCGGCAGCAGGCCGAAGTAGTAGGCGTCGGTGCTCAGCATCAGCTCCATTGGCAGACCGAACAGGCCCAGCACAATGTGCATCTGCCCTACCAGCGGTGCCGGTAGCACCTGCGCCAGGTCCTGGGCGATGGAGGTGAGCATGCCGGTGCCGGTGAAGATGCCGAGCATCGAGCCAGCCGCCAGGATGATCATGCCCATGCTCAGGGCAGCCGGGGCATGCGCCGAGATACGCTGCATCTGCGCCTTGCCGCCCGGGTAGTTGATCAGCAGCGCCAGGCACAGGCCGATCATGAAGATATAGCCGGCCGGCAGCACGCCAGAGAACAGCGAAACCAGCACCGCCAGGAACAGCGCGGAGTTGGCCCAGAGCAGACGCGGGCGCTCCAGCGCGAGCTCCTCGGCACTTGGCTCATGCAAGTCAGTGCTGGTTTCCACCAGTACACCTTCATCCCCGCTCTTGCCGGCAGCGATACGACGTTGCTCACGCCAGCCCAGCAGCGCCGCCAGGGCCACCAACAGCACCACACCGATACCCTGCACGGCGATCAGCGGACGCCACAGCTCGGTGACCTCGATGCCGGTCACGGCCGAGGCACGGCCCAGCGGGCCGGCCCAGGGCAGCATGTTGAAAATGCCGGCGCCGATCGCCAGCAACAGCAACATCAGGTACGGGCTCATGCGCAACTGCTTGTACAGCGGCAGCAAGGCGGGAACGGTGAGCAGGAAGGTGGTGGCACCGGCACCGTCGAGGTGCGCCAGCATGCCGATCACAGCTGTGGCCACGGTGACGGCAATGACGTTGCCGCGGGTCAGGCGCACCATGCCATTGATCAGCGGGCGGAACAGCCCGGTGTCCTGCAGCACGCCGAAAAAGGTGATGGCAAACACGAACATGGTGGCAATCGCCGTCACGCGGCCGATGCCATCAGTGAAGAAACCGGAAATCGCCTCCGGGCCAAAGCCCGCGGCCAGAGCGCCGAGCAACGGCACCACGATCAATGGCAGAACAGGCGACATGCGCCCGATAAGCAGCAGCACAACCAGGCTGCAGATGGTCAACAGGCCAATCAAGGTCAACAAACCGCTTTCTCCTCTTTTTCTTGTAAAGCACGCAAAAGGCGCGTGCGGAGGCTAAGAGGCGAACCTTTCAAAAACCTTTAAGCGGCGAACATGCGCGATGGCAAATGTCAGGGAATATGTCTCGGAGTAGGGGCGACAGCGCTGCCATGACTACCGCCGAACGCGGCGCCGGGGTCTATGCGATCAGTGTGCTGATCAGCGAAAACGGTTACCCGCATGACAGCGAATTGCTCGAAGGCTATGCCCGTGAACTGTCCCTCGGGGTGTTGATGACCAACCACGGGGGGCCGTCCGGCGGCTGGATCTGCGCCGGGCGCAGCGCGTTCTAGGCGCCCGGTGGGCGGCAGGTCGTAAGCGCGGTCGGCAAGGGTGACTGCCTGGTGATCGGGCGCCGTCGCCAGGGCATCAGGCAAGGTCAGACGCTGGAGTTGTTGCTGGGCAACGGATCAGGCCGCTTTGAACGCCTTCACTCGCTCCAGCCAGGCCAGATCGAGCCGCGTCTGCTCGATATCCAGCCCCTGCTGCTCCATCGCCTCACGATGGCTGTCGATCTCGCGCACCATCTGGCTCAGCTCGCTGGAATTGCCATCGAGCTGATGCATCTGGGTCACCCCCAGGTGGTAAAAGCGCAGCAGCTTCATCGCGCTGTCATCGCCCAGCGCCACGCCCGCCTTGACGTGATGCATGACGTTGGTGACGCGCATCAGGCTGCGCTTGAGCCGCCAGCCGTAGACGGCCGGCGCCATGAACGGTCGCGACCAGAGTTGCTGGCGCACCAGGACGATGGTCAGACCGAGCCCCACCGCCACACCCAGCAGGTTCCACTTGAAGTTGTCACCACCGGGCGTGCCGAACACCTGCGTACTCAGCGTGGCGCAAAGCATGGCCAGCGCCACGAAGATGACCGCGATAACCGCAGTACTGCGACGGGTCTGCTGGCGGTAATGGGCTGGATCGATGGCTTGAATTTCGAACATGAAGCGCACTCTCGGAGCTGACGATGTGGGGCGCCACCATGCACCATCGCGCCACGTCGGTCGAGCCCGACGATGGCCACAATTGCGACAGGACTCAACCCTCAAGCACCCTGCTTCAACCATTCACTGGGGCTCGCCCCCACCTTGCGGCGAAATGCGCGGGCCAGGGCCGAAGGGCTTTCGTAGCGGACCTCGTCGGCGATCAATGCCATGGGCCGGCCCTCGCGCAGGCGCTTCTGCGCCAGGCTGACGCGCCAGCCCACCAGGTAATCGGCCGGTGTCGCACCGACCACATCGTGAAAGTGCGCGACATACCGGCCAGTGCCGCCAGCTCGGCCACCGACCAGCCATGCTGCGGTTTCTCGTGCAGCTGATTGAGCGCACGGGCCAGGCGTGGCTCGGCCAGGCCCGCCATCATCCCCGAGGCCAGCTCGCGGCTGTTCATCAGATGACGCAGCAACTGGATCACTATCAACTCGAACAGGCGGTTGAGCACCAGCTCGCGCCCGCAATCGTCTCCCGCCGCCTCGGCGAACAGCCAGTCCAGGCAGCCGCTCAGGCTCGGCAATTCACGCAGTGGTTTGATGATGGCACCAGGCAATGCCCGCGACAGTGGATTGTCGATGCCGCCATCGAAAGCCAAGGTGGCGCAGACCAACTACCTCAACAACCTGTCCGAAACCGTTGTCGACTTTCCGCCCGTAGCCGTCTGACAAGACAGGAGGTGCGCCATGCAAGCCGTCACTCTTTACACCACCGCGTACTGCCCTTACTGCATCAACGCCAAGGCGCTGCTGACACGCAAAGGCGTGACCTACGAGGAAATCGACGTGAGTCGCGCGCCCGAGCGGATGGCGGAGATGCTACAGCGCAGCAAGCGCCGCAGCGTGCCGCAGATCTTCATCGGCGAACGCCACGTCGGCGGCTTCGATGACCTCGCCGCACTGGAGCGCGGCGGCAAGCTGGATGCGTTACTGCAGGCCTGAGTGTTAAAGGCCGGCCTGATGGTCGGCCTACTCCTTTTCGCCAAAGTGGTCGCCTTTGCGCTCATGTTGCGGGCCATCGCGGCCGATACAGAGAACGTGCGTACCGAGCTATCTAGAGGTCTTCGTCGATGCGCTCGCGTAAATAGGCATAGAAAGGGTTGGACGTCATGCGCTGCAAGCTATCGAGCCCCACCACCAACACGCCACGCTCACCGCGCGGTGCCAGCGTGCCAAGGGCTACACCATAGAACTCTGCGGAGGTCGGTTCGCTGCCATACAGCGGATCGTCCGTGGGGAAAGGCAGTGCAACGTGTGACAGCGAAAACAACTGGCTCGGGTATTCGACGTTCAATGGCGTCACCAGCGCCTCACGCTCGCCGGCTGCGATTCGCCGCGCCTCGACCTGACGACCACCGCCCTGTGCAACCCCCACCACCGTCAGGTCGTAGTCACGCTGGGCCGGTGGCAGCAAGCGCTCAAGCAAGCCACTCATGTCCGCCCGCAGCAAGGTGCTGGCTGCCTGAGAACGGTTGATGTCAAAGACCACCAGCTCGCTGCCATTGGCCGGCAGGCGCTCGAACAGCTGGTGAACCACCGCCGGCGTGCTCACGGTACTGTCGGCCAGGGACTGGAAGGCCAGCACCGGCGGCAATCGTGAGAGACGGCCATCGGCTTCGGCAGCGTCGAATGCGCTCTGCACCTCATGGGTCAACTCGTAGGTCTGCCGCGCCGCGTGCACCGGAAAGGAGTTGTACTTGAACGGGTTGAATTCCGGCAGCACGTTCATCCAGGCCGACTTGGCGAAGGCCGGCAGCAACGCCGGCAAGGCCGCCAGCCCGGCATAACGGGCGTAGCTGGTGACGCCGATCATAGGGGAGATCAGCACCAGGCGTTGCGGCATGGCTAACTGCTCATCTTCCAGTGCCGCCAGGCTGTAGCGCAGCGCCAACGCCCCGCCGTTGGAGTAGCCGACCATATAAAGCGGCCCGTCCGGCACCTGGCGCCGCGCTTCGCGTACAGCCAGGCGCGTGGTGGCCAGCCATTGTTCCCAATGCGCAGCGGTAAGCGCCGCCGGCACCGTGCCATGACCAGGCATGCGCGGCACCACGGCGAGCAGGCCCTGCTCGCTCAGGTGCTGGGCGATATGGCGCAGGCTGTAGGGCGAGTCGGTCAGGCCGTGCAGCAACACCACCACGCCGCGTGCCGAGCCCAGCGGCGGCAGGATGAAGGAACGGTTCCAGTCACGCGGCAGATTGCCGGGGTAGACCGGGCTGTTGCTTGCATAACGACTATAGGCCGCCGTGCCGGAGGCCGTGACCGGCTCGATCAGCTCACGCTGCAGGCGCTCGAACAGGGCCGCCTCGGCAGCCACGTAGGTCTGCCAGTCGCCCTCGTCCAACTCGCTGACCTCAAGTTCCTGCGGCACCAGGCGGTGCCAGGGCTCCAGTTCGGGCAGCGACGATAGCCCGGCGATACGAATGCCGAGCAAGGCCACCACGATCAACAACAGCACTACCAGCGTCCAGGCCATCACGTTGCGCATGCGCGGTAAACGCATCCAGCGCCTCCCTTGAAAATCTCTGGCCGGGAAAGTCCGTCCCGGCGACCGGCTTGGGGACTGTAGTGCAAAGCCGCCCCCAATCACCACCAACTTGCCTAGAACATATGGATTTCCGTATATTCGCCAACCCGCATATATGGACTTACTCAATGTCCGAGCACCTTTCCCCGCCCGCGCTGTTCAAATCCCTGGCCGATGAAACCCGCGCCCGCGCCGTACTGCTGATCGCCGAGCAAGGCGAGCTGTGCGTGTGCGAGCTGGTCTGCGCGCTGGGCGACAGCCAGCCGAAGGTCTCCCGCCACCTGGCGCAATTGCGCAGCAGCGGCCTGCTGCAGGATCGTCGCCAGGGCCAATGGGTTTACTACCGTCTTGCGCCCGATCTGCCACAGTGGGTGCGCGACGTGCTGGCCGCCACCCTGGCCGCCAACCGCATGTGGTTGCAGCAAGACGCCAGCCGCCTCGCCAACATGGGCGACCGCCCTGCCCGCCTCGCCACCTGCTGCTGAGAACACCCCATGCTGATCGCCGTCGCCATCTTCCTGTTCACCCTGATTCTGGTCATCTGGCAACCGCGAGGCCTCGGCGTCGGCTGGAGCGCCTCGCTCGGCGCCGTGCTGGCCCTGGTCGCCGGCGTGGTCAGCCTGGCCGACATCCCTACCGTGTGGAATATCGTGTGGAATGCCACGGCGACCTTCATCGCCGTGATCATCATCAGCCTGCTGCTCGATGAGGCCGGCTTCTTCGAATGGGCGGCGCTGCACGTGGCGCGCTGGGCCAACGGCAGCGGCGCGCGCCTGTTCGCCTTCAGCATCCTGCTTGGCGCGGCGGTGTCGGCACTGTTCGCCAACGACGGCGCGGCGCTGATCCTCACTCCCATCGTGATTTCCATGTTGCTGGCGCTGCGCTTCTCGCCGGCTTCGACCCTGGCCTTCGTCATGGCCGCCGGCTTTATCGCCGACACCGCCAGCCTGCCGCTGGTGGTGTCGAACCTGGTCAACATCGTCTCGGCCGACTACTTCGACATTGGCTTCGGCGCCTACGCGGCGGTGATGGTGCCGGTGAACCTGGTCAGCGTCGCCGCCACCCTGCTGGTGCTGTGGCTGTTCTTCCGCCGCGACATTCCGGCGCGCTATGAGGTGACGGCGCTGCAGACACCGAGCCAGGCGATCCGTGACCTCAGTACCTTCAAGGTCGGCTGGGTGGTGCTGCTCGCGCTGCTGGTCGGGCTATTCGCCCTGGAGCCGCTGGGCATCCCCATCAGCGCCGTAGCAGCGGCCTGTGCCGCGTTGCTGTTCGCCGTCGCCGCGCGCGGCAAACGCATCGCCACCGGCAAGGTGCTGCGCGAGGCGCCCTGGCAGGTAGTGATCTTCTCTCTCGGCATGTATCTGGTGGTCTACGGCCTGAGCAATGCCGGCCTGACTACCGAGCTGACGCGGCTGCTCGACGCCTTCGCCGACTACGGCATCTGGGGCGCGGCGCTGGGCACCGGCCTGCTCAGCGCGCTGCTGTCGTCGCTGATGAACAACATGCCCAGCGTGCTGATCGGCGCGCTGGCCATCGACGCCAGCCAGGCCAGCGGCGCGGTGCGTGAGGCGATGATCTACGCCAACGTGATCGGCTGCGACCTGGGGCCGAAGATCACCCCCATTGGCAGCCTGGCCACCCTGCTCTGGCTGCATGTACTGGCGCGCAAGGGCATCCGCGTGACCTGGGGTTACTACTTCAAGGTCGGCATCGTGCTCACCCTGCCGGTACTGCTGCTTACCCTTTCGGCCCTGGCCCTGCGCCTGAGCCTCTGATCTGGAGCCTTCCGATGAAAGTCCTGTTCATGTGCACGGCCAATAGCTGCCGCAGCATCCTCTCCGAAGCCATGTTCAACCACCTGGCGCCCAGCGAGCACCAGGCAGTGAGCTCCGGTAGCTTCCCGCGCGGCGAGGTGCTGCCGCGCACCCTAGTGACCCTGCGCGAGGCTGGCATAACCACCGAGGGCCTGAGCAGCAAGGGCAACGACGCCTTCGAAGCTTGCCCGCCGGATATCGTCATCACCGTCTGCGACAAGGCAGCCGGCGAAGCCTGCCCGGTGTACTTCGGCCCGGCGCTGAAAGCCCACTGGGGCCTGGAAGATCCGTCCCACGTGGCAGGCGACGAGGCCACCATCGACGCCGCGTTCCAGGCCACCCTGGCGCATATCGAACGACGCTGCCGCGCCTTCCTCGCCCTGCCCCTGGCGGACATGAGCCGCGACGAGCTGCAGCAGGCGCTCAACCGCATAGGCCAGGAGTGAGGACGCGCGCATGAACGACGAACTACCCAATCTCGACCTCGACCTGCTGCCGGCACAAGGCAGCGACTCGGCCCCAGCACCGCGCATTCTGCTGCTGTATGGCTCCACCCGACCACGCTCGTTCAGCCGCCTGCTGGTACAGGAAGCGGCGCGCCTGCTGCAGCATCTGGGCTGCGAGACGCGCATCTTCGACCCATCCGGCCTGCCCCTACCGGACGATGCCCCGGTCGAGCACCCCAAGGTGCAGGAGCTGCGCGAGCTGATGCAGTGGTCGGAAGGCCAGGTGTGGTGCTCGCCGGAACGCCATGGCGCCATGTCGGCGGTGTTCAAGGCGCAGATCGACTGGGTGCCGCTGGCCGTGGGCGCGGTACGCCCGACCCAGGGCAAGACCCTGGCGGTGATGCAGGTCTGTGGCGGCTCGCAGTCGTTCAACGTAGTCAATCAGTTGCGCGTACTCGGCCGCTGGATGCGCATGTTCACCATCCCCAACCAGTCGTCGGTACCCAAGGCCTTTCTCGAATTCGGCGATGACGACCGCATGCAGCCGTCGCCCTACTACGACCGCCTGGTGGACGTGATGGAAGAGCTGGTGCGTTTCACCTGGCTACTGCGCGACCACCCCGAATTGGTGAACCGCTACTCCGAGCGCAAGGAGTCGGCCGAGGCGCTATCGCAGCGGGTCAATCAGCGCAGTATCTGAAGCGCTTCAGTACGGCGACAATCGCGGCTGAAGCCGCTCCTACGAAGTTGACTACATGCCCACCGGCGAGGGATGTGAAGCGCGAATCCAACCCACGACAGGAGCACCGCGGGTGGCGCTTCAGCGGCGACAGTCGCGGCTCAAGCACCTCCCACGGTGCCAAGGTCAGATACCGGCGACCACCGCGCAGATGCCCTGCGCACTGCCGGCGAACTGGCTGCACAGGTGATTGATGGAGGTCACCAATACCTGCTCGGGCGAGGAGATGAAATCCACCGACATCATCACACTGAGCATGGTGATGCTGATGATGGAGAAGGTGAACAGCTTGCGCGCCCACACTCGATCATCGGCGGCCTTGTAGCCCGACACGCCCATCCACAACCAGTAGGCACCGCTCAGCGCGGCGACCACGAAGTAGCTGTAGCCCGCGTAGCCGCTGAGCGTCAGCATCAGGGTCGCGACCACGAAGGCGGCGATGTACAGCACGATCTGCCGCTTGGCAGCCGAGATCCCCTTGATGACGGGCAGCACCGGAATGTTCGCGGCCTGGTAGTCATTGAAACGAAAGATGGCAATGGCATAGGAATGCGGCATCTGCCACAGGCTGAAGATCAACAACAGGATGGCCGCGCCGGCATCGAACTCGTTGCTCACCGCACAGTAGCCGACCACGGGCGGAGCCGCCCCGGACAGGCTGCCGACCAGGGTGCCGTACACCGAGCCACGCTTGAGCCACAGGCTGTAGAGGCCGACGTAGACCACGAAGCCCATCAGCACCAGCATCACCGCCAGGGTGTTGGTGGCGGCGTACAGCACAGCCACCCCCGCTACCCCGAGCGCGAAGGCATAGACGATGGCGTGCGCAGGTGAAACAAGCCCCTGCGCCAGAACGCGATTACGGGTGCGCTCCATCTTCTGGTCGATGTCCCTATCGATGTAGTTGTTGAACACACAGCCTGAGGCGATCACCAGCGAAACCCCCAGCGCTGTCGCGAAGTACAGCGCCAGGTTCGCATCGCCGCGCGAAGCCAGGAAGAAACCGCCCGTCACGGAAATCAGATTCCCGAAGACGATGCCCGGCTTGGCGAGGTTGAGGTACTGCTTCAGGAGCGCCAGCATCAGTTGATCATCATGTGATAGTGCATGCTCCACATGATCCAGACCGACAGGCCGACCACGAACACGATGACCATCACAGTGAAGATCATCGAAATCACGTTCCAGCGGCCTTCCGCGTCAGTCTTCATGTGCAGGAAGTACACGAGATGGACGAGCACCTGCGCCAGGCCGAAGAGCACCACAGTGATCAGGGTCGCGCCACGGCTCAGGCCCAGCACGTCAGGATGCATGACCAGCATGAAAGGGATCACGGTGAGGATCACTGACAGGATGAAACCGATCAGGTAATCCTTGAAGCCCACGGCGTGGGCGGCGTGATTGTCTTGGTGAGCCATTTACAGCACCCCCAGCAGATAGACGACGGTAAAGACGCAGATCCACACCACGTCGAGGAAGTGCCAGAACAGGCTGAGCAGCCCGACGCGGGTCTTGTTGGTGTCAGTCAGGCCACGGCTGCTGATCTGCGCCATCAACACCAACATCCACAGCAGACCGGCACTGACGTGCAGACCATGGGTGCCAACCAGGGTGAAGAACGCCGACCAGTAGGCGCTGACCTGCGGCCCGGCACCTTCATGGATCAGGTGGCGGAACTCGTACAGCTCGATGCTGATGAAGGCCACGCCGAACAGGAAGGTGATGCCCAGCCAGCGCAGCACCGCGCCCTTGTCGCCACGGTAGGTGGCCAGCATGGCCATGCCATAGGTGATACTGGAAAACAGCAGAGCGAAGGTTTCCACCAGCACCAGATGCAAACCCGGACGCAGCATTTCCTTCGCGGTGGGACCACCGGCGAAGGAATTGCTCAGCACCGCGAAGGTGGCGAACACCGTGGCGAAGATCAGCAGGTCGGTCATCAGGTAAACCCAGAAACCGAACAGCTTGATTCCACTGGTGTCGTGGTGGTGCTCATGGCCATCGTGGCCATGAGCGTCATGTGAGAAGTGGGGTTCGTAAGCGGTCATGGTTAGGCCTGTACCACTGCGTTGGCTTTGGTTTGATGGTGCGCCTGCTCGATCCGCGCGATCTCTTCAGGCTGCACGTAGTAGTCGATGTCTTCGTCGTAGGAACGCACGATGAAGCTGGCGACAGCCCCGACCAGGCCAACGATGGCAAGCCACCAGATGTGCCAGATCATGGCGAAACCGAAGGCGATGATGAAACCTGCCACCACCAGACCATTGCCGGTGTTCTTCGGCATGTGGATCGGCTCGTAGTGCTCCGGCGCAGGCATCAGCTCGACACCGTTCTTCTTCGCCTCATAGAAAGCGTCGATCTTGTCCGCCGTCGGGATGACCGCGAAGTTGTAGAACGGTGGCGGCGAGGACGTCGCCCACTCCAGAGTGCGGCCATCCCACGGATCGCCGCTCACGTCGAGGTTTTCCTTGCGCTTGATGTAGCTGGTGACGAACTGCACCACGGTGAAGACGATGCCGATACCGATCAGCACCGCACCGACCACGGCCACCTGCACCCACGGCACCCAGGCCGGGTTGTCGAAGTGGTTGAGGCGACGGGTCATGCCCATGAAGCCCAGCACGTACAGCGGCATGAAGGCGAAGTAGAAGCCCAGCAGCCAGCACCAGAACGAGTAGCGACCGAAGCGATCGAGCAACTTGAAGCCGAAGGCTTTCGGGAACCAGTAGATGATGCCGGCCAGGTAGCCGAACACCGCACCGCCGATGATCACGTTATGGAAATGAGCGATCAGGAACAGGCTGTTGTGCAGCACGAAGTCAGCCGCCGGCACCGCCAGCAGTACACCGGTCATGCCGCCGATGGAGAAGGTCACCAAAAAGCCCAGAGTCATCCAGGTCATGGCGTTCAGTTGCAGACGACCACGGAAGATGGTGAACAGCCAGGTGAAGATCTTCACCCCGGTGGGGATGGCGATGATCGACGTCATGATGCCGAAGAAGGCGTTGACGTTGGCACCGGAACCCATGGTGAAGAAGTGGTGCAACCACACCACGAACGACAGCACGCCGATGGCCGCAGTCGCCCACACCATCGAGGCATAACCGAACAGGGTCTTGCGCGAGAAGGTCGCCACCACTTCGGAGAACACGCCGAACGCCGGCAGGATCAGGATGTACACCTCCGGGTGACCCCAGATCCAGAACAGGTTGACGTACATCATCGGGTTGCCACCCAGCTCACTGGTGAAGAAGTGGAAATCCAGGTAGCGGTCGAGCGACAGCATCGCCAAAGCAGCGGTCAGCGGAGGGAAGGCGCCACAGATCAGGGCACAGGTGATAAGGATGGTCCAGGTGAAGATCGGCATTTTCATCAGGCTCATGCCCGGTGCACGCATCTTGAGAATGGTGGCGATGAAGTTGACCCCCGTCAGCGTCGTCCCCAAGCCTGATAGCTGCATGCTCCAGATGTAGTAATCCATCCCCACGCCGGGACTGTACTGAATCCCTGACAACGGCGGATAAGCCACCCAGCCGGTCTTGGCGAATTCGCCCAGGCCCAGCGACAGGTTGATCAGCAGCGCGCCGCCGACGAACAGCCAGAAGCTCAGCGAGTTCAGATAGGGGAAGGCCACGTCACGCGCGCCGATCTGCAGCGGCACGACGATGTTCATCAGGCCGGTGACCAGTGGCATGGCCACGAAGATCAGCATGATGATGCCGTGCGCGGTGAAGATCTGGTCGTAGTGCTCGGGCGGCAGGTAGCCCTGCCCGTCACCGTGGGCCATCGCCAGGTGGGTACGCATCATGATGGCGTCGGCGAAGCCACGCACCAGCATGACCAGCGCAACGAGGATGTACATCACGCCGATTTTCTTGTGGTCCACCGAGGTGAGCCACTCGCGCCACAGATAGCCCCACTTCTTGAAGTAGGTCACCGCCGCGAACAGCCCCAGACCACCCAGCGCCACAATGGCCAGGGTGATCATGATGATTGGCTCGTGGTACGGAATCGCGTCCAGAGTCAGTTTTCCAAACATATTCACTCCTGCACCTCCGCTGCTTCGTGCATGGCCGTGCTGTGGGAATCTTTCAGGGTCACGTACTGCCCGATCACCTTGTTGAACAGGTTCGCCTCGACCTGGCCGAAGTAACGGATCGGGTAGATCGGGTAACGGTGATGGACCATCTCGCCTGGCTCGCCCACCTGCTTGAAGGCGGCGAAGTCCATGACCTCGGGCGACTGCTTGACCTTGTCGACCCACTGCGCGAACGCTTCATCGCTGACCGAATGAGTGGTGAAGCGCATGGCCGAGAAGCCTTCGCCGCTGAAGTTGCCGGACTGGCCGAAGAACTCGCCCTGTTCGTTGGCAATCAGATTGAGCTGGGTGCGCTGGCCGCCCATGGCGTAGATCATCCCGCCGAGCTGCGGGATCGACAGCGCGTTCATCACCGTGTCGGAGGTGATGTGGAAGGTCACCGGGGTCTTCTCCGGGATCACCAGCTCATTGACCACGGCCACGCCTTGATCCGGGTAGATGAACAGCCATTTCCAGTCGAGCGAGACGACTTCGATGCTCAGCGCCGGCTTGTCCGATTCGATCGGACGATAGGGGTCGAGCGAGTGCGAGGTTTGCCAGATGATGACCGCCAGAACGGCGACGATGATCAGGGGAACGCCCCAGACGACCAGTTCGATCTTGTGCGAATGTGCCCAGTCGGGCATGTAGGTGGCCTTCTCGTTCGACTCGCGATAACGCCAGCCAAACCAGAAGGTCATGACGATCACGGGGATGACCACGATCAACATGAGACCAATGGAGATCAGGATGAGGTTGCCCTGCTCGACACCGATCTGCCCTTTCGAGTTGAACAGTGCCCAGTCACATCCACCGAGCGCCGAGAAGGCAATCGCCATCACCAGCCAGCGCACACAACGATGGTATTTCTCTTCTTTCATGTCACGACCTTCAACTGAGTGAGCCCCACAATCGGCTTCAGTTGCCGTGCGGCCCATCGAGCAAAAGGCCGGCAGCGAGAACTCAGAGCTTGAGCATCCGTGCAAGCGAAGCGGTAAACCGTGGGAAGCGCGGATGTTGCAGGCTATGACGGCCTCATACAATTCATTAGCGGCCTACTTATGAGCGAACTTACAGCACCTTTTCGACATGTTTAGAAACATTTACGCAAAGATTTGAAACACTTTGCAGCAAGAAGCCGGCAAAGAATCGCAGGGGTGCGACAAATGATCACAGCCCCGTTTTAGAGCTGTTTGTCAGCAAATTGACAGGAATCATTGCAAGGAAAGATGCTGTCAGCTGAAAGCACGGCCTGCCTTGACATTGAAGAGATTTCGAGGTTTTCGAATTCTGGCGATAGGCGGTTGGGCCTAGCGAAAGGCTGGGCCGCAGAGCGGCAGACAGAAAGAAATCAGGGATGGTTGGCGCTGTAGCCCGGACGCAATCCGGGGCAATTGGGCGCGGCCAAAAGCATCGCGGCTGAAGCCGCTCCTACCCCTATTCCGTAGGAGCGGCTTCAGCCGCGATAGCTTTACCTACTGCCTACCCCACTACTTCCAGGCGCAATAACACCCCACCGCCAACCCACTGGCCAGGGAAACATGGCGCCCCTGGGTCAGCGCATCGAGTACCGGCTCGACGAAGCTGTTGCTGGAGTTGCACACCAGCCCCTCGCTATAAGGCCCGGCATAGGCCAGCTTGCCGTCGCGATCCCAGATCGCCAGGGCCGGGCTGGCCGGCAGCGACTCCATGCCCTCGATACCCGACAGAGGCTTCATCCGCCCGCGCAGAAACGGCGCGATCTCGCCCTTGCTGCCCGGCCTCTGCACGCTGTAGAACTCGACATCGGCATTGCGGTGCAGGCCGATCAGGTAGCGCAGGTGCGCGTCGGTTTCCGCGTTGCAGGGGCAGTCCGGGTCCCAGAAGTGCACCACGCGAATGGGCCCGGGGCCAGCCAGCTCAGGCGGCAGCTTCAACTCGCCCTGACCGAAGATCACCGTCTGCTCGGCATAGGGCCGCAAATACGCCGCGCCGCTAAGCCACCAGATCAGTACCACGCTCGCCAGCGCCAGCACGCAGAAGCCCACCACCAGATGCTTGAAGCTCAGGCGTTGCAGCAGATTCATGGCTGATGGCCGAACTTGCGCAGGAACTGCTTCTCCATCTCCTGGCAACTTTCCTCGGTGAAGCTGCGCTCGGTGGCCTGTGCGCTCTTCCAGCAGGCCTCGATGGCCGCACGCTCGCCGGCCTCGATCTCGCTGTCCTGCGGGCGGGTCATGATGTAAATCAGCCCGGCGAAAATCAGTACGACAAAGGCCAGGCCGACCAGAAACAGGCCGAGGCAGCCACGGCGCCCCAGCCCGGAATTATCTTCACTTGCGCTCATCGTTCTCGGTTTCCGCATTCACCAGTGATTGGCTCGCCCCAACACCGGGGCGAGCGCCGATCATCAACTTTCAACCAGCGTCCACTGCTTGCTCAGGCGTTTGTCCGATACCGCCATCTTCGTCCCCAATTGCTGGGCGAACAGCGACACGCGGTATTCCTCCAGCATCCAGCGATACAGCGTGAGCTGCGCATCACGCTTGCCTTCCTGGGCATGTTTGGCAGCACGCGCCTTGTACTGTTCCCAGTAGCCCGTAAGCTCGCCCGTCCATACTCGGTCACGCTGCACTTGCGCCCCGACCTTGTCCAGGCGCTGCTCGATGGCCTTCAGATAACGCGGAATCTCCTTGAGCCACTCGCCCGGCGTCTCGCGCACGAAGCCGGCATAGACCAGATTGGCCAGCTGCTGCTTGATGTCATTGAGCGCCATGGCCTGGGCCAGGTCGATCTTGCCCTTGAAGCGCTTCTGCAAGCCATGGTGCAGCTTGAGAATCTCCAGCACCTGGCGAGTGATGCGCTCGGCATGCGCCGTCCAGTCGCCGCGCTTGCGCTCGGCCAGTTGCGCCAGGGCCGCGCCGTCGCGTGGCAGCGTGGCTTCGCCGTCGAGGATGCAGGCATCCAGGCTGGCCAGCAGAATGTCCTCGACCAACGCCTCGACACGGCCGATATCGCGATACAGCAGACCCAGTTCGGTCAGCCCCGGCAGCTTGCCACGGAGGAACTTGGCCTGCTCGGCCAATTGCTGCAACAGCAGGCGTTGCAGCGAACGACGATGCTGGAAGTCGGCCTCGGCCTGGGTCGGGAAGCGCCCCTCCTTGACCACGCCCGCTTCCTCCACCAACGCCGGATAAACCGTCATGGAAAGCCCGGCGATCTTCTGCTGCGCCTTCTCGGCCACCTCGGCGAAAGCCTTGGCCTCCACCGCTTTCGGCTTTTCGCTTTGCTGCGGGATGGCCAAGGCTGCCTGGCTGGCCTCGGCGAAGCGTGCGGTCAGTTCGGCCAGGTCGCGGCCTTCACCAAGGAACTTGCCTTGGGCATCCACCACTTCGATGTTCATCTTCAGGTGGTTTTCGATGCTTTCAGCAGCCTCCGCCCAGGCCTCGTCGGACACCCGCGCGCCGGTCATGCGCAGCAACTCCTGACCGAGGGCCTGCGGCAACGAGCCCTGGCCGAATACCAGCTTGCCTAGCGCGGCGCCGACGAAGTCCGGCACCGGCACGAAGTTCTTGCGCAGCGCCTTGGGCAGGCCGCGCACCAGGGCGATGCACTTGGCTTCCAGCAGCCCTGGCACCAACCATTCCAGACGCTCGGGCTGCAGTTGCGGCAACAGCGGCGCCGGCACACGCAGGGTCACGCCGTCACGCGGGTGGTTGGGTTCGAAGTGATAGCTCAGCGGCAATTGCAATTCGCCGATGCGCAAGGTGTCCGGGTACTGTGCGGCGGTGACTTCCTTGGCATCGCGGGCCAGGGCGTCTTCCTCGCGCATGATCAGCAGTTGCGCGTCGGCGGCGCTGCCCTTCTTGTACCAGCTCTCGAAACTCGCGGCCTGGTAGATGTCCTGCGGGATGCGCGCCTCGTAGTAGCCGAACAGGGTTTCCTCGTCGGCGAGGATGTCGCGGCGACGCGACTTGGCCTCCAGCTCGTCGAGACGTTCTAGCAACTGGCGGTTGGCGGTCAGGCAGCGCACGCGGCTGTTGATCTCGCCTCGCACCAGCCCCTCGCGAATGAACATCTCGCGCGCCACCGGCGGGTCGATGGGGCCGTAATGCACCGGGCGGCGACCGACGATGATCATGCCGTACAGGGTGACCTGCTCGTACGCCACCACCTGGCCACGCTTCTTCTCCCAGTGCGGTTCCAGATGGTTCTTCTTCACCAGATGCGCGGCCAGCGGCTCGATCCAGTCCGGCTCGATCTTCGCCACCATGCGGGCGAACAGCTTGGTGGTTTCCACCAGCTCGGCGGCCATGATCCAGTTGGGCTTCTTGCGCCCGATCACGCTGGAGGGATGAATCCAGAAGCGCCGCTGGCGCGCACCGAGGTAGTCGCCCTCCTCGGTCTTCTGGCCGATCTGGCTGAGCAGCCCGGCGAGAATCGCCTTGTGTACGGCGGCGTAGTTCTTCGCCCGCACCGCTGCTTCGCTGGCCTCGGCCTGCTGACGGGCGATGGCGTTGACGCGGGTGTCCTTGGTCGGCTGCGGCGTGTTCGCTGTTTGCTCGCCCTGCGCTTCTGAGCGGTTCTGCCCGCCCTTGCCCATCAACTGCAGATCACGGGCGATCAGCACCAGTTGCCGGTGCGCATCGCGCCATTCGCGCAGGCGCATGTAGTTGAGGAAGTTCTTCTTGCACCAGGTGCGCAGCGGGTTGCTGCCAAGCTCCTGGCGTTTTTCCTCGAAGCCGCGCCACAGGTTGATCAGCGCGGCGAAGTCCGAATCCACATCCTTCCACTGCGCGTGCGCCTGGTCGGCGGCCTGTTGGCGATCCATCGGTCGCTCACGCGGGTCCTGCACCGACAGCGCGGCAGCGACGATAAGGATTTCCTCCAGGCTGCCCTGCTTGGCGCCTTCCAGCACCATGCGCCCCAGGCGCGGGTCGATGGGCAGGCGCGCTAGTTGCCGGCCGATGGGCGTGAGCTGGCTTTCGCGGTTGACCGCCGACAGCTCCTGCAACAGGTTGAAGCCGTCGCTGATGGCCTTGCCGTCTGGCGGCTCGATAAAGGGGAAGTCCTCGATGCTGCCAAGGCGCAGGTGCAGCATCTGCAGGATCACTGCCGCGAGATTGGTGCGCAGAATCTCCGGGTCGGTAAATTCCGGGCGCCCGAGAAAATCCTCCTCGCTGTACAAACGGATGCAGATACCCGGCTCGACCCGCCCACAACGGCCCTTGCGCTGATTGGCGCTGGCCTGCGACACCGGCTCGATGGGAAGGCGCTGCACCTTGGCGCGGTAGCTGTAGCGGCTGATGCGCGCGGTGCCGCTGTCGATCACGTAGCGGATGCCCGGCACGGTCAGCGAGGTTTCCGCCACGTTGGTGGCCAGCACGATCTTGCGCCCCGGCATGGGCGCGAAAATCTTCTGCTGCTCAGCCGGCGTCAGCCGTGCATACAGCGGCAGCACCTCGGTAAAACGCAGGTTGGCCTTGCGCAGCACCTCAGCCGCCTCGCGAATCTCGCGCTCACCGGGCAGGAACACCAGCACGTCGCCAGGGCGCTTGCCCACACTGCGCTCGTGCTCGGCGATCTCGTCCAGCGCAGCGAGAATGCCCTGATCGATGGACAGGTCATCGAGCAGACGCTCGCCCTCCTCGTCCACCTCGGCCGCCAGCGGGCGATACCAGGTTTCCACCGGGTAGGTGCGACCGGACACCTCGATGATCGGGGCGTCATTGAAGTGCTTGGAAAAACGCTCCAGATCGATGGTCGCCGAGGTGATGATCAGCTTCAGATCCGGGCGACGCGGCAACAGGGTCTTCAGGTAGCCGAGCAGGAAGTCGATGTTCAGCGAACGCTCATGCGCCTCGTCGACGATGATGGTGTCGTACTTTTCCAGAAAGCGGTCGTGCTGGGTCTCGGCGAGCAGGATGCCGTCGGTCATCAGCTTGATCAGCGTGCCGTCCTTGCTCTGATCCTCGAAGCGCACCTGATAGCCGACCAGCTCGCCCAGCGGCGTGCCGATTTCCTCAGCTACGCGAGTGGCCACACTGCGCGCCGCCAGCCGGCGCGGCTGGGTATGGCCGATCAGTCCATGCACGCCCCGGCCGATCTCCAGACAGATCTTCGGCAACTGCGTGGTCTTGCCCGAACCGGTCTCACCAGCGATCACCACCACCTGGCTCTTCTCCAGCGCGGCCTTGATCTCGTCGCGCTTGGCGGCAATCGGCAGCGCATCGTCGTAACGCATCGCCGGGATGCTGCTACGCCGCGCCGCCACCTTGTCGCTGGAGGCCTGAAAACGCTCCAACCACTGCGCCAGCTTGGCCTCATCGGGATGCTTCTGCAGCTCATGCAATTGCCGGCGCAAGCGATGACGCTCGGCTATCATGACGTGGTCGAGATTCTTCTGCAGTGTGGCGAGGTCAGTCATCTGGATCGAGGCAATCAGGGCAAAGGCGGGATTGTCGCAGATTACGCTCTATGGCGGGCAGGCTATCCCGTAGCGGAAGAGCGCGGAATTAAGGCGTTAGGGAGCGGCGGCTTTCGGCCGAAGCGGAAGCTGGCGACAGTGCATCGGGTGCCATGTTGTAGCCATCTGTCGATGGCAGCTTGCTGCAGACTGGTTTGTAGCACCTGTTGACAGCCTGCTGCCCCAGATTGATTAATAGCGGCAGATGAAAGCGCTTTACCGACTTGCCTTAACGTTAGAGAAGAGATTGAAGGCAAACTCGGGCTTTCTTGCGGCCTCTCCGCATGCTCTAACCACTCCAATTTGAATGGATGGTTTTCGCATGCCTGTTCGTCAGACATATCTGTGCCTGTTAATCCTCGGAACCGCGTTCTGGGGGATTTCGTTTGCCTTCACCAAAGTGGGTGTTGCGGACGGCTCACCCTTCGTATTCCTGGGGTACAAGTTCGCACTCGCTACGCTAGTGCTTTGCGTGATCTTTTTCAGACGGCTGAAACTGATCAACAAAGAAACGCTCCTGGCCGGCGTGGCCATAGGTCTACCCTTGTGTTTGGGTAACATTTTCCAGACTGTCGGGCCCGCCGCGTCAGGATAGTTGTCGTGTGAGTTGATTCGATGAGTCTTGGTCGGTGGGCGGAAGTGAGAGCCGTGTGGCGCGTTATTCGATAGAGCATCGGGAGTGGGTGGTGCGGCAGATGATGCCGCCCTTGAACCGGACGGTGCCGGAGCTGGTGGAAGCGACAGGCATTAC
>NZ_SCFY01000030.1 GCF_007049795.1 Ectopseudomonas mendocina
CTGAAACCCAGAGCCTGCAGATCCAGGCGAGCGACATAGGCCTCGATCACCCGTACCAGGTGATCCTCCGGCACCAGTTCCTCCAATGTGGGAGGAAACAGGCTGCTTTGCTGACGACCTTCGCCCTGGATGTAGCCCATAAACGACAATGCCCCCATCGACTGATGGAGGCATTGTCTTCAGCTTGCTCTCAGACTGCTAGGTTTTCACACAGTCTGAATTGCGGGGCCTCTTCCAGAGCGACTTGCCTCAGATGTTGCTGTCGAGGAAAGCAGCCAGCTGCGACTTGGACAGCGCGCCGACCTTGGTCGCTTCGACGTTGCCGTTCTTGAACAGCATCAGGGTCGGGATACCGCGCACGCCGTACTTCGGCGGGGTTTCCTGGTTCTCGTCGATGTTCAGTTTGCAGATCTTCAGCTTGCCTTGGTATTCCTTGGCGATCTCGTCGAGCACCGGTGCAATCATCTTGCACGGGCCGCACCACTCAGCCCAATAGTCGACCAGAACCGGACCTTCAGCTTGGATGACGTCCTGGTCGAAGCTGGCGTCGCTGACGTTGGTGATGAATTCGCTCATGAGGAGTCTCCGTGTATTCGGAAGCAAAAAATTGCCGGGAGGAATTTTTGACGTCGCTTGCGACGGCCCGAAGGGTTACTGCCAAGGATGGCAGGCAACCAAAAAGTGGCGTCATCATAGCCCGGCTTGCGTGACACCGAAAGGCACTGGCGATTGAGCCACTCAATAGTTTCAATCACCCAAGGTGATGAAGGCGATGCCGGTACGCAGCGCAGCCGCGCGAATATGCTGCTGCATGGCCTTCTGTGCCGGCCCGGCGGCATGCCGAGCCAGTGACTTGAGAATCTTGCGATGCTCCTGCCAGGTTTCCTGCGCCCGCTCCGGACGGATGAACGGCAGCTTTTGACTGTCCAGAAAGATCTCCGCGCTGGACGTCACCAGGGCACACATTGCCTGATTACCGCTGGCAACGAGAATACGCTGGTGAAATTCGAAATCCAGACGGTTGGCTTGCTCGAAATCGCCCGCACGCAGCTCGCAAGGGTACCGCGGTGACCTCGATCATCGGTTTCACCGAGCTGACCAAGACCGGCAGCATGCTGGCCAACGCTACCTTCGAGCCGTTCATGGTCTACGCCTTCGTCGCCCTCGGCTACTTCCTGCTCTGCTACCCGCTCTCACTCGCTGCCTATCGCCTGGAAAGGAGGCTGAATGTCGATGCTTAATGTCGTCGCCCTGCACAAGTACTACGGCGACAATCACGTGCTTAAAGGCATCGACCTCAAGGTCGAGGAAGGCGAAGTAGTCGCCATCATCGGCCGCAGCGGCTCGGGCAAGAGCACCTTCCTGCGCACCCTCAACGGCCTGGAGTCGATCAATGACGGCGCGATCGAAGTCGACGGCGAATACCTCGACGCCGCCCGCGCCGATCTGCGTAGCCTGCGGCAGAAGGTCGGCATGGTGTTCCAGCAGTTCAACCTGTTCCCGCACCTGACCGTTGGCGAGAACGTCATGCTGGCGCCACAGGTGGTGAAGAAAACCCCGCATGCCGAAGCCGAGAAAACCGCCCGCCAAATGCTCGAACGCGTCGGCCTGGCGGAGAAATTCGACGCCTACCCCGAACGCCTGTCCGGCGGCCAACAGCAGCGCGTGGCCATCGCCCGCGCCCTGGCCATGTCGCCCAAGGTGTTGCTGTGCGACGAGATCACCTCGGCGCTCGACCCGGAGCTGGTCAACGAGGTGCTGGCAGTGGTCAAGCAACTGGCCAGCGAGGGCATGCCCCCTGATCATGGTCACCCACGAGATGCGCTTCGCCCGCGAGGTCGGCGACAAGCTGGTGTTCATGCACCAGGGCAAGGTGCACGAGATCGGTGATCCCAAGGCGCTGTTCGCCGCGCCGCAGACCGAAGAGCTACGCCACTTCATCGGTTCGGTGAACCTGTGAACGCACCGACCCCGCTGCCATTGCGCATCGAGCCGCTGACCCGCGAAGCCTTCGCGCCTTTCGGTGATGTGATCGAAGCGGCCGGAGCGCAGGCCTTCCCGATCAACGCCGGCACCACCACCCGCTACCACGACCTGGTTCAGGTGGAGTTGGCCGGTGAAGCGCCACGCACCCTGATCAATCTGTTCGAGGGTCAGGCCTGGCATGCACCTATCGAAGTCCGCATGCTCGAACGCCACCCACTGGGCAGCCAGGCCTTCTACCCGGTGGACGGCGGACGCATGCTGATCGTCGTCGCCCCGCCCGGCGAGCTGGACGAGTCGAAAATACGCGCCTTCATCAGCGCGCCGGACCAGGGCGTGAACTACGCGCGGGGCACCTGGCACCACCCGTTGCTATGCCTGCAGCACCCCGGTCGCTTCCTGGTGGTGGATCGCGGCGGCGAGGGGCATAACTGCGACGAACAGCTTCTTAAACAGCCGCTGAGCGTGCTGAACCTGCGATAACCACAGGTCTAGACCAGTTTCATGCGACAACCGAATGCGTTGGCTCATGCGCTCAGTCGTGGCAGGATGCGCGGAAATCGAACGAGATGCCGCAATCATGCCCCAAGCCCCTGCCGAGAGTTTTCCCCTGATCGCCGCCATCGACCTGGGCTCGAACAGCTTCCATATGGTGCTGGCCAAAGCCGACAATCACGAAATCCGCATCCTCGAGCGTATCGGCGACAAGGTCCAGCTGGCAGCCGGCCTGGATGACGAGCGCCAGCTCAGTGAAGAAGCGATGCAGCGCGGCCTGGACTGCCTGCGCCGCTTCGCCCAGTTCACCACCAGCCTGCCGGAAGGTGCCGTGCGCATCGTCGGCACCAACGCCCTGCGCGAAGCGCGCAACCGCGCCGTGTTCATCCGCCGCGCCGAAGAGATTCTCGGCCATCAGGTCGAGGTGATTTCCGGTCGTGAGGAAGCGCGCCTGATCTACCTTGGCGTGTCCCACAGCATCGCCGACACACCCGGCAAGCGCCTGGTCGCCGACATTGGCGGCGGCAGCACCGAGTTCATCATCGGGCAGCGTTTCGAGCCGCTGCTGCGCGAAAGCCTGCAGATGGGCTGCGTCAGCTTCACCCAGCGTTATTTCAAGGACGGCAAGATCACCCCGGCGCGCTACGCCCAGGCCTACACCGCCGCCCGTCTGGAACTGATGGGCATCGAACAGGGCTTGCGCCGCCTCGGATGGGAAGATGCCGTCGGCGCCTCCGGCACCATCAAGGCCATCGGCCTAGCGACCAAGGCCGCCGGGCTGGGCAATGGCGAGGTGACGGTCGAGGGCCTGGCCTGGCTCAAGCGCAAGCTGTTCAAACTCGGCGAAGTGGAGAAGATCGATCTGGACGGCATCAAGCCGGATCGTCGCGGCATCTTCCCTGCCGGCCTGGCGATTCTCGAAGCCATCTTCGACGCCTGCGACATCCAGCGCATGAGCCACTCCGAAGGCGCCCTGCGCGAAGGCGTGCTGTACGACCTGCTCGGCCGTCACCAGCACGAGGACGTACGCGAGCGCACCCTGGCAGCGTTCATGGAGCGCTACCACGTCGACGTCGACCAGGCCGCGCGGGTCGAGGCCAAGGCGCTGTCAGCGCTGGACAAGGTCGCAGCCGACTGGGGGCTTAACGACGACTGGCACCGCGAGCTGCTGAGCTGGGGCGCCAAGGTGCATGAGGTGGGTCTGGACATTGCCCATTATCAGTACCACAAGCACGGCGCCTACCTGATCGAGCACTCCGATCTGGCCGGCTTCTCGCGCCAGGATCAGCAGATGCTCGCCCTGCTGGTACGCGGCCACCGCCGCAACATCCCCAAGGACAAGTTCGCCGAGTTCGGCGAGGAAGGCGTGAAGCTGATGCGCCTGTGCGTGCTGCTGCGCTTCGCCATCCTCTTCCACCACATCCGTGGCTCGCAGGACATGCCGCAGGTGCAGTTCAAGGTGGGCGACAACAGCCTGGAGATTGTCTTCCCTGAAGGCTGGCTGGCCGCCAACCCGCTGACCCTGGCGGACTTCGAGGCCGAGGCCGAGTGGCTCAAGCGTATCGATCTGACCTTGAGCGTGCGTTGAGCGGGTGGTGCGCACAGCGCACCCTACGCACGTCAGCCCGTAGCCCGGATGCAATCCGGGGGCTCGAAAACCGAAATAGCCGCTGTTCCATGAGGGTGACAGCGATCAGGCGCTCATCGGCGTAGGAAGTGCGTTGCTAGGAAGTGCGTTGCAGGGTTACGGCACGCGCCCCTCTAAGCCCTCACCCGCCCTTCGGGCACCCTCTCCCGGAGGGAGAGGGTCATCAGAGGGCTGCAAGCAGCCGCTTTTAGCGGGCGCTGACCACGGGCGCGGTCAGTTTTTCCAGCAAGCCTGACTGCGCGCTACGCGGGTTCTGGTTACCGGTTGGCTGCAGCCGCACATAGCGGCCATCGGGCTGCAACACCCAGGCCTGGGTGTTGTCGGTCAGGTAGCTTTCCAGCTCCTTCTTCACGCGCATGATCAGCTTCTTGCCCTCCACCGGGAAGCAGGTCTCCACACGCTTGTCGAGGTTGCGCTCCATCCAGTCGGCGCTGGACAGGTAGATTTTCTCGTCGCCACCGTTGAGGAAGTAGAACACCCGCGTGTGCTCGAGGAAGCGGCCGATGATCGAGCGCACCTGGATGTTGTGCGACACCCCGGCAATGCCCGGACGCAGGCAGCACATGCCGCGCACCACGAGGTCGATCTTCACCCCGGTCTGGCTGGCCTTGTACAGCGCGCGGATGACCTTGGGATCGGTCAGCGAGTTGAACTTGGCGATGATCTGCGCGGGCTTGCCTTCGGCCGCTGCGGCGGTTTCCTTGGCGATCAGATCGAGCAGGGTCTTCTTCAGGGTAAAGGGCGCATGCAGCAGCTTCTTCATGCGCAGGGTCTTGCCCATGCCGATGAGCTGGCTGAACAGCTTGGATACGTCCTCACCGAGCGCAACGTCGGCAGTGAGCAGGCTGTAGTCGGTGTACAGCCTGGCGTTGCCGGCGTGGTAGTTGCCGGTGCCCAGGTGGGCGTAGCGGACGATCTCGCCGTTCTCGCGGCGCAGAATCAACATCATCTTGGCGTGGGTCTTGAAGCCCACCACACCGTAGATCACCACCGCACCAGCCGCCTGCAGACGGCTGGCCAGGGCCAGGTTGGACTCTTCATCGAAGCGCGCACGCAGCTCGATCACCGCGGTGACTTCCTTGCCGTTACGCGCCGCCTCCACCAGGGCATCGACGATTTCCGAGTTGGCTCCGGAGCGGTACAGCGTCTGCTTGATCGCCAGCACGTGCGGGTCTTTCGCCGCCTGGCGCAGCAGATCGACCACAGGGGTGAAGGACTCGAACGGGTGCAACAGCAGGATGTCCTGCTTGCTGACCACGCTGAAGATGTTCTCGGCGTTCTGCAGCAGCTTGGGGATCACCGGGGTGAACGGCGCGTACTGCAGCTCCGGGTGGTTATCCAGGCCGGTGATGCTGAACAGGCGGGTCAGGTTGACCGGGCCGTTGACCTGATACAGCTCGCCCTCGGTCAGGCCGAACTGCTTGAGCAGGTGATCGCGCAGGTGTTTAGGGCAGGTGTCGACCACTTCCAGGCGCACGGCGTCACCGTAGCGGCGGCTGAACAGCTCGCCGCGCAGAGCGCGGGCCAGGTCTTCGACATCCTCGGTATCCACCGACAGGTCGGCGTTACGGGTCAGGCGGAACTGGTAGCAGCCCTTGACCTTCATGCCCTGGAACAGGTCATCGGCGTGGGCGTGGATCATCGACGACAGGAACACGTAGTTGTCGCCGGGGCCGCCGACGTCTTCCGGCACCTTGATGATGCGCGGCAGCAGGCGCGGCGCCGGGATGATGGCCAGACCGGAGTCGCGGCCGAAGGCATCGATGCCTTCCAGCTCTACGATGAAGTTCAGGCTCTTGTTCACCAGCAACGGGAAGGGGTGCGTCGGGTCGAGGCCGATGGGGGTGATGATCGGCGCGATCTCGTCGCGGAAGTAACGGCGCACCCAGGCCTTGAGCTTGGTGGTCCAGAACCGCCGGCGGATGAAGTTGATGTTGTGCTTGGCCAGCGCCGGAAACAGCGTGTCGTTGAGAATGGCGTACTGTCGCTCGACCTGCTCGTGCACCAGTTCGCTGATGCGCGCCAGCGCCTGGTGCGGCTGCAGGCCGTCGGCACCGGCCTGTTCACGGGCGAAATTGATCTGTTTCTTCAGGCCGGCGACACGGATCTCGAAGAATTCGTCGAGGTTGCTGGAGAAGATCAGCAGGAACTTCAGACGTTCGAGCAGCGGATAGGACTCATCCAGCGCCTGCTCCAGCACCCGGATGTTGAACTGCAGCTGCGACAGTTCACGGTGGATGTACAGGCTGCTGTCATCCAGGCTGGGAATCGGCGCCGGCGGCGGGGTTTCCACCACTGGCGTCTCGGCGACCACCTCGGCCGGAGGCGGGTTGTTGTCGAGCACTTCGCTGTTGAGTCCTTCGCTGTTCATCACTGAGTTCCTGAGGGCGTCATCGCCCTTGTTTTAGCAGTTCTGCCGCCCGTACGGCGGAATAGGTGAGGATGCCATCGGCACCGGCACGTTTGAAGGCGGTGAGCGACTCCAGTATGACCGCCTCGCTGAGCCAGCCGTTCTGGATCGCGGCCATGTGCATGGCGTACTCGCCACTGACCTGGTAGACGAATGTCGGCACCTTGTAGGCATCCTTCACGCGCCAGAGGATGTCCAGGTAGGGCATGCCGGGTTTGACCATGACCATGTCGGCGCCTTCGGCGAGGTCGGCGGCCACTTCATGCAGCGCCTCGTTGCCGTTGGCCGGGTCCATCTGGTAGCCGAGCTTGTTGCCCTTGCCGAGGTTGGCGGCCGAGCCCACCGCATCGCGGAACGGGCCGTAGTAGGCGCTGGCGTACTTGGCCGAGTAGGCCATGATGCGCACGTTGACGTGCTCGGCCAGCTCCAGCGCCTCGCGAATCGCCTGCACGCGCCCGTCCATCATGTCCGATGGGGCCACCACCTGGGCACCGGCCTCGGCATGCGACAGCGCCTGCTTGACCAGCGCATCGACGGTGATGTCGTTCTGCACGTAGCCGGATTCGTCGAGGATGCCGTCCTGACCGTGGGTGGTGAAGGGGTCGAGGGCCACATCGCTGATCACGCCGAGCTCGGGGAATTTTGCCCGCAGGGCACGGATCGCGCGCTGGGCGATGCCGTCCGGGTTCCAGGCCTCGGCGCCGTCGAGGGACTTCTTCTCCAACGGGGTGACCGGGAACAGCGCCAGCGCCGGAATGCCCAGCTCGACCCAATGCTCGGCCTCCTTGAGCAGCAGATCAATGGACAGGCGCTCGACACCCGGCATCGACGGCACGGCTTCACGGCGGTTTTCGCCATCGAGGACGAACACCGGCAGAATCAGATCATCGACGCTCAGGCGATTCTCGCGCACCAGGCGACGGGAAAAATCGTCGCGGCGATTGCGACGCAGACGGGTGGCGGGGAACAGACGATTGGCGGGGGTAACGCTCACGGCAGACTCCAAAGCCCGCTCGGGCGGGCCAGTGTGACGGTTATAAGCGACCATTATGACCAAATGATGACGGTCAAATGACCGCGTGCGACGGCGAGTCGCACAGCCAGTCGCGCATTGTGGCATGATGCGCCACCTTCCGGGTTCCTCGCGGTCAGAGTAGTCTTCAGCACCCCCACATCGAGCGCACGGTATGCTCCAAGATCTGATCCGCCAGTTCGGTTATCCGGCATTGGTACTGGGCACCTTCCTCGAGGGTGAGGTGTCCTTGCTGCTGGCGGCCTACATGGCCGTGCGCAACGTGTTGGAGATCGAATGGGTGGCGCTGTGCGCCTTCCTCGGCACCTTCGCCAGCGATCAGCTGTGGTACTACCTCGGCCGTCGCCATGGCCGCGCGCTGCTGGCACGCAAACCACGCTGGCAACCGCTGGGCGAACGCGCCAGCGCGCTGATCAGGCGTTATCCGGACCTGTGGGTCCTGTGTTTCCGCTTCCTCTATGGTTTGCGCACGGTGATGCCGCTGACCATCGGCCTGTCCGGCTATTCCTGGCGCCGTTATCTGCTGCTCGATGCCATCGGCGCTGGCGTCTGGGCCGGCGGCATCAGCCTGCTGGCCTACAGTCTGGGCAACGCCATGGGCGGTCTGCTGGAAGAGCTGCGCAACTATCAGGTCATCCTGCTCGCCGCGGTGGTACTGCTACTGGCCCTCGCCTGGCTAAACCGGTGGCGTCAGCGCCGGCGCGGCGGAACACGGTAGGACGTCTCGAGCGGCGAATCGCTCACCGCAGGCAGTACGCCGCTGCAGCTTCACGACTCATGTGGATATCAGGTCATGCACCAATGTGCGGACTGTTCGCTTCGCTACGAGCGGCCGGCGTTCCGGTCCGCCCTACACGCGGCACCAGCCATAATCCAAGCATGCTGAGCAGACCGTAGGCGCTCAGCCAGGCCCAGGCGCTGGCATCGAGCGCCAGCATGCCGAGCTCACCGGCCAACCAGAATGCCGGCAGGTTACTCATCAGACGCAGGCACTCCAGCCGCCAGGCATTGCTGCGGTTCTCCAGCCACATGCCGATGCTGCAAAGGCCCAGCGCCATCCACAGGCAGGCCAGCAGCACCGCACTGATCGAAAGCGCATCGCCCTGCGCCAGCAGCCATACGCCGGCTAGCAGGTAACAGACGAACTGCAGCAACGCGTAAACCTGCGCGCCACGCGCCAGCGGCACATCGAACTTGCGGAATTTGCTCAGGTCCGTCTTGGCTTGCGGATAGCGCGCCGCCACGTCGGCCGGGCGCCACCCCGTTGGCATGAACCAGATACGCAGGCGGTCCCACCAGGAGCTGGCGTGCCTGGCGTCGCGCCACAGCCCGGCGTAGACCTGCAGGTTGGCCCACAGGGGGTTCCAGCTGGCCAGCGGTACGGTTACGCCGAAGATCACCGGTTCCTCGTCGAGCTCCTCCTGGAAGGTGCCGAAAATTCGGTCCCAGACAATGAACACACCGCCGTAATTGCGATCCATGTAGATAGGATTCTGCGCATGGTGAACCCGGTGGTTGGATGGCGTGATGAACAACCACTCGAACCAGCCCAGCTTGGGAATGTGGCGGGTATGCACCCAGAACTGATAGAGCAGGTTCAGGGCTGCGACAGTGAGAAAGACCAGCGGCGGCACACCAACCACGGCCATCGGCAGGTAGAAGATCCAGCCGAAGATGAAACCGGTGCTGGTTTGCCGTAACGCAGTGGAGAGGTTGTAGTCCTCGCTTTGATGGTGCACGGCATGCGCAGCCCACAGCACATTGCGCTCGTGGCCCAGGCGGTGGTTCCAGTAGTAGCAGAAATCGTAGAAGACGAAGGCGAAGATCCAGACCCAGAGGCTGCTTGCAGACAACTCGACCAACGCCAGGTGCTCCCAGGCGAAGGCATAGGTGAGCAGGCCGACCACCTTGGTGAGAATCCCGGTGGCCTGCGACAGCACGCCAGCACTGAGGCTGTTGAGCGCATCGGCCAGGCGATAGGTACGCATGCCGCGCCAGCGGTCTGCGAGCAGTTCCAGAGCGATCAGCAAAAAGAAGAAGGGCACTGCGTAGAGAACGTAATTCATGACTGCGCCGTATCGTTGTACTTGTGTCGGGAATGAGCTGTTATTCATCCTATGCGCAGCTTCGCCAGGCTTCGCGGCGGCAAATGACAGCCCGAGTGGCATTTGGCGACAACCCAGGAATCGGTAACACCCGCGCCCGCTTCACGGTCGCGTCTTTCCTCACCAGGAGTCGAGCATGAGCAAGAAAGTGGCAGTGATTCTGTCCGGCTGTGGCGTCTACGATGGCGCCGAGATCCATGAAAGCGTGATCACCCTGTTGCGCCTCGACCAGCGTGGTGCCCAGGTCGAGTGTTTCGCCCCCAACGTGCCGCAGCTGCACGTGGTCGATCACTATAGCGGCGACGAGATGGACGAGACGCGCAACGTCCTGGTGGAATCGGCGCGCATTGCCCGCGGCAAGATCAAGGACGTGAAAGAGCTGCATGTGGCCGAGTTCGACGCGCTGATCCTGCCTGGCGGCTTCGGCGTGGCGAAGAACCTTTCCGACTTCGCCACCAACGGTGCCGGCTGCACCGTGCAGCCGGACGTACTGGCCGCATGCAAGGCCTTCGTCGATGCCGGCAAGCCGGTCGGCCTGATGTGCATAGCGCCGGCACTGGCGGCGAAAATCTTCGGGGCCGGCGTGGTGTGCACCATCGGCACCGATCACGACACCGCCACCACCCTGACCCAGATGGGCGCCGAACACCATGAATGCGAGGTCAGCGACATCATCGAGGATGAGCAACGCAAGCTGGTGACCACGCCGGCCTATATGCTCGCGCAGTCCATCGCCGAGGCGGCATCGGGCATCAACAAGATGGTCGACCGCGTACTGGAACTGGCGCACCACTGATTTTCAGGCGTCGGCATGTGGCGTTGCGCCTGAGTTGACGCCAAGGCCCCATGGGGTGGGCGGCGTTCCGTTTTAGCCCACCTTGATTGCCATTGGTGGACTGAAGCTGAAGCGGAACGCGCCCGAATCCTCGCACAGGAGTCAGGCCGATCCGGCCAATACTCAGGGCACTCCTGCATTGCCTCTGGCCAAGCCTTGCGCGGTACTGCAGCGTGGCAACAGGATTTCCCGGAGCCCCTGCCATGTCCCAGCCCTTCGTCCTCAGCCCCGACCTGCAACAGGCGGTGGCCAGTTTCTTTCAGCGCATCCCCTTCAATCAGATGCTCGGTATCGAACTCGACGAGCTGAGCCCCGAGCGGGTGACCATGCACCTGCCGATGAAGCCCGAACTGATCGGCAACTTCGTCCACGGCATCCTGCACGGCGGGGTGATTTCCTCGCTGCTCGATGTCTGTGGCGGCGCCATGGCGCTGATCGGCGCATTCGCCAACCACCAGCACCTGCCGGCAGCCGAGCGCATGAGCAAACTGTCCAAGCTCGGCACCATCGATCTGCGCATCGACTATCTGCGCCCCGGACGCGGCCAGCGCTTCACTGCCACGGCCATGCCCTTGCGCGCCGGTAACAAGGTGGCGGTGATTCGTATGGAGCTGCACAACGACGAGGGCGTGCTGGTGGCAGTGGGCACTGGCACCTATCTGTGTGGGTAGTGGCAACGCACATTGTGGGAGGGGCTTCAGCCGCGGCTGGCGCCCAGCTCGCTCATCACCGGCGTACTGCTTCGCGAGTACGCCCTACGCGCCTCCCATAGCAGAAATCCGGAGCAGCTAGCGACTCAGCCGTGTGAGAATCCGATCCAGCGAGTTGGCGAATGCCTGCCGATCCTTTTCCGAATACGGCGCCTGACCACCGCCCACCTGCCCCTGCTCACGCAGGTCGGTGAACAGGTTACGCACCGCCAGGCGCTCACCCATGTTGCGTTCGTCGAACTCGCGACCACGCGGGTCGAGCGCAGCCACACCCTTCTTCACCAGACGGTCGGCCAGTGGCACGTCGCTGCAGATCACCAGCTCGCCGGGCACGGCGTGCTCCACCAAATGATCATCGGCGGCGTCCGGCCCGCTGGGCACCACGATCAGTTTCACGCAGGCGAAATTCGGCCGGGCGACGGCCTGACCGGCCACCAGCACCACTTCGAAGCCTCGTTTGAGGGCGAACTTGACCACTTGGTCCCGCGCTGCCCGGGGGCAAGCGTCGGCGTCGATCCATACGCGCATGCAGCAACTTCCGCAGAACAATCAGCGCGCAGTATGCCAGCTGACGACTCGATCAGGCGTTGTAGAAAGGCTCGCAGCGCTCACGCACGGCGCGCGACAGGTTGTCGTCGGCCAGCTCGATAAGGTCCAGTTCCACTTCATCGGGCAGCAGCTCGGCTACCAGCGCAGCCAGGCGCCGTTGACCGCACACATCGGCACCGGAAATCGCCAGCAGCAAGCGCGGCTGCGGGCCGATGGCCGGATCGCGCAACGCAGCGAGAAAAGCTTCGCGCACAGCTAGCTGGGCACAGGCCGCAGACAGGGCCTGCTCCAGGGGAGGATGACGCAGAGCAGCCAACGCCAGATCAGGACTGTCGGCGTAGTGAGTGGAGTGGATCGAGGAAGACATGCGCGCACTCGGCAGAGAAATTAGAGCCAGCCTAGGTACACTGGGACCCGCTGTCGTGGCAGCGGTTCACGCTATCGCGCAACGAGGGCGAGCAAAGTCGCCCTCGTTCACGCCTTTTCCAGCGGCTCAGGCCTGAGCTGCTGAGCGGCGCCGTTCACCCAGCAGGCTGCGCCCGTACAGCAGCGCGATACCGGCCAGCGCCAGGCCCTGCGCCGACAGGCTCCAGGCATCGGCATGAATGCCCAACCAGTCGAACTCGAAGAAGGCCACCGGACGAGTACCGAGCACACCGGCCTCCTGCAACGCGGCCACACCATGGCCGGCGAAGACCACGGACAGCACGCACAGCAGCACCGCGTTGACGCCGAAGAAGGTCGCCAGCGGCAGTTTGCGCGAACCACGCAGGATCACCCAGGCCAGGCCGATCAGCAGCACCAGCGCCGTACCGGCGCCGGCCAGCACCGCACCGTGCCCGGCAGGACCGGCCTGTAGCCAGAGGGTTTCGTAGAACAGAATCACTTCGAACAGCTCGCGATAGACCGAGAAGAACGCCAGCATGGCGAAGCCGAAGCGGCCACCGCCACCGACCAGGCTGCTCTTGATGTAATCCTGCCAGGCCGCAGCATGGCGACGATCATGCATCCACACGCCAACCCACAGCAGTACCACACTGGCGAACAGCGCCGTGGCGCCTTCCAGCAGCTCACGCTGAGCGCCGCTGATGTCGATCAGGTAGGCCGCCACCGCCCAGGTCGCGACACCGGCCAGCAATGCCAAGCCCCAGCCGACGTGCACGCTGCGTACCGCCTGCTGCTGCCCGGTATTGCGCAGGAAGGCGAGGATCGCCGCCAGCACCAGAATCGCCTCGAGCCCCTCGCGCAGCAGAATCAACAGGCTGGCGAAGAAGCTCAGGCTGTCATCCATGGCACCATCGGCCAGCAGCGCCGCAGACTTGTCCAGCTCCACCTTGGCCTGTTCCAGCGCCTGTGCCGCCTGCGCGACGCCAGCGCCATCCTGCAGCGCCTGGCGGTAGGCCATCAGGGCTCGCTCGGTGGTCTTGCGCTGCACTGCATCGAGGTTGTCGAGAGCACCTTCGACCAGTTCGAAGCCTTCCAGGTAGGCGCCGACGGAGAGGTCATAGGCCTGCTCACGATCACCCTCGCGGTAGGCCTGCAGACTGCGCTCCAAGGTCGAGCGGGTGTAGCCGATCAATTGTTGCGGGCCGCGCTGCTCCAGCACCGGATGCGCGCGCTGGGCGCGAAACGCGGCGACATCGCCGCCAGCAGCCGCAATCTCGGCAGGCGTGCGCCCTGCCAGCTCGCTCATGGCGAAGCGCGTCTGCCCCTGTGCCGGCGCGGAGGTGAAGCCGGCGATGTAGGCGGCCAGGTCCCAACGTTGGCGTTCGTCGAGTTGATCGGCGAAAGCCGGCATATCGGTGCCTTCAATGCCCAGGCCGAGCGTGTTGTAGAGGTCGTACAGGCTCAGGCGGTCCAGACGCGCGGCGTCACGCAGATTGGCCGGCGCCGGCTCCAGACCGATGCCGGCAGGCCCATCGCCCAGGCCGCTGTCGCCATGGCACACCGAGCAATGTTGCGCGTAGAGCGGCGCACCGCGTTCCGGGTCAGGCGTCAGCACGGGGGTCTGCGCCACCTTATAGAGCTCGGCCAGGCGTGCACCCAGCTTGCGCGCGGCGCCTGCAACCTCATCGCCCGGTTGGCGCTGGACAATCGCCTGGTGCAGATCGCGCACGCCCTGCTCCAACTCGGCACGGCCAGCTTGAGCCGGCAAGGTCACGACCAGGCCCTGCAAAACGTCGAGAAACTCCAGTTGCTCCTGGTATTCACCGGCATCGACGATCTGGCCACCGGCAACGGTGGCCGGGTAATCAGCACCGATATAGCCAATCAGATGCAGCGCCTGCGCGGCGCCATCGAGGGGCTCGGCAACGGCGAGAAAGCTGAGGCTGGCCAGCAACGGCAGCATCAGCCAGGAAAGGGAGAAACGAAAGCGGATCATTAATGCATCCCAAACGAGAATGGGTGGCATTAAATTGTTGCCTGCCTAACGACCAAGCACAAGAACAATCTGAAATATCTGGTAACAATCAGCCGAGCGGAACCTGAAAACCCGTCCTGCCCGCGCAGGCGAGCACCCAGAATCGGCGAATCAACTGGGCTCGCCTTCGCGGGAGTGGCGATGAATGGCTTTTTCAGAACATCCCTGGCAAACGCTCGGCCAGCGTTGAGCGATACGAACGAGGCTCAGACTGCCGCGCGCTTGACCGTCGCCAACAGGCCAGCCGCAGCCGCGAACAGTGCGGCGAAACTGCGGTTCATCACCCGCTGCTGACGCGGTGTGCGCAGCAGCCGCAGGACGCGCGAAGCGAGGCCGGTGTAGCCGGCCATGACGATCAGATCCACGATGATCATGGTCACGCCCATCACCAGATACTGCGCCAGCAGCGGCGCATGCGGATTGATGAACTGCGGCAGTACCGCGAGCATGAAGACGATGGCCTTGGGGTTGCTGAAGTTGACCAGAAAACCGCGCAACACCAGGGTCAGTGGCCGGCCAATAGGCCGCTCGGCCGCACCGGCATCCAGATCGCTGGGCAGCGCGACCCACTGCTTATATGCGAGGAACACCAGATAGGCCACGCCGAACCACTTGATCAGGCTGAAGGCCAGGGCCGAGGCGGCCAGGATGGCGCCCACGCCAGCGGCGACGATGGCGATCTGCAGCGCCAGGCCGAGCTGCAAGCCAAGCGCGTTCCAGTAGCCGCGCCAGAAGCCATACTGCATACCGGCCGACATCGAGGCCACGGCACCGGCACCCGGCGACAGGCTGATCACCCAGCAGGCGACGAAGAAAGCGAGCCAGGTTTCCAATGCCATGATGCGTACCTCGAGAAGCTGAATTCAGGGGAAGAGCAGCACAGCCTACTCCTGCTCCAGCGCCTCGACCAGTCGGTCAGCGCCAGCGGCGCACCGACCTCTGGAAGAACAGGCTGTTGGGTACCTGCAACACAGCGCCGGAGGCATCCTCAGTGAGGTCCTGCAGGGTGGTGTAGAACAGGTTGATGGCGATGACCCGGCCCTTCACACCCGGCTTGTCAGCGCTATCGATCACCTCGACCGTGTCGCCGATACGGAACGGCCCCATGGTGAAGATCAGCAGCGCACAGAACATGTTCGACAGCACGCTCCAGATGGCGAAGAACGCCACCGCAGCGACAGCAGTGAAACCGGTCAGCGCCGTCCACAGCACTGTGGCCGAAACCCCCAAGCGCTCCAGCACCATGAGCAGCGCGCTGCCCATGATCAGCCAGCGCACCAGCCCCCGCAGCGGCTGCAGCACTTCTGGCGGCAGCAGGCTGTAACGCGCGCCGAGACGGCTGATGGCACGGGTCAGAATGCGTTGGGCAACCCACGCCAGCAGGATGATCAGCAGTACCTGGCCGGTGCGAATCAGCGGGTCGCGCCAGGCCATCAGCAAATCTAACTGTTCCATCACTCGGCTTCCTCCAGTTGCTGCTGCAACGCCTCCAGGGTCTCCAGCGCCAGCAGCCAGGCTTCCTCAAGCTCGGCCTCGCGGGTCTTGAGCTGTGCCTGTTCGGCCAGGCGCTGACGCAGCTCATCCTTGCGCGCGGACTCGTACAGACCGCTGTCGCCCAGCTGGGTTTCGACGGCGGCGAGCTTTTCCTGCACCTTGCCCAACTCCTGTTCGAGCTTTTCCGCCTGCTTCTTGTGCGGTGCCAGTTGCTGGCGCAGCGCCGCTGCGGCCTGGCGCTGGGCGCGCTTGTCGGTCTTGTCCGCGCCACCTTCGGTCGGCGCACTCGGCGGCGCCTGACGCTGACGGTAATCGACCAGCCAGCGCGCATAGTCGTCCAGATCGCCGTCGAACGGCACCACGCGGCCTTCAGCGACCAGCAGGAACTCGTCAGTGGTGCTCTTGAGCAGATGGCGATCGTGCGAGACCACCACCACGGCGCCGGCGAATTCCTGCAGGGCCATGGTCAGGGCCAGGCGCATTTCCAGGTCGAGGTGGTTGGTCGGCTCGTCGAGCAGCAGCAGATTGGGCTTTTCCCAGGCGATCAACGCCAGCGCCAAGCGGGCCTTCTCGCCACCGGAGAAGTTCACCACCGGCTCGTCGCAGCGCGGGCCACGGAAGTCGAAGCCGCCAAGGAAATCGCGCAGGGCCTGCTCGCGTTCGCTCGGTGCCAAACGCTGCAAATGCAGCAACGGGCTGGCTTTGTCGTCCAGCGAATCGAGCTGATGCTGGGCGAAATAGCCGATCACCAGGTTCTCGCCGCGGCTCAGGCTGCCACTAAGCGGTTGCAGTTCGGCCGACAGGTTCTTGATCAGCGTCGACTTGCCCGCGCCGTTGGGGCCGAGCAGGCCAATACGCGCGCCGGGCACCAGGCTCAACTTGACCTGCTGCAGCACGGTCTTGTCGCCGTAGCCGAGGCGACCTTCGCTGAGGCTGAGCAGCGGCGTGGAAATCTTGTCGGCTTCGCGAAAGACGAAGTCGAAGGGTGAGTCGACATGCGCCGCGCTCAGCTCTTCCATGCGCTCCAGGGCCTTGATCCGGCTCTGCGCCTGGCGAGCTTTGGTGGCCTGGGCCTTGAAGCGGGCGATGTACTTTTCCATGTGCGCGCGCTGCGCCTGCTGCTTCTCGTAGGCCTGCTGCTGCTGGGCCAGGCGTTCGGCGCGGGTACGCTCGAAAGCGGTGTAACCGCCCCGATAGAGATTCAGCTTGCGCTGTTCGACATGGGCGACGTGGTCGACCACCGCGTCGAGAAAATCGCGGTCGTGGGAAATCAGCAGCAGGGTGCCGGGGTAGCTCTGCAACCAACCTTCCAGCCAGAGAATGGCGTCCAGATCCAGGTGGTTGGTCGGTTCGTCGAGCAGCAGCAGGTCGGACGGACACATCAGCGCCTGAGCCAGGTTCAGGCGCATGCGCCAGCCACCGGAGAAGTCGCCGACACGGCGATCCATCTGTGCATTCTCGAACCCCAGGCCGGCCAGCAGCTTGCGCGCGCGCGCGTCGGCGGTATAGCCGTCGGCGCTGTCCAGCTCACTGTGCAGGCGGGCGATGGCGGCGCCGTCATGACTCTGCTCGGCAGCGGCCAGTTCAGCCTGCACGCGGCGCAGGTTGTGATCGCCGTCGAGCACATAATCCACTGCCAGGCGGTCCAGGGTGTCGACCTCCTGGCGCATATGGGCGATACGCCAGTCACCAGGCAGCAGGCAATCGCCGGCATCAGGTGTCAGCTCACCGCGCAACAGGGCGAACAGGCTGGATTTGCCGGCGCCATTGGCGCCGATCAGACCGGCCTTGTGGCCGGCGTGCAGGGTCATCTCGGCGCCTTCGAGCAGGCGTTGCGGACCACGCTGTAGAGTGAGGTTCTGGAGTCGGATCATAATGGCGGCGGAGTCTATCAGTTTCGCCCCGAAATCGCCTGGGAGGCCGCGTGCAGGATCTATGGAATTTCGCCGTGCAACTCTATGCTCGCCCGGGCGTGGAAAGTGCCTGTCTTCAGTTGCAGGATGCAGGCTGCGACGTCTGCCTGTTGCTGACCGGCGCCTGGCTGGAGCAGCGCGGCGTTCCTTGCCGGGACGATTATCTACACGCTCTGCGCGACCTGGCGCAGCCCTGGCAGCAGAACGTCGTCATGCCACTGCGGCAGACACGCCAGCAATGGCGAGCAGCAGCGAGCCAGGATGCCGAACTGGCGCCCCTGCGCGAGCAACTCAAACGATTGGAGCAGGAAGCCGAGCGACTTTTGCTGAAAAGACTGGAAGCCCTGACCAGGGATTGGCCGAGCGAGAACGCGGGCAGCGACTGGCTGCAGCCCCTTGCCGGAAATGACAGCGCCGCGCTGCAAGTGCTGCGCGGCGCCATTGCCGCCCGTTAGGACGCGTTCGACGTACCTGGAGCAGCGGCACCATTGCTGGCCGCGGCAGGCGCCGGAGCGGCGGCGGGAGCTACGGGAGCAGTCGCGGCCTTGGGCTGCGCCGGCTTGACCGGGGCTTTTGCAGCCGCGGGTTTGGCAGCAGCGGGTTTAGCTGGGGCTTTTGCAGCGGCTGGCTTGGCAGCAGCAGGTTTGGCCGGGGCTTTTGCAGCGACAGGCTTGGCGGCAGCGGGTTTGGCCGGCGCCTTCGCAGCAGCTGGCTTGGCAGCAGCAGGTTTAGCCGGGGCTTTTGCATTTGCAGCTGCAGGCTTGGCAGCGGCCGGTTTGGACGGCGCTTTCGCAGCAGCTGGCTTGGCGGCAGCTGGTTTGGCTGGGGTTTTCGTAGCGGCGGGTTTGGCCGCGGCAGCCTTGGCTGGAGCCTTCTTGGCTGGAGCCTTGGCAGCTACCGGCTTCTTCGCAGCTGCGGGTTTGCTGGCAGATTTAGCGGCAGGAACAGCCACTTTAGCCTCTCGAACCGACAGGGCCTTGCCTACTGCTTCCTTGACCTTGCCAACGCCCTGAGCCAGTTTCAGGCTTTCCTGCGCATCGCGCTTGAGTTGAGCGATATAGGTGCGGGTTTCACTCTGACTGGACTTGAGTGCATCGAGCAACTCTTCCAGGTCGGCGACTGCATCCTTTGCCTTGGCCTGCGCCTTGGCTTTGCCGGCAACGGCAGCGTCCTGCAGCTTGCTGCGGGCCTTGTGCAGTTTTTCCTGAGCCTTGCCACGTTGCTTTTCCAGCTTGGCGAGCAATTTCTCAGCGTCGATCAGAGCTTGCGAGCAGGCATTTTCCAGGTGTTCGAGCAAACTGGCAGACAGTTGGTGCAGCAGGTGCAAAGGGGTAGTGATGGACTTCTTCTTAGCCGACATGGCGCGCCTCCAGGCGGATGTGAACGAGCCCATACTAGACGCAGCCGCAAGGCCTCGCCATAGGCCTTTTGGCGAGCCGAGCAGATGCCGAAGTGCGCTGGCATAATCGGCGAGACCTTTTAGCTGTTGCAGAGCACGCTACGGCGCAGCGAAACCTCAACAGCCTGCCAAGTATCTTGATCGGGAGACACCGTCATGAGCCGCGCCGTAATCGCCGCCCTCGCCATCTGCTGCAGCCTGGGCGTGCAGGCCGACCAGCACCAGCAGGATCTGGCCTACAGCTTGGGCGTACGCCTTGGCGAGCGCCTGCATGAAGAGGTGCCTGACCTGCCACTGAGCGAGCTGCTCGAAGGCCTGCGCCAGGCCTACGAAGGCAAGCCCTTGCGACTCGACGCAGGTCGAATCGAGAAGCTGCTGGATGAACACGAAGCGCGTATCGAAGCCTCGCCACAGCGCCACACCAAAGCCATCGAAACCGAGCAGCGCTTTCTCGCCGAGCAAGGTCGCCGCCCGAACGTGCGGGCACTGGCCAATGGCGTGCTGGTGACGGAGCTAAGCCCTGGCAGCGGCCCGACACCCACCGCTCGCAGCCGAGTGCAGGTGATTTACCGCGGCGAACTGGCCGACGGCAGCGTATTCGATGAAAGCAGCACGCCGCAGTGGTTTCGCCTGGACAGGCTGATCGCCGGCTGGCGCAGCGCGTTACTGCAAATGCCGAAAGGCGCTCATTGGCGCCTGGTCATTCCAGCGGACCAGGCGTACGGAAAAGAAGGTGCGGGTGACCTGATACCACCCTATGCGCCACTGGTGTTCGATCTGCGCTTGCTCGATGTGGCCGACTGAGCGCCAACCCGGTTTCGAACAGACAAGCGGCCCGGAGCCATCCGGGCCATTCGCATCAGGCGTTCAGATCGCCTCGGCAGCCTGTTCCTGATGGGAGTTGTGCAGCACCTCGATCAGGCAGTCTTCAAGTTCGAAGCGCTCATGCAGCAATTGCCCAAGATGATTGAGCTCCGCCACCAATGAGGTGCTGTCGCGGCAATCGCCGTTGTCGCAGTGGTCGTTGAACGCCAGCGCAACCGCGGTAATGGCTTCGATGCGCGGGTAGATCTGCTTGGCCAGCTCCAGACCACGCTGATCGTTGAAGGCCTTGGCCTCGTTGGTCAGTTGTTCGTAGACCTCGAAGTGCCCCGCCGAAACGTAGTCCACCAGCAGCTCGCAGAAGCCCTGCAGAGATTCGCAATTGATGGCAGGTGCCTGTGGCGCTTTGGTGATAGCGGTATAGGCCAGCACCAGTTCGCGGCGCTCACCCAGCCAGCGATCGATCATCTGGTGAACCCCGCCCCAGCGTTCCTGTGCGTTCTGACAACTCTCAAGCATGATGAACCTCGCTTCCCTTGTCGCTGCTGCCTGTTATACGCCCGTTCCCGAGACGTTTTTTATGGCCTGCCTCCTTGCTAGCCACCCTTCTGGCCGTCGCTACGCGACGTTAAAAGCCGAACCCGACGACTTTTTGTCAATCGGTGCCTTAACCTCAGAAAACAGTCGGAAAATGGCGTTTTTCCGGCGGTACGTGCGAGCCAGATTATGCTCGTGGGCACACACCATCAAGGCATCGCAGCGAGAAAATTTCATACGAGCGTTTAATGTCGAAGCCACGAGCGGTATGGCTTCGCGCAATTCGCATTCTCAATCGCGACGCAGCAGCTGGAACAGGCAGAACCCGAGCATGCCGATGAAACCCAGCAGGCTCCACTCGGGGATGCTCATACCGAACAGCGTCCATTTCACCTCGGCGCAGTCAGCACTACCCTGGAACACTAGGCGCACGATGTCCTGCATCGGCAGAGCTTCCATCATGAACTCGAGGCTCGGCAGGCACGCTTCGAGCTGATCGGCCGGCACGCTCTGCAGCCAGATCTGCCGGCCGGCGGTGGCGGCGCCAGCGCCGGCGAACAGCAGTGCCAGTACCGCGTAAACGCGGCGCCCTAGGCTGCCTGGCCCATGGATCGCAGCGATCAGGCAGACCACGCCGAACAACACCACGCAGATGCGTTGCAGCACGCACATCGGGCAGGGCTCCAGCCCGACGACGTGTTCCAGGTACAACGCTGCCGCCATCAGCAGTACGCAGCCGATGAATGCCAGGAAAAACAGGGGACGCGGACTGGCCAAGTGCATGGTGGCTCCGGGAGGGAAATCGAGGGCCGTACGGTAGAGGAAAGCGAGGGCGCCTTTCAAGGCGCCCCGTTAATCAGAGTCGGCTGTTCATCAGGCTGGAACGCCCCTCCGTCCGCATCCCAAACCTACCGCGGCATTCGGCCGCAGTCATTCAAGCGCTGACGCCCTGCGGTTGAGGCAGAGAGGGCAAGCCTTGATGCAGCAAGCCAAGACTCTCCAGCAGTAGCTGATTGCTGCGTTCCAGCTCGCCCAACTGCGCCAGCAGACGCGCCAGTTCGGCACAGGTTTCCGGATGGCGCTCGATCTTCAGACTGGTCTCGAAGTAATCGCGCGCCTTGCCCCATAACTGGTTCTGCAGGCATAGGCGGCCCAGGGTCAAGAGCAAGGCTGGGTCCTGCGGATGCTGCTTGAGCCAGAGTTCGGCGGTTTGCAGCTGACGCGCCGGATCAGCGCCACGCAGCACGCCATAGAAGCGCGCCAGACGGCTGTCGTAGCCACGCTTGAGCGCACCACGCAAAACCTCTTCGGCTTCTTCCTGTGCGCCTAGTCGACGCAATTGCTCGACGTAGGTAGCAATCAGCTCAGGTTCCTGACGCAGCGGTGAAGACAGCTGTTGCCAGGCCTGGGTCAGAGGCTGCAGTGCGGTTTCACCGTCACCCTGACCTAGCTGCCCGGCATCGGCCAGACGACCGCGCCAGGTCTCGCGCTCCAGCTCGTCGAGTTCGGCGGCAGGCAGGGCCTTTTCCTTGCGCAGCTCAGGCAGCAGGCCAAGCAGTGCCGACCAGTCCTGACGCTGCAAATACAGGCGCTGTAGCTGGCGCAACACCAGATGATGGCCCGGATGACGCTCGCGCATCGCCTGCAGGGTCTCTAGCGCAGCCTCACTGTCGCCACGATTGCGTTGCAGCTCAGCGTGGGTCAGGGCAATTGCCAGCTCAGCTTGGGGCTGCTTGCTCAGTGCGCGCTCAAGCAGGGCATCGCTCTGCTCATGTTGACCAAGCTTGTTGGCAGCCCGTGCTGCGCCCAGGTAATACATCAACGGTCGGCTGTCGGCTTCGGCGGCGCGGGTCAACTGACGCTGCGCGCGCGCCCAGCGGCCTTCGGCCAGGTCTTGCATGCCCTGTTCGGATGCCAGACGCACGCGACGACTGCGGTGCAGACGCGACCAGGGGTTGGCCAGTCGCGTCGAGCTGAGCAGCAGACGCAACGTCCACTTGATCAGGTAGTACAACACCACGACGACCACTAGCAGGCCAAGGAATGCCCACAGGCCGGACTGGTAGCGGAAACCCTTGTACGCGAACAACACATAGCCGCGGTCGGCCTCGATAGCCAGGCTGAGCAGATACAACCCGACTGCGACGGCCAGCAGTAGCAAAAGCCAGATCAGGCGTCTCATTGCGCCTCCTCGGCCGCGGCGGCCCCCTGCCGACGTTGCGCCTGTTTGCGTTGCAGGTAGGCCTGCAGTGCATCGAGCGAGTCACTCAGGTCCGGCACCTTGACCTCGATGCTGGCATCGGCCAGCTCCTTGAAGCGCTGGCGCAGGGCGCGACTGTCCGGATTGTCCAGATTGAAGTGGGCGTCGAGGATTTCCTCGGCCTGCTTCAAGGACTGCTGATAGACACCGGTCTGGCCATGCAGCGCGGCCCACTGTGCCTGCTCCAGCGCCAGCGACAGACTCAGGCGCACCTGCGACAGGCTTTGCCCGGACAGCAGCGGACGCACGTTGCGATCGGCATCGAATTCGATACGGAAGTACTCCGAAAGCTTCTTCACCCACTCGCCCCACCAGGCACTGCCATCGCCTTCGGCTGCCAGATCGGAAAGCACATCGCCCTGCCCTTCGAAGGTCGGCGCCAGGGGATTGAGGGTTGCGGCCTGCTCACGCAAGGCGCCCAGTTGCAGGAACAGGCCGACGCGATCCGGGCGCGCCGTGGTGCGCAGCGCTTCCAGGCTACGGCTGAGTTGCTCGCGGGCGGCGAAGGCGGCAGGGTCGTCCTGCTCGCGGAGGATTTCATCGGCAGCCAACACCAGTGCTTCGGCGCTGGCGACATCCTGCAATGCCGACAACCGCAAAGTCGCCAGGCGCAGCAGGTGCTCGGCTTCGTCCAGACGCCAATCCTGGCGGCTACCATCGAGCACGCTTTCCAGACGCTGGCTCATACGCTGCTGATCGTTCTGCAGGTTAGCCAGCAGGCGGCGGCGCTCGTCCAGTTCAGCTGCGCTGGGCAGAGCGGACAGGCGCGAATCCAGGCGCTGGGCCAATTCATCCACTTTCTTCGCGCTGTCGTCGCGGGTGCGCTGCAGGTCCTCGGCCTGCTGCTGGTCCCTGCTCTGCATTTCATGCAGTTGCCAGAGGCTCCAGCCACCGGCACCGGCACCTGCCAAACCGATCAGCAGGGCGAATGCGGCAAGACCGCTACCACCACCACTGCGGGTTGGCTTCGCGGGTGGCGGTGTGGGGGTGGGTTTCACGGCTTCGCTGGCCGGTTTTTCTTCTGGCGTGTTCGGGGTGGATGCTTCGCTCACGTATCCGTCCTTTTAGAGGGCGGCAGCCGGAAACTGCTCCAGGGCTGCCTGCAAGGCCGCGGCATTGGCGCCACGACAGTCCACAACGATCTGTGCACCCGCAGCGCGGGCCTGTTCGGCGACGCGCGGGCTGGGTACGAACAAGGGTAGCCGAGCCAACGCCGGCCAGTCATCGCCGGCTAGCTTTTGCAGATGTTCGAAACCCTGCCCACTGCTGACAACCAGGCCGTTCAGGCGTTCCGCTAGCACCCGCTGACTCAGCTCGCCCGGCGCGTATTGCGGCAGCACACGGCGATACAGTGGCAGATAGTCGACCGTCACGCCTTGGCCGCGCAAGTGCTCGGCAAGGAATTCTCGGCCACCCTCGCCACGCAGAATCAGAACACGCGGCGCAGATGCCGTGGCAATCGCCTGGTGTAGCGCAGGCAGAGCGAGCAGCGCTTCGCTGTCATCGGCCGAATCAGGAAAGTGCACGCGCAAGCCCGGCTCGGCGAGCACGGCGGCGGTGGCAGCGCCGACGCTGAACCAAGGCATGTCAGGCGTCTGCGCCGTATATTGGGCCAGAAGCCGCAACCCCATGCGAGCCGCCGGTTTACTGACCACGATCACCGCACAGTAGCGTTGCAGTGAGGCGAAAGCCTCGCGCTGCTCGGGCGTCTCATCCAGCGCTTCGATGGCCAGCAACGGCATGCAGTGACTGAACACACCCTGCGCACCCAGGGTCTGCGCCAGCGCTGCACAATCCTCGGCTGGACGGGTCAGCAGCAGGCGCCATGCACTCAAGAGTGGCCGGCCTCACCGTAAACGGCCTGAAGAATAGCGTCGGCCCCTTGCGCCAGCAGCGCCTCGGCGACACGCACCCCAAGGGCTTCAGCATCAGCACTGGCAGCACGCTCTTCGGCGCGCAGCAACAGACCGCCGTCAGGCTGGCCGACCAGGCCACGTAACCACAGCTGGTCATTTTCGAGCAGGGCATAGCAGGCGATGGGAACCTGGCAACCGCCGTTGAGATGTTTGTTCAGCGCACGCTCGGCAGTAACGCGCAGCGCGGTTTCACGGTGATGCAACGGTGCCAGCAAAGCATGCACGTCACTGTCGGCGCTGCGGCACTCGATACCCACGGCGCCCTGGCCGCCGGCCGGCAGGCTGTCCTCGGCGCTGATCGAACTGCGGATGCGATCTTCGAAGCCCAGGCGAATAAGGCCGGCGGCGGCGAGAATAATGGCGTCGTATTCGCCGGCATCGAGCTTGGCCAGCCGGGTGTTGACGTTGCCACGCAGGAACTGGATTTTCAGGTCCGGCCGACGCGCCAGCAGTTGCGCCTGACGGCGCAGACTGGAAGTGCCGACCACGCTGCCCTCGGGCAGTGCATCAAGGCTGGAGTAGGTATTGGAAACGAAGGCGTCGCGCGGGTCTTCACGCTCGCAGATGCAGTACAGACCCAGCCCTTCGGGAAAGTCCATCGGCACGTCCTTCATCGAGTGCACGGCGATGTCGGCTTCGTTTTCCAGCAGTGCGGTTTCCAGTTCCTTGACGAACAGTCCCTTGCCACCAATTTTCGCCAGCGGCGCGTCGAGCAGCTTGTCGCCGCGGCTGACCATGGGTACCAGGCTGACCTTGAGGCCCGGATGGGCCTGTTCCAGACGGGCTTTGACATATTCGGCCTGCCACAGGGCCAGGGCGCTCTTACGGGTGGCGATGCGAATTTCGCGGGACATGAGGCAATTCCAGAAAACCGATTGCCGCAAATCATAACAGGCTCGCCCGGCGCCGGCGGAAGGAGGCGGCCATAGGCCGCAGCCGGAGCCCCGCTACAGCGACTGCATCATCTTGCGTACACCGGCCACATGGCGGCGGCTGACCACCAGCGAGTCACCGTCGAGCCCCTTGAGGAACAGTTGGAAGTGTCCGAGCGGGGTGCGCTGCAGGCGCTCGATACGCTCACGCGCCACCAGTGCATTGCGGTGGATGCGTACGAAGCGATCACCGAACTCGTCTTCCAGCGCCTTCAGCGGCTCATCCAGCAAGACCTCGCCGCCCTCATGACGCAGAGTGACGTACTTGTGGTCGGCGATGAAGTAGACCACGTGATCCAGCGGGATCAGCTCGATACCCTTGCGGGTTCGCGCACTGATATGAGTACGCGGGCCACCGCCAGTCTCCGCTGCGGGACGAGTCAGCGCGGCCAGTTGCACACGATTGGGCCGTTCGGCCTTCTTCAGCGCTTCGCTCAGACTCTCAGGGCGCACAGGCTTGACCAGATAGCCCACTGCACTGACCTGGAAGGCCTCGAGAGCGAACTCGTCATGAGCCGTGCAAAAAATCACCGCTGGCGGCGCTTCGCGCTCGCACAATTTGGCAGCGACTTGCAGGCCGTCTAAACCGGGCATGCGGATATCCAGCAGGACCACATCCGGCTTCAGACTATCAATCAGGGTCAGGGCTTCCTCGCCATTGCTGGCGGCGGGCTCCAGGACCCGGTAACCCTCGAGCTCACCGACCATACGGCTGAGGCGCTCGCGGGCAAGGGGTTCGTCATCGACGATCAGGACATTCATATTGCTCTGGCTTCCTGCGTGAGTCTCGCACAAGGATAGCGTAGACAGCTGTAGTGACGGCCGTCACGGCGCTCCACGCTGAGACTCGCCTTCGGCCCAAAAAGTGCCGCCAGGCGCGCATCGATATTACTCAGCGCTTGGTGCGTTCCCCGCGACGGGTGCTGCTCGCCCCGCTCTTCATACGGATTGCTGACACACAAGCTGAACACACCATCCTGGTAATCCGCCTCGACCCGCACCAGGCCGCCTTCGATACGCGGCGCGATGCCATAGATCAGCGCATTCTCCAAAAGAGGTTGCAGGGTCAGCTGGGGAATCGGTAGATCCTCCGGCACACCTTCGACCTCCCACTGCAACTGTAGTCGCTCGCCGAGCCGATAGTGCTCGATCGATAGATATCGTTTCGCCAGTTCCAGTTCCTCCTTCCACGGCACCAGCGTGCCGGGCTTGGCCAGGCTGGCGCGAAACAGATCCGACAGATCCAGCACCGCCTGCTCGGCCTTGTACGGATCGAGCGTGACCAGGCTGGCAATGCTGTTGAGGCTATTGAACAGAAAATGCGGGCGAATCCGCGCCTGCAACGACTCTATACGGGCACGCAACTCGGCCTGCTCCTGCCGACGCCATTGGCTCTGCAGATAAAAATAGCGTAGCAGCAGTGCGGACATGATCAGGCTGATCAACGCATGGCGCAGATAAAGATTCACTTCACCACTGCGTGGTAGCGGCCCGCCCAGCTCGTAATAGTCAGCCACCGCCGTACAACCCAGAGTCAGCAGCACCACCAGCACACAGCACAGGCCGCCAGCCAGCGCCGGCGGCAGGCGCGCCAGCAAGGGCCGCAATCGACATAGCACGGCAGCCGACAGCAGCACGATCCACTGCACGAACAATGAGGTCAGGGCCAGGCGCACCCAGTCGAAACCCGGCGTCATCGGTTCGGCGAGCACCAGCACCAGTACCAGCAGCTCAGCCAGCAGTACCATGCTCAGCAGGGCTTCCGGCTGGCACAGTTCCGGGACGAAGAAGTCGTCGATACGTTTGTTCTTGGCAAGCGATTTTGTATGCATCGACGCAGTTTCCGTGTCGCCCTGCTAGCCGGCAAGCCAGACGGCTCCAGCCGGACAAAATAAAGCACCGAAATGCCACCTTCGCGATAGATTTGTGAAGCAGCCGACACCACTGCGTCCTGCCTGACGGCTAACTCGACACGGCGAAACGCCCGCCGACCCTGTTATTATCGACGCACTTTGTCCGCCATGCTGGCCGCCAACGTGGCCCGCCCGATTCCGAGCCCAAATCATGAGCAGCGAAAAAACCAACCAATCCTGGGGCGGCCGCTTCAGCGAGCCCGTCGACGCCTTCGTAGCCCGCTTCACCGCCTCGGTGGAATTCGACAAACGCCTGTACCGCCACGACATCATGGGTTCCATCGCCCACGCCAGCATGCTGGCCAAGGTTGGCGTACTCAGCGATGCCGAGCGCGACACCATCATCGACGGCCTCAAGCAGATCCAGGGCGAGATCGAAGCCGGCCAGTTCGACTGGCGCGTCGATCTGGAAGACGTGCACATGAACATCGAGGCGCGCCTGACCGACCGCATCGGCGTCACCGGCAAGAAGCTGCACACCGGCCGCTCGCGTAACGACCAGGTGGCCACCGACATCCGCCTGTGGCTGCGCGACGAGATCGACGTCATCCTGGCCGAGATCACCCGCTTGCAGCAGGGTCTGCTGGGCCTGGCCGAAGCCGAAGCGGACACCATCATGCCCGGCTTCACCCACCTGCAGACCGCCCAGCCAGTGACCTTCGGCCACCATCTGCTGGCCTGGTTCGAGATGCTAGCGCGCGACTACGAGCGCCTGGTCGACTGCCGCAAACGCACCAACCGCATGCCGCTGGGCTCAGCGGCACTGGCCGGTACCACCTACCCAATTGCCCGCGAGATCACCGCCGAACTGCTCGGTTTCGACGCTGTTGGCGGCAACTCGCTGGACGGCGTTTCCGACCGCGACTTCGCTATCGAATTCTGCGCCGCCGCCTCGCTGGCGATGATGCACCTGTCGCGCTTCTCCGAAGAGCTGGTGCTGTGGACCAGCGCCCAGTTCCAGTTCATCGACCTGCCGGATCGTTTCTGCACCGGCTCCTCGATCATGCCGCAGAAAAAGAACCCTGACGTGCCCGAACTGGTACGCGGCAAGACCGGCCGCGTATTCGGCGCCCTGACCGGCCTGCTGACCCTGATGAAAGGCCAGCCGCTGGCCTACAACAAGGACAACCAGGAAGACAAGGAACCGCTGTTCGACGCCGCCGACACCCTGCGCGACAGCCTGCGTGCCTTCGCCGACATGGTGCCGGCGATCAAGCCCAAGCGCGAAATCATGCGCGAAGCGGCGCTGCGCGGTTTCTCCACCGCCACCGACCTGGCCGACTACTTGGTACGCAAGGGCCTGCCGTTCCGCGACTGCCACGAGATCGTCGGCCACGCGGTGAAATACGGCGTACAGACCGGCAAGGATCTGGCCGAGATGAGTCTGGACGAACTGCGCCAGTTCAGCGATCAGATCACTGACGATGTATTCGCCGTGCTGACCCTGGAAGGCTCGGTCGGCGCTCGCGACCACATCGGCGGCACTGCACCGAATCAGGTCCGTGCGGCGGTGGTGCGTGGTCGCGAACTGCTGGCGGCTCGCTAACGCCCACGGGAACCATCAGGGAAAAGGATTTCCCATGTTCGAATTATTGCTGCGCGGCCTGGCGTTACTCGCCGAGCTCGTACTCGAGGTCGTGGTTGGCTACATTCTGTACAGCATCGGCTGGCTGGCTCTGCGGCTACTGACGCTGGGCCGCTACCCAAACCTGCCGCTACGCGTGGACGACCCAATGGGTTCGCGCACGGCCTGGGTCGCTGCATTCGGTTTTCTTTGCCTGGTGGGCTTGCCACTGACGTGGCTGACCCTGACCTACGGCTGACCATTTACGAGATACGCCAATGCCCCTCACCATCCACCCCGCTACCCCTGACGACGCAGAGCTGATCCTGGGCTTCATCACCGAACTGGCCATCTATGAAAAGGCCGAGCATGAGATCAAGACCGATGCTGCCGGCATCCGCGACAGCCTGTTCGCCGACGGCAGCACGGCCCACGGCCTGATCTGCGAGCACGACGGTCAGCCCATCGGCTATGCGGTGTACTTCTTCAATTACTCCACCTGGCTTGGCAAGCACGGCCTGTACCTCGAAGACCTCTACATCAGCCCCGAAGCACGTGGCCTGGGCGCGGGCAAGGCACTGCTGCGCCATCTTGCGCAACTGGCCGTGGCACGCGGTTGTGGCCGTTTCGAATGGTCGGTGCTGGACTGGAACACCCCCGCCATCGACTTCTATGAATCCTTCGGCGCCCGCCCGCAAAGTGAGTGGACAACCTATCGCCTGGCCGGCCAGGCCTTGCTGGATTTCGCTGCCGACAATCAATAAGGAATCGAACATGAGCCAAAACAACGACCAAGAAGACGAAGGCTTCGCCGAGGCCACCCTGATCCAGGCCATCGAGAATCAGCTGGAAAGCGGCGAACCGGCAGCCGCCAAGGCGGTGTACAACAAGTTGACGCTGGTTGGTTACGAGCGCGAAGAGCTCCTTGAGCTGATGGCACTGGTCTTGGCTCATGAAATCGATGCCATGCTACGCGAGGACCGCCCCTTCGATGGCGTCTGGTACGAGCAAGCGTTGCGCGCCCTGCCGGAGCTGCCGGAAGAAAACTGAAGATGGATTGACTCAGGCCACTGGTCGGACTGGCAGGCAGATTGCTACTGTCACCATCAATCCCGACCGAGAAGGTACCGCCTTCGATGGCCTGTACGCTGCCCAGACTCATCACCCTGCTGATCTGCGCCCTCTGTTTGAGCGGAGCCAGCGTCGTGCGAGCCGAAACGCCGCGCATTGGTGCCGAGGATGACTGGTATCCCTACACAGCCCTGCGTAATGACAAGATCGAGGGCATGTCGGCAGACATCGTCCGTGCAGCGTTCAGCGCCAGCAAAACGTCCGTAGAGCTGGCGCCCTACCCCTACTCGCGCTGCATGGAGCTGGCGCGTTCAGGCAGTCTGGCAGGCTGCTTCAACACCACCCCTGACGCACACATCCGCGCGGAGTTCCTGCTGCCGCAGGAGGTGCTGTTCAGCGACGACATCCTGCTCTGGGGTCATGCAGGGGATGCGCTGATTGATGATCTCGACAGCATCCGTGGCAAGCGCGTGGCAGTCACCATCGGCTACACCTACGGCGAGTACTTCGACAGCTATGCGGATATCCAGCGCATTGCGGTGCGGCGCGATATGAATGGCTTTCTCATGCTGCAGCGCGACCGCGTGGACTACGTTATCGCCTTTCGCGGCACCACCGAAGCACTGCTGCGTGACAACCCCGAGCTGGCTGGCCAGTTCAAGGCGCTGACCAGGGTGCATCGCCCACAGCTCTACCTGACCTTTTCCCACCATCATCCACAGGCCGCAGCATTGCTGCGCGACTTCGACGCAGGCATGCGGCAGATCAGGCAGGACGGCACCTACCAGCGAATTCTCGCCAACTGGCAACTCATTGATGGGCAGAGCACCGCGCATGGTTCTACACTGCAGGAACGCCATAACAACAAGACGGAGTCACCATGAAGTCATTCAACGCTGACCTGATCGACGAGCTGGAAATCCTCGCGCTGTACAACTTGGACAACCATCTGGAAGGGCTCAAGGTACACAACAACGCTTCATTCAAGGCGCAAGGTGCCATCACCCGCCTTCACGAAAAAGGCCTGGTGAGCCAAGCCGACGGCGGCTACCTGACCAGCCTGGGCATCGATGCCGCCGAACACGCGCAAGCGCTGCTGACCATTCTCTCGACCCGTCAGGTCACTCCCGCTTAATCCAATCGCCCGCCGACTAATGCCGCTCAGTCACCCGGTGCCGCGCAGCGAGTCAAAGTGGCGCGCACTTTGAGCACCTCGCCCGGGGGCTCTTGCCACAGACTGCGTTGGTAACCTTATCCACTCGGCATTAGCCGGCCGCTCTTCAGTGAGCGGCGCTGCGGGCGATATAGCGTCAAAGGCACTGCACTGGCGAGCCCACCGCTGATAGGCTTGCCGCATCTGCAGTAGAGTTCGAGCATGACGCGCACGCTGGAAATACGCCCCGATATCGATGACGGCATCGACCGCAAGGTGCTGACGCAACTGCGCGCGCGCTTTCTGCAGATCAATCAGGGCCGCGTGCAGCGGGCCATGGAAGCGCTGTCCACACGCCAGCAACTGGTCCTCAAGCTGTTGCCGCTGCTGCTGCACGTCAATCACCCGCTGCTGCCTGGCTATGTGTCGGCCAGTACACCGGCGGGCCTCAGCGGCTTCGAGCCGGATGATGCCAGCCTCGCTGAAGTCCAGCGACTGACCCGCTCCTTCGTCTACAAGCCCCGTCGTGGCCAGGGCGCAGCGCCGCTGCATGGCCTGTTTCTGATGGGCAGCCTGGGCACCGTGGCGCAGGCCGAACAGAGCGATATGGACCTGTGGCTGTGCCATTCGCCCAATCTCACGGCGCAGGAACTGCAGGACCTGCGCAAGAAGTGCGATCAACTGGAAAGCTGGGCCGCCACCCAGGGCGCTGAGGTGCACGTCTTTCTGGTCGACCCGCAGCGCTTCACCCAGGGCGCACGTGAGGCGCAACTGACCTCCGACGACTGCGGCACCACCCAGCATTATCTGCTGCTCGACGAGTTCTACCGCACCGCCATCTGGCTCGGCGGTCGTACGCCACTCTGGTGGCTGGTGCCGGTCTACGAGGAAACGCGCTACCACGACTACTGCCGCACCCTGCTGAGCAAGCGCTTCGTACGTGCCGAGGATGTACTCGACCTCGGCAACCTGGCGCACATTCCGCCAGAAGAGTTCATCGGCGCCGGCATGTGGCAGCTGTACAAGGGTATCGAGTCGCCCTACAAGTCGGTGCTCAAACTGTTGCTCACCGAGGTCTACGCCAGCGAGCATCCCAAGGGCGAATGCCTGGCACTGCGCTTCAAGCGGGCAGTGTTCGAAGGCCGCCTGGACCTCGACGAGCTCGATCCCTACATCGTCGTCTACCGTCGCCTGGAGGAATATCTGAGCGCGCGCGGCGATCAGGAAAGACTGGAGCTGATTCGCCGCTGCCTGTACCTGAAGGTCAACAAGAAGGTCAGTCGCCCGCCAACACGCGGCCGCGCCAAGAGCTGGCAGCGCCTGCTGCTGGAGCGCCTGACTGCGGAATGGGGCTGGCAGAGCCGCCAGCTATCCGTGCTCGACAGTCGCAGCCAGTGGAAGGTGCGCCAGGTAGCGGCCGAGCGCCGCGTACTGGTCAACGAGCTAACGTACAGCTACCGCTTTCTCTCGCAATTTGCCCGCAGCGCCGAGGCTGGCAGCTCGCTGAACAACCGCGACCTGAATGTGCTGGGCAGGCGCTTGTATGCGGCATTCGAGCGCAAGGCCGGCAAGGTGGAGTTCATCAACCCCGGCATCGCTCCAGACCTGGCCGAAGACACCCTGACCCTGGTCCAGCACCCCAGCCCCGAAGCGCCGAACGAACGCCTCTGGGCGCTGTTCAACGGCAGCCTGGGCGCGCAGGAATGGGCCGACTTCGCGCCACTGAAGCGCTCGCGTGAACTGATCGAACTGCTCGCCTGGTGCCATCGCAACGGCGTGATCGACAGCAGCACGCGCCTGTCGCTGCACCCCGGCGCCAGCGACCTCACCGAATACGAGCTGTCCAACCTGATCGGCAGCCTGCAACAGAGCTTCCCGCTGCCCCTGCAGCCCGTGGAAGAAGCCGCCCTGCTGCGTGCCAGCGTTCCCAGCCAGGTGCTGTTGCTGGTCAATGTCGGCGTCGACCCGCTCAAGCAGCACAGCCAGATGAACGTGCACATGACCACCGACCGCACCGACGCGCTGGGCTATTCCGGGGTACGCGAGAACCTGGTGCTGACCCTCGACCAGGTGGTGCTCAACAGCTGGAACGAACTGCAGGTCAGCCGTTACGACGGTGCCGACGCCCTGCTCGACTGCCTGCGCGACCTGCTCAACAGCCTGCCGCCCGGCAGCGCGCTCCCCAGGGTGCAGGTACGCTGCTACTGCCGCAACCGTGCACAACCCATCGCCGAACGGGTCGAAGAACTGCTGCGCGACCTGCTCGACAGCTACGCCGAAGGGTACCCGTCACGCTACCTGGTGCAGGTGCGCCAGCATTATCACGTTCTGCAACTTGCCCCCGGCCAGGTCAGCCACACCGCTCTGGGTGACGTGCCGGCCCTGCTCGACCACCTGGGCGCCGAACAGGAGCGCTACAGCCCGCTGCGCCTGGATCGCCATGCACTCGAGGGCGACGACCTGGCGCTGATCCTGCCCATGGGCCGCCCACAGTGCCTGCAGGTGTTCTACCGCGTGCAAGAGAGCAGCAGTGAGGCCGAGCTGACCCTGCTCGACGAGCACAATGCCCTGTGGCGCCGGCGCTTGCCGTTTCGCGACGAACAGAGCCTGCTCACACCCATCCACCGCTTTCTGCAATCACTGCTGTATCGGCGCAATGCCATGTTGCCGCTCGATGGCGCCGACAATCAGCCGCCATTGGAAATTATCTACTACCAACTGCTGCCGGCGGCGCCACTACGCGCTCAGCACCTCGAGCGCAGATCGGCGCCCGAGTCGCAGGTCAGCCATCCGTTCTACGACGTGCAGGCCATCGTCGAGCCAGGCGACGGTCGCCGACGTCATGTCACGCTGTACTGCAACCACCGCGAGTTTTCCGAACTGGAATACGGTCGCGAACTGTACCGCGCCGTGGCGCAGCACATCATCGTTCAGCGTGCCGGTGGCGAACGCTACCCCTGCTACATCACCGACCTCGACCTGTCTGCCGTACTGGCCGGACAGCGGGCGCAGACCGTGCACTACCTGCGCTACAAGAGCGAGCTGGAGAATGCTCTGAATGCGGCACTGCAGCAGGCCTGACACAGCGCTATCGGTAATCCGCCACCGGCAGTGAAGCCCTGAGGGTTGCACTCGCCCGGATACGGGCTACCTGCATAAAAACCGGTCAGCGGTCGTACTCGCCCGCTGCTTCCGGCTGGTATTCGACTTCCAGCAATGTCAGCTTGAGCTGCTTGCCGCCCGGCGCCGGCCAGTCGATGTGCTGGCCAACGGACAGGCCAAGCAGGGCACTGCCGACTGGCGCGAGGATGCTGACCTTGCCTTCGCCACCGGCATCCTCCGGGTAGACCAGGGTCAGGTGGTAGTCCTTGCCGCTGCTCTCCTCGCGGCAGTGCACGCGCGAGTTCATGGTTACCACACCGGCCGGCACCTCATCGTGCCCCACCACTTCGGCACGATCCAGCTCGGCCTGTAGCGCTTCTGCGCCAGGGCCAAACTCGTCCAAGCTGTCGAGCAGACGCTCCAGACGCTGCATATCGAGGCGGGTAATGGTGATGGTTGGTGTGCTGTTCATGATGTCGGGCGCTCTCCTCGCCTAAACCGTAAAAAGCAAAACCCCGCCCGAAGGCGGGGTTTTGCTGAATGTTCTGCCGACCCTAACACAGCCGGATAAATAAACAAGACTGCCGGGTCAACGGCTCTGCTGGCGCTCGCGCAAGCGCTGCTCGGCGGCCTGGCAGATCAAGCGTCGCCGCGCGTTGTCGGCCGTGCCCCAGTCGAGAATTTCCTGCAGGGTACGACCGCAACCGAGGCACTGTTCATGCTCATCTAGGCAACACTGACGTCGGCACGGCGACGCCACGTTGGACTCAGAGCTCATCGAACTCCAGCTCGGTGCCGCATTGCTCAAGGGTGATGCGCACCAGCATCTCGCCCAACTGCTCGTCGCTGGTGTCACAGATCCAGCGCCCCTCGGCCTCGTCATAGTCGAAATGGAAACCACCGGAGCGCGCCGCCAGCCAGAGCTGACGAATCGGCTCCTGACGGCTGAAGATCAGCTGGCTGCCATTGTCGAAACGTACCGTCAGCACACCGGCGCTGTTCTCCAGATCGACGTCCAGACCACTGTCGTCGAAAATGTCCTCCACCGCTTGCTGGGTGGCATCGACCAGGTCGTGAAAGCGGGCTTCGCTCAGGCTCATCGGGGTGTCCTCACAAGATGCAGCAACTGCAGAAAAAGTAGGCGAAATCGCACGGCCGGGGTAGCGGCCTAGACGCAAAGGTGGCGACGGTACTCGCCCGGACTCGTTCCCGTCCAGCGACGAAATGCACGTGCCAGAGAACCGGGCTCACCGAAACCGACCAGAAAGGCGATTTCCGCCAGTTCCAGCGCAGGGTCGCGCAGGTAATGCAGCACCAGTTGCTGGCGCGTCTCGTCGACCAGTTGGCTGAACGACAGCCCCCCCTCACGCAGACGCCGCTGCAAGGTTCGCGGACTCAACGCCAGGGCAGCAGCGATGGCCTCCAGATCCGGCCCCTGCTCTGGAAGCTGACGAGCCAACTCCAGGCGCGCGCGATCCAGCACACTGTTGCCCTGATTGAGCTCGGCCAGCAGCCGATCGGCATAGGCATCGAGCATGCCACGCACCTGTGCATCGGCCTGGTTCAGCGGTACCGCCAGCAGACGCTTGGGAAAGATCAGGGCATTGTCGGGTTGATCGAACAGCACCGGGCAACGAAAGATCCGCGCATGTTCAGAGGTATCGGTCGGCGCCGAATGCTGGAAACGCACTTCGGTCGGCGCAATGTCCAGGCCACTGATCCAGCGCCCGAAACTGACCCAGCCGGCCAGGGTTTCCTCGCTCAACTGCCGTTGTTGCTGCGCCAGCAATGGCTGCCAGGTATGGGCCACCAACGGTTCGCAGTCGGGCCTGGCGGGTTCATCATCGAGTACGACCAAACCAAGGTTGCCGACCAGCGAAGCGTAGCGCGCCTGCCGGTGCAACGCGTCAGCCAGGGTGGCGCAACTCATGATCAAGTAGCCGAGCACGCCGTAATAGCCCGGCCGTACCGACTCCCCAAGATGCAGGCCCAGGTACTGATCGCCGGTCAGACGCACGCCCTCGCCCAGCAATATCAGATAGGCACTGGCAGCGATGCGCTGATCGCGCTGACTGAGGACTTCTGGGCTCAGTTGGGCATGGGCGAGCAAGGCGTCGGGCGCTACCCCCTGACGTTGCAGGTGTTCGATCAGGCCTTGCAGGTAGGCGACCGAGACCGAGCCGGCCGGAATCGCGGGATTATCCATCGGGGCTCCTCGTTACTCGCCGCATGCTAACCCAAGCAGGCACGGACGCCTTCGGCGTATGCGCGCGAATCGAGCCGGCGCCCCGCCAGGCGGGCGCCGGGCGCATAGGCAAGGTGGCAGGGGGTCGGTATACTCCGGCGCAATTCACGCTTATTTTCAAGGACTGTCCCATGAAGCGACTGACCCTCGCGCTCCTCGCCGCCGTTTGCCTGCTGGCCGGCTGCGGTCAGAAAGGCCCGCTGTACCTGCCGGGCGACGACAACGCCGGCAACAGCCGAGACCGTTTCGAACTCTGACAGGAGCTGCACCATGGAAGCCTTCAACTACCGCGACGGCGAGCTGTTCGCGGAAGGCGTCGCCTTGTCCGCGCTGGCCCAGCGCTTCGGCACGCCCACCTACGTCTACTCGCGCGCCCATATCGAGGGGCAGTACCGTGCCTATGCCGATGCTCTGGCCGGCATGCCACACCTGGTCTGCTTCGCGGTCAAGGCCAACTCCAACATCGGCGTATTGAACGTGCTGGCGCGCCTGGGCGCCGGCTTCGACATCGTCTCCAGCGGTGAGCTGGAGCGCGTACTGGCCGCCGGTGGCGAACCGAGCCGCATCGTGTTCTCCGGCGTCGGCAAAAGCCGCGACGACATGCGCCGCGCGCTGGAAGTTGGCGTGCACTGCTTCAACGTCGAATCCAGCGTCGAACTGGAGCGCCTGCAGAAGGTCGCTGCCGAACTAGGCGTCAAGGCGCCCGTCTCGCTGCGAGTCAACCCGGACGTGGACGCCGGCACCCACCCGTACATTTCCACCGGCCTCAAGGAAAACAAGTTCGGCATCGACATCGAGCAGGCTGAGGCGGTCTATGCCCGCGCGGCCGAGCTGCCGAACCTGGACGTGATCGGCGTCGACTGCCATATCGGCTCGCAGCTGACCACCCTCGAGCCCTTCCTCGACGCCCTGGATCGCCTGCTGCTGCTGGTCGACAAGCTGGCCGCGCGCGGCATCAGTATCAAGCACCTGGATCTGGGCGGTGGCCTCGGCGTGCAGTACCGCGACGAACAACCTCCGCTGGCGGGCGACTACATCGCCGCCGTGCGCAAGCGCCTGGCGGGCCGTGACCTGTCGCTGGTGTTCGAGCCGGGCCGCTTCATTGTCGCCAACGCCGGCGTGCTGCTGACTCAGGTGGAATACCTCAAGCACACCGAGCACAAGGACTTCGCCATCGTCGATGCGGCGATGAACGACCTGATCCGCCCCGCCCTGTATCAGGCGTGGATGGACGTGTCGCCGGTGCAGCCGCGTGAAGGTGAGACGCGCAACTACGACCTGGTCGGACCGATCTGCGAGACTGGCGACTTCCTGGCCAAGGATCGTCAGTTGGCGCTGGCCGAAGGTGACCTGCTGGCCGTGCGCTCGGCGGGTGCCTATGGCTTCGTTATGAGCTCCAACTACAACACCCGCGGCCGCGCCGCCGAGGTGCTGGTGGATGGCGAGCAGGCTTACGAAGTACGTCGTCGCGAGACCGTCCAAGAGCTCTATGCCGGCGAAAGCCTGCTGCCGGCCTGAGGGCGACGTCATGCTATTGCGCTTTACCAAGATGCACGGCCTGGGCAATGACTTCATGGTCCTCGACCTGATCAGTCAGCATGCCCACGTGCAACCCAAACATGCCAAGCAATGGGGCGACCGCCACGTCGGTGTCGGCTTCGACCAACTGCTGATCGTCGAGCCGCCGAGCCACCCGGACGTCGACTTCCGCTATCGCATCTTCAACTCTGACGGCTCGGAAGTGGAGCAATGCGGCAATGGCGCGCGCTGCTTCGCCCGATTCGTGCTGGACAAACGCCTGACCACCAAGAAGGTCATTCGCGTCGAGACCAAGAGCGGCATCATCGAGCTGCGCGTGCAGAACGACGGCCAGGTCTGCGTCAACATGGACGCACCGCGCTTGCAGCCGGAGCAGGTACCGTTCCAGGCCGAACAGGCCGCGCTGACTTATTGCGTCGACGTCGAGGGCCAGAGCGTCGAGCTCGCCGCGCTGTCGATGGGCAACCCGCATGCGGTTTTACGCGTCGACAATGTCGACAGCGCACCGGTGCACACACTCGGGCCGAAGCTGGAACACCATCCGCGCTTCCCGCAGCGGGTCAATGTCGGCTTCCTGCAGGTGCTCGACCGCAAGCATGCACGCCTGCGCGTATGGGAGCGCGGCGCCGGGGAAACCCTGGCCTGCGGTACCGGCGCCTGCGCCGCTGCGGTCGCGGCGATTCGCCAGGGCTGGATGGATTCGCCCGTGCAACTGGAACTGCCGGGCGGCAAACTGTCCATCGAATGGGCAGGCGAAGGTCAGCCGGTTATGATGACCGGGCCCGCTGCCCGCGTATACGAAGGACAGGTTCGCCTATGACCGACCAGCAGGATTCGCCCAAACCGCTCGACTCGGAAACGGTCGCCGCCTATCTGCGCCTGCACCCGGAGTTCTTCATCGACCATGAAGAACTGATCGCCGAACTGCGCATTCCGCACCAGCCCGGCAATGCCGTGTCGCTGGTCGAACGCCAGGTCAAGCTGCTGCGTGAGCGCAACATCGAGATGCGCCATCGTCTCGGTCAACTGATGGACGTGGCGCGCGACAATGATCGCCTGTTCGACAAGACCCGTCGCCTGGTACTCGACCTACTCGATGCCGGCAGCCTGGAAGAAGTGGTCGGCGTGGTCGAAGACAGCCTGCGCCACGAGTTTCAGGTGCCCTTCGTCGGTCTGATCCTGTTCAGCGACAACAAGCTGCCGGTCGGTCGCTCGGTCAGCTCGGCCGAAGCGCATCAACAGGTCGGCGGCCTGCTCAGCGGCGGCAAGACCATCTGCGGCGTGCTGCGCCCGCATGAGCTGGAATTCCTCTTCGGCAAGGAAGACGCAGCGCAGGTTGGCTCGGCCGCCGTGGTCAGCCTCACCCACCAGGGCCTGCATGGCGTGCTGGCCATCGGCAGCGCCGACCCACAGCACTACAAAAGCTCGCTCGGCACCTTGTTCCTCAGCTATATCGCCGAAGTACTGGCACGCGTCGTACCCGGTTTCTCCACACCGCTGCGTTCGGTACGCTAGGTCGTGTAGGGTGGATGACGAAGCTCATCCACCATTGGCCCGTTCGGAAGCCGGCACGTGACACTTGAAGCTCACCTCGACGCGTACATCGAACACCTGCGCCGCGAGCGCCAGGTGTCGGCGCATACCCTCGACGGCTATCGGCGCGACCTCAACAAGGTGCGGACATTCTGCGAAGCCGAAGGCCTGAGCGACTGGGCCGGACTGGACACACGCAACCTGCGCCGCCTGGTCGCCCGCCTGCATCAGCAGGGTCTGGCAAGCCGTAGCCTGGCGCGCCTGCTCTCGGCCACCCGCGGCCTCTATCAGTACCTGCTGCGTGAAGGCCTGTGTCGTCACGATCCTGCCACCGGCCTCAGCCCGCCAAAACGCGAACGCCGCTTGCCCCGCACCTTGGACGCCGACCGCAGCGCGCAACTGCTCGACGGCGCAGTCGAGGACGACTTCATCGCCCGCCGCGACCAGGCCATGCTCGAGCTGTTCTATTCCTCCGGCCTGCGCCTGTCCGAACTGGTTGGGCTCGATCTCGACGGCCTCGACCTGCCCGCCGGTCTGGTGCGCGTGCGCGGCAAGGGCAACAAGGTACGCGAACTGCCAGTCGGCAGCCTGGCACGCCAGGCGCTGGAGCAGTGGCTGCCGCTGCGCAAACTGGCCAACCCTGGCGACGGCGCGGTATTCATCAGTCAACAGGGCCGCCGCCTCGGGCCGCGTGCAGTGCAGTTGCGGGTGCGCCAGGCCGGCGTACGCGAGCTGGGCCAGCACCTGCATCCACACATGCTGCGGCACAGCTTCGCCAGCCATATGCTGGAGTCTTCGCAGGATCTGCGCGCCGTGCAAGAGCTGCTCGGCCACGCCGATATCGCCACCACGCAGATCTATACCCACCTGGATTTCCAGCACCTTGCCAGTGTCTATGACCAGGCCCATCCACGCGCCAAGCGCAAAGGCGGTTCCGAATGAGCATTGAACTGATCACCTTCGACCTCGACGACACCCTGTGGGACGTCACCCCGGTGATGCAGGATGCCGAAGCCGCTCTGCGCAATTGGCTGGCACTGCATGCGCCACGCCTGGGCGCGGTGCCGGTCGAACATCTATGGGCCGTGCGCAGCCGCCTGCTGGAAGCCGAGCCGATGCTCAAGCATCGCCTCAGCGAACTGCGCCGGCGCATTCTGTTCCACGCCCTGGAAGACGCCGGTTACCCGCTGAGCGAAGCGCAGGGGCTGGCCGAAGCGGGATTTCAGGTGTTTCTCAGCGCCCGCCATCAGGTGCAACTGTTCACCGAGGTACACCCAACACTGGAGTCCTTGGCCGAGCGCTTCATGCTCGGGGTGATCACCAATGGCAATGCCGACGTGCGTCGCCTGGGCCTGTCGGATTACTTCCAGTTCGCCCTGTGCGCCGAAGAACTGGGCATCGGCAAGCCCGATCCAAAACCCTTCCGCGAAGCGCTCAGCCGCGCAGGTGACGTAGCGGCCGAACGCGCCGTGCATATTGGTGATCACCCCAGCGATGACATTGCCGGCGCTCAGGCAGCCGGCATGCGCGCGATCTGGTTCAACCCGCAGGGCCGAGCATGGGAAGGCGAGACCACACCAGACGCGCAAATCAGCAGCCTGGCAGAGTTGCCCGCGCTGCTGGGTAGCTGGACGCGCTAGTGCCCACAGGGGGCGCAATGCGCACCGCCTGATACAAGACAAGATCGGTGCGCACGGCGCGCCCTACTCGCCACCGCACCATCCCTGACGTCGCGCAGCGGCGGCCCAGAGGGGAAACCCGGGATGACGGGCACAAAAAACCCGCCACGAGGGGCGGGTTCTTGCAGCACGCCATCCTCAGATGGGACGACTGCCGTATTTGCTGTCGGGCTTCTTCGGTGGGTCGGCGACCACGTTGGGCTCCACCTCCTGCACCTTGCCCCCACGGGAGAGAAACTCTTCCATGGCCCGGGCCAGGGCATCTCGCTCCTTCTGCTTGGCTTCGATGCTGGGCATCTCATCGACTTCAACGGCTTTGGCCTTGCTCTTCTTGCCGCTGGCTACGACCGCACCGTCGCCTTCATCGTCGCCGCTGTCACCGTCATCGGCAGCAGCCAGCTCCTCACCTTCGTCCTCTTCAGCCCCGTCCAGATCGTCTTGTTCCAGGTCTTCGTCGCTCATGTTCAACCTCATGACTTGCGAAAAGCAGGTTAGTTATAGCCCAGTCGCGCGATGAACACCGCACCACCGGAAAAATTCAAATAGCCTCGCCATGCAGGGTCGCTACCACTCGCCGGGCAACACCGTAATCACGGTGCTCGCCAAGGTAGATCCCCTGCCAGGTACCAAGCGCCAGCCGTCCCTGCAGTATCGGCAGCTGTAACTGAAAGCCCAGCAAACTGCCCTTGAAGTGCGCCGGCAAATCATCCGGCCCTTCGTCATCGTGCTCGTAACCCGCCTCACCCTGCGGCACCAGACGATTGAAGAAACGCTCGAAATCGCGGCGCACCGCAGGATCGGCATTTTCATTGACCGTCAGCGATGCCGAGGTGTGCTGCAGCCACAGATGCAACAGACCAACACGCACCTGCGCCAGTTCCGGCAATGCTGCCAGCACTTCTTCGGTCACCAGATGAAAACCGCGCTCGCGCGGACGCAGGCTGATGATGCGTTGCTGCCACATGCCGCTCTCACTCTCGATGGCTCCAGCGCGCGCATTCTAGCGTGCTGTCAGAAAAAACAAAGGGCGCCCGAAGGCGCCCCTGTCATTCCCAGCGAAGCTTATTTCTTGCCGGTGAACTCCGGGTAGGCTTCCATGCCGCATTCGGCGATGTCCACACCCTCGTATTCCTCTTCTTCGCTGACGCGCAGACCGATCACAGCCTTGATGATGCTCCACACGATCAGGCTGGCGATGAACACCCAGGCGAAGATGCTACCGATGCCCAGCAACTGAGCGCCCAGCGATGCATCGCTGTTGGTCAGGCAGACAGCCAGCAGACCCCAGATACCCACCACACCGTGTACGGAGATGGCACCAACCGGATCGTCGATCTTGACTTTGTCCAGCCCCAGGATCGCGAACACCACCAGCACACCGCCGACGCCACCAATCAGGGTAGCCTGCAGGGCGCTCGGGGTCAGCGGCTCGGCGGTGATGGCCACCAGACCAGCCAGAGCACCGTTGAGGGCCATGGTCAGGTCAGCCTTGCCGAACAGGATGCGGGCTACGATCAGCGCCGCGATCAGGCCACCAGCAGCGGCCATGTTGGTGTTGGTGAACACCTGGGCAACAGCGTTGGCGTCTTCGATGGTGCTCATCTTCAGCTGCGAGCCACCGTTGAAGCCGAACCAGCCCATCCACAGGATGAAGGTACCGAGGGTAGCCAGCGGCAGGTTGGCACCCGGAATGGCGTTGACCTGGCCATTGGCACCGTACTTGCCCTTACGCGCACCGAGCAGCAGCACACCGGCCAGAGCGGCAGAGGCACCCGCCATGTGCACGACACCCGAACCGGCAAAGTCGAGGAAGCCGGCTTCGTTAAGGAAGCCCGAACCCCATTTCCAGAAGCCCTGAACCGGGTAGATGAAGCCGGTCATGACCACGGCGAAAGCCAGGAAGGCCCACAGCTTCATGCGCTCAGCCACGGCACCGGACACGATCGACATGCAGGTCGCGGCGAACACCACCTGGAAGAAGAAGTCCGAACGCGCCGAGTAGTAGGGCGCATCGTCGCCACCGGCCAGAACGGACTCGACGCTGTTCTCGTCACCGATCAGGAAGCCCAGGCTCGGCAGGATGCCGCCTTCCGGGCTGGAATACATGATGTGGTAGCCGATGACCAGGTACATGACGCTGGCAACAGCATACAGGGCCACGTTCTTGGTCAGGATTTCGGTGGTGTTCTTGGCACGCACCAAGCCGGATTCGAGCATGGCAAAACCCGCTGCCATCCACATCACCAGGGCACCACAGATCAGAAAGTAGAAGGTATCGAAGCCGTACTGCAATGCAGTCAATGCTGTGTTATCCATTTTTCACCTCTTGCCGGCGCTTTTGTTGTGCGCTGTTCGGTAGAAACGTCCAGGTTGGCGCCGGACGCGTTCCGCATGCTTTACAAGTCGTTGCCACGCTCGTTCTGGATCACCGGAACCCCTGCGCCATGAGGCGACCAGGCATTCCCATCACTAGGCCAAGCGCGAGACCTGAAGAGGGTCTGGCACAGCAGAGCGGCGAGGGTATCGCCAGCTCCGGCATTCGCCCTCGAAAACAGCGCAAGGCCAGAATTCGAGGACAAAAGGGCTCCTAGCCCTGCGAAAGTTCGCAGAGTCATGGGTTTACTCCTGGGGCGTGGGGTTCGGAGGCTTGTTAAATCGCGTCGGTATCGGTTTCGCCGGTACGGATACGAATCGCCTGTTCCAGGTTGACTACGAAAATTTTGCCGTCGCCGATCTTGCCGGTGTTGGCAGCCTTGGTGATGGCCTCGATCACACGATCCAGCTGATCGTCAGCAATGGCCACGTCGATCTTCACCTTGGGCAGGAAGTCGACCACGTACTCGGCACCGCGATACAACTCGGTATGGCCTTTCTGACGGCCGAAGCCCTTGACCTCGGTGACGGTAATGCCCTGCACGCCGATCTCCGACAGCGACTCGCGCACGTCGTCGAGCTTGAACGGCTTGATGATGGCAGTGACTAGCTTCATGAAACTTTCTCCCGTTTAAGGTGGACTTGCCCCAGGAATTGCGAACCCGGCTCAAGTCTAAGCGCAGTGTCTGGCTTTTGTAATGCACCGACCGCTCCAGCCTGGCGTGGCCGATACCCACCAACCGCTCCCGACGAAACACTCCCCCGCTTCGCCTGCCGCACCGGAACTGCATCGGTGCATGCGTCGATGGGGTCTAAGCAGAAAGCTTGCCAGCTCACGTAAAAGCGCCATCTTTCAGGCCTTTACCCGCTTCGAGCAGGGATGAGCGGTCATTCGCACCGAATGCATCGCACCATTCCAGTGCATCGACACATTCCGCAATGCTCAAAAATCGTGCAACCCGCGCTCGACCGCCGCGCCTGCGACTGCGTGCTACACTGCCGCCGTCTGTATCTGGAACCTGCCCATGCTCCCACCCAAAGCTTTGCTCGATACACTCAGTAGCCACGCCTCGCGCTTGTTCAGTGGCAACAGCCCACTGCCGCGCGCCGAACTGGAGGCGCAGTTCAAGGCCCTGCTGCAGAGCGGTTTCAGCAAGCTCGATCTGGTCAGCCGGGAAGAGTTCGACAGCCAGATGGTGGTTCTCGCGCGCACCCGCGCTCGCCTTGAAGCGTTGGAAGCCAAGGTCGCGGAACTGGAAGCCAAGCTCACCGCCGTAGACTGAGGTTATGTTGTAGGAGCGGCTTTAGCCGCGACAGGCTTCGCGACCGCAGCCGCTCCTACAGGCACTGCACCCCACTTGATCAAGGAGCGATCATGTCCCTGGCCATCGTTCACAGCCGCGCCCAGGTCGGTGTAGAAGCACCGGCCGTCACCGTCGAGGCGCACCTGGCCAACGGCCTGCCCTCTCTGACCCTGGTGGGTCTGCCGGAAACCGCAGTCAAGGAGAGCAAGGATCGCGTACGCAGCGCCATCCTCAATGCTGCCTTCGAGTTCCCCAGCAAACGCATCACCTTGAATCTTGCGCCTGCAGATCTGCCAAAAGACGGTGGTCGCTTCGACCTCGCCATCGCCTTGGGGATTCTCGCGGCCAGCGGCCAGGTACCAGCTCAATCGCTGGATGAATACGAATGCCTGGGCGAACTGGCGCTGTCCGGCGCGGTGCGTCCCGTGCAAGGCGTATTGCCGGCCGCCCTGGCCGCACGCGCAGCCGGACGCACCCTCTTGGTGCCGCAGGCCAATGCCGAAGAGGCCAACCTGGCCTCGGGGTTGAAGGTAATCGCCGTCGAGCACTTGCTGCAGATCGCTGCGCACCTGAACGGCAGCGCCCCTCTCGAACCTTACGCGGCCCAGGGCCTGCTCAGGCAGAGCCTGCCCTATCCGGATCTGGCCGAAGTGCAGGGCCAGTTGGCCGCCAAACGGGCATTGCTGGTGGCGGCCGCCGGCTCACACAACCTGCTTATTTTAAGCAATCATTAGACCCCAAAAAGATCAAAACCGTCAGACGTGCGGAGACTTGTTATCCGTGCGTTTGACGGTTGGACAGGCCGCTATGTTAGGGGTAGCGTTTCAGCATCACGGTGGAGGTGAAAATGAAATCTGCAGGGCTACTAATAATGCTGCTCGCTTGCTCAGGTCTAGCCAGTGCCGAGGCTTGGCGAGACTGTGTGCCTAACTCGATTGGCCCCGGTGGCTGTGATTCGATTGCCCCCGGCGGAGGTCAGTCGATTGCTCCAGGAGGTGGATTATCAATTGCACCTGGTGGCGGTCTATCAATCGGTCCTGGAGGTGGTCAGTCGATTGGCCCAGGAGGAGGCCAATCTATTGCACCGGGGGGAGGCCAAGCACTAGATAGGGACAGGAGTAGAGGCCTAAATACAGACACTATGCGTCCTTATGAAGATAACACTCTTATCAACCCAGATTATTAAAGCAACCATATCAGGACGATAATATGGAGCAGAAATTTAGTGTCGCCTTATCAGGACTCATCCTTAATAATAATAGAGATGAGACTATTTCAAATTTATCCATGATATTTTTGGACAAACAACCAGCCGAAATTGAAAGCCTCATAAACAGCAAGGCAACAATAAAGAAATCAATTGACTTGAGCCTCGCCAACAAAATCAAATCTCGAATAGAGCGAGCAGGAGCGGAGTGCGTCATTTCTGCCGAGGAGTCAATTCAATCGCCACCTGCGACTGAGCCAGCCCTCCAAAATAGCGAAGAGAAAACCAACAGAACCTTGGAAAGCCACAAAACTGAAGGTGCCCTATTCATATCAGCGGCTATAATTTTATTCCTGACATTATTTTTAATCTCAGACGGATATGAACCAAGACTCGGCTTAATCTGGAGCATTAATGAAAATATGACCGTATACAACGGCCATCCTTTCGGTTGCAAAGATCCTATTTATGCCTCTAGCAGCAGTATTTATCTTCCTGGCCCCAAAATTTCTGGCGGTTGCGATGAATCATTTAAGATCACACTTAAGACCAAATATTTCTTGCTAGTGACTCTTGTCGTTCTGGCCTTCGGAGTTGGTCGCTATTTAAATCATTTCCGCTCTACAAAGTCGTACTGGCGGGACATAAGCCTGAAGATGGGCTGGGGTTGACCCCCTTTAACCCCCTGCCTGAAGGCAAAACTCTCCCTTAAGCTAGAGAGTTTAGCGTCCAGGCTGGGGCCTTTGCATACTTGGGTATTAAAAGAGTTAAACTCTCCTGCAATCGGCAGTCCTCAAGATTTAAGTCCTCGGACTTTGGCGTTTCACTTCTTAAAAAGTCTTACAGATATCGCCACAACTTTGTTTGTCATCTTAACCTATGCCACTACGACATAAATACACGTTGTAAGGTAACGGATTTCACTCACCTCAATAACAATCTAATACTCCCTAATATATTAGAACCAAAGCCAACCTCCAAATCTCGCTGCCTATGTAAGTCCACGGTGGCAGCACATCTCTCATAACCCCCGCGACACTTCCCCACCTTGGTTATGAGTTTCCGAATAGTTCCGGATCATCCTCCTATTTATTCAATTTGCCACAAATAAAACCGTTGTCAAATTGCCTGGCATCTTTAAAGGGTGTCGGGACAAAGTCCTGACCAAGAAGCAAGACGAAGTCGTTAACTCGGAGAGTTATGCTATCTTGAAAGCATATCAAAGAAACCATTAACCTAAATTTGACATTTGGAATATTCGTGGTATTTGTATTTGCACAACAAGGAGAAATATATGAACACAGATTTTACAAGAGGACTATTTACAGAGGCATTTCTTGAACTCGAAAAAGTTGCATATACACACAGCAACCAAGGGACAAGAGCAAGGGAGTTTTTACTGTCTTTTCACAACAATAGAAAAGTAGATATATTTGGGTTTATAAATCTCGATGCAAAGCTCCAGAAATACGTACTTTTCCTTTTAGAGAGCCATATAGACTCGCCACACTGCATTGCGTATGCATTCAAAAGCAAACTTGACGAACTATCCCGCTTCGAGGACTTGTGAGCAGACTAAAAAATTGGTTTGTTCGTAGCGAGAGAGTAAAAGAAAAACACAGCGGCCTTATTCAATACCTCAAGTATTTAACTGCCAGCGAACACCCGAACCACAAAGGCAAGACGACCATAAACCCGATTTATGGCAATGTCGACACGGTTATTCAGGGCTGCTCCAGCGAAGCCATTCAACTGGATCTAAATAACAGTAAAAGAAAGGGCGGTAGGCCTGTTAGCTCTTACGCTCAATCCTTCACATTTGTACTGCCTGGCACCATTAAGAAGCCTACCACTGAGCAGTGGAGGCTAATATTCAAAGACATTGTGGTTACCTTGGCAAAAAAACTCGACATACCTGCCGAAAGTCTTAAAGGGAAAACATTTGCGAACATACACGACCAAAACACCCCTCATTTAAATCTGGTCGTCTCTCGTGTAATAGATGGGCGATACCAAAGACTTCTAGACCAAAAAGCCACCATAAATACACTTAAAAAGTCTTTCACAGCAGCAACGCTAAAGCATTGCAGCCTTAACATTGCTACCTATACACCCGAAAAAACCAGTCTTGGTAGGCGTCAAACGAATTGGCAACGTCAACAGGAAGAAGCACAAAACCAGATTAAAGCAGCCACTGATGCAGCCAAAAAACTGGAGGAAGAAATTGAGCGAGCAAAGCTATTGGGTAAATACTCCGCAATGCTCAACAATCAAATTCAGAAATGGATGCTCGCAGTGCAAGAGAATAATACTGAACAAGAGAATAGACAGGCGAACAGAATTGACAAATCCATAACCAGTCTGAACGAGTTGAGCATAGACCCTGGCACAGCTGAGTTAATTGAAGCACTAATATCTACAGTAGAGAAGAAAGCAGGCAGACCGATCACAGTCAAACGTAAGCATAAGCCTTGGCCAAACCCTTAAATATCTACAGGTAAAGGCACTATATTAAGCCCGGCATCCTCATATCTTTTTTTCCTTTCTACATCCGTCAGGCTGTGCCATCCATATATTTCTGCGAGGTCTTCTTCTCGTTGAGACCCCTCTGCTTTGGACGGAATGTTCCCGTACATACCTCCCTCGTGCAGGAAGCGGCGGACGCCGCTTTTAAATTGTACCTCGGCAGTTCTATCCTGAAAATCTATCTGTATATCTTCGATAATCAATCGTAGACGCTCGTTAATCTTGGATCTTATTTCAAAGACTGTTTGCTCGTTCTCGGTATGATTTAACTCTCGTAGAGCGTGAATATCTTTGTCTATGTCCGCCTTTTGCTGCTCCAACGCTTGATAAATCTCTGACTCAATTTCTTTTTTCTTCTTGCTCAAATCTTCAAGGCGTTGCTCATTCTCAATTGCCATTGAGCGTTCCAAGTCGCTGACTTTGCCACGCAACCGCTTAAAGTCTGACTTGAAGTTATCAAGCATCTCTTGAGCTTCGCTTATTTCTGACTCCACTTCATATTTTTTATTAACCAAATCGTCGACCTTACTCTCCTCGCTTAAAATGCTCTCAATATCCGCCTCAGCCAAGAACTTCAAAAGCATCGTCTCTATTTGCTCATAAGGCCAAGCCTTATAACTGCAACTCCCGTGCTTTGCACGATAACAAACCAAGTATTTACCGCCCCGATTTTTGTTCGGGCCTTTATTGACGTGTGTAGCGGTGGCCCCACACTTTGAGCAATGGGCTAGCTTTGTGAACAAGTTACTGAATTTTTTCCCTTTATTCCCCTGCCCGGCCTGCCCCCGTCCCTTTCTCTTTTCTTGAACACGTCTAAAAAGCTCCGGACTGATAATCTGGGGGAAATAGTTCGGAATCTCCGGGCCGTGATTTATACGTCGCCGCCTATGATCCTCTAACTCTTCCCACGTCATAGGCTGGTAATAGCCCATTACAGACCTATTTTCGAGAACCTTCTTAATGTAAGAAGGTTGCCAAAAGTCACCGTAATTGGCATTTTTCCGGGCATTATCTCGGGTAAATGTCGGGGTGCCTTTCTCGGTTAAAAGCCTTGCCGTAGCAATAGCCCCGACGTTATTGTCTGAAAGACGATATATCTCTTTGACGACGTCGACACGCTCAGGAATTTCTTCAATTACTCTGACGCTAACGCCATTTACAACTTTTTTAACGGAACGCAGCCATAAAGGCAGGCGAGACGTGGCAATCTCCCCAGTTTGTGAGGCTCTTACCTTCTTTTTATTCCACGCCTCCCGAACTCGCCGGGCCTTCTCTTTACTTTCGTTAAAACCCCGTTGTAACTCACCCAACGCGATATACAGCTGAGTAATGTCGCCACCTTGCTTATAGATTTGAGAATCGGCGGTAATGGCGATTTTTATGCCCTTCCTCATCAAGTCCAAAAGAATGGGAAGGCTTTCCATTGGATCAAGACGTGTAACTCGGCGGTTGCAGGAGCTGAGTGCAACACGGTCATTGAATTGAAGCTGGAGCATCATGCCGCATAGTCATGGCCTTCTGCATCACCTCACCCATAACTT
>NZ_SCFY01000031.1 GCF_007049795.1 Ectopseudomonas mendocina
AATCCCGGCGATAAGGGCTATCGCGTCCGCTTAAAAATACGCGGACACCATCGCCCTTAATGCTGGAGTTCGGAAGGTGACTTGGCTGGACGCTTACTACGTACGTGGAGTTTTGAGCGTTTCTGTTGACAACCCTTTTTCGCCAGCATGTCCGTTACTGCCCCCACTAATTCCGTGAGCACTGCGTGCTCCAGTGGTGTCATTGCGGAAATCGTAATGTCATCGGCAAAGCGGGTGTACTTGAATCCACGCGCGTGCAGGCGAGCAACCAGAGCAGGTTCGACATCCCAAAACACTAGGTTGGCCAGATATCCACTGGTACTCGCGCCCTGTGGTACGACACCGTGGCGGGTGGAGAGCGACGCCAGTAACTGAGCAACCTCGCCAGAAAAGCCGAAGAGTCCGGCAAAAATCTGCTGCACATGCTGCACGCCGATGGACGGAAAGAAGTCCTTGATGTCCTGAAGCAGGAGGGTTTTGGCTTTCCCGTGCATCCGGGCATTGGAGTAGATGCTCCGGCGCGCATTGGGATCTTTGATCCCACCATGGAGGTAGTCAGGGTAGCGAACCCGAGCCAGAAATTTATCGACGATTTTGCGCTGGATCGCCTTCAGTGGTTCATGAGCATCGTACGTGTCACGCACGCTGCCATCTTTCTTGGTTTGCGGGACATGGCGGTACAGATTGGAGCTACGTTTTGCCAAGCTCTGAAGCAGCTCGACAGGCTCCCCAAGGAGGGCGTAGGTGAATCGGGGGGAAGACCCAGGTGATAGCCGGCGCCTATGCCGCGACCATCATGATCGAACACCTTGAGGCCCTCCTTGAGAATGGGGTAGACGCCTTCCCTAGGGATCAACTGATGCTTATTTGCCCCGCGTATTTTGGGGGCAAAACTGGGGGCAAAATCCAGGCCGCTGCAAACCGTCCAAAACCGGCAGGTACCGGATTCACTGGGCTGTAGCGCTGCGTGGAGCGGCGTGGACGTGCAGTAGGCAGCGTTCAAATCCCTATCTTCCCGCCATATCCAAGCCAAAGCCCCTGAAGCTCCCAGAGCTTCGGGGGGTTTTTGCTTTCTGCGGCATGCAAGGTGTCGAAGAAGTGTCGAAAGCGGCTGGGGACTGCAGCTAGCTCTGAACCGGTGGCCACATCCTGGCGACGTGCACCAGGGCAAGAATCCAGACCGCATCATGCTCAGCCTTTTCGTGGGGGATCAGCTCGCGAGTACCTACTACCGTTCCCAGCCTGCCCTTATCTGGAAAGTCAGCCAGACTGGCGGCAGCAGCACTGAATAGCTCGTCCATATGTACGGCAGCACGAGGGTTTTCAGTGGCGATGTATTCCCAGATATCCAGACGGTCCTGCAGGGCCTCAGGTGTCCAAATAACCTGCATCAGTGGCCTAGAGCCTTAGCGCGGCGAGCAGCGAATTCAGCTTCTACATCATCATTGGAGCGGCCACGACCAGCGTCTACCGATGCCCTGGCGGCAGCGAGCTTGCGTTGCACGAACTCATCATGCTCTTTGGCCTGTTGCTGCTGGCGAATGTAGTCGCGCATGAGGTCGCGCATAACCTGGGAGGCCGGCTGGTGTGCGGCTTGAGCGGCTGCCATGAAGTCTTCGCGCAGTTCAGACTCAAGCTTCAGGTTGAAAACGGCTTCTTTGGCCATGGTCGTCACCTATCGATCGATTCGTAACTACAACGTATATACGTTGTATGCATGCTAAGTAATGCTCGCTGCACTGGAAAGCATGAGTCATCATCTTTGTCTCTAGCTCAGGGCGTTGTGAGTGATAGTTTCAAGCGTCACGATATTTGCCATCACGCGAATATTCTGGGGAAGTTCGAAGTGCCAGAGCTGCCAGGGGAGCACTCCGCTCTGTGAAACACGCCACGTAATTGAGGCTTGGCACAACGCCACCGCCTGGACTACTCTCCGGTCACCGGGCTAACGAAGTGATCAACAGGCAGGATGCCGACCCCATACACTTCGTTAGCTCGGTGTTCATTGCTTGCGCTGGCCTATGCGAGGCGAGCGGAAATGACAAAGCCCTCCGAAAGAGGGCTTTGCTGTTTCTGCAAGACGCTTTGCGCGTCTGCTGCCTGTTAAAAGCATCCCTGCTGCCTTTCCATTCCCGCCCTAAGCACCGTTGCTGGTTAGCCTAGGCGATATCTGGCGTTTTGCCATGTTGCCCCTGCCAGGCGGACTCCAGTATCAGTTGCTGCGCTGTAGGTGCGTCCTGTCGGGCTTGGTGGCGATCAGGTGCTCCGGCAGGTCGAGCAGGTCGGTATCGTAGGTCTCCAGTGGCGGTGGACGCCGCTCGAAGCGGGCACCGAGTACCAGCATGCAGGGCGTGAGCAGCAGGGTCAGCACCGTGGCGAAGGCCAGGCCGCCAGCGATGGCGCTGGATAGCTGCGTCCACCACTGTGTCGAGGGTGCGCCGAAACCGAGGCTTGGGGTGATCAGGTCGACGTTGATGCTGAGCACCATGGGCATCAGGCCGAGGATGGTGGTCACTGCGGTGAGCAGCACTGGGCGCAGGCGCAGGCTGCCGGTTTCCAGCGCCGCTTCACGCGGCTCCAGGCCCTGGCGACGCAACTGGTTGTAGGTGTCGATCAGGATGATGTTGTTGTTCACCACGATTCCGGCCAGGGCGATCAGGCCCATGCCGACCATGACGATGCCGAACGACTGACCATTGACCAGCAGACCCATCAGTACGCCAGCGGTGGACAGGACGATGGCTGACAGCACCAGCGCTGCCTGGTAGAGGCTGTTGAACTGGGTCACCAGGATAATCGCCATGAGGAAGATGGCGACGACGAAGGCGGTCATCAGGAAGGTGGCCGCCTCGCGCTGGTCGGCATCCTCGCCGGCGAACGTCACCTTGACCTCGGCCGGTACATCGCCGAGCGCTTCGCGCAACGCCTTGAGGCGTTCGTCCAGGCGCGCACCTTCGGCCAGGTCGGCCTGCAGGGTGATGGTGCGGTCACCATCCACGCGGCGCAGGGTGCCGACCTTGGGCGCAGGCTGCAAGTCGACGAAGTTGCTCAGCGGTACCTGGCCGGCCGGCGTGTTGAGGGTCAGGCGGCCAAGTTGGTCGAGCGAGCGCCAGTTGCCGGGCAGGCGCACACGGATGTCCACTTCGTCGGTGGCATCTTCGGGGCGGTAGGTCGCCAGTTTCAGGCCGTTGGTGATCATCTGCACCGCGTTGCCGACGCTGAGTACGTCCGCGCCGAAGCGTGCGGCGGCCTCGCGGTCGACCTTGATCCGCCACTCGATGCCGGGCAGGGCGCGGTCATCCTCGATATCGGCGAAGCCGCCGAGGCGCGTCATTTCCCTGCGGATACGCTCGACCCACTGCTCGCCCAGTTCCGGGTCCAGCGAACTGATCTGCAGTTTCACCGGCTTGCCGTCAGTGGGACCCTGTTCCTGCTTGCGGAACTCCAGGACGACGCCAGGGATACCCGCGGTACGCTGGCTCATTTCGGCGAGGATGTCCTTGGCCGGGCGGCGCTGGTGCCAGTCGACGAACTGAAATTGCAGGGTGCCGATCACGTCGGCGCCGAGTTGGCCCTGCTGGCCTTCCGGCTGGGCCAGGGAGCGCGCATACAGCGCCTTGACCTCACGCATGCCGATCACCTGCTTTTCCACCTGCTGGAGCAGGGCGTCCTTCTCCTGCACAGATAGATCGCCGCGAGCGCGCAGCCAGATCTGCGCACTTTCCGGCTCGACGTCGGGGAAGAATTCCACGCCGTGGTTGTAGCGGCCGTAACCGACGTAGATCAGGGCGATCAGCGCCAGCATGCCGAGCAGGGTCAGGCCGGGGCGCTTGAGCAGCGTCGCCAGCAGATTGCGGTAGGCGTTGCCGGCGCGATTGGTGCTGGGGGCTTGCGGGCGTGCCTGGCCGCCAGTGACGGCGCCGAGCACCGGCAGAAACACCAGGGCCATGGCCAGCGATGCCAGCAGACAGAGAATCACTGTCGCTGGAAGGTACTTCATGAACTGGCCGACCACGCCGGGCCAGAACAGCAGCGGCAGGAACACCACCAGGGTGGTGGCGGTGGAGGCGATCACCGGCCAGGCCATCCGTGTCGCGGCATTGGCCCAGGCCTGGCGAGGCGTCTGGCCCTGTTGCAGGTAGCGGTCGGCGAGTTCGGAGACGACGATGGCGCCGTCGACCAGCATGCCGGCCACCAAGATCAGGCTGAACAGCACGACGATATTGAGGGTGAAGCCGAGCATCCAGATCAGCAGGATACCGCTGAGGAAGGCACCGGGAATGGTCAGGCCGACCAGCAGCGCCGACCGCATGCCCATGCTCGCCACCACCAGGATCAGTACCAGGACGATAGCGGTGAGCACGTTGTTGAGCAGGTCGCCGAGCATGTTCTGCACTTCCTGCGACTGATCCATGATGTAGCTGACTTCCACGCCCGGCGGCAGCAGGGGCTTGGCTTGCTCCATCAGTGCCTTGACCTGATCGATGGTCTCGATGATGTTGGCGCCGCTGCGCTTGGCCACTTCCAGCACGATAGCCGGCTGGCCGTTGATGCGGGCGAAGCCGGTCGGGTCCTTGAAGGTGCGGCGGATGGTGGCGACGTCGGCGAAGGTGACCACGCTGTCGCCGACCACCTTGATCGGCATGCGCATCACGTCTTCGAGGTCTTCGATGACGCCAGGCACTTTCATGCTCATGCGGCCAGCGCCGGTGTCCAGGCTGCCGGCAGCGACAAGGCGGTTGTTGCGGCTGACCAAGTTGAACAGCTCGTTGTAGTCGATGCCGTAGCTATCGAGCACTTGCGGGTCGACGACGATTTCCAGCAGGTCTTCACGGTCGCCGCCAATGGTCACCGAGAGCACCTCGGCGATGCCTTCCACGTTCTCCTTCAGACGCCGGGCGATATACACCAGCTCGGTTTCGGCGATGGGACCGGACAGGCCCACCGACAGTACCGGGAACAGCGCTACATTGACTTCGGTAACGGTCGGCTCGTCGGCCTCTTCAGGCAGCTTACTGCGCGCGGTATCGACCTTCTCGCGCACGTCGGCCAGCGCTACCTTGGCATCGAAGCCAGCGTCGAACTCCAGCGTTACCGAGGCGTGGCCTTCGCTGGAGACCGAGCGCATTTCCTTGACGCCCTCGAGGCTGCGCAGCTCCTGCTCCAACGGGCGTACCAACAGGCGCTCGCCGTCTTCCGGGCTGATGCCTTCGAGGGTCACCGACACGTAGATGATGGGGATGACCACGTCCGGGTTGGATTCCTTGGGCATGGCGATGTAGGCCACCAGCCCGCCGCAGAGCAGGAACAGCAGGATCAGGATGGTGGTGCGACTACGGTCGAGTGCGGCGGCGATCAGTGCGAGCATCTCAACTGCCCTCGGCCGCAAGTTGTGTGCGTACCTGCTGGCCGGGTTGGACGAAGCCCTGGCCGAGGGTGATCAGTGCAACCTTTGGCGGCAGGCCGCTGACCCAGGCGCCCTGGTTGTCGACGCTGATCAGTTGCACTGGCGTGAACTCGACGCGCTGCGCATCGTTGACCCACTTGACGCCGTGGCGGCCGCTTTCATCCAGGCTGAGCAGGGCAGGGGACAGGCGATGAGCCATGGCCTCGCCAGTCTGGATGTGCAGGGTGGCGCTGGCACCGGCCAGGCGCAGGCCTTCCGGGTTGTCCACCTTGACCTCGATGCGGAAGCTGCGTGAGCCCGGGTCGGCAGCCGCGGCGATAAAGTGCAGCTCACCTTGCAGCGTACGGCCATCAAGAAGTTCAACCTTTACCGGCTGGCCCAGTTCGAGCTGGGTGACCTGCTGCTGGGCAATCTGTGCGCTGACCTTGAGGCGGTCGATATCTACCAGGGTCAGCAGGCTCTGCCCGGGCTGGACGAAATCGCCCAGTTCGACCATGCGCTGGTCATAGATGCCGGCAAACGGCGCCCTGATCTTGGTGTTGCGCTGCTGCAGGCGGGCGCTGTCGAGTTCGGCGCGGGCCTTGGCCAGCTCGCTTTCCAGGCGCATCAACTCGTTGGCCGACACCAGGCTGCGTTCGCGCAGGCGCTTGGCGGCGGTGACGTCGCTCTGACGTTGGCGCACATCGGCCTCGCTGCGCGCGACCTGGGCCGGACGGTCGTCTGGTGAAATGCTCAATAGCAATTGATCGGCAGCGACGCGGTTGCCTTTGTCCTGATCAAGGTTCTGCACGCTGCCGCTGACCTGGGCGCGCAGTTCTACCCGGCGCCAGGCCTCGATCTGTCCCTGCACCACATGCTGGCGTTGCATGGGTTGGGCTTCCAGCCACTGAATTTCGACGCGCGCCAGATCGTTGGTGATAGCGGGTTGGTCGGGCTCGACATCGTCACGAGCGACGAAACGATCGCCGCTGAACAGCCAGGCCAACAGCAGGACTGCAATGACGACGGCAATGATCCAGGGACGCTTGCTGAGTTGGGCGAACATGTGGGTTTACTCGCTGAGGGCAGGCGCTGTGTGCAGCGCGGCGGCCTGGCCTTGCAGGCCGGCAATGATGAAGTCGGTAACGCGATCGAAATACGCGTCCAGTTCGATGTATTCGGCCCAGTGCGCGAAACCACCGGAGGCGATGCGCGCCATGACGCCATTGACGCAGGCCTCCACGCCCCATAGCAGATGCTGGCAATGTGCGGGGGAGAGTTGCAGGCCGAAGCTGTTCTGCAGCAGACCGCTGAACAGCGTCATGTACTGGTGTTCAAGTTCGATGAACTGGTCGCGGTAGAGCGCTTCCAGGCGTTCCTGAAAAGCTGGGCGGTCGCACAGCAGGCAAAGCTGCGCTTGCAGCGGATCGGCGTGGAGCAATTCGAAGGCGCGGCGAATCACCAGGCGCATGGCTTTGTCCGCGGGCGCAGTGCGGGAAATTTCCTGTATCTCGGCCAGGTGCTGGCGCGAGCAATCCAGCACCAGGCGCGCATAGAGCGCTTCCTTGCTGGAAAAGTGCTTGTACACCGTGCCCTTGCCAATGCCGGCGTGGCGGGCCACCTCGGCGATAGTGACGCGATCCCAGGATTGTTCCTGAAATAGCTGGCGAGCGGATTCCAACAGGGCGTTTTCCCGCTGCTGGAAGAGCTGATCCTGATAGCGCATGACGGTTCCGGGTTTCGTGACCGGCGGTCATGCTATGACTGTTGGTCACGATGCGGCAATACGGGAGTTGTAACAAGGCAATTGGGGGGTAGCCGTTCACTGCCTCATTCACCGCAAGGCGGGGCTCCTACAGGAATACGTGTAGGAGCCCCCCCCCCGGGGCGAGGCTTCTAACCCGTCCTACGACATTCGCTCGATCCTTGTCCCATCAAGCGACGCTCAACGCGCCACGCTGACGCCTTCGAGGCTGGCGAAGGAGGTGTCCTTGGCGGTGAGCAGGAAGTCGCGCATGAACGGTGCGTCGAGCATGTCGGTGCGTATCGCCGCGTAAAGCGTGGCGAACAGGCCCTTTTCGCCCAGACGCTTGGCGCTGACGTAGCCGCGCGAGCTGTACTCGTGCAGCGCCCAGTTGGGCAGCCCGCATACGCCACGACCGCTGGCCACCAGTTGCATCATCATCACCGTCAGTTCGGAGGTGCGCACCTGTGCCGGCTCGATATCGTTGGGTTCGAGAAAGCGGGTGAAGATATCCAGGCGATCACGCTCTACCGGGTAGGTGATCAGGGTTTCCGTGGCCAGGTCCTGGGGCTGGATGAAGGCCTTGTGCGCCAGGCGATGCTGATTGGCGACAGCCAACATCGCCTCATAGGTGAACAGTGGTACGTAGGTGATGCCAGCCAGCTCGATGGGATCTGAGGTCACCACCAGGTCCAGGTCGCCACGGGCCAGTGCCGGCAGTGGGGCGAAGGAGAAGCCCGAGGCCAGGTCCAGTTCCACTTCCGGCCAGGCATCGCGGAACTGGTCGATGGTCGGCATCAGCCACTGAAAGCAGCTGTGGCACTCGATGGCCATGTGCAAGCGGCCAGCGGTGCCGCCCGCCAGGCGCGCCAGGTCACGTTCGGCGCCGCGCAGCAGGGGCAGGGTGGCGTCGGCCAGTTGCAGCAGGCGCAGGCCGGCGCTGGTGAAGCGCACGGGCTTGGTCTTGCGCACGAACAGCTGCAAGCCGAGGCGCTCTTCCAGTTCCTTGAACTGGTGCGACAACGCCGACTGGGTCAGGTGCAGGCGCTCGGCGGCTTCCACCAGGCTGTCGGTCTCGCGCAGGGCGTGCAGGGTTTTCAGGTGGCGTAGCTCGAGCATGGCGGTTCTCTAAAAGGTTTCACTCATCCAGTGGCGTGTCTGGATGAAAATGGTTCATACAGCCTACATGAGTAGATCTTTAGATCAAGACGAAAATCTTGAGTTTGTCTCACTCGGTGTCGGTGCCGAGAATGGCGCCATCTCGATTGATTCTGGAGTTTCACGACATGGCCCTGTCCCATTCCCTCGGTTTCCCGCGCATCGGCCGCGACCGCGAACTGAAGAAAGCCCTCGAAGCCCACTGGCAAGGTGAGCTGGACGAAGCCGGCTTGCGCGCCGTCGGCCAGCGTCTGCGCGCCGAGCACTGGCAATTTCAGAAGGATGCCGGCATCGATCTGCTGCCGGTGGGTGACTTCGCCTGGTACGACCAGGTGCTCAGTCATTCCCTGGCCTTTGGCGTCATCCCCGAGCGTTTCCGTCCGGCTACCGGCAAGCCTACGCTGGACACTCTGTTCGCCATGGCGCGTGGGGCCGTTGCAAACAAGAGCAGCGGTACTTGCTGCGGCGGTGCTCATGCCCAAGAGATGACCAAGTGGTTCGATACCAACTACCATTACCTGGTGCCGGAGTTCAGCGCGGGTCAGCAGTTCGCCCTGAGCTGGGAGCAACTGTTCGAGGAGGTGGCTGAGGCGCATGCCCTCGGGCACAAGGTCAAGCCGGTGTTGATCGGACCCCTGACTTACTTGTGGTTGGGCAAGGTCAAGGGAGGCGACTTCGACAAGCTGGAGCTGCTCGAAAGCCTGCTGCCGGTCTATGGCGAGATCTTCCAGCGTCTAGCCGCGCAGGGTGTGGAGTGGGTGCAGATCGACGAGCCGATTCTGGTGCTGGATTTGCCGCAGGCCTGGAAGAACGCTTTCGAGCGCGCCTACAACCTGATCCAGCGCGAACCCTGCAAGAAGATGATCGCCACCTATTTTGGCGGCCTGGAAGACAACCTCGGTCTGGCCGCCAACCTGCCGGTGGATGGTCTGCATATCGACCTGGTGCGTGCGCCGGAGCAGTACCCGACCATCCTCGATCGGTTGCCCGCTTACAAGGTGCTGTCGCTGGGCGTGGTCAACGGGCGCAACGTCTGGCGCTGCGATCTGGAGAAAGCCCTTGAGATGCTGCGTCACGCTCACGAGCGTTTGGGCGAACGGCTGTGGGTCGCGCCGTCCTGCTCGCTGCTGCACAGCCCGGTGGATCTGGCTCGTGAAGACCAGCTCGATGCCGAGCTGAAAGGCTGGCTGGCTTTTGCCGTGCAGAAATGTCAGGAGGTCGCATTGCTCGGTAAGGCCCTGGAGGCGCCGGAAGACGCTTCTGTGCAAGCCGCCTTGCAAGCGAGCCGCTCAGTACAGGCTGCTCGTACAGCTTCAAAACGTATTCACAAGCCTGAGGTTCAGGCCCGTCTGGCGGCGATTCGTCCGCGTCATGCCCAGCGCCAGTCGGCGTTCGCCGAGCGCATCGAACAACAGCGTGAGTGCCTGCAACTGCCATTGTTGCCGACCACGACTATTGGTTCGTTCCCACAGACTTCGTTGATTCGCCTGGCGCGGCAGTCGTTCAAGCAGGGCAAGCTCAGTGCGGCCGAGTACACCGAGGCCATGCACAGCGAAATTCGCCAGGCGGTGCAGGTGCAGGAGCGTCTGGGCTTGGACGTGCTGGTGCATGGCGAGGCCGAGCGCAATGACATGGTCGAGTACTTCGCCGAGCAACTCGATGGCTATGCCTTTACCCGCTTCGGCTGGGTGCAGAGCTATGGCTCACGCTGCGTCAAACCGGCGGTGATCGTTGGCGACCTGAGCCGGCCCAAGGCCATGACCGTGGAGTGGATCAAATACGCCCAAAGCCTGACTGACAAGGTGATGAAGGGCATGCTGACCGGCCCGGTGACCATGCTGATGTGGTCGTTCCCGCGCGAGGACGTGTCACGTGAAGTGCAGGCTCGGCAACTGGCGCTGGCGATTCGCGATGAGGTGGTGGACCTGGAAGCGGTGGGCATCAAGATCATCCAGATCGACGAGGCGGCGTTTCGCGAAGGGTTGCCGTTGCGCCAGGCTGCCTGGCAGCCGTACCTGGACTGGGCCAGCGAAGCTTTCCGTCTGACTGCCAGCGGCGTGCGTGACGAAACCCAGATCCACACTCACATGTGCTACAGCGAGTTCAACGATGTGATCGAGTCCATCGCGGCGATGGATGCCGACGTGATCACCATCGAGACCTCGCGTTCGGACATGGAGCTGTTGGCAGCGTTCGAGAAGTTCGCTTACCCGAACGACATCGGCCCCGGCGTGTATGACATCCACTCGCCACGGGTGCCGGACAGTGCCGAGATGGCCGGGCTGTTGCGCAAGGCGGCGCGGCGTATCCCGCTCGAGCGCCTGTGGGTCAACCCCGATTGTGGCCTGAAAACCCGCGCCTGGCCGGAAACCGAGGCGGCGTTGGTGAACATGGTGGCCGCCGCCAGGCAGTTGCGTGTCGAGCTGGCTTGATTGTCCGGCAGTGGTCGCGGCTGAAGCCCCTCCTACGGATAGGTAGGAGGGGCGCTCGCGACGCTCTGGATCGCACTTCTGGTAACCGTCTGGGCAACCGTTCGTCCCCCTTCATCAAACTGTCACGCTTGTGTGGCAGCGCCGTCGAACGACTTTCATCAGACTCGCGCTTCAGTGGGGTTCTGCGTTTCTGGTGTTTTCATGCGTGCATTCATTTTCCTGGCCGCGTTGCTTTGCGGTCTGCCGTCTCTTGCGGCCAATCGTTGCGACCTGTCCGAGCCGACCCGCTATGCGGATGTCGGTGAGGTGCGTCTGGCTTATCAAAGTATCGGCAACGAACGCGATCCGGCGCTGCTGCTGGTGATGGGGCTGGGTGGGCAGTTGATCCACTGGCCTGACGAGGTGGTCGAGCGTCTCTGTCAGCAGGGCTTTCGCGTCGTGCGCTTCGATAATCGCGATGTCGGGCTGAGCACCTGGCGGCGGCCTGCGCCGAACATCAACCTGCCGTACGAAGTGCTGCGCTATCGCCTGGGTCTGTCGCTTGGTGCGCCTTATCACCTGCGTGAGATGGCCGGTGATGCTATGGGGCTGATGGACCAGCTCGGTGTCGAGCGCTTCCATGTTCTGGGCGCAAGCATGGGTGGCATGATCGCGCAGCATCTGGCAGACCTGGCGCCGCAGCGCGTTCTCAGCCTGACGCTGGTGATGACCAGTTCGGGCGCGCAAGGTTTGCCCGCGCCCAGCGATGCGTTGGTGGCGTTGCTGGCAAGGCGTGAGGCCGGTAGTCGCGAGGCTGCACTGCAACAGCAGGCGGACTTGCTGGCGGCCCTCGGTAGCCCGACGGTGCATGATGATCGTGCCTTGCTCTTGCATCAGGCTGAACAGGCCTATGACCGCGCTTTCAATCCCGAAGGCGTGCAACGTCAACTGCTGGCGATTCTTGCCGAGTCGAGTCGGGTCGAGTTGCTCAATCGCCTGAACGTGCCGACGCTGGTGGTGCACGGCACGGCCGACCCGCTATTGCCGGTAATGCATGGGGTACATGTCGCGGCGCATATCAAGGGCTCCGAACTCAAGTTGATTCCGGGCCTGGCGCATCGCTTTCAGGATGCCTTCAAGGAGCCTCTGCTGGCCGCAGTGTTGCCGCATCTCGCGGCGCATCGGGGGGATTTGGGCTTGGCGCGTCTGTAGGTTGGAGCGCTCAAAGCTCCTGATTGTGCTTGATCGCTTCGCGGCGTTGCAGGTTGTCGATGTGCTCGCTGCTATGACGTAGCAGCTTGTCGGCCATGACCATGCGCTCGATGTAACGCACGATGCTCTGCTCGGCGTCGTGGCGGGAGAGATAGGGGCCCTCCAGCGTGCCTTCGCGAGTGGCGAAGAAATATTGGCCGTTGACGGCACTGACGCGTGAGCTGCGGTAATGCGTGCCCGGTTGGGGGTCGACGGTGCGTTGGCCGAACATGGCGGGGACTCCATCTGCAGGTGCTGGATAATCTGAGTCTACTGTGGTCAATGCGGCCTGCTTGGCAAAACGACAGATGGTAGATTTTGGCGGCTTGTTAGAGGCTTTTAGCTGATTTTATGGATTATTGGCGCCGGTCGGCTGGCGTTTCAGGGTTGCCGATCAGTACAGTTTCGCTCGGCAACCGTGCTGAACTGTTGCTGTGTCGGTGTGGTGGCCTCTCCTAGAATGCTCTGCTGCGGTCGACATGCTCTGTTGGCTGCCTGCCAGAGGTTGCCATGCACATTTCTTCCGGCCGTTGGTTGTACGGCCTGCTGCTGGCCCTGATCACTTCGGTGCTTTGGGGCATTCTGCCAATCAAACTGAAAGAAGTTCTCCAGGTCATGGACCCGGTAACGGTCACCTGGTACCGCCTGGCCGTGGCCGGCTCCCTGCTGTTTGCCTACCTCGCTGCGAGCCGTCGGTTGCCGCGTTTTCGTCCGCTCGGGCGCAAGGGCGGATGGCTGCTGGCGCTGGCGATTGGCGGGCTGACGGCCAACTACGTGTTGTATCTGGTCGGGCTCAACCTGCTGAGTCCCGGCACCACGCAACTGGTGATCCAGGTCGCGCCGATCCTGCTGCTGATCAGCAGCCTGTTCATCTTTCGCGAACGTTTCAGCCTGGGCCAGGCGATTGGCCTGATGGTGATGCTGCTGGGCTTCGGCCTGTTCTTCAATCAGCGCCTGGGTGAGCTGCTGACCTCGCTGACCACCTATACCACCGGCGTGCTGACCGTGCTGGCGGCTGCTTTCGTCTGGACCTTCTACGGCCTGGCGCAGAAGCAACTGCTGACCTCGTGGAATTCGGTGCAGGTGATGATGGTTATCTACCTGGCCTGTGCGCTGTTGCTGACGCCCTGGGCGCAGCCGCTACAAGCGCTGCAACTGAGCCCGCTGCAAGGCTGGCTGCTGCTGGCTTGCTGTTTGAATACCCTGGTGGCCTATGGCGCCTTCGCCGAGGCACTGGCGCATTGGGAGGCCTCGCGGGTCAGCGCGACTCTGGCGCTGACACCGCTGGTGACTTTCGTCTCCGTGGCCCTGGCCTCGACCTGGTGGCCGGACCACGTGCTACCCGAACAGGTCAACTGGATCGCCTACGCAGGCGCCGTGGTGGTGGTGCTCGGCTCGGCGCTCACCGCCCTCGGGCCGTCGCTGCTGGCCGCTTGGCGCACGCGCAGGCCAGGGCGTTAATCCAGCGGCAGCTCGGTGGTGCGTTTGACCTCGCTCATGGCGATATGCGAGTGCGCCTCGTGCACGTGCGGGCGCTGCAGCAGGTGGTCACGCAGGAAGCGCTCGTAGTCGGCGATGTCCTTGGCCACCACCTTGAGCAGGTAGTCCGAACCGCCCGCCATGCTGTAGCACTCCAGTACCTGCGGGTAGCCGACCACCGCTTGCTCGAACTCATCCAGATTGCCACGGCCGTGTGCCGACAGCTTGATGTCGACGAACACCGTGATGCCGAAGCCCAGGCGCTTATGGTTGAGCAGGGCGACCTTGCGTTCGATCAATCCCTCTTCCTGCATGCGGTTGATCCGCCGCCAACAGGGTGACTGCGACAGCTCGACCTTTTCCGCCACCTCGGCGGCAGAGAGGTCGGCATCGTGTTGCAGCAGGCGGAGAATCCGGCGGTCGATGGGACTGAGCTTGTCCTGCATGATTGTTTCCAATTTATTGTGATTGTTGGAAGGATCATGCGGAGTATCGCCTTCGCTACTCGAAAATAGAAAGAAAAAAGCGGAACCCTCCAGTCATGATTTAGGCAAATCCGTCGCAGTGATCCTGCGGCAGGACTCAACGGAGCGTGTCTACCGTCGCGCTCCCTGTGCTCGCCATAACAATAAAAGGAGCGCTCCATGTCACTGGCCGAAATCCGCCTGGATGACAAATATCGCCTCGCTACGGGTCACCTCTACCTGACCGGCACTCAGGCGCTCACCCGCCTGCCCATGCTGCAGAAGCAGCGTGACGCCGCCTTCGGACTCAATACCGCCTGCTTCATCTCCGGTTATCGCGGCTCGCCCCTGGGCGGTCTGGACAAGAGCCTGTGGGATGCGCGCGAGTACCTGAAGGAAAACCACATCCACTTCCAGCCCGGCGTCAACGAAGAGCTGGGCGCGACCGCGGTGTGGGGCAGCCAGCAGGCCAACCTGTTTCCTGGTGCGCGCTACGACGGCGTGTTCGCCATGTGGTACGGCAAGGGGCCGGGTGTAGACCGCAGTGGTGACGTGTTCAAACATGGCAACTCAGCCGGCGTTTCCAAGCATGGCGGTGTGCTGGTGCTGGCCGGCGACGACCATGGTTGCAAGTCCTCGACCATCGCCCACCAGAGCGAGCACGCCTTCATCGCCGCGTCGATGCCGGTGCTCAACCCGGCCAACGTCCAGGAAGTGCTGGACTACGGCATCATCGGCTGGGAGCTGTCGCGCTACAGCGGCTGCTGGGTGGCGCTGAAGACCATTGCCGAAAACGTCGATTCCTCGGCCGTTGTGGACGTCGATCCACTGCGTATCCAGATAAAGATTCCCGAGGATTTCCAACTGCCGGAAGACGGCGTGCACATCCGCTGGCCCGATCCGCCCCTGGCCCAGGAAAAACGCCTCAACGTCTACAAGATCTACGCCGCGCGCGCCTTTGCTCTGGCCAACAATCTCAACCAGGTTAAGCTCGACTCGCCCAACCCGCGTCTGGGCATCATCACCACCGGCAAGTCCTACCTCGATGTGCGTCAGGCTCTGGATGACCTCGGCCTGGACGAAGCGCTGTGCGCCAAGGTCGGCTTGCGCGTGCTCAAGGTCGGCATGAGCTGGCCGCTGGAGCCGGTGTCGGTGCATGGCTTCGCCGAAGGCCTGGATGAAATTCTCGTGGTGGAAGAAAAGCGCAGCATCATCGAAGACCAGTTGACCGGGCAGCTCTACAACTGGCCGGTGGGCAAGCGCCCGCGCGTGGTCGGCGAGTTCGACGAGCAGGGCGTGTCCTTGCTGCCGAACCTGGCCGAGCTGACTCCGGCAATGATCGCTCGGGTGATCGCCAAGCGCCTTGCGCCGATCTACAGCAGCCCGACCATCGAGGAGCGCCTGGCCTTTCTCGATGCCAAGGAGAAGGCACTGGCTGCGCCCAAGCACAAGACTGCGCGCACCCCGCATTTCTGCTCCGGCTGCCCGCACAACAGCTCGACCAAGGTGCCCGAAGGCAGCCGCGCTCTCGGTGGTATCGGTTGCCACTATATGACCCAGTGGATGGATCGCAGCACCGACACCTTTACTCAGATGGGCGGCGAGGGTGCGACCTGGATCGGCCAGGCGCCGTTCACCGACACGCCGCACGTGTTCCAGAACCTCGGCGACGGCACCTACTTCCACTCCGGCCATCTGGCCCTGCGTGCAGCCGTGGCCGCCGGGGTCAATATCACCTACAAGATTCTCTATAACGACGCGGTGGCGATGACCGGTGGCCAGCCCATCGACGGCGAACTGCGTATCGACCAGCTCAGCCAGCAGGTGCATGCCGAGGGCGTCAAACGCATTGCCCTGATCAGCGACGAGCCGGACAAGTACCCGACCCGCGCCACCTTAGCGCCGGGCGTGACCTTCCACCACCGCCGCGAACTGGACGCCGTGCAGCGTGAGCTGCGCGAGTTCAAGGGCGTCTCGGTGATTCTCTACGACCAGACCTGCGCCACCGAAAAGCGCCGTCGGCGCAAGCGCGGCAAGATGGTCGATCCGGCCAAGCGCGCCTTCATCAACCCTGCCGTGTGCGAAGGCTGCGGTGATTGCAGCGTCAAGTCCAACTGCCTGTCGGTGCTGCCGCTGGAAACCGAGCTGGGACGCAAGCGCGAGATCGACCAGAACGCCTGCAACAAGGACTTCAGTTGCCTGGAGGGCTTCTGCCCGAGCTTCGTCACCGTCCACGGTGGCAGCCTGCGCAAGCCTGAGGCTGTTGGCCTGGGCGCGCTGTTCATCGCCTTGCCGGAGCCGAAACAGCCAGCCCTGAGTTGGCCCTGGAACATCCTCCTGCCAGGCGTTGGCGGCAGCGGCGTGACCACCGTCGGCGCGCTGCTGGGCATGGCTGCGCATATCGAAGGCAAGGGCTGCACCGTGCTCGACCAGGCTGGCCTGGCGCAGAAATTCGGCCCGGTGATCACTCATATTCGCATCGCTGCGCGGCAGAGCGACATCTACGCCGTGCGTATCGCCGCTGGTGAAACCGACCTGCTGCTGGGCTGCGACCTGGTGGTGTCGTCCAGTGAAGAGGCGCTGGCCAAGCTCAACGACAAGATCGCCCATGCGGTGATCAACAGTCATGAGGCAGCCACTGCCGAGTTCACCCGCAACCCGGACGCCCAGGTGCCAGGCGCGGCCATGCGCGAGGCGATCAGCGAGGCGGTGGGTGAGGGCAAGACCCGCTTCGTCGACGCTACCCGCCTGGCTACCCGCCTGCTCGGCGATAGCATCGCCACCAACCTGTTCATGCTCGGCTACGCCTATCAGCAGGGACTGGTGCCGGTATCGGCCGAAGCGCTGAACAAGGCCATCGAGCTCAACGGCGTGGCCGTTCAACTCAACCAGCAGGCCTTCCTCTGGGGGCGCCGCGCCGCACATGACCTGGCAGCGGTGGAAAAGCTCGCCGCGCCCAAGGTCGTCGAAGCGCCGCATTGCAGCACGCTGGAGGAAATCGTCGCCGACCGTGTGCAGCGTCTGACCGCCTACCAGAACGCGGCCTATGCCGAACGCTACCGTGAGCTGGTCGAGCGCGTGCGCAAGGCCGATACCGATGCGCAGCAGCGCCTGAGCAAGGCCGTAGCTCGCTATTACTTCAAGCTCCTGGCCTACAAGGACGAGTACGAAGTGGCGCGGCTGTACAGCGATGCCACGTTCCGCAAGCAGCTCGAAGCGCAGTTCGAAGGCGACTACCAACTGCAGTTCCACCTGGCGCCGAGCTGGTTGAGCAAGCCCGATGCGGTTACCGGCCAGCCACGCAAGCGCAGCTTCGGCCCCTGGATGCTCAAGGCGTTCGGCGTACTGGCGCGCTTCAAGTTCCTGCGTGGTAGCGTGCTCGATCCGTTCGGCCACAGTGCCGAACGTCGCCTGGAGCGCGAGCTGATCGAGGAGTACGAGGCCAACGTGGCCTACCTGCTGGGCGAGCTCAATGCCGGCAACTACCGCACGGCGGTGGCGCTGGCCGAGATTCCCGAGCAGATCCGCGGTTACGGCCACGTCAAGGAAGCGGCGCTGGCCAAGGCGCGCGAGCAGGCGAGTCAGCTCAAGGCACGCCTGACCGTCAGCGAGATCGCCGCTGTGCAGCTGTTCGAACCGGCTGCCTGAGTCTCAAACCCATCCCCTTTGCCACCCTCTCCCGTGCGGGAGAGGGGCGGCTTTTTATATCCGAGGTAATCCGATGTCCGTCTTCACTCACGTCGACTTCGATCAGCACGAACAGGTGGTCTTCGGCCACGACAAGGCCAGCGGCCTGAAAGCCATGATCGCCATTCACGACAGCACCCTCGGCCCGGCATTGGGCGGCTGCCGCATGTGGAACTACGCCACGGACGAGGAGGCACTGCGCGATGTACTGCGCCTATCGCGCGGCATGACCTACAAATCGGCCCTGGCCCGTTTGCCGCTCGGTGGCGGCAAGGCGGTGATCATCGGCGACCCGCATACCGGCAAGAGCGAAGCGCTGTTCCAGGCCATGGGCGATTTCGTCGATAGCCTGGGTGGACGCTATGTCACCGCGGCGGATTCAGGCACCGGTGTGGCCGAGATGCGCATCATGGCCGAGCGCACCCGCCATGTCGCAGGCGCCGGGCAGCGTGAAGCTTTCGGTGGTGGCAGCCGTGACGGCGATCCATCGCCCTCGACCGCCTATGGGGTGTTCATCGGTATTCAGGCGGCCGTGGCGCATCGCCTTGGCCGCCAGGATCTCAAGGGCGTGCGCGTGGCCATCCAGGGTGTCGGCCAGGTCGGCTTCGGCCTGGCCAAGCTGCTCAAGGAGGCCGGTGCGCAGTTGTGGGTGACGGATATCTTCGAAGCCAACGTGCAGCGCGCGGTGAGCCAGCTTGGCGCCACTGCGGTCGGTCAGCACGGTATCTATGGGCTCGATGTGGACGTGTTCGCACCGTGCGCATTGGGCGCCATCATCAACCTGCAAACGCTGGAAGCCCTGCGCGCGCCAATCATCGCCGGTGCTGCCAACAACCAACTGGCCGACGCCAGCATGGCCGAGCTGCTGCGTCGCCGCGAATGCCTGTACGCACCGGACTACGCGATCAATGCCGGCGGCATCATCGACGTCTGCTACGAGCGCACCGGTGGCAGCGCCGCGCAGCTCAAGGCGCATATCGAAGGCATCGGCCCAACCCTGACGGAAATCTTCCAGCGCGCCGAACGTGAAGGCGAGACCACCACTGCGATTGCTGATCACATGGCATTGGAGCGCTTGCGCGGCGGCCTTCAGCCGGTGCGTTCAGCAACGGCTAGCAAGATCGTCTCCCAGGGTTGGCAGCGCTAGGAAGTGAGCTGTGGCGGCATGACAAATGCGCGCGCCGCCGCTAAGATGCGGCCCGGTCGTAGCCAATACGGCCGTGTCCCCTTAGTTCAACGGATAGAATAAGCCCCTCCTAAGGGCTAGATGCTGGTTCGATTCCAGCAGGGGACGCCATCTTCACCTGCAGTGCTCTCTCACGCTGCTGCACCTTTCCCTTCGACTGTTGACGGTCGACCTGTACGCAATGCGGTACGTTCTGATTGTCAGCTCGCACTGATCGTACCGCGATCGGACGCGTTTCTCGCGTCTGACCTGCCTCTTCCAAACACTTCGCTTCAGGTTCTTTGCAAGCCTGCGTGGCCTCTGGGGCGCGGCTTTACACTTCGCGTGTGCATTGCGTTCTTCTCTGGAATACCGCGCTAGTGCTGGGGTCCTTTTATAAGTATTTTTTCTTATGCGCTGTTGAAAATCATTATCATCAAAGTCTAGTATGCGCTCACTTTCATCGGACTGATGAGGTGCAACGTGACCACGGAATTGTCCTACGACTTCATTGCCATAGGCCTGGGGCCTTTCAATCTCGGGCTGGCATGCCTGGCGGAGCCTCTGGGGAGCCGCAGCCTGTTTCTCGACAGAAAGGCCGAATTCAGCTGGCACCCCGGGATGCTGCTGGACGGCACCATGCTACAGAATCCCTTCCTCGCCGATCTGGTCTCGATGGCCGATCCCACCAGTCGTTTCAGCTACCTCAACTACTGCAAGCAGCAAGGCCGCTTGTACAACTACTACATCCGTGAGAACTGGTACCTGTCGCGCCAGGAGTTCGACCGCTACTGCAAATGGGCGGCGGCTCAGTTGGACAATCTGCGCTATCAGCATGACGTGCAGGAGGTCTGGTACGACGCCTCGCTGCCCGGTTATGTGCTGGCCGGGGTGCGTGCCGATACCGGCGAAGGTTTCCAGTACCGCTGCCGCAAGCTGGTGATCGGTATCGGCGGGGTGCCGCACATCCCTACCTGCTGTAGCCCGGGCGATGCCCGCCAGGCGCTGCATACCTCGGCTTACCTGGGCGGCAGGGAAGCGCTGCAGCGTTGCCGGAGCATCACCGTGATCGGCAGTGGGCAGAGTGGCGCCGAGGTCTTTCAGGATCTGCTGGAGCAGGCGCCGCAGCATGGCTACCAGTTGAACTGGGTGACCCGTGCGCCGCGGTTCTTCCAGATGGAGAACGCCAAGCTCACCCTCGAGTTGATCACGCCGGACTACGGTCGTTATTTCTACGGCCTTGGTGACGGGGTCAAGCAGCAGATCCTCGATGACCAGCGCAGTATCTACAACGGCATCAATCAATCGCTGATCGAGCGCATCTACCAGACCCTGGACGAGCGTCAGCAGCAGGGCCTTGCCGGTGTCCGGCTGCTGCCCAACCTGGCGTTGCAGCAGTGCCGGCGAGACGCTTCCAGTGGGCAGTGGCAACTGGAGTTTCAGCACGCTCAGACGGGCGCGCGTTATGGCCATGCGACCGACGGGCTGGTGTTCGCCACCGGCTATCGCTACCAACTGCCAAGTTTCATCGAAGGCATTCGCCAGCGGATTCGCTGGGATGCCCAAGGGCGTTACGCGCCATCGCCGAACTGGGCGGTGGATCATCAGGATAGTGAGATCTATGTGCAGAACGTGGGCTTGCACAGCCATGGCCTGACCAACCCCGATCTTGGTCTGGCCTGCTGGCGCAATGGTCGCTTGCTCAATGAGCTGACCGGGCGTGATGCGTATCCCTGCGAGGCGCGCACTACCTACCAGGATTTCCAGCCGCCGGCTGACTGCGGCTTCGTCGCGCTCGGGCAGGGGAGCGCCTCTGCATGAACCTGCGCACCACCATTCTGATCATGTCGGGCTTCGGCGTGATCAGCGATTCGATTCTGATCGCCTTTTACCCGCAGTTCTTCGAAAACCGCTACGGCGTGACCAGCCCGGTACACGTGGGAGCCTATATCGCCGCCATCTCGATTGCGGTGATGTGCATGCTGCCGGTGTGGGCGCGGGTGGCCAGACGCGTCGAGACCATGCACCTGCTGCTCTACACCCAAGGCGCGGCTGCGCTGTTCTGCCTGGCCTCGATCTGGGCGCCGAATGTCGAGAGCTACTGGGCGCTGAGCCTGATGATGTTCATGACCAAGGCCAGCTACCTGCTGATGTTCCCCTACCTGATGCGCCTGGAAGCACCGCAGAACCACAGTCTGGTGATCGGCCTGCTGTCGGTGGTCATCCATATCGGTGCGATCTTCGGCGCTGCCGTCGGTGGCATGGCGCTGGAGCACTACGGGCCGAGTTTCTGCATTGCCCTGATGGCGGCCGGGGACGTGGCGCAGATGGCGCTGTGTCTCTATCTGATCCGCACGGGAAGGGTGGTCAAGGTGCTCAGTCGCGAAGAGAAGAGTGGCCAGGCACCGCTACCGCGACGCAGCCCGCAGGCGCTTTCGGCGCTGCTCAAGTTGTGCCTGCTGATGTTTCTCTTCGACTTCAGCGCCTACCTGGTGCGGCCGTTCTTCACTCTGTACTGGGAGGCGCGCACGGGGCTGCACGAGCCGCTGCTGACCGGCCTGGTGTTCGCCATTCCCGGCATCGTCGCGTTGCTCGCACTGCTGCTCAAACACCTGGTCGTGCAGCAACCGCGTTGGGTCGATCACACCCTGTTCAATCTGCTGCTTGGCGCCTTGGGGCTGGCACTGCAGGCCAGCGAGTCGCTGGAGCTGATCATCATTGGCCGCTGCCTGTATGGCTGGGCGCTGTATCAGGTGATCGTCAAGCTCGAGGTCACCCTGTTCAAGGTCAGCACGCCGGATGCCTATGCCCGCGACTTTGGCGTCACCAACTTCTTCCAGAACCTCGGCGTGCTGCTGTCTTCGTTCGGCGCCGGATTCCTGGTCAACCTGGTCGGTATTCCGCTGACCTTCGTCATCGCTGCGGCAGGCCTGCTGCTGACGGCGATCATCGACCGCGGCTGGTTCGGCGTCGACCGCCGGCATGCCGCTCAGGGAGAACTCTGCCATACCAACTGAAGCCATTGCGCTGAGCCAGCCACAGGCGTTGCTCGACTCTCATTTCACCTTGAGTCCGTTGCGCCTCGTCGAGGACGTTGCGGTGATCCACCCCTGGTACCAGATGGATTACGCCCACTACTGGAACATGCAGAACATGACCCTGGAGGCGACCCGCGACTTCTACGCCGACGCCATGGGCAGCGGTCACATGCGTGCCTTCATGGGCTTTTACCGGGGGCGCCGGCCTTCGTTATGGGTAGATGGGTTGCCAGATCAATAGAGTCCAGCAACGGGTGGACCAGTAGTGTCGCCCGGCCTCGGGGTGGGCTTGCTGCCAATAGTCGTGCAGCGTGGCGATGCGCTCCTGATTGCCTTGGCCGCCACACAGCAACTGGTCGCTGCGTAGTGGCGCCACGTTGCCGTTCAGGCCTGGCAGGCAGAGGGAGACGGACTTGAGCAGGGCGTCGAGGTCGGTAGCAGGATGCATGGCGATTCAACCCGGAAGCTTCGCGAATAGAGCGCGTCGGCAGAAGCGACCGGGGCAATCTAGCAATCAAATGCTAATAATACAAATTATCATTTGCGTATATGAGTGTCTCAGTCACAAAAAAGGCCCACGCGAGGTGGGCCTTGCTATTAACGCGCCGGGTCTCAGCTGTCCTTACGCTCTTGTGCCATGCACGCCGCCGCCGTGAACAGCACGTCCGTGGAGGAGTTCAGTGCGGTTTCCGCCGAGTCCTGAACGATGCCGATGATGAAGCCGATGGCGACGATCTGCATGGCCACTTCGTTCGGGATGCCGAACAGGCTGCAGGCCAGCGGAATCAACAGCAGCGAGCCACCCGCCACACCGGAGGCGCCGCAGGCGCTGATCGCGGCCAGTACACTGAGCAGCAGGGCGGTCGGCAGATCGACGGGGATGCCCAGGGTATGCACTGCAGCCAGGGTCAGTACGGTGATGGTGATCGCCGCACCGGCCATGTTGATGGTGGCGCCGAGCGGGATGGACACGGAGTAGGTTTCTTCGTGCAGGTTCAGGTCCTTGCACAATTGCAGGTTGACCGGGATGTTGGCGGCCGAACTGCGGGTGAAGAAAGCGGTGATCGCACTGCCACGCAGGCAGGTCAGCACCAGCGGGTAGGGATTGCGACGAATCTTCCAGTACACCAATGCCGGGTTGATCAGCAGGGCCACCAGCAACATGCAGCCGACCAGAACTACCAGCAGGTGCAGGTAGCCGAGCAGTGCGTCGAAACCGGATTCGGCCAGGGTCGCGGCAACCAGGCCGAAGATGCCCAGCGGTGCCAGGCGGATCACCAGCTTGACGATGGCAGTCACACCGTTGGACAGTTCGCCCAGCAGTTGTTTGCTACCGGCGCTGGCATGGCGGAAGGCGAAGCCCAGGCCGATAGCCCAGGCCAGGATACCGATGAAATTGCCGCGCAGCAGCGCGTTGACCGGGTTGTCGACCACGTTCATCAACAGCGTCTTGAGGACTTCGCCGATGCCGCCAGGGGGCGTCAGCTCGGCGGCCTGGCTACTCAGTACCAGCGAGGAAGGGAAGAGGAAGCAGGCCACTACCGCGACCAACGCTGCGCTGAAGGTGCCGAGCAGGTACATCAGCAGGATCGGGCGGATGTGGGTTTGCTGGCCGTGTTGGTGGTTGGCGATGGATGACATCACCAGAATGAACACCAGTACCGGAGCGACGGCTTTTAGCGCAGAGATGAATACGTTGCCGATGAACGCGACGGACAGTGCCGCCTGTGGGGCGATTACGGCCAGGGCGATACCTGCCAGCAGGCCGATGATGATCTGTGTCACCAGGCTGGTGCGGTTGAGTAGCTGCAGGGCAGGGTGAAGGGCTTGGGACATCGCGAGTTCTCTGGTTGCTGGGCGCGTTGCAAGTGGCGTCGGGCCTGGTTCGAGAGGTTTTTCGGTAGTGCCATGGAAAGCAGGCCGAAAAAATAGCGCGCGACTCTAGCACAGCCGGATCGGGGTTCGTGCGCTGGATGGGCATCTGGACGACAGGGCGCAAGCCCATGTCGCATCTCTACAAGGCTTGTCTGCCGGCTCTGCCAGGTAGTTGCCGGGGCGGATCAGCAAACCTGCGGCTGGCAGGGTGTGACCCGTGGTCGCTCGAAGAACAGGAAGAATTGACGCTACGCTGTACCATGTGCGGCGCAAGCGAGCGTCTGAATCGTGATGAGTTGGCAATCGAACTGTTCGTTTTCCAGAGCATCGAAAGTTGCATCGCCCGCACGCCCCAGGGGCGTCGTCCTAGCCGCGTAGGCCCGCCGCAATGCTGGTTACCGTACAAGGAGCTTTACCCGTCAATGCGATTGATCTGGAAGTCATTCCGCTCGCTCTATTTCGCCACCTTGCTGATGCTGCTCGGCTCTGGCCTGCTCAGTACCTACCTGGCCCTGCGTCTGGCTGACACCGTGGATGGTCTCTGGGTCGGTGCGCTGATGGCGGCCAATTACTTTGGCCTTGTGCTCGGCGGCAAGCTGGGGCATCGACTGATCGGTCGGGTGGGGCATATCCGTGCTTACGTGGCCTGTGCCGGCGTGGTCACGGCGGCTGTGCTGGGCCATGGGCTGATCGAGTGGCTGCCATTCTGGCTGTTCCTGCGCATGCTGGTGGGCCTGGGCATGATGTGTCAGTACATGGTGATCGAGAGCTGGCTCAACGAGCAGGCCGAAGCCAGGCAGCGTGGCCTGGTGTTCAGCGGGTACATGGGGGCTTCCTACCTGGGCCTGATTCTTGGGCAGCTGGCGCTGGTGGTGCATCCGACGCTGGGTCTGGAATTGCTCATGTTGGTTGCCCTGTGCTTCGCCTTGTGCCTGGTGCCCGTAGCGCTGACCCGGCGTTTACACCCGGCGCCCTTGCATCCGGCACCGCTGGAGCTGCGCTTTTTCCTCAGTCGCGTGCCGCTGTCGCTGACCACTATCGCCGTGGCTGGCCTGTTGATCGGTTCTTTTTATGGCCTGGCGCCTTTGTACGCCACTCGGATGGGGCTATCGACCGAGCAGGTGGGGCTGTTCATGGGCAGCTGCATTCTGGCGGGTCTCCTGGTGCAGTGGCCGCTGGGCTGGCTTTCCGATCGACATGACCGCGTGCGCCTGATTCGCGGCTGCTCGGTCTTGTTGCTGCTGGCTGCCTTGCCGTTGGCGGCACTGCCGCATGCATTTCTCGGCCTGCTGTTCGGTGTCGGCTTTCTGGTCAGCATGATGCAATTCAGCCTCTACCCACTGGCCGTGGCCCTGGCCAATGACCATGTCGAGCCGGAGCGGCGGGTGTCACTGACGGCCATGCTGTTGGTGACATTCGGTGTTGGTGCCTGCATCGGGCCATTATTGGCGGGTGTATTGATGCGTTTTTACGGCGCCAACATGCTCTATGTGTTCGTCAGTGTCTGCGCGCTGATCCTGGTCTGGCGTATTCGCCCAGAGGTCGTCACCCATCAGCATCAGGTCGATGATGCGCCACTGCAGCATATGGCCATGCCCGGTAATGTCACCAGTTCACCGCTGGTTGCAGCGCTAGACCCGAGGGTCGACGAGCAAACCGTGCAGGAACAGATGCAGGAGCCAGCTGTTGCAGCGGCTGCGGCGCAAGAGGAACAGCAGAAAACACAGGCAGCCCAGTAAGGGCTGCCAAATTCAGAGGGGGTCGTCGCTCTCGGTGCGACGGGCCTCGCGTTGCAGTTGATAGACGAAGCGCTCGACCTGGCGTTGCTCCAGACCGGTCATGCGATGAAAACGAGTGCCGACGAAGGTCATTTCGACCTTGTCCTCGTATTGCACATGGCGTATTTCCACTGCGCAGGTCAGGTTGCCGAAGGGCAGGTAAGCTGTGAGTCCCTCGTGCACCTGGCCATTGCTTAATTGCTGGCTGAGATTACCGGCGAAACGCAGTTTGCAGCCGGTGGCCGAGATGTCCAGCAGATGGCCTGGCAACGACTCGCGCAGTTTGTCGCCATTGAGTACAACCTTGACCAGATCGCTTTGTTTCAATTGTGCGCGAAAGGCGCTGCGGCGCTGGTGATAGATTACCTCACTGGGTAGCGGCGCCCAGTAGCAGGGGTCTCCCTCGAGCTCGCCGAGCTGCACGTCATGATCACAGGTCCAGGCGACGCGTACCCCTTCGCGAAACGCTTCTATGTTGAAGGTTTCACCCTGCTTGAGAAAACGCTCACCATCGTTGGGGATGATTTCGTCCAGTGCCACGCGAGCACGGTCTTTATCGATTTCAACCAGGTAGCTTTGGAAGCGCAGGTCGCGCCCCTTGAACTGAATGATCAGGGGGTCATGGTTCTGTTGCAGTTGACGCAGGATGGCAATGATCTCGACGGATGTCTTGAGCACCTTGGGCGGCTGAGGACCGCTCTCGTCGTTGAACGCGCTGGACACAGGACGGAACTCTCCGGTTCATGAGCTATAACGGCACTAGCATACTGGCAGAGTGCCTGCATGTCCCTGTGCTTTTTGTTGGGGGATGGCTCAGGCCTGGCTGAGCGGTCTTTGCTGCGCGATTCTAGCGGCACTACCACGGCTGTCATAGAGGCCGGGTGTCTCTGCGCCGCGCAGAATACCAAGGACGCTGCCGACCGAGGCTTGGTTGGCGCGAATCAAACGCCCATTGCGTAGATTGGCCTCCTGGCAGCGCTGCAGGAGAGCGGACAGCTCCTCACTGCGTACCAGCAACTGATCACCTACGGAGGACTTGCTCGCCAGCGCGGTGAGCCCTTCGCGATCTGCACTCAGACCGGTGTTTTGCAGCAGACGGCTGCGCTCGTTGCCGTGCTGTTGAAGCAGGGCAAGCAGAGGTTGTTTTTCACTGAGCAGGCTGTCGAGGCGCGGCAGGTCGCGTTCGGTGAGGGCCTGGAATTCGGTATCGATCAGCTCAAGCAATTGCTCGGCGGTGCCGATATCGTTGGTGAAGAGGTCAAGCAAGGCTGTGTCGTTCATGTCGGGCTCTTGGGGGTCGGGCGTCCAACACCCCCAGCGCAGCCCTGAGACTAGCGCTGGGATTCGAAGTCGAGCAGTTTCTGGGCGACGCGTTTGCTGTCGACCTGATAGCTGCCATCAGCGATGGCCTGTTTCAGCTGGGCCACACGCTCCTTGTTGACGATGGGCTGATCACGCAGCTTCTCGCCGATTGTTTGCAACTGCTGTGCCTCACGGCTCAGTTGTACCGATTCACCGCTCTTGGTGTTGGTCTGTTCATCAGTACCGGTGACAGGCGCTTTGTTCGGCTGTGCCGACTCATTGCGATTGCCAGCCTGAGTCGCGCCGGTACGTCCCGCATTGGCGGGCGTATTGGCATTGTTCAGCCGGTTGAAGTCGATGACCATGATGCAGAACCTCGGACGATATGGTGGACGCTTGCCATGCTTCTCGGCTGCTGCCAGGAAAACTTTAGGATTAATTTCATCGCGTCGTTAAACAGTGTAGGGAATCGCCAGACCTTTGCGCTACAAGAAACATGCCTACATGGATACTTCTACTTGCCCTGGCCCGACTACACGAGCGCGAACCACTCGCTGCGAGCGTAGGTTACGCACGTTGATCTGCTCGCCCGGGGCCCCGTCGGTCAGGGCTTCGCCGGGCATGCGTACGTTGACCGTGGAGCCACGAGCGCTGATCACCACCTGATCGCCTCGACGAATGACCTCGGCTACTTGCAGGTGGGTAGACAGAAGAATCTGGTCACTGCCGAGCTGGCGCGTCAATTTCTTGCCGATCGCCTGATTCAGGTCGGTGAGAAAATTCTGACCCAATTGACCGACATCGCGTTCAACCAGGCTCAAATCCGTAGCTTTGACTAGGCTCATGCGCTTGAGGGGGCGAGTCAGTACGACAATGGGGCGATACAAGCGCACTTCAGCGGGCACGAATACTGTCCACGGAGCGCTGCCGTCACAGCGTACGCGCGTAGTGACACGGCCCAGCGGCTGAGCTGGGCTCTCCAGTGTGGTGGTCAGCGGCTGATCACACAGGGGCAGGCGTAACCGCGGGTCTAGGCGATTGACGCGAATCTCATGACGACCCTGAATTTCGCTACGCTGTAGATATTCAGTGGTCGCCTGCTCAAGAAAGGCCTCCGTGGCGCCGATAAGTTGTTCAGTGCTGGTGAAGGTCGCCGCCTCTGTAGCGCTGTAGCCGAGGATCGGCAAAGCGAGTAAAAAGGGCAAGGGCGCAAGGCACTTTGCCAGTAGCTGACGGAATGATGACGTTATTTGCTTCATAGGCAATGCAAAGCAAGCCCCGTGCCGCCTGCTAGGCTCAATGGGGTAGGCGTTACTAGACAAGAAGGAGTCCGGGCATGGCCGGGTTGATGGATTCGGTTAACCAGCGCACGCAGCTGGTGGGGCAGAACCGCTTGGAGTTGTTGTTGTTTCGCCTGGAGGGCCCACAGCTTTACGGTATCAACGTATTCAAGGTGAAGGAGGTGCTGCAGTGCCCGAATCTCACCATCATGCCCAAATCCAGTCCGGTGGTGCGGGGGGTAGCCAACATTCGTGGGGGCACCATTCCGATTCTCGATCTTTCCATTGCGACCGGCCGCGCCGCATTGGAAGATCTGAAGACCAGCTTCGTGATCATCACCGAGTACAACACCAAGGTTCAGGGTTTTCTGGTGCGCTCGGTCGAACGTATCGTCAACATGAACTGGGAGGAGATCCATCCGCCACCCAAGGGCACAGGGCGCGATCACTACCTGACAGCGGTTACGCGGCTTGACCAGCAGTTGGTTGAGATCATCGATGTTGAGAAGATTCTTGCCGAAGTTGCGCCGACCTCGGAAGTGATATCCGCTGGCGTCATCGATGATCAGGTGCAGAGTCAGGCGGTGACCAAGCATGTGTTGATCGTCGATGACTCTTCGGTGGCGCGCAAACAGGTTTCGCGCTGCCTGCAGACAGTCGGCGTTGAGGTTACCGCGTTGAACGATGGTCGTGAGGCGCTCAATTACCTCAAGAAAATGGCGGACGAGGGCCACAATCCCGACAAGGAACTGTTGATGCTCATTTCCGACATCGAGATGCCGGAGATGGACGGATATACGCTGACTACGGAGATTCGTAGCGATCCGCGCATGCAGAAGCTGCATATCCTCCTGCATACTTCGCTTTCCGGTGTGTTCAACCAGGCGATGGTGAAGAAGGTCGGCGCTGACGACTTCCTCGCCAAGTTCAAGCCAGATGATCTGGCGGCGCGCGTGGTCGATCGCATTCGTATATCGGATGGGGGCTGAAGGGTGACCTTCGGCGAACGTTATGGTTGCAGAGGCGGCACTAGTGTCTTCAGGTAATTTGGATTTCGAGCAGTTCCGGACCTTCCTGGAAAAGGCCTGCGGTATTCTGCTTGGCAGCAACAAGCAGTACCTGGTCTCCAGCCGTCTGAACAAGCTGATGGAACAGAACGGCATCAAGACCCTGGGCGAACTGGTGCAGCGTATGCAAAGCCAGCCGCGCGGAGGCCTGCGCGAGCAGGTCGTAGATGCCATGACCACCAACGAGACTCTGTGGTTTCGCGACACCTATCCCTTCGAGGTGCTCAAGAACCGCGTGCTGCCAGAGCTGATCAAGGCTTACCCGGGCCAGCGTCTGCGTATCTGGTCGGCGGCTTGCTCGTCCGGCCAGGAGCCTTACTCGCTGTCGATGTCCATCGATGAGTTCGAGCGCACCAACCTCGGTCAGCTCAAGGCCGGAGTGCAGATCGTCGCCACCGATCTTTCGCCGTCGATGCTGACCAATTGCAAATCCGGCGAGTACGACAGCCTGGCCATGGGCCGTGGCCTGTCGCAGGAGCGTCTGCAGCGCTACTTCGACCCCAAAGGGCCGGGGCGTTGGCAGGTCAAGGCGCCGATCAAGAGCCGTGTTGAGTTCCGCCCGCTGAATTTGCTGGATAGCTACGCGGCATTGGGCAAGTTCGACATCGTTTTTTGCCGCAACGTACTGATCTACTTCTCGGCAGAAGTGAAGAAGGACATCCTGACGCGTATCCATGCCACGCTGAAGCCGGGTGGTTATCTATTCCTCGGCGCCTCCGAAGCGCTCAATGGCCTGCCGGAGAAGTACCAGATGGTGCAGTGCAGTCCGGGGATCATCTACAAGGCCAAATAGCCGCAAGGCATGTTTGGTATCAGCAACGGGAGGCCTTTGGTCTCCCGTTTGCGTTTCTGAAGCTGGAGATGACGGTTCGGCTGCACGTGAGCGGTTGGGTAGGGTCGCTGTGCGCTGTGCGCACCAGCGACCTGGCGGGGCTGAAGAGCCGGTGCGTATGGCGCACTCTAGGGTTCGGCGGGGCGGCAATCTGTCCGGTTGGCTTTGCCGCTTGCTTGCCAATAGGCGGTAAAGCCTTGCCGCTTTGCCGTTATTTTCCTGTTCGTCATGCTTTAAGCTATTGATTCTGTTGAATTAAATAAGTTGGCACAGCCTTTGCTGAATATCTCGCAACAGAGACCACATGGCCCAAGCGGCAAAGGTTCGGAACATGAGCATCAACTTCGGCAAGGCACTCGGCATCCACGAACAGGCCCTTGGCTTTCGCGCCCAGCGCGCTGAGGTGCTGGCCAACAACATCGCCAACGCCGATACGCCGAACTACAAGGCTCGCGATCTGGACTTCGCCAGTGTCCTGGCTGAGCAAAGCAATCGCATGCAGCGCGGTGGCGTTTCCCTGAACCGCACCGATAGCCGCCACATTCCAGCCGAGGGCATCAGCAGCGGCGAAGCTGAACTGCCGTACCGCACGCCGTTCCACGCGTCGCTGGATCAGAACAGTGTCGACCTGCAGATCGAGCAATCGAACTACGCCGAAAACGCGGTGCAGTTCCAGGCCAGCTTCACCTTTCTCAATAGCAAATTCAAAGGGCTGACCACAGCCCTGCGCGGCGAATAAGGAGCGCGACCATGTCCCTTGCCAGTGTTTTCAACATCGCCGGAACCGGCATGAGCGCCCAGAGCACTCGCCTGAACACCATTTCCAGCAACATCGCCAACGCCGAAACCGTCTCCTCGAGTCTGGATCAGACCTACCGTGCTCGCCACCCGGTGTTCGCCACCGTATTTCAGAATGCTCAAGGCGGCGACCGTGGTTCGCTGTTCGCCGAGCAGGATGAGGCCGGTCGTGGTGTCCAGGTGCTCGGCGTGATCGAGGATCAGAGCAGTCTGATGCCGCGTTACGAGCCGGATCATCCGATGGCCAACGCTGACGGTTATGTCTACTACCCCAACGTCAACGTGGTCGAGGAAATGGCCGACATGATTTCTGCCAGTCGCGCCTTCCAGACCAACGTCGAAATGATGAATACCGCCAAACAGATGCTGCAGCGCGTGCTGACCCTGGGTCAGTAAGTCAGCGAAAGGGAGTCAGCCATGAGCACAGTCAGCGGCACCAGTTCGGTACTGGATCAGTACCAGATCAAGCAGGACACCAAGCAGAACAAGGAGCTCGGCAAGAATGAGTTCCTCAATCTACTGGTAGCGCAGCTCAACAACCAGAACCCGCTGGAACCGCAGGGTAATGGTGAATTTATCGCCCAACTGGCGCAGTTCAGCCAGGTGGAAGGGATCGAGAAACTCAATACCAGCATGGAGTCGTTGCTCTCTGGCTATCAGTCGTCTCAGGCGCTGCAGGCTTCTTCTCTGGTTGGACGCAAGGTGATCGTGCCGAGCGAGAAGGCGGTGGTCGATACCAGTGAAAGTTTCAAGGCCAGCACTGTTTTGCCGGTGAGCAGCAGCAACGTGTATGTCAACGTCTATGACAATACCTCTGGCGCCCTGGTGACGCGTATCAATCTGGGGCAGCAGGAGGCCGGCAACGTCAGCTTCATCTGGGATGGCAAGGACAGCAATGGAGAATTGATGCCGCCAGGCACTTATAAGTTCGAGGCTCAAGCCACCTACGGCGACGAAACCAAGGGGCTGTATACCCTCCTGCCGGCCAACGTCGACAGCGTAACTCTGGGTGGCAGCGAGTTGTTGCTCAATCTCGCCGGCCTGGGCAGCGTGCCGCTGTCCAATGTCCAGGTCATCGGCCAGTAATTTCAGGTTCTGCCGGAGCTGCCGGCGAAGGAGTCCCGTATGTCTTTCAATATTGGTCTAAGCGGCTTGCGAGCTGCCACCAAGGATCTCAATGTCACCGGCAACAATATTGCCAATGCTGGTACGGCAGGCTTCAAGCAATCGCGTGCTGAGTTTGCGGATGTATATGCGGCCTCCATTCTGGGGGGCGGCAGCATGCCTCAGGGAAGTGGTGTCCTGCTTTCCGGCATCTCGCAATTATTCAATCAGGGTAACGTCAACTATACGCAGAATGTGTTGGATCTGGCGATCAACGGCAATGGCTTTTTCCAGGTCAGTAACAATGGAGCACTCAGTTATACCCGTGCCGGTTACTTTGGTACCGACCGCGAAGGATTCATCACTGATAACTTTGGTTATAACCTGCAGGGTTATCTGGTCGACGGCAATGGCGTTTTGCAGCCTGGTGTGGTCGGCAATCTTCGAGTAGACACTGCCAATCAGGAGCCGCGCGCAACTTCCGATGCGGTACAAAGCTTCAATCTGAACTCGCGGCTGAATGAACCAATCAACACGCCTTTCAGTCCTGCGGACCCAACCACTTACAACTCGTCGACCTCATTCAACGTGTATGACACGCAGGGTAATGCCCACGTGTTTTCTCAGTATTTCGTCAAGACTGGTCCGAATGAGTGGCGGATGGATGTATTGATTGATGGTGCGCATCCAAAGGCTGGTGATGCCAACCTTGCTGCTCGTGACGCTCTACAAGGTGGAGGCACTCCTGCTGATGTACTGACCGCTGCGTTGGGGGCGTTGGAGGATCCCTCCGATTTCCGTAATCGCATCGACCAGCAGGTCACTCCTATGTTGTCGGCTGTTCCTGCGCCGACTTCTCAAGACATCCTTGCAGCCATTGCTCGTGTTGGTAACAGCTCGCCGATTTCTGTAGAGATGGGGTTTAATGCTGCAGGTAAATTGCAGCCCATAGGCGCCTCGGCGAACGTTTATGATCCTAATGCCAACCCGGCGCCGCCGCTGACGGCTGATCACTTCTGGATGATTAATGAAGACGGAACGCTGACGTTGCGCAACAGTCAGTGGACCCCGTCCAATCTTGCTGGTGATCCTGCAATTCCTGTGGCCAACGGCGCGTTGGCTCATGTGGACGGGATGCGTCTAGACGTTCGTACCGCTACCCAATACTCCAGTAGTTTTGCAGTCAACAGTGTGGTGCAGGATGGTTACACCACTGGTGAGTTGGCTGGATTGGAGATTGATGAAAACGGCATGATTTTCGGCCGCTACACTAATGGTCAGTCTAGGGTTCAAGGGCAGTTGATCCTAGCGGATTTCGCCAACGTCCAGGGATTGACTCCAGTGGGTAAGACTCAATGGGTGCAATCGTTGGCATCGGGGGAACCTGTACGCAACCCGCCTCGCTCGGGCACTCTTGGGGCTGTGCAGTCCGGAGCTATTGAAGATTCCAACGTCGAGTTGTCGGATCAATTGGTGAACCTGATCGTGGCTCAGCGCAACTACCAGGCCAACGCCAAGACCATCGAAACCGAAAGCGCCATCACCCAGACGATCATCAACCTGCGTTGATGATCGGAGGGGGCAAAGCGGCAAGCCTGGCTTGCCGCTTTGCCGTTCCAGGGCCGGCAAAACCTCGCCGCTGCGCTTCTATAGTATTCCTGTTATTCCTATAAATTCCTTTTAAATCAGTATCTTGTATTTATTTTTCGAGCCTGGCACGGCGCTTGCTGTAGTCAATGCAAAGAGCCAAGGGCACGTCGCCCACTCGGAGAATTACCATGGACAAGATGCTGTACGTCTCCATGACAGGAGCGCAGAACAATACGCTGGCTCTGCGCGCCCACGCCAACAACCTGGCGAACGTTTCTACCTCGGGTTTTCGTCGCGATTTCGAGCAGGCGCGCTCCATGCCGCTGTTCGGTGAAACCTATCCGGCGCGCGTATTCGCCATGAGCGAACGCCCGGCCACGGATTTTCGCGCGGGTTCGCTGCAGCAAACCGGTCGCGATCTCGATGTCGCCATTGGCGGCAAGGGCTGGATCGCCGTGCAGGCACCCGATGGCAGCGAGGCCTACGTTCGTACGGCCAGTCTGAATATCGATGCCTTGGGCGTGCTGCGTACCGGCAACGGTTTGCCGGTGATGGGCAATGCCGGGCCGATTGCCGTACCGCCGGAGCAGAAGGTGGAAATCGGCCAGGACGGCATCATCAGCATTCGTGCGCTTGGTGAAAACCCCAACGTGTTGGCTGAAGTCGATCGCATCAAGCTGGTCAACCCTGATCCGAAAAGCATGGAGAAGGGCACCGATGGCCTGATCCGTGTGAAGGGGCAGCCCGAGGTAGAGGCCGATGCTACCGTTCAGGTGACTTCGGGTTTCCTCGAGGCGAGCAACGTCAATGCCGTTGAAGAGATGACCGCCATCCTCTCCCTGTCCCGCCAGTTCGAGCTGTCGGTGAAGATGATGCGCACCGCCGAGGACAACTCGTCGGCCATGGCGCGGGTTTTGCAAATTAGCTAATTACCAGCACGCGGCGCCGTAAAACCGGCGCCCGAGGAGAATCGATATGCTTCCGGCACTGTGGGTCAGCAAGACCGGTTTGTCCGCTCAGGACATGAACCTGACCACCATTTCCAACAACCTGGCCAACGTGGCGACTACCGGCTTCAAGCGTGATCGCGCGGAATTCGAGGATCTGCTCTATCAGATCCGTCGTCAGCCAGGTGGCCAGTCCAGCCAGGACAGCGAGCTGCCTTCGGGTTTGCAGCTCGGCACTGGTGTGCGCGTGGTGGGTACGCAGAAGATCTTCACCGCCGGTAGCCTGCAAACAACCGAGCAGCCGCTGGACTTGGCGGTCAATGGCCGTGGTTTCTTCCAGATTCTGCAGCCCGATGGCACCGTTTCCTACACCCGTGATGGCAGCTTTCACCTCAACTCCGATGGGCAGATCGTCACCTCTCAGGGCTTTGCCCTGGAGCCTGCAATCGTACTGCCCAACGAAGTGCGCACCTTCACTGTCGGCGAAGACGGCACGGTCTCGGTGACCACGGCTGGCAACCCGCAGCCGCAGATCATCGGCAATCTGCAGTTGGCTGACTTCGTCAACCCGGCAGGTCTGGAAGCCATCGGTAACAACCTGTTCCTGGAGACCGGTTCCAGTGGCGCGCCGCAGGTGGGCAATCCGGGCCTCAACGGCCTTGGTACCACGCTGCAGAACACCCTGGAAAACTCCAACGTCAGCGTGGTGGAGGAGTTGGTGAACATGATCACCACCCAACGTGCTTACGAGATGAACTCCAAGGTGATTTCCACCGCTGATCAGATGCTGTCGTTCGTGACGCAGAACCTCTGATTTTTTGACACTGTTTTGAACGCCGCGAGGTAGTGGTTATGAACCGGCAAATTCCCTGTTTACCCCTGTTGGCTGGCCTGCTGCTCAGCAGCGGCTGCGTGGCGCCGACAGCCAAGCCGGACGATCCCTATTATGCCCCCGTGTTGCCACGTACGCCGCTGCCGGCGGCGCAGAACAACGGTTCGATCTATCAGGCGGGTTTCGAGAACGGCCTGTATGACGACCGCAAGGCGTTCCGTGTCGGCGACATCATCACCATCACACTCAATGAGCGCACCCAGGCCAGCAAGAACGCCAACAGCAATCTGCAGAAAGACAGCAGTGCCAACTTGGGCGTTACCTCTTTGTTCGGCTCCACTCCCTCGGTTACCAACCCGCTGACAGGCGGCAACATGAACCTCGGCGCCCAGTTCAATGGCGAACGTGAGGCTAGCGGCTCTGGTCAGGCAGGGCAGAGCAACAGCCTGTCCGGCTCGGTCACCGTGACCGTCGCTGAAGTGCTGCCCAACGGTATTCTGGCGGTACGTGGCGAGAAGTGGATGACGCTCAATACCGGCGATGAGCTGATGCGTATTTCCGGGCTGGTGCGTGCCGACGACATCTCTACCGACAACACCGTGTCTTCCACTCGGGTTGCCGATGCGCGCATCACCTATTCCGGTACGGGTGCCTTCGCCGACGCCAGCCAGCCCGGCTGGATGAGTCGTTTCTTCATGAGCCCGCTGTGGCCGTTCTGATCGCGGGGAACTGTAGATGAAAACCTGGCTGACTCACTCTCCGTCCCTGTTACTCGAGCACCTCTCCAACTGGTACGCGCGAGTGACGGCCAGCGGCTCGGCGCGCAAGGCTTTCGCTGTAACCTCGGCTACCAAGCGAGGGGCGCGAGTTCATGGCAGTGAGTCGGCACAGGCTGGCGCATGCCGCCGGCAGTTCGCCGTCGCTCATCGTGGCTATCGTCACCGCGGCGCCAATGACTGGCTGCTGCTGGCGACCATGCTTGCCTGCATGCTGTTGAGCCTGCCTACCCAGGCTGAGCGCCTGAAGGATCTGGCATCGATCCAGGGCGTGCGTAGCAACCAGTTGATCGGCTACGGCCTGGTGGTCGGTCTCAACGGTACCGGTGACCAGACCACCCAGACTCCGTTCACCGTACAGACCTTCAACAACATGCTGGCGCAGTTCGGTATCAAGGTGCCGCCAGGTGGCAACGTACAGCTGAAGAACGTCGCGGCGGTATCGGTGCATGCCGACCTGCCGGCGTTCGCCAAGCCGGGGCAGACCATCGATATCACTATCTCGTCTATCGGTAACGCCAAGAGCCTGCGCGGCGGCAGCCTGTTGATGACGCCGCTCAAGGGCATCGACGGCAACGTCTACGCCATTGCCCAGGGCAACCTGGTGGTCGGCGGTTTCGATGCCAGTGGCGCCGATGGCTCGCGTATCACCGTCAACGTGCCGTCTGCCGGACGCATTCCCGGTGGTGCCACTGTGGAGCGTCCGGTGCCGAGCGGTTTCGATCAGGGTAACTACCTGACCCTGAACCTCAATCGCCCCGATTTCACCACGGCGAAGAACATCGTCGACCAGATCAACGACCTGCTCGGCCCTGGCGTTGCCCAGGCCATCGATGGCGGTTCGATTCGCGTCAGCGCGCCGCTCGACCCAAATCAGCGCGTCGACTATCTGTCGATCCTCGAGAACCTGCAGGTTGAGGCCGGCAAGGCAGTAGCCAAGGTCATCATCAATTCGCGTACCGGCACCATCGTCATCGGCCAGGACGTCAAGGTGCAGCCGGCTGCCGTGACTCACGGCAGCCTGACCGTGACCATCACCGAAGACCCGATTGTCAGTCAGCCAGAAGCCTTGTCCGGTGGGCAGACCGCAGTGGTGCCTCGCTCGCGCGTGGGCGCCGAGGAGGAGGCCAAACCGATGTTCAAATTCGGCCCCGGTACCAGCCTTGACGAGATCGTGCGTGCCGTTAACCAGGTAGGCGCAGCACCTTCCGACCTGATGGCCATCCTGGAGGCGCTCAAGCAAGCCGGCGCCCTTCAGGCCGACCTGATCGTGATCTGAGGAGGATTGCCGCTATGGATTCTCGACTCTCAGCCGGTTTGCTCGGTAACGGTAAAAGCCCGGTCGACAGCGGTGCGTTCACCGATCTGAATCGCCTCAACCAGTTCAAGGTAGGCGGCGATACCGAGCAGAACATCCGCAAGGTCGCGCAGGAGTTCGAATCGCTGTTCATGAACGAAATGCTCAAGGCCATGCGTTCGGCCAACGCCGCGTTCGGCGAGGGCAACTTCATGAACAGCAACGAGAGCAAGACCTACCAGGACATGCACGACCAGCAGTTGGCCGTGACGCTGTCCAAAGAAGGGCGTGGTATCGGCCTGGCTGACGTGCTGGTGCGGCAGATGTCGAAGATCAAGCAGCCGTCGAGCCGGCCCAATCCCTTCGCGCAAATCGAGCAACCGGTTGCTACGTCGAGCGAAGCCAAAGCCGATAAGGTCGCCAGCAGCGAAGGCTTCCGTGATGACGTGGCGCTGCTCAATCGCCGTCGCCTGTCCGTGCCGGGCAAACTGGCAGATCGCCTGTTGGCCGGTATCGTGCCATCGGCCGCAGAAGGCGAGGGCAAGGCCCTGGCCGGCAGTGACTGGATTCCGGCGCAGACCGGCGCTGCGTCCAAGGATGCAGGCCTGAGCCTGGCCAACAGCGATGCCTTGACGGGACGCCGTATCGCCCAGCCGCCGCTGGCGCCGGGCAAGGCCGCGTTCAGCTCACCGCAGGAATTCGTCGCCACCATGCTGCCGATGGCGGAAGCAGCCGCGGAGAAGATTGGCGTCGACCCGCGTTATCTGGTGGCCCAGGCTGCGCTGGAAACCGGCTGGGGCAAATCGATCATCCGCACCCGTGATGGTGACAGCAGCCACAACCTGTTCGGCATCAAGTCCCATGGCAGCTGGGAGGGCGAGTCTGCCCGCGTGCTGACCACCGAATACAAGGGTGGCAAGGCGGTCAAGGAGGCGGCCAGCTTCCGTGCATATGACTCCTACGCACAGAGCTTCGACGATTACGTCAGCTTCCTGCAGAACAACGGTCGCTACGAGAAGGCGCTGAACGTCACCGAGAACCCGGAGCGTTTCGTCAAGGAGCTGCAGCAGGCCGGCTACGCCACCGACCCGAACTATGCGCGCAAGATCTCGCAGATCGCCCGCAAGATGCAGACCTATCAAGCAATCGCCGCTGCCGATAGCGCCACTACGAGGACTTGAGGGTGAATCATGGCTGACCTGTTGAATATTGGTTTGTCTGGGCTATCGGCAACCAAGACGTCGTTAACGGTGACTGGTCATAACATTACCAACGTTAATACGCCCGGTTACTCCCGCCAAGACACAACCCAGGCAACCCGGACGCCACAGTTCAGTGGCGCGGGCTATATAGGGTCGGGGACGTCGCTGACTGACATCCGGCGTACCTACAGCGAATTTCTCACAACTCAAGTGCGTAGCAGCACTGCGCTCAGTGCCGATGTGAAATCTTACCTGAGCCAGATCAGCCAGTTGGACTCCTTGTTGGCAGGGTCAACGACGGGCGTCACGCCATCACTACAGAAGTTCTTCGCGGCAGTTCAAACCGCGGCTGAAGACCCAGCCAATATTCCGGCTCGGCAACTGGTCTTGTCGGAAGCGGAGGGGCTTGCCCGGCGTTTCAATACACTGCATGACCGTCTGGTGAGTCAGAACGATTTTGCCAATAAGCAGATGCAGGTCGTGACCGAACAGGTAAACCGCTTGGCCGGCTCCATCGGCCAATTGAACCAGGCAATCGCATTGGCATCGTCTGCTGGGGCGCCGCCTAATGATTTGCTCGATGCTCGAGATGAGGCAGTTCGACAGTTGTCGGAGTACATAGGCGTAACGGTCGTGCCGCAGGACGATAATAGCTACAACCTGTTCATCGGTAGTGGTCAACCTTTGGTGGTTGGTAATACGGTTAGTCGGCTGGAAGCGGTAGCCGGGCGCTCCGACCCAACGCGTTTTGATATTGACTTCGTCAGCGGTGGATCGCGCCAGGCAATCACCACGCAGATCACCGGTGGTGAGCTGGGCGGTTTGATTCGTTATCGTGAAGAGGTGCTGGATGCGAGCTTCAACTCTCTCGGTCGGATGGCTATCGCCGTCAGCGAGGAAATAAACGGTCAGCTCGGACAAGGGCTCGATCTAAAGGGGAACATTGGCGCCAATCTGTTTCGGGATCTCAATAGCCCAGAATTGAACTCCCTGCGTGTGCGGGCCTTTTCCGACAACATATCCCAGGTAAGTGGCAGTCTGTTGATAGACAACAGTCGTTTACTGCAGGCAAGCGATTACCGTCTTGAGTATGACGGCACCAACTACAAGGCGCGTCGCCTCAGTGACAACGCTGAAATCACGGTCGATTCCAGCAACTTTCCTGAACTACGCTTCAGCGACAGCGCCGGTCGTGACCAAGGATTCACCGTCACACTGAGTGGAACACCGTTCGCAGGGGATCGTTTGCTACTGCAGCCGACCCGGAATGGGGCTCTGGATGTCGCTGCAAAACTGGATCAACCGGATCAGTTGGCCTTTGCCGCACCTCTTCGTAGTGAAGCTCATCTGCAGAATCGCGGTACTGCTCAAATTGGTCAGCCGAGCATCAAAGCCGTTTTGGATCCGGCGAATCCACCAGTTGGCTTCCCCAATGGCAGCTTCGTCTTCGATCCGTTGCAGCAGGCCAACATCCAGGCTTTTGGCTCATTAAGCATGCGCTACGACGAGGCATCTGGTGAGCTAGTCTTCGCCACGCCATTGCCTGCAGGCGTGACTATTACGAGCCCACCACCCGCAGCCGTACCATTGGCCTCGCTGCCGGTGACGCCGGGGCAGAACAATACCCTGTCATTTGCAGTACAGGTTACGGTAGGAGGCGTTACCCAGAGCTATACCATTGAACAGAGTTTCAACGGTCGCCCTCAGGATGGCGATACCTTCACTCTCGGGCATAACGATAAGGGCGTTTCCGACAACCGTAACGCTCTGGAACTGGCCAACCTGCAAAACAAGGAGGTGGTTGGCGTGAGCTTCGGTGCTGCCGGTGGCTTCGGGATGAATTTCTCTGATGCCTATGGTGATCTAGTGGAACGGGTCGGAACCCTGACTGCACAAGCCCGTCTGGATGATGAGGCGACCAGTACCATCCTCAAGCAGGCAACGGACAACCGTGACTCGTTGTCGGGGGTCAACCTGGATGAGGAGGCGGCTAATCTCATCAAGTTTCAGCAGTATTACCAGGCATCGGCACAAATCATTCAAACAGCCCGCAGTTTGTTCGATACATTGATAGGTGCCTTCCGCTGATTCAGTTTTCGACGACGCCGTCGATACCTGATGCAGCCGCCGTGAAACAGCTTCGTCCGCGATGACCGCCGTTGCAGTCGCTCATGGCTAAAAGTACAGAGGTCTCAACATGCGAATCTCCACCGTCCAGGCTTTCAACAATGGCGTGAGCGGCCTGCAGCGTAACTACTCCAATGTGATCCGCACCCAAGAGCAGATCAGCACTGGCAATCGCATTCTGACTCCGGCAGACGACCCGGTGGCTTCTGCTCGCCTGCTGCAACTGGAGCAGCAGCAAGGTGTGCTGGGGCAGTACAAGGAGAACCTAACCGCGGCAAAAAATAGCCAGCAGCAGGAAGAGGTGACGCTGAATTCGATCAATACAGTGCTGCAGCGGGTGCGTGATCTATTGGTGGAGGCCGGTAACGGCTCTCGTAGCCAGGCTGATCGTCAGTCCATCGCCGCAGAGTTGGCCGAGCGCGAGAAGGAACTGCTGGGCCTGCTGAATACCCGCAACGCCAGGGGTGAATTCATATTCTCGGGCTTCCAAGGTAAGACGCAGCCTTTCGTCGTACAGCCCGATGGTAGCTACATTTATGCCGGTGACGATGGTCAGCGTGAGTTGCAGATCGCCAGTTCTCTGCAGATCCCCATCAGCGATAGCGGTCGCGCACTCTTCGAAAGTGGGCGCAACGCTGCGCGTTTGGGAATCGCGCCGGACAACGGCACGCTAAGTGGCGCCTTAGTCGACGACGAAGTCTCTTTCGCCCGTTTCCCTGCAGGCGGTATCCGCCTGGAGTTCAACGACCCGGACGATCCACACAGCTACGAACTGATTCCGGTGGACGAGTTCGGCGTCGATGGCACGCCGATCCCTGGCCGCCTCAACGAGGACGATGACACCCTAGTGCGCTACCAGGGTGTGGCCTTCCATGTGAACGGCACGCCTGATCCAGCGAGCATCCCGACGGCTTACAGCGTTACCCCGCCCGACAACGACCCGGCCACAGCGCCGGCCAATAAGGCAGGCATCCTCGATACCATCGCTACCGTGCGCAAGGCTCTGGAAGAGGCCCCCGATACCCTAGAGGGCAACCGCCAGATGCGTGACGTCGTCGCCTTGGGGCTGACCAACCTCGATAACGGCATGACCGCGCTCGACCAGGGGCGCGGCCAGATCGGCGCCCGCCTCAACGTCATCGAATCGACCCTGACCGACAACGAGGACGTGACCCTGGTCAACAAGGCTGTGCAGGCCGAGCTGCGCGAGCTGGACTATGCCGAAGCATTGTCGAGGCTTTCATTCCAGTCGATCATTTTGGAGGCTGCACAGCAGAGCTATGTGAAGATTGCCGGGTTGAATTTGTTCAGTCAGATGTAGGGCATCAGGTTCGCACACACAGGCCGGTAGGCAAGCACTGCCCAACCTGACGATTATGGTCTTGTGGCTTCTGAAATAGACGCTGCCAAGTTCTGAGTACCTTCCTATAATGGCCAGGATTTTGCTATTACCTGATCGTTGACGGTTTTTTTGTCGGTGCAGCCTGGGCGAGGGTACTTATGAGCAGAACAGTGATTACTTATGGAACCTTTGACATGTTCCATATCGGCCACCTGCGCCTGTTCAAGCGTATGCGCGAATTGGGCGAGCGAGTCATCGTGGCGGTTTCCACCGACGAGTTCAACGCGCTGAAGGGCAAGAAGGCACTGGTACCTTACGCAGAGCGGTATGAAATAGTCGCGGCCATACAGTACGTTGATCTTGTGATTCCTGAAAGAAATTGGGAGCAGAAGGCCGACGATATTCGTCAATACACTGTCGATTGTTTTGTGATGGGAGATGATTGGCGGGGGCATTTTGATCATCTTGCGGCGCTGTGCGAGGTGATATATTTGGAAAGAACCAAAGACGTATCGTCTACTGTGCTGAGGCAGGCTGCGGATAATTTTTTTTCTGGCTGATAAAGTGTATTTGATACGTGCGGTTGGAAACTTTTTAATTGTTCTAATTGATTTTTATCTGTCTTGAGAGTGGGCTTTATGGGCGTCGATTCACAAGAGTGTTTTCATCGCGTATCACTTGATGGCGTGTCTCCGTTTGAAGACCTTCATGGGAATAAAGTTTTATGTGAGGGCCTGATCCCAGGCTTGAAGGTGGTATTTCATGGGCGGGGTAATGTTCTACAGATAGCGTCAGGTAGTAGGCCGGTTAATACAACAATAGAGTTTCATGGCGATGGTGGGTGGGCAAGTCTAGGGAATAATTTTTTCAAAGGTTTTATCCGCATTGGAGGTGGGTCAGGGGTCAGTATAGGCGATGGTGTTACATGTACGGAGCGTGCTTTTATTGCTGCTAGTGAAGGTGCGGTAGTGAAAATTGGTGATGACTGCATGTTGGCTACCGGTAACCAAATTCGTACGGATGATGTCCATGCTATATATGATGTGCGCAGTGGGGAACGCTTGAATCCGGCTAAAAATATCACCATAGGTAACCATGTTTGGCTGGCTTTGGGGGTAAAGGTCTTGGGGGGAGTGTGATAGGTGATGGCTCTGTAGTTGGCATGGATTCTTTGGTGAAGTCTAAGTTCCCCAATAACTGTGTTCTGGCAGGAGCTCCAGCTAGGATAATACGCAAGGATATAGCCTGGGAGCGTCCATTGGTTTTCAAAGAAAGAGACTGCATGGTGCGGTCGTCTTATTGGAATCTTACGGAAGAGGATTAGTCTCTGGCTCTGATTTTTAATAGTTGGGAATTTTTTATTTTTTAGTGGCTGTATTTAAGTTTGGGAGAGGGGATGGAGCAGTCATCGGTCAGAGCGGTGTTGGAGAGATCCGGGTGCTTTACGCCGGAATGGTACCTGGAGCGCTATCCTGAGGTAGCCATGCTGGGCGTTGATCCTCTCGATGATTATTTGAACGGTGGCTTCGAGTCTGGGCGTAACCCCAATCAATTTTTTGATGGCGATTTTTATCGGGAACAGAATCCAGACTTTCCTATTGAAATGAATCCCTTGCTGCACTACTGCACGGAAGGTTGGAAAATATATAGGAATCCTAGTCCTCACTTTAATACCTGGTGGTATAAGGTGAGATACATGGAGAGGGCTGATGATGGATTGAATCCGCTGGCTCATTATCTGCTTCATGGTCAGGAAGCTGGTTTCTTACCAATACTTGGCAAGAAGCAAAAGCTTGGCGTAAAGGAAAAAACACAGTTCAATACCCGTAGCATTGAACTCTTCCAGTCCCTACCGCTGACGGCGACTCTTGCCTCTTCCATTTCAGCTGCGACGGAGGCGATTCAGCAATATGATTTGGCGGATATGTTCGCAGGCAAGGCTTGCGAGCTGGAGCCTCTGAATGTTGCCTGGCATATGCAGTTGGCGCGAATATTGTTGAATCGCAGCGGCTGGTCTCGACTGTTGTCTCTGATGGATACCGTTATTCGACTGGATGAAAATAATGCTGAAGGTTTTTTCTTGCGCGGATTGGCAAATGAAAAACTTGAACGCTATGGCGCCGCTGCAGAAACATATCGTTTTGCGCTTTCGCTGGAACCTGAGGCTGACGTTGAATGGTTTTATCGGTTGGGTTGTTGTGAGGAAATTCTAGGTAATCAGGAACTTGCCGATATCGCCTACGGAGAGGTCGAGCGGCGTTCAGAAGGGTTGCCGGAGGAACTGGGGGTTGGTGTTCTGCACGAGCGTGCCGGGGCCTGGGACAGAGCAGCAAAATTCTATAAGAAAAGGCTGGAGCATGGTGGTGCTAGCGCATCCTTATATTACCGTTATGGCCGAATGTTGGATTTTTGCTACTACTGGGAACAGGCTGAAGATGCCTACAGGCAGTCGCTCAATATTGACGCTAATAATTCAGAGTGTTTGTATCACCTTGGGCAAGTTCTGGAGCGTCTCGAGCGCTACGCTGAGTCAGCCAGTTTTTATCAGGCTGCATGTTCCAAAAGCCAGGCGGTTCATCCTGACTGGCGCTATAGGCAAGGTTATGTTGCCTGGCGTTCCGGTTTGTTGCGTGAAGCCTGTGAAGCTTGGCTACTGGCTTTACCTGCTTTACTGGAAAAGGATGTTTTGGAGGATTGTCCGCGTAGTGATCTGGAGGAATGCCTGAAACAGAGTCGGCAGGACGCGAATATTCATTTGCGTCTTGGATTGGCTTACGAAAAAGATGGGATGCTACGGCAGGCAGCTGATGCCTTTGCCGAGGCGGTAGCGCGCCGTCATGATTACTCCCCTGAGGATTATTATCACTTGGGTAGGATTCACGTTGCGCTGGGAGAATGGCAAGAAGCCTGTGTGGCGCTAAAAGAGATTCGCCAGATAAAAGGGCCTTTTGACCTGCCTGTTAATGCTGAAGAGGATATCATAAAGCAGACCTACTCTGAGTACCTTGATACTTTGCCAGTGCGGTCTGATGTGGTGCTGTACGAGAGCTTTCATGGCGCTTCTGTAAGCTGTAATCCTTACGCTATTTTCAATTATTTGTTAGAGCATAAGAATTATTCCGATCTCGTCCATGTGTGGGCGCTAAAATCACTAGATAGTATTCCCAAGCGCTATCGCGCTATGCGCAATGTTATATTTGTGCGGCATGGCAGTTCGCTTTATTTAAGGTATTTGGCGACTGCAAGGTATTTGATAAATAATAATACTTTTTTCCCTTATTTTTTGCGCCGCGAGGGGCAAAAGTATCTTAATACCTGGCATGGCACGCCATTGAAAGCGCTGGGCGTGAACATCCCGGGTGCGATATTTGACCACAAGAATGTCGTGCGTAATATTTTACAGTGTACGCATCTTATTTATCCCAATCAGCATACGTGTGACGTATTCCTGCAGAGTTATCAGGCGCGCGATCTCTACAATGGTAAACTGGCACGTACAGGTTATCCGCGTATCGATTTGATGCTCAATGCCGATGCTGCACGGCGGCAAAAACTTCGATCTGATCTGGGTATCGATAATGGCTTGCCGACAATACTCTATGCGCCGACCTGGCGAGGGAGTACTACGCCGGAAATGGATGTTGAGCGCCTCGTGGCTGATTTGGAGTTGCTTGGTAAATATAAAATTAATCTAGTTGTAAGCGCTCATCACCTAATGTATCAAGAGTTGCGGGGAAGAAACCTTGCGGTAACCCTGCTTGGGCAGGATTTTGATACGACTGAGTTTTTGTCGGTGGTCGATGTATTGATTACGGATTATTCTAGTATAATGTTTGACTACTTGCCTTTGCGCAAGCCGATAGTCATCTATGCATACGATTTGAATGTCTACAGTGCTGAGCGTGGATTGTGTTTGGATATTCACGCCATACCCGCTTCGCTATGCACCTCACGAAACGAACTGGCTGAGAAGCTGGATGGCATTCTGAATGGCACTACCATTTCTTTGGATGTAAGTGATGCCTGCGCCGAATTTTGTCCGATGGAAGATGGTCAATCCAGTGCACGGGTGGTGGAGTTTTTCTTTGAAGATATATCAGAGAATGAGCCGTTTGATAAGCGGTCTGATCGACGAAAAATTCTTTTCTACGCTGGCAACCTGGTTCCAAACGGAGTTACTGCAGCCTTCCTGAGGTTGGCTGCGCTACTCCCCGAGAAAGAATACTCAATAAGCCTGGCAGTGGATCCATGGGTTATAGAAAGCTACCCCCAGCGGATGCAACGGTTGTCAGAGATTCCGGCGCATATTAACGTTTTAGGGAGAATTTCTTTCCCGGTCGGTAGTCGTGAAGAAAGTTGGCTCAATATTTGGGTGCAGCGCCAAAAAGGGGACGTGTCTCCGCGAGTGAGAGAGTTACTTTCGGGATTTTACCAGCGTGAGTACCGGCGGCTGTATGGTTGTGCAGAGTTCAATGTTGTAGTGGACTTTTGTGGCTACACTTTCCATTGGGCTGCGTTGTTTGCTTTGGGACGTCCAATGCCTGCTGGGGCTGCAATGTGGTTGCATAACGATATGCATGCCGAAACCAAGAACCGCTTTCCTTTTCTCAAAACCATTCTTTCGTTTGCAGGAGGCTTTGATCGCCTGGTTTCTGTTTCTGCCGATGTGCATGCAGTCAATCGTCATACTCTTGTAAGTGATTATGCTGTAGGCCCGGATAGGCTTTGCTATGTCCACAACTGCATCGACCCTGCCTGGTTGCGTGAAAAGGCTGCAGAACCTTTGGACTCGGAGCTAAATGACTGGGCGCATGGTTGCGTGTTGATCGGCAGTATCGGGCGGCTGAGTCGGGAGAAAGCACAGGACCGAATAATCAAAGCCTTCTCTCAACTGCATCAGTGCTACCCCAACGCGAGACTGGTGATCGCCGGCCAGGGGCCGGAGAAAGACCGTTTGAGTGAGCTGATTTCGTTACTGGGGCTTGATGACTCGGTGCGTTTGCTTGGCTATATAGAGAACCCTTACCCGCTGTTCAAACGCTTGGATTTGTTTGTCTTGCCCTCTGATTATGAGGGGCAGGGGATTGTGCTGCTAGAGGCCCTGGCACTGGGGCGTCCTGTGATCGCTACAGATATCCCGGGGCCGCGAGAGATTCTCCAAGAACAAGGTGGCTTGTTGGTGGAGCCTTCGCAGGAGGGCGTACGTGCTGGTATCGAACAGTTTTTCCAGGGACGTTTGCCTGTAGTCAATTTCAAGGCCGATGCCTATATGGAATCTTCCAGGCAGGCATTTGCAGCTGTTGTGAGCGAGATCTCGTGACTGAAGAGAAGTGTTATTGGAGGGCAGATGCCAGCAACTGATTGCGTGAATATCGCAGTAGGGAAATCTGCATGGCAGAGTTCGCTATCCAAATACTCTGTGGGTAATGATGCCGAGCGCGCCCTGTATGCTGATGAGACGCTGGACTATGCCTTCCACACCGACAGGGAGATGAATCCATGGTGGTTGCTTGACCTTGGTGAGAGCTTTTTAGTCGAGCGTATTGTCTTGGGTAATCGGCGGCGCACTTGCCAGGAAAATGCGCGCACGTTAGCTGTTGAGGTGTCCCTAGATAGAAAAAGCTGGCTGACTTTACATGCCGGTATGCTGTACTGGTATGCGGATTTATGTTTGGAGTTGGCGAGTAATATTCCCTTTCGATATCTGCGTCTGTCGTTACGAGAGAAGCAATATTTTCATCTTTCCAAAGTTGAAGTGTGGGCTCGTTCTTCAGCTATTTTACCAATTAAGGATAAGGTGATTCTTGCTGCGCGTACTGACGGCCTTGGCGAGCGGCTGAATGCGCTACTGAATGGCTTGATGTTGGCGAAAATATTCGATATTCCATTCCGGTTTTCATGGAGTGATAGATTTCTTGGCGACCCGATGCATGCAATTGATCCTGTGTGCGATTTTTTTGATAAGAAGTTTGTAGATGAATATTTTAGTCCTGAGTCGTTGCCAGGCAAGCGTTGGGAGGTTGGTGGTAAAAATATTGCATTGGCAGAGTTGCGTAATTCTATAGTTAAGGCTGACGTGATTCTGGCGCCACGTCTGGGGCTTGATGAAATCTTCGGTGCCAAGTTCCATATGCCTGAATATTTCGGGTTCTCTACCTTGTTCGATGAACTGCCGTTTGCACGGGAAGTCGAATCAGCTATCTCTCTGGCTAGAAGCATTAGCCTACCTGAGGGTGCGGTAGGATTCCATCTGCGTAGTGGTGATATATTCTATGGCCGCTATCGTAAATGGGTTAATTACACGTACAAGGGAGTGACGTTGCCGCTGGCAAAAATGGTAATTGAGTCTCTGGTTTCCGAAGGGCGTAAAGTCTATTTGTTTGGCCAGGATGATGAGGCTATTGATTATCTTTGCCGGGAATATGGCACTATTGATATAAGATGTTCGATAGGCGAGCAGCTCGAAGGCATGGGCAGAACTCAGCGAGCAATGTTTGATTTGGTAATGCTATCGCGTTTCAAAACAATCCTCGCGGGTAGTAGTGGTTTCGCTAAACAAGCTTCCTGGATCGGCGGAGGAGAGCTGGTTATGCCGTTCCATATGTTTGATATAGAGCGGCAGTTAAATTCAATCGAGGGTGACCTTTTGGTCAATGCTGATGTTTATAATCCTCTGCAAACTGCCTTCGCTTATTGGTATGCGTACTATCGAGGTCGTGGCTTGAAACGCTACGATCAGGATAATCGGTTTTTGGCGTTGGCTGAGTTTTATGATCAGGATAATGAGCTTTACCCGTTAGTTAGGGCGGCTAGTGGTTTTTTTGCGCAGGACTATAAGGGCGGCGAGCAAACGCTGTCTGTTTTTTTTAAAAGATGGCAGAGTGCTGGAAAAGATATTTCCAGTATTTTTAATGTTTTTGTTGCCAGAACCAATGGTGTATACAATCTTCGGGAGTTTCATCCCGGTTATAAGCAGGCCGCTGAGCTGGGTAAGCCATTCTCCTGTTGCCTATATGCCTATTTTTGCGGGCATTCAGGAGATGACAAGCGGCAAAAAGAAATTCTGGGAAAAGTGGATTTCTCGCTACCGGGCCTACAAGCGCTTGAAGCCATGTTAAAAGGGCTTAATGGTGTGTGATCTATGAAGAAGGCATTGATAACTGGGGTGACAGGTCAAGATGGCTCATATCTCGCCGAATTTTTATTGGCAAAGGGATATGAGGTGCACGGTATCAAGCGGCGCGCATCTCTTTTTAATACTCAGCGTGTGGATCATATATTTCAGGATCCACACGTGGAGAATGCACGATTTAAATTGCATTACGGAGATCTGACAGATTCTTCAAATATGACCAGGATTCTGGCAGAGGTGATGCCTGATGAGGTTTATAATCTCGGGGCGCAGAGCCATGTTGCGGTAAGTTTCGAGTCGCCGGAGTATACCGCTGATGTCGATGCTGTCGGAACTTTGCGTCTGTTGGAAGCTATTCATTTTTTGGGTTTGGAAAGCTCCACCCGTTTTTATCAGGCTTCGACATCTGAACTCTATGGTCAGGCGCAGGAAGTCCCGCAGTCTGAGACGACGCCTTTTCATCCGCGTAGCCCCTATGCAGTTGCCAAACTCTATGCCTATTGGATTACTGTTAATTATCGTGAGGCTTATGGTTTATATGCCTGCAATGGTATTCTTTTCAATCATGAATCACCGCGTCGCGGTGAAACATTCGTGACGCGTAAGATTACCCGTGGCCTGGCTAATATTGCTCAGGGGTTGGACAGCTGTCTTTATCTGGGGAATCTTAATGCCTTGCGCGACTGGGGGCACGCCAAAGACTATGTCCGCATGCAATGGCTGATGCTTCAGCAAGATGTTCCTGAAGATTTTGTAATTGCTACAGGTGTTCAGCACAGTGTGCGTCAGTTTATCGAATGGTCAGCTGCAGAGTTGGGCATAATTCTAGAGTTTCAGGGGCGTGGTTTGCAGGAACAGGGTGTCGTTAGTAGTGTGGTCGGAGATAAGGCCGGCGGTTGCAGGAGCTGAGTGCAACACGGTCATTGAATTGAAGCTGGAGCATCATGCCGCATAGTCATGGCCTTCTGCATCACCTCACCCATAACTT
>NZ_SCFY01000032.1 GCF_007049795.1 Ectopseudomonas mendocina
ATCACGTAGACGAAAGTGATCAGCGTCATGGTCGCCAGGAGGAAAGCGATAAAGCCTTCCTCGAAGTGCTCCCAGCCGCGCCGCAAGGCGTTCATGGCATCTCCGCGAGGTTCTTGTGATTGTCAGGAGTCGGGCGAATCTAACCGAGCCAGGACCGGCGCGATATTCGTCATTGGCAAACGCCGTCTTAGGCGACGGCGAATGAAAGGCCGCTCCGGGTGCGTGGGCCCGGAGCGGCTGTGGGGCTTACGGCTGGTTGGCGGCTTGCGCGGCTTCGATCACGTCGGTGCCGATCTCGGCTTCGAACTTCTTCCAGGCCGGGCGTACGGCGTCACGCCAGGCAGCACGTTGCTCGGGCGTCAGGGTGATGATCTCGCTCTTGCCGGTAGCGACGATGGCCTGGCGGGCTTCGGTATTCAGCGCCTCGGCCTGCTTGTTCACCTCGACGGTCACCTCGTCGACGATCTGCTCCAGCTCGCTGCGGATATCCGCCGGCAGACCGTTCCAGAACTGGGTGTTGGTGATCAGCAGGTAGTTGCCGATGGCATGGTTGGACTCGGTCATGTACTTCTGCACCTCGAAGTACTTCTGCGAGTAGATATTCGACCAGGGGTTGTCCTGGGCGTTGACCACGCCGGTCTGCAGGCCCTGGTAAATCTCGGCGAAGCTCATCTTGCGTGGTACCGCACGCAGGGCGCTGTATTGCGCGGCCTGCAGATCGGACGGCTGCACGCGGAATTTCTGCCCACGGGCGTCGCTTGGCTCGACCAGCGGCTTGTTGGCGGTGAGCTGGCGCATGCCGTTGAGCCAGTAGGCCAGGCCGGTGATGCCCTTGCTCTCCATCGACTTGAGCAGTGCCTTGCCCTTTTCCGAGGACTGGAATCGCTGCGCGGCGGCAACGTCGTCGAACAGGAACATCGTGTCGAACAGCTGCAGCTGCTTGGTGTACTGCTCCAGCTTGGACGGTGCCGGCGCCAGCATCTGCACTTCGTTGAGCAGCAGGGCTTCCATTTCCTTGCCATCGCCATACAGCGAGGAGTTGGCGTAGACATCGACCTTGACCTTGCCGGCCAGGCGCTCCTCCACCAGTTTCTTGAACATCAGCGCGCCCTGGCCCTTCGGCGTGCTGTCGGCGGTGATATGGGAAAACTTGATCAAGATCGGGGCGGGCGGCTGCGACTCGGCTGCGTGTGCCGAGAGTGCGCCAAGCAGTGCGCAACCGGCGAGCACACCGGCCAGGCCACGACGGACGAAAGAAAACTTCATGGAAGGCTCCTGTTGTTTTTGTCTGAGCGTCGAGGGAGAAACCCCTTCGATTGGCCCGGACTCTACTCCGCCGTCCCCCCAGGCTGAAATTCACATTTGAACAACCGAGCCTTCGGCATTCACGAAGGCAGCGCAGAACTTTCCCCCGCCAAACCGCTGTTTCTCAGGTGATCGAGCATCTGCTTCGCGGTCAGCGAAAGGTTGTCCTGGTTACGTACCGCCACCTTGAGTTCGCGCCGCGCCCAAGGGTCGTGCAGCGGGATGACCCGCACATCGAGCGCCGGCAGGTAGGTACGCACCGCCAGGTCCGGCAACACGCCGACGCCCATGCCGGTGTGGATCATCCGGCAGATGGCTTCGAAGCTGCGTACCTGAATACGCAAGCGCAGGGCCACGCCCTGGCTCTGCGCCGAATGCTGCAACAGGCCATGTAATGAGGCGTCCTGCTGCAGGCCGATGAAATCGAAGCCTACCGCCTCGCGCAGGAACAGGCCGTCGCGTTCGGCCAGTGGATGCTCGTGCGGGGTGACCAGCACCAGCTGGTCGTGACGGTAGGTGAACACCTGCAGATCCTCGGCCGGCACGTGCCCGGCGAAGATGCCGATATCGGTCAGGCCCTCGCGCACGGCGCGGATGGTTTCGCTGCTGACTCGCTCCTCCAGATCGATCTTCACCTGCGGGTGCAGGCGGCTGAAGCTGGCCAGGTCCTCGGGCAGGAATTCGATCACTGCCGAGGTGTTGGCGTGGATGCGCACATGGCCTTTCACCCCTTCGCTGAACTCGCTGAGGTCGGCATTGAGCTGCTCGAGGTTGTCCATCATGTTGCGCGCGTGATGCAGCAGCGCGTGGCCGGCCGGGGTCAGCTCGACGCCCTTGGGCTGGCGATAGAGCAGCGCGATGCCGAGCTGATTTTCCAGATCGCTGACGCGCTTGCTCACTGCCGCCAGGGCCAGGTGCTCGCGCTCGGCGGCGCGGGTCAGGCTGCGCTCGTCGGCGATGGCGACGAACAGCTTGAGGGTGACGAAATCGATGCGGCGCATGAAGGTCTCCATTTCGTGTCTGGCGAAGCGAGGCTGCCAGAAAGCCGATTTACAGCATGCCACTTCGCGATACGCGAAGCCTAGCTTGGCCATTGGGCAATTGTCGGCACCGCGCTGCTGCGCCATTCTGCGCACCACGAGAAACGCACAGGCAAATCAGGTGCAGCCATGACTCAAAACAACACCAGCAACATGGCCCTGCAGGGGCTCAAGGTGATCGAGATGGGCCAGCTCATCGCCGGTCCCTTTGCCAGCAAACTGCTCGGCGAATTCGGCGCCGACGTGATCAAGATCGAGCCGCCGGGTGTCGGCGACCCGCTGCGCAAATGGCGCAAGATCAAGGACGGCACTTCGCTCTGGTGGCACGTGCAGTCGCGCAACAAGCGCTCGCTGACCCTCGACCTGAAGCAGACCGAAGCCCAGGACATCGTGCGCAAGCTGGTGGCTGAGGCCGACGTGCTGGTGGAGAACTTCCGCCCTGGCACGCTGGAAGGCTGGGGCCTGGGTTATGAGGCGCTGAAGGCGATCAACCCACGCCTGATCATGCTGCGCATCTCCGGCTACGGGCAGACCGGCCCCTACCGCGACCTGCCCGGCTTCGGCGTGATTGGCGAAGCCATGGGCGGCCTGCGCCACCTTTCCGGCTACCCCGGCCAGGCGCCGGTACGCGTGGGCATCAGTATCGGCGACTCGCTGTCCTCGCTGTACGGCGTGATCGGCGTGATGCTGGCGCTGCAGGAGCGGGCGCGCAGCGGCGAAGGCCAGGAGATCGACGTGGCGCTGTACGAGTCGGTGTTCGCCATGATGGAAAGCCTGGTGCCCGAATACGACGCCTTCGGCTACGTTCGCGAGCCAGCCGGCAGCGCCCTGCCCGGCATCACGCCGTCCAACTCCTACCCGTGCAACGATGGCAGCTACGTGCTGATCGCCGGCAATGGCGACAGCATCTACAAGCGCCTGATGAGCCTGATCGGCCGCGACGACCTGGGCAACGACCCACGCCTGGCGCAGAACGACGGGCGCAGCCAGCACGCCGAACTGATCGACGGCGCCATCGCCGAGTGGACTGCCCAGCGCAGCCGCGACGAGGTGATCGAAGCACTCAAGGGCGCGCGCGTGCCGGCCGGCTATCCCTACACCGCCGCCGACATCGTGCAGGACCCGCACTACCTGGCGCGACAGATGATCGAGCAGGTGCAGACCAGCGTCGGCCCGCTCAAGGTGCCGGGCGTACTACCCAAGCTCAGCCGCACGCCAGGCCGTATCGGCACCGGCGGCCCGCAGCTCGGAGAGCACAACGACGACATTCTCGCCGGCCTTGGCCTGAGTGCGGAACAGGTCGCGGGGCTGCGCGAACGCGGGATCATCTAACAGCAGTACCACTTAGCCCGTAGGGTGTCGCGGGGCCGCCTAGGCCGTGCGCACTACAACAGTTCGTAGGGTGGACAACGCGAAGCTTGTCCACCAAGACAGCAACGCAGCCCAAGCCGGTGCGTACAGCGCACCCTACGCTGCGAACAACCAGGATCATGCCATGAGCAAACGCCTTTATATCCAGGACGTCGCCACTCGCGATGGCTTCCAGATCGAAGCCTCCTTTGTCCCCACCGAAGACAAGATCGCCCTGATCGACCGCCTGTCGAACACCGGCCTGGCGAAGATCGAAGTCACCTCCTTCACCTCGCCCAAGGCTATCCCCAACCTGCGCGATGCCGAAGAAGTGATGCGTGGCATCCAGCGCGTGGCTGGCGTCGAATACACCGTGCTGGTGCCCAACGTGAAGGGCTGCGAACGCGCGCTGTCGTGCGAAGTGGACGAGATCAATCTGGTGATGTCGGCCAGCGACACCCACGGCCTGGCCAACCTGCGCATGACGCCAGAGCAGTCGCTGGCGCAGTTCGCCGAGATCATCGAGGTCAGCCGTGGCAGCGGCGTATTCATCAACGCCTCGCTGTCGACCACCTTCGGTTGCCCGTTCGAGGGCGAAGTGCCCGAGGCCCGCGTCTATGAGCTGACCGAGCGCCTGCTGGAAATCGGCGTGCAGGGCGTGACCCTGTGCGACACCACCGGCATGGCTGATCCGGCGCAGGTCGAGCGCATCTGCCATGAATCGCTGCAGCGCTGGCCCGAGGCGGTGTTCACCGCACACTTCCACAACACCCGTGGCATGGGCCTGGCCAATGCCCTGGCGGCATTGAACGCGGGCATCGACCGTTTCGACGCCTCACTTGGCGGTCTTGGCGGCTGCCCTTATGCACCGGGCGCAAGCGGCAATATCTGCACCGAGGATCTGGTGCACATGTTCCAGCGCATGGGCCTGGACACCGGCGTGAACCTCGATGCCCTGCTCGACGCCGCCGCCACTTTGCCCGGCCTGATTGGCCACGACGTACCCGGCGCCATCCTCAAGGCAGGAAAATCTGACCGTCGTTATCCCAAGCCCAAGTGGATGCAGGAAGCCGGGCTCTGAGGCTCGGTCGAGACAAAAAACGCCCGGTGCAAGCACCGGGCGTTTTCGTTTGCAGCGCAACATCACTGCTGGTTGGAATTCTCCGCCGCCTGGATCAGCTCGGCGCCGATCTCATTCTCGAATTTCTTCCACACCGGGCGCATGGCTTCACGCCATTCGGCGCGCTGCTGCGGGGTCAGCTCGATAATCTCGGTGGTGCCGGCCTTGGCGATGTCTTGCTTGGCCGTGCGGTTGAGTTCATCAGCCTGCTTGTTCACCTCGACCGAAACCTCGGCCATGACCTTCTCCAGCTCGCTGCGCACGTCATCCGGCAGGCCCTTCCAGAACTTGGTGTTGGTGATCACCATGTAATCGATCAGGCCATGATCGGACTCGGTCATGTACTTCTGCACCTCGTGCACCTTCTGGCTGTAGTAGTTCGACCAGGTGTTCTCGGTGCCGTTGACCACGCCGGTCTGCAGGCCCTGGTAGACCTCGGCGAAGCTCATTTTGCGCGGGTTTGCACGGACTGCCTTGAACTGCTCCTCCAGCACCGCCGACGCCTGCACGCGGAACTTCAGGCCACGGGCATCGGCCGGATCACGCAGCGGCTTGTTGGCCGACATCACCTTCAAACCGTTGTGCCAGTAGGCCAGACCGGTGATGTTCTTGTCTTCCATGGAGGTCAGCAGCCCACGGCCCTCGGGGCTAGCCTGGAAGCGGTCGACCGCCTCCATGTTGTCGAACAGAAATGGCAGGTCGAAGATCTGCACCGGTTTGGCGTACTGCTCGAACTTGGCCAGTGACGGCGCCAGCATCTGCACGTCGCCGAGCAGCAGCGCCTCCATCTCCTTGCCATCGCCGAACAACGACGAGTTGGGGTAGACCTCTACCTTCACCCGACCTGGCAGGCGCTCTTCGGCTAGTTGCTTAAACAGCAACGCGCCCTGTCCCTTGGGCGTGTTGTCCGCCACCACATGGGCGAACTTGATCAGGATGGGCGCATCAGCAGCCTGGGCCAGGCCGGCACAAGAGAGGATGGCAGCGCAGGCGAGCGCCTTGGCGGTGAGTTTGAACATGACGTTACCTCATTGTTTTTGTAGGTCGGTACGTGGGACGAAATGGCCGGTGGCGTGGCGCCTCCGGCCGGTATTCAGGCAGGGCTCTCGCCAGCGCGTTGCAGCAGTCGTCGGGCGCGACCGAGCACCGGAGCGTCGACCATCTGGCCGTCGACCACGAAAACACCTTCGCCGCTGCTGGCCGCTGCCATCACGCGTCGTGCCCAGGCCAGCTCTTCCTCGGCCGGATGCAACGCGCGATGGATGACCTCCACCTGTTTGGGGTGGATGCAGAGCAAACCGTCGAAGCCCATGTCACGGGCATCGCGCGTCGTGCGAGCAAGGCCGTCACGGTCTTCGATGGCGGGGAACACACTGTCCAGCGGCGCCGCCAGGCCTGCCGTGCGCGAATGCAGCAACAGGGCATAACGAGCCTGATCGAGAATGCGTTCGGCCGCAGCGCTGCCGCTGCTAAGACCGAGGTCCAACCCCAGGTCGAGTGCGCCGAAGGACAGGCGCTCGACCCCCGATGCCCGTGCGATGGCCGCCAGTTCCAGCAGCCCCGCCGCACTCTCGATGATCGGCCACACCGGCTTGCCGCAGGCAGCCACTCGCGCTACCTGGGCGGCACTTTCCACCTTGGGTAGCAGCACACCGACGACTCCGGCATGACGGCCGCACAGTTCGATATCGGCGCCATGGCCGGCATGCTCTGGCGCGTTGATGCGCACCAGCAAGCGAGCCTCTGGATTGGCGGTGAGAAAGCCATCGAGATGGGCGCGGGCCTCGACCTTGAGGCTCTCCTGCACCGCGTCTTCCAGGTCGACGATCACCGCGTCGGCACCGACGGCGAGCGCCTTGGGAATACGCTCCGGTCTACTGGCTGGCACGAACAGCGCGGTACGAATGATGGATGGGTTCATCACACGGCCCCCTGCTGATGCAGGCGCTGGATATCGCCAGCGGCATAACCCAGCTCGGCGAGCAGCGCATCAGTGTGCTGGCCCAATGCTGGAATGGCGTCCATGCGCGGTTCGAAGGCGTTGTTGCGCCCTGGCGGTAGCAGCGCCGGCAGGCTGCCGCTGGGGCTGTCGACCTGGCGCCAACGCTGGCGCGCTTCGAGTTGCGGGTGAGCCCAGACGCCAGCCATGTCGTTGACCTGGGCATTGGCGATCTGCGCCAGCTCCAGGCGCTCGATGACCTGCGCCGTGCTCATGCGCGAGAAGGCTTCGACGATCAGCGCACGCAGTTCGGCGCGGTTGGCCGAGCGCTTGAAGTTGGCCGAGAAGCGCTCGTCGCCAGCTAGCTCCGGCTGCTCCAGCACCTTGGCGCAGAACGCCTGCCACTCACGCTCGTTCTGCAGGCCGAGCATCACCGTGCCGCCGTCGCCAGCCGGGAACGGGCCGTAGGGGTAGATGGTCGAGTGCGCGGCGCCAGCGCGCGGCGGCGGCGTGGCGCCGTCGTAGGCGTAGTACAGCGGGTAACCCATCCACTCCACCAGGCTTTCCAGCATCGATACGTCAACGCGGCTGCCGACACCGGTCTTGCCGCGCAGCATCAGAGCCGACAGCACGCCGGTGTAGGCGTACATGCCGGCGGCGATATCGGCGATGGAGCAGCCGGCCTTGGCCATCTCCTCCTCGCCAGCGCCGCCGGTAACGGAGAGAAAGCCGCCCTCGCTCTGGATCAGCAAGTCGTAGGCCTTCTTCTGCTCGTACGGGCCACCCTCGCCGTAGCCGGAGATGTCGCAGACGATCAGTTGCGGGAAGCGTTCGTGCAGCGCTTCGAACGACAAGCCCATGCGCGCGGCGGCACCCGGTGCGAGGTTCTGGACCAGCACGTCGGCCTTGGCCAGCAGGCTGCCGAGCACCTGCATCGCATCGTCCTGCTTGAGGTCGAGGGTCAGGCTTTCCTTGGAACGGTTGGTCCAGACGAAATGCGAGGCCAGACCGTCGACGCGCTCGTCATAGCCACGGGCGAAATCGCCACTGCCGGGACGCTCGACCTTGATCACCCGCGCGCCGAGGTCGGCGAGCTGACGAGTGCAGAACGGCGCAGCGATGGCGTGCTCCAGACTGACCACGGTGATGCCATCCAGTGGCCGGGGTTGTTGTGCGTTGTTCATGTCCATGTCCTCGGTCAGGCCAGCTGGCTCAGGTCATCGGTTTCGCGCAGGCGCCAGACCCGCTCGATCAGCACGCCCGCCTCATCGCTGCTGCGCTTGCCGGCAAAGGCCAGCAGGCGGCGGAACTTGTCTTCCAGCTCTACGCGGCTGAGGGTGTTGCCGGGGTCGCCCTTGGGCTCGTCGATGGCACCACGCAGGGTGCGGCCATCGGTGGTGATCACCTCGACGCGGCCCAGCCAGCGCTGCGGATAGGCCACATCCACCTCAGGGTCCAGGCGCATCTGCACCTTGTCGCGGAAGGCGGCCACGGCCGGGTCTTGCAGGGCCAGGTTGGCGAACTCGGTCAGCTGCGCACTGCCATGCACGGCGATCAGGCCAAGCACGGTGCCCATGGAAAACTTGGCCTGGTGCACGGTCTGCGGCACCTTCACCCGGCCGAGCACATCGATGGCGCCCTGGTGCACACGGGCGATGACGCGCTCGATCTGCTCGTGGCGCAGACCTTCGCGCTGCATCAGGCCAAGCAGTGCATCCGCCGCCGGATGGGTGTGCCGGCAGGAGGCGTGAAACTTGAACGAGGTTTCCACCAGCGCCCAGCGCCGACCGAGACGGTCCGAGAGCTTGCCTGGATAGGCGTCACTGGACATGCCCGCAGCCATGCCCTGTTCGCCTTCGAGAATGTTCTGCGCGCCGGTCAGGCCCTGCTCGGTGAAGTAGGCGGCCAGCAGGCCATCAGCCGCGGCCTTGGCGGTGTGCAGTTGTTTGGAGTCGGCGGCGTCGCGCAGGAATTCCCACAAGCCAGCGGCCTGGGTGCCGGCATTGCCGAGCAAATGGACGAACTGCTGCTGATCGAAGTCCAGCAGCTTGCCCACCGCCACCGCAGCGGCCAGCGTGCCGACCGTCGCCGTGGTGTGGAAGATGCGGTAGTGCGAGCGACCCAGGAATTCGCCGATGCGAATGCCCGCCTCGTAGCCGGCGACCGAGGCCAGCAGCAGCTCGCGGCCGGATTTGCCGAGGTCCTGCGCCGCGGCCAGGGCCGCCGGAAACACCACGGTGGCCGGGTGCAGCACCGAGCTGTTGTGCAGATCGTCCTGCTCCACCAGGTGCGACGATGCGCCGTTGACCAGCGCAGCGAAGTACGCCGAGGTGCCACGACCATTGACCAGAATGCGCGCCGGGCCATCGGCCGGGCCCATCTTCTGCGCATAGGCCTCGAACAGCGGGATCGGCCGTGCGCCTTCGCTGGCCAGGGCCGAGCCGAGCCAGTCGAGGAACAGGTCTTCGGTGCGATCCAGTACGTGCTCGGGAATCTGCTCGTAGGAAAGTTCGGCGAGGAACGCAGCCAGCTGTTGAGTATGTTTGCTCATGGTCACGGCCTCAGAAGGAACGGGGCAGTTCGAGCAAGTGCTCGGCCACGTAGCTCAGGATCAGGTTGGTGGAGATCGGCGCCACCTGGTACAGGCGGGTTTCGCGGAACTTGCGCTCGACGTCGTATTCGTTGGCGAAGCCGAAGCCGCCATGGGTCTGCAGGCAGGCGTTGGCGGCCTCCCAGCTGGCCTTGGCCGCCAGGTATTTGGCCATGTTCGCCGCCGCACCAGCGTTGCGCCCGGCGTCGTATTCTTCGCAGGCGCGCCAGCGCATCAGGTCGGCGGCTTCGATCTCGATATGCGCCTCGGCAATGGGGAACTGCACGCCCTGGTTCTGGCCGATGGGCCGGCCGAACACCACGCGATCACGGGCGTATTGCGCGGACTTTTCGATGAACCAGCGACCATCGCCGATGCACTCGGCAGCGATCAGCGTGCGCTCGGCATTGAGGCCATCGAGGATGTAGCGGAAGCCCTTGCCCTCTTCGCCGATCAGGCTGCTGACGGGAATTTCCAGGTTGTCGAAGAACAGCTCGTTGGTCTCGTGATTGACCATGTTGGCGATCGGCTGCACGGTCAGGCCGTTGCCGATGGCCTCGCGCAGGTCGACCAGAAAGATCGACATGCCCTCGGACTTGCGCTGCACCTCGGCCAGCGGCGTGGTACGCGCCAGCAGGATCATCAGATCGGAATGCTGCACGCGCGAGATCCACACCTTCTGCCCGTTGATGACGTACTTGTCGCCCTTCTTGACTGCAGTGGTCTTGATCTTGGTGGTGTCGGTGCCGGTGGTGGGCTCGGTGACGCCCATCGACTGCAGACGCAGCTCGCCGCTGGCGAGCTTGGGCAGGTAGTAGCGCTTCTGCTCCTCGCTGCCGTTACGCAGCAGGGTGAACATGTTGTACATCTGCCCGTGGATGGTGCCGGAGTTGCCACCGCAGTGGTTGACCTCCTCGAGGATCACCGAGGCTTCGGCCAGCCCCAGGCCCGAGCCGCCGTATTCCTCGGGGATCATCGCCGACAGCCAGCCGGCTTCGGTCATGGCCGTGACGAAGGCCTCGGGGAAGCCCTTCTCTTCATCGATCTTGCGCCAGTATTCGGCCGGGAATTCCGCACAGAGCGCGCGCACGCCTTCACGGATGGCGTTGAGTTCTTCGTTGTTATAAGCGTTCATCGGTGTCCCTCGGAAATCGCGTCGTGGCACCCGCCGGGCTCCCACGAATCAGTGTTTGCAATCAGAAATCAGTCGAACTGCACGTCGGCGCGCTGCGCCAGGCCGGCCTCGTTGCCCGCCCAAAGCTCGGCCTGGCCCTCGCCGCTGATGCGCCCGCCCACCTCGAACGGCTGCGGCGCGATCAGCGGGCGCAGGCCGCGGTAGGCGAAGCGGCGCAGACGCGCCTGCGGATTGGCGCGGCAGAAGGCGCGCAGGTTCAGGGTGGCGGTCAGCGGGCCGTGCACCACCAGGCCGCTATAGCCTTCGGTTTCAGTGACGTAGGGCCAGTCGTAATGGATGCGGTGGCCGTTGAAGGTCACGGCGCTGTAGCGAAACAGCAAGGTGCTGGACGGCGTGACCGCCTCGCGCCAGTCGCCGGCAACCAGCGGTTCGCCACTGCTGGCCTTGGGCGGGCTGGGCTCGCGGTAGACGATGTCCTGCTCCTCGCGGATGGCCAGCTGGCCGTCCTGCAGGTAATCGTGCTGCACCGTGACGAACAGCAGCGCGCCGGTACGGCCGTGCTTTTCCTCGATATATTTGATGGTCGACACCCGGCTGGCTTCGCCACCCACGCGCAGTGGCTGGATGAACTCGACACGACCGCCAGCCCACATGCGGTTGCGGTTGTCAGCCGGCGGCAGGAAGCCACCGCGCGCCGGATGGCCGTCCTCGCCCAGACCGTTCTCGGCGACCGGCTCCTGAAAGAATGCCCAATGCCACAGCGGCGGCAGCGCCTCGCCATGGGCCGGCGTGGCTTCGCCGAAGGTGGCGGCGATGCGCTTGACCAGATTGCGGCTGAGTTGGTCGTGGACTTCTTCGCTACGACCGATCCAGGCGGAAAAAGCAGAATCACTCATGGGGGCAGGTTCCAGCTCGGTTCTTGAGTGAGCTGGAGCATGCGACGCGCGATGCGTTCAGAGAATCCGCATTTATTTAAACCAGCGTTCGGATATGCTTAACACCATATTTCTATATGAGAGCGGCGTTAGCCGCGATGTTTTCTTGGGAAACCAAGGCGTCGCGGCTAAAGCGGATCGCCGCCCGGCCCCTCCCACAGAAGCAGAGGAACCCATGCATTTCGATCTGCCTGACCTGCGCCTGTTCATCCATATTGCCGAGTCGCCGAGCCTGACCCAGGGCGCGCGCAAGGCGTTTCTCTCGCCGGCCGCGGCCAGTGCGCGGATCAAGGCGCTGGAGGGCCAGCTCGGCAGCCGCCTGCTGTATCGCGACAGCCGTGGCGTCGAGCTGACCCCGGCCGGCCAGCGCCTGCTGCAGCACGCGCGGCTGATCATGCGTCAGGTGGATTACCTGAAGAGCGAATTCACCGAATACGGCACCGATGCCGCCGGGCATATCCGCATCTTCGCCAACACCACGGCAGTGACCGAATTTCTCCCCGAGGTGCTGGCCGGCTTTCTCGCCGAACGCCCGGGCGTCACCGTCGACCTGCAGGAGCGCCTCAGCCGCGACATCGTTCGTGGCGTACTCGATGGCGCGGCAGATCTGGGCATTATCGCCGGCCCGGTGCAGGCGCCGGGGCTGCAGGTGCTGCACTTCAGCACCGACCGCCTGGTGCTGGCCGTCCCCCTGGGCCATGCGCTGGCACAGCGGCAATCGGTGAGTTTCGCCGACACTCTCGCCTACCAGCACATCGGCCTGCACGAAGGCAGCACCCTACTGAGTTTTTTGCGTGAGCAAGTGGAAGAACTCGGCGGCAACCTGGCCCTGCGCATCCAGGTCTCGAGCTTCGAGGCGATCTGCCGGATGATCGAAGGCGGCGTCGGCATCGGTATCATTCCCGAGTCGGCCGCACGCCGGCACAGCCGCACCATGCAACTGGCCATCCTGCAACTGGACGAAGCCTGGGCGGTGCGCGAGCGCAGCATGCTGGTACGTGAGCTGGATGCGCTGCCGGGCAGCGTACGCGCGCTGATCGACCGGCTGAACCAGGGCGTCTAGCGCCGGCGAAATTCCGCGCAAAAAAAGGGCGACCAATTGGTCGCCCGCCCATTCAAGGCATTCCTCGAAAGGAATGCGGAAACGCTTGCACCCAAATCACGCAGGATGATCGGGACGGCCTCAGTGTCGCCGCCGGTGCCTGCCCTGCCTATTGCACCAAGGTCGTAGGGCACGTGACCAATGGCGGGCCATACTCCGGCAACATTTCGCCGGCCATGGAGACGCCATGAACACCGAGCACCTCGCCCTGTTGCAGCAGGCGCCAGCCAGCACTCACGACGATGACACCTGGGCCAGGCTGTGCTGCGAACAAGCCCTGCTGGCACTCGAAGAAGGCTGTTATGCGGTCGGCGCACTGCTAGTGGATGGCGCAGGTGAATTGCTGTGCAGCGCTCGCAACCAGGTGTTCACCTCGACTTACAGCAGCGCCGCCCACGCCGAGATGCGGGTGCTCGACCAGCTCGAAAGCGAGCATGCGCAAGTCGACCGCCGAGGTCTGACCCTCTACGTCAGCCTCGAACCCTGTCTGATGTGCTACGGCCGTATCCTGCTGGCTGGCATCACCCGCGTGCGCTATCTGGCACGCGACCGCGACGGCGGCTTCGCCCTGCGTCACGGCCGCCTGCCTTCGGCATGGGCCAATCTCGCTTCCGGTTTGTGCGTGGTGCAGGCCAAGGTCGATCCCTACTGGCTCGACCTGGCCGAGCAACTGATCGAGCGCCTGCAAGACCGACGAGCTATGCGCGAGCGCGTGCTCGCGGCCTGGCGCGGCGGTCGTTGAAAACCGTAGGGGGCGCCGTGCGCACCAAAAATCGCAGACCTCAGCCAGGGCTAGCGGAGCGTTGGTGCGCGCGGCGCACCCTACGTCTACTCCTTGCCCAACCCGTGCTGCCGTAGCTTGTTGGCGATGGTGGTGTGGGAAACGCCGAGGCGCTTGCCCAACTGGCGGCTGCTGGGATGGTCGCGGAATAGCCGCTCCAGCACCGCCTTCTCGAAGCGGCCGAGAATATCGTCGAGGCCGCCTTCCACCGAAAACTCGCCCAACGGCTGCGGCGCGCCGTAGTCCGGCAGACGAATGTGCTCGGCCTTCACCGTGCCGCCATCGCACAGCGAAACCGCCTGGAACAGCACGTTCTCCAACTGCCGCACGTTACCCGGCCAATGGTAATGGGCCATGCGCTCGAAGGCCTGCGGCGCCAACTTCGGCAGCGCGCAGCCGATCTGCCGGCTGGCCGAATCGAGAAAGTGCTCGACCAGCGGCGCCAGACCGTCGAGGCATTCGCGCAGCGGCGGGATATGCAGGCTGAGCACATTGAGGCGGTGGTAGAGATCCTGACGAAACTCGCCATGGGCGCAGAGTTCGGAGAGATCGACCTGCGTGGCGCAGATCACCCGCACATCTAGGTACACCTCCTCGTCGCTGCCGACACGGCGGAAGCAACCATCCTGCAGAAAGCGCAGCAACTTGGCCTGCAGACGCGGGCTCATCTCGCCGACGCCGTCGAGAAACAACGTGCCGCCAGCAGTCAGCTCTAGCAGACCGAGTTTGCCTTCTGGGCGCGCGCCCTCGAAGGCGCCGGGGCCGTAGCCGAATAGCTCGGTCTCGGCCATGGACTCGGGCAAGCCGGCGCAGTTGAGCGCCATGAACGGCGACTGCCCACGCGGGCTGGCCAGGTGACAAGCGCGCGCCAGCAATTCCTTGCCGGTGCCGGTTTCACCCTCGATCAGCAACGGTGCGTCCAATGGCGCCATGCGCCGCGCCTCCTTGACCACCGCCGCCATCACTTTGGAGCTCTGAAAGATCGAGTCGAAGCCACGCAATTCCTGTTTGCGCACGTGGTAGATACGCTCACCGACGCGGTCGGCGCGGTGCAGGGTCAGCACCGCGCCAGCCAAAGCTTCGCTGTCGTCGTGTTCATTCTGCAGCGGGGCGATATCGGCGAGAAACACATCGCCCTTGATCTTCACCCGCAGGCCGTTGATCCGCGTCTTGTTGGCGCGCACCAGCTCCGGCAGGTCGAAGTCTTCGGCGTAGCGCGACAGCGCCATGCCCGGCACCTCGTCCACGCGCACCCCGAGCAACTGCGCGGCGCTGCGGTTGGCGGCGACGATACTGCCGCCCATGTCGATGGACAGCACGGGGAAATCCAGTGCACCCAGCAGCGCATTGAGTTCCAGGTGACGCCGTTCGCTGGGCATCAGCCCGACGCGCTTGACACCGAATACGCCGGCAATGGCCTCGAACTTCGGCCTCAGCGACTGGAACTGCAGATTGATCAGATTCGGACAGTGCAGGTAGATGGCGTTGCCCTGCTCGCCCCCGACTTCGCCACGGGCGACGTTGATGCCGTAGTCGACCAGCAGGTTGAGGATGTCACGCAGGATGCCGACACGGTTCTGGCAGTGGACTTTGATACGCATGGCTCAGGCTCTTGTTGTTATGGCCGCCGCTAGGTCGCAGAAATCGACGATGGCAGCACAATTTCCGTCAAGAATATGTGACACCAAAATCAACCAGCAAGCCGGATATTCGCCATCCCGGCAAAATCGTAATCAAAATTTTACAGTTTCTGCACCCTGCGCAAGTCAAAGCCTCTCACCCGCCTGCTTTCAACCCGAGCAATCAGCGGCATGCTCGGGTCAAGACAAGAACAACAGCCCCCTCAAGGAGGCAGCGATGAAGAGTACGCAGTACCTGGCCCGGGAACCGGACGAGAGTGGCTTTATCCATTACCCGGAAAGCGAGCATCAGGTGTGGAATACCCTGATCACCCGCCAGCTGGAGGTGATCCAGAACCGCGCCTGCCAGGAATACCTGGACGGTATCGAGCAACTCGACCTGCCGCTGGAGCGCATTCCGCAGCTCGGCGAGATCAACCGTGTGCTCGAAGCCAGCACCGGCTGGCGCGTGGCTCGGGTGCCGGCGCTGATCCCGTTCCAGACCTTCTTCGAGCTGCTGGCCAGCAAGCAGTTTCCCGTCGCCACCTTTATCCGCACACCCGAGGAGCTGGACTACCTGAAGGAACCGGACATCTTCCATGAGATATTCGGCCACTGCCCGATGCTGACCAACCCCTGGTTCGCCGAATTCACCCACACCTATGGCAAGCTCGGCCTTCAGGCCACGAAAGAGCAGCGCGTCTATCTGGCGCGGCTGTACTGGCTGACCATCGAATTCGGCCTGCTCGACACCCCACAGGGCCGGCGCATCTATGGCGGCGGCATCCTCTCCTCGCCGAAGGAAACCCTCTACGCCCTGTCCGACGTGCCCGAGCACCAGGCGTTCGATGCGCTGGAAGCGATGCGCACGCCGTATCGCATCGATATCCTGCAGCCGGTGTACTTCGTCCTGCCCGAGCTCAAGCGCCTGTTCGAGCTGGCTCAGGAGGACATCATGGCGCTGGTGCATCAGGCCATGGCGCTCGGCCTGCACGCACCGAAATTTCCGCCGAAAGCCGCGTAGACCGTGACTTCTCATTACGCACGAATGGCGCTGCCCTCTCGAATCGCCGCATGGGCGCGCCTTCTAAACAATGGTGCGATCCGCCGTTCTGTAGGAGCGCCGCCCCGGCGCGAAACGATTGCGGCCTTACTCCATCATCGGCGTTGCCCGCTCGATTCGCCGCGGGGCGCGGCTCCTACACTCGATGGTTAACTGATAGGCAGCAGCCTGATTCACCTAAATTTCTTACCCGGGAGAACCCCAATGAGCCTTGCCCAAGCCCAATGCGAAGCCTGCCGCGCCGATGCGCCGAAAGTGACCGATGAAGAACTGGCCGAGCTGATCCGCGAGATCCCCGACTGGAACATCGAGGTGCGCGGCGACCACATGGAGCTGGAGCGCGTGTACCTGTTCAAGAACTTCCGCCATGCCCTGGCCTTCACCAATGCCGTGGGCGCCATCGCCGAGGAAGTGGGTCACCATCCGGCGCTGCTCACCGAATGGGGCAAGGTCACCGTCACCTGGTGGAGCCACGAAATGCGCGGCCTGCACCGCAACGACTTCATCATGGCCGCACGCACCGACGTATTGGCCGCCAGCGCCGAGGGCCGCAAGTGAGCCATTTCGCCCAGGTCGCCCGCGTGCCGGGCGACCCTATTCTCAGCCTGATGGAAGCCTATCGGCTGGACAGCAACCCGGCGCGCCTGGACCTTGGCGTTGGCGTCTACAAGGACGCTCAGGGCCTGACACCGATCCCGCGCGCAGTGAAACTGGCCGAGCAGCGTCTGATCGACCTTGAACAGACCAAGACCTACATCGGCGGCCATGGCGACGCCGCGTTCAGCACGCTGCTCAGCCAACTGGTGCTGGGTGCGGGCTCGGCACTGCTCGCCGAGCAGCGCGCCGGCGCAACGCAAACACCAGGTGGCACCGGCGCCCTGCGTCTGGCGGGTGATTTCATTCGTCACTGCCTGCCGGGGCGCGGTATCTGGCTGAGCGATCCAACCTGGCCGATCCATGAAACCCTGTTTGCCGAAGCCGGGCTCAAGGTCGGCCACTACCCTTACGTCGGCGCTGACAACCGCCTCGACATGGAAGCCATGATCGCCGCCCTCGCTCACCTGCCCAAGGGCGATGTGGTGCTGCTGCATGCCTGCTGCCACAACCCCACCGGTTTCGACCTTACCCCGCGCGACTGGAAACGCGTGCTGGAGGTGGTCAAGGCACGTGAGCTGCTGCCGCTGATCGACTTCGCCTACCAGGGCTTCGGTGATGGCCTGGAAGAAGACGCCTGGGCCGTGCGCCTGTTCGCCGCCGAGTTGCCGGAGCTGCTGATCACCAGTTCCTGCTCGAAGAACTTCGGCCTGTATCGTGAGCGCACCGGCGCCCTGATCGTCTGCGCCAGCGGCGCCGAGAAACTCATCGACATTCGCAGTCAGTTGGCCTCCATCGCCCGCAACCTGTGGTCGACGCCGCCCGCCCATGGCGCGGCGGTGGTGGCGCAGATACTCGGCGACGACGAGCTGAAAGGCCTCTGGCTGGACGAACTGGACAGCATGCGCCTGCGCGTCGCCAGCCTGCGCCGTGGCCTGGTCGAAGCACTTGCGCCGCACGGGTTGAACGAGCGTTTCGCGCATATCGCCGAACAGCGCGGCATGTTCTCCTACACCGGCCTGTCGGCGCTGCAGGTGCAACGTCTGCGCGAAGAGTTCAGCGTGTACATGGTCGGCAGCGGCCGCGCCAACGTCGCGGGGCAGGATGCCAGCCGACTGGATCAACTAGCCGACGCCATCGCTCGGGTCTGCGTGAACTGAGTCCACAGGCGGCTGGTCTTAGGACCGCCGCCTGCCGACTTCACAGCTATAGTGCGGTCATCGCCATTCACGACGGATTCGCCAATGGCCGTACCCAGCAACATCCTTTTTCGCGCCTACCAGCGCATTATCCACAGCCTGGCGTTCTACCCGACGCTGATCGCCATCGGCTTTTTCCTGCTGTGTCTGCTGACCATGGCTGCCGAGTACCAACCATGGATGATGGCGTTCAAGGATCACGTCGATCTCGGCCTGGTAAGCAATGCAGACAATGCCAGGCTGATTCTCGGCACGCTGGTCACGGGTATTCTGTCACTGATGGTGTTCAGTTTCTCGATGGTCATGGTGGTGCTCAATAACGCAGCCGCATCGCTGTCACCACGGGTGATTCCCGGCCTGGTCAGTAACAAGGGGCACCAGAAAACCCTGGGGTTCTACCTCGGTACCATCCTCTACGCGCTGCTGCTGATCACCACCATCGAGCAAGGCAACAATGAGCAGATACCCAGCCTCGGTGTGCTCATAACCCTGGCCCTGGGCATCGTCTGCCTGGGCCTGTTCGTACACTTCATCCGCTCGATTTCACAGTCGATTCAGGTCGAGCACATCCTCGGTAACCTCTACAGCACCAGCCTGGAAAAGCTCGATGCCTGTGGCGGCAGCCCAGCTTCACGCGACGCCGCGCCCCAGTGGCCGGATGACAGTGAGTGGATCACTGTGCACGCGCAGCGCAACGGCTACTTCAAGGAGCTCAACGTCAAGGAGGTCAACACGCTGCTGCAGCGCCATCAGGTGCGGATGACAGTCCTTGCCCACCGCGGTTTCTTCGTCAGCGAGGGGCATCCGCTGTTTCGCCTGGAGCGTCCGCTAGATGGAGCCGTGTGCCAGCAACTGCTCGATTGCTTCGACTTCTTCATCGAGGAGTACGCCAGCAGCCATTACTTCTTCGGCTGTCGGCAGATGTCGGAGATCGCCGTGAAGGCGCTGAGCCCCGGCATCAACGATCCAGGCACGGCAATCAAGACCGTGGACTTGCTCAGCGTACTGTTGAGCAGACGCCTGGCGCTGTCCGAACGAGATTTCGCCAGCCTGCCCGACGAGCCACCGCGGCTGTGCTACCAGGAGCTTTCGCTGGACCAGCTGCTGCTGCAGCTTTTGGGTCCGATACGCACCTATGGTGCCGCCGATGTCTGTGTACTGGTCAGCCTGCTGCAGGCCTTCAAGAACCTGCTGCATCGCCCCGCCAGCAGCCAGCAACGCGCCGACCTTCTGCGCCACGCACGCAGCGTACGCGACACTGCCGAGCGCCATTTGCGCGAGCAGCGTGATCGCGAGGAAATCAACGATTTCATCACTCGCATCAATCGCGCATTGCAGGGCTCGGATCAGCCGCTGGCGCCCCTGCAAATCGCGAACGAGGCACCATGATGGTGCCAAGTTTGCCGCCAAAAAATTGCATGACCGTTCATCAGTAAAAATAATCGTTAAAAATCAAATAGATAAAAACGAAACGCAAAAAACATGGCGTACTTCATGCTTGCTATCAGGGGCACAGTTCCCTAGGGTAGTTTGCATGTGGTCCCTGATTGCCCCCATCAGTTCATTGCTGAGCGGGGTCGCATTACTCCTGCTTGGCAATGGTCTGCTCAACACCCTCCTGACCCTGCGTGGCGTCGCCGAAGGCTACTCCACCACGATGCTCGGACTGATCATGTCCGGGTACTTCGTCGGGTTCCTCCTCGGTACCTGGCTGGCGACTCCGCTGGTCAAACGTATCGGGCACATTCGCGCGTTCGCCTGTTGTGCCGCCCTGGCCGCCATCGCCGCCCTGCTCCATCTGCTGCTGATAAATCCCTGGGTCTGGCTGGGCCTACGGGTGCTCTACGGCCTGGGGCTGGTGACGCTGTACATGGTCATCGAGAGCTGGCTCAACGCCCAGGCGCCCAACGAGAAGCGCGGCCAGGTGTTCGCCGTGTACATGGCGGTCAACCTTGGCGCCCTGGCGCTGGCCCAGCAGTTGCTGCACCTGGCCGACCCAGTGCAGTTCACCCTGTTCGCCATCGCAGCCATCCTCATCAGCGCTGCGCTGATGCCCATTACCCTGACCCGTCAGGCACAGCCGAGCCTGCCGGAAACGCCGCCGACCAACCTGCGCCAACTGTGGAATATCGCGCCACTGGCGATAGTCGCCGCCGGGCTTTCCGGCCTGGCCATGGGTGGTTTCTGGGGCATGGCGCCGGTCTACGCCAGCCTGGCCGGCTTCGATACCTCCGGCGTCGGCCTGCTGATGACCGCGACCATTCTCGGCGGCGCCCTGCTGCAATGGCCCATCGGTATCTACTCGGATCGTCACGACCGGCGCCAGGTACTGCTCTGGGTGGTGATACTGGCAGTCGCCCTGGCGCTGATCATGAGCCTGCTGCCGGCCGGTCCGCTGCTGCTCGGCGCCATCTTCATCTGGGGTGGGCTGGCCTTCGCCATCTACCCCATCGCCGTGGCGCAACTGATCGACCAGTTGCACAGCGACGAAATTCTTTCCGGCTCCGCCAGCTTGCTGATGGTCAATGGCATCGGCTCGGTGTGCGGCCCGTTGCTGGCTGGCGTGCTGATGGAGCAACTGGGCGCCAGCGCACTGCCACTGTACTTCGCCTGCACCCTCGGCCTGCTGGCCGCCTACGCCTTTTACCGGCTGCGCCATGTCAGCGATCTGGTCAGCGGCGACGCCGCGCACTTCACGCCCATGCTGCGTACCAGCCCTACGGTGCTGGAGCTGATGCCCGATGCACCGCCCCATGATTCGACGGAGGAGACGACAACTCAGTCCTGAAGTCATAGAACCTGTTCAAAGACTCGCGAGCTAGAGCCAGGCAAGGCGAAGTCGAGCGAAGAAGCGGAGTTTACGAGTTGTAAATGAGCATTCTGAGCTCGGCTTCAACGCAGCATGGCCGACGCGCAGCAGTCTTGGGACAGGTTCTTAAAGGCTGTTTCGGCAAGGCCTTGAGCCTACCCCAAGCAGCCAGAAACCTGGCCCCTCGGCCGCGCGCATTCGCGCCGAGCCGCAGCGGCCACTTCTGGAGAAACAACGATGCTATTAGCTACCGACCTGGATGGAACCTTTCTCGCTGGCGACCCCGAAGATCGCCTGAGCCTCTATCAGACCATCGCCGCCCACCCCGAAATCAAGCTCGCCTACGTCACCGGACGCAGCCTGGAAGCCGTACTGCCGCTGCTGGCCGACCCAACGCTACCGCAGCCGGACTACATCATCGCCGACGTCGGCGCGACCCTGGTGCATGGCGACAGCCTGCAACCGATCCAGCAGTTGCAAAGCGTGGTCGATTCCCGCTGGCCCGGTGAAACCCAGGTAGCCAGCGCCATCGAGCCATTCGGTCTGGAACGCCAGGACGTGCCACAGGCGCGTCGCTGCTCCTACTTCTGCACGCCCGAACAGGCGGCCAACCCGGCACTACGCGAGATCGCCGATGAGCTCGGTTGCGACCTGCTTTACTCCGCCGAGCTGTACCTGGATTTCCTGCCCAAAGGCGTGAACAAGGGCAGCAGCCTGCAGGCCCTGGCCGACTGGCTGGAGCTGAGCCACGACCAGGTGCTGGCCGCTGGCGACACGCTCAATGACCTGTCCATGCTCAGCTCCAGCTTCCATGGCGTGTGCGTCGGCCAGTCGGAAACCGCATTGCTGGAAGCCACCAACCACCATTCACGCACCCTGCACGCCGAGCGTCCGGGCTGCGGCGGCATCCTCGAAGCCTTTGCCCACTTCGGCTTCCTCGGCGAGCACGGTATCGCCGCCGAACGCCGCCAGGCCGCGCAACCCGGCAAGGCCGAGCTGGTGATGGTCTATCACCGCCTGCCCTATGAGGAATACCGCAACGCCGCCGGCAAGCTGCAGCGCCGCCGACCCACTTCGCCCAACGGCATCATTCCCACTCTGCTCAGCTTCTTCGGCGACGGCCGCCCTGGTTCCTGGGTTGCCTGGGCCGTGCACGAGGACGGCGACGAACCGTTCGACAGCCACACCACCGTGGACGCCGAGCGCTATCCCAAGCTCACCGCCGCGCGGGTCAAGCTGAGCAAGGAAGAAGTCGATATCTTCTACAAGCGCTTCTCCAAGGAAGCCTTCTGGCCAACTCTGCACACCTTCTGGGAACGCGCCACCTTCAACGAGGACGACTGGCAGGTATTCCTCAAGGTCAACCGCGCCTTCGCCGAACGCACCGCGCTGGAGGCCGCCGAAGGCGCCATCGTCTGGCTGCACGACTACAACCTGTGGATGGTGCCGGCCTACCTGCGCGAGCTGCGCCCGGACCTGCGCATCGCCTTCTTCCACCACACCTACTTCCCCTCGGCGGACGTGTTCAACGTGCTGCCCTGGCGCCGGCAGATCGTCGGCAGCCTGCTGCAGTGCGACTACATCGGCTTCCACATTCCACGCCAGGTGGAGAACTTCGTCGACGTCGCCCGTGGCGTGTTCCCGCTGAAAACCCTGGAACGACAGAACTGCGCGCCGCGCTTCATCACTTACGGTTGCGCCGTGGGCCTGGAGCGCATGACCACCGAACTGGACACCGGCACCCGTCAGGTCAAGCTCGGCGCACACCCGGTCGGGCTGGACATAGACCGCGTGCGAGGCGCCCTGGAGGCGCCGAAAATCAAGGAACTGATGGGTCAACTGCGTGAGGAAATGAAAGGCGTGAAGCTGATCCTCTCGGTAGAGCGCCTCGACTACACCAAAGGCATTCTGGAAAAGCTCAACGCTTACGAGCGCCTGCTGGCCGACAACCCCGAACTGATCGGCAAGGTCACCCTGGTCACCGTGTGCGTGCCGGCGGCCAAGGAGATGACCGTCTACAACGAGCTGCAAAGCCAGATCGAGCAGGCGGTCGGCCGTATCAACGGCCGCTTCGCCCGCATTGGCTGGACGCCGCTGCAGTTCTTCTTCCGCAGCCTGCCCTTCGAGGAAGTCAGCGCCTGGTACGCCATGGCTGACGTCATGTGGATCACCCCGCTACGTGACGGCCTCAACCTGGTAGCCAAGGAGTTCGTCGCAGCGCAAGGCCTGCTCGGCGGACGTGGCGTGCTGGTGCTGTCGGAGTTCGCCGGTGCCGCCGCCGAGCTCAAGGGCGCGCTGCTGACCAACCCGCATGATCCGGCCGACCTGGCACAGACCTGCTACCTGGCACTGAACCTGCCGAAAAGCGAAGCTCAGGCGCGCCTGCGCGAGCTGTTCGATATCGTCTGCTACAACGACATTCGCCGCTGGGGCGAGGAGTTCCTGGCGGGCGTGCAAGTGCAGGAAGAACCCAAGCCGCTGACGCTGGTGAGCTGAGAAAGCCCTTCGCGGCTGAAGCGGAATGCCGCCCAGCCGCTCCTACGGCCTAACTGGTCTGGTAGGAGCGGCTTCAGCCGCGAAGGCGCAGTCTCGTTTCCCCGGATTTCATCCGGGCTACGTTTGCCGAGAAATTCGCCGTCAACCTTCCTGGCTATCGACCACGCAGTTGATCATCCATGGCACACCGAAACGGTCAGTGAGCATGGCGAATTGGGTCGCCCAGAAGGTAGCCTGCAACGCCATCTGCACCTCACCACCAGCCGACAGTGCTTCATATAGGCGCTCGGCCTCCGGCACGTTGTCCACCTGCAGAGAAATCGAGCAGCCCTTGATGCCCTCGTGCGGATACTGCGGGATGGTGTCCGACGCCATCAGGATCTGATCACCCGCCGTCAGGCAGACGTGCATCACCCGATCGTGAAACTCCGGCGGCACCTCGCCAGCATCCGGGCTCTCGCCGAAGCGCATCAGTTCCAGCTTGCCGCCCAGTAGCTCGGCGTAGAAGTTGAAGGCTTGCTCGCACTGGCCATCGAACATCAGATAGGCATGAATCTTCATCGCTACTCTCCTTGATTTTCACTGCTCATGCGTGCGCGGATACGTTCTTCCTGCTCACGCAACTCGGGGGTGAATTCGGCGCCGAAATCCTCGGCCTCGAAGATCTGCCGAATCTCGATATCGGATTTGCCAGGCATGGGGTTGGGGCAACGCTTGACCCAGTCGACGCAGGCCTGCAGCGACTCGACCTGAAAGATCCAGAAGCCGGCTACCAGCTCCTTGATCTCCATGAACGGGCCATCGATCACCGTGCGCTGCGCCCCGGAAAACCTCACACGGGCGCCCCTGGAACTGGGGTGAAGACCTTCGGCAGCCTGAATCACGCCAGCGGCCGCCAACTCTTCGTTGTAACGGCCCATGGCCGTCAGCAGCTCTTCGCTGGGCATCACACCGGCTTCGGAATCGGCCGTCGCTTTGACAATCACCATGAAACGCATCGCCTTTCTCCTTGTTCGAGTCGAAGTCGCGCGCAGGGTGTCTCCCTACGGCTGACAGTGAACCCAGGGCGGGGTTCTATGCAGTAGTCGAACGAGAGAAGAAAGAATCGACAGACGCTAGGAGTATTTTTGTCGGGTCGCCTGATACGACCCGCGGCAGGGATAGAGTGCGCGGCGCCTCAAGGAACGCGCCGCGCAGGCAGGATCAAACGCGGAAACGACTGACCATGGACTGCAACTGGCCGCCAAGGCGCGCCAGCTCGGCCGAGGATTTGGCCGTTTCGTCGCTGGCAGTGGCGGTCTGCTCGGATACGTCGCGTACGCTGAGGATGCTGCGGCTGATTTCCTCGGCCACGGCGCTCTGTTCCTCCGCAGCGGCGGCGATCTGCTGGTTCATCGACTGGATGCTGGACACCGCGAGGGTGATGCTACCCAGCGAGTCGCCGGCCTTGCGCGTCAGCTCGACACTGCTGTCGGTGAGGTTACGGCTGTTGCGCATCACCGCCGCCACCTGCTGGGTACCGCTCTGCAGCCCGGCGATCAACGCCTCGATCTCTTCGGTGGATTTCTGCGTACGCTGCGCCAGGCCGCGTACTTCGTCGGCGACCACGGCAAAACCGCGACCTGCTTCGCCGGCACGTGCTGCCTCGATGGCGGCGTTGAGTGCCAGCAGGTTGGTCTGCTCGGCCACCGACTTGATCACGTCCATCACGCTGCCGATCTTGTCGCTTTCCTGCTGCAGGCCGGTCATCGCCTCGGAAGAACGCCCTACTTCGGCAGCCAGACGCTCGATCTGCGAAATCACCTCGGCCACTACCTGGTCGCCCAGGCGCGCCTGGCCGTCCGCGTCGTTGGCCGCTTGCGAGGCCTGCTCGGCGTTACGCGCCACTTCCTGTACGGTGGCGGACATTTCATGCATGGCGGTGGCCACCTGATCGGTCTCACTCTTCTGGCTGTTGGCACCGGCGCTGGTCTGCTCGGTGACCGCCGACAACTCTTCGGCGGCGCTGGCGATCTGGGTGACGCTGTCGCGGATGCCACCGATCAGCTCGCGCAGGGTCGTGGCCATGTGCTGGATGCCCTGCTGCAGTTGGCCCATCTCGTCGCGGCGATCGACCCGCACGCTGGCCGTCAGGTCGCCCTCGGCAATCCGCTGTACCGCGCCCAGGGTGTCTTGCAGTGGACGGGTGATCTGCCGGGTGATGATCCAGGCAGCCAGCACGCCGAACAGCAGCGCCAGCAGCACGGCGATGATCTGCCAGGTGCGCGCCTCTGCGCTCTCGATGGCCAGACGCTCGATCTGGAACTTGTACAGGGTGTCACTGATGCGGACGATCTCGGTCTGCTGATCGGTCATTTCCTGACGGGTCCGGGCAATATCAGCAGTGGCATTCTTGAAGGCCTGCACGGTCAGTTCGAACTGCCCCAGGGCCGCCTCGATACGGCGCACGGCATCTTGCTGGGCGCTACCGAAAGCCTGCTGCAGCGCACCGAGGCTGGCTCGGGCCATGGCGATACGCTCGGACAGCGCCTGTTCAGTTTGTTCATCAGGTGCGCTGTCATAACGCTCGAGCAGATAACGCAGGCGCAACAACTGACCATGGGTGATCATCAGAGCCTGCAGTTGCGTGAAGCGATCGGCATCGTCTTCCGGCAGAAGCTCAACACTGCGCCGCATGTTGGCCAGCAGCTCGCTCAGTTGCTGGTCTTCGACGTTCGCCTGGTCGCGCACCTCAGCCGCTGCCGCGTAGGCTGCGCGCATCCCCGCCAGGGAGCGCTGATATTCCTGGTTATAGCGGTCCTGCTCCTGCAGCAACTTGACGTTGGCCGGGTTCTTGAAGGTTCCCAGCAGCTTCTTCTGCTGCTCGAGGTAAATGTTCAGATTGTTCAGCAGGCGCTCGGTACTGACTGCATCGCCCTTGGCGAGCATGAACTGCAGGCGAGCGATGCGCAGGTTGGTCAGCGTGTTATTGAGCTGGGTGATCTCGCTCATCCAGCCACTGCGCTGGATCACGCTGCCCAGACCAGTCCAGGCAGTCCAGGCCAGCGCCAGGGTAAGTGCCAGCACCAGGCCGAAGCCGAGCGCCAGTTTGCGGGTCACACTAAGATTAGCGAACCAGGTATTCATGAAATTCTCCAACTGCGGGTGTTTCTGGGTTTCGCTGGAGAGTTGTTTTTATTGGCGCCAGCACAATGACATTAGCTGACGTATGTATCGGCCAATGCGACACAGATTTTAGAGCAATCCGATATGCGGTAGCAGCGCCGCCACTGGCACGCCTCAGCTCAACAGCTGCAAGGCCTCGGTACTGCATTGCTGGATACGTGCCCAGTCGCTGCTTTCCACCCACTCGCGCTGGAACATCCAAGTGCCGCCTACGCACATGACGTTGGGCTGCGCCATGTAGCGCTGCAGGTTGTCCGGGGTGATGCCGCCGGTGGGGCAGAAACGCACGCCGCCGAACGGGCCGGCCAGCGCCTTGAGCGCGGCGACGCCGCCGCAGACCTCGGCCGGGAACAGCTTGAAGCGGCGGTAGCCGAGGGCGTAGCCGATCATCAGCTCCGACGCGCTGCTCACCCCCGGTAGCAGCGGCACCGGGCTGTCCAGGGCGGCCAGCAGCAGCTCGCGGGTGCTGCCCGGGGTGACGATGAACTGCGCCCCCGCAGCGACGGCGGCGGCCAGCATCTGCTCGTCGAGCACGGTGCCGGCGCCGACGCACAGCTCGGGGCGCTCGGCGCGCAGGCGACGGATCGCCTCCAGGCCATGCTCGGAACGCAGGGTCACCTCCAGCACGCGCAGGCCGCCGGCGGCCAGGGCGTCGGCCAGCGGCAGGATGTCCGCCTCGCGGGCGATGGTGATCACCGGCATGATCCGCGCCTGCGCGCAGATGCGGTCGATCTCGGCGATTTTGTCGGCCATGCGCGCGCGCTGGCCTTGGTCGAGGCTGGTCATGTCAGGAGCACCAATGGATTTCAAGAGGGGAATTGAGGAAGGCGCGGATCGGCAGCTCGGAGGTTTCACCGGGCTGCAGCGCCGCACTGAGGATGTTCAGTTTCGCCTGGCCCTGGATCGCCAGCAGCGGCAGGCGTGCGCTGGCCAATATCGGCAGAGTCAGGGTCAGACGTTGCGCCGGTTCGCTCGGGGCAAGCATCGGCAATACGCGGCGTGCGCAGTCCGGCTGTAGCGCCTGCTGCAGATTAGGGCTGTGCGGGAACAGCGAGGCGGTATGACCGTCATCGCCCATGCCCAGCACCAGCACGTCGATCGGCGCCAGCTCGGCAACCGCGACATCGGCAAGCTCGGCTGCCTGTTCGAGGTTGCCAGCGACCTGATAGAGGCTGAGAAAACGGGCTTCGGCGGCCGGACCACGCAGCAGATGACGGCGCACCAGCGCCTCGTTGCTGCCGGCGTGATTGACCGGCACCCAACGCTCGTCGGCCAGGCTGACCAGCACCTGCGCCCAGGGCAGCGCCTGCTGCGCCAGGGCCTCGAAGAAGGACACCGGGCTGCGCCCGCCGGACACCACCAGGGTGGCGCTGCCGCGGCTGTCGATGGCCTGGCGCAGCGCCTCGGCCACGCGCAGGGCCAGGGCGTCGGCCAGTTGCTCGGCCGCGGCGTGGCTGCGGGCGCTGACGCCCGGCGGCAGGTCGAGATCAGAGATCGCCATACCAGCTCCTCCCGTCGCGAGTGATCAACGCCACCGAGGCCATGGGGCCCCAACTGCCGGCGGTGTAGGGTTTCGGCGCCTCGCCGAGACGACGCCAGCCGTCGATCAACTGATCGCACCACTGCCAGGCGTATTCGATCTCGTCCTTGCGCACGAACAGGTTCTGATTGCCGCGCATCACCTCCAGCAGCAGACGCTCATAGGCATCGGGGATGCGCGCACTGCGGTAGGTATCGGAAAAACTCAGTTGCAGCGGACCACTGCGTAGCTGCATGCCCTTGTCCAGGCCCTGATCCTTGGTCAACACCTGCAACGCGATGCCCTCGTCCGGCTGCAGACGGATGATCAGCTTGTTGCCGATCAGCTGGCGTTGCTCCGGGGCGAAGATGTAGTGCGGCGGCGCCTTGAAGTGGATGACGATCTGCGACAGCTTCTGCGGCATGCGCTTGCCGGTGCGCAGGTAGAACGGCACGCCGGCCCAGCGCCAGTTGCGGATGTCGGCACGGAGGGCGACGAAGGTTTCGGTGTCGCTCTGGGTGTTGGAATTCTCTTCTTCCAGATAGCCGGGCACCGCGCGCCCATCGCTGCTGCCGGCCACGTACTGGCCGCGCACCACGCGCTGGCCGAGCTGCTCGACATTGATCGGCTCCAGCGCCTTGAGCACCTTGACCTTCTCATCGCGGATGCTGTCGGCCGACAGGTCGCTGGGCGGGTCCATGGCGATCAGACAAAGCAGCTGCAGCAGGTGGTTCTGGATCATGTCGCGCAGTTGCCCGGCCTGATCGAAGTAACCCCAGCGCCCTTCGATACCGACCTTCTCGGCCACGGTGATTTCCACGTGGGAGATGTGGTTCTGGTTCCACTGGGTTTCGAACAGGCTGTTGGCAAAGCGCAGGGCGATGAGGTTCTGCACCGTCTCCTTGCCCAGGTAATGGTCGATGCGATAGACGCGGTTTTCCGGGAACACCTGAGCCACTGCATCGTTGACCGCACGCGAGGACGAGAGGTCGTGGCCGATCGGTTTCTCCAGCACCACCCGCGTGCCCTCGGCCAGCCCCACGGCAGCCAGGTTGGCGCAGATGCCACCGTATACCGAGGCAGGTGTGGCGAAGTAGGCGATCAACTGATCCTGCGGGCTCACATGCTCGAGCAACGCCGCATAATCGTCGGCCTTGAGGAAGTCCATGCTCAGGTAGCTCAGGCGTGCCAGAAACCGCGCCATGTCGGTTTCCGTCAGCTCCTTGGCTGGTACGTGCAGGCGTAACGCCTGTTCGATGGCGCGCAGGTGATCACTCGGCTCGCCCGTTTCACGGGCCAGGGCGAGGATGCGCGTGCCATCGTGCAGCAAACCGGCGCGATCGAGCTGGTAAAGCGCGGGAAACAACTTGCGCAAGGCCAGATCGCCCAGCGCGCCGAACAAGGCAAAGGTGCAGGATTCAAGCTTCATCGCAGGCATGAGTTTGTTCTTTTATCAAGATGCACTAGAAATACCGGGTGATACTGCTTTTATCAAGGAAAAATGTTGTGATAGCAACAACATTATTCACTACATCCGATAAGTCAGTGGTGGCCACGGGGCGGCATCAGTAGGATAGGCCGGTTGTTTTACCGCCCATCGCCTGTCGCCAAGCCCGTTCAACCGCCTGTTAGGAGCCCTTATGGACCGCGTGCGCAACCTGCTGGAACAGATCCAGAGCCGCCTGGACGACCTGAACAAGGCCGAACGCAAGGTCGCCGAAGTGATCCTGCACGACCCGCAGCAAGCCACACGCTTCAGCATCGCTGCGCTGGCACAGGCCGCCGCCGTCAGTGAGCCGACGGTCAACCGTTTCTGCCGCTCGTTCGGCGCCAACGGCTACCCGGAACTGAAGATGCAGCTGGCGCAGAGCCTGGCCAGCGGCGCCGCCTACGTCAGCCGCGCGGTATCGGCCGACGACGGCCCCGAGGCTTACACGCGCAAGATTTTCGGTAGCACCATCGCCTCGCTGGACAGTGCCTGCCAGAGCCTCGACCCGCAGCACGTCAGCCGCGCCGTCGACCTGCTGATCCAGGCGCGGCAGATCCACTTCTTCGGCCTCGGCGCCTCGGCCTCGGTAGCGCTGGACGCGCAGCACAAGTTCTTTCGCTTCAACCTCGCGGTCTCGGCACACTCCGACGTGCTGATGCAGCGCATGATCGCTTCGGTGGCGCATACCGGCGATCTGTTCGTGATCATTTCCTACACCGGGCGCACCCGCGAGCTGGTGGAAGTGGCGCGCCTGACGCGCGAGAACGGCGCCTCGGTACTCGGCCTCACCGCCGCCGGCTCGCCGCTGGCCAAGGCCAGCACCCTGAGCCTGGACATTCCGCTGCCGGAAGACACCGATATCTACATGCCGATGACCTCGCGCATCATCCAGCTCACCGTACTCGACGTACTCGCCACCGGCGTCACCCTGCGCCGCGGCGTCGACTTCCAGCCACACCTGCGCAAGATCAAGGAAAGCCTCAGCGCCAGCCGTTACCCGGCGGATGAAGAGCCGCTGTAAGGCATCTTGCGGGAGCCAGCCTGCTGACGATCCGTCGTATCGGCACGCTCCGAAAAAGCATCGCCGGCAAGCCGGCGCCTAGCGTTCTGCTGCACTGCTGGCTAAATACTGTCGTGGCTCGACCAGGCAAATAGCGACGCTTCTGGTAGGCTTGCCGGCTTTTCCGAACCTGCCAGGAAATCCGTCATGCAAGCACTGATCGCCCTCAGCCGTTTCATCGGCAACACCTTCGCCATCTGGGTGTTGCTGTTCGCCGTCATGGCCTTCTTCCAGCCCAGCTGGTTCCTGCCGCTGACCGCCTGGATCGTGCCGCTGCTCGGTCTGATCATGTTCGGCATGGGCCTGACGCTCAAGGGCGCGGACTTCCAGGAAGTCGCCCGTCGCCCGCTGGCCGTGCTGCTTGGCGTACTGGCTCAGTTCATCATCATGCCCTGCACCGCCTGGCTGCTGTGCCAGGCGTTCGCGCTGCCGCCGGAAATCGCCGTGGGCGTGATCCTGGTGGGCTGCTGCCCAGGCGGCACCGCCTCCAACGTGATCACCTGGTTCGCCCGTGGCGACCTGGCGCTGTCGGTCTCGATCACCGCCGTCACCACCCTGCTCGCCCCGCTCGTCACCCCGGCGCTGATCTGGATGCTGGCGTCGGAATGGCTGCCGGTGTCGTTCAGCGCCATGTTCATCTCCATCCTCAAGATGGTGCTGCTGCCTATCGCCCTGGGCCTGATCGCCCAGCGCCTGCTCGGCGAGCGAGTGAAGACCGCCGTCGAGGTGCTGCCGCTGATTTCCGTGGTGAGCATCGTCGCCATCGTCGCCGCCGTAGTCGCGGCCAGCCAGGGCAAGATCGCCGAATCCGGCCTGCTGATCATGGCCGTGGTAATCCTGCACAACGGCATCGGCCTGGGCCTGGGTTACCTGGCCGGACGCCTGTTCGGCATGTCGCTGGCGCAGCGCAAGACATTGTCGATCGAAGTCGGCATGCAGAACTCCGGCCTCGGCGCCGCCCTGGCCAGCGCGCACTTCAGCCCACTGGCCGCCGTGCCCAGCGCCCTGTTCAGCGTTTGGCACAACCTGTCCGGCCCGTTGCTGGCGACCATTTATCGTCGAATGAGTCAGAGCTCGGAGAAGGCCGCCGACTGACCCAACGCCTCGCACCAATCCGGGGCGCCTTGCCCCGGATACGCCAATATGCACAATATTGGCGCACGCGAGGACGACCTCCGCACCCTGGGCCCAGGGTGGCTCATCCGGGGGACGGCCCCTTCAGCCACTGGAGGTGACCATGTCCTGGATCATTCTGTTTCTCGCTGGCCTGTTCGAGGTCGGCTGGGCCATCGGCCTGAAATACACCGAAGGCTTCACCCGCCCCTTGCCAACGGCGCTGACCGTCTGCGCCATGTTGGTCAGCCTCGGCCTGCTCGGTCTGGCCATGAAGGAGCTACCGCTGGGCACCGCCTACGCCATCTGGACCGGCGTCGGCGCCGTGGGCACGGTGATCGCCGGCATCATCCTGTTCGGCGAGTCGATGGCGCTGCTGCGCCTGGCCAGCGTGGCGCTGATCGTCTGCGGGCTGATCGGGCTCAAGATGAGCCACTAGAAACCGGGATCCAGCCATGTGGGAGCGGCTTCAGCCGCGATTCGCCGCTACGACTGCAGGGATGCAGGAGGTAGAGCGAAACAGGATGCCCGAGCCGAAAGCCCCTCCCACATGATTCAAGTCAGCGCCAATCCCCGCGCAACTCGGCCACCTGCGCCTGCAACGCCTCGCGCCTGGCCTGCTCTGGCGCAATCGGTGCTCCCGCCACCAGGCACACCCGCGACCACAGGCGCTTGAACAGCCCCTTGTGCGGGTCGCGACTGAAGAAGCTACCCCACAAACCCTGCAGCGCCATGGGAATTACCGGCACCGGGTTCTCTTCGAGAATGCGCTCGACACCCGCCTTGAACTCGTCGATCTCACCATCGCCGCTCAGCTTGCCCTCTGGGAAGATGCACACCAGCTCGCCATTGCGCAGGTACTCGGCGATCTTCTTGAAAGCGGCGTCGTAGATCAGCAGGTCCTCGTTGCGACCGGCAATCGGCACGGTGCCGGCGGTGCGGAAGACGAAATTGAGCACCGGCAGATCGTAGATCTTGTAGTACATGACGAAGCGCACCGGCCGGCGAATAGCGCCGCCAATCAACAACGCATCCACGAACGACACGTGGTTACACACCAGCACCGCCGCACCCTCGTCGGGAATGGCATCGAGCCCCTTGTGCTCGACCCGGTACATCGAGTGCCCCAGCAGCCAGATGAGAAAGCGCATGCTGAATTCGGGAACGATCTTGAAGATGTAGCTGTTGACCGCGATGTTCATCAGCGACACCACCAGGAACAGCTGCGGAATCGACAGCCCGGCGACGCTGAGAAAGAGAATCGCGACGATGGCCGAGGCGACCATGAACAGCGCATTGAGGATGTTGTTCGCCGCGATCACCCGCGCCCGCTCGTGCTCGGCGGTGCGTGACTGGATCAGCGCATACAGCGGCACGATATAGAAGCCACCGAACAGGCCGATGCCGAGGATGCAGCCGAGAATCCACCAGGCCTGGCCGTAGCCCAGCAGCGCCAGCCAGTCATGCGGCGCAGCAGCTTCAGGGAAACCGCCGGAGAAGCACCACAGCAGCATGCCGAACAGGGTCAGGCCGATGGAGCCGAAAGGCACCAGGCCGATCTCCACCTTGTGCCCGCTCATGCGCTCGCAGAGCATCGAGCCCAGGCCGATGCCCAACGAGAACACGGTGAGAATCAGCGTCACCACGCTCTCGTCGCCGTACAGCCACTCCTTGGCGTAGGCCGGAATCTGCGTCAGGTAGATCGCGCCGAGAAACCAGAACCAGGAGTTGCCCACCAGCGAGCGCGACACCGCCGGACGCTGGCCCAGGCCGAGCTTCATGATCACCCAGGACTGACGAAAGATATTCCAGTCCAACGGCAATTCCGGCATTGCTGCCGAGGCTTTGGGAATGCCCTGGCTGGCCAGATAACCGAGCAGCGCCACCCCCACCACGGAACCCGCGACGATCGGCGCATAACTGCTGCTGGCCATCATGATCCCGGCGCCGATAGTGCCGGCCAGAATCGCCAGGAAGGTGCCCATTTCCACCAGGGCGTTGCCACCCACCAGCTCCTCTTCCTTCAGGTGCTGCGGCAGGATCGAATACTTGACCGGGCCGAACAACGCCGACTGCGTACCCATGGCGAACAGCACGGCGAGCATCAGCGGCAGGTTGTCGAGCAGCACCCCAGCGGCGCCGGCGAGCATGATGCCGATCTCGGCGAACTTGATCTTGCGGATCAGCGAGTCCTTGGCGAACTTCTCGCCAAACTGGCCGCCGAGGGCAGAGAACAGAAAGAACGGCAGGATGAACAGCAAGGCGCAGAGATTGACCAGCAGATCGCGGTCGACGCCCGTGTTGAGCTTGAAGAGGATGGCGAGAATCAGCGACTGCTTGAAGATGTTGTCGTTGAAGGCGCCGAGCAATTGCGTCACGAAAAACGGCAGAAAGCGCTTCTTGCCGAGCAGGGCGAACTGCGATTGTTGGGTCATCGTCCATGGTCCTCGCGGAAGTCGGTTTTTGCCCGCACAGGCATTTGACTGCAAATCCCCCCACGAAAGCCACAAGGCAAATGCGAACGCCTTGGCTAAAGCCACTTCGTGGGAGGTGATGCTGTTCATCTAGGGCCGCGAGCGCTTAGCCCCCCTCTCCCAAAGGGGGCAGGGGACTATTCACGCTCCACCATTTCTTATGTGAACAGCATTACCTTTGTGGGAGGGGCTTTCGGCTCGGGCATCCTGCTTCGCTCTACCTCCTGCATCCATGCAGTCGCAGCCGCTATGCTTTCGCCGCTGAAGTGCCTCCCACATCCGACGACTTCGGCCCGGTAGGGTGCGCCAAACGCAACGCAAAAAAAACGGCAGCCCAATCGGGCTACCGTTCTCGAACTCGGAGAAAACGTCAGTGCCCTCGCACTGACTACAACCTCACCTGCACTCCCTGGGGAATGCCAGCGCAGTCTGACAAAAGCCAGCCTCAGCGTCCGTTTAGCTTTGTTACCTGCCTGCAAAGAAATGTAAACGGCAGATGACTGCACGGTCCGCCGCGCGGCACAATCGCGCCCATGAACGCTCACCACCCCGCCTGCTGCAGCCCTCTCGACACGCACAACCCGCTACCCCGCGCAGTGGACGGCGCGCAGCTGATCAGCACACATTTCTACCCAGCCCTGCTCGCAGAAGATGACTTCGCTCGCTGCGATATCGCTCCAGTGCGCGGCGTCGCCAAGCGCCAGGCCGAGTACCTGGCCGGACGCCTGTGTGCCCGCGAGGCACTGCGCCGCGTGACCGGTCAGCCCAGCGTGCCGGCCGTAGGTGAAGACCGCGCGCCGCAGTGGCCACGTGGCGTGGTCGGCTCCATCACCCATGGCGCCAACTGGGCTGCTGCACTGGTCGCCCAGCGTGAGCATTGGCGCGCGCTAGGCCTGGACGTCGAGCGCCTGCTGCCCGCAGAGCGCGCCCAACGCCTACAAGGCGAAATCCTCACTCCGGCCGAGTTGCAGCGCCTGTCGGGCCTGGACGACGAGGCCCGCGCCACGCGCATCAGCCTGACCTTCTCGCTCAAGGAAAGCCTGTTCAAGGCGCTCTACCCGCTGACCCTGACGCGTTTCTATTTCCATGACGCCGAGCTGCTGGAGATGGACCACGACAGCGCACGCCTGCGCCTACTGATCGACCTGCACCCGGAATGGCGCACGGGCGCCAAGCTGGATGGCCAGTTCGCGCTGTTCGATAACAAGGTGCTGAGCCTGGTGGCCGTGGCGGCGCACCCCACAAAGCCGGCGGCGGTCACGGCGTAGCCCGGATTTCATGCGGGCTGGATAGAGCTATCGCGGCTGAAGCCGCTCCCACGGGACCTGTGAGCGTATGTAGGAGCGGCTTCAGCCGCGATGCTTTTGGCCGCGCTCAATAGCCCCGGATTGCATCCGGCTACAGCGCAGGCAAAAAATCGGTGCGCACAGCGCAACAGGTCCAGCACACAGTCGCGCCCTACTCCCCCTGACGCCGCGGCCACACCAGGCTGAAACGCGCGCCGCCGAGGCTGTCGCTACGACCGATTTGCGCCCGGCCGCCGTGCCAGTAGATGATCCGGCGCACGATGGACAGGCCCAGGCCATGCCCGCCAGAGGCGCGCGTGCGACTGTCGTCGAGACGCAGGAAGGGGCTGAACAGGCGCTCCCAGGCTTCTTCCGGCACGCCCGGGCCGTCGTCCTCGACGTCGATGCGGCAACGCTTGTAGCCGACCTGGCAACTGATCAGCACCTTGCCTTCGGCATAACGCATGGCGTTGCTGACCAGATTCTGCAGCGCGCGGTGCAGGTAACGCGGCTCGGCCTCGACCCAGCTGGCGCCCTCGGCCTGCACGCTGAGCACCGCACCCGCCTCCACGCGCACCTTGTTGCTCAGCGGCGCCAACTCGTCGATCACCTGATCGATCAACACCTTGAGCTCGACCTGCTGGAAATTCAGCGCCGGCGAACCCTGCTCCAGGCGCGCGTAGGTCAGCATCTCGTCGACCAGCTTGTCGAGATCCTGGATATCGCTGTCCATGCCGTCCATGTACTTGCGCCGGGCATTTTCACTCGGTGCGTCGGCGATCATCTCCAGGCCGAAGCGCAGCCGTGCCACCGGCGTGCGCAGCTCGTGGGACACCGCGCGCACCAGCTCGCGCTGCGTGCTTAGGGAGGTCTGCAGGTGCTCGGCCATGGCGTTGAAGCTGCTGGCCAGGCGCCCCACCGAGTCCGCACCACGCGTCGGTACGCGCGCATCCAGGCGGCCGCTGGCGATATGCGTAGCCGCGCTTTCCAGCGCACGCAGGCGCTGCTCCAGCGAGCGCACCAGCAGGTAGACGATCAACCCGATCAGGCTCAGGCCCAGCGCGCCGATCAGCACCAGCAGTTGCGGCGGATAGGGGTTCATCTGGTACAGCGGGCCGATTTCCAGTACCCAGGGTGTATCGACGATGCCGGAGAACACATAGATGGAGTCGCCGCCCTTGCCTAGCGCCATCACCGTATCGCCCTCATCGATACGCCGCCGCTGGTCGAGGTCGATGGTGGCGTCTTCCAGGCGTACCAGTTGCAGGTTGAAGCCAAACTGCTTGGCTGCCTTCAGTTCGGCCAGGCGCTGCGGCTGTTCCTCCACCGGGTAACGGATCAGCTCGTCGATCAGCAGGTAGTTGGTAGCCCGCGCCAGTTGCTCGCTGATCCGCTGAATCTCACCGGTCAGCAGCAACGGCTGCTTGCCGTCGAGCAGGCCATAGACCTTGGCCGAATGCGGGCCAGTCTGCTGCACCAGCACGTGGCCACGCTGCAGGCGGTTGCGCTCGCTGCTCTCCAGCGGTACGTCGCTCAGGGCCTGCAGCTCCAGCGGAATGCCAAGCAGGCGCGACCACACCACCAGAGCGCGCCTGCGCTCCACCTCGTTCATCGGCAGCAGGTTGTCCGCCATCAGGCGGAAGGTGCCGCGCGCCAGGCCTTCGCGGTACTGGTCGCCGCGCACCTCGTTGACCAGATGCAGAGTGCCGACGCCCAGCAGCGCCACCAGCACCAGCGCGGCGAGCATGCCGCCATAGATGCGCAGGAAGATGGAATTCATGGCCGCCCGATCAATCACGCAGGATCGGCGGCGCATCACCGAACGGCAGCGCTTCGGCGGCCTCGGCGACGAACAGGTAGCCCTTACTGCGCACCGTCTTGATCATCCGCGGGTGCATCGGGTCATCGCCGATCTTCGGGCGGATGCGCGAAATGCGCACGTCGATGGAGCGGTCCTGGCCGTCGTACTCGATACCGCGCAGGGAATTGAAAATCTCCTCGCGCGACAGGATGCGCCCGGCGTTGGCCGCCAGCAGCCAGAGCAGATCGAACTCGGCGCTGGTCAGCTCGATGCCCTGCTCGCCCAGCCAGGCCTCGCGCATGGCGCTATCGATAGCCAGCGCACCAAACTGCAGACGTCGCGGCTGACCTTCATCACGCTCGCTTTCGCTGCACTCACGGCGGCGCAGCAGCGCACGAATGCGCGCCAGTAGCACGCGCGGGCGCACCGGCTTGCACACGTAGTCGTCGGCGCCCATCTCCAGGCCCAACACCTGGTCCATGTCGTCGGTACGCGCGGTCAGCATCAGGATCGGTCCCTTATAACCGCTGCGTACCTTGCGGCAGATGCTCAGACCGTCTTCACCCGGCAGCATCAGGTCGAGAATCACCAGGTGCGGCTGTTCGGCGAGAATCCGTGCCGCCGCACGCGCACCATCGGCCTCGATGGCCACACGCAGGCCATTGCCCTCCAGATACTCGCGGGTCAACTGCGCCAGGCGCTGGTCATCCTCGACGATCAGAATCTGCCACGCTTCTTGTTCCACACCCATTCCCCTTCGCATAGCGGCAAGCGCCGCAAACACCGTCGCCATTCTAGGGGCTGAGCGCGTCCCGGTGCGAGCGGCAAACCAGCGCCCAGACCTGGCGCCGGGTTAAGCACAGCACATGCCAAAAGCACTATATATAGTGGTAGTCTGTGCGCCGCCGAACAGCTTCGCCAACTCGCTGAAATCCTTCCTCCAGGGGCGACGAACGGTCATTAGCAGCCAGAGCCAGAGACCATGCGGGCTACGCCGCTGAGACCCACAAGACACCCACATCTTATCCACAGGTTGTTCTTTTCCTAGCGCCTTGCAATGCCTCCAACAGCGCACTATCTTGTATCCCCATCGCGCGGCACCCACCAGATATTGGGTTGACGCAGAAAGCCGGATACAAAAAGAACGAATCGCGCAAGCCCTTTTCACAGGGTTTTCCAGATGTTCCGGTCAATCGTTTCGCCCTAACCCAGGCCTGGCCTGGGTTACAGCCACGCTGCGACGCTCGACGTTGCGCGTGAGCCGGTCAGACAGCGGTCTTGTCTGCCAGTCGACCACTATATGTAGTAGGCGGGGTGTGGTAATGCCCCGCTGTGACTTATGCGCCAGGACGGCACTTGAAGTCGTGCCTAACCTGCCCGCTCTTGCGATACCCCGTACCCGGCCCCGCTGCCGCGTGCGGTTCAGTTGTTAATGGAATGAACGGCGGACAGGGCACGGTTTCTAATCGTGACGTCCAACCAAAAATTACAGAACACGGAGATCTCCATGCATACCGACACTACTCGCGAGAACCCGCAGGCCGTGGCGCCGCAGGCCGCTGAATCCTCTCAGGATCTGGCTGCCACCGCGCCCGGCCAACTGCGTGTGATCAAGCGCAACGGCACTGTCGTCCCTTACACCGATGACAAGATCACCGTCGCCATCACCAAGGCCTTCCTCGCAGTAGAAGGCGGCACCGCAGCCGCTTCGTCGCGCATCCACGACACCGTCGCGCGCCTGACCGAGCAGGTCACCGCCACCTTCAAGCGTCGCATGCCGTCCGGCGGCACCATCCACATCGAAGAAATCCAGGACCAGGTCGAGCTGGCCCTGATGCGTGCCGGCGAGCAGAAAGTCGCCCGCGACTACGTGATCTACCGCGAAGCCCAGGCCAACAAGCGCAAGAGCGCCAATGCCGGCAGCGACATCGCCCAGCCGCACCCGAGCATCCGCATCACCACCGCTGGCGGTGAACTGCAGCCGCTGGACATGGGCCGCCTGCAGACCATCATCCGTGAAGCCTGTGAAGGCCTGGCCGAAGTCGATGGTTCGCTGATCGAGCGCGAAACCCTGAAGAACCTGTACGACGGCGTGGCCGAGAAAGACGTCAACACCGCTCTGGTGATGACCGCCCGTACCCTGGTCGAGCGTGAGCCGAACTACAGCTACGTCACCGCCCGCCTGCTGATGGACAACATCCGCGCCGAGGCCCTGAGCTTCCTCAACATCACTGCCAGCGCCACTCACCACGAGATGGCCGACCTGTACGCCAAGGCCCTGCCGGCCTACGTGGAAAAAGGCGCCGAGTTCGAGCTGCTCGACCCGAAACTCAAAGAGTACGACCTGGAGAAACTGGGCAAGGCGCTGAACCACGAGCGCGACCAGCAGTTCACCTACCTGGGCCTGCAGACCCTGTACGACCGTTACTTCATCCACAAGGACGGCATCCGCTTCGAACTGCCGCAGGTGTTCTTCATGCGCGTGGCCATGGGCCTGGCAATCGAAGAGCCGAAGAACCGTGAAGACCGCGCCATCGAGTTCTACAACCTGCTGTCCTCGTTCGACTACATGGCGTCGACCCCGACCCTGTTCAACGCCGGCACCCTGCGTCCGCAGCTGTCGTCGTGCTACCTGACCACCGTGCCGGACGACCTGTCGGGCATCTACGGCGCCATCCACGACAACGCCATGCTGTCGAAATTCGCCGGCGGTCTGGGCAACGACTGGACGCCGGTGCGCGCGCTGGGCTCCTATATCAAGGGCACCAACGGCAAATCCCAGGGCGTCGTGCCCTTCCTCAAAGTAGTCAACGACACCGCCGTGGCGGTCAACCAGGGCGGCAAGCGCAAGGGCGCGGTCTGCGCCTACCTGGAAACCTGGCACATGGACATCGAGGAATTCCTCGAGCTGCGCAAGAACACCGGTGACGACCGTCGTCGTACCCACGACATGAACACCGCCAACTGGATTCCGGACCTGTTCATGAAGCGCGTCTTCGAAGACGGTAAGTGGACCCTGTTCAGCCCATCCGAAGTACCGGACCTGCACGACCTGACCGGCAAGGCCTTCGAAGAGCGCTACGAGTACTACGAAGCCCTGATCGAGTACGGCAAGATCAAGCTGTACAAGACCATCCAGGCCAAAGACCTGTGGCGCAAGATGCTCTCGATGCTGTTCGAGACCGGCCACCCGTGGCTGACTTTCAAGGACCCGTGCAACCTGCGCAGCCCGCAGCAGCACGTGGGCGTGGTCCACAGCTCCAACCTGTGCACCGAGATCACCCTGAACACCAACAAGGACGAGATCGCTGTCTGCAACCTGGGCTCGGTCAACCTGGTCAACCACATCAATGACGGCAAGCTGGACATCGAGAAACTCGGCCGCACCGTGAAGACTGCTGTGCGCATGCTCGATAACGTCATCGACATCAACTACTACAGCGTCGACCAGGCACGTAACTCCAACTTCAAGCACCGTCCGGTCGGCCTCGGCCTGATGGGCTTCCAGGACGCCCTGTACCTGCAGCACATCGCCTACGGCTCCGACGCTGCCGTCGAGTTCGCCGACAAGTCGATGGAAGCCATCAGCTACTACGCCATCCAGGCCTCCTGTGACCTGGCCGAAGAGCGTGGCAGCTACAGCACCTTCGAAGGTTCGCTGTGGAGCAAAGGCATCCTGCCGCTGGACTCGCAGCAGATCCTGATCGAAGCCCGTGGCCAGAAGTACATCGACGTCGACCTGTCCGAATCGCTGGATTGGGCACCGATCCGCGAGCGCGTGAAGAAAGGTATTCGTAACTCGAACATCATGGCCATCGCGCCGACCGCGACCATCTCCAACATCATTGGCGTGTCGCAGTCCATCGAGCCGACCTACCAGAACCTGTACGTGAAATCGAACCTCTCCGGCGAATTCACCGTGATCAACCCCTACCTGGTGCGCGACCTGAAAAATCGTGGCCTGTGGGACCCGGTCATGGTCAACGACCTGAAGTACTACGACGGCTCCGTGCAGCAGATCGAGCGCATCCCGCAGGATCTGAAAGACCTGTACGCCACCGCCTTCGAAGTGGAAACCAAGTGGATCGTCGACGCCGCCAGCCGTCGCCAGAAGTGGATCGACCAGGCTCAGTCGCTGAACCTGTACATCGCCGGCGCCTCGGGCAAGAAGCTGGACGTGACCTACCGCATGGCCTGGTACCGTGGTCTGAAAACCACCTACTACCTCCGTGCCCTGGCCGCCACCAGCACCGAGAAGTCCACCATCAACACCGGCAAGCTCAACGCCGTTTCCGCTGGTGGTGACGAAGGCTTCTCGGCCAAGGCCCAGGCTCCTGCCCAGCAGGCAGCTCCGGTTCCGGCGCCCGTACCAAAGGCCTGTGCAATCGACGAACCCGACTGCGAAGCCTGTCAGTAAGGCTTTCGCGTGGATCTGAGCGGCGCCCGCGTCGTTGCCTGGTTGGCCGGCCCCCATCACGTACTGAAGTACGCTCAGGGGCTCCGACCTACCAGGCGCCTAGCGCTCACTCGCTCAGCTACACGCTCGAACGTCTGACGCAGTTTTAAAGCAGAGCAACAGTCAGTCCCCTCTCCCGCTTGCGGGAGACGACTGCAGGGATGCAGGAGGTAGGGTGAAGCAGGAAGCCCGAACCGAGGGCTAGGGAGAGGGCAAGGTTTTTCGTAGGAGCGGCTTCAGCCGCGAAGCTCGCGGATAAATCCGCTCCTACAGAGCCCTTCTCCCCACCAAATTCCCGCCCCTCCTCCTCCGGGTCGAGGGGCAACGGTCAGCCAGCAATCCACCGCCTGCTGACCAGTGGTACCCGTTTACCCTTGCGCGCATCACGCAACGGAACATAATTCAAATTATCTGTATATCCATACAGGCCGGTTCGTTAACCGGCCCTCACGCAGGAGCCAAGCCATGCTGAGCTGGGATGAATTCGACAAGGAAGACGGCGCAGAAGCAGCCGCCGCAAGCAACGCCAACGCACAGAGCGCCGGCACCAACTTCGACAAGCTCGACAGCGAAGCTGCCGGCTCGGTCGAGCAGGCCCGCGCCGTCGACGCCAACGACTCCGACGCCGTGGCCCGCGCCAAGAAAGCCCTGAACGACCTCGACATCCAGGAAGGCCTGGACGACCTCGAAGGCGCCTCCGCACGCGTACAGGTCGGCGACAAGCAGATGATCAACGCCCGCGCCGACCTCAACCAGCTCGTACCCTTCAAGTACGACTGGGCCTGGCAGAAGTATCTGGATGGTTGCGCCAACCACTGGATGCCGCAGGAAGTGAACATGAACGCCGACATCGCCCTGTGGAAATCCACAGACGGTCTCAGCGAAGACGAGCGCCGCATCGTCATGCGCAACCTCGGCTTCTTCTCCACCGCCGACAGCCTGGTTGCCAACAACCTGGTCCTGGCCGTGTACCGCCTGATCACCAACCCCGAGTGCCGCCAGTACATCCTGCGCCAGGCCTTCGAGGAAGCGATCCACACCCACGCCTACCAGTACTGCATCGAATCGCTGGGCATGGATGAAGGCGAGATCTTCAACATGTACCACGAGATCCCGAGCGTCGCGAAGAAAGCCTCCTGGGGCCTGAAGTACACCCGCTCGATCTCCGATCCCAAGTTCAATACCGGCACTCCGGAAACCGACCGCCAGTTCCTGCGCAACCTGATCGCCTACTACTGCGTACTGGAAGGCATCTTCTTCTACTGCGGCTTCACCCAGATCCTCTCCATGGGCCGCCGCAACAAGATGACCGGCACCGCCGAGCAGTTCCAGTACATCCTGCGTGACGAGTCCATGCACCTGAACTTCGGCATCGACGTGATCAACCAGATCAAGATCGAGAACCCACACCTGTGGGACGCCCAGATGAAGGACGAAGCGACCCAGATGATCCTGCAGGGCACCCAACTGGAGATCGAATACGCGCGTGACACCATGCCGCGCGGCGTACTGGGCATGAACGCCGCGATGATGGAGGACTACCTCAAATTCATCGCCAACCGCCGCCTGACCCAGATCGGCCTGAAGGAAGAGTACCCAGGTACCACCAACCCCTTCCCGTGGATGAGCGAGATCATGGACCTGAAGAAGGAGAAGAACTTCTTCGAGACCCGAGTGATCGAGTATCAGACTGGTGGGGCGTTGAGCTGGGATTGATGGCTCGCTGACATCAGAGTAGATTGACCCTACACCTGCCAGGGATGTTGGGGTTGAAGCCTAAAAAAGCCCCGCACTGCGGGGCTTTTTATTAAGGAAATTTATGCAAGTCAATTACACATCGGTAACACCAAGGGAATCATAGTTTTCTACTAACTGTGATTCCCGCTGGTATATTAACGCGAATTTGTTACGCCGCGGTAAGACGACAAGATGACGAGAACGGAGCAGTTCAGCGCATTCTGAATCAATCTCGCATCTCCAGCATTAAAAACTTCGCCTTGCAGAATGGGATATTCCCCGCGAGCATTGTTTTGAACTGGATAAACGAACCTCTAGAGAGAAATGAAAATACGTTAGAAATCCCTGAAACAGGCAGAATAGCGCAAATCATTGATGGTCAACATCGAATTGCTGGTATTAGGGCTGCAATTGAAGAAAATCCCGACATGGAAAACCTCCCGTTGCCAGTGGCCATTTACGAAAACTTAAACACCACAGAATGCGCCAACATATTCCTATCTATAAACACGGAGCAGCGACCAGTACCCAGAAGCTTGGTATTCGACCTTTATGGCATAGCAAATGAGGAATTGATAGACCCCTCTGCCTATAGAGCCCGAGATATAGCAATGGCACTAAACGCCGAAGATGCTCCTTACAATGAATTGATTAAGCTACCAAACTCCCCCAGACAAAAAGGTGGTATTGCGCTCTCAACTGCCGTCTCTGCAATCAAACCGCTAGTAGAGCAAAAAGGCTTATTTGATCAAGTTGGCGCATCGTCCCTTGAAACCCAAACAACGATAATCACGAACTTTTTCGACGTTCTTTCTGAAAAGTACATGGATAAATGGCAAGACAAAAATAATGCCTTCATATATGCAGCAGGCTTTGTAGGTGCAATCGACTTTCTAAAGCTAAAGCTCATACCATATTGCACAAGCAAAAAATCCTTTAAGAAAGAATTAATCTCAGAAACAATAAAACTCGACCAAACAAATTTGATTTTACAAGATTAAGTCAAAGGCCTAGGCGGTAAAGACGCACCTAAAAAGGTATTTGAGAGACTAGTAGATTCATTTGAACCAATTGAAGAAGAGCATGGCCAGTTTGAGCTATAACAATGCACAGATTAAACAATGCTCTTGGAATTGAATTCTACAATTCAGCACCACAGCCCGCCAACGCCTACAGCATCTCTTCTCTAAAAGTTGCTGCCTTCGAAGCCAACCTAGAGCAAGACTGTTTAGACTATTACTACAACGCCGTGTGTACTTTTGCAGAAGCTATCAACGGACTAAAAAATGGTAGTTTTGCCTGGGCCACAGTCCAGCTCTACTACTCTAGCTTCTATTCAGCACGCTCAATATTAGGCGCTAACAGCATTGCTATACTTTACGAAAAATCCAAACCCTTTAGCTTGAAGATACTACCCAATAGCAGCCCCAAAAGAGAGACTGGCAACACTCACGAAGTAGCTTTTAAAATAATAAACCGTGAATTAACAATACCTGAATTCGCTCAGCCTATAGATGGGAAACCGCCATTCGACTGGCTAAAAGAAAAAAGAGAGGAGGCAAACTACAAGCTAGCAAAAATATACGACCCAAACATGCCAACCCGCCGCGTCAGGATAGTGATCTTGCCCAGCAACCGTGGACACAGTTTCAAGCACTCATCCGGGCCTCGTAGGCTTGCGGGCTGATGTGCCCCAGCGTGCTATGTCGCCGCTG
>NZ_SCFY01000033.1 GCF_007049795.1 Ectopseudomonas mendocina
ACCTCTTTTCTACCGCTTTCGATCCATTCGACCGAACCACCAACAGGACCAAACCACCACCCTGTCGACCGGCGCGCATTCTACACGCCAGATCCAGCTTTGCAAGCCCTTCATTCAACTTAACTTATTGATTAACAAGGAGTTTTTGAAGCGCTTCATCGCTGAAGTGGCGCGCATTCTACATCCAGCAGAATGCGCGTCAAGCTTTAATTGCAGTTTTATTACTCAGCCTTGAGGGTGATACGCGCAAAGGCCTTCTTGCCGGCCTGACAGACATGAGCAGAACCCAGCTTGAACAGGAAGGTGCGATCAACCACTTCACCATCGACGCGCACGCCCCCCGAGCCCAACAGGTCGCGGGCAACCGCAGCATTTTTCACCAGGCCTGCCTTATTAAGGACGGACGAGATCGGCATATCTTCAGCCGATACCAGTTCGACCTCGGGCAGATCTTCCGGCAGCTCGCCATCCTTCATACGGTTGCCAGCGGAACGGTGAGCATTGGCCGCAGCCTCTTCACCATGAAAGCGCGCCACAAGCTCTTCGGCCAGCTTGATCTTGATATCACGCGGATTCGCGCCCTGCTCGACATCGCGCTTGAACTGCTCGATCTCCTCCATGGAGCGGAAGCTGAGCAGCTCGAAGTATCGCCACATCAGCGCATCAGGCATGGACACGAGTTTGTTGTACATCACACCCGGCGCTTCCTGGATGCCCACGTAGTTACCCAGAGACTTGGACATCTTCTTCACGCCATCGAGACCTTCCAGCAACGGCATGGTGACGATGCACTGCGACGCCTGCCCATAGGCCCTCTGCAACTCGCGCCCCATCAGCAGATTGAACTTCTGGTCAGTGCCGCCCAGTTCGACATCGGCTTTCAGCGCTACGGAGTCATAACCCTGCACCAGCGGATAGAGAAACTCGTGAATGGCGATCGGCTGGTTGCTGCTGTAGCGCTTGTCGAAGTCATCACGCTCCAGCATGCGCGCCACCGTGTACTGCGACGTCAGACGAATGAAATCGGCAGGCCCCATCTGGTCCATCCAGGTGGAGTTGAAGGCCACCTCGGTCTTGGCCGGGTCGAGAATCTTGAAGACCTGCTGTTTATAGGTCTCGGCATTATCCAGAACCTGCTCACGGGTCAGCGGCGGACGAGTAGCGCTCTTACCGCTGGGGTCACCGATCATTCCGGTGAAATCCCCAATCAGGAAGATCACATGGTGACCGAGCTCCTGGAACTGACGCAGCTTATTAATAAGAACGGTATGGCCGAGGTGCAGATCTGGAGCAGTAGGGTCGAAACCCGCCTTGATCCGCAGCGGCTGACCACGCTTGAGCTTTTCGACCAGCTCGGCCTCAACCAGAACCTCTTCCGCACCGCGCTTGATCAGCGCCAGCTGCTCTTCAACCGACTTCATAAAATGACTCACAATGACCTTGTTCAAAAGGGAACCAACCATACAAGAACGCCGACAAATCACAAGTTTTGCTCAGCGTAAGGCAGACCATGCGCCGATCATCATCTGCAGGGTTGCCTCCCGACGGTTTTGGTTATATTTTATACAGTTAGTGCATATTCATCATGCTCTTCTTTTAATCTTCATCTTTTCACTTCAAAAGCAGCCCTATGACCTCTACATCTAAAGCGCCGCCGCTCTATCCAAAGACCCATATTCTTGCAGCGAGCGGCGTAGCCGCGTTGCTCAGCCTTGCCCTCCTGGTTTTTCCTTCGCGTGAAGTCGAGGCACAGAAAACCTTCATAGACCTGGATCTGGGCAACGATGCCGAGATGGTGCTGCAGGAAAAGGATGACCTCCGAGCGGGACTACCAGTACCAGGCGCCGCCTCGCCATTCGCCGAAATCGAGCAAGGCACCGACACAGCCGAAAACAGCGCACAAGATGCTGACGAAGACCTCCTAGAAACAGCTGATTCCTCTCCTCTCTCCGATCCCAACCACCACAACATCACGGTCAGTAATGGCGATACGCTTTCTACCGTGTTCGCCAAGGTCGGTCTGAGCGCCAACGATCTGCATGAGGCCCTGAACAGTAATAAAGAGGCCAAACAATTCAGCCGCCTTAAAGTGGGCCAGGTGCTGGACTTCGAACTGAACGAAGACGGCAAGCTGAAAAGCCTGCAGAGCAAAATCAGCGACCTGGAAACCATTCGCCTGAGCCGCACCGATAAAGGCTTCGATTTCCAGCGCGATCAGGTCAAGCCTGAGGTGGTCACCGCTTACAGCCGTGGCGTGATCAACAGCTCACTGTTTCTCTCCGCCAAACGTGCAGGCCTGTCGCATAGCCTGACCATGGACCTGGCCAACGTATTTGGTTACGACATCGACTTCGCCATGGATATTCGCGAAGGGGACGAGTTCGAAGTGATCTACGAAGAGAAGGTGGTCAACGGCAAACGTGTCGGCACCGGCAATATTCTCTCGGCGCGCTTCACCAACCGCGGCAAGACTTACACCGCCGTGCGCTACACCAGCAAGCAAGGCACCACCAGCTACTACAACGCCGATGGCGAGAGCATGCGCAAGGCGTTCATCCGTACGCCGGTGGACTTCGCTCGTATCAGCTCGCGTTTCTCCACTGGCCGCAAGCATCCGATCCTGAACAAGATTCGCGCGCACAAGGGTGTCGACTATGCCGCGCCACGTGGCACGCCGATCAAGGCTGCCGGTGACGGTCGCGTAACACTGGCAGGTCGTAATGGCGGCTACGGTAATACCGTGATCATCCAGCACGGCCAGCGATACCGCACTCTTTATGCACACATGCAGGGTTTTGCCAAAGGTGTTCGCAACGGTTCGAACGTCAAGCAAGGCCAGATCATCGGTTACATCGGCACCACCGGGCTCTCCACCGGCCCTCACCTGCACTATGAATTCCAGGTCAACGGCGTACACGTAGATCCACTCAGCCAGAAGCTGCCGATGGCCGACCCGATTGCAGCGAGCGAAAAGCAACGCTTCATGCAACTGAGCAAGCCGCTGATGGCGCGCATGGACCAGGAAAAGGCCACCATGCTAGCCGCTAACCAGCAGTAAGCCGTGCCCCTCTATATTGGTGTGATGTCTGGCACCAGCCTGGACGGGCTGGACATCGCGCTGATCGATCAGGATCAGCGCCCCAAACTCCTCGCAACGCTCTACCGCCCCATGCCAGAACAACTGCGTAGCGACCTGCTGGCGCTGTGCACCTCGGGCGATGATGAGCTGGCGCGCGCAGCCATCGCAGAACAGCGCTGGGTCGAATTGGCCGCTGCCGCCATCAACGAACTCCTGCAGCAACAGAACCTTACCGCGCAGCAGATTCGCGCCATCGGCAGCCATGGCCAGACCGTGCGCCATGAGCCTGCACGCGGCTTCACCATTCAGATCGGCAACCCAGCGCTGCTGGCCGAGCTCACGGGGATTTGCGTGGTCGGCGATTTTCGTCGTCGCGATGTGGCTGCCGGCGGACAAGGGGCTCCCTTGGTCCCTGCTTTTCACCACGACCTGTTCGGCAACAGTCAACGTCATGTCGCCGTGCTCAATGTCGGCGGCTTCAGCAACCTTAGCCTGCTTTCACCCGGCCAGGAGGTTCTGGGATTCGACAGCGGCCCTGGTAACGTTCTGCTCGATGCCTGGATTCAGTATTGCCAGGGCCTGACCTATGACCGTGACGGCGCCTGGGCATCCAGCGGCAAGGTAGACGCCGAGCTGCTGTCGCGGCTACTGAGCGATCCCTTCTTCGCCACCCAGGGGCCGAAGAGTACCGGCCGCGAGCTATTCAACCTCGACTGGCTGCTGGCCCATTTGCATGGATCACCGCGCCTGGCCAACGAAGATGTACAGGCGACCCTGGTGGAACTCACCGCACACAGCATCGTCAGCGCTTTGCGCAACGCGCAAGCTCACACCGATGTCCTGCTGGTGTGTGGCGGCGGCGCTCACAACGCTTGTCTGATGAAGCGCCTGAGCGAGATGCTGCCTGGAACCGAAGTCAGCAGCACCGCAGCTGCAGGTGTTGACCCGGACTGGGTCGAAGCCATGGCCTTCGCCTGGCTGGCGCATTGCGCACTTGAGGGCATTGCTGGCAATCGCCCGAGCGTGACCGGAGCCAGAGGCCTGCGCGTGCTCGGCGCCATCTACCCCGCCTGAAAACGAAAACGCCGCGCATAGAGCGCGGCGTCTGTCATCAGGCGAAGCATTCAGATCGAGAAGGACGACCCGCAACCACAGGTGGTGGTGGCGTTGGGGTTCTTGATCACGAAGCGCGAACCTTCCAGCCCTTCCTGATAGTCCACCTCGGAGCCCGCCAGATACTGGAAGCTCATGGCATCCACCACCAGGCTTACACCTTCACGCTCGACGATGGTGTCATCCTCGGCTACTTCCTCATCGAAGGTAAAACCGTACTGAAATCCCGAGCAGCCGCCGCCCGTGACGAACACACGCAGCTTCAGGCGCGGATTGCCCTCTTCATCGACCAGGTTCTTCACCTTGCCGGCCGCGCCCTGAGTGAAGTGCAAGGGGGCAGGGGTGAAGGTTTCGACGCTCATTCTGGACTCCCGGCGCTATGCGCCATACTGCTTTGGGCGTGCATTATCCGCTTGCCCGACGAAATTGGTCAACTATTGCTCGATTTCCAGCGTCGCCGGAAGCTCGAGTGGCCGCTCACCATCCTTGAGGTGACAGAGGCGCCCTTCGATCTGCGCCCCCATGGCCATCTCCATCAGGCCGTAATGCAGATTACCGCGAACCCGGGAGCGCGAGCCTAGCTCAAGATGGCCGCTGGCGAACACATCACCACTCACCTCGCCATCGATCACTATATGGGGTGCACGTATCTCACCTTCAACCAGGCCGCCCGCGCTCACGCGCACCAGACCTTCGGTAGCCAGCAGATTACCGTTGACCCGACCATCCACTTGCACTGCGCCCTGAAAGCGCATGTCGCCTACCAGCTCAGCGCCAGCGGCAATCAGGCTGGTCTTACCGCTGAAACGCTGCAAGTCGGGTTTGGTCTTGTCTTTACTCCACATGAGTGGCTATCGCTCCTGATTTTATCCATTCGAATGTACGGCTCAGCGGCTTGTCGCCCTCGACCTCCGCCTGAACCTTGACCTGACGCGGCTCGAAGCCCTCAGGTAGTTGTAGTTCGCCAAAACGACCCGCCTCGGGGAAGGACTGGAAGTGTTTGAAGGAGAACGCAATGCTGCTCTCGCTGACCTCATCGGACAGCGCCGCCAGCTCCAGCGCAGCCGGCTTACCGTTTTGCTGCCCCTCGATCGTAATGCGCAAACGCCCCTGCAATGCCTCATCACTGGCGCCGACTCGGCTCATCAGCAATTTGTAGCGGAATCGTAACGGCACGTCCGTGGCTTGCAACTCAAAGGCGCGAATGCGGATGCCTTCACGCCGACTGGCAGGTGCCAGCACACCTTTGTAGAAGGCCAGGTCCTGCTGTTGCTTGAAGATCTGCTCCTCCAGCAACTTGATGGTGCGACGATTCTGCTCCATGGCTTGCTGAGTAACTTTGTCGCTACTACCGACCACAGCCAGACGCTGGCGTAGCAGTTCCAGCTCCTGCTCCTGTTCGGTAACGCGAGTCAACAACGCATGCGACTCCTCGGCTGCCTGCGGAGGCTGCACTTGTGGCCAGTACCAACCCAGGGCAAAGGCCGCCGGCACAGCGAGCACCAGCAGCAGTTGCAGCCAGCGACGCCTGCGCTCACGGCGCGGATCGCTGAGGCGGACCTCCCAGCCCGGTATCACGGCAACAGGGCCGCGTGCGACAGGCCGAGGCGCTCGTCGAGACCGAAAAGAATGTTCATGTTCTGCACCGCCTGACCGGATGCGCCCTTGACCAGGTTGTCGATCACCGAGAGCACCACCACCAGATCACCGCCTTGCGGACGGTGTACGGCGATGCGGCAAACATTGCCTCCGCGCACGCTACGGGTTTCCGGGTGGCTGCCCGCCGGCATCACATCGACGAACGGCTCGCCGGCGTAACGCTTCTCGAACAGCGTCTGAAGATCGACCGTGGTATCGGTCACGCGTGCATAAAGGGTCGAGTGAATGCCGCGAATCATCGGCGTCAGGTGTGGAACGAAGGTCAGACCAACGTCGCTGCCTGCTGCCTGGCGCAGTCCCTGACGAATTTCCGGGAGGTGCCTATGGCCCTTGACCGAGTAGGCCTTCATGCTTTCGCCAGCCTCACAGAACAACGAACCAACGCTGGCTCCGCGGCCCGCACCGCTGACGCCGCTCTTGCAGTCGGCGATAAGGCTGCCGACATCGGCCAAGCCGGCTTCCAGCAGAGGAATCAGGCCGAGCTGAGTAGCGGTCGGGTAGCAGCCGGGTACGGCGATCAGACGCGCGGTCTTGATCGCCTCGCGGTTGACCTCGGGCAGACCATATACCGCCTCACTCAGCAGCTCGGGCGCGCCATGAGGCTGGCCGTACCACTTGGCCCACTCCTCGGCGTCCTGCAAACGAAAATCGGCGGACAGATCGATCACTCGCGTGCCTGCGGCCAGCAGTTCACCCGCCAGTGCGTGAGCCACACCGTGGGGGGTGGCGAAGAACACCACGTCACAGGCGCCCAATGTGGCAACGTCCGGCACGCTGAAAGCCAGATTCGGGTAGTGACCGCGCAGGTTGGGGTACATCTCATCAACGCGCAGGCCGGCCTCGGAACGGGAAGTGATCACGGTCACCTCTGCCTGCGGGTGTTGCGCCAGCAGACGCAGCAGTTCGACACCGGTGTAGCCCGTGCCGCCGACGATACCGACCTTGATCATCACATGCCCCTTTGCAAAAGCCATTGGAAAGCTGCCGATGATAAAGCCGCATCGGCCAAGCTCCAACCGCGGAGGTGACGCAGGCGTCGACTGCCTCTACTATCGAGACCATTTTTCAGCGTGAGAGGCGAAAATGCTCTATCTCTGGCTCAAGGCTCTGCACATCATCGCCATGGTCTGCTGGTTCGCCGGCCTGTTCTATCTGCCGCGTCTGTTCGTCTATCACGCCATGAGCAGCGACGCAGCCAGTCACGAGCGATTCTGCATCATGGAGCGCAAGCTCTATCGAGGCATCATGATGCCGTCGATGATCGCCACCCTCGGGCTTGGCATCTGGCTGCTCAGCCTCAACTCGGCTTACTACTTCACTCAAGGCTGGATGCACGCCAAGCTTACGCTGGTGGTGGCCTTGGTGATCTATCACCATCTGTGCGGGGCTCAGCTCAAGCGCTTTGCTCGCGGCGAGAACAGCCGCAGCCATGTGTTCTATCGTTGGTTCAATGAAGCACCGGTGCTGGCACTGCTGGGGATCGTAATCCTGGTTGTCGTCCGCCCCTTCTGAGGAGTTCATCATGTCTCTGCCCGCCCTGCTCGAACATCGCCTGCGCCTGCCACTGGTGGCTGCGCCGATGTTCCTGGTATCCAACCCGGCGCTGGTCAGTGCCTGCTGCAACAGCGGCATCGTCGGCAGCTTTCCGGCACTGAACCAGCGCGAGAGCGCCGGTTTCGCTGCCTGGCTCGACGAAATCGAAGCCAGCCTCTCGGCTGACGCCGCGCCCTTCGCCGTCAACCTGATCGTGCATAACAGCAACCCACGACTGCAGGCGGACCTGGCCATCTGCGTCGAACGCCGCGTGCCTATCGTCATCACCAGCCTGGGCGCAGTGAAGGAAGTGGTCGATGCCGTGCACAGCTACGGTGGCCTGGTATTCCATGACGTGACCACCCGCCGCCACGCGGAAAAAGCTGCCGAGGCTGGCGTGGATGGTCTGATCGCCGTGGCAGCTGGCGCTGGCGGCCACGCCGGCACCTGGAGTCCTTTCGCCCTGCTGGCCGAGATTCGTCAATTCTTCGACAAGACCGTGCTGCTGTCGGGTTGCCTCAATCACGGCCACGAGATTCTCGCCGCCCAGTTGCTCGGCGCCGATCTGGCCTATATGGGCACCCGTTTCATCGCCACCACCGAGAACAATGCCTCGGCCGACTACAAGCAGATGATCCTCGACGCACGGGCCGCCGATATCATCCACACGCCCGCCGTGTCCGGCGTACCGGCCAGCTTCATGCGCCAGAGCCTGGAGCTGGCCGGCTACGACCTGAAACAGCTGCAGAACAAGGCCGATATCAACTACGGCGAGAAACTCAAGCCAATGGACGAAGAAGCCAAGGCCTGGAAAACCGTATGGTCGGCCGGCCAGGGCGTCGGCGGCATCGATGATATGCCCTCGGTGAAGGAACTGGTCGCGCGGCTCGATAACGAATACCGCGCCGCGCTGACACGCAGCCAGCAGCTGGGGCAACACTGGCCGCGATGAGGCGTCGCCACCTGCTGGGGTTGGGCGCACTTGGACTACTCGGCGGCTGGGCGCTGCGCCCGGCTGATCAGGGTCGCGCGCATGACGCCTACTTCGCTGAGTTCAACCGGCAGTTGCAGCGCGATGGTGAAGGCGTGCCCACCCTGCTGCTCGATCTCGACCGGCTCGACGCCAACGCCGATCTGCTGGCGGCACGCCTGGCCGGCCGCCTCCAGCTGCGCCTGGTCGCCAAATCCCTGGCCAGCACCGGTCTGCTCGAGTATCTGGCCAAGCGCCTGCAAACCCAACGGTTCATGGTCTTCCATCAGCCGCAGCTCAATCGCCTGGCCAGGAGTTTCCCGCAGGCCGACCTTCTGCTCGGCAAACCCATGCCGGTCGCTGCCGCCCTGAACTTCTATCGGCAGCTACCGCACCACCTGAACTTCGATCCCGACCGCCAGTTGACCTGGTTGATCGACAGCCGGCAACGCCTGCAGCAGTACGCTGAACTGGCCACGGCGCTAGGCCGGCCGCTACGCATTGCATTGGAAATAAACATCGGCCTTGAGCGTGGCGGCTTTGCTACGCCACAGGCTTTGGCTCAGGCAATGCAGCAGCTTGGGCAATTACCGGGCCTGCAATTGCAGGGGCTGATGGGTTATGACGCACATGTCGCCCACAACCCGCTCTGGCAGGGCCAGATCAAAGCGTTCAACGAGGCCGATACACGCTATCGCCAGTTTATCGCCAGCGCCCAGGCGTTCAGCGAGCTGTGGCCGACCGAACCGCGGCTCAATGGCGGTGGCAGCCTGACCTACTTGCTGCACAGCCAGCAGCAGAGTTCGCTCAACGAGATCGCCGTTGGCTCTGCCCTGCTCAAGCCCGCAGACTTCGATACAGCGTTGCTGGAGGACCATCAGCCAGCGCTGTGGATCGCCAGCCCAGTGCTCAAGGCGCTCAACGGTACCCTGCCCTATGTGCAGTCGCTGCAAGCGCTGATCGAAGCCTGGAACCCCAACCGTCAGCACGCCTACTACCTGTACGGCGGTCGCTGGCCGGCCCAACCGGTTTCACCAGCAGGGCTCGACTACGACAAGCTGTACGGCCGCAGCGCCAATCAGGAGCGCCTGATCGGTAGCTCAGCCACGCAGCTGACGGACCAGGACTGGGTATTTCTGCACCCCGCGATCAGCGAAGGTGTGCTGGGCGATTTCAGCGAAATACGTCTACTACGCCGCGGCCAACTGGTCGGCCGCTGGAGCACAATAGGCAATGCCTGAAAAATGCCTGCCCATGGCGCTTCAGGCCGCTTGTATATTGGCCTCGCGGCACTCTAGGCTTATGCCTCGCCTGCATTGACCGGGCACTTTGCTCCCCCACCCTTCCCGCCGACAAGGAAGCTCGCATGAACCCACCGCGTTACAAGATCGTGTTCGACGGCCAACTGATGCCCGAGGCGTCATTGGAAATGGTCAAGACAAACCTGGCCCGCCTGTTCAAGAGCGACCTTGCTCGTATCGACGGTCTGTTCAGCGGAACGCAGGTGGCGCTCAAGCGTGATCTGGGCGAGAGCGAGGCAGAGCAGTACCTCAGCGCCCTGCAGAAGGCGGGTGCCAACGTGCGCATGGAGCTGGATCAGGCTGCGAGCCTGAGCTTGGTGCCGACCGAGGCTGAAACCGAGCAGGCTGCGGACGCGGCCACACCGCACATGACCTGTCCCAAATGTGGTCATCAACAGGCCAAGGCGAGCGAGTGTTCCGCCTGCGGCATCATCATCGAGAAATACCTCGCCCGTCAGGCTCAACTGGCCGAAGTTGCTCCAGCCGCGGCTCCCGTCGTAGCGACTGCCTCGCCCTATGCGCCGCCACAGGCGAATGTCGCCGAGCAATTGCCACAGTACTCCGAACTCAAGGTCCTCGGCGTCAGCGGCCGGATCGGCCGCGTACGTTATCTGGGCTGGCTGATGGCGATGACACTGTGCTTCATCCCGATCATGTTGATCGGTACCGGCATTGCAGCGATGTCCTCGACCCTGGCCATGCTGGCGCTGGGCATCGTCAGTATTGCCGCGGTGGTGATCGGTATCTTCATCGGCGTGCAGCGTCTGCATGATATCGGTTGGTCCGGCTGGCTGCTGCTGGTGCACCTGATACCGGTAGTCGGTAGCGTGTTCGCCCTGCTGATGCTGATCATCCCGGGCACTCAAGGCGTCAACCGCTACGGCCCGCCGCCACCGCCGAACAGTACCGGTGTCAAGGTCCTGGCCTGGCTGTTCCTGCTCGTACCCGTAACCGGCATCGTCGCCGCCATCGCCCTGCCCCAGTACCAGAGCTATGTCGAGCGTGCTGCCGAATATCAGGAGCAGTAAAGCCTGACCATGCGCAGCTATGCATTGATCACCGGCGCTTCCAGCGGCATTGGCCTGGCCTTGGCCGAAGCCCTGGCACGCCGGGGGCGCAACCTGATCTTGGTGGCGCGCCGGCGTGATGCGCTGGAAAGCATCGCCTGCGAGCTGGCCCAGCGCTTCGGCGTCGAGGTGCTGTTTCGACTCTGCGACCTGAGCGAGCCGCTGCAACTGTCCGGCCTGTTGCTGGAGCTTGAGGAAGGCCAGTGGCACGTCGATCTGCTGGTGAACAACGCCGGCCTTGGCTGCGCTGGCTCGTTCCTGGAGCAGGACTGGAGTCGCGAGCTGGAGCAACTGGAAGTCAACGTGCTGGCGTTGACCCGCCTGTGTCACGCACTCGGTCAGCGCATGGCCGAGTACGGCAGCGGGCAGATTCTCAACGTCGCCTCGGTCGCGGCCTTTCAGCCCGGCCCCTGGATGAGCAGCTACTACGCCAGCAAGGCCTATGTACTGAATTTTTCCGAGGGTTTGCGCGAGGAGCTGAGAGGCCGCGGCGTGCGTGTATCAGTACTCTGCCCAGGCCCGACCCACAGCGCCTTCTTCCGCGCCGCGCAGATGGACGTCGCGCGGATCGCCGGCAGCAAGCTGATGATGAGCGCCGAGGAGGTCGCGCTGATCACGGTTCGCGCACTGGAAAAGAACCGCGCCATCATCATTCCCGGCTGGCGCAACCGCCTGCTGGCCCTGAGCCCACGCCTCGGACCGCGCGGGCTGGTGCGCAAGCTCAGTGGTCGCCTGACCCGTCCCTTCACCGGCGCCTGATTGGCTGTTCAGCCGGCATTGACCGTCCGCCCATCGGCCCACTCCCGCAGCGCCATCAATCGCTCGGCCATCACCACCGACAGCGGCGCCGTGCTTTGTAGTGCCCGTAGCAGCATGCCCTGATCGACCGCCTGCTGCTGCGCCTGACCAGCGTAGAGCGCGCTGACCACCGCCTGCTCGATCTCGGCACCCGAGTAGCCCTCGCTGGCAGCAGCCAGTTGCGCGAGATCGAAGGTGTCTGGTTCCAGTTCACGGCGCTGCAGGTGGATACGGAAGATGTCGGCCCGCACCTCGGCACTGGGCAAGTCGACGAAGAACAGCTCGTCGAAGCGCCCCTTGCGGACCAGTTCCGGCGGCAGACGGTCGATGGCATTGGCCGTGGCCACCACGAACACTGGCGCCTTACGCTCGGCCATCCAGGTCAGCAGGGTGCCAAGTACTCGTTGGCTCACGCCGCCATCGTGCTCGCCACTGGCAAGCCCTTTTTCCACCTCGTCCATCCACAGCACGCAGGGTGCCATCTGTTCGGCCAGACGCAGCGCCTCGCGCAGGTTGCGCTCGGTCTCGCCGAAGAACTTGTTGTACAGGCAGGCGAAATCCAGACGCAGTAGCGGCAAGCCCCATAGTCCGGCCACTGCCTTGGCCGCCAGGCTCTTGCCGCCGCCCTGTACCCCGACCAGCATCACGCCTTTCGGCGCATCGAGGAGCTTGCCCTCGAGAAAGCCAGCCTGACGTTCAGCCAGCCAGCGTTTGAGATTGACCAACCCGCCGACTTCGGCGAAGCGTGCAGTGTCGTATTCGAAGCTGAGCACGCCCTCCAGATCCAGCAACTGGAACTTGGTCTTGTTCAGTTCGGGGATGTCTTCCTGAGTGATCGCGCCGTCGTCGCGGATCACGTTGCGCGCCAGCGCGCGTGCCTCGGCATGGCTCAGGCCGCGCAGATTCTTCACCACCTGCTGCAGCGTGCGGTTATCGGTGCGCACGCGGGCGCCGCGATTGCCCTCGCTCCAACGCGTCGCCTCGTCACGTACGATGCCCAGCAGTTCGTCTTCCGACGGCAGCGCGAGACTGAAACGTGCCGCGAAACGCTGCACTTCAGCAGGTAGCTTAAGCGCATGCGACACCAGCACCAGCGTCGGCTTGTGCGCGGCCTCGCTCATGGCGATTTCCTTGAGCAAGCGCACCAGCCTGGGGTTGTCATCGAGGAAGGGATGCAGGTCGCACATCACGTAGAGGTTCGGCTGCAGATCGGCCTTGATCATGCGCAGCGCTGCTTCCGGCTCAAGGGTCGGTGACTCGTCCACCGACGCGCCACCGAAGCCCAGCCGCTGCAGGCCCTCGGTCACTGACCAGGTATGCAGACCGAGACCGCGCTTGATCGCCAAACCGGTCAGGGTTTCCAGCACGCGCAGCTCGTCCCAGGACTCGATCACCACCAGCTTGACCTTGGAGTCCAGCACCAGCCCAAGATCATGAATATCGTTCTTCAACACCGACTCCTTGTGAGATTTGGCCAGCCAGGCACGCAGGGTTACCATCCGCGGTTTCACAGAATCGAGAACTTACAGCATGGGCCGCCTGAACACGCAGATCGTCGCCGGAGGCATCACGCCGTGCAAGTGCTGAACGCGCGTCACGTCACAGTATCCATGGCCATCGCAGCCGGCCTGCTGGTTAACCTGCCGGCCGTCGCCATTGAAACCATCAGCGACCCGTTGCCCAGCGGTGCCCGAGGCCCCGAGATGGTAGTGATTCCAGCTGGCGAGTTTCGTATGGGGGATGCCAGCGGTCGTGGCAATGACAACGAGCGCCCGCCACGGGCGATTGCGTTCGATCAACCGTTCGCCATCGGCCGCTACGAGGTCACCTTCGCCGACTGGCAGAAGTACGCCGACGCCAACGAATTGCCCATGCCTGACAACGAGGGCTGGGGCCTTTCGGCGCAGCGCCCGGTGATTCATGTTTCCTGGCGCGACGCTCACGCCTACACCCAATGGCTGTCACGCGAGACGGGCGCGCGCTATCGCCTGCCGACCGAAGCCGAATGGGAGTATGCGGCGCGTGCCGGCAGCCAGAGCTACTACTGGTGGGGCGACCAGCTCGACAGTAGCGAGCAGGCGCCACGCGCTCACTGCCGCGGTTGCGCCAGCTCGCGCCTGTTACGCAACAAGACGGCAGCCGTCGGCCAGTTCCCGGCCAATGGCTTCGGCTTGCACGACACTGCGGGCAACGTGTGGGAATGGACGGCCTCGAACTTCACCCAGCGCTTCGATGGTAGCGAAACGCAGAGTGCCAGCTTGCTCGACAACAGCCCGCGCGTAGTGCGAGGCGGCGCCTGGAACAGCGGCCCGGTCTATCTGCGCAGCAGCATGCGCGACCTCAAGCAACCGCATCACCGCGACTATGCGCTGGGGTTTCGCGTGCTGCGCGAGCTGCCCTGAGCGCGGACGATCTGGCGACTTTGCAGTAAACTAGTCAGGTTGTTTCTTCTGGAGGTGCCTTATGGCCAGCGAACGCCAGTATTCCCCCGTCGACCGCCTGCTGCTGCAAGCCGATGCCGCGCTGCGCACGCTGCTGCCATTCAGCGGTGCCTCGGGCCGCCCCTCGCCCGCCATCGTGCAGAACGACATCGAGCTGAGCAGCGAGGAGTCGCGCCACGTCGCCGGCCTGATGCGCATCAACCACACCGGCGAGGTCTGCGCCCAGGCGCTCTATCAGGGTCAGGCGCTGACCGCCAAGCTGCCGGAAGTGCGTAGTGCCATGGAGCATGCGGCCGACGAGGAAATCGACCACCTGGCCTGGTGCGAGCAGCGCATCCGCGAACTGGGTAGCCACCCGAGCGTGCTGAACCCGCTGTTCTATGGCCTGTCCTTCGGTGTGGGCGCCGTCGCCGGCCTGGTCAGTGATCGCGTCAGCCTGGGCTTCGTCGCCGCAACCGAAGATCAGGTGTGCAAACACCTGGATGAGCATCTGGAACAACTACCCGAGCACGACACCAAGTCGCGCGCCATCCTCGAGCAGATGCGCATTGACGAACAGCAACATGCCAATAGTGCCCTGGCGGCGGGCGGTGTGCGCTTCCCGGCGCCGATCAAGTTCGGCATGACCTTGCTGTCGAAGGTGATGACCAAGAGCACCTACCGCGTCTGAAACGAACGAGGGCGCCATTGGCGCCCTCGTCATTTTCAGCGAACCTCAGCCCAGTTCGATGATTTCGTAATCGTGGCTGATATCGACGCCGGCACGACCCAGCATGATCGAGGCCGAGCAGTACTTTTCCGCCGACAGCTCCACCGCCCTTTTCACCTGAGCCTCTTTCAGCCCTCGGCCCTTGACCACGAAGTGCAGGTGAATCTTGGTGAACACCTTGGGCTCCTCGCCTGCGCGCTCGGCGTCGAGGAAGACTTCGCAGCTTTCTACCGGCTGGCGGCCCTTGCGCAGAATGCTGACCACATCGAAGTTGCTGCAGCCACCGAGGCCGATCAGCAGCATCTCCATCGGCCGAACACCAAGGTTACGCCCACCAGCATCGGGCGGGCCGTCCATCACCACGGCATGGCCACTACCGGACTCGCCGAGGAACAGAGCTTCACCGGCCCATTGCACACGCGCTTTCATCGTTCTTGGCTCCCAGAGTGGAAAAGTCCGGCAGATTAGCACAGCCGGGCAGCAGTCCGATGTGCGTCGATAACGCTAAAGTTCCGCCGGGTTATGTTACCCAGGTCGCAAAAAAGACCCCACTCATAGCGTGTCTGTTAAGCTGACGTCGGATTGCTGGCACACTTGGTCGGATAACAAATAAGAAATTGCCGCTGGACAAAGGCCTTCATCTTTTCATATTCGGGACTCGGGCATGGTTGCTATTACCCTTACACCTAAAATCAAGAATCTCGACAAGCTTCTCGCGCACTGTCATCGCCGCCGCTATACCTCCAAGAGCACCATCATCTATGCAGGTGATCGCTGCGAAACCCTGTTCTTCATCGTCAAGGGCTCGGTCACCATCCTCATCGAGGACGACGACGGGCGTGAAATGATCATCGCCTATCTGAACTCTGGCGATTTTTTCGGCGAGATGGGGCTGTTCGAGAAGGATGGTTCAGAGAAAGAGCGCAGCGCCTGGGTGCGCGCCAAGACCGAATGCGAAGTAGCGGAAATCAGCTACGCCAAGTTTCGCGAACTGACTCAGCAAGACCCGGACATCCTCTTTGCCCTGGGCAGCCAGATGGCCGAGCGCCTGCGCAATACCACGCGCAAGGTCGGCGACCTGGCCTTCCTCGATGTCACCGGCCGCGTCGCGCGCACTCTGCTCGACCTGTGCAAGCAGCCAGATGCCATGACCCATCCGGATGGCATGCAGATCAAGATCACCCGCCAGGAAATCGGTCGCATCGTCGGCTGCTCGCGCGAGATGGTCGGCCGTGTACTCAAGTCGCTGGAGGAACAGGGCCTGGTGCACGTCAAAGGCAAGACCATGGTGGTCTTCGGCACTCGCTGAAAGTCGCCCAATAAAAAGCCGGCTTGATCGCCGGCTTTTTCATGCGTGCTATTCGGGGTCAGTGCCGATCACGGCTGGCCGTCCGCGTTCGGGAAAGAACAGACGCTGCAATTCGCTACCCGGACTTTCCGCCCGCATGAAGGCTTCACCGACCAGGAAGGCATAGACCTGGTTGATCTCCATCAGCTCGACATCGGCGCGATTGAGAATACCGCTTTCGGTCACCACCAGGCGATCACGCGGAATACGCGGTAGCAGGTCGAGGGTGGTTTCCAGGCTGACATCGAAGGTGTGCAGGTTGCGGTTGTTGATCCCCACCAGTGGTGTGTCCAACGTATTCAGCGCCCGCTCCAGTTCGGCGCCATCATGCACCTCGACCAGCACGTCGAGGCCGACGTCCTTGGCCACCGAAGCCAGCTCGGCCATGCGCACGTCATCCAGGCAGGATACGATCAGCAGCACGCAGTCGGCGCCCAGTGCGCGCGCTTCGACGATCTGGTACGGATCGACCATGAAGTCCTTGCGGATAACCGGCAGCGCACAAGCGGCACGCGCCTGCTGCAGGTACTGGTCGGCGCCCTGGAAGAAATCGATATCGGTCAGCACCGACAGGCAGGTGGCGCCTCCCGCCTCGTAACTCCGGGCGATATCGGCCGGGACGAAGTCGGCGCGCAGCACGCCCTTGCTCGGCGAAGCCTTCTTGATCTCGGCGATCACCGCCGGCTGCTTGCGCGCAGCCTGCTCCAGCAGCGCGCGGGCAAAACCTCGCGGCGCGTCGGCACTGCGCGCAGCAGCCTCGACCTCAGCCAGGCTGACCTGGGCACGGCGCGCGGCCACTTCCTCGAACTTACGGGCGACGATCTTCTCCAGTACGGTTGGTACGCTCACCCTTCGTTCTCCTGTTTGAATATCGCGGTAAAGGACACCAGCTCCTCCAGTTTCTCGCGCGCCAGGCCGGTGTGCAGGGCGTCGTGCGCCAGTTGCATGCCTTCACGTAGGCTGCTGGCATGATCCGCAGCGTAGAGAGCCGCGCCAGCGTTGAGCACGATCATGTCGGCAGCCTTCTGGCCGTTATCGGTCTTGCGCCGACCGAGGGCGTCGCGAATCAGCTCCAGCGATTGCTCGGCGTTGTCGACGGTCAGACCGATCAGGCTCTGGCTCTTGATGCCGAAATCCTCGGGCTGGATGCGGTACTCGCTGACCTTGCCGTCCTTGAGCTCGGCGACGAAGGTCGGCGCGGCCAGGCTGATCTCGTCCAGGCCGTCCTGCGCATGCACCACCAGCACGTGCTCGCTGCCCAGACGCTGCAGCACTTCGGCCATCGGCCGGCACAGCGCCTGGCTGAACACACCGATGACCTGATGCTTGGCGCCCGCCGGATTGGTCATCGGGCCGAGCATGTTGAAGATGGTGCGCAGGCCCAGCTCGCGGCGCGGGCCAATGGCATGCTTCATCGCGCCGTGATGAGAGGGGGCGAACATGAAGCCGACCCCGACGCTTTCAACGCAGCGCGCCACCTGCTCGGGCTTGAGCCCCAGGTAGACACCAGCGGCTTCCAGCAGGTCAGCGCTGCCGCTCTTGCCGGAGACCGCGCGGTTGCCATGCTTGGCCACCTTGCCGCCAGCCGCAGCGACGACGAAGGCCGCCGCGGTGGAGACGTTGAAGATGTTCATGCCGTCGCCGCCGGTGCCGCAGGTATCGACCAGGCGCTCGGCGTCGATTTCCACTGGTGAGGCCAGCTCACGCATGACGCTGGCGGCACCCACGATTTCGTCGATGGTCTCGCTCTTCATGCGCATGCCCATGAGGAAGGCGCCGATCTGCGCCTCGGTGCACTGGCCGGTCATGATCTCGCGCATGACCGCCTGCATTTCCTCGGTGGTCAGGTCGAGCTGGGCGACGATGCGGTTGAGGGCTTCCTTGATATTCATGCGCGCACGCCTCCGGTCTGCTTGAGAAAGTTGGCGAACAGTTCGTGGCCCTGCTCAGTGAGGATGGACTCAGGGTGGAACTGCACACCTTCGATGTTCAGGGTCTTGTGGCGCAGGCCCATGATCTCGTCGACCGAGCCGTCTTCATGCTGGGTCCAGGCAGTGATTTCCAGGCAATCCGGCAGGGTTTCGCGCTTGACCACCAAGGAATGATAGCGGGTCACGGTGAGCGGATTGTTGAGGCCTGCGAATACGCCCTTGTCTTCGTGGAACACCGGGCTGGTCTTGCCATGCATCACCTGGCGCGCACGCACCACATCGCCGCCGTAGGCCTGGCCGATGCTCTGGTGGCCGAGGCAGACGCCGAGGATCGGCAGCTTGCCAGCGAAATGCAGGATGGACTCGATGGATACCCCCGCTTCGGTCGGCGTGCACGGGCCGGGCGAGACGACGATGCGCTCGGGCTTGAGCGCTTCGATCTCGGAGATGCTCAGCTCGTCGTTGCGAATCACGTGCACATCGGCACCCAGCTCACCCAGGTACTGCACGACGTTGTAGGTGAAGGAGTCGTAGTTGTCGATCATCAAAAGCATAGTACGGCTCCTCTTATTCCTGGGCCTGGACGGCAGTCTGTTCGGCGAGCGCAACGGCGCGGAACATGGCGCGGCGCTTGTTCAGGGTTTCTTCCCACTCCAGCGCGGGCACCGAGTCGGCGACGATGCCGGCGCCGGCCTGGACGTGCAGCTCGCCGTCCTTGATCACCGCGGTACGAATGGCAATCGCCGTGTCCATGTTGCCGTTCCAGGCGTAGTAACCGACCGCGCCGCCATAGACGCCGCGCTTGACCGGCTCCAGCTCGTCGATGATTTCCATGGCGCGGATCTTCGGCGCCCCGGACAGGGTGCCGGCTGGCAGGATGGCGCGCAGGGCGTCCATCGAAGTCAGGCCTTTTTTCAGCTCGCCGGTGACGTTGGAAACGATGTGCATGACGTTGGAGTAGCGCTCGATGACCATCTTCTCGGTCAGTTTCACCGAGCCGATTTCCGAGACGCGGCCAGTGTCGTTGCGGCCCAGGTCGATGAGCATCAGGTGCTCGGCGACTTCCTTGGCATCGGCCAGCAGATCTTCTTCCAGCGCCAGGTCCTGCTCCTCGGTGGCGCCGCGCGGGCGAGTGCCGGCGATGGGCCGCACGGTGACCAGGTTGTCTTCGACGCGCACCAGCACTTCCGGCGACGAGCCGACGACGTGGAAGTCGCCGAAGTTAAAGAAGTACATGTACGGCGTCGGGTTGATGCAGCGCAGCGCACGGTACAGGTCGATGGGCGCGGCCTTGAACGGAATCGACATGCGCTGGGAAATCACCACCTGCATGCAGTCGCCAGCGAGGATGTAATCCTTGATGGCGCTGACCGAGCGTTCGTAGTCCTCGCGGCTGAAGCTGGAGCGGAACGCCGGCTCCGCGCCTGCCGGCTTGTTCAGATCCACACCCAGACGCGGTGTGAACGGCTGACGCAGCTTGTGCAGGATGTCCTGCAGCTGCTGCTGACCACGCTCGAAGGCGTCGCTCTCAGCCGGATCGGCCAGCACGATGGCGTGCATCTTGCCGGCCAGGTTATCGAACACCACCACGGCATCGGAGACGTTGAGCAGGATGTCCGGCGTGCCCAACGCATCAGGATTCACCCCCGCGGCCAGCTTGGGCTCGACATAACGCACGCTGTCGTAGGCGAAGTAACCGACCAGGCCACCGTTGAAACGCGGCAGACCGGCGATGGTCGGCACCTTGTAACGTGCCTTGAACTGCTCGACGAAGGCCAGCGGGTCGGCACATTCGTGGCGCTCAACTTCGACGCCGTCGGTGGTGATCACCACGTCATGACCGTGCACACGCAGCACGGTGCGCGCCGGCAGGCCGATGATCGAGTAACGACCCCATTTCTCGCCGCCCTGCACGGACTCCAGCAGGTAGGAGTTGGGCGCATCGGCCAGTTTCAGGTAGATCGACAGCGGCGTGTCGAAGTCGGCGATGGTTTCGCAGGCAAGCGGAATGCGGTTGTAGCCTTCAGCGGCTAAACGCAGAAATTCTTCATGGGTCATGATCAGCCTCATGGCTCGGGGTAAACGGTCGGGTGCAAACGGGCCGCGCAGCGGCGGCAGGACGAGATCAGGCGCGCCAGCGCCAACGGGCCAGGGCCTTGATCACTTTCATCCAGAGTTTGCAGCTAACCACCACGGCGCGATCTCGACAGGCGGGGAATAAGGAGAGCGGCCACGGTAGCGCAGCCGCTCGGGCTAAGCAACTATCACAGCAGTTCGGCGAGACTATCGACTACCAGCCCCGGTTTTTCTTCGGCAATCGGCCGGCCATGGTTATAGCCGTAGCTCACTGCGATGCACGGTACGCCCGCAGCGCGCGCGGCCAGCACGTCATTGCGCGAATCGCCGATGAACAGCGACTGCGCCGCCTCGACCCCAGCCAGGTGCATCACCTGCAGTAGCGCCGCAGGGTCCGGCTTCTGCTGCGGCAGGGTATCGCCGCCAATGATCCAGCGGAAATAACCGCCGAGACCCACCTGCTCCAGCAACGGCGCGACGAAACGCTCCGGCTTGTTGGTCACCACCGCCAGTTCCACGGCTGCAGTGCTGAGCGCCTCGAGCAACTCGTGCACACCGGGATAGAGTGCGGTCAGGTTATGACAGTCGGCGTAGATATCGAGAAAGCGCGCCAGCGCGTCTTCCGTCTCGACCTCAGTCACTGCCGAGTGATCTAGGCTACCGGCCAGGGCACGGCGCACCAACACCCGTGCGCCATTGCCGACCCAGTCACGGACCTTTTCAACGCCAGCAGGTGCACGCCCCATTTCGACCAGCATGCGGTCGACGGCTTCGGCCAGGTCTGGCACCGAGTCGATCAGCGTGCCATCCAGGTCGAACATCACCAGGCGCGGCAGCTCGCCGCCGCACAGCGCGCGCAGCGGTTTCATCCACGCACCTGGGCCAGCTCGGCGCGCATGGCATCGATCACCGCCTTGTAGTCCGGCTGGTTGAAGATGGCCGAGCCGGCGACGAAGGTGTCGGCGCCCGCCTCGGCGATCTCGCGGATGTTCTGCACGTTGACGCCGCCGTCGATCTCCAGGCGGATCTCGCGACCGCTGGCGTCGATCAGCGCGCGGGCCTCACGCAGCTTGTCGAGGGTGCCGGGAATGAACTTCTGCCCGCCGAAACCGGGGTTGACGCTCATCAGCAGGATCATGTCGACCTTGTCCATCACGTACTTGAGCACGTCCAGCGGGGTGGCCGGATTGAACACCAGGCCCGCCTTGGCGCCGCCCGCCTTGATCAGTTGCAGCGAGCGGTCGACGTGCTCGGAGGCTTCCGGGTGGAAAGTGATGTAGCTGGCGCCAGCTTCAATGAAGTCGCCAATGATGCGATCCACCGGCTTGACCATCAGGTGCGCGTCGATGGGCGCGGTGATGCCGTACTTGCGCAGCGCCGAGCAGACCATCGGGCCGATGGTCAGGTTGGGCACGTAGTGGTTGTCCATGACATCGAAGTGGACGATGTCCGCACCGGCGGCGAGTACGTTGTCCACTTCTTCACCCAGGCGGGCGAAGTCGGCGGAAAGGATCGACGGGGCGATGGCGAAGGGTTGCATGGCGCACCTCTGAGAACCGATTTGGGATCTCGCGAGCTAGAGCCGGGCTAGGCAAAAACTGGCGAGAACGTAACGAAGTGAAGTAACAGCCGCAGGCTGGCCCGTAGGGGGAGCGCAGCGAATCAAGCGGAGTTTACTGAAGTAAATGAGCATTCCGAGCCTGTTTTCAACGACGGCTGGCCGACGCGCAGCAGATCGCAAACGGTTCGTAGTGCTGGATCACGGTGGCGCGCATTGTAACGGCTGTGGCGCCCTTGATCGACAAGCGCAGGAGACAGGACAGGGACCGTGGGAGGCGCTTTAGCGGCGAGCGACTGGCTTTGTGCCAAGCCGGTCGCGGCTAAAGCCCCTCCCACAATAGCAACCTGATTCAGATACCGCCGAGGCAGAGGTACTTGATCTCCAGGTACTCATCCAGGCCGTACTTGGAGCCTTCGCGGCCCAGTCCTGAAGCCTTCATACCGCCAAATGGCGCCACTTCGTTGGAGATCAGCCCGGTATTGATACCAACCATCCCGTACTCCAGCGCTTCAGCTACGCGGAAGGTGCGACCCAGATCGCGGGTGTAGAAGTAGCCGGCCAGGCCGAACTCGGTGTCGTTGGCTTGGCGCACTACCTCGGCTTCGTCGCTAAAGCGGAACAGTGGCGCCAGCGGGCCGAAGGTCTCTTCACGGGCCACACGCATATCAGGGGTGACGTCGGTGATGACCGTCGGCTCGAAAAAGTGCCCGCCCAGCTCATGCGCCTTGCCGCCCTGCAGCACCTTGGCGCCTTTCTCCAGCGCATCGGCCAGATGAGCCTGCACCTTGGCCACGGCATTGCCGTCGATCAACGGGCCAATGACGACACCCGCCTCATCACCCGGGCCAACCCGCAGTTTGGCCACGGCCGCGGCCAGCTTTTCGGCAAAGGCATCGTAGACCGCATCGTGCACGTACAGGCGGTTGGCGCAGACGCAGGTCTGCCCAGCATTGCGGTACTTGGCCACCAGCGCGCCTTCGACCGCTGCGTCGAGATCGGCATCCTCGAAGACGATGAACGGCGCATTGCCGCCCAGCTCCAGCGAAAGTTTTTTCAGGGTCGGAGCGCATTGCTCCATCAGCTTGATGCCAACGCCGGTGGAGCCGGTGAACGACAACTTGCGCACGATGGGGTTAGTGCACAGCTCGGCGCCGACTTCGCGAGAACGCTCGGCATCGGCCGGCAGTACGCTGAACAGCCCGGCCGGAATGCCCGCGCGCTCGGCCAGCACCGCCAGCGCCAGGGCACTGAACGGTGTCTGCGGCGCCGGCTTGAGCACCATGGCGCAGCCAGCGGCCAATGCCGGACCTGCCTTGCGGGTGATCATCGCCGCCGGGAAGTTCCAGGGCGTGATCGCCGCGGTCACGCCAATGGGCTCCTTGGTCACGATCAGGCGCTTGTCCGGCTGATGGCCGGGAATGGTGTCGCCGTAGACGCGCTTGGCCTCTTCGGCGAACCACTCGATGAAGGATGCCGCGTAAAGCACTTCGCCACGGGCCTCGGTCAGCGGCTTGCCCTGCTCGGCCGTTATGATCCGCGCCAGATCTTCCTGGTTGGCCAGCATCAACTCGTACCATTTGCGCAGCCGCGCCGCGCGCCCCTTGGCCGTCAACGCACGCCAGGCGGGTTGGGCAGCCTGCGCCGCCTCGATGGCCTGACGGGTCTGCGCGCCACCGATGTTCGGCACGACGCCCAGCGACTCGCCGTTGGCAGGGTTGAAGATTTCAGTCACATCGCCATTGCTGGCATCGCACCACTGGCCGTCGACATAGGCCTGATGGCGCAGCAGATCGGGATCATTCAGTTGCATGATTTTCTCCTGCCGCCGAGGGAGGAGATCACCCCTCGGCTGAATTAGGGATTGCACAGGCCTCACTCGCCTGGCGGCAGATCCTTGGTGAAGGTCTGGTCGTTCTCGCCGCGGAACATCTGCGCGCCGTAAATCAGCGCGCACAGGCCGACGCCGATGGCAAAGGCCCAACCGGCGCCTTTGATCGCCAGCACCGCACCGATCACCCCGGCGATGCCCAGATCACGCTGGCTGCGCGCTTCCATGATGCCCAGACGCACGCTGACGTAGCCCTGGATCAGCAGGGTCAGCGCCAGCGCCACGCCGAGAATCGGCTGCAGCAGGGTGACCACCGGCAGCAGCAACAGGCCGGTGTTGGTGCCCCAGCGGAACGAGCCAACACCGCCGTAGATGGACTTCATCGCCTGGGCACCGCCCTTGAAGCGCTCGGTGATCACCACCTGCATGGCCGACCACTGCGGCCCGCACATGGCCACGTCCGGACCAAAGATACTCATCAAGGCATTGCGCCCACCGAAGATCATGTGCGAACGGTTCGGGTTGAAGTCGACCTTCTCGTCACTGCGAATATGGTCGGCCTCGGAGAGGATCGCCCTGGCGCCCAGCACATCGCCGAACACCACCAGGTAGGCGGCGAACACGGTGGGAATGGCAGTGACGAACATCATCAACGGCGGCATGCCGAGGCCGAACACGGTGTACTCGTTCCACAAGGTGACGAAGTCCGGCTTGCTGATGCCCCACTCGATGTTCGGCCAGGGCGCCTCACCAAAGATCGGCGCAACGAACACCGCCAGCAGGATGATCGGGAAGATGCCCAGCTTGGCGAAGTTCCACCAGAAGCGGCTGCGCTTCTTCAGTTGCTGGAAGTGCAGGGAGAACACCAGATAGAAGGCGATACCGACGGCGATGGAAATGGTCCAAGGAAAGGTGTCGAAGCGCCCGCCTTCCTTGAACACGGTGACCACCGCGCTGAGGCCGGCGCCCATGATGATCCCGGCCTTGAGCGCCGAGGGCACCAATGACACTACCTTGCGCGCCATGCCCGTCATGCCCAGGCCGATGGAAAATATCCCCAGCATCAGCTGGAAGGCAATCAGCGCATGCACCCGCTCCGGGCCCTCCGGGAACTGGCTGCAGTAGGCCATCAGCAGTGGGATCGCCGGGGTGATCCAGCCCGGAACGACCGGGTCGCCCAGCAAATGGTGAGTCAAGTACAGCAGGCCATTGAGCATGACCACTGCCAGCGCCACCTCGAAGGGCATGCCGAGGAACTCGGTCATCAGCGGAATCGCCGCCAGATCCACCGCGCACATGAGCAGGCCCTGCATGTAGTCGGAGATCTCGAAGCGGTAATGAATGAAAGGCAGACGCACCTTGAATGGCCCCACCGGCCAGTAGGGGGCTTCCACACCAAGGTCTTGTTGATGCAGTTCGGACATTTGAGTCACCCAGCTTTATTAGAGTTGTATTTCAGCCGGCCCCAGCACCCTGGGGCCTTTCATCTTCGTTGCGGTAATCAGTAGGCAGCGCGGTAGATCTGTTCGATGTCGCCAGCCGTCAGGCGCCGCGGGTTGTTGCGCATCAGCCGATCGATCTTGCTCGCTTCCTCGGCCATGGCCGGGATGGCGTCTTCCGGCACGCCGAAGCTGCGCATGCCCTTGGGAATGTCGACGCTGGCGCACAGCTCGGCCATGGCCTCGACGGCCAGGTCGGCGGCGGCCTTGTCGCTCAGGCCATGGGTTTGCACACCGAGAGCAGCAGCGATCTCGGCCATGCGCTCGACACAGGCCAGCTTGTTCCAGGCCATCACGTAAGGCAGCAGCAAGGCATTGCTGACGCCGTGAGCGATATTGAAGCGACCGCCCAGCGGATAGGCCAGCGCATGCACCGCGCCCACGCCGGCATTACCGAAGGCCATGCCGGCCATCAGGCTGGCGGTCGCCATATCCTCCCGAGCGAGCAGGTCAGCCGGATTGGCATAGGCCTTGGGCAACGCCTTGGCGATCAGCTTGATGGCGCCGATGGCCAGGGCGTCGGTGATCGGCGAAGCATTAACCGACAGGTAGGACTCCACCGCATGGACCAATGCATCGACGCCACTGGCGGCGGTCACGCCACGGGGGCAGGTTAGGGTCATCAGCGGGCTAACCAGGGCCACGTCGGGCAGCAGGTAGTCGCTGACGATGCCCTTTTTCAGTTGCGCCTGCTTATCGGAGAGGATCGACACGTTGGTCACTTCCGAGCCGGTGCCAGCAGTGGTCGGAATGGCAATCAGCGGCGGGCCTTTACGCTTGATCTGATCGACGCCGAACAACTCTTCCAATGCACCGTCATGACCGACGTAACCGGCCACGGCCTTGGCGATATCGATGGCGCTGCCGCCACCGACGCCGATCAGGCCATCGTGGCCGCCGTCGCGATAGACCTTGGCGCAGGCTTCGACGATGGCGATCTCCGGCTCCGGCTCGACACCGTCATAGATGCCATAGCGGCGCTCGCCGAGTTGCTTGAGGACATGCTCAACCGTACCGGACTTGATCAGGATGGCGTCAGTAACGATCAGCGGGTTGGTGATATTCAGTCGAGACAGTTCGAGCGCCAGTTGCTCCACGGCCCCTTGGCCGGTCAGCAGCTTGTTGGCGATCTTGAATGCGGCAGTGTTCATCAGCAGGCCCCTTGTGCGTTGTTGTGCTGAGCGGGTTCGGGGCTTGCCATAGCCAATCCTGTGCCAGCTCGCTGAAAGCGGCGTGCTAGAAGGCTTGCGTCGATTTGTCACAGCGCGCAGCGGGTTGCGCTTGATCAGAAAACCAATCAAATGAGCCTTTTACGATCCATTTTCCAATCAACCCTGCTCCCAGCGCTTCATCTTCTGCACCAGGGTCGCCTGGCTCAGACCGAGCACCTTGGCCGCTTCACGGGTGGTCTTGTGCTGCATCAGGGCGCGGCGGATGAGGCGCCGCTCGAGGTTCTCCACCTGCTTGCGCAATGGCAGTAGGTCGTCGACATCGCTGCGAGCGACGCGCATTTCCTCCGGCAGATCGCACAGTTCGATGCGTTCACCACTGCAGGTCACCACCAGGCGCTCGACCAGATTGATCAGCTCACGGATGTTGCCGGGCCAGGCGTAGTCGGTCAGCGCGTCGAGCGCCTCGAGCTCCCAGCTCAGCACTCGACCATAACGCTGATTGAATTCGGCCAGGTAGAAATCCAGCAACGGCTGAATTTCCTCGGGGCGCTCGCGCAGCGCCGGAATGTGGATCGGCACGACGTTGAGGCGGTAGTAGAGGTCGGCGCGAAAACGGCCCTCGGCAACCATCGTGCGCAAGTCGTGGTGGGTGGCGGTGATGATGCGTACATCCACCTCCTTCAGCTCCAGACCACCGACCGGGATGAAGCGGCTCTCCTCGATCACCTTGAGCAGCTTGACCTGCAGCGGCAATGGCAGATCGCCGATCTCATCGAGAAAAACCGTGCCCTGGTGCGCCAGCTCCAGCAGACCGCGCTTGCCCTTGCTGCCGGCGCCGGTGAATGCGCCCGGCACATAGCCGAACAACTCGGCCTCGATCAGGTTCTCCGGCAGCGCACCGCAGTTCAGCGCCAGAAAGGGCTGCGCCGCGCGCGGGCTGCTCTTGTGGATGTACTGGGCGATCAGGGTCTTGCCGACACCGGTCTCACCCTGCAACAGCACCTTCACGTCGCTGGCCGCGACCTGCCGCGCCTGCATGAAGACGCGCCCCGAAGCGGGCTTGTCGGCGACCGGCGAGGCATCGAGCAGGTCGTCACGCTGCCCGGCATGCAGCTTGGCCGTGCTGTTGCGCAGCTGCTTCAGTTGCTGCAGCTCGTCGCGCTCGTGCTTCATGCGCAGCAGCTCGGTCATGTCGCGCACGGTACTGACCACGTAGCGCACCCGGCCATCGGCAGCGAAGATCGGCGTACCACTGACCAGCAGGCGTTTGCCCTGGCTGACGCTCTGCATCAGCGACAGCGCTTTGCCTTCCTTGAGCACACGCAAGGACACCGACTGCGAGATCACACCCTGCTCTACCAGCGCCTGCATGTGCTGGCCGACGACATCCTCGGCACGCAGCCCGGTCAGGCGCTCATAGGCACTGTTGACCTTTAGGGTGATGCCATCGGCGTCGGTGATGTAGACGCCATCGTGCAACGCGTCGATCAGCTCACGAAAACCGGGATCATCGAAGTCCATCTGGCCGCCTTGTTACGAAGGAGAAACCACACATTCTACGCCCGGAAACGAACAAGGCCCCGCCGGTTTCCCGGCGAGGCCCTGAACATGCAGCTGCGGCGATTTATTCCGGCGCTGAAGTACGCAGCTTCTCGCTGCGCCCACGCAGCCATTCCAGGGTCAGCAGCAGCAGGATGGAGAAGCCGATCAGCAGCGTGGCGGCGGCAGCGATGGTCGGCGACAGGTTCTCGCGGATACCGCTGAACATCTGCCGCGGCAGGGTGGCCTGCTCGGGGCCGGCGAGGAACAGGGTCACCACCACTTCATCGAACGAAGTGGCGAAGGCGAACAACGCACCCGAAATCACGCCCGGAGCGATCAGCGGCAGGGTCACCCGGCGAAACGCCGTCAGCGGCGAGGCGCCAAGGCTGGCGGCGGCGCGCACCAGGTTGTGGTTGAAGCCCTGCAGGGTAGCCGACACGGTGATGATCACGAACGGCACGCCGAGCACTGCATGCACCAGGATCAGCGACAGGTAGCTGTTGCCCATGCCCAGCGGCGCGAAGAACAGGTAACTGGCGACACCGATGATCACCACCGGGACGATCATGGGCGAGATCAGCAGGCTCATCACCAGCGCCTTGCCACGGAATTCGCCACGGGTCAGACCGATGGCCGCCAGGGTGCCGAAGACCATTGCCAGCAGAGTGGCGGCCGGGGCGATGATCAGGCTGTTCTTCAGCGAGCGCATCCAGTCGGCGGACATGAAGAAGTCCTCGTACCAGCGCAGCGAGAAGCCCTGCAGCGGGTAGACCAGGAAGGTGCCGGAGTTGAACGACAGCGGCACGATCACCAGCACAGGCAGTATCAGAAACAGCAGCACCAGGCCGCAGAGAATGCGCAGGCCGTAGTACCAGAGGCGCTCGACGGGTGACATGTAGGGGCTGAGCATGGCTGTGACTCCATTTAGCGTTTAGCTCCCCTCTCACATTTATGGGAGAGGGGTTGGGAGAGAGGGCGCTCTTCTTACGCCATCCTCCCGAGTTCGTTTACCGAGAGGCAGTGGTGCCGAAACAAGCACCCTCTCCCGCCCTTCGGGCACCCTCTCCCATGAATGGGAGAGGGACATCAGGTGGTCTGCTGCGCAGACCGTGTTTATCCAAGCCGCAGTTTGCTGGCGCCGACCAGCCAGCTGTACACCACGTACAGCACCAGCGTCGCGGCCAGCAGCAGACCGCCGAGGGCCGTGGCCATGCCCCAGTTGATGGTGGTGTTGGTATAGAAGGCGACGAAGTAGCTGATCATCTGGTCGTTCGGGCTGCCCAGCAGCGCCGGGGTGATGTAGTAGCCAATCGACAGGATGAACACCAGCAGGCAACCCGCACCGACACCGGCCAGCGTCTGCGGGAAGTACACCCGCCAGAAGCTGGCGAACGGGTGGCAGCCAAGCGATACCGCCGCACGCATGTAGCTGGGCGAGATGCCCTTCATCACGCTGTAGATCGGCAGGATCATGAACGGCAGCATGATGTGCACCATGGCCACGTACACGCCGCTGCGGTTGAACACCAGTTGCAGCGGCTGCTCGATGATGCCCAGCGATATCAGCGCGCTGTTGATCAGCCCTCCGGACTGCAAGAGCACGATCCAGGCCGCCACCCGCACCAGGATCGATGTCCAGAACGGCAGCAACACCAGAATCATCAGCAGGTTGCCCTGCCGCGTCGGTAGGTTGGCCAGCAGGTAAGCCAGTGGATAAGCCAGCACCAGGCAGATGGCGGTGATCACCAGGCTCATCCAGAAGGTGCGGGCGAAGATATCCAGGTAGATGGCCTGATCCGGCGTGGCCTTGGCCAGTTCGCCGAGGTCGTCGATGCGGTGATCGAGCGCGGCCAGCAGGTAGTAAGGCGTGACCGACGAGGCATTGCGGCGGATCACCTGCCAGTAGGCAGGGTCGCCCCAGCGCTCGTCCATATCAAGGAAGGCCTCCTGGTAGGACGCCGGCTCCTCGCGCAGCGGCAGCTTGCGTGCGGTCGCGCTGACCAAGCTACGGAAGCCCGCCAGCTCCATGTTCAGGCGCTTGGACAGATCGCCAAGGCTCTGATTGCGCCGCGCCTCGAGCATATCGCTGGCAATCGCCTGGTATACCGCTTCATCCGGCAGGCCACGGCCATCCCAGGCAGCAATCGCCTCGACGGTGCGCGGCAGGCTGCCGACCACTTCCGGGTTGTCCACACTGCGCATGAGCAACGCGCCGATGGGCAGCAGGAAGGTCAGCAGAAGGAACAGCAACAGCGGCAGGATCAGCGCCTTGGATTTCAGGCGATTGAAACGCTCGGCACGGGCCAGTCGCTGCTTCAGGCTTGGCCCGGGCAAATCATTGGCAGGCAGTACGGCGGCCATGGACAACTCCGCAAGCTAAGGCCGCACCTGGCGGCAGAAAATCGGGGGATACGACAACATCATTTGGGCAGCTCAGCCCCCTCATCCGGCGCTATGCGCCACCTTCTCCCGCAGGAGAAGGGGACGAGGAAGGCGTCGCTGCGCGACGCACGGGTTAACGGGCGGCCCAGGCGTTGAAACGCTGCTCCAGCTGCTCGCCGTAGTCAGCCCAGAAGGTCACATCGATGGCCACCTGGTTGGCGATGTTTTCCGGGGTAGTCGGCATCAGGTTCAGACGCTCCGGCGCCAGCAGCTCAATGGCCTGCTTGTTGGCCGGGCCGTAGGCGATGTTCTCCGAATAGGTCTTCTGCGCTTCAGGCTTGACCGAGAAGGCGATGAACTGCTTGGCCAGCTCGGTATTCTTCGCGCCACGCGGAATGGCCCAGGAGTCGAAGTCGTAGATGCCGCCGTTCCACACCACCTGCAGGTTGCTCTCGTCCTGTACCGCTGCGATGCGGCCGTTGTAGGCCGAGCTCATCACCACGTCACCGGAGACCAGGTACTGCGGCGGCTGAGCGCCGGCTTCCCACCACTGGATATTGGGCTTGAGTTCGTCGAGCTTCTTGAACGCGCGATCCTGGCCTTCCTTGGTGGCCAGCACCTTGTACACGTCCTTGACCGGCACGCCATCGGCCATCAGGGCGAATTCCAGGGTGTACTTGGCGCCCTTGCGCAGGCCGCGCTTGCCCGGGAATTTCGCTACATCCCAGAAATCGGCCCAACTGGTCGGCGCCGCGCTGAGTTTGTCGGCGTTGTAGGCCAATACCGTGGACCACACGAAGAAGCCCACGCCGCACGGCTGGATGGCGCCGTCGATGAAGTTGGACTCATCACCGAACTGCGCCGGATCGAGCTCCTCGAACAGACCTTCGTCACAACCGCGGGCCAGTTCCGGCGACTCCACCTCCACCAGATCCCAGCTCACGCTGCGGGTGTCGACCATGGCTTTGACCTTGGCCATTTCACCGTTGTATTCGCCGCCCAGCACCTTGTTGCCGGTTTCCTTCTCGAAGGGTTCGTAGAACGCCTTGACCTGCGCCGCCTTGTTCGCGCCGCCGAAGGATACCGCCGTTAGATCCACCGCCAGTGCCGGCATGGCACAGCTAACGCCCAGGGCCAACGCCGCGAGCTTCAGGGATTTCGTCATTCTTATCAGCTCCTCTGTGTTACGGGGTAAAGGTGAAGCACTGCGCGAAAGGCTCACTCGACTTGGAGTGGATCCAGCGCGCGGACATGCTCGACAGACCAGCCGAGCGGAACCAGGTCACCAACCGCCAGCGCTGGATCGAGCTCGGCCACGGGTTGCTTGACGTAGAAATCGGATTTGCCGCAGACCTCCATGCGGATGCGCACGTGGTCGCCCAGGTAGATGAACTCGGCGATGCGCCCGGAGAAGCGGTTCGGGCAGGCCTCGCTGTGGCCGTTGAGACGGATGCGCTCGGGGCGGATCGACAGGCTCACGGCCTCGCCAACGGCGCCGACGTTGACCGCCGTGGCGCGCACTTCCTCACCACGCGCCAGGCGCACCACGCACTGCTCGCCATCGCGGCTGACCAACTCGCCAGCCAGACGATTGTTCTCGCCGATGAACTGGGCAACGAAGGTGTTGTGCGGCGCTTCGTAGAGTTCGCGCGGCGGGGCGATCTGCTGGATCTCGCCCTGATGGAACACAGCCACGCGGTCAGACATGGTCAGCGCCTCGCCCTGATCGTGGGTGACGTAGACCACGGTTACGCCCAGGCGCTGGTGCAGGTGCTTGATCTCCATCTGCATGTGTTCGCGCAGTTGCTTGTCCAGCGCGCCGAGGGGTTCATCCATCAGTACCAGCTGCGGCTCGAACACCAGCGCACGGGCCAGGGCCACACGCTGCTGCTGACCACCGGAAAGCTGGCCCGGATAGCGGTTGCGGAAAGTGTCGAGCTGCACCATCGACAGGGCGCGCTTGACCCGCTCGCTGATATCGGTGCGCGACATGCCGCGCACGCTCAGCGGGAACGCCAGGTTTTCGGCCACGGTCATGTGCGGGAACAGCGCGTAGTTCTGGAACACCATGCCGATGTTGCGCTTGTGCGGCGGCAGTTTGTTCAGCGAGCGGCCATCGAGGAGGATCTCGCCAGCAGTCGGCGTCTCGAAACCGGCCAGCATCATCAGGCTGGTGGTCTTGCCGGAACCGGACGGGCCGAGCAGGGTCAGAAACTCACCCTTGCGGATATCCAGGTTGAGGTCTTTGACGATCAGCGTTTCGCCGTCATAGCTCTTCTGTACGCCACGGAAGCTCACCAGTACATCGTTTGCCATCACACCACACCCTTGTTCTTGTCTCAGGCCGATGAGCCAAGATTAGGTCGGCGATACAGGCTGAAAAATCGGGCGGGATGACAAGCTGATATCAGGCGCGAGGAGAATCTCGTGTAGGGATCGCCCTACAAATTCCGAGTGATCGCATCGGTTATACAGCGCATGAAAACCGTGGGAGCGGCTTCAGCCGCGAAGCTCCGGAGGGCGATTCATCGCGGCTGAAGCGGAGTGCCGCCCAGCCGCTCCTACGAAAGTGCTCGCTCAGAGCAGGCGATGCTCCATGGCGTAACGCACCAGGTCGGCCATCGAATGCGCGCCGAGCTTCTGCATCAGGCGCGCCTTGTGCGTGCTCACGGTCTTGTTGCTGATTGCCAGGTGCAGGGCAATGTCGTTGACCCCCTCCCCTCGCACCAAACGCTCGAACACCGAGAACTCACGCTCGGACAACTGCGCATGGGGCGGGCGCGAGTCGGTCAGACCGACCTCGAAGACCATGCGGTCGGCCAGTGCCGGATCGATATAACGCCCACCGCTGGCCACCTTGCGAATCGCCGTGATCAGCAGCGCCGGATCGCTGTCCTTGGTGGCATAACCGGCGGCACCAGCCTTGAGCGCACGCGCCGCCATCTGCGCCTCGTCGTGCATCGACAGCACCAGAATCGCCGGGGACTCGGTCAGCGCACGGATACGCGGAATGGCCTCCAGACCGTTGACGCCGGGCATGGAGATATCCAACAGCACCACATCGCAAGGCGTGCGGCGCAACACCTCGATCAGTTGCTCGCCATTGCAGGCTTCGCCGGCCACCTCGAGATCACGCGCCATGCCGATCAGTTGCTTGATGCCTTCCCGCACGATGGTGTGGTCTTCGGCTACCAGTACCCGAATCACGCTGCGACCTCCTCTTCCAGATTGATGCGCGCACACAGGGTAGTGCCCTCGCCCGGCCGGCTGTCAATCTGCAACTGGCCACCGAGCATGAGCATGCGTTCCTGCATGCCAACCAGGCCGAACGACTGCCCGGGCTTGCGCTGCGCCGGATCGAAGCCCTTGCCATCGTCGACCACCGACAGACACAGGCTGCCGCCCTCCTGCCACAAACGCACCTCGACGCTGTGCGCGCCAGCGTGGCGCATGATGTTGGTCAGCGCCTCCTGGAGGATGCGGAATAGGCCGATGGCCTGGGCATCCGGCAGATGCGGCAGGTGCTCCGGCACTTCGACCAGGCAAGGAATCTGCGTGCGCTCCTCGAAGCGCCGCACCTGCCACTCGATGGCCGAGGCAATGCCAGCATCGAGAATCGGCGGGCGCAGCGCCGTGGCTACATCACGCACCAGCTGGAACAACTGGGCGATCAGGCGCTTCATGCTATTGAGGCGTTCATCCAGTTCGGGAATCTGCCCGGCGCAAACCAGCTCGCACATCGCCGTCTCCAGCTTGAGTACGGTCAGCACCTGGCCCAGCTCGTCGTGCACTTCACGGGCAATGCGCGCCTTCTCTTCCTCGCGCACGCTTTCCAGGTGCGCCGACAATTCGCGCAGACGCGCCCGCGAATCGGCCAGCGCCAGCTCGGCCAGCTTGTTCTCGGTGATGTCCCAGAGGATGCCGTCCCACACCACACGGCCATGCCCCAGCGGCCGCGCGGTGGTGCGGATGTCGGCCCACAGCACCTCCTGCTCGGCAGTGAGAATGCGCCCCTGCCAATACCAGTCGCTCTCGCCTTCCAGCGCCAGGGTCTGGCTATTGAGGTAGCTGCTCAGATCCTGCGGGTGCACCAGGCTGCGGATGCCACGCTCCTCACGCTGCAGATCCTGCGCTGGCCAGCCGACCATCTCCTGACTGGCCTCGCTGATGTAGGCGAAGTTGACCACCGCTCCCGGCCCGGCGCGCTCCAGGCGAAACACCAGGCCAGGCACGTTACCGGCGATACCCTTGAAGCGCGCCTCGCTCTCCTCCAACGCTGCACGCGCACGGCGGCGCTCGGTAACGTCACTGAGAAACACCACCAGGTACTCGGCCTGGCGATAGCGCAGAAAACTCAGCGAGACGTCAGCCGGCATACGGCTGCCATCGGCACGCAGGCAGTCCACCTCGAAGCTGGGTGAGCCGTCATCCTGCTCGCGCACGCGTTTCCACAGGTTGAGCCAGCGGTCCATATGCAGGCCCGGCTCCAGCTGGCTCAGCGGCTTGTCCACCAGCTCGCCGGCGGCGTAACCAAGCATGCGTTCGGCGGCGCGGTTGGCGTAGCGCAGGTGGCTATCCCAGTTGACCCAGAGAATACCCACCGTGCTGTGATCGATAGAGAACTGGCTCAGGCGCAATGCCTCGGCGGCCTGCTGATGGCGATCCAGTTCGCCTCGTGCAGCCAATAGCCCACGCTCCAGCGAACGTGTCTGCTGCCGCTGCCGATAAAGCGCTGTCGCACCGAGCATCAGAATCAGGGCGAAAAATAACGCCAGGGTCTTCCAGAAGCCGACGAAGTCGGTGGATTGCGGATAGCGCAGCGGCATCCAGGTGTCGCGCAACTCCTCCAGTTCACGGGCAGGCAGCGCTTGCAAAGTCCGGTCGACAATACCGGACAGAAGCGGCTGGTCACGCCGTGTAGCCAGGCGCAGCAGCTGCGGCAAGCCGATATCACCGACGATGCTCAGGCTGGAGAAACGTGATTCGCGCAGCAGCAGGCTGAGGCTCGCTTCATCCAACACGGCGTAGCTGACTTCCTGGTTGAGCACCAACAGCAAGGCGGCGCGCTCCGACGGAGTCGCGCGCAGACGCAGGTTGGTGTGGGTGCGTTCCAGGTATTCGGCAGCCTGGCTCGGCGAGCGTAGGGCCACCATCTGCTCCAGCGGCAACTGGTCGAGGTCCACCGCACCATTGCCGCTGCGCTCGCCGACCACCAGATGCGGTACTCGCAGGTAAGGCATGGAGTAATGCCAAATGCGCAGACCGGCCGGCGTCTGCTGCAAGCCTGGCGCCAGATCCACCTCGCCAGCACTGGCTGCCCGTTCCAGGGCCTCCAGATTCGGATACAGGCGCCAGTCAGGCGCGACGCCCATGCCTTCGAGCAGACGCTGCATCAGTTCGACATTGGCGCCCGTCAGCTGCCGGTTCTGGCCACGCAGAGCCCAAGGCGCCTGCTGGATCAGGCCCACGCGCAGCACGGGATGCTCCTTGAGCCAGGCACGCTGCTCGGCGTCGAAAGCCGGGCGCAATGGCATGCGCGCGCTCTCGGCCCAGGCAGTGGAAACAGCCAGCATCAGCAGGAGGGCGAGGGAACGAAGAAGGGAAATCATGCACGGCGAATCCGGTGACGCGATCCCCTACCTTACTCCAGTCTTGCGCCAATCGCCTGACAAAAGCGGAGCCCGCCATTAGGCTCTGTAGCAGACGATCAGGAGCCTCATCAATGCGCCTTCATTCACTAGTACTGCTCGGTTTCTGCCTGCTCTCCTGTCCCGCGGCCTGGGCCGAGGAGCCGACCGAGAATGCGCCGGCTGATAGCGCCGACGCCCCCGCGGCGAGCGAACGCCCGCTGTTGCCCGAACGCAGCGTCAGCGAGGCGCAGACGCTGGAGCAACGTCTGGACAAACGTGAACAGCAGATGCTGCAGGCCGGCGCCGAAAGTTTTCTCGCCCTGTGGCTGCCTGCCAATGTCGGCGAACCCCATGGTGCAGTGATCCTGCTGCCCGGCGATGTGGAAAACGCCGATGGCGCTGCGGCTATCGGCCCGCTGCGGCGCAAACTGCCCGACGCCGGCTGGCACAGCCTGAGCCTGACCCTGCCAGACCCGGACGGTGACCCGCTGCCTCCACGCACAACTGCCACGGCAACAGTGACATCACCAGACGACAGCACCGCTACCGAGAGCCCTCCTGCCGACGAAAGCGCGCTCGAAGCGAGCGCAGACGAGGCGCTACAAGCAACGGACAGCAGCACGATCAGCCCAGAGCAGAGGCGTCTGGCGCATGCCGAGCGGGTCATGGCACGCATCGATGCCGCCATCGCCTTCGCCAACCAGCAGCAGGCCAAGTCAATCGTCCTGCTCGGTCATGGCAGTGGCGCTTACTGGGCTGCGCGCTACCTGAACGAACGCCAGCCGGACAACGTGAAGAACCTGCTGATGGTGGCGGCCGAACTGCCTGCCGGCTTCGCTCCGCCACTGGATGAACTGGTTGCACAGCTGCCTACGGCAACCGGCGACTTCTTCTACAAGGATCAGGCCAACGAACGCAAGGCCGCGCTTGAACGCCTGCAGGCCAGCAAGCGCGCCAAGCTGCCCAACTACATCCAGGTAGCGATGAAAGCCCTGCCGGGCAACCTAAACGTGCAGCACGAACAACTCTACCGCCGCCTGCGTGGCTGGCTGCAGAAGCACACCAACGCCACAGGCAGCTAGCCCTAGCGGATACCCCGGCGCTGACGAATCAACGCATAGGCCTGATGCAGTTGACGCGTGGTGTCGGTCGCTTCACGAATACGCTCAGGCGAAGCGCCAGAGCCGGCCAGTTTGTCCGGATGATGGCGGCTCAGCAGACGCCGGTAGGCTCGCTTGATCTGTTCGGGTTCACTGCCTTCATTGACGCCCAGCAATCGCAGCGCTTCCTGGTAACTGCCGCCCGCCGGCGTCGGTTGCTGGCTACGGCGCGGCGCATACTCCGCCCCGAGGTTCTCCAGGCGCTCGCCGTCCCAACCGAGCCACTTGCCCCAGAGCCGAATCAACTCATGCTCGCCGGGCGACACCTGCCCATCGACCCAGGCCATGCGCCAGCAGGCGCGCAACAGCGCATCGCCGCGCTGGCGCTGGCGCTGCAGCGGCGAACGCAGGTTGTCACGCCCGGTCTTGCCCCGAGCAAACGCCTCGATGGCGCGGCGCTGAGCTGCAGCGTCCAGCCCAAGTCGCTGCATTTCCGAGCGCGCCTGCTGGATATGACTCTGCACCACGCGACCATCACTCTTGGCCAGACGCCCCAGCATCAGAAACAACAAATCGTCATCCGTGGGTGCCGCACGACCGCCCAGACGCTCACGCAGATTATCCCAGCCCTGCAGGCGCAGACGGCGATCCAGCACCTGCCCGAGCAGACCGCCCAGCAGAGCACCCGGGATGCTGGCCAGGGCGAGCCCGGCCGCCGCCCCGAGCATGGTGGCCGGCCACAACACTTAACGTGCCTCCTGCAGCAAGCGTTCGACTTCAGCCAGGCGCTCGTGCGTACCGACGTCGACCCAACAGCCACCATAGTGCTCGCCGCTGACCTGCCCGGCCGTGATCGCCTCACGCAGCAGCGGCGCCAGCTTGAAGGCACCGGGCAGAGAAGAGCCGAACAGACGCGGGTGCAACACGGCGAGCCCGCTGTAGGTCAGCCGCTCACCTGTTGCCTCACCGTCATGCACCCGGCCAGCCGCCAGCAAGAAATCACCCTGCGGGTGATGCGCCGGATTATTCACCAGCACCAGATGGGCCAACCCCGCGAGCGGTTTGCGCAGGGCAGCAAAGTCGTAATCCGTGAACACATCGCCATTGACCACCAGAAATGGCTCGGCACCCAGCAACGGCAGCGCCTTGAAGATGCCGCCGCCGGTTTCCAGCGGCTCACCTTCGGCGGAATAGACGATCCGCACACCGAAGCGTGAACCATCGCCGAGATAATCCTCGATCTGCTGACCGAGCCAGGCGTGGTTGATCACCAGCTCGGTAAACCCCGCAGCAGCCAGGGCTCGGATGTGGTATTCGATCAACGGCACGCCCGCCGCCTTAACCAGCGGCTTGGGCGTATGCAGGGTCAGCGGCCGCATGCGTTCGCCCTTGCCCGCCGCGAGGATCATCGCCTTCATGCAGAGCTTCCTTCATCGATTCCCAGGCTGGCGAACAGCTCGCCCAACTCGGCCAATTCAGGACGACGCGCCAGCACAGTCCATATATAAGTGAAGAAACGTGGCACATCGCCGAGGTACTTGGGCTTGCCATCGCGATGACAGATACGTGCAAAGATGCCGATGACCTTGAGGTGACGCTGCACGCCCATCAGGTCGCTGGCACGCAGAAAGTCGTCGGACGAAGCCTGCACCGGAATGCCCGCCGCCCTGGCACGCTGCCAATAGTCATGCAGCCAGGCCTGCACGCGCGCCTCGGGCCAGCTGAGGAAGGCATCCTTGAACAGGCAGGTGATGTCGTAGGTGACCGGGCCGTTGACGGCATCCTGAAAATCCAGCACACCGGGATTGGGCGTGCTCTGCATCAGGTTGCGCGGCATGAAATCGCGATGCACCACCACCTTGGGCTGGGCCAGGGCGCTGTCGATCAACAGCTGACTGACGCGCAGCCAGGTGGCCTCCTGCTCGGGTGTAAAGGTAAGCCCCAGGTGGCGTTGTACGTACCATTCGGGGAACAACTGCACCTCGCGCCGCAGCAGGGCGTCGTCGTAATGCGGCAGATGGCTGTCGAGCGGCAAGCGCTGCTGCAGCAGCAGGGAGTCGATGGCTGCGGCGAACAGATCGTCGGCATTGTCTTCGTTGATTACATCCAGGTAGGTCTGCCGGCCCAGATCATCGAGCATCAGGAAGCCCCGCTTGAGATCGGCAGCCAGCACCTGCGGCACATGCACGCCAGCGCTGGCCAGCAGCGCCGCGATACGCACGAAGGGCTCGCAGTTTTCCTGGGGCGGCGGCGCATCCATCAAAATCAGGCTGCGCTCACCGGCCTGCCAACGAAAATAGCGGCGAAAACTGGCGTCGCTGCTGGCAGGCGTGAGCACGGCCGCAGGCACCGCGCCCCATTCGCGCTCCGCGAAGAGGGCTGGCAGTTGCTCGGCGAGCCAGGTTTGCAGCTGTTGCAGACGTACATCGTGTTCAGACATCAAGGGGTCTCCGACGGCGCTAGCCGTTGCGCGGGTCATGCTTTATTATCCAGCATCTTTTTCAGCCCATCGAGAGGCGTGCGGCCCCTGGGCCGATAGCGCGCAGGAAGCCCGGACTAACAAGATGGCAGTAAAATACCCCGCGTTCCGCAAGAAATTTCCGCTGCTGGTTACCGGCAGCCTCCTGGCCCTACAGCCCGCGTTCAGCCTACAGGCCTTCGCCGCTGAGCAATACAACTGCCAGGCTTCGCCTACGGGCGGCTGGGCTTGTGCGCCGAAATCGGCAGCCAGCGCCCTGCCGCCGCGTCCACAGCACAGCAGCAATGCTGTTAGTACTGCGGGTTCTACGGGTGAAACGGTTGCCAAGCAAGCTGCGGCTCCCGCACTGGTTACCGAGAGCAAGGGCCGCGCTCTTGCATCTCGCAGTGCTGACTACAGCCACTTGGACTGGGTTCCGCGTGAAAACCTGACTGCGGCACAACTTGCCGAAGCTGGTCCTTATTGCGCAGGCACCTATATCGAACCGCTGCGCCCCGGTATGGATGACACCACGCCGCTGGCCGAATCGCCGATGTTCTTGTCGGCCAAGGCCTCGCGCTTCGAGCAGGAAAAACAGGTTGCCACCCTCGCCGGTGATGTCGTCCTGCGTCAGTCCGGCATGCAGGTCGAAGCCGACGAGGCCAGCCTGTACCAGACAGAAAACCGTGGCGAACTGCTCGGCAATGTACGTCTGCGCGACAAAGGCATGTTGGTAGTCGGTGATCGTGCCGAGCTGCAACTGGACAACGGTGAAGCTCGGATCGACAACGCCGAGTACGTGATGCACCAGGCCAAGGTACGCGGTAGCGCGCTCTACGCCAAACGCGAAGAGACCGCCATCATCCGCCTCAAGGATGGTACCTATACCCGTTGCGAACCGGGCGACAACGCCTGGCACCTGAGGGGCAACAACGTCACCCTGAACCCGGCGACCGGTTTTGGCACCGCTACCAACGTGACGCTGCGGGTCAAGGACATTCCGATGTTCTATACCCCGTACATCTACTTCCCGATCGATGACCGTCGCCAGTCCGGCTTCCTGCCGCCGAGCTTCAGCACATCGAGCGACTCCGGCTTCGCCGTGCAGACCCCCTACTACTTCAACCTGGCGCCGAACTACGACGCCACGTTGTATCCGACCTACATGACCAAGCGTGGCTTGCTGATGGAGGGTGAGTTCCGCTACCTGACCGAGAGCAGTGAAGGCCAGGTAGGCGGTGCATGGCTGAATGACGACGAAGACGAGCGCAAGCTTCAGTCCGAGTATGAAGACCAGCGCTGGATGTATAGCTGGCAACACAAGCAGGGGCTGAACTCGCGCCTGCTCGCCGAAGTCGACTACACCGATATCAGCGACCCCTACTACTTCCAGGATCTGAGCACCGACCTGGGTGTCGAAACGACGACCTACGTCAACCAGCGCGGTTCCCTGACCTATCGTGGCGACAGCTACCGGGCGCGTCTGAACCTGCATGCTTACGAGCTGGCGAATATCACCAGCATCACACCCTATGATCGCCTGCCGCAGATCACCCTGGACGGCAAGCTGCCATTCAATCCAGGCGGCCTCGACTTCACCTACAAGACCGAGTACGTGAAGTTTGATCGCAATCTGCGCTTGGGTGACTACATCAACCAAGATGGAGTCAATGAAGGCAAATACTATGATGCACGCCTGAAAGGCCTGGCTCGCGCAGATGGTGATCGCCTGCACGTGGAGCCAGCCATCAGCCTGCCTCTGGATTGGACCTGGGGCTTCCTCAAGCCTCAGGTCAAGTATATGCAAACTCACTACGACCTTAGCTTGGATAGTATTGGCAAAGGCAATGGCCGTTACGGGCTACTGCCTGAACAGGAATACAAGAGCACCCAAAATCGTGGAGTCGGCCTGTTCAGCGTCGACAGTGGCCTGTACTTCGACCGTAACACCCAACTGTTCGGCAAGGATTTCCGCCAGACACTGGAGCCTCGGGCGTTCTACCTTTACGTACCGGAAGAAGACCAGACTGACATCCCGATCTTCGACACTGGCGAGCCCGCCTTCAGCTACGCCTCGCTGTGGCGCGAGAACCGCTTCTCCGGCAAGGATCGCATCGGCGACGAGAACAAGCTGTCGCTGGGCGTGACCAGCCGCTGGGTCGAGCCGAACGGCTTCGAGCGCCAGCGTTTTAGCATCGGTCAGGCCTTCTACTTCGAAGACCGTCGCGTGACGATGCCCGACACCTATAGTGGTCAGCCAGGCCAGCAGCGTCTCAAGGATCGCGCGGACTACACCTCCGACGTCTCTCCTTATGCACTGGAGTACATGTATCGCTTCAATCGCGACTGGCGCGTGTCTTCCACCTTCAACTGGGATCTGGATCAACGTCGCACCCGCTCGGGCAGCGCGATGTTCCATTACCAGCCGGAAGACAACCCGAACAAGGTCGTCAACTTGGGTTATCGCTACCGCAACGACACCATGCGCTATGACCGCGCGAGTGGCCGGTGGGTTTTCGGTGGCGATTACGCCCCAGGCACGGCCAACGAGATCAAGGACTACTACAAGATCAACCAGCATGACTTCTCCGTCATCTGGCCGCTGGCTCCGCAGTGGAGCCTGATCTCGCGCTGGCAGTACGACTATGGCCGCAACCGTACTCTCGAAGCCTTCGGTGGTTTCGAATACGACAGCTGCTGCTGGAAGCTGCGCCTGATCAACCGCTACTGGATCGATTACGACGAAGTCAGCCTTAACCCATCGCGCAACGACGAGCCGGACCGCGGCATCTTCCTGCAGATCGTCCTCAAGGGCCTCGGCGGCGTTGTTGGCAACAAGGTGGAAACTTTCCTCGACCAAGGCATTCAAGGTTACCGTGAACGTGAAGACCAAGCTTTCTGATCGCCTGCGCCCCCTGCTGTTGGGCGCAGCACTGCTGGCGGCAACGGCTCAGGCCCAGGTTCGCCCACTGGATCGCGTCGTGGCCATCGTCGACAACGACGTGGTCATGCAGAGCCAACTCGACGCTCGCCTGCGTGAAGTGCAGCAAACCATCGACAAGCGCGGCGGCTCCGTGCCTCCTGGCAACGTACTCAGCCAGCAGGTGCTCGAGCGCCTGATCATCGAGAACATCCAGCTGCAGATCGGCGACCGCTCCGGCATTCGCATCACCGACGAAGAACTGAACCAGGCCATGGGCACCATCGCTCAGCGCAATGGCATGAGCCTGGAGCAGTTCCGTGAAGCACTGGCACGCGACGGCCTGTCCTATGCCGATGCACGGGATCAGGTGCGTCGCGAGATGGTCATCAGCCGTGTGCGCCAGCGCCGCGTGGCCGAACGCATTCAGGTTACCGATCAGGAAGTACAGAACTTCCTCGCTTCCGACTTGGGCAAGATGCAGCTGTCGGAAGAATTCCGTCTGGCCAACATCCTGATTCCGGTTTCCGAAGGTGCGTCCTCCAGCGAAATCCAGACGGCCGACCGTCAGGCGCAGGAGGTTTATCAGCAACTGCAGCAAGGCGCGGACTTCGCCCAACTGGCCGTCTCTCGCTCTGCCAGCGAGAACGCCCTGGAAGGCGGTGAAATGGGCTGGCGTAAAGCGGGCCAGCTGCCTCCGCCGTTCGACAACATGATCAGCCAACTGAACCCGGGCGAGGTTACCGAGCCGGTGCGTACGCCGGGCGGTTTCATCATCCTCAAGCTGATCGAGAAGCGCGGCGGCGAAACCCAGGTGCGCGACGAAGTACACGTGCGTCACATCCTGATCAAGCCCAGCGAGATTCGCAGCGAAGAAGAAACCCGTCGCCTGGTCGAGCGCCTGTATCAGCGCATCGTCGATGGTGAAGACTTCGCCGAGCTGGCGAAGAGCTTCTCCGAGGACCCGGGCTCTGCACTCAACGGCGGTGACCTGAACTGGATCGACCCGAACGCCCTGGTCCCCGAATTCCGCGAGGTGATGAACAACACCCCCAGCGGCGAGCTGTCCAAGCCGTTCAAGAGCCCTTACGGCTGGCACGTGCTGGAAGTCATGGGCCGTCGCGCAACTGACAGCAGCGCGCAGTTCCGCGAGCAACAAGCCGTTAACGTGCTGCGCAACCGCAAGTACGACGAGGAACTGCAGGCCTGGCTGCGCCAGATCCGCGACGAAGCATACGTCGAGACCAAGCTGTAACTGCGTCATCGCGTACGAAAGCCCGGCCCTGTCAGACTGTGTGAAAACCTAACAGTCTGAGAGCAAGCTGAAGACAATGCCTCCATCAGTCGATGGGGGCATTGTCGTTTATGGGCTACATCCAGGGCGAAGGTCGTCAGCAAAGCAGC
>NZ_SCFY01000034.1 GCF_007049795.1 Ectopseudomonas mendocina
CCAATCGTGTGCCTGAACCCGGAGCGGGAAGCGGTACTGCAGCAAACATCAAAGGCAGCGTGACACGCTCACGCGACAACTACCTTGAAAATCGCCGCCACGCCCGCCGCAAGTTCTTCGATCTTCACGCTGCAAACAAAAGCCAGTTGGCCGAACAAGCACTGCACGCGATGGGCAGCCTGTACGAAATCGAACGGCAAGCACGGGACATGAGCGATGAAGAACGCTGGCGAATACGACAGGAAAAGGCTTCACCGATCCTCGATACACTGCATGACTGGATGCTGGCCCAGCGTGATCTTGTGCCCAACGGATCGGCCACGGCGAAAGCCTTGGATTACAGCCTTAAACGCTGGCAGGCACTGACTCGCTATGTCGAGGATGGTGCTGTGCCCATTGACAATAACCAGGTCGAGAACCAGATTCGTCCATGGGCCCTGGGGCGCTCGAACTGGTTGTTTGCCGGGTCGCTACGCAGCGGCAAACGCGCGGCGGCGATCATGAGCCTTATCCAGTCGGCCCGCATGAACGGGCATGATCCGTATGCCTATCTCAAGGACGTGCTGACACGCCTGCCGACGCAACGGGCGAGTGAGGTCGGCCAACTGCTGCCGCATCAGTGGGCGCCTGCCTGAATCACGCAAGGTGAGTTCGGCGGACGCTTACCGATTGATACCCTGCATGACACTCTATTTGATCCAAATCAACACTATTGCCAAAAGGAGCGTTCATGCCTCGGGGCAATCTGCTATCGTCGCCCTATCGCCCGCCTGGTGAATTGCTGTGCGTCGAATTGGATTGATCCTGGTAATGATTGCTAGTCTCGTGCTGCCGACCTTCGGCGGTATGGCTTTCAGCATGCCGGCACAGCCTTGCCCGATGCAGAGCGCCGATCATCAGGGCCATGCAATGGCCGATGCTCCGTGCTGCGAGCAAATGGATAAGTCTGATGGGGTGGCCAGTAAGTCCCCCTGCAAATCCGGCCAGGAATGCAAGACCGGAGGACTTCTCCAGACCACCGTTATCAAGAGCATATCCCCTCTTCCCTCACGCCCCGAGATATTGCTGACCCAGTCGGTGATTAAGAGAGAGCCCGCAGGACTCTGGCGCCCTCCTCGTTTCGTCTAATGCAGTGATCTTCGCGCCTTTAAACCAGGCGCATCGTCGCGACCACGCTTTTGGTGGCGACCTCGATCAATCGCATTGGAGGCGAAAGCATGCCCGCTTTCCTTTTCACACGCCGTGGCTATCTCGGCGTGTTGGCTGCCGCATTCTGGGCAGCTCCCTGGCTTGCCGCGCAGGCGCAGCCCCTAACCTTCGAACGAGCCCAAGCTCTGGCCGAGCAGAGTGCCCCTGAGAACCTCGCGCGCCAGGCGCAGGTGGCATCGGCACAGCAGGCTGTAGGGCCCGCAGACGCCCTGCCCGATCCCAAGCTTATTCTAGGCATCGACAACCTGCTGATCGAAGGCCCTGACCGTTACACCCTGAATCGTGACTCCATGACCATGCGCCGCATTGGACTCATGCAGGAGGTACCAAACGGCGACAAGCGTCTGGCCCGTCGCCAACTGGCCGAAGCCTCCATGACGCGGGCCGAAGCCGAGCAACGTGCCATGCAGTTGGGAATCAAGCGCCTGACGGCAGTGAGCTGGCTGGACGTGTACTACGCCGAACGCAGTGTTGGCCTCTTCGATCAACTGGATCGTCAGCTCGAGATGCTCCGCTCGACCGTGCAATCGCTGATTGCCGGCGGTAGTGCTCAGCCTGGCGAGCTGTTGCAGGCCGACCAGGAAGCTTTGGCATTGCAGGATCGGCGAGACGAGCTGAATCGCGATGTAGCAGTGGCTCGTGCCAAGCTGCGCCGCTGGATAGGCAACGAGGCCGATCAGCCTTTGCAAGGAGGTGTTCCCAATCTGAGCCTGGAGGCACCGCACCTGCCGCAACGCATTGCCTCACACCCTGAGTTGCGCGCTGCCTCGGCCCGAGTCGGCGAGGCTAGCGCCGAGCTGAACGAGGCCATCGCCGAAAAGACTCCCGACTGGGGTGTCGAGTTTGCCTACAACAATCGCGACAACCAGTTCGGCGATATGGTGATGGTGCAATTCACCTTCGACCTGCCGTTGTTCGTAGGCACACGTCAGGGGCCCAAGATCAATGCCAGGCAGCACAGCGTGTCGCAGATGGAAGCCGAGCAGGAGGCGTTACTGCGCGCCCATCAGGCTGAGCTTGAAGGCGGTATTGCCGAGCTTGAGCAACTGCGCAGGACCTTGTCACGCACCGAAAAAACCTTGATCCCGCTTGCAAGCAAACGGGCCGATCTCGAACTAGCCGCCTACCAAGCCGGTAACAGCCAGCTCACATCCGTTATTACCGCACAGCGCGACCTGATCGAGGCGCAGCTGCGGCAGATTGAACAGCAGCGCAAGTTGAGCCAGCTCTCCGCAAGCCTGTATTACGCCTATGTGGAGGGACTGAGATGAAGATATCGGCATTTGGTTTTGCGGTCGCCTTGCTGGCCGTGGGCATTGGCGCGGCAGGCGGCTACTGGCTGGCCCAGCGGCAGGCCAAACATGAGGTTCTGCCCAGTTCTGCACCGACGGACGAGCGCAAGGTGCTCTATTGGTACGACCCGATGCAGCCCGAGCAGCGCTTCGATAAACCGGGCAAGTCACCCTTCATGGATATGGAGCTTGTCCCTAAATACGCGGGATCCGAGCAGGATCCGTCTGTCCTGAGCGTCCCCGCTCAAGCCGTACAAAGCCTCGGAATGCGAACTTCTCCGGTGATCCGCGGTGTACTGCCCTCGGGTATCGAGGCGGTCGGTTCCCTGGCCTATAACCAGCGAGAGGTGGCGAACCTCCAGGCTCGCGCTGGCGGATTCGTCGAGCGGGTTTACGGGCGTGCCCCGGGCGATGTGCTGCCTGCCGGTACCCCCCTGGTCGACCTGCTGATTCCCGAGTGGTTCGCCGCGCAGTTGGAGTTCCTGGCGGTACTGCGTACCGTTGACATTCGCTTGATAAGTGCGACCCAAGAGCGCCTGCGCCTGCTCGGCATGCCTCAAGCGTTGATCGAGCAGGTTCGCCGCAGCGGCAAACCGCGGGCGGTGCAAACCCTCACCACACCTATCGCCGGCGAGCTCCAAGTCTTGCAGGTACGCGCCGGGATGACCGTGGAGGCGGGTCAGGACCTGGCCAGGATCAACGGGCTGTCCACGGTCTGGCTCGATGCGGCGATACCCGAAGCAATGGCTGGAATGGTTCAGGTTGGGGCTGACATCCGCGCCACCCTGACCCCCTTCCCCGGGCAACCGCTGCAGGGCCGCGTCATCGCTTTGTTGCCGAGTGCCGACCCGCAAACGCGCACGCTCACGGTACGCAGCGAGCTACCCAACCCTGCCGGTAAGTTGCGCCCCGGCATGTTCGCCGCCGTACGCCTGAACAGTACCGTCGAACAACCCGCGCTTCTTGTGCCGAGTGAAGCCGTGATTCGCACCGGCAAGCGTGCATTGGTGATGCTGGCCGAAGGCGACGGACGCTACCGTCCCCAGGAAATCAGTCTGGGCCGCGAGGCCGATGGGCGCCTCGAAGTGCTGTCCGGCCTAGAGGAAGGTCAGGCGGTCGTCACCTCCGGCCAGTTCCTCATCGATTCGGAAGCCAGCCTGCAGGGCATCATAGCCAGCCATGCCGCGCAGGACAATGAGAAGGAACTACATGAGTCCCATGGTGTGATTCGCGCTCTGGACGCTGAGGAAGTCACCCTGGAGCACGGGCCATTCGAGAGCCTGAATATGCCCGGTATGACCATGGCATTTCCACTGGCCAGCCCCGAAGTAGCGGCTGGGCTTAAGCCCGGGGATCACGTGCGTATCGGCGTCCGCCAGACGGATTCCGGCCTGCGGGTCGAGCGGCTCGTCAATCAAGGAGAGCGGCCATGATCGCGCGCCTGATCCACTGGTCTATCGGCAATCGCTTCCTGGTGCTGCTGGCGACCCTGTTCATCACCGCCCTGGGCGTCTGGTCGCTGCGCAACACGCCGTTGGATGCACTGCCGGACCTGTCCGATACCCAGGTCATCATCAGAACCAGCTTTCCCGGACAGGCGCCGCAGATCGTCGAGAACCAGGTGACCTACCCACTGGCGACCACCATGCTCTCGGTACCGGGGGCGAAGACGGTGCGCGGCTACTCGTTCTTTGGTGACTCATTCGTTTATGTGCTGTTCGAGGACGATACCGACCTCTACTGGGCGCGCTCGCGCGTATTGGAGTACCTCAACCAGGCGCAGGAGCGCCTGCCCGAGGGTGTTACCACCACCCTCGGGCCGGATGCCACGGGCGTGGGTTGGATCTACCAGTACGCCCTGGTCGACCGCAGCGGCCAACATGATCTTGCGCAGCTACGGGCGCTGCAGGACTGGTTCCTCAAGTACGAGCTCAAGAGCCTACCCAACGTGGCCGAAGTGGCTACCCTCGGGGGCATGGTCAAGCAGTATCAGGTGCTGCTCGATCCGCAAAAGCTGGTGGCTTATGGGGTAACTCAGCAGGAGGTCGAAGCGGCGCTGAAGAGCGCCAATCAGGAAACCGGCGGCGCCATCCTGGAGCTGGCGGAGCGCGAGTACATGGTGCGGGCTTCAGGCTATCTAGAGAGCCTGGAGGATTTCCGCAATGTGCCGCTGCGGGCTTCGGCCAGCGGAGTTCCGGTGCTGCTGGGTCAGGTAGCCACCATTCAGCTGGGGCCAGAGATGCGGCGTGGCATTGCCGAGCTGGATGGCCAGGGTGAAGTGGTAGGCGGCGTGGTCATCCTACGCTCCGGAAAGAATGCCCGCGATGCCATCGCCGCGGTGAAGACCAAGCTGGACAGCCTGAAGGGCAGCCTGCCGGCCGGCGTCGAGGTGGTCACCACCTATGACCGCTCGCAACTGATCGACCGCGCCATCGATAACCTCAGCTACAAGCTGCTGGAAGAGTTCGTGGTGGTGGCCTTGGTTTGCCTGCTCTTCCTCTGGCACCTGCGCTCGTCGCTGGTCGCGATCATCACCCTGCCCCTGGGCATCCTGATGGCCTTCATCGTCATGCGCTACCAGGGCGTCAATGCCAACATCATGTCGCTCGGCGGGATCGCAATCGCCATCGGCGCCATGGTCGATGCCGCCGTGGTGATGATCGAGAACGCGCACAAGCACATCGAGGCCTGGAAGGCTCGACACCCCGGTGAACCGCTTCAGGGCGAGGCGCACTGGCGGGTGATCGGCGAAGCTGCGGCCGAGGTCGGGCCGGCGCTGTTCTTCAGCCTTTTGATCATCACCCTGTCTTTCCTCCCGGTCTTCACCCTGGTGGCCCAGGAGGGTCGCCTATTTGGCCCGCTGGCATTCACCAAGACCTATGCCATGGCTGCCGCTGCTGGCCTCTCGATCACCTTGGTACCGGTGCTGATGGGCTATTGGATTCGTGGGCATATCCCCAGCGAACAACAGAACCCCTTGAATCGTTGGCTGATCGGTGCATACCGGCCGGTGCTGGAGTGGGTGCTGGCTTGGCCTAAGGTGACCCTAGCGCTGGCCTTGCTAGTGTTTTTGTCCAGTCTCTGGCCCCTCAGCAGACTCGGAGGAGAGTTTCTACCGCCGATGGACGAGGGCGACCTGTTGTACATGCCATCAGCCCTGCCCGGCTTGCCGGCCAGCAAGGCCACCCAGCTGCTGCAGCAAACCAACCGGATGATCCTCACGGTGCCCGAAGTGGCACGGGTATTCGGCAAGGCCGGGCGAGCAGAGACCGCCACCGATCCAGCACCGCTGGAAATGTTCGAGACCACGGTGCAGTTCAAACCACGCGATCAATGGCGCGCGGGGATGACACCCGAAAAGCTGATCGAGGAACTGGATCGCGCGGTAAAAGTTCCGGGGCTGTCCAATATCTGGGTGCCGCCCATCCGCAACCGCATCGACATGCTGGCGACGGGGATCAAGAGCCCCATTGGGGTGAAAGTGTCCGGAACCTCCTTGGTCGACATCGAGCGCATAACGCGCGATATCGAGGCCGTGGCCAAAGAGGTGCCTGGGGTGAGTTCGGCCTTGGCAGAACGCCTTACTGGCGGCCGTTACGTGGACATCCAGATCGATCGACTGGCCGCGGCGCGCTATGGCCTGAGCATCGCCGATGTGCAGGCGGTGGTATCGGGCGCCATCGGCGGCAGCAATATTGGTGAGACGGTTGAAGGACTGGCCCGCTTCCCGATCAACCTGCGCTATCCCAAGGAGTGGCGAGACAGTCCGCAGGCACTACGGCGTATGCCGATCCTCACCCCAGCCGGCCAGCAGATCACCTTGGGCACCGTCGCCCAGGTTAGTCTGACCGAAGGGCCGCCGATGCTGCGCAGCGAGAACGGGCGACTGTCCGGCTGGGTCTATGTCGATGTCCGCGGGCGCGACCTGGCCTCGACCGTGCGCGAGCTGCAGCAGCGCGTCGCCGAGCGGGTACAACTCGACGCCGGCATGACCGTCTCCTACTCCGGTCAGTTCGAATTCCTCGAGCGCGCCAATGCGCGGCTGGCCTGGGTGGTGCCGGCGACTCTGTTGATTATCTTCGTGCTGCTCTACCTGACTTTCAGCCGCTTCGGCGAGGCCCTGCTGATCATGGCCACCCTGCCCTTTGCCCTGTCGGGCGGCATCTGGCTGCTCTACTGGTTCGGCTTCAACCTGTCGGTGGCCACCGGCGTGGGCTTCATCGCCCTGGCCGGCGTCTCGGCCGAGTTCGGGGTGATCATGCTGCTGTACCTGAAGAACGCCTGGCATGCGCGTGTGGATACCGGGCGCAGCGGTGATCCGGCCCTACTGGAGGCAATTCGTGAAGGCGCGGTGCTGCGTGTGCGGCCCAAGGTGATGACGGTGGCCGTGATCATCGCCGGCCTGTTGCCAATCCTCTGGGGCGGAGGTGCCGGATCTGAGGTGATGAAGCGCATCGCCGCGCCCATGGTCGGCGGCATGATTACCGCGCCGCTGATGTCCATGTTGGTTTTGCCGGCCGCGTACTGGCTGATGCGAAGGCAGCGTACACAGAAGGTTCGCGCACCGCAGGAGCTATAGCTTTACAAACCTGGGCAAGCCACGCGCCAAGCTGACTCGCCCGGGTAACGCGGCAGGAAGCATTACGGCGATGTAACTTTGACTTCATTTTTATGACAGGTTGAGCGGATATATTTTAATCACCACCTTGAAGGAGTGATTAAACATGAAAAGCCTCAAAGTTATTGCAGCCCTTGCCGCTATGGTTGTTTCCTCTGCCACTCTGGCAGAAGGCGGCGCTGATCGTGTTTATGGTCGGATGATTCAGGCCAATGAGCAGGCCATGCAAGAGTATGCTGCCGCTAACGGAAAGAATCCGCCTGAAGTTATTCATTACCGCTACGGCATGAAACTCGATATCGCCAGGGTCGTGGCCACTACCCCGACGGACTCTAGCTGCGGTGTGATGCCGGCCCAGATGACCTACGAGGACTCCAATGGCGATCTGAATATTCTTGAATACCGGGCAGCCGGGACAGGTTGCCGTAATCAAAACTAGATAAATGACATCGCGCTGACTGAAATGTAATTTCCAAGTCACCCTGACGTTATTTGGCATGTGGAAATATGACCAAGGCGTGCCTGGCTATGCCCGGCGCGCTTGGCACATATATGCGACCACACAATGACAACTGCCAATAACATCAGGAGCATTTATGAATAACAGAACCCTGTTAGGACTTTCTCTGCTCACTCTGAGCGTCAGTACCGGGCAAGCTGCAATGGCCGCCGGCGAGAAAGGCGAGGGATTTATCGAAGGCAGCAGCCTGACCATTCTCAATCGAAATCTCTACTTCAACCGCGATTTCCGTAAAGGCCAGTCCAGCAGCTCGGGTAATGGCTATTCGGAAGAGTGGGCGCATGGCGTGATAGGCAGATTCGAGTCTGGTTTCACCGAGGGCACCATAGGCTTTGGTGTCGATGCCTTTGCCATGCTAGGGCTCAAGCTTGACACCGGCGACGGCCGTTCTGGAGCAGGCGGCTCAGTCGACGTGATGCCTTACAATAGCCTCGGGCAGGCTGAGGACAACTACTCCAAACTGGGGGGCGCGGTGAAAACTCGGTTCATGGATACCGAGATCAAGGTAGGCGACGTCTTTCCCGTCAGCCCGGTCGTCCAATACGGTGATGCACGGCTTTTACCGGAGAGTTTCCGAGGTGTCACCGTGGTCAACAGCAGCGTGGAAGGACTGTCGCTTCAGGGCGGTCGCCTCCACTCGATGAGCCAACCCAATACCAGCAGCATGCGCGACGGCTTCGCTACCTTCTACGCGGGCGAAGTGGACTCGCCATGGATCGCCTATTTCGGTGGTGATTACACGCTTAATGACAACGTCGGCTTTAGTCTCTACACCAGCCGCCTCAAGGATGCCTGGAATCAATATTACGCGGGCACCACGCTGAGCTACCCGCTTGCGGACGATGTCGCCTTGATCGGCGGGCTGAACTACTACAAGGCGGTCGATGAAGGGAGGCAGCTCCTCGGGAGCTTCGATAACAACATCTGGAGCGGCAAGGTCGGCATCCAATTCGGCGCTCATACAGTGCTGGTGGGTCTCCAGCGCAACAATGGCGATGATGACTTCGACTACTTGCGCCAATCGGACTCCATCTACCTCGACAACTCCATCCAGTACAGCGACTTCAACTCGCCGAAGGAGAAGTCATGGCAAGTGCGCTATGACCTGGATATGGAGCCTTTCGGTGTGCCTGGATTGAGCTTCATGACTCGATATGCCCAGGGCTGGGATGCCGACTACAGCAACGCCAACGAAGTCTATATGCGCCGTGATGACAACGGCGATCCGTTGACCAACCAGAAGCGCTGGGAGCGGGACATCGAGGCCAAGTACGTTGTGCAGTCTGGGTCGTTGAAGGACATGTCCTTTCGCATTCGACAAGCCACGACTCGCGCCACCGACTTCGAGTCGGATTTGGATGAGTTCCGCCTTATTGTCGAGTACCCGCTGGAAGTTCTCTAACCCTGGCAAGCGAGCGGGTTGATTGCCCCGCTCGCTCCTTGGTCCTGGTCCCCTCGTAGTGCTCCTTTGGTTTGGAGACAGCCCTTGGCGCCCTAGGGCGCCTTTTTTACTTAGGTTAAAGGACGTATGAAAATGAGTCGGCCACTACACACAAGCGGCCGTGCTGGCAGGCAGTACTACTGGGCGGGATATTCTGCAACGACCTGATCAGAACCCGTCTTGGTCAAGCCAATGACCTGGTAGGCATGCTGTACGCCATCGACTTCCATGCCGGGGGAGCCCGCCGGCATCCCGGGAACAGCGATGCCCAGCAGATCATCGCGCTTGGTGAGTTCGATGACCTGAGCCGCCGGCACATGACCTTCGACGAACTTGCCGTCAATCACCGCGGTGTGGCAAGACGCTAACCGTGGCGCGACGCCCAGTCTTTGCTTCACTGCTGTCATGTTGCTTTCAACATGGTCGACGACTTTGAAGCCATTCGCTTCGAGGTGTGAAATCCACTTCTTGCAACATCCGCAATTGGCATCACGATGGACATCAATCGTCAGGGCATCAGCTGCTTGAACCGCAGACGTGACGGAGAGAGCGGCCAGTAAGGCCAGATATTTAGCTTTCATGTACGTGCTCTTTGCCATCGGCGTGGGTGTGGGTCTTGGGCGAGGCGTTCGGAGCCTGCTCGGCGTGATGATCACCTCCGTTGGACGACGCCTCATCTCCAGCATGGTGGTCATCGCCACTCATATCCGAATGGTGACCTGCCTTAGGTGCGGAGCCACCCTCGCTATCCGTAGCCGCGGCATCGTGATGACCAGGCTCTCCAGCATCACCTGATCCATGATGGTCATCGCCACCGCCACTATTGTCATGATGGCCAGGCTTGTTGTCGCCGTGCTGTCCTTCATGGTTATGCATCTGCGTTTCCCCACCACCGTGCTGATGGCCGCCACTGGATGCGACGAGTGTTTGGTATTGCTTGGCATCCATCGTCGGCAGTTGGTTGAGGAAGGCAACCATGCCCCAGATGTACTCGTCTCCCATGCTCTTGCCCCACGCAGGCATACCCGTTGCCTTGATGCCATGCTTGATCACCCAGAACGCTGCTGACGGATTGCCATCGACACCGATCTTGGCGAGGTTGGGGGGCGCAGGATAAAGCGATTGGCTTAGCTCGGTCTCCGCCACACCTGGCGCCAAATGACAGCCGATACACATGGAGTTGTAGTTGCCCGCACCGGCGCGAATAAGAGCTTGATCATCCAGGTTGGGAACCTCGATGTCCCGCGAACGGACTTCGATAGAGCGGTCACGGGCCATCGTGAGAAACGCATGCACTGCAGGAAAATGGGGATCGTCGGCCCCCACGTTGACCACGCCAAAGTAGGCGCCGGCCAGGACAGCTGTGCTACCGACCACGCCGGCCGCCACCAAAGTTTTAATTGTTCTTTTCATGTCAGGTTCTCAAAACCACATCCGGATACCGGCGACAAAACGCGCCTCGTCTACATCACCGCCCTCGTCGCGCACCATGTCTGCCGTGTTGCCATAGGAGCGGCTCCAGGAAACCCCGATATAGGGGGCAAACTGCCTGACAATCTCGTAACGCAGACGCAAGCCGAGCTCGGTATTTGCCAACCCAGACCCCACACCTCGCTCAGGATCGTTCTTGCCGTAGAAGTTCATTTCGGCAGTTGGCTGGAGAATCAGCCGGTTGGTCAGCAGAATGTCGTACTCGCCCTCCAGTCGGGCAGCAGTTTGGCCATTCTCGCCGACGAAGGCCGTGGCTTCGGCCTCAAAGGCGTAAAGCGCCATGCCCTGGATACCGAAGGCGGCCCAAGTCTGCGGCGACTCCGGTTTGAAGTCCTGGCGAACGCCCGCGACGACATCCCACCAAGGGCCGATCGAGCGGCCGTACAGCAGCTGTAATTCAGCATCCTCGGTCACGCCGTTGGTACGCTCGCCTTCGGAGCGGAACCAGACCCGGTTGATATCACCGCCTACCCAGCCCGACGCATCCCAGGCCAGGGTGCTGCCCTCATCTGCGTCCTGGTATTCGAGCTGATCGAGCAGGAAAAAACTGTTGATGGCGCTGTCGTGAACCTTGTGGCCAGGTAATGGCGGGAAAGCCGCTTGGCGATCAGCATCCGTCAGAACGGGAATCGGCGTACGGCTGGTGGTTCTCGGGGCTTCAGCGGAGCCATGGTTCATCTTTGAATGATCCATGCCCTCCATCTGTCCTTGCATGGCGCCATGCCCCATCTTGCTGTGATCCATAGCCTGGGCCTTCTCTTGGCTCTGGCCGTGGCCCATCTGGCTGTGGTCCATCGACATGGAGCCGTGCCCCATTGCCGAATGATCCATTTCTTCCGCAGCCTGGGTAACGCCGCCGCTGAGTGCACTCAGCGACACGGCCAGCGCTATGAGGGACGGGCGTGAAAACCTAGTGGTCATGGTTCGAACCTGCTTCGGCTTCGGTGCCGCCATGCTTATCCATCATCTTCTCGTGCCCCATATCGTCATGGTTCATACCCTCATGATCCATGGCGCCATGATCCATCTGATGGCCAGCGGCCTTGCCTTTCGATTGATCTGCAGGCTTGTCACTGGCGTCGGGCGCAGCCGACTCGGCAGCATGTTGTTCGTGCTCGCTGTGCCCCTCACCTGCCAATGACGTCGGCGCGTGCAGAACAGCCAAAAGACTGAACATCGCTGCGCTGCCAAACAGGGCATTACGCTTCATAAAAGTACTCATCAGAAATCTCCTTTACTCATCCACACGGACTTCACGGAACATGCCCGTTTCCATGTGGAGCAACAGGTGGCAGTGATAGGCCCAACGCCCCAACGCATCGGCGGTCACCCGATAGCTGCGCTTGGAACCTGGCGGCATGTCGATGGTGTGTTTACGCACCAGGAAATTGCCGTTCGCATCCTCCAGATCACTCCACATGCCATGAAGATGGATCGGGTGAGTCATCATGGTGTCGTTGACCAGCGTGATGCGAACACGCTCGCCGTACTTGAGGCGCAGAGGCTCGGCGTCAGAGAACTTGATTCCATCGAAGGACCAGGAGAATTTCTCCATATGCCCGGTGAGGTGCAGCTCGATGGTGCGACTTGGCTCACGCCCGTCCGGATCAGGGAAGGTGCTGCGCAGGTCAGAGTACGTGAGGACGCGTCGGCCGTTGTCTCGCAAACCAATACCTGGGTCGTCCAACTTATGCGTTGGTGTCATGGTTTGCATATCGACCAGCGGGTTGTTGGTCTCTGAGGCTGGGTGTGCCTGCATGGCACCTGCCATGCCTGCCATGCCTGCCATGCCCGAATGATCCATTCCAGCCATCTGGCTGTGATCCATGCCGGCCATGCCACCCTGCATGCTCCCATGATCCATGCCGCCCATGCTGCCGTGGTCCATGCCCATGTCACCCATGGCAATCAGTGGGCGCGGGTCAGGGCTTGGTACCGGTGCACTCAACCCTTCCTGTACCGCAAGGGTGCCGCGCGCATAGCCAGTGCGGTCCATGGATTGGGCAAACACGGTATAGGCCTGTTCGCTGTCTGGTTCGATGATCACGTCGTAGGTCTCGGCCACGGCGATACGGAACTCGTCGACGCTGACCGGTTTGACGTGCAGACCATCGGCCGCAACCACAGTCATCTTCAGGCCTGGGATGCGCACATCGAAGTACGTCATGGCCGAGGCATTGATGAAACGCAGACGAATCTTCTCGCCCGGTTTGAATATGCCGGTCCAGTTGCCATCAGGTGCCTGGCCGTTCATCAGGTAGGTGTAGGTGTAGCCACTGACGTCGGCGAGATCAGTCGGGCTCATCTTCATTTCGGCCCACATCTTACGGTCGGCTACGGCGGCGGACCAACCCATCTCGCTTACGTCATCGATGAAGTCACCAACGGTGCGTTTGTGCTGGTTGTAGTAGTCCGACTGTTTCTTGAGCTTGGCCAGTACCCGCGTTGGATTTTCATCCGTCCAGTCGCTCAGCAACACGACGTAATCACGGTCGTAACTGAAGGGCTCGGGCTCCTTGGCATCGATGACCAGCGCACCGTATACGCCGACCTGCTCCTGGAGCCCAGAATGGCTGTGATACCAGTAGGTGCCGTTCTGGTTGACCTTGAACTTGTACTCATACATGCCATCAGGGGCGATGCCATGGAAGCTCAGGCCAGGAACGCCATCCATGTTCGCCGGAAGGATGATGCCGTGCCAATGGATGGAGGTGTCCTCCTTGAGGCGGTTGCGCACGCGCAATGTGACGGTATCGCCTTCGCGCCAACGAAGAATCGGCCCAGGGAGCGAGCCGTTGATGGTCATGGCCGTGCGCGCTGCGCCGGTGATGTTCACCGGGGTTTCACCGATGAATAGGTCGAATTCGTTACCAGTCAGTACGTTGGGCTGGCCGGGGCTGTTCACCGCCCAGACCGGCGTGCGCCACATGCCCATGCCGCCGAGAATACCGGCGGCGGCGAGGCCTTTGACGAAAGTACGTCTTGTGGTTTTGCTTTGCATGCCGTTATGTCCAATCCGTCAGATGAGCCGGTGATATGCATCCGGTCTCGGGTTCATTGACTGCTCCAGTGTCGGGAGATTTGATCTTCAAGCCTTGCGTGCTGCGCAAGTTCCCCCTGACACCAAGCAGTATGAAACTGCCATATCTCAACCATCCGGGTGATTACATTTCTGTAAGGTTGAGGGGGCTCAGCAGCTGGCGTGTTCCGCCTGTTTGGCTTGGCTGCCGGCGACAGGAGCTTCATCGTTCTGCTGCTTGGCAAACTGATAGGCTTCCAGCGAGACCTGGCGGGCTTGTTCCATGCGTGCAAACGTGCGATCAGCACCGCCTTCGGCCATCGCCAGGCTGGAAACACTCAGGGCAGCAACTACAAACAGGGTTTTGATCGATTTCATTTCGTTAATCCTCAGAAGTTTAGAAGCCCCTGTAACTAGTGGGGACGAGCGTTAAGCTCGCTGCTACGTTAACCACGACGCCCTGTCAGCAACCTGATCCGAACATTACAGTTCTGTCAGTTTGCTATTTCTTTCTTGTAGGCCCTCCTGAAGGCTCGGTACTGTCTTCCTGCCCGCGCAGCCTTGCGGATTCCATGGGCCTGATCGGTAGCAATGCCTGAGCTAACTCGTTCATTCGCACCGACGGATCGCGACCATCAAACAATCAAGAGAGATAGCCACTATGTCGAACAAATCCAACGTAGCTACCGGTGCCGCCTTGGCTCTGGTGGCCGCCAGCCTGTTCTCCACCCTGCCCGTCCAGGCTGCTCAGGAAACCAAAGCAGCAGAAGTGAAGTGCTTCGGGATCAATGGTTGCAAAGGGCAGAACGACTGCATGACCGCGAAAAACGACTGCAAAGGCCAAGGCGAATGCAAAGGCCAAGGGTTCAAGTTGATGACCCAGACCAAATGTGACGAAGCCGGTGGCAAAACCAGCGAATAAGGCGGTTCAGGGGAGTGCATGCCACTCCCCTGCTGGAGTCTCGAATGAGTAAGCGCAAAACTCTGGGTTTCGGTCTTGGCCTTCGTAACGAGTATTACCGGCAGATCCTGGAGGAACGGCCTGCGGTCGACTGGTTCGAGATCATTTCCGAGAATTACCTGGTGGAGGGCGGCAAGGCTCTCTACTTCCTTGATGCGATCGGCGAGCACTACCCCCTGGTGATGCACGGAGTATCTCTTTCGATTGGCGGCTCACATGCCTTGGACATAGACTACCTACGACAGCTCAAGCAGCTGGCGGATCGGGTGCAGCCTCAGTGGGTGTCTGATCACCTGTGCTGGAGTCGAGGCAACGCCCATCAACTTCACGATCTGCTACCGCTGCCGTTTACCCAGGAGAGCCTGCTGCATGTCGCGGCCCGGGTGCGCTTGGTGCAGGATGTTTTGGAACGTCCCATCGTGCTGGAGAACGTTTCCTCCTACGTGCAGTGGACAACATCCAGCATGAGCGAGTCTCAGTTCCTCTCGGAGCTCAGTTACCTGACCGGGTGCGAGCTGCTTCTCGACGTGAACAACGTCTACGTCAGTTCGCGCAACCAGGGTTTCGACCCTTGGCAGTTCATCATGGAATTGCCGCACGAGCGGATTCGGCAAATTCACCTGGCCGGGCACAGCGATTACGGGCAGTACCTCATCGACACCCATGACCAGCCCATCGCTGATCCGGTTTGGTCTCTCTACAGCAAGACTTTGAGCTACTTGGGCCCGACATCGACCTTGATCGAGCGGGATGACCAGTTTCCGCCGCTGGAAGAGCTGTTGTCCGAATTAGCACATGCCCGTGCTATCGCCAAATCTGTGATATCGGGGGCCACCCCTTGAGCCTGATCGCCCTACAGACTGCATTTGAAACTTACCTGACAGGTGACAGTGCCCTGCCCTCCAACGAGCTTTTGGAGCAGATCCGAGGTAGCACAGCGCTGAGTGCTCTCGAAGGCCTGCAGATCTACCACAACGCTTACCGTTCGCGCCTGCTTGCGGTCTTGCGAGAAGACTTCCCTGCCCTGCTTCACTGGATCGGCAACGAATCATTCGAGCAGCTCGCACTGGCCTACTTGGCCGCCTGGCCACCACGACATTTCAGCATTCGCTGGCTGGGCGAGAAGCTGCCCGAGTTCATTAGCAGCTACGTCGAAGAACCCCAACTATCGCCGATGCGCGAACTCGCGGAACTGGAATGGGCCTTTACACTGGCCTTCGACGCTCAGGATGTCGAAGCGCTTTCGCTGGAGACCATGAGTGATTTTTCGGCTGAAGACTGGATTTCACTCAGGGTTTCCCTGACTGCATCTGCCCGGTGGTTGCAGCTGCAGTACAACACGCTGGAGTTGTGGAAAGCCGCCAAGTCCGGCAGCTTGCTGCCTGATATTACCCGCCTGCCAACGAACCTAGCCTGTCTTGTTTGGCGTCATGAACTCGTCTGCCAGTACCGGAGCCTGGAGCCAGCGGAGGCTTCGGCATTGCAGTTTCTCATCGAGGGCGGATCGTTCGCTGAACTCTGCGAGTCGTTGAGCGCCACGCATGGCGAGCAAGCTCCCTTGCAAGCCGCGACCTGGTTGAAGTTGTGGGTCAACGACGGTTTGCTAAAGCGCGGCCAGCTATTACACGAATGACCCGGAACCTTTAGGCTAGCGCTCTCTCTTTGGCCACTCCGAGCGCTTCTATGACTCACCGCATCATTCATTTCAAACAGCAAGCCTTGCTTGACCCGGAGACCTATCAGGCAATGCTGGCCGACGGCGTTGGTCACTGGGAGCGGCTTGCAGGAGAAGTCGTCGGCATAGAAGACGAAAAAAGCCACGAGTTCGCTGCATTGAAAAGCCTGTTCAAGCGCAAGCGGTACTCCTATGACACGCTGGAAATGCGCGAGCCAGGCGATCACTCAAACTGGCTTCGCGGCCGAGATGGTTCAGAAGGTATGACCAACGAGGTCACCAGTATCCCAGGGCTAAGAGCTCTCAGAACTGGAGATTTAGTGGGATAGCAGGTCAGCGCTCAAGCGCTGACCTGGGCCGAATAGCCAAGCTCCTGGATGAGTTCGCGGATCGATTCGGCACTTTCTGTGCTCTCAACGGTGACCTTGCCGGCCGCTCGATCCACTTCTACTCGTGCATCCTGATCCAGAGCTTGAATGGCCTTCGTGATTTTGCTCACGCAACTGCCACAGCCCATCCCCGCAACACTCAGACTAAACATGTCTTTCACCTCATTTCGTCCGCGGCTCAAGTTACCGCACGGACAGCATCGACCTTGACACGATGGCAAGGTCAAGCCCGTAAGCGCTACAAAAGGATCAGCCGTTTACCACGGGCGTAAGGATGGGGGTTGGTGAACACACCACGACATGCCTTGCGCCCCTCGTCAGTGCGACGTATAGATTCTGGGGGGGCATAAGCTCAGGATGCAGGACAACCGAGACATCCGCCTCCAGCCCCTTGAGAAGTAATGTGCTGCCTACAGAGCGTCTTGCGATCGGTCGGGCAAGGTTTCTATTGCGCTCTCGCGCTTGAATGGCTGCACTCAGAAAGTCGGCAGCACCTCCCACCACCGCTTGCATTGCAGACCGGCAGCAGTACAGAACCTCCGGTCGGTATACACGTGCCCCGTGCTGCTCAGCGAGCGTATCGATCACACGGAGCGCTTGCCCCAATGTTGGCGCTGCTACGAAATCGATCGCCGCAGCCTCGGCCGCGGTCGGAGGCGTTCGGGCCCTTCCTGCACGCAGCGACTCCACGCGCGTTCGCAGGTTTGCTGCACCTACCCCCGTCATTACGCTGGAAGCAAACTCCACAAGTTGTGCCAGAGCATTGGCACCCTGCAAGTCAAAGTTCCTGGCGAAGTTGACGAGATCTCTCAGGTCGACGGCTTCTACGGCCATGGCACCGGGTGTCTTGCTCGTGAGCTGATGGCGACCTTGCACGTTGATGGAGTCCCCGATGATGAGGACGCTACCCTGAGCGTTGGGAGCTTCGGTTCTCGCGGCCACCAGTCGCTGCTGAACTTCGGTTCCGGCGTTTAGCTGCACCCAACGCACTTCTGCTGGAGCCGTGCGCAGATCCACCGGCTGACCAGCTTGAAGTTGTTGCCTTATGGCGAGCAGCCACTGCCCGAGGTTCTCAGCTCCAGCCAGCCGCCAGCGCCACGGTATCCTCAACTCTCCCGCTGCGGGAAACAGGGGTTGCACCTCATTCGCCCAATGCACCAGTCGATTGCCACGGAAGCTGAATATGGCTTGCATCGGGTCACCGAGCACGCAGGTCGGAAGCACCTGGGCCAAACCAGACACGATGGCGTGCTGGACGACGTTGCAGTCTTGGTACTCGTCGACAAGCAACCGTGCATAGGTGGCGCGAAGGGGCTGAGCGAGGTGACCGGCCTGCAACAACTGCATGGCGGCCTCCCGAATTGCCGGGTAGTCAGTATTGGGTTGATGCAGCTGTAGGATCTGCGGGTTATGGCCGCTTCGCGCTGGGAACTTAGCAATCAGGCGCATCGAGAATCCGTCAATGGTGGAGACTCGATATGCGGAGTTAGGAACACCGGCTCGTCTCAGGCGCGCCCGTAAGGCCGCAACGCCGGCGTTCGTATGTGTCAAGACGAGGATGGGTTTGCTCTGCGTATGCGCGATGAGCGTCTCGGCAATCAATTGCGTTTTTCCACAACCTGCGGGGGCCGTTATGGAGCCACGCTCGATAGCGAAAAGATCAATCTCAGGGGGCACTTGTAAACGTCCAGAGCTGATTCGTGACTGCCATGAAGCCCGGTTCGGCGTTCTGTAAAGACGGACCGACGATGTCCCTTGCAACCTCCTGATAGGTTGTCAGCGACTTGAACCAGCCGCTGTTGCGGATACGGGATGCGGTTCCCAGCAGCTCTCGTCTCTCAGGTGAGTACCCATCCACGAGTCGCTTGGCTCGGATATCGTTCAGCGTCACGCGGCCTTGGGACTTCGTCTGAATGTGTGCGTTCATCAGCTCTGCACCCACTATTGTTTCGGCTTTCGCCAGAAGTGCATCGAGTGCTTGCTCACTGAGATGGCGGAAGATCTCGTCCTCCAACGTGAGGCCTGGTCGCCATGTAAGAATTTGCCCGCCGGCGGCCAAGAATGCTTCAGCGAGCCCCGCGGTCGAAGGCTTGTCAGCATCTACAAAAACCATCACGCGGTAACCCAAGTTCAGAAGTGCTGTTCCCCGGATAAGACTGTTATCGGGGCTTCCCCCGCCGGCGTCCACATACGCGCCGCCATGGGCCAGGAATGAGGTAGCGCCAAGACTGACCCACCATTGGTCAAGGCCACGCGCGAAGCCAACCTCGCTGGCCCCCTCGCAAACGATGATGGATTTGGCGAGGAATGCTTCGGGGGCCTTCCGAAGGGTACTTTGTACCTCGTTGGCTTCCCCAGCTGGCATAACACTGTGGCGCTGAGGTGCTGACCGAACAACGAATAACTGGCTGCCGGACAGCTCGCGCAGCGCGACCGGCGAGTGCGTCGTCATGAACACTTGCAACGGAGCGGCAGCGTCCTTTGCACCCAGCGAGTCCAGGAATCGCATGAGCCGATGAGGTTCAAGCCCGTATTCCACCTCATCAACCAGGGCAATTGGCGCGGCGCTGGCCGCAGCCCTTTGAAGCCCTGCCACTAGCAAGCGTGACGAGCCCGTGCCAAGGGAGCGCAGCGGAATACCTGTTTCACTGTGCAGCGCGATCGCCCCCTCGCCAATCGACACAGAATGTGCGTCAAGGAGCGCCTGAGGCATAGCCCCGACCGAAACGCCAAGATGCTGTGCTGTGCGTTGCACGACCTCAAGCGTCTGGGTCAGATGTTCGGCTGCTTGATTGCCAAAGTTCGCTCTTGCTTGCCTAGCGGCGCGCGCCAGTTCAGCACCAAGCTCGGCGCGCTCATCGGTAAGTCGATTGAGCACTGAGCCACGACTCCACGACAGGTTCGAGCTCGCAAAGCTGCCGATACGGGCGGGCGCTAGTGCCGCTCGTTCTTTCCAGGGAAGAGTGCGTTCAAGTTGCTGCTGCTCCGCGCGCTCGGAGAAAAGTGTCCAAACAGGCTCCAAATCGGCACCAACTTGCAGACGCAAGGTGATGACGGTCTCCAGCCCCGCTCGCGGTTCGTCTTCGACTTCCCCCGTACCGGGATGGAATCCACGCAAGAACTCGCCGTAGACATCAATATCCATCAGCGATAACGGCAGATCGCCAAGCGCCACGCTGATGGTGATGGGTACATCGACGTTTAATGCGAAGAAGTCCATGTCGCCGAACGTGCCGCCTCGGCGGGCGCCGACGCAAAGGTCAATCGCATCTAGAATGCTGGACTTTCCACTATCGCCAGGACCTATGAGGCAGTTAATTCCTGGGGCCGGCACCCAGTCGAGCGCCTGGATAGATCGGAAGTTGCTGATAATCAGTCTGCGAATGCGGGCCACGGAGAGTCCTCATGGGTTAACGACGACCAGTCTCCTACCCGCAGCGGCAACAGTCCATCGAACGTCACCTCGTCACTATGTGTTGCGACAGATAGGTCGGACCGGAAACTACCGTACGGCATTTTCCGGTCAGATGCGCTTCTGAATAATCACCTGGTCGGTGGTATGGAAGCCTATCCGATGTCCGTTGATTTCAACCTCAGAGCATTGAAGACCACCGACGCCGAGCTGACACTCATCGCCAGCGCAGCAATCAAGGGCGACAGAAGATGCCCCGTCAGCGGGTACAGCAGCCCCGCTGCTAGCGGGATTCCCATCGCGTTGTAGAGGAACGCAAAGGCGAGGTTCTGCCTCATGTTTTTCACGGTTGCCACTGACAGGGTGCGCGCTCGCAGGATGCCCATCAGATCTCCCTTGACCAGCGTCACTTGGGCGCTGTTCATCGCCACATCGGTACCGGTGCCCATGGCGATACCTACGTCAGACCTGGCCAGGGCGGGCGCATCGTTGATGCCGTCACCCGCCATGGCGACACGACGGCCATAGCCCTGCAAATCGGCGACCAGTTTCTCCTTATCCTGCGGTTTGACCTCACCATGCACTTCCTCGATTCCGAGCTGCTTCGCCACGGCTCTTGCTGTGGTGAGGCCATCACCAGTGGCCATGATGACCTTTACGTCTTCGCTTTGAAGCTTGGAGACAGCCTGTTGAGAAGTAGGCTTGATCGGATCGGAAACGGCCAGGAGTCCCGCCAGGCGACCATCAACGGCCAAATAGATGATGCTGATGCCTTCCAGACGCAGTTGCTCGGCGCGATTGCGCAGCGGGGTAATATCGACGCCCGCCTCGTCCATCAGTGCGGTGTTGCCGAGCTGCAGCTGATGGTCATCGACCTGGCCGCGCACACCAATACCCGAGCCAGATTCGAAAGTGTCCGGTTTGACCAGTGCAATGCCCTGACCGCGCGCATGATCGACGATGGCATGAGCCAGCGGGTGCTCACTACCCTGGTCGAGACTAGCAGCCAGGCGCAGCACTTCATTGGAGTCGTAACCGCCTGTCCCTTCCGCACTATGAAATACGGGACGCCCCTCAGTCAGGGTTCCAGTCTTGTCGACGATGAGCGTGTCGATCTTGCATAGATTTTCGATGGCGCTGGCATCGCGGAACAACACACCGCTGCTAGCGGCCTTGCCAGTCGCGACCATGACGGACATCGGGGTTGCCAGACCCAGAGCGCAGGGACACGCAATGATTAGCACCGCCACCGCATTGATCAGGCCAAATACCCAGCCTGATTCCGGCCCTAATAGCCCCCAGCCGAAGAAGGTCAGAATCGCGATCAGGATCACCCCGACCACGAAATACCCTGCCACCGCATCAGCCATACGCTGCATGGGGGCCTTGGAACGTTGGGCTCTGGCCACCATCTGAACGATCTGCGACAGCATGGTCTTGGCACCGACCTTCTGCGCCTCCATCACCAGGCTGCCGTGGGTGTTCAGGGTGGCACCGATAAGGGCATCCCCTACCCGCTTGGTCACGGGTAACGGTTCTCCGGTAAGCATCGACTCGTCGACGGCGCTCTCCCCCTCTAGAACCGTACCGTCCACCGGGACTTTCTCTCCCGGCCGGACACGTAGGTGGTCGCCCTGATGGACATGTGTCAGCGGAATATCTTCTTCCTGGCCATCGGGCTTGATGCGACGCGCAGTCTTTGGTGCCAGCCTCAGCAGTGACTTGATGGCTGCCGAAGTCTGCGAGCGGGCCTTGAGTTCGAGCATTTGGCCCAACAGCGTGAGTGAGATAATCACCGCGGCTGCTTCAAAATAGACGCCGATACGTCCGTCCTGGGCAAAAGCCGCCGGAAACCACTGCGGAACCAAGGTAGCGGCCACGCTGTAGAGGTAGGCAGCGGCCGTTCCCAAACCGATCAGGGTCCACATGTTGGGGCTGCGGTGGCGGATGGAGTCAATGCCGCGGGTGAAGAATACCCAGCCACCCCATAGCGTCACGGGCGTCGCCAGAGCCAGCTCGACCCAGTTCTGGGTCGTGCCATGAAACAGTTGCAAGGAATGGCCGGCCATCGCCAATACGGTCACGATGACGGTCAACGGTAGGGTCCACCAGAACCGCAGCGAGAAGTCCTTCAGCTCTGGATTTTCCTCCTCTTCCAGCTCCGGGATGACAGGTTCCAGCGTCATCCCGCAGATCGGGCAGTTTCCGGGAGCCGGTTGACGGATTTCTGGATGCATCGGGCAGGTGTATTCAGCACCTACAGGTGTCGATGTGGGTGCTGGAGTCGCGTGCTGGTGATGCTCCCCATGAGACTGATGGCTCATGTACTGATGAGGATCTGCTTGGAATTTCTCTAGGCACTTCGCACTGCAGAAATGATAGGCCTTCCCTTCAAAGCTCTCGCGATAAGGGCCATCAGGTTTGACCTCCATGCCACACACCGGGTCGCGCTGGCTCTCGGAGTGGGCGTGCGAGTTATGTGAATGATCCTGGTCATGATGGCAGGAGGTCTTTTGCATGCGATCTATGTCCTTTCTTCGTCCTTGGAAACAGCGGTGCTGCTGGAGTGGGAGTGCCCGCCGTGATTGTGGCCAAACAGATGCATCGGCGGGCATAGCAGCAGGATGAGGTACGGCAGGGCCTGCGAAAGATGACCGTAATGCTCACGCGCTACATAGAAGATGCCGATTACGGCCAGCATGATCAGCGCAATGCCAATCTTGCTCTTCCAAAAAGGCGGCTCAGTGGTACTGGTGTGATGGGTATGGTCCACGACAATAGCCTCGTTTCAATGGCGGCCGGATCAGTATAGGTGTCTCAGACTGGACGGAGTTGGCGAGTATCAATAAGCGTCAGCGTACGGTCACCTTACCGACCATTCCCGACTGATAATGTCCTGGAATATTGCAGGCGAACTCCAGTTCGGTGGCGGCGGAGAAGGTCCAGATCAACTCTTCGCGTGCTCCAGGTTCGACAAGAACACTGTTGGGGTCATCGTGTTCCATACCGACCATCTTCATGCCGCCCATGGCATGGCCCATATTGCTCATGTCATGTGCACCTGTAGGGGACAGCGTGCCGTTCTGAAACATCGCGGCCATCTCTTTCTGGTGCGCGGCATGGGATGCCGCTTTGCCAAGATTGAATTCGTGTAGCAGTGCACCGTCATTTTTCAGGACGAAGCGAACTGTCTCGCCTGCTTTGATCTCCATTGCTTTGGGTTCGAAGAAGATGTCCCCCATCCGGACTTCGATGGTGCGATCTACTGCCTGACCGTCTCCCGGTTGCCCAATACTGTCTTTCTTGTGGCCCGGGCTGGCCAGCGCATTGGCAGCACTGAGCAGCAAGCCAAGGGTGGTGATTATGAAAGCGGGTCTGAGTTTCATGGTGTGCCTCTGAGGTGTTGAGGAGGGATGAGTCCCGATGCTAATGAGGTGCAGCTGGCGGTACGCTGACGTGAAAACTACATCGCAGTAAGGTTCGTCAGATCGGTGCTACCCAGCTCGCGGCCAACGGGTAGCACCGATGCCGGACTAACGCAGAGCAAACTCACCGACCATCCCCGCCTGGTAATGCCCAGGCAATGTACAGGCGAAGCTCAAACTGCCCGCCTTAGGGAAGGTCCACACGAACTCTTTGGTTGTGCCGGGCTCGACGAGAACCGCGTTCGGGTCGTCATGCTTGGCTTTGATGACTTCCGGATAGCCTGGAGGGTTGGAGTCTCCCATGCCATAACGCTCATGCCAGACAATGCGCTCGGCCATGCCGGTCGGGGTCAGTGTGCCGTCCTTGAACAAGGACGCCATCTTGCGCTGGTGCTCCAGCTGGGACGCTGCCTGCCCGATGTTGAACTCGTGCATCAACGCGCCCTCGTTCTTCAGAACGAAGCGCACGGTTTCACCTGGCTTCACATCGATCGTTTTCTGGCTGTAGTTGATGTCGTCCATCTTTACCAAGATGGTACGAGTCGCTGGCGTCGCCTGGGCCTGCTGCCCAATGCCATTGCTACTGCCGCCGACCTCGGCAAATGCCGGAAAGGTGGTGCTGATGAACAGAGTGCTGATCAGCAGTTTAAGGGGTAAGCGTTTCATGGTGAGACCTCGAGATGGGTGCTGGAAATCTCATGCTATTCCCCGCTTGCTGCCAGGCCGCTGACCCCAAAACTACAATTGCGTCAGCTGGGAAAAAGCACGGCGCCATAAAGGCGCCGCTAGGCCGAAGGAGCAATCACGAAAGGCCTGTAAGATGGGGGAAATCTTTACTGATGGCATTCCTTGTCGGCCATCATCAGCTTGTGCTCTCGAATCATTTGACCCAGCACGTCGTCTACCAGCTTGTCATGCTTTTCCATCCAGGCCAGATGCTCTTCGGCAGACATGTTTGGCGCGGGATGTTCGTTGTGCAGCTGGCTCATGATGTCTTCGAGCATGTTCATATGCTCCTTCATGTGCACATGCCGCTCGCCGACCGGGGCCTTCTCCGCCTGGATCAGCACGGCTTCTGCTTTGTCGCGCATCTGCTGGATGCGCTCGAATACACGGTCGCTGCCCCCTTCGGCCCAAGCCATGGAAGACATCAGTAGCGAACCAACCAGAAGCAAAGGTTTCAGCGATTTCATGGGCAGTCTCCATCAGTGCAAACTATGGCCGGCACCTCTGCTTTTGGTCTGTCGAGGGCCGAGAGCACAACCTAGTACTCATGCTTGCACCCTAGACAAGCCACCCTGTCAGTGAGCTGAAGTCAGAATTACATTTTCGTAAGCTTCTGGTTGGGGCCGCGGTTTGCCTGCAAACTCAGGCCACCCGACTTTTGGAGTCTGCACACATGAAACTACTGGTAGCTGAAGACGAACCCAAAACCGGTACGTACCTCCAGCAAGGTCTCACCGAGGCTGGGTTCAATGTCGACCGGGTTATGACCGGTACAGATGCCCTTCAGCATGCACTTAGCGAAGCCTATGACCTGCTAATTCTGGATGTAATGATGCCTGGGCTGGACGGTTGGGAAGTGCTGCGCATGTTGCGCGCAGCAGGAAAAGACGTCCCCGTACTGTTCTTGACGGCACGCGATGGTGTGGAAGACCGCGTTAAAGGGTTGGAGCTGGGTGCGGACGACTACCTGATCAAGCCATTTGCTTTCTCAGAGCTTCTGGCCAGGGTCAGAACGCTGTTGCGCAGAGGTAATGGTTCGCCGACGCAGACCACCATGAAAATTGCCGATCTGGAAGTCGATCTGATGAAGCGGCGTGCGATCCGTGGCGGGAAAAGAATTGACCTGACCGCGAAGGAGTTTTCACTGCTGGAACTGCTACTGCGCCGGCGCGGCGAGGTGCTCCCGAAGTCGCTGATTGCCTCTCAGGTTTGGGACATGAATTTCGACAGCGACACCAATGTCATTGAGGTTGCGGTACGCCGGCTACGCGCAAAAATCGATGACGATTTCGATCTCAAGCTGATTCATACCGCCCGCGGCATGGGATACATGATGGATGCGCCGGAGTGAATATGAAGCACCTTTCGCTGACAGCACGCATGAGCCTGATGTTCATGTCCGCGGTAATTGCAGTCCTGACGGTAGCAGGGCTGAGTTTCAATATGCTCAGCCAGCACCACTTCAAGATGCTGGATCGGCAGGCCCTGGTGGAGAAACTCGAATCCGCCAAACATATCCTCAACAATGCTCGCGGTGAAGCGAGCCTTTCGGAAGAATTACCGCAGTTGCGAGCCTTGCTGGGAGCCCATCAGGATCTGGCGGCCACTATCCTGGCCAGTGACGGTTCTGTACTGTTCTCCGACCCCAGAGCAGTCGAAGTACCAGAGCGTTTCAGACGTGAAAATGAGCAGAGCATGTGGGAGTGGCAGAACGGCCAACACATGTACCGCGGCATGACGGCGCAAATCTCGGTAGCCGATCAGGCTGAGCCGCTCACAGCTTTGCTGATTCTTGACGTCACCAATCACACACACTTTTTCGACACGCTGCAACGATGGTTCTGGATTGGATTGGTCATCAGTGCCCTGTTCAGTGCCGCGCTCGGCTGGGTGGTTGCTCGCAGCGGCCTTAGGCCTCTGCGGCAAGTCACTCATGTGGCCTCCGGGATGTCCGCTCGCTCGTTACAGGAACGAATCCCTCTCGAACCAGTGCCGCGGGAACTTCAGCAACTGGTTCTATCCTTCAATGCGATGTTGGCTCGGCTAGAGGATGCCTTCGTTAGGCTCTCCAATTTTTCGGCCGACATTGCCCACGAACTACGCACGCCCGTTAGCAACCTGATGACCCACACCGAGGTCGTGCTGAGCAAGAAACGCGATATCAATGCCTATGAAGAGAATCTCTACTCCAACCTGGAGGACTTGAAGCGCATGTCTCGGATGATTGATGACATGCTTTTCTTGGCCAAGGCTGATAATGGCCTGATCATCCCCGAGCAGGCCAGGATCGAACTGGCCGACGTAGTCTTCAAGCTGTTTGACTACTACCACCTTCTGGCCGAAGAACATGGCATTGAACTATCGCTCACAGGCACAGGCCAAGTGCTGGGAGATCGGCTGATGCTTGATCGTGCACTCTCCAACTTGCTGTCCAATGCACTGCGCTACACGCCGGCGGGACATACAATTTCGGTTTTGATCCGCGAGACAGCGGGCTCCACAACCTTCAGCATCGAGAACCCAGGGGACACAATCAGCTCAGAGCATCTAGAGAAGCTCTTCGACCGCTTTTACCGGGTTGACCCCGCTCGGCGGGAGGGAAGCCCGAGCAATGCCGGGCTCGGTCTTGCCATCACCCGCTCCATCATTGAGGCTCACAAAGGCCGCATCTGGTGTACTTCAGCGGCGGGTCTCACGGGCTTTCATATCGAATTCCCCCATCACCACTGTTGTCGGTCTGGCGGTAAGTCGGCTACTGCCAACCGCTAGCCCAACTTGGCTGGTGTTCCCAGTGCGCAGCTAGGTGCAGATCGGGGCAGCGGAGGGCGGTCTTATGGCAATCCCTCGGGCCAGTTTGAGATGTGTTGTAGCGCACTCAGCTGCCCAGGGAACACTCCTGTGCTCTCGACATAACGCAATGCAGATTGACCATCGCTCCAGCCTACGTACTGCATCAGCGCTTTGAGATCCCAGCCGCTGCGGGTGGCCCAGGTGGCAAAACCGCGGCGCAGCGAGTGGCTACTGTACAGCTCAGCAGGCAGCCCTGCCGCCTGCAGGACAGCGCGCATGAGTGGGACAACGCTATTTGGGTGCAAACCCTGCTCACTTAAGTGCCCCCAGCGATCAACTCCACGGAAGACCGGACCACGCGCAATGCTCGCCAGGCTAATCCAGTCGACGTAGGCCTGTACCGGGCACAGCCTGGCCAACGCCGGTGCGCTAAAGGTCTGGCCTTGGTTGTCCCGGTCACCTTTGCTCTAGGGTAGGAACAGTTGCATGCCCTCCCCGGGCCTTACCTGGATGTGCTCGACCTGCAGGCGGCACAACTCATCACTGCGGAACGCCCGCCAGAAGCCAATCAGGACCAGTGCACGGTCGCGGCAACAGCGCAGCAACCGCGGCCAGTCGTCCTCCGCTCGTGCTCTCCCCTCGGCCTGCTCCAACCACAGCACGCACTGCTCGAGCTGGCGCAGCTGCAAGGGTTCGGCCTGCTTCTCCTGACGCGGATGCAGCGTACGGATGCCTTTGAGGACCTGACGGACCAGTGGGGTCTTGGTTGGATCCGGAAAACCCTGGCTGACATGCCACTGCGCCAGGGCTGCCAGGCGCAGCTTGAGCGTGTTGCTGGACAGCGTGGCGGCGTGGTCGACCAGGTAGCGCACGATGGCATCACTGGTCGCCGGCAAGAAGCCACCCCAAGTCACCTCGAAGTGCTCGAGCGCCTGCTGGTAGCTGCGCCGCGTGTTGGCGCGGGTGCCGGCCTGCAGGTACCGCTCGATGTCCTGGCTCATCTGGGCCTATCCCCCTGGTGTACCGGTGAGCGACTGGCAAACGACGAAAAAGCCGCTTCACCTTGGATAATTCGTGATTTACTTAATGTAGCGACTATAACTCATTGATTTTGCTGCGCGGTCCAGTGTTGGAAATTTAGAAATGTTAGTTCAGATCGCTTGGAGATCCGCTTTCAACGATCCCAGGTCAATCGCTTCTCAGGTCTAATTCCCTACGGCCTTCAGAACAGATGGCCCGCCCTCATCAGGCATCAAAAAATGTATGCCTGATGAGGTAACGATGAGCCAAAGGAGCGATTACAGGTGGTAATCGCCCGCAGCTTCCGGTTGATAAAGCACTTTACTGATCTCGATCCGGAGAGTCCGATCGGAAATCCGCCAGTCGATGGCGTCTCCCTCCTGGTAGCCGAGAATGGCCGCGCCGATATCGGAACACACCGAATATTTTCCGGCGCGGCTGTCGGCGTCTTCGGGATAGACCAAGGCCACTTCGATCTCTTCGTCGTCCAGTTGCAGCAAGGCCTTGGAGTTCATCGTGACGACATTGCGTGCCACTTCCTCTGGCTTGACGACAACGGCACGCTCGAGCTCATGTTCGAGCTCGACAATGGCCGGCCCCTCCTCGAGTGCGATTAGGTTCTCGAGCCTGGCCTTGTCGATTTCAGTGATTTGGATTCCTGTAACGTCGGTACCGGCACTTTCGCGCAGGAGCTGGCGATAACACCCCGCCGTCATGGAAAACGATTTCAATGTTGGCGTTTCGTTCTCGAGCATAAAGCCGCTGCGCACAAAAGCTTTCAGCGAGCGCACGTTGTCCGGGTGGATCTTGGCGATAAGCTTCTCGGCGCGCATGTCGAGAAAGGCCAGTTTCATGCCTTCGCGGATCGTGCGAGCGCCAAGATTTCGGCCCCATTTGTCGCTGTCTCCGATGGCCAGGACGATCTCGCACTCCAGGCCGGTCTTGATCAGACGGACAAAGCCCACCGGCTCGTCATGCCGGTCATAGGCCATGAAGAAACGACCGCCCCGGTTGAACAGATGGGTCAGGATCGGCAACTGCGTCCGATCGATGACTTCCGCGATGGAACGGGAAACATGACGCGAGTCGCTCAGATAGCAGGTGACGCGCTCATCCTGCAACCACTCCATCAGCGTCAGCGCATGTGCCCGAGTAATTTCAGGGCACAGCGAAATGAAAGGCTTGTTCATCTTCACCACACACTTATATGTAAAGAATGAAAGCCCTTCATGGCTATGGCCATGACGGTTCTTTCGGCGACCGGTTACTTTAAGCCATAACGCGAGTAACGCCGAACCGTCTGCGCACTTTTCTCTTCGACCGCCTGCACAACGGGCTGAACCGCCCTCTCCTGCAGTTGCCGCTACAGCTGCGTGCGTATGACTCTTTCGAACTCCACACTGCGGCTGCTGTGCTCCTGCAGTTGCTGACAGAACTGTGGTGGCTCGCGAGGCGTTATTGCCTCTACATAAAATTTAGGCAGGCTCTGCCACGAGTCGTTCAGGCTTTTTTCATCAGCCGTTGACCACGCTGCCGCCGTTGACAAGCAGCATCTGCCCGGTGACGTAAGAGGCATCGTTGCTGGCCAAATAAACGAATGCCGGGGCGACCTCTGCAGGTTGTCCGTGGCGCCCCAGCGGTGTGTCGGCGCCGAACTTGGAGACCTTCTCGTCGCTGAAGGTGGACGGAATCAGCGGCGTCCAGATAGGCCCGGGGGCAACGCCATTGACGCGAATGCCTCGCGGCGCCAGGTTGATCGACAGCGAGCGGGTGAACGAGGTGATCGCACCCTTGGTCGAGGAATAGTCGAGCAGCATCGGGTTGCCCTTGTAGGCCGTCACCGAACTGGTGTTGATGATGCTCGAGCCCGGCTGCAGATGCTCCAGCGCGACCTTGGTCAGTTGGAACATGGCGAAGATATTGGTGCGGAAGGTCTGCTCACACTGCGCCTGGTCGAGGGCCTCGAGGTTATGCTCGGGATGCTGTTCGCCCGCGTTGTTGATGAGGATGTCGATACGTCCCCACTTGGCGATCACCGCGTCGACCACGCACTGGCAGAAACCGCCGTCGCCCACGTCACCAGCGAGGGCGATGGCTTCGCCTCCGTGATGTTTCACCTCGTCGAGGGTTTTCTGCGCATCTTCGTCCTCGTTCAGCTTGGCGCCTTCCAGGGCGTAGTGCACGGCGACAGCGCGGCCAATACCGCTGTCGCCGCCTGTGATGATCGCCACCTTGCCGGTCAGTTTGCCAGCGGCGCGGTAATAATCGGCAAGGTAGATCGGCTCAGGGTGCATGGCGTGTTCGACACCAGGTTGCCGCTGCTGATGCTGAGGCGGCAGGGTCTTGTCCTCCTCCTTTCGCTGGCGTTCAGACGGCCTTCAGTTGCGGGCTCGCAGTCATCACCGGATGGGTCTTGTGGCGGTTCTCGAAGCAGAAGTTGGTGGCCTGTACATAGCCTTCGGCCGACCCACAATCGAAGCGGCGACCCTTGAACTTGTAGGCCAGCACACAGCCTTGCTGGGCCTGCTTCATCAGCGCGTCGGTGATCTGGATTTCGCCGCTCTTGCCCGGCTCGGTCTGCTCGATCAACGAGAAGATGTCCGGTGTGAGGATGTAGCGGCCGATGATCGCCAGATTCGACGGCGCGTCTTCCGGGTTGGGCTTCTCCACCATGCTGTCGATGCGGAAGATATCGTCGCGCAGCGCCTCGCCGGCAATCACGCCATAGCGCGAGACTTCGTCCATCGGTACTTCCTGAATCGCGACGATGGAGCAGCGGAACTGTTCGTAGAGCTTGACCATCTGGGTCAGCACGCCGTCGCCGTCCAGGTTCAGGCACAGGTCGTCGGCCAGCACCACGGCAAAAGCCTCGTCACCGATCAACGGGCGGCCGGTCAGAATGGCGTGGCCAAGACCTTTCATCTCCACCTGGCGGGTGTAGGAGAAGGTGCATTGATCGATCAGGTGACGAACGCCACTGAGGGATTTTTCCTTGCCGGTGTTGGAGATCTCGTGCTCCAGCTCGTAGCTGATATCGAAGTGATCCTCCAGCGAGCGCTTGCCGCGACCGGTGACGATGGCGATTTCATTGAGCCCGGCCTGCAGTGCTTCTTCGACGCCGTACTGGATCAACGGGGTGTCGACCACCGGCAGCATTTCCTTGGGCATCGACTTGGTAGCGGGAAGAAAACGGGTGCCGTAACCGGCTGCTGGAAACAAACATTTCTTGATCATGGGTTCTATACCAATTGAGTGACTCGGTAATAGAACCTGACCCGTTTAGAACCTTTACGGTTCAAGATATTTCAGCAGGCGCCGTTTCGCTGCTGCAATTTTGCGAAGTGCGACACCTCGACCTCAGCACGCGGATGCCGAGGTGCCGCAGCGAACGACAAGCCGCCCTCTAGGCGAGATAACGGCTCACTTCGATCAGATTGCCGTCCGGGTCGCGAAAATACACCGACTCGATTGGACCGACGGCGCCAGTACGTGCCACCGGCCCCTCCTCTACCGTCACGCCCTGCTCGGCCAGGTGAGCCATTACACGCTCCAGCGGCCACAGGGTGATCAGGCACAGATCGATGGCGCCCGGTGTTGGCTTGATCGCCTTGGGCTCGAACTCACGCCCGGCCTGATGCAGGTTGAATTTCTGCTTGCCGAATACCAGAGCGCTACGCCCGGCACCGAAGCGCTCGTGACGCATGCCCAGCACACGCTGGTAAAAGTCGACGGTGACGTCGATGTCCGCCACCGTCAGCACCAGATGGTCCAGTCTCTCGATCATGCTCAATGCCTGTCCAGCAGATGAAAACGCGGCAACCCGAGGTGCCAGTGAATCGCCGCCAGGCGCGCTGCCAGCACTACGAACATTGCCGCCGCGGTATCCAGCCAGTGTGGCGTGCCCAGGGCACGCAGGCCGATAAAGGTCAGCGCGCCGGCGATACAGGCCGTGGCGTAGATTTCCTTCTGGAAGATCAGCGGAATCTCGTTGCACAGCACGTCGCGAATCACCCCGCCGACAACACCAGTCATCACCCCCATGATCACCGCGGTGCTGATCGGCGTACCGTGTTGCAGCGCCAGTTCAGTGCCGTACACGGTAAACACAGCCAGGCCAAAGGCATCGGCGATCAGCAGGCCCTTCTCGTGAATCGGGCGGGTCATGCGTACCCAGGCCACGGTGCCCAGTGCCGCCAGGGAAGCGACCAGGATGTAGGTGTCGTCGCGAATCCAGCTGACCGGATGGTTGTCCAGAATCAGGTCGCGCAACGTGCCGCCACCCAGTGCGGTGACGATGGCCATCACCAGCACGCCGAACAGGTCCATGGACTTGCGCCCCGCCATCAGCGCACCGGTGATGGCAAACACCGCTACGCCGAACAGGTCTGCGACATAGAAAAGCTTTTCCATGCTGTCCTCAGCGACTGACCGGCGTACGCAGGGTGACGAACTCCTCGGCGGCGCTCGGGTGCACACCGATGGTCTCGTCGAAGATCTGTTTGGTCGCACCAGCTTTCAGCGCGACAGCCAGGCCCTGAACGATCTCGCCGGCCTCCGGGCCGACCATATGGCAGCCGAGCACGCGGTCGCTGTCGGCATCGACCACCAGCTTCATCAGCGTGCGCTCGGGGTTCTCGGTCAGCGTCAGCTTCATCGGGCGGAAGCGGCTCTCGAAGATCTTCACCTTGTGCCCGTCCTCGATAGCCTGCTCCTCGCTAAGGCCAACGGTGCCGATGTTCGGCAGGCTGAATACGGCGGTGGGAATCATGCTGTAATCCAGCGGCCGGTACTCATCGGGCTTGAACAGCCGGCGAGCCACGGCCATGCCTTCGGCCAGTGCGACCGGGGTCAGCTGCACGCGGCCGATGACATCGCCAAGGGCGAGAATCGACGGCGTGGAGCTCTGGAACAGGTCATCGACCTCGACGTAGCCGCGCTTGTCCAGTTTGACCTCGACGTTTTCCAGGCCGAGGTTATCGAGCATCGGCCGGCGACCGGTGGCGTAGAACACGCAGTCGGCATCCAGTACGCGACCATCCTTGAGCGTCGCGGCCAGGCTGCCATCGGCCTTGTGTTCGATGCTGGCGATGTCGGCGTTGAACTGCAAATCCAGGCCCTTCTTGCTCAGTTCATCGCGCAGGTGCTCACGTACCGCACCATCGAAGCCACGCAGGAACAGCTCGCCGCGATACAGCAACGAAGTCTGCGCGCCCAGGCCATGGAAAATCGAGGCGAACTCCACGGCGATATAACCGCCGCCGACCACCAGTACGCGCTTGGGCAGTTGTTTGAGGAAGAAGGCTTCGTTGGAGCTGATAGCGTGCTCGCGACCGGGAATATCGGGAATCTGCGGCCAGCCGCCGGTGGCGATCAGGATGCGTTCAGTACTATGCCGCCGGCCGTTCACTTCGACGGTATGCGCATCGACGATACGCGCATGACCTTCGAACAGACTCACACCACTATTGGTCAACAGATTGCGGTAGATGCCATTGAGGCGTTCGATCTCGCGGTTCTTGTTGGCGATCAATGTCGCCCAGTCGAAATTCGCTTCGCCCAGCGACCAGCCGAAACCCGAGGCCTGCTCGAAGTCCTCGGCGAAATGCGCGCCGTACACCAGCAGTTTTTTCGGTACGCAACCGACATTGACGCAGGTGCCGCCCAGATAGCGGCTCTCGGCGACCGCGACGCGGGCACCATAACCAGCGGCGAAGCGCGCCGCACGTACGCCGCCGGAACCGGCGCCGATCACGAACAGGTCGAAGTCGTAACTCATGGGGTATCTCCTTGGCAGACGAGGAGCATACCGTAAAGGCCCGCGCTAAGCTGAACGCCGGAGGTGGAGAACATGCGCCCTACCCTAACTCACCTGGCCCTGCACGTCCCCGATCTCGACGCCTGCATCGCCTTCTATCAACGTTTCTGCGCCATGAAGGTGATCCACGAGCGCCCCGACAAGGGCACACGCATCGTCTGGATGGCCGAGCCGGGCAAGGAACACCAGTTCATCTTCGTGATCATGCCGGGCGGGCAAGACCGCAACCTGGCTGCCAATGACTACAGCCACTTCGGTTTTGCCCTGGGCAGCCGCGCAGAGGTCGATCGCATCGCCGCCATGGCCGAAGACGACGGCTGCCTGATCTGGGCACCACGCGACGAACCCTACCCGGTTGGCTATTACTGCGGCCTGCGCGACCCGGCCGGCAATTACGTCGAATTCAGCTACGGCCAGCCGCTCGGGCCTGGCTCCGAGGAAATGCCCATCCCCTGAAATGCAAAACGCCACCGGAGGGTGGCGTTTCGTTTACCTGAAGGCGTATCAGAACGCCTTGCCGGTCTTGTACAGGTTTTCGAAGCAGAAGTTGGTCGCGTCGATGTAACCCTCGGCGCTGCCGCAATCGAAACGCTGGCCCTTGAACTTGTACGCCATCACGCAACCCTGCTGGGCCTGACGCATCAGGGCGTCGGTGATCTGGATCTCACCACCCTTGCCCGGCGGCGTGCTGCGGATCAGGTCGAAGATGTCCGGGGTCAGGATGTAGCGACCGATGATCGCCAGGTTCGACGGCGCGTCCTCAGGCTTGGGCTTCTCCACCATGTTGCTGACGCGGTAGATGTCGTCGCGAATCATCTCGCCATCGATCACGCCGTACTTGTAGGTCTCGTCCTTCGGCACTTCCTGAATCGCGACGATGGAGCAACGGAACTGGTTGTACAGTTTGACCATCTGCGCCAGTACGCTGTCGCCTTCCAGGTTCAGGCACAGGTCGTCGGCCAGAACCACGGCGAACGGCTCGTCACCGATCAGCGGCTGACCGCAGAGGATGGCGTGGCCCAGGCCTTTCATTTCTACCTGGCGGGTGTAGGAGAAGCTGCACTCGTCGATCAGACGACGGATGCCAACCAGATACTTCTCTTTGTCGGTGCCCTTGATCTGGTGCTCGAGCTCGTAGCTCACGTCGAAATGATCTTCCAGCGCGCGCTTGCCGCGACCGGTGACGATGGAGATCTGGCTCAGACCAGCCTCCAGCGCTTCTTCGACGCCGTACTGAATCAGTGGCTTGTTCACCACCGGAAGCATTTCCTTGGGCATTGCCTTGGTAGCAGGCAGGAAGCGCGTGCCGTAACCGGCAGCGGGGAACAGGCATTTTTTGATCATGGGACTCCCTAATGGGGACGGTTGGAATGCGCGCTCAGTCTATCAAGCCGCGCTAGCCTTACAACTGCCGCTTGCAGGTCGACCGATGCCACGATAAAGAAAACCCAGCTCCGCCAACTGATCGGCGTCATAGATATTGCGCCCATCGAACAGCACCGGCATGCGCATCGCCCCGCGAACACGCGGGAAATCCGGCTGACGAATCTGCTTCCACTCCGTCACCAGTACCAACGCATCTGCCCCCTGGGCGACGGCATAGGGGGATTCGCTGAGCACTAACTGCCCCGCCTCCACGGCCGACGCATAGCGCGCAGCCACAGCTGCCGTGGCAGCAGGGTCGCAAGCCTGCACCTTGGCACCAGCCGTTAGCAGTGCATCGAGCAACACCAAACTGGGCGCCTCGCGTAGATCGTCAGTACCGGGCTTGAATGCCAACCCCCAGAGCGCGACGACCCGCCCCTGCAAGTGGCCATTGAAATGCTCGCGCAGGGCCTGGAACAGCAGCGTTTTCTGCAGCGCATTGCGCGCCTCGACCGCCCGCAGGATGCCCGGCTCAATGCCCTCGTGCTCAGCCGTGCGGATCAACGCCTTCACATCCTTGGGAAAGCACGAGCCGCCGTAGCCACAGCCGGCATAGATGAAGTGCGTGCCGATGCGCCTGTCGCTACCGATGCCGCGGCGTACCTCCTCGATATCCACACCAAGGCGCGCGCAGATGCCCGCCATCTCGTTGATAAAGGAAATCTTGGTCGCCAGAAAGGCATTGGCCGCGTACTTGCTGAACTCGGCGGCGCGCACGCCCATGCACAACAGGCGGTCGTGATTACGCAGAAATGGCGCATACAGCCGGCGCAACAGCTAACGCCCACGCTCATCGTCGCAGCCGACAATCACCCGGTCGGGGCGCATGAAATCCTCGACAGCTGAACCTTCCTTGAGAAACTCCGGATTGCTCGCCACGGTCACCCGCGCCCGTTGCTCCCGACGCGCCAGACCAGCGTTGATGCGCTGCGCCACACGCTCAGCGGTGCCCACCGCACCGTGGATTTGTCCACGACCAGGCACGCATGATCGAGCCGTTCACCCAGCTCGTCGGCAACCGCCAGTACATGGCTCAGATCGGCCGAACCGTCCTCGCCACTGGGCGTACCCACCGCAATGAAAATCACCTCGGCGCGGCGGGTGCCGGCCTTAAGCTGCGAAGTGAAGCTGAGCTGCCCACCGGCCAACTGCGCCTTGAGCATCGCCTCCAGGCCAGGCTCATAGATCGGCACCTCACCTCGCGAAAGCATTGCGACGCGCTGCGGATCTCGCTCGACGCAGACCACCTGATTGCCCATCTCGGCAAAACAGGTCGCCGTCACCAAACCTACGTGTCCTGCTCCAATCACGCATATCTGCATCGCAGCATCCTCCTGGCCGATGCTGCGATTGCAACCAATCGCGGTGGCAGCGATATGACGGAGCGACGAAGGAATGATGACAGGCAGCGGCTGGAAACGCTGATATGAGGCGAGGTTCATTCGCACCCTGTCAGGATGCTGCGTAAAGATGCGCTGACTAGAAAAGCAAAAGCCCCTGTAGGTTTCCCTGCAGAGGCTTTGTGTAGGTGAAGGGGTTAGAACCCGTTTTGGTAGCGTACCAATTCGTGCCAAACCCGCTCGTTACGGGCTTTCCGCTTCCCTCGCCGGCTCGATTCGTCGCTATTCGGCTCTATGATTTCGACAGTTTTTCGACACTTGCGCCAAGTCTCTCGCTGATCATTTCCGCGACAGCCCAACACTAAAAAAACTTTACATCTCCAATAATATCATCCCTTGTTATCACTGGAATCTCTGGACTAACCGGAGAAAGCTTAGACATAGAGTTCGCAAGCGCCCCCATTAACTGCATAGTCAAGTGCGCATATTCCAAAGCATCCTTTGCACTTTCATAATTCTCCAAAGCATTAGAAAATCGTGCAAAATTAAGCTCAGGGTCTTCAAAATAACTTCCAGAACTACGCCCCCCTGCAATTCCTGATGGATCATTAGGTAAAGGTAGCTTTATCGCAGGCAATCTTTGGCCCTGTGTCATTTCGAGTGATTGACATACTGCGTATAACGTACGATCTGCCTTTGCCAATGGGGCCGAGTGAACCACAAGATCTCTGTAAGCCCCTAACTCATAAAGCCAGCCACCTTCTGTCGCACTTGCCTTAAGCTCTAAGCCGGCTTTATCGCTAGGACTATCTTTTTTCCAGATCTTGCACAGACCGCCTAAAGTAGTTCTTTTACTACCACCCCCATCTTTCCCCTTATAGGTCATCAACCAATAAAACTCAGAAAGGTAGTCCCTAAGGATACATACATCTACCAGATACGATTGAACAGACAGATAAGATAGCGCTGTATACCCATTAGCAAATCTCTCCCCGTCCTTAAATCGCCCATCCTTTATCCGACTATTCAGCAGGTCATTGTAGCTTTCGGATAACTGCCTTAATCTCCACTCGCAAGCCTTTAGCTGGTGTGAAATCCGAGCAGCGACATCACAAAGCTCAGCCTCTTTTTTTTTTGAATGCCGAATGCGCGATGAATGACTGATCTTGCCCAGCAACCGTGGACACAGTTTCAAGCACTCATCCGGGCCTCGTAGGCTTGCGGGCTGATGTGCCCCAGCGTGCTATGTCGCCGCTGG
>NZ_SCFY01000035.1 GCF_007049795.1 Ectopseudomonas mendocina
CATCCTGATCCTCGCACCGATCCTGTTCCCGATCGCCATGCAGCTGGGCATCGACCCGATCCACCTGGGGATCATCATGGTGGTGAACATGGAGATCAGCTTGATCACGCCGCCGGTAGGGCTGAACCTGTTCGTCACCTCGGCGGTAACGGGGATGCCGCTGACGGCAGTGATCCGCGCGGCGATGCCGTGGCTGATGCTGCTGCTGAGCTTCCTGATGATCATCACCTACATCCCAGCGGTATCCATGGCGTTGCCGAACTGGCTGGGGATGAGCTGAGCAATTGTGTCTACCTCTGTGCCCGGCCTTGTGCCGGGTTTTTTTGCTTCGTCGCGACATATCCATGACGCTGTCGAATTGGCTCGCCATATGCCAGGCAGGGCTTCAAGACGATGGTCTTAGAGCGGTAAGACCATGGTCGAATGGCCTCACGAAGGGTCGGGAGATACAAAAGGCACCATACAAAAACAACTCCCCGTCGAGGTGATTCCATGAGTGCTGCGTCTCTTTACCCTGTGCGTCCCGAAGTGGCCGCGCGGACCCTCACTGACGAGGCCACGTACAAGGCCATGTACCAACAGTCCGTGGTCAACCCCGAGGGTTTCTGGCGCGAGCAGGGCAAGCGGATCGACTGGATCAAGCCCTACACCAAGGTCAAGCAAACCACCTTCGATGACCATCACGTCGATATCAAGTGGTACGCCGATGGCACCCTGAACGTTTCCTACAACTGCCTCGACCGTCATCTGGAAGAGCGTGGTGACCAGGTCGCGATCATCTGGGAAGGCGACGATCCTTCCGAGCACCGCGAGATCACCTATCGCCAACTGCACGAAGAGGTGAGCAAGTTCGCCAACGCCCTGCGTGGCCAGGACGTGCACCGTGGTGACGTCGTCACCATCTACATGCCGATGATTCCCGAAGCCGTGGTGGCGATGCTCGCCTGCGCGCGCATCGGCGCCATCCATTCCGTGGTCTTTGGCGGCTTCTCCCCGGAAGCGCTGGCTGGCCGCATCATCGACTGCGAGTCCAAGGTGGTGATCACCGCCGACGAGGGCCTGCGTGGTGGCCGCAAGGTGCCGCTGAAAGCCAACGTCGACGATGCGCTGACCAACCCGGAAACCGCCAGCGTGCAGAAGATCATCGTGGTCAAACGCACCGGCTCCGACATCAAGTGGAACCAGCATCGCGACATCTGGTACGAAGACCTGATGAAGGTCGCTGGCAGCGTCTGCGCGCCGAAGGAAATGGGTGCTGAAGAAGCCCTGTTCATCCTCTACACCTCCGGCTCCACCGGCAAGCCCAAGGGCGTGCTGCACACCACCGGCGGTTACCTGACCTACGCTTCGCTGACCCATGAACGCGTGTTCGACTACCGTCCGGGCGAGGTCTTCTGGTGCACCGCCGACATCGGCTGGGTCACCGGCCACACCTACCTCGTCTACGGGCCGCTGTCCAACGGCGCCACTACCCTGATGTTCGAGGGCGTGCCGAACTATCCGGACGTGCGTCGCGTGGCGCAGATCGTCGACAAGCACAAAGTCAACATCCTCTATACCGCGCCGACCGCGATCCGCGCCATGATGGCTGAGGGCAAGGCCGCAGTCGAAGGTGCCGATGGTTCCAGCCTGCGTCTGTTGGGGTCTGTGGGTGAGCCGATCAACCCGGAAGCCTGGCAGTGGTACTACGAGAACGTTGGCCAGAGCCGCTGCCCGATCGTCGATACCTGGTGGCAGACCGAAACCGGTGCCTGCCTGATGACCCCGCTACCAGGCGCTCACGGCCTGAAGCCGGGCTCCGCCGCACGGCCGTTCTTCGGCGTGCAGCCGGCGCTGGTGGACAACCTGGGTAACATCATCGAAGGCCCTGCCGAGGGCAACCTGGTGATTATCGATTCCTGGCCGGGTCAGGCACGTACCCTGTACGGCGACCACGACCGCTTCGTCGACACCTACTTCAAGACCTTCCGCGGTATGTACTTCACCGGTGACGGTGCGCGCCGCGACGAAGATGGCTACTGGTGGATCACCGGTCGCGTCGATGACGTGCTCAACGTCTCCGGCCACCGCATGGGCACCGCCGAAGTGGAAAGCGCCATGGTCGCCCACCCGAAAGTAGCCGAGGCCGCGGTGGTTGGCGTACCGCACGACATCAAGGGTCAGGGCATCTACGTCTACGTCACCCTGAACGCTGGCGAGGAGTCTTCCGAGCAGTTGCGTCAGGAGCTGAAGAACTGGGTGCGTAAGGAGATTGGTCCGATTGCCACGCCGGACGTCATTCAGTGGGCGCCTGGCCTGCCGAAGACTCGCTCGGGCAAAATCATGCGCCGCATCCTGCGCAAGATCGCTACCGCCGAATACGACTCCCTCGGCGACATCTCCACGCTGGCCGATCCTGGCGTGGTGCAGCACCTCATCGACACGCATCGCCAGATGCAAGCCGCCTGCGCCTGATCGGTAACGGCAACCGAAAGCCCCGCCCGGCCACAAGCCCGGCGGGGCTTTCGTTTTGGGTTATGCCCTCCTTCGCCGTCGGCTTCTGCCGGAGCCGGCGGCGCCGAACAACTGGTCGGCGCAGCGCAGAACATCTCCAGCGCCGCCAGCCAGCTGTCGGTGTCCACTCAGGAGCAGTCCCACGCAGCCACCAGCGTGGTCGGTGTGCTGGATCAGATCTCCCTGGCGCTGCGTGAGCAGACGGTCGCCAATCAGGACGTGGCGCGCAATGTCGAGCGCATCGCACAGATGTCGATGGAGAACAGTGAGGCGGTGGCCGATACATCGCGTACCGCACAAGGCTTGCAGCAACTGGCGTTGTCGCTGGAAAAACAGGTGGCTTCCTTTCGTTTTTGACTAGGATGACAATGACGGAGTCTCCACGTCTTGTTCTATAAGGAAGCGCCTATGGGTATTGTCAGCCAGAGCATCTTTCCTCAGCCATTTCGGGCTGTGGGCTGCGCCGAGTGTCGCAACCCCGAGGCACTGGGGTTCGACTTCACCATGGCCTTTCAGCTGATTCTGGATGTCGAGGAGCAGCGACCCTTCGCCTACGAGGCGCTGGTGCGTGGTGTCAACGGCGAGTCGGCGGGGGAGATTCTCGGACGGGTCAACGATGGCAACCGCTACCGTTTCGATCAGGCCTGCCGGGTCAAGGCCATTGAGCAGGCTGCGAAGCTCGGGCTGCTCGACATTCCGGATTGTCTGCTCAGCATCAACTTCCTGCCCAATGCGGTGTATCGCGCCGAGACCTGCATTCGCGCCACGCTGGAGGCGGCGCAGCGCTTTGATTTCCCGCGCGAGCGGCTGATGTTCGAGGTGACCGAAGGCGAGCAGATCCATGATGCGGAGCACCTCAAGCGGATCTTCGCCGAGTACGGCAAGCAGGGCTTCACCACCGCCATCGACGATTTTGGCGCGGGCTACTCCGGGCTCAATCTGCTGGCCGAATTCCAACCGCACCTGCTCAAGCTGGACATGGCCCTGACCCGCGGCATCGATCAGGACCCGGTGCGCCAGGCCATCGTCGCCGGTATCGTGCTGGTCGCGCAGCGCCTGGGCATTCGCATCATCGCCGAGGGCATCGAAAGTGTTGGTGAGCGTGATGCGCTGATCGAGCTTGGTATCCGCTACATGCAGGGCTTTCTCTTCGCCAGGCCCGCGTTGGACAAGCTTTGTCTGCCCTAAGCGCAAACGCACCGCTGGTGGGGACAGTTAAGCGCTGACGTAGCGAATGTGAGCGGCGCCCTGCCGCGAATCAGGGCGGCGTGCTATGGCCAAAAACGGATAACCCGCAGGTCACATCACCCGTAGGAGCCGCGCCTCGCGGCGAATCGAAAGATCACCGCAAAGCCAAAGGCTTCGCCCCGAGGCGGGGCTCCTACTCAGGCTGCGTCAAGGGCTCTTCTCAGAGCGCGCCGAACACCTTCTTCGCCAGGCTGGTAGCGGCACCGGCCGGGTTCTGGCGGATGCTGGCTTCCTGCTTGGCAATCATCTCGAACAGGCCATCGAGCGCCTGTTCGGTCACGTAGCTTTCTACCGTGCTGTTCTTGGCATCGCCCACGCCGAAGCTGGCGGCTTGGCCGGCGAAGGCGTTGTATTGCTGGGCCAGGCCGACCTGGTCGGTGGCCTGCTTGACGATGGGCAGGAACTTGGCGCGGATCTGCTCGCGGCTGCTCTTGTTCAGGTACTGGGTGGCCGAGTCCTGCGGGCCGCTGAGAATCGACTTGGCGTCGGCCACGGTCATCTTCTTCACCGCGTCGACCAACAGAGCCTGAGCCTGCGGCACGGCGGCTTCGGCAGCCTTGTTCATGCTCGCTTCGAGCTGATCGACCTGGGCACCCATGCCCATCATCTTCATGGTCTTGGCGGCTTTGCCGAGTTTGCCGGGCAGCTCGATGCGCACGTCTGGGTTGTTGCTGAAGCCGCCGGGCGTGCCTAACTGCTTGACGGCCACCTGGGCGCCCTGGATCAGCGCGTCTTTCAGGCCGCCGCTGGCGTCCTGCTGGCTCAGATCGGAGAGGGACAGCGCGAAGACGTTGGCCGAGAGCAGCAGGCCAGCGGCAAGAGTAGTGAGGCGCAGCATGATGGTGATCCTTGCATCGGGGGAAATGCTGTGAGCTTAACGGACTCTGCGTTACTGGCAAGTCGGCCGATAGCCGTGGATGGGCAGCGCGTTTCGCTATGGCTATGATCAGGGCCATGAATTCGCCGCTGCTGCTCCGAAATCCTTGCCCGCCAGGCGCTTGCGACTGCCAGCGTGATGAGCTGCTGGACAGGCCGGGTGCCGATACCCGCGTGCTGCTGTTGACCCGGCAGGAGGAGCAGCGCCTGCTCGAACGCCTGGAAAACCTGCAGAGCTTGGAAGACCTTGAGCGCATGCAACAGCGCATGTTCGACAACCTGGGTATTCGCCTGCACATCGAGCCGGCCCATGGCGAGGTGCGCAGCATGCGCGGTATTCACATGCGTTTCGAGGCGCATCCGGGGTTGTGCCGCAAGACCCGGCAGAACATTCCGGCGGCAATTCGACGAGCCATGGAGAAAAAGCCGGAAATCGCCTGGCGCCTGCTGGATTCTTTCGACCTGTTCGGTGGCTTGTAGGTGGTGCTACCAGGGCAGTGGTTGGCCGTCGTAGGCGTGGAAGCTGCCACTGTGTTCCGGCCCCAGGCTATCGATCACCCGCAGCAATTCCGCTGCTGCCTGTTCGGCCGGTCGTGCGGCTGCGGCGCCGCGAAAGGGCTGTGACAGGGACGAAATCACTGTGCCGGGATGCAGGCTGAGCAGTCGAGCTTTGGGCTTGCTGCGTGCCAATTCGATGGCGGCGGTCTTGATCAGCATGTTCAGCGCTGCCTTGGATGCACGGTAGGCGTACCAACCACCGAGGCGGTTGTCGCCGATGCTGCCGACCTTGGCCGAGAGCATGGCCATGGCACCCTGATTGTCCAGCAGAGGCAGAAAGTGGCGCAGCACCAGCGCCGGTCCCAGTGCGTTGACCTGAAATACCGCCTGCAGCGCATCGGCCTCGATGGCAGTCAGGCTTTTCTCTGGTGCGATACCGTCGCGGTGCAGCAGACCGGCCGTGTGCAGGATCAACTGATACGGTGCTTCGCCGGCCAGTGCGGCTGCAGCTTCGGCGATGCTGGTGGGGGTTTCGAGATCGAGCGCCGGTGAGCTGCTGCGGCTCAGCTCACGCACGCTGGCGCAGTTTGGGGCGGCGCGCAGTAACCGGCAGAAGGCCTGGCCAATGCTGCCGCTGGCGCCAATCACCAGCGCCTTGTAGCCGTTGCCCAGGCTGTGCAGGGTCATGGTGTGGCAGCGCCCCGGCGGAAGAACAGCGTGACCTGGCCCAGCTCGATGCCGAACTTGCTCATGGCTGAGCGGTTGATCAGGGTGTCGTCATCCATCAGGTACATCCAGTCGTCGAAGTAAACGACATAGGTTGTATCGTCCACCGGCAGGTTGAGGTGATAACGCCAGCGCAGGGCGTTGCCGGCCACTTCACCGATGGCTTCGCCGATCACATCGTCAGCGGTGCCGATCCAGCGTCCTTCGCCGTCCGGGGTCAGGGTCCAGACCCGGCGCTGACGGGTGCCGTCGCTGTACAGAAAGCGCTCGTCGAGGATCAGCTTATCGCCCTCGCGGCGGCTCTGGATATCGACGTGGAAGCGCTTGATCACCTCACCGGAGCGATCCTGGAACATGCCCCAGGCCTGCACCGGCCCGGAGAAGTAGGTGGGCAGATCCAGCACGGGTTTCTCGTTGGCGTAACGCTCGACCGGGACCTGGCCGCAGCTGATCAGCAGCAGAGTGCTCAGCACGATCAATAGGGCTTTCATGTAGTACCTCACGGGTTAAGGCCAAGCAGAGCGGCACGCAGCTTCGGGCTGCGAGTCTGCGGATCGAGCCAGATGGAGAAGAAGGCACGGGCGAACTCTTGATCATCGATGACGTGCTGCAGCTTGCCATCGACATAGAAACGGCAGCCCTCGCCGGGCAGGAATACGCCGGTTATTCGCCTACCATCCTTCACGTCGACGAAAGCCTGGCTCATCTGTTTCGTCCAGGCACTTTGCTGTTCGCTGTCGAGGGGCTCGCCGTTGATCCGGCGAATTTCGTCGAGGCTGGTATCGACCAGGGTTTCCCGGCTGATGCTGCGCCGGTAGGTCAGTTCCAGGGCGAAGGGCTGAGAGAAATCCACGCGCTGCACTGGGCTCCACAACTTGGCGTTGTAGACCGAGAAGCCGAACCAGCTGAAGTCGCCGCTACCCACCAGACTGGCCTGCGGTAGTTGTTCACGCCAGCCGCTCTGGTTGTTGGCCTGCACCGAGGCACTGGCAAGTGCCAGCGTCAACAGCAGGGTCGAACAGAGGCGTGATGTCAGGGCTGCCATGAGTCATCCCTCAGCAGTTGAAGTTGACCGCGGCCATCGAGTGGCCGCGGGTAGCCAATAAAAAAATCCGACAACCAAAAAGGGGAGAGGTAGGTTGTCGGATTGCGCAGCTTGTCAGCGCCGCCTGCGATCAGGCAGCGAACTCCTCATCAGTGATGGCCATCAGTGTCGCCTTGCCTGCCTTGATCTCGCTGAGCAGGGCGTCGGTTTCTGGCAGGATGCGGGCCATGAAGAAATCGGCGGACTTGATCTTGGCCGCATAGAAATGAGTTTCCGAACTGCCGGCATCGAGTTGGCGCTGGGCCAGCTGGGATTGTTGCGACCACAACCAGGCTAGGCTGGTCAGACCGAACAGACGCAGATAGGGCGTTGCCGCTGCAGCCGCCTGCTCCGGGTCCTTGCTGCCCTCGCTGGCCAGCCAGAGGGTGGCTTGTTGCAGTTGCTTGAAAGCCCGGGTGACGGCCGCTGCATGCGGCGCCGCCGGGTTGTCCTTGAGCCAGTCTTCGACCAGGGCGAAATAGGCGCGCACGGCGCGACCACCGCCCATCGCCAGCTTGCGCCCCACCAGGTCCAGCGCCTGTATGCCATTGGTGCCTTCGTAGATGCGCGTGATGCGGCTGTCGCGTACCAGTTGCTCGATGCCCCAGTCCTCGGTGAAGCCCGAGCCGCCCAGTACCTGTAGACCTTCGTTGGCGCAGGTGAAGCCTTCATCGGTGAGGAAGGCCTTGACCACCGGTGTCAGCAGTTGCACCAGATCGTCGGCGCGGCTGCGGGTTTCAGCATCCTCGGCGCCGTGAGCGATGTCCTGTTGCAGACCGGCGTAGTAGGCCAGGGCGCGGCAGCCTTCGATCATCACCTTCTGCCGCAGCAGCATGCGGCGTACGTCCGGGTGCACCATGATCGGATCAGCCGGCTTGTCGGCCGCCTTCGGGCCTGAGATGGAGCGACTCTGCAGGCGCTCGCGAGCGAAGCCCAGGGCGATCTGGTAGGCGCTTTCGGCCACACCCAGGCCTTGCATGCCGACCATCAGGCGTGCCGAGTTCATCATGGTGAACATGCAGCTCAACCCCTTGTTCGGTTCACCGATCAGCCAGCCCTTGGCGCCCTCGAAGTTCATCACGCAGGTGGCCGAACCCTTGATGCCCATCTTGTGCTCCAGGCCACCGCAGAAGGCCGGGTTACGGCTGCCATCTTCCAGCACCTTGGGCACCAGGAACAGGGAGATGCCTTTGACGCTATCCGGTGCGTCCGGCAGCTTGGCCAGCACCAGATGGACGATATTGTCGACCAGATCGTGCTCGCCACCGGTGATCCAGATCTTGGTGCCGGTAATGGCGTAACTGCCATCGGCCTGCGGCACGGCGCGGGTGCGGATCAGGCCGAGGTCGGTGCCGCACTGCGGTTCGGTCAGGCACATGGTCCCGGTCCACTCACCGCTGATCAGACGCGGCAAATATTGCGCCTGCTGCTCGGGGGTGCCATGGCTGGTCAGGGCGTTGATGGCGCCATGGGTCAGGCCGGGGTACATGCCCAGTGACAGATTGGCCGAGCAGGTCATTTCCTCGACCAGCATGTTCAGTACGTGTGGCAGGCCTTGGCCGCCAAACTCGGGTGTGCATGCCAGGGCCGTCCAGCCCCCTTCGGCGAACTGCTGATACGCGGCCTTGAAGCCGTCCGGGGTACGCACGCTGCGGCTCTGTGGGTCGTACTGGCAGCCTTGCTTGTCGCCAGGGCCATTGAGCGGGGCCAGTACGTTCTCGGCCAGCTTGGCGGCCTCTCCGAGGATCGCACCACTGAGGTCGGCACTAAACTCGCGGTGTTCGGGCAAATTTTGCAGCAGGGTGTAGGCGTCGAGCAGTTCTTCGAACACGAAGCGCATGTCACGCAGCGGAGCAAGGTAGGACGGCATAGCGATTTACCTAAAGCTGTACAAGGATTTGTCGTGTACATTTTTTGTATAGCTGTTTTGCCCGCTTTGCAAGCCCTTTCGAGCACGTTCGTGCAATGACTGCTGCGTCACGCCTGAGCTTGTGCAAGCTGTACAGGTTTTGCTGGTTCACAAGCAAAAGCGCCCGATTGCGCCCCTTGTGCTAGCAGTGGGTGTCGGTGTCATAGGCCAAGCCATGGTTCTGAAGGTTCAGGCGGCCAAGCCAGGGGGGCGGCGATTGATTTATTGTCGGGCTATTTGCAGGCACAGCGTGCAGGCAGCATTAAAAGCTGCGCCGGAAACTTGCATTCGGCCAGGCAGCTTCAAGAATGAAGTGATCGGATCAGGACTTCATCATGCCATCACTCTCCAGCTTCGGCAGGCGCGTTCGCCAACTCTGGCATGGTGCAGACCTGGCTCTGGTCGGTCAGCGCCGCGAGCGCCGGATGCGCATGCTGTCGAGCGTGGTGATGATCGTGATGGGCCTGCTCTGGGGGCTGTTCTTTTCCTCTCGCGGCTACTGGGCCATCGTCATCATGGATGTGGCTATCGTCTGCAGTGGTGTGGCGGTTTTCGCGCTGACCCTGCGCGACAGGGCACGCAGTGCCAACCTGATCCTGTTCAGCGCGCTGATCGTCGTTGTCGTCGCCTCGACCCTGCTGCTCGATCCGTCGACGCGCATGGCGCCGCGTGCCACGCATCTGTATCTGCTGCCGATGGCTGTCGGTGCCCTGATGGCCTTTCGTGACGATCCACTGTGGCTGCGTTATGGCGTCTCGCTGTTCTGTTTGCTGCTGTTCGTCGCCCTGGCGGCGTCGAACTGGCGACCCACCGATCTCTACGCACTGCCCGACGATGTGCGGCGTGTGGGCTCCTGGCTGCAGGCCGGCGTGGCCATGGTGCTGTTCTTCCTGCTCCTGCACATTCTGCAGACCGATACCGCCGAGCGCTCCGAACTGGATCGCGACCTGCGCGCGGCCATCCGCGAGGGACAGTTCGTGCTGCACTACCAGCCGCAACTCAACGATGCAGGGCGGGTGGCGGGAGCCGAGGTACTGATTCGCTGGCAGCACCCGCAGCGCGGGCTGCTGGCGCCAGGCGAGTTCATCGACCACGCCGAGAACACCGGGTTGATCATCCCCATTGGCCAGTGGGTGCTGGAGCAGACCGCCGCGCGCTTGCGGCAATGGAAGGATGACCCGCTCTTTGGCGATGTGGGGCTGGCGGTGAATATCAGTCAGCGGCAGTTTTCACAGGGCAGTTTCGTCGCCGAAATCCTCGGCCTGATCGAGCGTCACGGTATCGATGCCCAGCGCCTGGAGCTGGAGCTGACCGAGACGCTGATCGTCCGCGACATGGAGGACCTGACGCGCAAGATGGTGGCGCTGGTCGAGCATGGCGTGCGCTTCTCGCTGGATGACTTTGGTACCGGTTTTTCTTCCCTCAGCCACCTCAAGCGTTTGCCGCTGAGCAAACTGAAAATAGACCGGTCGTTCATCTGCGACGTGCTCACCGATGCCAACAGCGAAACCATCGTGCGTACGGTGATTGCCCTGGGGCAGAGCATGGGCATGACGGTGATCGCCGAGGGCGTGGAAACCGAGGCGCAGCGGCGGTTTCTGGCTGATAACGGCTGCAGCCAGTTCCAGGGCTACCTGCTTAGCCGGCCGATGCCGTTGGCGGACTTCTGCTCCTTCGTGCAGCGCCACAACGGCTGAACCCACGCTCCGTCCATCTACCATCTCCTGCTGCAAGTGAACTCTAAGCAAGTGGCCAATGTCTGTCTGCTGTCGGCTCGTACCGGCAGGAATTGATGGCTATTGGCCGTTAGTGTGGCGTCTACGTCGCGGATTCTGCCTGGATCGTGCTTGAGCATGTGCTCGTGCGTGTGGCCGGCATCGTTCATCCCGTTCGCCGGGTTCGTCTGACTGCCATGTGAAGATCGCCCCATGTTTTTATCTCGTCATGCTCCACTCCAACCCCGCATTCTCGGTGCCTGCCTGCTGCTCGGTGGCCTGCTTGGCGGCGTGCAGTCGTCACTGGCGGAAGAGGCCGCCAGTAACCAGCGCTGGGTCAGCGACAGCCTCAATACCTACGTGCGCAGCGGCCCTACCGATGGCTACCGGATTGTCGGCACCCTGGTGTCCGGGGAAAAAGTCGAGCTGTTGCGTACACAGGGCGACTACAGCCAGGTGCGCAGCGCCAGCGGCAGTACGGTATGGATTCCCAGTCGCGACCTGCAATCGGTACCCGGTCAGGCCGAGCGACTACCGCAACTGGAGCAGAAAGTCGCCGACCTCACGGCTGAACTCAAAGGCATCGACGATGCCTGGAAGGCGCGTGTGCAAGGCATGCAGGAAACCCTCGACACCCGCAAGAAGCTTATCGATGAACTGCAGGCCGCGCGTGGCGCGCTGGATGCCGAACTGACCACGACCCGCTCGCAGCTACGCGATGCCCAGGCGCAACTGGGTGAAGAACAGCAACAGGTGCTGATGCGCTACATGGCCTATGGCGGCAGCATCGCCGGTGCCGGGTTGTTGCTCGGGCTGATTCTGCCGACCATGCTGCGGGTCAAGCGCAAGCGTAATGATCAGTGGGTGTGAGTCATCAGGCGCGAGCAGTCAGATGACGGGCGATGCCCTTTTTCAGTGGCAGCAGACCCTGCGCCACACGCAGGCCGGCGCCGCGCAGCAGACGGGCGGGCAGGCGATCGTTGGTGTACAGCTCCACCAGCAGGTTGGTGGCCTGGTACAACGGCCAGGTGGCCAGTCGCAGCTGGCGTTCGTAGCGGGCCAGCGCTGATGTTGAACCGATGTCCTGGTGTTTGCCATGGGCGGCCAGCAGGGCGTCGCTGAGCAGTTGCACGCCAATCAGGCCGAAGTTGAAGCCATGCGCGGTGACCGGGTGCATGCCCACGGCGGCATCGCCGAGCAGGGCGCAGCGGTTGCCGACCATGCGTCGTGCGTAGGCGCCCACCAACGGGTAGACGTGGCGGCTGCTGACCAGTTGCATGGCGCCCAGGCGGCGGTCGAAGCGCTTTTCCATCTCCCGGGTGAAGATCGCCTCGTCCAGTTTCTGCAGGCGTTCTATTTCGCGCGGTGGCAGGGTCAGCACCATCGACGACTGTCGGCCGTTGAGCGGCAGCAGGGCCAGGGTCTGGCCATAGCCGAACCATTCCCAGGCTATTTGCTGGTGATCCTGCTCGTGCTGCATGCGGCACACCAGCATGGTCTTGCCGAAGTCCTTGAGTTGCGCGCCGATAGCCAACTGGCGGCGCGTCTCCGAGAAACGGCTGTCGGCGGCGACCAGCAGGCGTGGTTGCAACACCTGGCCGTCCCGCAGCACCAGCTTCACCTCGCTCTGGCTTTGCTCGATGGCGCGTATGCTGGTTTCACAGCGCAACTGCACATCGGCGCATTCGCTCACGGCCTGATAGGCGGCACGGCGAATGGCCTGGTTGGCCACCAGATGGCCGAGTCGCTCGGCGCCGACCTGTTCGGCGCGTATCTTCAGGGCGAACAGCGAGGGCCCGTTGAACACCTGGGCATCGCGTAGTACGGCAATGTCTTCGCTGGGCAGGCGCGCCCATAGGCCCAGGCGGTCGAGCAGTGCCTGCGAACCATGGGTAAGGGCGATTTCGCGGCCGTCGAAAGCAGGTTCGGCCAACGCCTGCTCGGCCTGGCGTTCCAGCACGATGATGGACAGACCCTGCCCGGACAGGGCGCGGGCCAGGCAAAGACCGGCCGGGCCGGCGCCAACGATGACGATATCGGGTGACATGCTGCAGCTCTCCAAGCGGATGGCCAGTAGGGCGGGTGCAACCCGCCATGCGCCGATGAAAAATGCCAGTCTAGGTCGCAGCAAAGACGCAGATATTGTCCGGGGTCATGCTTGGAGCTGGATGCGAGGGGCTGGATGATGGCTGCAGTGGGGTACAAAATATTGTTGTTATTACAACTTTATCTGGCTTGATAGGCGTAATTTTCGGGTTTACTGTGGTGCGCGTTGTCTGAACTACAAAAATTATCCGGATTTGGAGTCGATGCCATGCATCCTCAATTTTCTGCAGTTGCCGATCAGCGAACGGCCTTCGCTCAGGAGACGTTCTCGTGAAACTGGCTCTGGTCGGCGATATCGGTGGTACCAACGCACGCTTTGCCCTGTGGCGTGACGAGCAACTGGAGGCGGTGCAGGTTCTGCCGACCGCCGATTTCGACGGGCCGGAGCAGGCCTTCATGGCCTATCTGCAGGCCCAGGGCCTGCCGTTGGGGGCGATAGGCTCGGTGTGCCTGGCCTGCGCTGGGCCGGTCAGCGGTGACCTGTTCCGTTTTACCAACAACCATTGGCGCATCGATCGCACAGCCTTCTGCCAGGCGTTGCAGGTCGACGAGCTGCTGATGATCAACGACTTCTCCGCGATGGCCCTGGGTATGACGCGTCTGGCCAAGCATGAGCGCGTGCAGGTGTGCCCAGGTGAGCCGCAGGCAGATCGCCCGGTACTGGTAATAGGCGCCGGCACCGGCCTGGGCGTCGGTACGCTGCTGGAGCAGGCTGATGGCCGCTGGCTGGTGCTGCCGGGGGAGGGTGGTCATGTCGATCTACCCATCGGCAGCCTGCGTGAGGCCGAGCTTTGGCAGATTCTTTATCGGCAACTGGGCCATGTACGCGCCGAGGACGTGCTCAGCGGCAATGGCCTGCTGGCGCTATACCGCGCCATCTGCGAGCTGGATGGACAGCCGCCGCAGCACGGTACGCCGGCTGCGGTCAGTGCTGCCGGCCTGGCCGGCGAGCCGGTGGCTGCCGAGGTGCTGGAGCAGTTCAGCGTCTGGCTCGGGCGCGTTGCCGGCAACAATGTGCTGACCCTGGGCGCACGCGGTGGGGTGTATATCGTTGGCGGTGTGGTGCCGCGTTTTGTCGAGCGTTTTCTCGCCAGTGGTTTTGCCAAGAGCTTCAGCGACAAGGGCTGTATGAGCCATTACCTTCACGGCATTCCAGTGTGGCTGGTGACGGCCGAGTATCCAGGCCTTACCGGCGCCGGCGTGGCCTTGCAACAGAGGGCCGAGGCCGGTTAGAACCTGCACCGACCAGGCCTGCATTGCGGCGTGAACACAACAAGGACGGCGGACCATGAGCCAGCCCGGCAAATCGATTCTGCTGGTCGATGACGACCAGGAAATACGTGAACTGCTCGAGACCTACCTGAGCCGCGTCGGCTTTCAGGTACGTGCCGTGGCCGACGGCGGCGCCTTTCGCCAGAGCCTGTGTGCGGCGTCGGCAGATCTGGTCATCCTCGATGTGATGCTGCCCGACGAGGACGGCTTCAGCCTGTGCCGCTGGGTGCGTGAACACCAGCGCTTCGCCCAGGTGCCGGTGATCATGCTCACCGCCAGCTCCGACGAAGCCGACCGGGTGATCGGTCTGGAGCTGGGCGCCGATGACTACCTCGGCAAGCCGTTCAGCCCGCGCGAATTGCTCGCGCGAATCAAGGCCTTGCTGCGCCGCGCGCAATTCACTCAGGAGCGCAGCGGCGAGGTGCTGGTCTTCGATGATTGGCGTCTGGACATGGTCAGCCACCGTCTGCTCCATCGCGACGGCGAGGAGGTGATGCTGTCCGGTGCCGACTTCGCCCTGCTCAAGCTGTTTCTCGATCACCCGCAGCAGATTCTCGACCGCGACACCATCGGCAACGCCACCCGTGGCCGCGAGGTGATGCCGCTGGAACGCATCGTCGACATGGCCGTTAGCCGTCTGCGCCAGCGCCTGCGTGATACCGACAAGCCGCCACGGCTGATCCGCACCGTGCGTGGCAGCGGCTACCAACTGGCGACCACGGTCAGCCTGCAGGCCGGCGATGGGCGTTAATCCGCGGGGCTGGCTGCCGCGCTCGCTGCTCGGGCGCATGCTGTTGCTCACCCTGCTGGCGATTCTCGCGGCGCAAACGCTGTCCAGCGCCATCTGGCTGTCGCAACTGCGCGCCACCCAGCTCGAAGGCCTGGTGACCACCGCGCGCAGCCTGGCGCATTCGATGTCGGCCAGCGTGCGTTACTTCCGTTCGCTGCCGGTGAATTATCGGCCGCTGGTGCTCGACCAGTTGCGCAGCATGGGCGGTACGCGTTTCGTGGTCAGCCTCAACGACCGGCCGCTGCAGATGAAGGTGCTGCCGGCCACACCGCGCAAGCAGGCGGTGACTGAATCGGTGACCGAAGTGCTGCGTCAGGCGCTGGGCAATGCCGCCGACATTTCGGTGACCTTCGTCAGCCCGGATGATCTGCGCATCTTCAACGGCGGCCTGAAGCTCGACGAACTGCCACGTTCCTGGGCGCACTATGCGCTGACCCTGGAGCCAATCAACCCGCCGGTATTGGTGACACAGATCCAGCTGGCGCCGGGGGAGTGGCTGTACATAGCCTCGTTGCTGCCCGAGCCCTACACCAGCCTGGAGGAGCCCATTCTGCCCGCCCAGCAGCTGTGGTTCATCCTCCTGACCACGGCCTTTCTGCTGTTGTTCATCGGTTTGCTGGTGCACCTGCAGAGCCGTCCGCTCAAGCGCCTGGCACGTACCGCGCGGCACCTGTCGCTGGGCGCACAAGTGGAGCCGGTGGCCGAAGGCGGCGGCCGCGAGGTGGTCGAGGTGGCCCGCGCCTTCAACGCCATGCGCGAGCGCATCAGCCGCTACCTGACCGAACGCAGCCAGTTGTTCAGCGCCATTTCCCATGACCTGCGCACGCCCATCACGCGCCTGCGCCTACGCGTCGAACTGCTCGACGACGAAAGCCTGCAGAGCAAGTTCGGCCGCGATCTGGACGATCTGGAGCTGCTGGTCAAGGGCGCGCTGCAATGCGTGAAGGACACCGACATCCACGAGAACATCGAGCCGGTCGACCTCAATCACCTGCTGCATGGGCTGACCGAACCCTACCTCGGCTCGGGCCGCGTCACCCTCGACGGCGCCGCGCGTGATCTGTATCCCGGCAAGCCGCTGGCCCTGCGCCGCTGCATTGGCAACCTGCTGGACAACGCGCTGAAGTACGGCGAGCGCGCGCACCTGCACATCGAGGATGACGCCGAGGCGTTCGTCCTGCATGTCGATGACGAGGGACCGGGCGTGCCCGAGCAGAAGCTCGAGCAAGTGTTCGAACCGCATTTCCGCCTGGCCAGTCAGCAGCAGGGCTACGGCATGGGGCTCGGCATTGCGCGCAACCTGGCGCACAGCCACGGCGGCGAACTGAGCCTGCGCAACCTGCGTGATGGCGGGTTGCGCGTCACCCTCTGGCTGCCGCGCCAGAGCCGTTGAGCGCAGCCGTGAGCCGCGCCGCACAACTGCAGCACGCGCGCCGCTGCGCTGCATGTCACCGGCTCGCGTCGCTTTGTAACGACCTGGTGACTATCCAATACCCTTTGTTACCCCCAGGGCTCTGGGGGCTGGGTAGACTCGTTCGCAATGCAAGCACCACGACTTGCTCGCGAATAACAACAACAAGGTGTCCTATCCCATGAAAGCGATCTCTCGCCTGTCCTGTGCCATCTCCCTCGCGGTTCTACTGCCCCTGTCCGCCACTGCCGGTGAAGTCGAAGTGCTGCACTGGTGGACCTCCGGTGGCGAAAAGCGCGCCGCCGATACCCTGCAGAAACTGGTCGAAGCCCAGGGCCACAAATGGAAGGATTTCGCTGTTGCCGGCGGCGGTGGCGAAGCGGCCATGACCGTGCTGAAGACGCGCGCGGTGTCCGGCAACCCGCCCGCCGCGGCGCAGATCAAGGGTCCGGATATCCAGGAATGGGGTGAGCTGGGCCTGCTCGCCGACCTCAACGATGTGGCTGCCGAGCAGAGGTGGGACGAGCTGCTGCCACCGCAGGTGATCGAGGTGATGAAGTACCAGGGCGACTACGTGGCGGTGCCGGTCAACGTGCACCGGGTCAACTGGTTGTGGATCAACCCGCAGGTGTTCGAAAAGGCGGGTGCCACGCCGCCGACCACCCTCGACGAGTTCTTCGCCGCCGCCGACAAGCTCAAGGCGGCCGGCTTCATCGCCATCGCCCATGGCGGCCAGCCCTGGCAGGACGGTACGGTGTTCGAGGACCTGGCCTTCAGCATTCTCGGCCCCGAAGGCTTTCGCAAGGCCTTCGTCGAGCTGGATCGCGACACCCTGACCGGCGACAAGATGGTCGAAGTGTTCGCTGCCCTGCAGAAACTGCGTGGCTACATCGACGCCGACGCCGCCGGGCGCGACTGGAACAGCGCCACCGGCCTGGTGATCGATGGCAAGGCCGGCATGCAGATCATGGGCGACTGGGCCAAGAGCGAGTGGACCGCAGCCGGCAAGGTCGCCGGCAAGGACTACGAGTGCCTGGCGTTCCCCGGCACCCAGGGCAGCTTCGCCTTCAATATCGACTCGCTGGCCATGTTCAAGCTGACCAATGCCGACAATCGCAAGGCCCAGGAAGACCTGGCGCGCACGGTGATGGGCAACGAGTTCCAGGAGTTCTTCAACCAGAACAAGGGCTCGATCCCGGTGCGTATGGACCAGGACATGAGCAGCTTCGACGCCTGCGCGCAGAAATCCATGGCCGACTTCAAGGAGGCCGCCGCCGATGGTGGTCTGCAGCCGAGCCTGGCCCACGGCATGGCCGCCTCCAGCTACGTGCAGGGCGCGGTGTTCGACGTGGTGACCAACTTCTTCAACGACCCCAAGGCCGACCCCAAACGCGCCGCACAGCAACTGGCGGCGGCGATCCAGGCGGTGCAGTGAGCCTGCCGGCCGCCTAGGCGGCCCTTGCCGTAGGGCGGGTGTAACCCGCCATTCAAGCCTTTGACCCAAGGCGCATGCCTTCATGCCTGCGCCATGGGATCGGCCGCGCCGAGATTCAGGTGTCGGGGCAGGGCAGCTGGCAATCGGTAGGGCGGGCTCAGGAGCGCAGCGAACAGTCCGCCGCCTATGCGAGCTGGCTGTAATCGCCGACGTACTGCTTCGCGAGTACGCCCTACGGGTCCGCTACGGATGTTTTACGCATCAACGCAGCATGCAACGGAGTCAATCATGAGTTCAAATGCAGTCCTCGCCAAAGCCTCGCCGCTGGATGCCCTGCAGCGCTGGCTGCCCAAGCTGGTGCTGGCACCGAGCATGGTCATCGTGCTGGTGGGCTTCTACGGCTACATCGGCTGGACCTTCCTGCTGTCGTTCACCAACTCGCGCTTCATGCCCAGCTACAACTTCGTCGGGCTGCAGCAGTATGCGCGTCTGTGGGACAACGACCGCTGGTGGGTGGCGAGCCAGAACCTGCTGGTCTTCGGCGGTTTGTTCATCGCCATCAGCCTGGCCATCGGCGTGCTGCTGGCGGTGCTGCTGGACCAGCGCATCCGCCGCGAAGGCTTTATCCGCACCATCTTTCTCTACCCCATGGCACTGTCGATGATCGTCACCGGCACCGCCTGGAAGTGGCTGCTCAACCCCGGCCTGGGCCTGGACAAATTGCTGCGTGACTGGGGCTGGGAGGGCTTTCGCTTCGACTGGCTGGTGGACCCGGATCGCGTCGTCTACTGCCTGGTGATGGCCGCCGTGTGGCAGTCCTCGGGTTTCGTCATGGCGCTGTTCCTTGCCGGGCTGCGCAGCGTCGATCAGTCGATCATCCGCGCGGCCCAGGTCGACGGTGCCAGCCTGCCGAGCATCTACCTGCGCATCGTCCTGCCGAGCCTCGGGCCGGTGTTCTTCAGTGCGCTGATGATCCTCGCGCATATCGCCATCAAGAGCTTCGACCTGGTCGCCTCGATGACCGCCGGTGGCCCTGGCTACGCCTCCGACCTGCCGGCGATGTTCATGTACGCCCACACCTTCACCCGAGGCCAGATGGGCCTCGGCGCCGCCAGCGCGATGCTGATGCTCGGCGCGGTGCTGGCGATCCTGGTGCCGTATCTGTATTCCGAACTGCGAGGCAAACGCCATGACTGATTCCGTGCTCGATGCGCGTCTGGCGCCACATCCAGTGTCTCGGGTGAGGGCCTTCAGCCTCAGCCGCCTGGCCATCCACACCACCCTGATCCTGGCCTGCGCGGTGTACCTGGTGCCGCTGCTGGTGATGCTGCTGACCAGCTTCAAGACCCCCGACGACATCCGCAGCGGCAACCTGCTGTCGATCCCGGATGTGTTCACCGTCATCGGCTGGGTCAAGGCCTGGGACGGCGTCGGCGGCTACTTCTGGAACTCGGTGAAGATCACCATCCCGGCGGTGTTGATCTCCACGCTGCTCGGCGCGCTGAACGGCTACGTGCTGGCCATGTGGCGCTTTCGCGGCTCGCAGCTGTTCTTCGGCCTGCTGCTGTTCGGCTGCTTCCTGCCGTTCCAGGTGATACTGCTGCCGGCGTCCTTCACCCTCGGCCAGCTCGGCCTGGCCAACACCACCGAAGGCCTGGTGCTGGTGCATGTGGTCTACGGCCTGGCCTTCACCACGCTGTTCTTCCGCAACTTCTACGTGAGCATTCCCGAGGCCTTGGTGCGTGCCGCGCGCCTCGATGGCGCCGGCTTCTTCACCATCTTCGGACGCATCCTGCTGCCGATGTCGGTGCCGATCATCATGGTCTGCCTGATCTGGCAGTTCACCCAGATCTGGAACGACTTCCTCTTCGGCGTGGTGTTCGCCAGCGGCGACACCCAGCCGATCACCGTGGCGCTGAACAACCTGGTCAATACCAGCACCGGAGCCAAGGAATACAACGTCGACATGGCCGCCGCGATGATCGCCGGGCTGCCCACGCTGCTGGTCTACATCCTGGCCGGCAAATACTTCCTGCGCGGTCTCACTGCCGGCTCGGTGAAAGGCTGATGCCTTCAAGATTGGAGAAATGAAATGGCTACCCTCGAACTGCGCAACGTCAACAAATCCTATGGCAGCGGCCTGGCGGACACCCTGAAGAACATCGAACTGGCCATCGACTCCGGCGAGTTCCTGATCCTGGTCGGCCCCTCCGGCTGCGGCAAATCCACCCTGATGAACTGCATCGCCGGCCTGGAGGGCATCAGTGGCGGGGCGATCCTGGTCGATGGCGCCGACATCAGCGGCATGAGCCCCAAGGATCGCGACATCGCCATGGTGTTTCAGTCCTACGCGCTGTACCCGACCATGACGGTGAAGGACAACATCGCCTTCGGCCTGAAGATGCGCAAGCTGCCGCCGACCGAGATCGAGGCCGAGGTGGCACGCGTGGCCAAGCTGCTGCAGATCGAGCATCTGCTATCGCGCAAGCCCGGCCAGCTCTCCGGCGGCCAGCAGCAGCGCGTGGCCATGGGCCGGGCGCTGGCGCGGCGGCCGAAGATCTACCTGTTCGACGAACCGCTGTCGAACCTCGACGCCAAGCTGCGTGTGGAGATGCGCACCGAAATCAAGCTGATGCACCAGCGCCTGAAGACCACCACCGTGTACGTCACCCATGACCAGATCGAGGCCATGACCCTGGGCGACAAGGTGGCGGTGATGAAGGACGGCATCATTCAGCAGTTCGGTACCCCGCAGGAAATCTACAACGACCCGGCCAACCAGTTTGTCGCCAGCTTCATCGGTTCGCCGCCGATGAACTTCATCCCGCTGCGCACGCAGGTGCGTGATGGTCAGTGCTTTGGGCTGCTTGATTCGGGGCAGGCGCGCTGCGAGCTGCCGCTTGGCGCGGCGGCCGAGCTGGAAGGACGCGAGCTGATCCTCGGCGCGCGCCCCGAGCAGATCCAGCTGGCCGGCGCCGGTTCGACGCTGCCGAGCCTGCGCGCCGAGGTCGAGGTGGTCGAGCCGACCGGTCCGGACACCCTGGTGTTCGTCAGCCTCAACCAGACCAAAGTGTGCTGCCGCCTGGCCCCGGACGCTGCGCCGCAGGCCGGCAGCAGCCTCGACCTGCAGTTCGATCCGGCGCGCGTGTTGCTGTTCGACGCCAGCAGCGGCGAGCGCCTGCGCCCGGGAAAGCGCCAGGCCACTGACAACAAGGTGGCCCAGTTCAAGCTCGGTTAGCCATGTAGCCCGGATGCAGTCCGGAGTCTGCCCAACCAACCTCCCCGGATTACATCCGGGCTACAGGGTGCAACAAAGGCAATGAAAAAACCGTCGCTGCGGCGGTGATCCGCAGCATCGCTCAATAAAAACAATCAGGAGCAACGATGAAGACCACACAGCAAATCCTCACCTGTTCTGTCGGCGTTCCCTGCCTGCTGGCACTGGCCTTGGCCACGACGCAGGCACAGGCTGTCGAGTTCAGCGGCTATGTGCGCAGCGGTATCGGCGGCGCGGATACCGGCGGCACGCAGCAGTGTTTCCAGTTGCCGGGCGCACAGTCCAAATATCGGCTTGGTAACGAGTGCGAGCAGTACATCGAACTGGACCTACGCCAGGACTTGTTTCGCCTGGACGACGGCTCGGTGATCAGCGTCGAGGGCATGGCCCAGCTCTACAACCAGTACGACCGCACGCCCAAGTTCACCGGCGATTATGGTTTCGCGCGGATGAACCAGATGTATGCGGAGTGGAGCAACATGCCGGTGCTCAACGGCGGTTCGCTGTGGGCCGGGCGGCGCTTCTACAAGCGGAACGACATCCACATCTCCGACTTCTACTACTGGAACCAGAGCGCCACCGGTTTCGGTATCGACGAGATGAAAATCGGCGACCTCAAGTACAGCTACGTGTTCTCGCGCAAGGACAACTACGACCAGGAGCCCTATATCAACCGCCACGATTTCAACGTCGGCGGTTTCCAGGTCAATCCGGGTGGCGAGGTGGAAGTGGGCGTCAGCTACATCGACAAACCGGACAGCACCGACAGTCACAGTGGCTGGGCGGTGACCGCGCAACACAAACAGCAGGACTTCCTCGGTGGGGTCAACACCGTCGCCCTGCAATACGGTCGCGGGCCGGGTACCGCGCTGGGCTACACCGGTGATCCGACTCTCGACAGCAGCAACAGCAGCTGGCGCCTGGTGGAGTTCTTCGACTTCCAGATGACCCCACGCCTTGGCGGTCAGGTGCAGGTGGTCTACCAGAAGGACAAGCGCCCGGATGGTGCGGATCAGAACTGGCTGTCCATCGGTGGCCGCACCAGCTACGCCTTCACCGAGCAGTTCAAGCTGGTCGGCGAGATCGGTCGCGATCAGGTCGAGGCGCCCGGCGGTACGCGCAAGCTGACCAAGTTCACCATCGCGCCGACCTGGTCGCCATCCGGCCCCGGTTTCTGGGAACGTCCGGAAATCCGCCTGTACTACACCTACGCCAGCTGGAACCGCGCCGCGCAACAGGCTGCCAACCTGTTGGCCGACGGCTCGGCCTTATCCGAGAACGGCGCCTTCGGCAGCGCACGTAACGGCTCCAACTTCGGCGTGCAGGTGGAGTACTGGTGGAAGTAGAGCGCTCCCAGGATGTGCGCGCTTTAAATCAGTCGGTGCGCATGGCGCACCCTACGTAGGTGGCGCAGGTCATCCGTAGGGTGCGCTGTGCGCACCAGGCGTCAGAGCAACCCCGCCACCAGGCGCCCGAGTACTTCCATGGCCTGTTCGCTGCGTGGGCTCCATGGGTGGCCGTAGTTCAGTCGCGCGCAGTGGCGAAAGCCCTGGCTGGCGGAGAAGATCGGCCCCGGCGCCAGGCTGATGCCCTGGGCCAGCGCCAGGCGCAGCAGTTGCAGCGAGTCCAGGCGCTCGGGGAATTCGAACCAGAGGAAGTAGCCACCCGAAGGCCTCGTCACCCGCGTGCTGGCGGGAAAGTGTCGGGCGGCGGAGGCGAGCATCGCGCTCTGTTGCATTTCCAGGGCGTGGCGCAGCTTGCGCAGGTGACGGTCGTAGCCACCGTGCTGCAGGTAGTCGGCCAGCGCCGCCTGTGCCGGCACCGACGGGGAGATAGTGGTCATCAGCTTGAGCCGGGCGATCTGCTCGGCATAGCGCCCGCCGGCCACCCAGCCAATGCGATAACCCGGCGCCAGACTCTTGGAGAAGGAGCTGCAATGCATCACCAGCCCTTCGCGGTCAAAGCTCTTCACCGGTTTGGGCGGGTGACTGCCGAAGTACAGCTCGGCGTACACGTCGTCCTCGATCAGCGGTACCTGATGCTCGACCAGCAGCTCATACAGCGCCTGCTTCTTGGTCTCGCTCATGCTGGCGCCGAGCGGGTTCTGCAGGCTGCTCATGAACCAGCAGGCCTTGATCGGCAGTTGCTTGAGGCTATCGGACAGGGCACCCAGGTCGATGCCCTCGCGCGGGTGCACGGGGATTTCCACGGCCTTGAGCTGCAGGCGCTCCAGCACCTGCAGGCAGGCGTAGAAGGTGGGGGACTCGATGGCCACCAGGTCGCCTGGTTGGGTCACGCACTGCAGGCAGAGGTTGAGCGCCTCCATGGCGCCGTTGCTGATCACCAGCTCCTCCATCGGCAGCATCACGCCGCTGACCATGTAGCGCAGGGCGATCTGCCGGCGCAGGTCGGCGTTGCCGGCGGTCATGTCGGCGATGATCTCGTGCGGCGAGAGCATGCGCAGCGCGTGCGCCATGCTTTTGGCCAGACGCGGCAGCGGGAACAGGTCGGGGCTGGGGAAGGCCGAGCCGAAGGGTACGGTATGCGGGTCCTTCAGCGAGGCGAGCACGGAGAACACCAGTTCGCTGACATCGACTTCGGTGGTTTGCGCCGCGTGGGCGGTCAGTTCCGGTTCGTGCAGCGGGCGCTTGGCGTGTTCGCGGACGAAATAGCCGGAACGCGCGCGGGCCTGGATCAGGCCGCGATCCTCCAGCAGGTAGTAGGCCTGGAACACGGTGGACGGGCTGACGCCGTAGGTGCGACTGGCATGGCGCACCGAGGGCACTTTCTCACCGGGGCCGAGTACGCCGGTACGGATCAGCTCGGCGATCTCGTCGGCAAATTTTTCGTAGCGTTTCATCCTGTCCTGGTTCACCGCCGCAAAGGGTACGGGCGAATACTTTACGGGGTGAGCGGCAGACATGGCAGTGCCTCGTGAAGGGGGGACGTATCTCGAATCGCCCAGGATTGCATCCGGGCTACAACGCTTGCTCCCCTCTCCCATTCATGGGAGAGGGGCCGGGGGAGAGGGTTAGATACATCTCCGTGTAACCGTTATCCCTCTCCCTAGCCCTCTCCCCGTGGGGGAGAGGGGATTGATCGTGTCCACCTTTCGTTAGGTGAACAGCACGGTTTACTGCGACTCAACGCAGCGGCGCCAAGAAGGTGCTCTTGGTGCTCACATGGCTCTGCGAATCGGCCTTGTCGCGCACTTCGAAACGCAGGGTCTGCGGCCCGGCAGCGTTGTGCGAGGCCGTCAGCGCGACGCTTACCGGCAGGTCGCGAATCTCCCCCGGCGCCAGGTTCAGTGTGCTCGGGCCATGCAGTTCGAAGTCGCCGTGCTCGACCAGGCTGATGGCATAGCTGCGCGGCTGCTGGGTCTTGTTGATGATCTTCAGGCTGTAGATGTTCTCGATCTGGCCCAGTGCGTTCTCGCGGAACAGGCCACGGTCGCGGGTCACGTCCAGCGAGATCAGCGGGCGTTCGGCCAGGGCCCAGACGAAGGCGCCGATCATCACCGCCAGCATCGCCGCGTAGCCGATCAGGCGAGGACGCAACCAGTGGGTCTTGCCGCCGTCCAGCTCATTCTCCGAGCTGTAGCGCACCAGGCCACGGTCATAGCCGAGCTTGTCCATGATGCTGTCACAGGCATCGACGCAGGCGCCGCAGCCGATGCACTCCAGTTGCAGGCCGTCGCGGATGTCGATGCCGGTGGGGCAGACCTGCACGCACATCGTGCAGTCGATGCAATCGCCCAGGCCTTCGGCCTTGTAGTCGGCGTCCTTGCGGCGCGGGCCACGGTTTTCGCCACGGGCGGCGTCGTAGGAGATGACCAGCGTATCGCTGTCGAACATCACGCTCTGGAAGCGCGAGTAGGGGCACATGTCGCGGCATACCTTTTCGCGCAGCCAGCCGGCGTTGATGTAGGTGGCAGCAGTGAAGAACAGTACCCAGAACGCCGTGGTGGCACCGACTTCGAAGGTCGCCAGGTCCACTGTCAGTTGGCGCACCGGAGTGAAGTAGCCGACGAAGGCCAGGGCCGTGACCAGGCTGACCGCGAGCCACAGGCCGTGCTTGGCGCTGCGCCGGGCCAGTTTTTGCAGCGACCAGGGCGCGGCGTCGAGCTTGATGCGCTGGCCGCGGTCGCCCTCGGTGATCTGCTCCACGCGCATGAACACCCAGGTCCATACGCTCTGCGGGCAGGCGTAGCCGCACCAGACGCGGCCAGCGAGTACGGTGATGAAGAACAGGCCGAAGGCGGCGATGATCAGGATGGCCGAAAGCAGGATGAAATCCTGCGGCCAGAAGGTCGCGCCGAAGATATGGAACTGGCGGTTATCCAGATCCCAGAGCACGGCTTGGCGGCCGTTCCAATCGATCCAGGCGGTGCCGAAGAACAGCAGGAACAGTAGGCCGGCGCCGAGCAGACGGAGGTTGCGAAAACGCCCGGTGAAGCTGCGCGTGTGGATCGGGCCGCCGGCCTGGGCCGGTGTTAGGCGGATGGGTTTGCTCGGGTCGATGGTCTCGACGCTGCGCACGGGGATCAGATCGGTCATTTAGTTGCCCTCATCAGGCGTTTATTCAGGCTGGCGCCATGATCCGAGGGCAACTGATCGCAATACAGACTCAGGTTTTCGATAAAAAAGCGGATCAGATGATCACGTTGGACGTAGGGAAAAATGCCAGAAAGCTCGCCAGGCCCTGCCATTTCTGGCGTCTGGAGCTTTACTGTCTGGCTGTGTAACGGATGCCCTGCGACATCGCGCCACGCCAATCAGTGACCTGCGCCGGCCACTGTCATACCCATCTGATCCGCTTTTTTAAGGCTTTTCTGGCGCTGTTTTCAGTGCACACCTGGCAGGCATAGTCGACGCCCCGTGACCAGGAGGCCTGCCTGCATGTACCAATATGACGATTATGACCGCGCGCTGGTGCGCGAACGCGTCGCCCAGTTCCGCGACCAGGTACAGCGGCGCCTGGCCGATGAACTGAGCGAGGAGGAGTTTCTGCCGCTGCGCCTGCAGAACGGCCTGTACCTGCAAAAGCATGCCTACATGCTGCGCGTAGCCATCCCTTACGGCACCCTGTCGGCCAAGCAGATGCGTGCGCTGGCGCATATCGCCCGCGAGTACGACCGCGGCTACGGCCACTTCACCACGCGGCAGAACATCCAGTTCAACTGGATCGAGCTGGAGCGTGTGCCGGACATCCTCGACTGGCTGGCCGATCACGACATGCATGCCATCCAGACTTCCGGCAACTGCGTGCGCAACGTCACTACCGAGGCTTTCGCCGGTGTCGCTGCCGACGAGTACCTCGACCCACGCCCACTGGCCGAGATCCTTCGTCAGTGGTCGACGGTCAATCCGGAATTCCTGTTCTTGCCGCGCAAGTTCAAGATCGCCTTGTGTGCGGCTGAGCAGGACCGCGCAGCCGTTCAGGTGCATGACATCGGCCTGCAGCTTTATCGCGACCAGGCCAACGAGCTGCGTCTGCGTGTGCTGGTCGGCGGCGGCCTTGGGCGTACGCCGATCATCGCCCAGACCCTGCGCGAGGGTCTGCACTGGCAGGACTGTCTGTCCTACGTCGAGGCCATCCTGCGCGTGTACAACCGCCATGGCCGGCGCGACAACAAGTACAAGGCGCGGATCAAGATTCTGGTCAAGGCGCTGGGCATCGAGGCCTTCGCTAATGAGGTGGAGCGCGAGTGGCAGCCGATCAAGGACGGCCCGGCGCAACTGACCGAGGACGAGTACCAGCGCGTCGCCGCCTCCTTCCACAAACCGGCCTACGTGCCGCAGGACACCCTCGACCTCGACTTCGGTACCCACCTGGCGCGCGACGAGGCCTTCGCCCGTTGGGTTTCGCGCAATGTCATGGCACACCAGGTGCCCGGTTACCTCAGCGTGGTGCTGTCGACCAAGCCCGGCATCAGCGCTCCGCCCGGCGACGTCACGGCCGAGCAGATGGAGGCCGTGGCCGACTGGAGCGAGCGCTACGGTTTCGGCGAGATTCGCGTCGCCCACGAACAGAATCTGGTGCTGCCCGATGTACGCAAGGCCGACCTCTACGCGCTATGGCGGGAGGCCGAAGCGGCCGGGCTGGGCACGGCCAACGCCGGGTTGCTCACCGACATCATCGCCTGCCCCGGTGGTGATTTCTGCTCGCTGGCCAACGCCAAGTCGATCCCCATTGCCCAGGCCATCCAGCAGCGTTTCGACGATCTCGACTACCTGCATGATCTGGGCGAGCTGAGCCTGAACATCTCCGGCTGTATGAACGCCTGCGGCCATCACCATATCGGCAACATCGGCATCCTCGGCGTCGACAAGAACGGCAGCGAGTGGTACCAGCTCACCCTCGGTGGTAGCCAGGGCCAGCAGGCGGCGCTGGGCAAGGTGATAGGTCCGTCGTTCGCTGCCGAGCAGGTGCCCGAAGTGATCGAGCGCATCGTGCGCACCTACGTCGATCAGCGGCAGGTCAACGAAGGCTTTCTCGACACCTTCCAGCGCATCGGCCTGGAGCCATTCAAGGCGAACGTCTACAGCCGCGAGGAGGTGGCATGAACAACCTGATTCGCCTGGTCGAGGGCCAGGCCTGCATCGTCGACGACGATCCCTGGCAGCTCGATGTGGAGGCTGACGCGCCGTTGATCCTGCCGCTGGCGGCCTGGCGTGAGCGGCAGTCTGTGGAGGTGCTGGAGGGTAGGGCGATGAGCGCCGATGGCCTGCTGCTGCAGGTGGATGACGATCCAGAGGCGCTGCAGCCTTTTCTCACCAGTCTGCCGTTGATCGCCATCGACTTCCCCAGTTTTCGCGATGGCCGTGGCTACAGCCAGGCCTACCTGCTACGTACCCGACTGGGCTGGCGCGGCGAGTTGCGCGCGGTGGGCGATGTGCTGCGCGACCAACTGGCGCACATGCGCCAGTGCGGCTTCGATGCCTTCGCCGTGCGCGCCGACAAATCACTGGAAGATGCACTCAAGGGCCTGCAAGGGCTCAGTGTGTTGTATGGTCGCTCGGTTATTGAGCCGCGTCCGCTGTTTCGTCGGGGGCGCCATAAGGAGGAGTCGAGTTCATGATGGTGCGTGGCCTGTTCTGGCTGGTATTGCTGCAATTGTTCGGCGTGGCGCTCAATCACTGGCTGTTGCCGATGCTGCCAGCCTCGATCATCGGCCTGCTGCTGCTCTCGGTCTGGCTGATGTGGCGCGGCGCCGTGCCTGAGCCGCTGCAGCAGGCCGCCGGTGGTTTACTGCCGTATCTGCCGCTGCTGCTGGCCGTACCGGCCTCTGGGATCATGACCAGCAGCGATCTGCTGCTCGGTGAGCTGCCGGTGATTGTCACCGCGCTGGTGCTGTCGCTGCTGGTGACCGTGCCGTTCTGTGGCTGGTTGCTGCAGACGCTGATCCGCCGTCAGGAGCGCAAGGGATGACATTGCTGACTCATCACCCGCTGTTCGCCATCGCCCTGACGCTGGCCGCCTTTCTGATCGCCGCCTGGCTCTATCGCCGCAGTGGCTGGCTGCTGCTGCAGCCGGTTCTGGTGTCGGTCACACTGATCGTCACCACTTTGCTGCTGTGCGGGGTGGACTACGCCACCTACCGCGCTGGCGCCGAGCCCGTTGCCTGGCTGCTGGGGCCGGCCACCGTAGCCCTGGCGGTGCCGCTGCAACACAACATCAAGCGCATCCGCCAGTTGTTCTGGCCGGTGCTGATCACCCTGACCGCCGGCGGCGTGCTGTCGGTGGCGTTGACCCTGGCCATCGGCTGGGCGCTGGGCGCCGACTGGAGCGTGGTGATGAGCCTGGCGCCGAAATTCGCGACCATGCCGATTGCCATGCCGGTGGCCGAGCAGATTGGCGGCGTGGCGTCGCTGGCGGCGGTGATGGTCATGCTCACCGGTGTGATTGGTACGGCCATGGGGCCGCTGCTGCTGCGTTGGGCGGGCGTCGACCATCCGGCGGCGCGTGGCCTGAGCTACGGCATCAACGCCCATGCCATCGGCACCGCCCATGCCTTGCAGGAAGGCGAGGAGTGCGGCGCCTTCGCCGCCCTGGCGATGAGCCTGCTGGGCATCGGTACTGCCTTGCTGCTGCCGCTACTGCTGGCCTGATTCGGGCGGGATTCCGCCATTTCCAGGGGGCTCCTCCCGTGGATCTGGCGAGTTCCCGCCAGCCCCGTGCCGGCTGTGTGACAGAAGGCCGCACAGGGACTGCTGAATCCTTTCAGCGGCACGCATATTGCTCCAGCACGCGGCGCGATCGGAATACGCCCGCCAAGAGGCCTGGAACCCCCTTCCTTTCGCCCTGTCGCAGATCTGCGGCTATTGCTCATGTGCGGCTCAAACGGCCGCTGCCCGAAACCTTGCCTGCACGGCCCTTGCCGTCGTGCGACGAATAGGACTGTCCCATGAAAAAAATCCTGCTGACGCTGCTTTGTCTCAGCGTGATCGGTTGCTCCAAGCCCCGCGAGCCCGAGAAAACCGTCGACGTGCTGCTGATTGGCGCTGGCGTGATGAGCGCCACCCTCGGCACTTACCTGCACGAGCTGCAGCCGGACTGGAGCATCGAAATCTACGAGCGCCTCGACCAGGTGGCCGCCGAAAGCTCCAATGGCTGGAACAACGCCGGCACCGGCCACTCGGCCTTCTGCGAGCTGAACTACACGCCGGAAACCGCCGACGGTGGCATCGATATCAGCAAGGCCATCGCCATTAACGAATCGTTCGAGATCTCCAAGCAGTTCTGGGCCACCCAGGTCGAGCGCGAGGTGCTGAGCAAGCCCAGGAGCTTCATCAACATCACCCCGCACATGAGCTTCGTCTGGGGTGACGACAACGTCGAATACCTGCGCAAGCGCCACGCCGCCCTGCAGCACAGCAACCTGTTCCGTGGCATGGAGTTCACCGAGGACCACGCACAGATCGCCCAGTGGGTGCCGCTGATCATGCAAGGTCGCGATCCGCAGCAGAAGGTCGCCGCCACCCGTATGGCCATCGGCACCGACGTCAACTTCGGTGAGATCACCCGTCAGCTGATCGACTCGCTGATCGGCAAGGAGCAGGCCAGCCTGCACCTGGAGCACGAAGTCCGCGACCTCAAGCGCAACGATGACGGCACCTGGCGCGTGACCGTCGCCGACCTGGCCAAGGGCGGCGCCGAGCAGAGCATCAATGCACGCTTCGTGTTCATCGGTGCCGGTGGTGGCGCGCTCAAGCTGCTGCAGAAATCCGGCATCGAAGAAGCCGAGGGCTACGCTGGCTTCCCGGTTGGTGGCCAGTTCCTGATGACGCGCAACCAGGACGTGGTTGCCCAGCACCTGGCCAAGGTCTACGGCAAGGCTTCGGTCGGCTCGCCGCCCATGTCAGTGCCGCACCTGGATACCCGCGTGATCGACGGCGAGAACGTGCTGCTGTTCGGCCCGTTCGCCACCTTCTCCACCAAGTTCCTCAAGAACGGCTCGCTGCTCGACATGTTCAGCAGCATGACCACCGACAACTTCATGCCGATGGTCAATGCCGGCATGGACAACTGGTCGCTGAGCACCTACCTGATGGGCCAGCTGATGCTCAGCCAGGAAGACCGCATGGCGTCGCTGCGCGAGTACTTCCCGGAGGCGCAGGACGCCGACTGGGAGCTGCTCACCGCCGGCCAGCGCGTGCAGATAATCAAGAAGGATGCCGAGAAGGGCGGCGTACTGCAGTTCGGCACCGAAGTGGTGACCGCTGCCGACGGCAGCATCAGCGCACTGCTGGGCGCCTCGCCGGGAGCCTCCACTGCCGCGCCGATCATGCTGCACCTGATCGAGAAGGCCTTCGCTGACAAGGTCGTCACTCCTGAGTGGCAAGCGCGCCTGAAGGAGATCATCCCGTCGTACGGGCAGAAGCTGAACGACGACCTGGCGCTGACCAACCGTATTCGTCAGTGGAGCAGCGAGCGTCTCGAGCTGCAACACATCGAAGTGGCGCCTGACGTGGAAATGGCCGCCGAGCCCGAGCCGACGCCCGTGACGCTGTAAGGCTTTAACCGCTGTAAAAGAACCCGCCCTGCGTGATGCGCAGAGCGGGTTTTTTCTTGGGTCGCTGATACTCGTGAGCTGAATCTTTCGCGGCTGAAGACGCTCCTACGGGTATTCACCCGCTCCTACAGATCCGCAGTGCCTGTGGGAGGGGCTTTAGCCGCGACTGGGTAGAGGGTGATTGCTCAGTTTACGTCCGGGCGATGGGCAGGCTGATCACTCCGTCAGCGTCATCAGAATATCGGCATACCAGGTACAGTTCAGACCAAGCGCCTCGTCCTGATCCTCGTCGCGATTGCCGAGCAGGCGGGTTGAGTGGATGCCGAGTAGATGCCAGGGCAGGTCGCCATCGACGCTGGCGCGCTTGACTACGGGCGCGCCGCTGATACCGCGATGGGTGCGGCCGTCGGTGAGAAAGTAGCCCAACCCCTGAAAGCGCAGGCCGAAAGAGGAGGCCAACCCGGCGTGACGCGCCACCGGCATGCGGTGCAGGGTGTCCTGAAAGCCCAGCGGGAAGCCGACCACCAGCAGCGTCGAGCCAATTTCTACATGTTCGTCGGCTTGTAGCAGGTGCTGCGGGGTGAAGGCCTGGTAGGCGCCGCCGTTGGGAAGAGCGGCCTGATCCAGCTCGATCACCGCCACATCGATCTCGCCCGCGCCATCCATGCCTTGTCGCCACAGCTGCTGCTCGCCGTCATACAGTGGGATGGCGAAGCTGACGGTGCTGGCCAGGTTGTCGGCATCGGTGTGCAGTTCGATCTGCAGGCTGTCCGGCTGGTGGCCACTGGGTTCGTCGAGGACGACATGGCGGCTGGTGACGAGAAACAGCCGTTGCTCCCGGCGGAAGAAGAAACCACTGGCGTTGGTCAGTATCTGCCCAGCGGCCAGGGTGGTGATGCGTGCAGCGCTCAACATCAGGGAGTCGATCATGGCCAGGGCCTCCTGCCGGTATGTGGTCTATCACTGACTGCCAAACCCGTGACAGGTTCGTCTGGTGATCTCGAGCCGGCGCCATGGTGGATGTAACACGTGACATCCATCCGAGGCAGTAGCGGGGCGGTAGGGTGCGCTGTGCGCACCGGTGACTAAGCTGATTCGAAGGTGCGCACAGCGCACCCTACACACATCACGGCGCGGCCGGTTCATCCTCGTTGCGGTCCAGTGCCACCTGGCGGATCGACAGGCGAATCTCCGCTGGCAGAACGCGCTTGGCGGCGCCTTCGGCCAGCTCGCTGAGCAGCGGGTGATGGCTGAGCTTGCCGGCTTCGTCCTGGCGCAGTACGCCCTGATCCAGCAGGCTCTGGATAAAGTGGCGGAACAGGCTCTTGTCGAAGAACTCCGGTGCGTTCAGGCCATGCAGGATCGACAGGCGCTGGGCCATGACCGTGCACAGATCCTCCAGCTCCTCGGCGCTGATCGCGTTCTGCCCGGCGTTGAGCAACAGGGCGATGGCCATGTAGAAGCGCTGCAGGGTCTGCGCCACCGAGCGCGAAAGCAGCGTCAGCAGCACGAACTGGCGCGAGCTGGGCGCCGGGCGCACATACACGTCGCCCTCGACCTTGAGCAGGCCCTGTTCGACGAACGCCGCCAGCCACTGGTCGATCACGCCTTCCAGTTCGCTCTGTTCCCAGCGGATGAACAGCTCGGATTGCAGATACGGATACAGCGCGCCGGCATAGCGCAGGATCTGCTCGCGGCTGATCCGCGCGCTGCTCTGGAAGAAGCTGGCCAGCAGCGCCGGCAGGGCGAAGATATGCAGCACGTTGTTGCGGTAGTAGGTCATCAGGACGGCGTTCTGCTCGTCCAGATAGAGAATCTTGCCCAGCGCATCCTTCTGTTCGGCCAGCAGGTCCATACCCTTGACGTGCTCGATCAGCGCCGCGCCGTCGCCTTCCGGCAATGTGGTGTGCGGCGAGTAGGGCACCGCGCGCAGCAGGGCCAGGTACAGGTCGAGCACACGGGCCAGGGCGCGGTCATCCAGGGCCAGCTTGCTGGTGGACAACAGTGCCAGGGCCACCAGGTTGACCGGGTTGATCGACGCCGCCTCGTTGAGGTGGCGCGCCACGCGCTCACCCAGGCGATTGGTGGTGTCGTTGAGCCAGGCCGGGCGGTACTGCGGGCCCAGCTCCTGTTCACGCCAACCGGGCTGCTGCTGGTCGAGGAATTCGGCCAGCTTGATCGGCTCGCCGAAGTTCACCGAGACCTGGCCGAAGCGCTGCTTGAGCGCGCCGAGCACCTTGAACAGGTCGAAGATCGACTCCTTCTTCTTGCTCGCGCCGCGCAGCTCGCCCAGGTAGGTGCGGCCTTCCAGCACGCGCTCGTAGCCGATGTACACCGGCACGAAGACGATAGGCAGGCGGTTGCTACGCAGGAAGCTGCGCAGGGTGATGGCCAGCATGCCGGTCTTCGGCCGCAGCATGCGCCCTGTACGCGAACGGCCGCCCTCGACGAAGTATTCGACCGGGAAGCCCTTGCTGAACAGGGTGTGCAGATATTCGTTGAACACCGCCGTATACAGCGGGTTGCCCTTGAAGGTGCGGCGCATGAAGAAGGCGCCGCCACGGCGCAGCAGACCGCCAATCACTGGCATGTTGAGGTTGATGCCGGCGGCGATATGCGGCGGCGTCAGGCCATTGCGGAACAGCAGGTAGGACAGCAGCAGGTAGTCGATGTGGCTGCGGTGGCAGGGCACGTAGATCACCTCGTGGCCCTGGGCGATGTCGCGCACGCCTTCGACGTTGTGCACCTTGATACCGTCGTAGATCTTGTTCCAGAACCAGCTCAGTACCAGTTCGAGGAAGCGGATCACCGTGTAGGTATAGTCCGAGGCGATCTCGTTGCCATAGCGTAGCGCCTGGGCTTCGGCCTTCTCCAGGCTGATCTTCTCGCGCTCGGCTTCCTCGGCAATCGCTTGGCGCACCATCGGGTCGTGCACCAGCCCCTTGACCAGATTGCGTCGGTGCGACACGTCCGGGCCGATCACCGCTGCCTTCTGGTTGCGGAAGTGCACACGCAGGATGCGGTGCACCATGCGCAGGGTGCGCTCCTTGCCCTTGTCCTGCTCGACCAGTTCGCGCAGGTGAATCGGCGTGGAGAACTGCACGCGTGTCTTGCGCCCGAGAATCAGGATGCTGACCAGCCGGCGCAGGCGCCCGGTTACCGCCCAGCTATCGGCGAACAGCAGTTTCCATGGGCTGGTTTCGCGATCCGGCGACTGGCCCCAGAACACGCTGACCGGCACGATCTGCGCGTCATCCACGGCATGCTGGCTGAGGGCGGTGACCACGCGATCGAGGGTCGGCGATATGCCGCGCTTGTCCTGACGGCCGAACCAGTCCGGCTCCGGCGTCAGATAGAAGAAGGCGGCGGGTTCGATATGTTCCCCGACCGCTACCGGCAACACCGGGCGCGGCAGGCCGGCCTTGGTGCACTCGCGGTCGACTACCGCCAGGTCGCTCACCGAGGGCTGCTGCAGCACATAGAACACCGGCTTGCTGCGGTCGAGCTTGAGGGTGAAGGCGGACTGGTTGATGGTTTCCGAGCGTACCCAGAGGTACAGCAGGCGGCGCAACGATCCGAAGACGAGGCGGCGGAAGGGGGAACGGGTCATACGGACTCTGCTTGTATGGCAAAACGAGCGGTGGCTCGGGAAGGGCGCTAGTGTGCCGCAAGCCGCGTCTGGCGGGCAAAAAACTCGTGCGTCCAGACGGTCAGCCCGACCAGCATGCAGGCGGTGTATGACGAGAAAACGGTCAACGACTCAGCACCCGTTGATCAACAGAACTGCAAAGCGGGTCTCGGGTTCCCGATCAGAATGCTGAGTCAGGCCGCCCCGGCGGTGCGAAGCGCCTCCTGACCTGCTGGTTGCGTTGGGGGACCGGGTAGGAGCGAGCTCTGCTCGCGAAGCTTTTGTGCTCGGGGATTCGCGAGCAGAGCTCGCTCCTGCTAGATGTCCTTGCAGGGCGGGCCGGGCAGCGATCCGCCTCAGCCCAACATCATTTATAAGGCGAATCCCTCACGCCAACTTCATCACTACCACGCCAGCCGCGATCACCGCGCACGCCACCAGGCGAATCGGTCGCAACCTCTCCTTGAGCAACACCACCCCCAGCAGCACGGCGAATACCACGCTGGTCTCGCGCAAGGCCGAAACCAATGCCACCGGCGCCTGGGTCATGGCCCAGATCACGATGGTGTAGGCTGCCATCGACATCGCCCCGCCAGCCAGCCCGCCACGCCAGTGCGGGCCCAGCTGCAGGAAGGCGCGCGGCCCTCGGCTGATGGCCAATACCGCAGCCATCACCACACCGTTGACGGTGAACAGCCACAGCGAATAACCCAGCGCATCGCCATTGTTGCGCGCGCCCATGGCATCGCTGAGGGTGTAGCCGGCGATGAACACTGCCGTCATCAACGCACAGCCCAGCATCGCCCCCTGTGGCGCCTGGTGATGGCCGCCGCGCAGCGCCATCAGCCAGATGCCCAGCACCAGAACCAGCAAACCCAGCAACTGCAGGGCGCCCAGCCCGTCATGCAACAGCAGCAGTGAGAGCAGGGCGACCATCAGCGGCGAGCTGCCCCGCGCAATCGGGTAGACCTGGCCCAGGTCGCCGTACTGGTAGGCGCGGGCGAGAAAAAAGTTGTAGCCGATATGTAGCAACGCCGACAGTGCGATCCACGGCCAGGCCGAGGCTTGTGGCAGGGCCACCAGCGGCAGCGCGCAGAGCGCCAACAGGCCGGCACCGATCTGATCTTGCCCAGCAACCGTGGACACAGTTTCAAGCACTCATCCGGGCCTCGTAGGCTTGCGGGCTGATGTGCCCCAGCGTGCTATGTCGCCGCTGG
>NZ_SCFY01000036.1 GCF_007049795.1 Ectopseudomonas mendocina
CGACTGCCGACGCAGCGGGCGAGTGAGATCGGCCAACTACTGCCGCATCAGTGGGTACCTGCCTGAATCACGCAAGGTGAGTTCGGCGGACGCTTACTCATCGTCTAGAAAGGCGGGCTCATCAGCGCGATTGGTCATTGTGGCATCTCCATGTGGATAGTGAATTCTGAGTCGCCGCTGATGGAAAATTCTTTAGCGGCTAAAAGACACTGTACTGCAAACCTACGCAGCTGGAATCCTTCCCTCATTGGCATTGCCAGAGGCTTTGGTAAAGCCCGCTACCCTGCTGGAATCCTTTAGCGGCTAAAATTCTGTCCATAACCTAGGAGGTGCCGGTATGCCGGATCGAGATGAGCTGGATGGCGTTGTGGAGCGTTATGCCCTAGGGAAAACCGCAGTGGTCAACGCGATTCGCGAAAACAAGCGGCTTGGTCTGGGTGATGCAGAGCCGCCGACTGAGGAGGAGATTGCGGCAGAGATTGCTGCGCTGGACTTCTCTCGCTGGAAATCTATTCCGATTGCATAGCGGTAGCCCCGTGCGGGGCTACCTGATTTTAGCCGCTAAATTTTCTAGTCTCGGCGGCCGCGATTAACGAACTCGGCAATCTCATCTGCCGGCGAATCAACGCTTTTGCTTCCAGACCCGATGCTGTTGGGTTGATCATCCTCTTTGCCCTGAATGGCTGCTGCCATCTGGCCGCCGAGGGTCTGCTGGGCTTGCTCCATAAAGTTACTGCCGAGCTTGGCGGCTTTCTCCCCGATAACTGCACCTGCACCTTTGGCAAGTTCAGCAGTGGTGCCTACGGCTAGTTTGGCGGCTTGCTGTAGTGCACTGCCGCCAGAGTCCCCCATGGCTTCGGCCAGCGGGCTGCCCGATTTGTTGCCATCTCCCCCTGCAGAGCCTTGGAAAATGGGCATACCGCCGTCATCCATCGCTCCCTGCACCTTCTGCATTGCTGCTTTGATGGCTGAAACGCCCCCAGCCACATTCTGGGCTCCGGCCATGGCAGTGGAGCCTGCCATGCTCATCGCGGCAGAAGCCATGCCGACCGTTCCCATTGCTGCACCGACCGCTGCGCCGGCCCCAAAGTTGCCAACGCCCCCTGCGCCCGAACTGCTCCCCGTGATGATGCCGGCGAGCATGGGTGGCACCTTATTGGTCAACAGCAGCAGACAGAGGCAGAAGATCAGCATGACCCCCAGCTCCTCGAAGTTGAGGACGCCCTTGGTCATCTTGGCGAAAAAACTATTGAGTAGGTCGCTGCCAATGCCAACCAGCAGCACCATGGCAAACAGTTGGACAGCCACGCCCAGGACGGTCTTGTAGTAGTTGATGGCCATGTCGGACGTCCAGCGGGAGCCACCGAAGCCCAGGAAGAAGATGCCGGCATAGATCAGCAACCAGCCGGACACCAGCATGATCAGCATGTTTATCGCGATGAGCGCCAGCATGAACAGAATCATCAGGCTCAGTACTAAACCAACCAGGCTATCTACCGGGCTCCAAGTCGACATGCCGGCAAGCGTTTGCTTCCACAGCATGAATCCAATATCCACGATGCCGGATGGCGTGACTGAGGTTATGCCGGATGCCTGTTCGCCCAGCCTCTGCAGCGATCTAATGATCGAGGTCGCAAACTCCGGCCCGTTCCTGAGTAGCCACAGATAGAAGCCGAAGAACAGGATGAAACGGCAGAATTCGGCAAAGAACTCGGCCAGGTCTGCCTTGCGCAGGGCCATCATGCCGAATGTCCAGGCCAGGGATATGGTGCCCAGTGTCCAGAACAGCCAGGACGCGGCATTGAGGATGACTGCCTGCCAGGTGGTTGCGCGGCTACTGAACTCGGTAATGACCTGATCCAGCATGCCTTGGTTGGTGAGTTGGGCTGCGGCGCCGCCAGAGTAGAGTGCAAGCAGCAGACAGCAGCTGATCAGGCTGGTGTTCTTGAGCGTTTTCATGCGTTCACCCTTGCGAGCCGTTCAGTTCGAGCCAGTTCTTCGGTTGCTCGGTGGGCTGGATAGCGCCCGAGCGTCTGGAGCACTGGCCGGCAAACTCCGCCCGGGCCGCCCGGTCTTCGATCTGGTTGATCACTTCCAAGGTGCAGTTGGCATCACTGACTTCGGGTATGGCTTGGGTATTTGGCTTGTCATCGCATCCGGCAAGCGCCAGAAGGGTGAGTACTAGCGGGGTTAGTTTTTTCATGGGGCTCTCCTTAGCGGTTCATGTCCAACCAATTCTTGGGGGACTGGGTGGGCGCTATGCGCCCCTCGGTCGAAGCAGCGTGGGCGGCTTGCTGCTTGGCTTCTAGGTCGGCTTGGGCCTGCATGCGTACAACAAGGGCATTTTGCTGCGCCACCATCAGCCCCCGGATTTGCAGGAGCTGGTTGCTTTGGTGACTGGCCAACTGGTTGGCGTACTGAATGGCCTTTACCTGGCCGTCTGCGGTTGTCGCAGCGGATTGCAGGCGCTCCAGTTGGCGAGCGTCGGCTTGCATGTTTTCCTGCTGCTGATCCAGGCCACGGAACAGCGCGTCGTTGGCCCTCTTCTGTGATTCGGAGGCAAGGCGTTGGTTCTCGTTCATTGCCGCCCACTCGGCCTCGCTGCAGCCTGCGCTAGAGAAGCAAGGCGAGGCCCGGTAGTAGGCAATGTCCTGGTACTTGTCCAGGTAGGCATCGAGGCTGCCTGCGCGATTCTGGTAATACGCCAGCATGTCCTGGGCCTGGATGAGCTTGTTGATCGTCGCGTTGGCCTGATCCCAGATATAGGCAGCCGGGGCGGCCGTGTTCTGGAGCTGGTTTTCGTACTGCTCAAGCTGGGTCTGATATTGCTCAACCTGCTTCGCGTATTGCTCAGCCTGCTTTAACGTCTGAGCGATGCTTTCAAGCGCGGTCAGCATGTTTTGAGTCAGGTTTCCGCCGTCGATGACGGGAATGCCCGCGTGCGTGCTCGGGGTAATCAGGCAGCCGAGTAGCGGTAGGAGGAGCAAAAATTTAGCAGCTAAATTTTTCGGCTTTCGCATGGGTATCTCCTGTTGAGCGTTAGCGACGAACGCCCTGGGATGCTTTTTTCCCAGACTGCTGGCGTTTGCTGGCCAGTAGGGCCAGGCGTTGTTTTTCCAGAGAAGGATCTTTAAAGCGAATGGTCAGGCGCTCCTGGGCGGCCAGCTCAATGACGTGCTGTTTGAATTCGGCTGAACCGCTCACGCTGAGGGGTTGCCCGAAGCGCTGAATGGCGAGCTTCAGTGCAGTAATCACGGCCTCTGGCGTGGCATGCCGTGATACCTGGAGGGTGTTGCCGTCATCGCGGATTGCCGTCTCGCCGAATCGGTAAATCAGGGTGCCTTGTTTGGTGATGCTGTCGGGCTGCGGTGCCGCTGATGAGGGGCAAACAGTCATGGCTTCGCCGCCCAGGGTATTGCCTTTGAGCCCGTTGGCAGATGGGCGTGCTCTGAGAGCCGCAAGAGCATGAGCATCACCCTGGCGTGCTTGGTGTTGCAGCCACTCATGCCAGCTGCGCTGGCGATGCTGCTGGGGCAGTTCGCGGCAAGCTTGCCTGTACTGCGCTCTGGTGCTGTCGATGGCCCCCAGCAGGCTTTTGCTGATTTGGCCGAAGAGGATCTTCTTGGCCAATGGTGCGGCGCCGGAGAGTTTTAAGGCATTACGCTTGATGACTGCTCGACGCTTGGCGGCAGTGATCTGCTGGTCTCGGATAGCCTTGGCATCGCGGATTGCCTTGGCGCGCGCAGCAGCGCAGTCCTTTTGCTCGGCCTGGTAGCGTGCGAACAGTTCACTGGTGTCTATGCGCGAGCGCATGGGCCGTTGCTGATAGTGCCTGGCTGGGGGCACCTGGTGCCCTTCTGCTACGCATGCCTGGAAAGGGCCCAGGGCCTTTTCCAGTTTGGTCTTCGATATATCCCGAGATACTGAGCTGGCCTTGATGACGGTGCAGTCTGCGCTGGCAATGACCAGACCGTTGCCGCGCATTTGCAGGTTCAAGCCGTTGGTCTGCATGACCTTGTGCAAAGCGCTCCAGCTATCGGCCGCGATGATCTGTTCCAGGCACTCACGACGAACCCAGCCAATGAGGCTTTCAACGCCGGCAGCATGCTCTAAGTCGCCAGCGCGACCGCGAACCGCCTGGCGCTCAGACTGATGGTTGTCGCGCTCAAGACCAAGTTCTTGCTCCAGATTTTCGCAGAGCAGATTCAGGGTTTTGTAATCGCGAAAGGGCGAGTGCAGGGTCAGCCTGGATGGATGAATCTTGTTGATGGCCAGGTGAACATGGATGTTGTCGGTGTCGTGGTGGACGGCGCTGATGCGTTGGTGCTCGGCATAACCGAGACCCTCGCAGATGCGTTGCTCGACGTGCTCCAGAACCTTGTCGTCTGGCTCTTCTCCAGGCCGAAAGCTGAGGATGAGGTGGTAGGTTTTGTCCGTCTCGCAGCGCACGTTTCGCGCCTGCGTAGCGGTGACCTCCAAGATGGCATCCTCGACTTCCAGGGAATGGCAGTTTTTGATTTGAACGCGACCGACACGCTCACGTTTGTCTTGCGGGTCGCACATGTAGTGCACCAGTTCGCTGAAACTGCTTTTGCGCACTGAGCGCATGGCTACATGCTTGGCGATCACGGGCGAGCTCTCCGCGCCGCGATGGGGGTGACCAGGGCGGACATGGTGGAGCGCAGCGTCTGCTGGCTTTCCCGAATTTCCTCCACCAGCGCTTGCAGGGTGCGGCTGCTCTGCATCTGCCAATAGGCGGGGAGGTGGTCATAGTGGGTCAAAGCCAGTTTGAGCAGGTTGCCCAGGCGTGCCTGGTCGGCATTCACCCGTGCCAGCTCCTCGACGTACTGGTAATCCAGGATGCTGGTGACTTCGTAGCCTTGGCCCACCAAGAGCAGGTAGCGCGATGCGCTGTGCCCGGATGCCTGGGCATTGCGCAGGATCATTTCGCGCTCATGGGGTAGGCAGTAGACCTTGATTGGCGGCTCTTGGCGCCGGCTGGTGCTCTCACCCATGGCGTTGAACCTGGCTGTTTGCCGTGGCCCCGCAGGGCAGGGTGGGGTATTGAGTGCGAAGCGCGAATACAGCCCCTTTGTGAGGCGCGCACCGTAGGTGTGGGCCTGCACAAACTACCCTGTCCCGCATTTCATCGCCTTTAAGACGCGACTGGTATATCCGTGGAAGCGCGTTATTTGCGCAGTTAGTGCGGCAGTTGCAGCTTGAACGTGTTTTGAACGCTTTTAGTGCGGGTTGAACGCCACAGAGGATGCTGTACCTCACGATAGCGGCCCTTTAAACGTGGTTTGCTTGAGCGCAGATGCCTTTGCGCCTGCGAGCGACTGCACTGCGCGCTGTGCTGGCTGAGGTGCCTCGATCAGTTGCCGTGCGTAGCGCCGAAACGCCTGATAGGTGAATGGAATGCGCTGCTCTTCGTGCAGCAGTTTCCAGATGGCCAGCAGTGACCAGCCATCGCTGTAGGCTTCTTGAATCTCATCGCGGTACGCGAGAAACGTGCTGCGGTTGCGGGCGGCGATGTTGGCGCTCGGCTTCTGCTGAATTCGAGCGGCTATGCGTTGTGAGAGCGGCGGCAAAGTAGGCTTTTCTGTTTTCCGCGGGCGAGTGTTGACTGCTTCCATGCGTTGTCCCTCAAGTGTCAACGAACGAGGTTTTCGTCGCAGGATTGGCTCGATTTTGTTGCCGTGTGTCTGTCGCCACCGGATTTCATTGATCTTTGAGGGATAGGCGTGACACGGCGCGAACCGCTACTGATGGCTTCGCGATGGCGGAATGTTTGCTTGGCAATGTGTCGGGCATCTTCAGCGGCAATGCCGCCTCGAATCAGGCGCTCGACGTAGGCTGCTTCCGACAGTGGCAGTGCTGCTTGAGGGTTTTGTACATGGCTTTGGCGGCGAATCACCGCGCGTAGCCAGCTTGAGGGAGAGGTTTGGATTGATCCCTTCGCCAGTGCATCCAGCAGCAGAGCACTGATAGCCCCTTGCTTGTCGGCTGGCAGCTCGCAGAGCAGGCGAGCGATTTTTTGGCTCTCGTTGGAATTCAGTTGAGGAAACTTATCCCTGTCCGGCCCTGATGGTTCTTTTGATGGTTCATATGGTGGTTCTAGGGGTGACACAGTTTTGTCACTCCCCCCCTGACATAGCTTTGTCATACCAGGGGCGCCACCAGCGCCACCCTCCCCACCATTGTTTTCGCGCTTTTTGATGGGGGGTGACAATTTGTCAGGGTAGTCGAGTGCGAGCGTGTAGCTATTGGACACTTGCCTTCCTGCGCCGTCGAATCGGGCTTCCTTGTTCAGTAAGCCGGTGTTCAATAGGGACTTGATTGTCCTCTGGATGGTGCGCTCCGACGTGCAGCATTTGGTCGCAATCGTCCGCATCTTGGGCCAGCAATACCCGTGATCGTCGGCATTGTCAGCCAGTGCCAGGAGCGTCAGCTTGGGCACTGGCGGAAGCTGTTGCTCCCATGCCCAGTTCATGGCTTTGATGCTCATAACGATCAAGCTTCCTCAATGACGCGAGCGACGGCAGAGGTCTTGAAATAGATTCTGCGGCCGATTTTGACCTTGCATGGCCGCAATTTGGCGGACAGCTCGTTCTCCCCGCTCAGGGATATCCTCAGGCCGTCTTTGCTTCGATGTAGCACCTCTGCCAGTTGTTCGAGGGAAAGCAGCGGCGAGCCGCCGTAGCGGTTGAGAAGGGTTTCTTCGATTGTCATCTGGCGACTCCTCATGTGGCTTGCGATACACTGGGTCAATTACGCAAAGAGGCGTAAGAGTCCTTAAAAAATACACAATGTCCGTATTCCGGACATTGGGTTCTTTTTATGATCGAAGGGCCGGGATGTCAAGCACAATCGAAGATCGCGTCATTCTGATTTTGAAGGAGCAAATGTCTCCGGCTGACCTTGAGAGTCTGAAGGGGCACGAAGGTCCTTTCTCAGCGCTGCTCAGTTTGTGGAGTCAGCCTCCATACGCGGGTCGTGGTTTCTGGGAGAAGCTGTCCCAGTTAACAGGCATTCCGTCTGCGCGTTGGCGTAGTGCCTTCTCGCGGAAGCAGAAGCCAACTTCCGCCATGATCGAGTCGATAGCCCACTTGTGGCCGAAATATGCTTTTTGGCTGGTCACCGGGGTGACCGATGCAGCTAATGGCCACGTAGCGCCGCTAACTGCACTGACTTTTCCGGAGTTTCTTCATGCTGAGCAGCCAGGTGCGGATGCTTATTTCGGCAAAGCGATTGCTCTGGCGAAGCGCTTGTATGAAGAGGGGGCTGTAGATCTCGAGAGTGATGAGGCGCGCCTTGCCGCAGTAGAGAGGACACTTCCCTTAGCGCATTGGGTTGGAAGCGATCTTGTTGAAGTTGCTTATCGTCTGGCTGCCAGTGATGAGTACCAGGAGCTTGTCAGTGCGTGGGAACGTCGAGAGGACTCTCGTGCTGAGCATCTTGGGAGGGTGCTAGGCACCGATCGCCCTTGGGAACAGCAGCTGGAGGAGGCAAAGCTTCGAGGAGCTAAGCTGACGCCTATACGTGGAGTAGATCCAAGAACCAAGCATCAGAGCAGCTGGGATCTTTTCTACAAACCAGACAGCGAAGATGCCTGAGGGAGTTTATGGGCGCAGTCTGGTCAGCTCGTTGAAGCCCTCAGTGAGCTCGTCGAAAACGTCTCGTATGGGAGCTGATTGGTTTTCGGTCTGTGGTTTGCTGCGCTTGGTCGTTTTCTTGGCAAGCTTATCTAGTTTGTCGACTAGGTCTTCGGCCCGTAGGTGCGTGTAGCGCTTGAGCATTTGCATAGATTTGTGGCCGCTGATGGCGGACACCTCCTGGTCGGATAGGCCGCCCTCAACCAACCGGCTGACAGCCTCATGGCGCAGGTCATGGAAGCGCAGGTCGGGCATGCCGAGTTTCTTCTTCAGTAGCCCCCAGGTCTTGGTGAAGGCATAGGGGCGGCGTTTCTCGTCTTTTCCCGGTTCGCCAAAGAACACCAGGTTGCAGTCCTTGGGGCGAGCAGGGTTCTCCAGGGCAGCCTTGAAGGTCTCGGTGGCCAGCTTGGTGAGGGGTACGGTTCGTGCGCTGTCGTTCTTGGTGTCAGCAAGGCGCACCACTCGCTTTTTCAGGTCGACCTGGTGGCAGCGTAGTCCGGTAATCTCTGACGAGCGCATGCCTGTTTCCAGGGCGATGCGGACGATCCAGCCAAGCATGGGGTTGCTGTGGTTGTTCACTGCGGCGAGTAGGCGTCTTTCCTCGTCGGCACTTAGTCTGCGGTCGCGGCCATCCCCAGGACTTGGTTTGCGGATATTCAATACTGGATTGAAGGTCAGCCCCAGGCCCCATTCCTGAATCGCTACGGTGAACAAGTGGCTAAGCAGGGCAAGCTCCAGCCGCACGGTGTTGTTACTGGTGGGGGCGCCGCGCTTGCTCAGGGTGCCTAGGCGGGTGTCGCGGTAGTTGGCGATGATCTCGGCGGAGAGGGCTGCCAGGGAGTATTTGCCCAGGTGCTGGATCAACTGCTTGGCTTTGGTGGCTTCAGCCTTGCGCGTGGTGGGTTTCTTGCTAGGCGTCACCTCGGCCAGATAGCGTTCAAGGGCCTTCTCCAGAGTCATGCGCTCGGAGCCGCTGCGTTGGATGTACACGCCCCTAACCATTTCATCTTCGGTGCGGCGGGCCCAGTCTTCGGCATCGCGTTTGGTGCGGAAGGTTTTGGTGTTGGTTGGCCAGCCGGTTTTGCGTACCAGAGCCTTCCAGGTGCCAGCTTCAGTTTTGACAATCGTGGCCATGTTTTTGAGCTCCAAAGACGTGCGGCTGTACCGGCACTGTACCGAATTTGTACCTTTGGACTATAGGACTGTTTCGCGAAGCCGTGCTGTAGAAATGATAAAGCCGCGCAGTGCGCGGCTTTAAAGGTGGTGGGCCCACACGGACTCGAACCGTGGACCAAAGGATTATGAGTCCTCTGCTCTAACCAACTGAGCTATAGGCCCCCAGAAGGCCGGCGGATTATACCGGCGCGTTCTCGCCAGCGCCAACCGCTTGACCTGGTGGGAGAAATTTCCGGGTGAAGGCCTCGGCAGAAAGCGGGCAGCTGATCACGTAGCCCTGGATCTGCAGGTAGCCTTCGGCGGCCAGGCAAAGTTCCTGGGCCTTGGTCTCCACGCCTTCGGCGATCACGGTCAGTTGCATGCTGTTGCCCAGGGCGATGATGGCGCGGGTGATCGCCAGGTCGTGTGGGTCGTCCGGCAGGCCACGGACGAAGGACTGGTCGATCTTCAGTACGTCCAGCGGCAGGCGTTTGAGGTAGCTGAGCGAGGAGTAACCGGTGCCGAAGTCGTCGATGGCCAGTTGCACGCCGAGTTGTTTGAGGCGATGGAGGATGTCCAACGCTTCGCCAGCCTGGTTCATGATGAAGTTTTCGGTGATCTCCAGTTGCAGCAGCTCCGGTGCCAGGTTGTAGCGCTGCAGCAGGGCGCTGATACGCTGCAGCAGGCTGGGCTGGTGCACCTGGGCGCCGGCGAGGTTGACCGAGAGGGTGCCGAAGCCGCGGCCGCTTTCCTGCCAGTCCTGCAGTTGGCGGCAGGCTTGTTCCAGCACCCAGTCGCCCAGTGGCAGGATCAATCCGCTCTCTTCGGCGACGGGAATGAAGCGATCCGGCGGAATGTCGCCGAACACCGGGTGCGGCCAGCGCACCAGCGCTTCGGCGCCGACCAGGCTCTGGCTGCGCAGACAGAACTTGGGTTGGTAGTACAGGCACAGTTCGTCGCGTTCCAGGGCGCGGCGCAGTTCCTGCTCCATGGCCATGCGTTCGTTGACCTGGAAGGTCAGCGAGCGGGTATAGAACTCGCAGCGGTTTCGTCCCTTGGCCTTGGACTGGTACATGGCCGCGTCGGCGTTCTTCACCAGGGTGGCCACGTCCTGGCCGTCCGTGGGGTAGAGGCTGATACCGATGCTGGCGCTGATGAAGAACTCGTGGTTGTCGAGCTGGAACGACGCGCCAAAGCATTCGAGCAGTTTCTGCGCGACCTGCTCGGCATCCTGCGGCTGGTGCAGGCCGGGCAGCAGGATGATGAATTCGTCGCCGCCGAGGCGGGCCACGGTGTCGATGTCGCGCAGTTGCAGGCGCAGGCGCTCGGCGATGGCCTTGAGCAGTTGATCGCCGACCGGATGGCCAAGGCTGTCGTTGATCTGCTTGAAGCGGTCGAGGTCGAGAAACAGCACGGCGCCCAGTCGGTCGTCGGCGCGTGAGCCATCCAGCGCACTGCGCAGGCGATTCTCGAACAGCAGGCGGTTGGGCAGGCCGGTCAGCGGGTCATGGTGGGCCTGGTGATCGAGGCGTGCCTGAGCGTGCTTGAGGCTGGAGATGTCGGCGAACACACCGACGAAGTGGGTGGTCTGGTTATCGCTGTTGCGCACGGCGCTGATGGTCAGCCACTCGGGGTACAGTTCGCCGTTCTTGCGCCGGTTCCAGATTTCCCCCTGCCAGTGACCGTTGGCCGCCAGGCTGTGCCACATGGCGGCGTAGAAGGCCTGGTCGTGCTGCCCGGAGGCGAGCAGGCTGGGGCGCTGGCCGAGGGCTTCGGCCTCGCTGTAGCCAGTGATCTGGGTGAACGCACGGTTGACCGCGGCGATGCGCTGCTCGAGGTCGGTGATCATCACGCCTTCGGCAGTGCTTTCGAAGACGGTGGCGGCTTGCTGCAGTTCTTCCTGCATCTGCTGGCGTTCGGTGATGTCGCGCGCGATGGTCAGCAGGCATTCGTCGCCGCCGATGGGCAGTGGCTGCGCGGAGAGTTCGCAGAGGCGCAGGTGGCCGCTCTTGGTACGTACCGGGGCGTTCAGGTCGCGCACGCTGCCTTGCTCGCGAATGCGTTGCACCAGGCGTTCACGATCTTTCGGGTCGACCCAGATGCCCAGGCTGAGGGTGCTTTGTTCGGCTATCTCGTCGAGGCTGTAGCCGGTGATGTGGCTGAATCCTTCGTTGGCCTCCACCAGCAGGCCGTCACGCAAGCGGGTGATCAGCAGGCCGTCAGGCGAAGCGTGGAAGGCTTTGGCGAACTTCTCCTCGGATATCTGCAGCTTTTGCTGGGTGGTCTTCAGCTGGCTGATGTCGCGCACCACCACGACCAGTGCGGGGGTGTTGTCGAGGACGAAGGGGCTGGCGGAAAGGAGGCCGGTGAACAGGCTGCCGTCGGCGCGGCGGAAAGGCATTTCGAGGTTGCGCAGGCTTTCGTCCTGCAGGCGCAGTAGCAGACTCGGGCCAATGCCGGGCACGCCCCACAGGTCGAGTTCGGTGGCGGTCTTGCCAGTGGCCTGCTCGACGCTGATGCCGGTCTGCTCGACGAAGGCGCTGTTGACCTCCAGCAGTACGCCGTCGACACGGCGGGTGATGATCAGGATGTCCGGGCATTGCTGGAACACCGAGGCGAACTTCTGTTCTGACAGGCGCAGCGCCTGCTCGGTCTGCTTGGCGTCGCTGATGTCGACCATCAGACCGCGAATCACCTTGCGGTCGTCGCGCTGCAGCAGGGTAACGATATCGCGCACCCACACCGTGCGCCCGTCAGCGGCGAGCAGGCGATACTCCAGGGCGTGGTCGTTACCACTTGCGCATTGTTCCAGGCAGTTGCGCAGGGTGCGCTGGTGATCCTCCGGGTGCAGATGGCGTTGCCAGAAGCCGGGTTCCAGCCATTCGTGCAGGGGATAGCCCAGCAGTTTTTCCGCATGGGGCGAGACGTAGGTGTAGGTGAGCCCGCTGGACTCGGTCTCCCAGGTGATGGCCGAGAGGCTTTCGACCATGTCGCGAAAGTGCTGCTCGCGGTTGTGCAGTTCCTGCTCCAGCGCTTCGCGGTTGCGCATCTCGCGTTTCAGGCGGCGGTTGATGCGCAGGATGATGGCGATGATCGCCAGCAGGCCAAGCACGGCGGGCAGGCTGTAGAGCAGGGTTTCGTGCCAGACGTTGCGTTTGTCCAGCACGCTGCCGACCCAGGGTTCCTGCAGGTCGGCGATTTCTTCGGCGCTGAGTTCGGCGAAGAGGCGCTCGAGAATGCCGATCAGCATGGTCTGCCCACGGGGTACGGCCATTGCCAGTTGATAGCGATAGGGCGTCTCGCCGCTGATGTAGAGACCGTCAAGCTTGAGCTGGCGCAGGCTCCAGACGCTGGAGGCGAGGTCGCCGACCATGGCATCAGCCTCGTTGGTCGCCAGCGCCTGCAGCGCAGCGGCGGTATTGCGCAGGGGCAGCAGGTTGAGGTCAGGGTGTTGCTGGCGCAGCAGTTCGTGCGGGGCGTAGTCGCTGACGACGGCGACTTTGAGGCCGTAGAGGTCTTTGAGCTGCTTGGGCTGTGGTCCGCCAGTGCGGGCCAGGATGATGATGGGGAAGTCCAGGTAGGGGCGGGTGAAGGTCAGGTATTCCTGGCGTTCGGGTGTCGACATCACACCGGGAAGCAGGTCGACCTGGCCCCTGCGCGACTGCTCCAGTATCGCGCTCCAGTTGCTGGGCTCGACGGGCTGCAGCTCCACGCCAAGGCGCTCTTCGATCAGGCGCACATAGGCGGCGGTGAGGCCGTGATAGTTGCCTTGTTCGTCACGAAACTCGAAAGGAGGCCAGGATGCATCGACACCCAGGCGTAGTTCGGGCTGGGCTGCCAGCCAGGTGCGCTCGTCCTCGTTGAGTGTCAGGGCTAGGGCCGGGGTCATCCAATACGCCAGGCACAACAGCACAATGGCCGGCAAGCGGGGCATAACAGCCTCGTTTCGAGATCAGTATCGTTGCAGTGTAGATCCGCTATTGCCGGGATGGCAGTTTGATTGCAGTGCCCGTGCTTGCCTGTGGCTGGCGAGTGATCGGGCACACTGCCCAGAAAGCAAAACCCCCGGTCTGGGCCGGGGGTTCTGGTATCACTCGTCGAGGAAGGAGCGCAGATGCTCGCTTCGCGTCGGGTGGCGCAGTTTGCGCAGCGCCTTGGCTTCGATCTGACGAATACGCTCACGGGTGACATCGAACTGCTTGCCCACTTCCTCGAGGGTGTGGTCGGTGTTCATGTCGATACCGAAGCGCATGCGCAGGACCTTGGCTTCCCGGGCGGTGAGGCCGGCCAGCACTTCGCGAGTGGCCTCCTTGAGGCTTTCGACCGTGGCTACGTCGATCGGGGACTGCATGGTGCTGTCCTCGATGAAGTCACCCAGGTGCGAATCTTCGTCGTCGCCAATCGGGGTTTCCATGGAGATCGGCTCTTTGGCGATCTTCAATACCTTGCGGATCTTGTCCTCAGGCATTTCCATGCGCTCACCCAGCTCTTCCGGAGTGGGCTCGCGACCCATTTCCTGCAGCATCTGACGGGAGATGCGGTTGAGCTTGTTGATGGTCTCGATCATGTGCACCGGAATACGGATGGTGCGCGCCTGGTCGGCGATCGAGCGGGTGATAGCCTGGCGAATCCACCAGGTGGCGTAGGTCGAGAACTTGTAACCGCGGCGGTATTCGAACTTGTCCACCGCCTTCATCAGGCCGATGTTGCCTTCCTGGATCAGGTCGAGGAATTGCAGGCCGCGGTTGGTGTACTTCTTGGCGATGGAGATGACCAGGCGCAGGTTGGCCTCGACCATTTCCTTCTTGGCGCGGCGAGCTTTCGCTTCACCGATGGACATGCGACGGTTGATGTCCTTGATCTCGGCCAGGCTCAGGCTGCACTCGGCTTCCAGATCAGCCAGCTTCTGTTGGCAGCGCTGGATGTCAGCTTGCAGGTTGCCCAGGGCTTCGGCGTATTTTGCCTTGCCTTTGGCCAGGCCGGCGGACCAGTCCATGTCGATTTCGTTGCCCGGGAACAGGCGCAGGAAGTCGGCACGCGGCATGCGCGCATCACGTACGCACAGCTGCATGATGGCGCGTTCTTGCGCACGAAGACGGTCGAGAGCATCGCGCACCTGGGTGACCAGAGCGTCGTACTGCTTGGGCACCAGCTTGATCGGCATGAACAGCTCGGCCAGGGTGGCCAGCTCTTCGGTGGCCTGCTTGCTGCCACGGCCGTGCTTTTTCAGCGCTTTCTGGACTTTGTCCTGCTGCTCAGCCACGGCGCCAAAGCGGCGTGCGGCTTCTTCCGGGTCCGGACCGCCGTCGCCTTCTTCTTCCTCGTCGTCGCTGTCGCCATCTTCCTCGTCGTCGTCGCTTTCTTCAGCGGCGGCGCCATCCTTTACGGGTACGGGAGCGGCGGCTTCGTCGGGTACGCTGCCGTCATCCGGGTCGATATAGCCACTGAGGATTTCAGCCAGACGGCCGCCCTCGGTGGTGACGCGGGTGTACTCGGCGAGGATGCCGTCGACGGTGCCCGGGAAGTGAGCGATGGCGCCCATGACTTCGCGGATGCCTTCCTCGATGCGTTTGGCGATTTCGATCTCGCCTTCGCGGGTCAGCAGTTCCACGGTGCCCATTTCACGCATGTACATGCGCACTGGGTCAGTGGTGCGGCCGATATCGGTCTCGACAGCGGCGAGGGCGGCAGCGGCTTCTTCGGCTGCAGCCTCGTCGGTATCGGCATCGGCCAGCATCAGGGCGTCTGCATCCGGAGCACTCTCGTGTACCGGGATCCCCATGTCATTGATCATGCGGATGATGTCTTCCACCTGCTCAGGATCAGAAATGTCCTCAGGCAAGTGGTCGTTGACCTCTGCGTAAGTCAGATACTTCTGCTCACGACCCAGGGTGATCAACTCTTTGATACGAGATTGCTGCTGCGCTTTTACGGACATAACACCCTATCCACTGAAGGTCTTGGCGGGCTGAAAACAAGCCGAGGATTATACCTCGGTTTTGGCTTTAGGCGCCAGTTTGGGACTTGCTGCTCTAGGAGGAGGCCAGGCTGTAGTGCTCTCTGAGCAATGTCTTTTCCTCGTCTGTGAGCTCGCTGGGGCTTTTATGAATGATGCTGCGGAGCGCCTTTTCACGTCGCCTCTGCGATTGACTGTTTGCAAGTGTAGTAATGGTGTCGAAAAACTGCTGTTCAAGGTTATCGCCCTGGATCAGCCATTCCTTCTCTGCCAGTGCCCGCAGCAGACGGCCTTGCTCGGTGCCGTGCCAGCGGGCGATCAGTTGCAGTGAACGCAGGTTGGGCGTTTTCTGCAGGGCACCGACCAAGGCCACGAGAAGCTGAGCATAGGTGTCGTCTTCGTCGGCGAAATGGCTGACATCTTCGACCTTTTGCGCAAGCTGCGGATGGTGCAGTAGCGTGCGCAGGGCGATCAGGTGCGGTGATTCGACGCTCACCGCGGTGCGTGGGGCACGTGGCGCGAAATCGCCTTTGCCCTTCTTGCTCCACTTGCCGCCGCCGTCTTTCTTCCAGCTGCCTTTGCCGCCTTCGTTGTTGCGCTCGTAGTGCTGTTGGTGAGGCGGGGCGGGCTGCTCGTAGCCGCCGACGTCCGGCAGGTTGTCGTAGTAGGCGCTGTCGGGGATGTCTCCGTAATCCGGGTAATCGCTGCTGGGCGCCTGGGTGGTGGTGCTAGGCGCATGGCTGCGCGGGGCGCTGGCGACTTGGCTCAGTGCTTCACCGGAAAGGCCGGTGATCTCGCTCAGGCGCTGGCGCATCAGGGCGCGCAGGTTGTTGCCAGGGATCTTGTCGATCAGCGGCGCGGCCAGGGTCACCAGGTGTGCCTTGCCTTCCAGTGAGCGCGGGTCGGCTTCTTCGCACAGTTGCTGGAAGAAATAGTCGGCCAGCGGTTGTGCGTGCTGGTTGATGCGTGCGCGGAAGGCGTCGGTGCCCTCGGCGCGCACCAGGGTGTCCGGGTCTTCGCCGTCTGGGAGGAACAGAAAGCGCGCGCGGCGGCCGTCCTGCAGACTCGGCAGCGTGGACTCCAGGGCCCGCCAGGCGGCGTTGCGGCCAGCGGCGTCGCCGTCGAAGCAGAACAGCACGCTGGGCACGATGCGGAACAGGCGCTTGAGGTGTTCTTCACTGGTGGCTGTGCCCAGGGTCGCCACGGCATTGCGCAGGCCTTGCTGAGCCAGGGCGATGACGTCCATATAGCCTTCGACCACCATGATCTCGTCGAGATCGCGGTTGTGCTTGCGTGCCTCGTACAGGCCGTAGAGTTCCTGGCCCTTGTGGAACACTGGGGTTTCCGGCGAGTTGAGGTACTTGGGCTTGTCGTCGCCGAGCACACGGCCACCGAAGGCGATCACCCGGCCGCGGCTGTCGCGGATGGGGAACATGATGCGGTCGCGGAAGCGATCGTAGCGCCTGCCGTTCTCGGCGTTCTCGATCAGCAGGCCGGCGTCGATCATGACTTTCTGCTGCAGGGCGTCGGCGCCCAGTTGCTTGAGCAGGTTGTCCCAGCCGGGCGGGGCGAAGCCGATGCCGAAGTCGCGGGCTATTTCGCCGGTCAGGCCGCGGCCCTTGAGGTAGTCCACCGCGTATTTGCGCTGCGGGTGGCTTTTCAGTGCCTGGCGATAGTGCTCGGCAGCGGCATTGAGCAGCGGGTAGAGCGGTGAGTCGACGGGTTGTCTGGGTTTGTGCCCGCGGCCACTCTCTTCGCGCGGCACATCCATGCCGGCGCGTTTGGCCAGCTCCTCGATCGCCTGGGGGAACTCCAGTTGATCGTGGTCCATGACGAAGCCGAGCGCGTTGCCACCGGCGCCGCAGCCGAAGCAGTAGTAGAACTGCTTGTCGGGGCTGACGGTGAAGGAGGGGGTCTTTTCCTTGTGGAAAGGGCAGCAGGCGCTGTAGTTCTTGCCGGTCTTCTTCAGCTGGATGCGCGAACTCACCACATCGATGATGTCGGTGCGGTTGAGCAAGTCATCGATGAAGGATTGCGGGATCAGGCCGGCCATAGGCGCTCAGCATACTGCCCGGCGCGAGCGCGGGACAACGATTGGTAGAAAAGCAAAAACTCCGCTTACTCGCTGAAGCGCGAGGCGGAGTCTTTCAAATGCAATGCCCGGCCAGGGCCGGGCATTCGGGCGTTGCTGTACGGATTAGTACAGACGAACGCTGCGACGCTGCTCGCGCTGCACTTTCTTGGCGTGACGCTTAACAGCGGCAGCGGCTTTGCGCTTACGCTCAGCGGTCGGCTTTTCGTAGAATTCGCGGCTACGGACTTCAGCCAGTACGCCGGCTTTTTCGCAGGAGCGCTTGAAACGACGCAGGGCTACGTCGAAGGGTTCGTTCTCTTTAACTTTGACGGCTGGCATCCAGGTCGTACCTTCGTTTAATTACCGGTGTTCGACGCGCTCCCGGCAAATGGCTCAGGTTGCGTCGGTTTTTAAGGGTTGCGGATGTTACCCCCTCGAGCCGAGGAATGCAAAGGCCTCTGATCGAAAAGCGCTGGCCGCTCCGCCGGGCGGCGCTTATCATGCGCGCCTTTGTTCCACGCGGCAAATCAAGGCTCAAGCTCCATGCTCGTACTGGGATTGGAAACCTCCTGCGATGAAACCGGCGTCGCGCTCTATGACAGTGAGCGTGGCCTGCTGGCTGACGCCCTGTTCAGCCAGATCGACCTGCATCGTGTCTACGGCGGCGTAGTGCCCGAATTGGCCTCGCGCGATCACGTCAAACGCATGCTGCCGCTGATCCGCCAGGTGCTGGATGAGGCGGGCAAACAGGCCAGCGACATCGACGCGCTGGCCTACACGGCGGGCCCCGGCCTGGTCGGCGCGCTGCTGGTGGGCGCGTCCTGCGCTCAGGCGCTGGCTTTTGCCTGGGGCGTGCCGGCCGTCGGCGTGCACCATATGGAAGGTCACCTGCTGGCACCGATGCTGGAAGAGCAGCCGCCGGCCTTTCCGTTCGTCGCTTTGTTGGTGTCCGGTGGGCACACACAGTTGGTGCGCGTCGATGGCATCGGCCAGTACCAGTTGCTCGGCGAGTCGCTGGACGACGCTGCCGGTGAAGCTTTCGACAAGACCGCCAAGCTGATGGGGCTGAACTACCCGGGCGGTCCGGAAATCGCCAAGCTGGCCGAGCAAGGCACGCCGGGGCGCTTCGTCTTCCCGCGGCCGATGACCGATCGCCCGGGTCTGGATTTCAGCTTCAGCGGTCTGAAGACCTTTGCGCTCAATACTTGGCAGCAATGCCGTAACAGTGACGACGACCTCGACCAAGCCCGTCGCGACATCGCGCTGGCCTTCCAGCAGGCGGTGGTTGAGACTCTGACCATCAAGTGCAAACGTGCGCTCAAGCAGAGCGGGCTGAACAGCCTGGTGATCGCTGGTGGCGTGAGTGCCAACAAGGCGCTGCGTGAGCATCTGGAGCGCATGCTGGGCGAGATGAAGGGCAAGGTGTTCTATGCGCGGCCGCGTTTCTGCACCGACAACGGCGCGATGATCGCCTACGCCGGTTGTCAGCGTTTGCTGGCCGGGCAGCATGAGGATCTGGCGATCAAGGTGCAGGCGCGTTGGCCGATGGAGTCGCTGCCGGCGATTTGAGCTCTCGTTGGAATTTACGCGTAGGAGCGAGCTCTGCTCGCGAAGCTTTTCGGTTCGCGAGCAGAGCTCGCTCCTACAGGTTTTGTTTTTCAGTCAAAAACGCCGCTCGCGTCCGGCGAAAAGGTCGCGAAGATTGTGACGGTGGCGCCAGACGATCAGCCCGGTCAGCACACAGGCTGGCAGCAAGGCAGCCGGTTGTTGCCAGGCCAGCAGCGGCAGCGTCAGCGGCGTGGCGATCAGCGAGGCCAGCGAGCTGGTGCGGGTCAGCAGAAATACCAGCGCCCAGGCCGCCAGAGCGAGCAGGGCCGCCGGTGGATAGAGGCCAAGCAGCATGCCGGCGGCAGTGGCTACGCCCTTGCCACCGCGAAAGCGGAAGTACAGCGGGTAGAGATGGCCGACCACGGCAGCCAGGCCGATCCAGGCTTGCTGGTGCAGGCTAAGGCCAAGCAGCTTGGCGATCAGGATGGGTAGCAGGCCCTTGAGCAGGTCGCCGATCAGCGTCATCACGGCGAGCTTCTTGCCGGCGACGCGCAGCATGTTGGTGGCGCCGGGGTTGCCCGAACCACTGGCGCGCGGGTCTGGCCCGCCTGCAAGTCGGCTGAGCAGGATGGCGAAGGACAACGAACCGAGCAGATAGGCAAGGATTGCCAGAAGCCAGAACATGGTGGCCATTCCAGTGCATGGGGTGGCCCGATTCTAACGAGGTGCAGCGCCCTTGTCGTGGCGCGGAGAGTGCGGTGGACAGAGTATTTATCGAGGGGCTGGAAGTCGACACGGTGATCGGCGCCTACGATTGGGAGCGCGACATTCGCCAGTGCCTGCGTCTGGACCTGCAGATGGGCTGGGACAACCGCCCAGCAGCAGCCTGCGACAACCTCAACCTGGCGCTCGACTACGCCAGCGTCTCCACGCGCATTCAAGCCTTCGCGGCCGAGTCGCAGTTCATCCTGGTCGAGACTTTCGCTGAACGCCTGGTGCAGACCCTGATGGAGGAGTTCAACATTCCCTGGATGCGTCTGAAGCTGACCAAGCCCGGCGCGGTGCCAGCCGCACGCGGCGGCGTAGGCGTGGAGATCGAGCGCGGATGCCTCTGACACGCGTCTTTCTCGGCCTCGGCAGCAATATCGAGCGCGATGCTCACCTGGTCGCGGGCCTCGACGCGTTGGCGGGGCTGCTCAGCGACATGCGCTGCTCGCCGGTATTCGAGAGCCATGCGGTGGGCATCAAGAGCGGTAACTTCTTCAATCTGGTGGTGGTCGGCGAGACGGAACTGCCGCTGCTGGAGCTGGACCGCCGGCTGAAATTCATCGAAGCCGACAATGGCCGCTACGCGCCGGACCGCAAGGGTTTGCCGCTGGACATCGACGTGCTGCTGTATGGCGAGCAGGTCGGCAATTTCAATGGCCTGATCCTGCCGCGCGCGGAAATTCTCAAGAACGCCTTCGTGCTCTGGCCTTTGGCCTTGCTGGCGCCGGACGTGTGTCACCCAGTCGACGGCCGTTCGTTCGCGCAGTTGTGGGCTTCGGCGCAGATCGATCAGCAACTGTGGCCAGCGGCTTTCCAGTGGAGTGGCGCCGAGCTGACGCCGGCAGAGTTGCTGGCCTCTGTTTAACCGCGCATATCAGTGTAGGAGCCCCGCCCCGGGGCGAAAGAGATTGTGGCCGTTCAGAAAAATCTGCGGCTTGGCCACGATTCGCCGCGAGGCGCGGCTCCTACAAGGCTATTGATCCTTGTAGGCCTTGAGCGCTTGAAGGCGCTCGCGATTGAGCGCCTCGCCGAGCTCCGCGCCCTTGAATCCCTTCTCCAGCAGCGGTTTAACCGGCACTTGCCGTGCGGCCTCGGCGGCGCCCAGCAGGTAAGCGGCCTGTGGATAGTCGCGTTGCTCCAGACCCAGGCGTCCGCGAGCATCCATCTCGCAGGCGGCGACGAACTCGGCGAAGCGTTGTGGGCGGCGGAACACGTCGAAGCGTTGCAGCAGCTCCAGTAACGTCGACGGGCGCAGCTCCAGCGCGCGGTGGCCGTGGGTGTGGAACTCGCCGACCAGCAGTGCCAGCTCGGCGCAGTCACGGGGTGCCTTACAGCGTTCATTGATCGCCTGGATCAGCGGCAGCCCCTTGTGCTCATGGGCGATATGCCGTGGCCACTCATCCTCGGGCGTCAGACCTTTACCCACGTCATGCAGCAGGCTGGCCCAGCACACGTTCAGCGGCTGGTCATGCTCCGCACACTGGCGCAGCACGCTGAGCACGTGTACGCCAGTGTCGATTTCCGGGTGATGAGCTTGCGGCTGCGGTACGCCGAACAGGGCGTCCACTTCCGGCAGCAGGGCGGCGAGTGCGCCGCAGTCGCGCAGCACCTGGACGAACACGTCCGGGCGCGGCTCCATCAATGCGCGGGATATTTCCTTCCAGCTGCGCTCGGCAGTGAGGTGGCTTAGTTCGCCAGACTCGGCCAGCTGGCGCATCAGCTCGAGGGTTTCCGGCGCCACGCTGAAACCAAGCGGCGCATAGCGCGCGGCGAAGCGGGCGACGCGCAGGACACGCAGCGGATCTTCGGCGAATGCCGGGGAAACGTGGCGCAGGATGCGGGCCTCGAGGTCTTGCTGGCCGCCATAGGGATCGATCAGGTTACCGTGATCGTCCTCGGCCATGGCATTGACGGTCAGGTCGCGGCGGATCAGGTCCTGTTCCAGTGTGACGTCGGGGCTGGCATGGAAGGTGAAGCCGCCATAGCCGCGCCCGCTCTTGCGCTCGGTGCGGGCCAGGGCGTATTCCTCGCCCGTTTGCGGGTGCAGGAACACCGGAAAGTCGGCGCCCACCGGGCGAAAGCCGAGTTCGAGCATCTGTTCGGCGCTGGCGCCAACCACGACCCAGTCCACTTCACTGATGGGACGGCCGAGCAGGCGATCACGTACCGCGCCGCCGACTGTGTAGATCTGCATGTGTGTTCCTCCACTGAGCGCAGAGGATACCGAAGATCGAGATGGGACGCGTCGTGTGCACAGGCTTATCGCGCCAAGGTGTGTCCATGGTCGGCAGCTGGGCGTGCGCTTCAGCTGCCGATCAAATCGGCGGAATGATCAGGTCCAGCCGCGGGTATTCGCTGTCGCCCTCCGAGCTGCCGCGTGGTGGCACATGCTGGGTGGTGATCAACTGATCGCCCTGGCAGACCTCCAGATGAATATCGAAGCCCCATAGCCGATGCAGGTGCTTGAGCACCTCGCCGGTGGAGTCGCCCAGTGGTTTGCGGTCGTGCTGCTGATGGCGCAGGGTCAGCGAGCGGTCGCCGCGGCGGTCGATGTTCCAGATCTGCACGTTGGGCTCGCGGTTGCCCAGGTTGTACTGAGCAGCGAGTAGCTCACGGATGGTGCGGTAGCCCGGTTCGTCATGGATGGCCGGCACCAGCAGCTCGTCCTTCTGGTCGTCGTCGAGGATGCCGAACAGCTTGAAGTCGCGAATCACCTTGGGCGAAAGAAACTGCAGGATGAAGCTCTCATCCTTGAAGCTGTTCATGGCGAACTTGAGCGTGGTCAGCCAGTCGCTGCCAGCGATGTCGGGGAACCAGTGCTTGTCCTCCTCGGTGGGCTCCTCGCAGATACGACGGATGTCGCGGTACATGGCGAAGCCCAGCGCGTAGGGGTTGATGCCGCTGTAGTAGGGGCTGTCGAACGGCGGCTGGTAGACCACGCTGGTGTGCGACTGCAGGAACTCCATCATGAAGCCGTCGGTGACCAGGCCTTCGTCGTACAGATCGTTCATCAGCGTGTAGTGCCAGAACGTGGCCCAGCCTTCGTTCATCACCTGGGTCTGGCGTTGCGGGTAGAAGTACTGGGCGATCTTGCGCACGATGCGGATCACTTCGCGCTGCCAGGGCTCCAGCAGAGGTGCGTGTTTTTCCAGGAAGTAGAGGATGTTTTCCTGCGGTTCGGCGGGGAAGCGCTTGTTGTCTTTCTCGCCGCCCTTGTCGGCATTTTTGGGGATGGTGCGCCACAGGTCGTTGATCTGCTTCTGCAGGTGTTCCTCGCGCTCCTTCTGGCGCCGGCGCTCCTCCTCGGCGGAGATAGGGTAGGGGCGCTTGTAGCGGTCGACGCCATAGTTCATCAGGGCATGGCAGGAGTCGAGCAGCTCTTCCACCGCGTCGATGCCGTAACGCTCTTCGCACTGCATGATGTACTGCTTGGCGAACACCAGGTAATCGATGATCGAGCTGGCGTCGGTCCAGGTGCGGAACAGGTAATTGCCCTTGAAGAAGCTGTTGTGGCCGTAGCAGGCGTGGGCGATCACCAGCGCCTGCATGCAGATGGTGTTTTCCTCCATGAGGTAGGCGATGCATGGGTCGGAGTTGATCACGATCTCGTAGGCCAGGCCCATCTGCCCGCGCTTGTAGCCTTTCTCGGTGGAAAGGAAATGCTTGCCGTATGACCAGTGGTGGTAGCCCAGCGGCATGCCGACCGAGGCGTAGGCATCCATCATCTGCTCGGCGGTGATCACCTCGATCTGGTTGGGGTAGGTATCCAGCGCATAGCGCTCGGCGATGCGCGCGATCTCCTTGTCGTACTGGCGGATCAGGTCGAAGGTCCATTCCGAGCCGGTGGAAATTGGTTCGCGCTTTCTCGTGCTGGCATTCATGGCTTGGCCCTCAGCTCACCAGGCGACGCTGGAACAGTTCGCGGAACACCGGGTAGATGTCCGCGGCGGACACCAGCTGCTGCTGGGCGAAGCTGTCGGCGAAGGCTTCGGCCACTTGTTCGTACTCGAACCACAACGCCTGGTGTTCGCGTGGGGTGATCTCGACGTAGGTGAAGTACTGCACGAACGGCATGATCTGGTTGATCAATATATCCCGGCATACCGGCGAGTCGTCGTTCCAGTTGTCGCCGTCCGACGCCTGGGCGGCGTAGATGTTCCACTCGTTGATCGGGTAGCGCTCGGCCATCACCTCCTGCATCAGCTTCAGGGCGCTGGATACGATGGTGCCGCCGGTCTCGCGGGAGTAGAAGAACTCCTCCTCGTCTACCTCCTTGGCGCTGGTGTGGTGGCGGATGAACACCACGTCGATCTTGTCGTAGTTCCGTTTTAGGAACAGGTACAGGAGGATGAAGAAGCGCTTGGCCACGTCCTTGGTGGCCTGCGTCATCGAGCCGGACACGTCCATCAGGCAGAACATCACCGCCTTGGAGCTGGGGTTGGGCTGTTTGGTCAGCAGGTTGTACTTGAGGTCGAAGGTATCGAGGAACGGCACGCGATGAATGCGCGCGCTGAGACGTTCGATTTCCTCCTGAATCGCCTGGATATCGCCGAAGTTGTCTGGTTCTTCACGTCGCAGTCGCTCCAGTTCGGCTTTGGCTTCGCGCAACTTGGCGCGACTGGAGCCGGACAGGGCGATACGCCGTGCATGAGCCGAACGCAGGGTGCGGACGATGTTGATACGCGAGGGGTTGCCTTCGTTGCTGATGCCGGCGCGTACGGTCTTGAAAGTTTCCGCACCGGTCAGGTGGCGCTTGACCAGGTTGGGCAGCTCCAGATCCTCGAACATGAAGTCGAGAAATTCCTCCTGGGTGATCTGGAACACGAACTCGTCCATGCCTTCGCCGGAGTTGCTCGCCTTGCCGCTGCCACGCCCACCGCCGCCACCCTGAGGGCGCGGGATGCGTTCGCCAGTGGTGAATTCCTTGTTGCCTGGGTGAACGGTGGTCTGCCTGCCGCCGCGACCGTGATGCAGCACCGGCTCGTCGATATCGCGCCCGGGAATGCTGATCTGCTCGCCGTGCTCCATGTCGGTGATGGAGCGTCGGCTGACTGCTTCCTCCACCGCCTTCTTGATGTGCTCACGGTAACGCCGCAAAAAGCGCTGGCGGTTCACCGTGCTCTTGTTTTTGCCATTTAGGCGTCGGTCGATCACGTAGCTCATGACGTCTCCTTCGAACCCGTTCAAACTCTGCTGCGCGTCGGCCCTGCTGCGTTAAAAACAGACTCGGACTGCTCATTTATCGCTCGTAAAGTCGAACGCGACTCCGACCATTCCTCGCCTGTTTTTGTGGGGCCGCCATCGGTATTGCATGGCTCTAGCTCGCGAGACCTTGAACAGGTTCTTGCCTGCCCGTAACACAGGCAGGCAGCGAATGACCCGGCACGCCGCGCGCGCCGGACAGGGCTTACTGAGACTTGCGAACCCGCAGATACCACTCCGACAGCAGGCGTACCTGCTTCTCGGTGTAGCCGCGCTCGACCATGCGTTTGACGAAGTCGTTGTGCTTCTGCTGATCCTCCTTGCTGCCCTTGGCGTTGAAGCTGATCACCGGGAGCAGGTCCTCGGTGTTGGAGAACATCTTCTTCTCGATCACCACCCGCAGTTTCTCGTAGCTGAGCCAGGTGGGGTTCTTGCCATTGTTGTTGGCGCGGGCGCGCAGCACGAAGTTGACGATCTCGTTGCGGAAGTCCTTCGGGTTGCTGATGCCGGCCGGCTTCTCGATCTTCTCCAGCTCCTCGTTGAGCGTCACGCGGTTGAGTATCTCGCCGGTTTCCGGGTCGCGGTATTCCTGATCCTGAATCCAGAAGTCGGCGTACAGCACGTAGCGGTCGAAAATGTTCTGACCGTACTCGCTGTAGGACTCCAGGTAAGCGGTCTGGATTTCCTTGCCGATGAACTCGATGTAGCGCGGTGCTAGGTATTCCTTGATGTAGCGCAGGTAGCGCTCGCGCACTTCGGCCGGGAACTGTTCCTGCTCGATCTGCTGCTCCAGTACGTAGAGCAGGTGCACCGGGTTGGCGGCCACTTCGTGCGGGTCGAAGTTGAACACCTTGGACAGAATCTTGAAGGCGAAGCGGGTCGACAGACCGTTCATGCCCTCGTCGACGCCGGCGCTGTCACGGTACTCCTGGATCGATTTGGCTTTCGGGTCGGTGTCCTTGAGATTCTCGCCGTCGTAGACGCGCATCTTCGAGTAGATGTTGGAGTTCTCCGGCTCCTTCAGGCGCGAGAGGGTGGAGAACTGGGCAAGCATCTTCAGGGTGTCCGGCGCGCAATGGGCCTTGGCCAGCGAGCTGTTGATCAACAGCTTGTCGTAGATCTTGATCTCGTCGGTCACGCGCAGGCAGTAGGGCACCTTGACGATGTAGATACGGTCGATGAACGCCTCGTTGTTCTTGTTGTTACGGAAGCTGTGCCACTCGGACTCGTTGGAGTGGGCCAGCAGGATGCCGCTGTAGGGAATCGCGCCGAGGCCTTCGGTGCTGTTGTAGTTGCCTTCCTGGGTGGCGGTCAGCAGTGGGTGCAGTACCTTGATCGGCGCCTTGAACATCTCGACGAATTCCATCAGGCCCTGGTTGGCCCGGCATAGAGCGCCCGAGTAGCTGTAGGCATCGGCGTCGTTCTGCGGGTATTCCTCCAGCTTGCGGATGTCCACCTTGCCGACCAGGGCGGAGATGTCCTGGTTGTTCTCATCGCCCGGCTCGGTCTTGGCCACGGCGATTTGATTGAGGATCGACGGATACAGTTTGACCACGCGGAACTGGCTGATGTCGCCGCCGAACTCCTGCAGGCGCTTGGTGGCCCAGGGCGACATGATCGAGCTGAGGTAGCGCCGAGGAATGCCGTAATCCTCTTCGAGAATGGCGCCGTCTTCGGTAGCGTTGAACAGCCCCAGCGGCGACTCGAACACCGGCGAGCCCTTGATGGCGTAGAAGGGCACCTTCTCCATCAGTTGCTTGAGCTTCTCGGCCAGCGAGGATTTACCGCCCCCCACCGGGCCCAGCAGGTAGAGAATCTGTTTCTTCTCCTCCAGGCCCTGCGCGGCGTGACGGAAGTAGGAGACGATCTGGTCGATGCATTCTTCCATGCCATGGAAGTCGGCGAAGGCCGGATAGCGGCGGATCACCTTGTTGGAGAAGATCCGCGACAACCGCGGATCGGTCGAAGTGTCGAGCAGCTCCGGCTCACCGATGGCCATCAGCAGACGCTCGGCCGCAGTGGCGTAGGCGCTGCGATCCTGCTTGCACAGTTCGAGGTACTCCTGCAGTGAGTACTCCTCCTGGCGGGTCGCCTCGAAACGTTGCTGGAAGTGACTGAAAATGCTCATGACTTCACCTCGCTCGATGCTGAAAGCTGGCTCGGGATCGGTCGTGCGTGCAGGTGCTGGATAACCCCGGCTCGAATACAAGTCGGGAAGAATCCCCCAAAACCCAAAAGTCGTTACCGATGGCCCGATGCCGGTTTGCCGGCTCTACCTTCAGTGGGATGGCCTGAGTAACAGAATAGTTCGTTCTGCAGAGCGTCAAGGGCGGAACGACGATAACGGGATGTTACCGTGCGTCAGGAAAGGGCGGCAGGCCAGAGCGGGCGCGGCCTGCCGGCTGAAGAAATTTATTCTTCTCTGCTTTGCGCGGTTTCGCTCGGGTAAGTGGCGTGCCACAACTCGAAACCACCGTCGAGGCTATACACCTCGGAAAAACCCTGACCGACCAGATAGGCCGCGGCGCCCTGGCTGGAATTGCCGTGGTAGCAGGAGACGATCAGCGGCGCATCGAGGTCGGCGTGAGTGATGAAGTCATGCAGCGAGTGGTTGTCCAGGTGGCGCGAGCCGCTGATATGACCATTGGCGAAGCTCTGTGGGTCGCGAATGTCGACCACGACGGCGCCCTGGGTGCGCAGTTCTTGCGCCTGTTGCGGGGAGATACGCTTGAATTCGCTCATGTTCGGGGACCTTTACCGGATGGGAGGCGGGCTTATTCCTTGGGGCAGGTGCAGCGGTGCAGTGCGCCGCTATCGACATCGAGCAGGGTCATCGCGCCGCCCCAGACGCAGCCGGTATCCAGCGCGTAGAGGCCTGGTTCCGGGCAGTTGCCCTCCAGTGCTGCCCAGTGGCCGAAGATGATCTTCTCGCCACGCATCTTGCGCTGCGGGTGGCTGAACCAGGGGGCGAAGCCCGGTGGTGCGCTGCCGACGCCTTCCTTGCTCTTCAGATCGAGCTTGCCATCTGCGGTGCAGAAGCGCATGCGGGTGAAGTAGTTGGTGATCACGCGCAGGCGCGTCACGCCGTGTAGCTCCTTGCTCCACTTGGCCGGCTCGTTGCCATACATGCCGTCGAGAAACAGCGGCAGGCGAGCGTCGTCACGCAGCGCCTCTTCGACCTCGGCGGCACGACGCAGCGCCTTGCTCAGCGTCCATTGCGGCGGGATGCCGGCATGTACCAGGGTCACCTTGCGCTCGGCGTCGTGGTGCACCAGCTTCTGCATGCGCAGCCAATCGAGCAGATCGTTGCGGTCCGGCGCATCGAGAATCTCGCGTAGGGTATCGCCCTTCTTCAGACGCTCGATGTTGTGGGCCACGGCCAGCAGATGCAGATCATGGTTGCCCAGCACACAGGTCACGGCGTGGCGAATGGAGTAGAGAAAACGCAGGGTCTCCAGCGACTGCGGGCCGCGGTTGACCAGGTCGCCGACCAGCCAAAGCTGGTCTTGCGCGGGATCGAAGGACACTTGCTCGAGCAGGCACTGGAGCGGTTTGAGGCAACCCTGCAGGTCGCCGACGGCATACACCGCCATCAGTGAAGGGCTCCCGGTACAGCCAGGCGGAAGGGCGCGATAGTCGCGTCGAAGCGTTTGCCGTCCTCGGCGAGCATCTGGTAGCTGCCCTGCATGGTGCCGACCTGGGTGGTCATGACCGTTCCGCTGCTGTAGGTGTGGCTGGCGCCGGGCTCGATATGCGGTTGCTGGCCGATCACGCCGGCGCCGCGCACTTCCTGCACGCGGCCGTCGCCGTCGGTGATGATCCAGTGGCGCGACAACAGCTGAGCGGGCAGCTCGCCGTTATTGACGATGGTCACGGTGTAGGAGAACGCGTAGCGGCTCTGCTCCGGCTGCGACTGCGCGGCCAAGTAGCGGGTGGTGACGCTGACGTCGATCTGATAACGAGGGTCGGACATGCGCATGATCCGTTGGGCGTGATTGCAGTTTAGTCCTGCGTAGCAGAGGGCTGTAGAGCCAGTTGGTCGGCCAGGCGGACGAAGGCGGCCAGATCCAGTTGCTCGGGGCGCAGGCTGCCGTCGACCCCTGCCGCTTCGATGGCATCGGCGGGCAGCAATTGCTTGAGCGTGTTGCGCAGGGTCTTGCGGCGCTGGTTGAAGGCTTCGCGCACGACGCGTTCGAGCAGGTGATGGTCTTTGGCGGGGTGCGGCAGGGTTTCATGCGGCACCAGGCGCACGATGGCCGAGTCGACCTTGGGTGGTGGGTTGAAGGCGCCGGGGCCGACGTTGAACAGGTGTTCCACGCGGCAGTGGTATTGCACCATGATCGACAGCCGGCCCCAATCGCCGCCGCCCGGGCCTGCGGCCATGCGCTCGACCACTTCCTTTTGCAGCATGAAGTGCATGTCGCGAATCAGCGGTGCGTTGTCCAGCAGGTGGAAAATCAGCGGCGTGGAGATGTTGTAGGGCAGGTTGCCGACAACGCGCAGGCTGCGTGGCGGTGCGTCGAGGCGGGCGAAGTCGAATTTCAGTGCGTCGCCCTGATTCAGGCGAAAACGCGGATTGTCGCCGAACTTGCCTTGCAGGATAGGGATCAGGTCAAGGTCGAGTTCGATCACGTCGAGCTGCGCGCCGCTGCCGAGCAAACCCTCGGTAATGGCGCCCTGGCCCGGGCCGATCTCCAGCAGGCGTTCGTCTTCCTTGGCGCGAATGGCGCGCAGGATGCGGTCGATCACCCCGGCATCATGCAGGAAGTTCTGGCCGAAGCGCTTGCGCGCGCGGTGTTGGTATTCGGACATGTACGGCTCCGCGCAACGCCCCGAGTCGTGTTGCTCGAGGCTGGATGCAAAAAAGAAAGTCGCACAGTCTACCAGCGAATGGCGCCGCGGGCGCGGGCCGTGGACTCAGCGGTTCACACCTTGCGGCTGGCGGCCATCTGGTAGGCGGTCTCCAGCGCCACCTGCAGGCTGCCGATGTCGACCTTGCCAGTGCCGGCCAGATCCAGCGCGGTGCCATGATCCACCGAGGTGCGGATGATCGGCAGACCCAGGGTGACATTCAGCGCGGCGCCGAAGCCCTTGAACTTGAGCACCGGCAGGCCCTGGTCGTGGTACATGGCCAATACCGCATCGGCATGTTCGAGATACTTCGGGGTGAACAGGGTGTCGGCCGGCAGTGGGCCGATCAGGTTCATGCCTTCCGTGCGCAGACGTTCCAGCGTCGGCTCGATGATTTCGATTTCCTCGCGGCCCAGATGGCCGCCCTCGCCGGCGTGCGGGTTGAGCCCACAGACCAGAATGCGCGGCTGGGCGATACCGAATTTACCTTGCAGATCTGTATGCAGGATGCGGGTGACGCGTTCCAGACGCTCGGCGGTGATGGCGGCCGCGACATCCTTCAAGGGCAGGTGGGTGGTGACCAGCGCCACGCGCAAGCCTCGGGTCGCCAGCATCATCACCACCTGCTGGGTGTGGGTCAGCTCGGCGAGAAACTCGGTGTGGCCGGAGAAGGCAATGCCCGCTTCATTGATCACACCTTTATGCACGGGGGCGGTGATCATGCCGGCAAAGGTGCCGTTCATGCAGCCCTGGCCTGCGCGAGTGAGGGTTTCCAGCACGTAGGCGGCGTTGGCGGGTGTCAGTTTGCCTGGGGTTGCGGGAGCTGCCAGCGGCGTATCCCAGACATAAAGAGCGCCCGCTGCTGCGGGCTTGTCTGGCCATTGCTGAGGGCCGACGGTCAGCAACTCGATAGTCAGCCCCAATTGCTTTGCGCGGTCCGCCAGTAGCTCGCGACTGGCGATGGCGACCAGTGGCGCAGGCTGGACCTCTTGGGCCAGCAGCAGGCAGAGATCGGGTCCGATGCCGGCGGGCTCGCCTGGGGTGAGGGCAAAGCATTGCTGTGCAGTCATGGTCGCTCTCTGTGTGGGCGCGGGGGCGTCAGTTTACGCTGCCGGGCCAATAACGAAAAAGCCCGGCACAGGCAGAGCGTGTGAAAACGCACTGACGCCAGAAAAATCCAACGCCCCGACTGGTTCGGGGCGTTGGTGTTTTTGATGCTTGGAAATGGAAAGCGGGATTTATCCCAACAGCTCGATCTACCGACGGGCACCCATCACATTGATGGCACGCTTCAGGTTGTAGGCGTTGACTGCCAGGGCCATTTCCGTCCGAGCG
>NZ_SCFY01000037.1 GCF_007049795.1 Ectopseudomonas mendocina
TGATCTTGCCCAGCACGAGTGGACACCCCGTTAAGCGATAAACTGCAACGAGGTGAACCATGGCAAGAACCGCTACCCCGATGAAACAGAACCGTACGGGCGGGTATGGGCAGTACGCTGGTTGCCGTGCGCCTGGACGGGGATGAGTTCGAGCTGGCCTGGGTTGGTGACAGCCGCGCCTATCGCATCGGCAGCGAACATATCGAGCAGCTCAGTCACGACCACAGCTGGGTTCAGGTAATGGTCGATGCTGGCCAGATGAGCACCGAGGAGGCGCGTGAGCACCCGCGCCGTAACGTGATCGTGCAGTGCCTGGGGCAGGTTGGAGATGCACCTGATGTCGGCCTGCTGCGCGTCCGACTGGAGCCGGACGAATTGCTGCTGCTGTGCAGCGACGGGCTGACCAGCGAGCTGGACGACGCTGCCATCCAGCGCTGTTGCGCTGAGGCGGCCACGCTCGAAATGATGGTCGAGCAACTGGTGGGGCTGGCCAATAGCCATGGCGGCAGAGACAATATCAGCTGTATCGTCCTGGGCCTTGGCCCGGCTGCCGAACCCCGTGAAGCGTCGCCCCTCGGCCTGCTGCGCAAGTTGTTCAAATCCCTTAAACCCTGAGCGCCAGTCGAGCCGCATGAGTCAGCCCACCATCAGCGTACCCGGTTACAGCATTCACCACCGCCTCGGCAAAGGCGGCATGGCCGAGGTCTATCTGGCTACCGAGCAGGCGCTGCAGCGCCAGGTGGCGCTCAAGGTGCTGTTGCATCGCGAGGACGCAGCCTTCACTCAGCGCTTCATCAAGGAAGGCCATACCGTCGCGTCCCTGCAGCATCCGTCGATCATTACCATTTACCGCATCGACCAACTCGACGATGGCCGCCATTTCCTCGCCATGGAGTACCTGGCAGGCGGCGATCTGGCTCAGTACAAGGGCCAGACTCTGGAGCCGGCGCGTGCGCTGCGCATCGTCCGGCAGATCGCCAGCGCCCTGGCACTGGTGCACGACAAGGGCCTGGTGCACCGCGACATCAAGCCGGGCAACATCCTGTTTCGCGACGATGGCACTGCGGTGCTCAGCGACTTTGGCGTAGCCAAGGAGCTGCAGCTCGACAGCGAACTGACCCAGTCCGGCATTGCCGTCGGCAGCCCGGCCTACAGCAGCCCCGAGCAGGCGCAGTGTCAGGCGCTGGACGCGCGCAGCGACATCTACAGCCTGGGCGTGATCCTGTTGGAGATGCTCAGCGGGCATAACCCCTTTCGCGGCACTAACTACACCCAGACCCTGATGAATCAATTGCAGCTAGAGGCGCCGCCGCTTCCGGAGTCGCTGAGCGAGCTGCAATGGCTACTCGACCGCATGCTGGCCAAGGACCCGGAAGATCGCTTCGCCGACTGCCACGTGCTGCTGGCCAGCCTCGATGAGCTGCAGGACGCCGATCAGGACCAGACCCGTCTTAGCCCGGGCGTCAGCCTGCCGCCTCGTCCACCCCGGCGGCGCTGGCTGCCCTGGGCCGTGCTCGGCCTTTTGTTGCTCGGTATGGGCAGCGCGGGCGGCTACTACTGGCAACTGCAGCAGCGCATCGCCGGGCTGCTCGTGCTCGCTGAGACGCGCCTGAGCGAGGGGCGTCTGCTGACCCCTTCGCAGGACAACGCCGATTATTACTTTCGCCAGGCGCTGGCCCTGGACGAGGACAACGCCCAGGCCAGCGATGGCCTGCAGCGCGTGCTGCAGGCACGTATCCAGCAGTATCTCGACCTGGCCGAGCAACGCCTCGGCGAGGGCTTGCTGCTTCTGCCCGAGGACGACAGTGCGGTGTATTACTTTCGCCAGGTGCTTGGCTGGGAGCCCGACAACCTGCTGGCCCGGGCTGGCATCAATCGCGTGGCGCAGCGTTTTATCGAGCAGAGTGAGGCGGCGTATGCCCGGCGCGAGTACAACCTGGCGCTTGAGCACATCAAGCAAGGCCTTGAGGCCGAGCCCGACAACGAACGGCTGCTGGCCCTTTATGACAGCCACGAGCAGCGCGTGCGGCAGGCGGCGAGCCGCCCACGCAGCGCGCAGCCGGCCCAGCAGAACCCGATCAAGCGCTTGCTGAACAATCTATTCGACTGACCCGAGGCGACCACGATGCTCAGACTGCAGTTCCTGGATAACCGCCAAGCGCCGGTCTGGCTGACCGACGAAGGCCTGACCATCGGTCAGGACGGCCGTAACCAACTGGTGCTTGGCGATGCCGGAATCGCCAGCTTCCACGCCGAGATCCGCCAGGATCACGGCTACTACTACCTGAGCGATGCCGGTCAGGGCGCCACCTGGGTCAACGACCAGCGCGTCGGTACACGCTTTCAGTTGCGCGACGGTGATCGCCTGCGCCTGGGCGCCGTCGAACTGCAGCTGGTCGACCCGGCGAAAAGTGCGGCCAGACCCGAGGCTGCCGCGCCGCGCTGGTTTCTGCAGGTGATTCAAGGCGAACACCAGGGGCGCAAGTTTCATGTCCATGGCTCGATGACCTTCGGCCGTTCGAGCAAGTGCGAGCTGTGCTTCAGCGATCTGGAACTGTCGCGTCGGCATTGCGAGTTCTTTCTCAAGGACGACGTGCTGGAGGTCAAGGATCTTGCCTCGGCCAACGGTGTATTGGTCAACCAGCAGAAGGTCAGGACCGCGGTACTGCAACCGGGTGATCAATTGAAGATGGGCACGGTGACGCTATTGGTGATCGGGCCGAAGGTGAACGTGAGTGATGCGCCCGACGAGGATGCCACCCAGTTCATGCGCGTGGCGGACCTGCCGCCAGCTTTGGCTGCCAAGGCAGCTGGCGGCGCTACGCAGATCGCCCCGGTGCCGCAGGTAGTAGTGCGTGCCAGCGCCAAGGCAGCGCCGGCGGCGGCCAATCCGCTGCGTGCGGCTCAGGCCAAGCCGGCCCCCCTTGCCGCGCCACCTGCGGCCAGTGCGGGCAAGCTGTGGCTGGGTGGGATCGTACTGCTGCTGATCGGCGTAGGCTTCGGTGCTGTCGCCATGCGGCTATTGGGCTGAGGCGGTGCGCGTCACCCGATAGAACCGGCATGGCGGGTTGCACCCGCCCTACGGGGTAGCGCTCGTAGCGTAGGGCGGGGGTACCCCGCCGTTGTGGTCCCGGTGGGTTGGTGCGCACCGAATGCCTCGAAACACGCTGAATCTCAGGCCGGCGTCAGGCGTCGCCGCTCCGCACGGATCTCCGGCAAATCGCTGCGGCGCAGGTAGACGCGCAGCGGCTCACCGAGATTCACTCGATCATCGATGCGTTGCTCCTGCAGCCAGGCTAGGCGTTGGCGATCCAGGCGCATCAGTTCGCCCTCGTCAGCGTGCCAGACGTATTCGCAGGTAGGCGTGATGGTTTCGGCCGGTACGTCGAGACCGAAGCTGTCTTCGGAGAATCGCAGCAGGTACTGCTCGGTCTTGGCGTTGAAGCCGACGAAACCCTGCAACTGGTCGGCGGCCTCGCAGATTTGGGCGGACGTGATACTCATGGCAAACCTCGTTTCCTTTGGGGTTTGCAGGCAAGGCGAATGGTTTTGTTTATCGGCGCAGCCTAATCGCTGGTGCTGTCACCCGCGTTGTCGTGGATCAAGAAACTGCCGCGAGCGGTTTTGAGGCCGTGAGCAACGCTCTTACACTGACGGCAGCCGTTTCAGGGTCGGCAGCACCTGATCGCGCAGCAGAGGCGCCAGGTCTTCAGGAAGGGGCAGGGAAGTATCGAGCCAGCGCAGTTCCTCCAGCTCGGCGGCGGGCTGAACGGCATGGGGGAGGGCGGCGCGAAAGATGTCTGCCTGCACCCAGGTATCGGCTTCGTTGGCGGCGGGCGCCTGGAACTGGCCGAGTGGTTGCAGTGCGCCGGCCTGCAGTTGCAGCTCCAACTCTTCGAGCAGCTCACGCTGAAGCGCAGACAGCGCATCTTCGCCCGGCTCGCGTTTACCGCCAGGAAGCATGAAGAATCGGGTGTTGCGCTTGCGCACGAGCAGCAGGCGACCTCGTTCGTCGAACAGGCAGGCGGCGGCAATTTGCAGGGTGGTTGGCATGGGAGCAGCGTTGGGCGCCCGATCCGGGCGCCCAGCTAACATCAGCCAGCGAGGCCGACGTAAACGTTCTGCACGTCGTCATGGCCGTCGATGGCCTCGAGGAAGGCTTCGACTTCTTCCATCTGCTCCGGCGTCAGGCTGCTGACCGGGTTCTTCGGACGGTAGCCGAGCTTGGCCGAGTTAACGGTGAAACCCTGTTCCGGCAGGGCCTTGCACACGGCGTCGAGGTCGGTCGGATCGGTGATGAACAGGGTCGAGCCCTCGTCATCGGGCACGAAGTCCTGGGCGCCGGCTTCGATGGCCGCCAGCTCCGGGTCCGCGCCTTCTTCGGTAGTGGCTTCGATCAGGCCAACGTGGTCGAAGTCCCAGCTGACCGAGCCGGATGCACCGAGCTGGCCCTTGCGGAACAGCACGCGAATCTCGGCGACGGTGCGGTTGACGTTGTCGGTCAGGCACTCGACGATCACTGGCACCTGATGCGGAGCGAAGCCCTCGTACTGGGTGCGCTCGTAGTTGATTACTTCACCGGACAGGCCCGCACCTTTCTTGATGGCGCGCTCCAGGGTGTCCTTGGGCATCGAGGCTTTCTTGGCCTGGTGCACGGCCAGGCGCAGCTTGGGGTTCATGTCCGGGTCGGCGCCGTTACGCGCGGCGAGCATGATTTCCTTCACCAGCTTGCCGAAGATCTTGCCTCGGGCATTGGCGGCGGCTTCTTTGGGTTTGGCTTTCCACTGGGCGCCCATCTGGGTCTCCTGGCCGAGAAGTGAGTCGGCGTCAGGCCCTTGTACGCCTGACGATCGGATAGGCTGCGGATTCTAGTGCCTTGCGCGGCTATCGGCACCTGCAATTTCAGTCGGCGGACTCAGAGGTAGCGCCAGATCAACTGCACGCCCGCCAGCAGAATGCCCAACCGGGCGATGCGGTAGAACCACAGGTGGTTGACCCGCGATTGCAGCCACAGGCCGCTCCAAACGCCTAGTGGCACGATGGGCGCGAGCATCAGACTGAGCAGCAGGTTTTCCTGGGTGAACTGACCCAGCGCGGCGTAGGGAAACAGCTTCGCTGCGTTGGTCAGCAGGAAGAACAGGTTGATGGTGGCGACGAAACGCACCTTGTCCAGTTGCTGCGGCAGCAGGTGCATCATCACCGGCGGGCCACCGGCGTGGGCGACGAAACTGGTGAAGCCGGCCAGGCTCGACAGCAGTGTGCCGCGTCCTTTATGCAGCGGGCGGGGTGCCTGGTTGCCAACTACCAGGCCGAGCCCGACGAAGATAATGGCGATGGCGCCGATCAGCAGGCCGATGGCGCGTTCGTCGAACAAACCGAAAGTCATCGAGCCGATGGCGATGCCGATGACCGCGCCCGGCAGCATGACCTTGAGGTTGGCCGTATCCCACTTGCCCCAGTAGGCCTTGAGGCCCACCACATCGGCCAGGCAGAGAATTGGCAACATCACCGCCACCGCTTGTTTCGGCGACGTGGCCAGTGCCAGCAACGGCACGGCGATGCCGCCCAGAGCGCCACCGAAGCCACCCTTGGACAGCCCGGTGAGAAACACTGCCGGCAAGGCGAACAGAAGGAAATCGTGCAGAGTCATGGGTTTGGCGTACCACTACAGAAGCGCGCAGGTTAGCAGTCGGCAGTGGCTGTGTGGCTTTTTTCCTCGGCCTCTGTGTCTGTCTGCTGCGGGGTGAGGCTGTTCTAATGCCGGCTCACTCAATTCGAGGTTTGTGCTCATGACGCCCAAGGATCTGCTGCTGGCGCTGCTGGTAATCGTCGTCTGGGGGCTGAACTTCGTGGTCATCAAGGTCGGCCTGCACGGCATGCCGCCGATGCTGATGGGCGCCCTGCGTTTCATGCTCGCGGCGTTTCCGGCGATTCTCTTCGTGCGTCGGCCGCAGGTGCCCCTACGCTGGATGCTGGCCTACGGCATGACCATTTCCCTGGGGCAGTTCGCCTTTCTCTTCTACGCCATGTATGTCGGCATGCCGGCTGGCCTAGCGTCGCTGGTGCTGCAGTCGCAGGCGTTCTTCACCCTGTTCTTCGCCGCGCTGTTTCTCGGCGAGCGGCTGCGCGGCAGCAACCTGTTCGGCCTGCTGGTGGCGGCCAGCGGCCTGGTGTTGATCGGTCTGCAGGGCGGGCAGGCGATGACCCTGGCCGGCTTTGCCCTGACCATCGCCGCTGCCTCGATGTGGGCGCTGGGCAACGTGGTCACACGCAAGCTGGGCAAGGTCAATCTGGTCGGCCTGGTGGTCTGGGGCAGCCTGATCCCGCCGCTGCCGTTTCTGGCGTTATCGCTCTGGCTGGAAGGCCCGGAACTGATCAGCCAGTCGCTGCGTAGTCTCAGCCTGGACTCGCTGCTGGTACTGGCTTACCTGGCATTCGGTGCCACCATTCTCGGTTACGGGCTCTGGAGTCGTCTGCTGTCGCTTTACCCGGCCAGCCAGGTGGCGCCGTTTTCGCTGTTGGTGCCGGTGGTGGGTATCAGCTCCTCGGCGCTGCTGCTGGGCGAACGTCTCGGCGGATTGCAGATGGTCGGTGCGGCGCTGGTGATGGCCGGGCTGCTGATCAACGTGTGGGGCGGACGCTTGCTAGATAGCTGGCGGCAGCGCGAGCCGACGCTGCCGTAGAGTGCGCTGCGCGCCTGGCCTGAATGCCTGAGCTCTGGTGCGCACGGCGCGCCCTACGGTGCAAACGCGGCCCGCGTCGGCTCAGTCTTGCGGGCGTTTTTCCGGCAGGCGCTCGAGAATCTGGTCCAGACGCTGCTGGATGCGTTGGTCGATCTTCTCGTGCAGGCGCATGATTTCCAACTCGGCGCGCAGGTTCACTTCGAAGTCCAGGCTCGCGGCCAGGCGATCCTTCGCCGCCTGGCGGTTCTGGCTCATCATGATGATCGGCGCCTGGATCGCCGCCAGGGTCGACAGCATCAGGTTGAGGAAAATGTAAGGGTAGGGGTCGAAGGCCATGCCAAAGTGCGACAGCACGTCGGTGTTGAGCAGCATCCAGCCGAGCATGGTCAGCGAAAAACAGATGATGAAGGTCCATGAGCCGCCGACCGATGCGACCCGATCGGAAAGCCTCTCGCCGAAAGATGATTGTTCATCCGACGCGTCGGCAGCATCGCGGCTGATGGGGCGACGCTGGCGAATCTGTTCGAGCACATGGCTTTCTTCCGGCTCGAGTTCGTGGATCGCCTTGCCAAGCAGATTCTGGGCGAGTTTTTGCAGCGGGTGCGAGGTGTCGTTGCTCATCGTGACTGCTCATTTATGGCTGACAGTAGCAGGGATGCTGAATCGCTCCGGCCGACTTGTCACCTGTCCGCTGCATCCTGGCGTGCTGCACTTTCCAGGCGGTTGCGACCATTGGCCTTGGCCCGATACAGCGCCTGGTCCGCTGCGTCGATCAGGCTCAGGACGCTTGTGGCGCTGTCCTGGGGGCCGGGGCTCAGGCTGGCCAGGCCGATGCTCACCGTAATTCTCTGGAATGGACTGTTCTCATGCGGCAGTGCGCTGTGCTGCAGGTTTGCCATGAACGCGAGAGCGATGGTTTCGGCGCCCTCGCTACTGGTGTTCGGCAGAATCACGGCCAGCTCTTCGCCGCCGTAGCGTGCCGCCAGGTCGCCGGGGCGACGCATGCAGCGCTGGAGCAGGTCGGCGACGCTGCGCAGGCATTCATCACCCGCCAGGTGGCCGTAGTGATCGTTGTAGCGCTTGAACATGTCGATATCGAGCAGCATCAGGGTAAGGTCTGAACCCTGGCGCTGTGCACGGCGAATTTCCACTTCCAGCGCCTGGTCGAAGCTGCGACGGTTGGCCAGGCCCGTCAGGGCGTCCTGCGAAGCCAGTACTTCCAGGCGGGCATTGGCGTCGAGCAGTTCTTCCCGGGCACTGAGCAGTTGGCGCTCGGCGCGCGAGCGACGGTGCATGTCGACAAGTAGCCGCTGGCCGATGATGGCGACGGCGAGCAGCAGAATCAGAACCACCGTGGCGAACAGTCGTGCATCACGGCGCCAGGCCGTTAGCGCCTCATCGCGGCCCAGCGCGACCACGGTGATCAGGGGGAGGTTGCTGTTATGACGGAACGCGCACAGGCGCTCGATGCCATCGATGCGGGAGACCTGTGTGGTCGTGGCCTGTTGCTGTGCGCGTAATGTCTGAAAGATCGGCGAGCTCGACCAATCCAGGCCCACATCCTGTTCACGGAAAGGTTGGCGAACCAGCAGGGTGCCATCGCTGGTTGAGAGGCTCATCGTGCCTTGCTGGCCCAGATCGAGGCTGCCGAACAGGTGGAGGAAATGCTCCACGCTCAACGTGATGGCCACCACGCCGGAGAAATTGCCGTCGGTATCGTTCAGGCGCCGGCTGACGGTGAATACCCACTCGTGCGCCAGGCGGCTCTTGATGGTCGGGCCGATGAACGTCTCGGGCGAGGGATTGTCGCGATGATGGATGAAGAACGCACGATCGGCGGCGTTCGGGCGCGCATTGATATCGCCCCGCGATACCAGCAGGCGGTCACCCTTGGCGTTGTAGATGATGATGGTGCTGGCCAGCTTGAGCACCCGGCTCTGTTCCTGCACGACCTGCTGCAGGCGATCGAGATGTGCCCGACCCTTGCCTTCGTGCTCCAGTCGTTCTGCCAGCTCCACCAATACCAGCTCGGATTGGCGAATCACCCCTTCGCTGTAATTGTCCAGGGCACGCGCCAGGTTGAGATTGGCCACGTTCAGATCATGCAGGGCACGCTCGCGGGAAAACCAGATCTGCCAGGCCGTCAGCAATGCCAGCGACAGGCATATGAACACCAGCAGGATGAAGGTGAGCCGGGTACCGCGTTTCATAAAGCCAGAGCCCTGCCGTGGGACTGAACAGCGTGGGTAACGGAAAAACCACCGGCGGGTGGCTTTTCCATTGCGAGAGAATCAGTCCTGACGGCTGGTGACTTCCAGCAGGTGATAGCCGAACTGGGTCTTCACCGGGCCTTGCACCACGCCGATCGGTGCGCTGAAGACTACGGTGTCGAACTCCTTGACCATCTGGCCCGGGCCGAAGGAGCCCAGATCACCGCCGCTACGGCCGGACGGGCAGGAAGAGTTGTCGCGGGCCAGTTGGGCGAAGTCGGCACCGCCCTCGATGGCGGCTTTCAGTTCGTTGCACTTGTCTTCGCTGGCAACCAGGATGTGGCGGGCAGTGGCGCGGGCCATGGGAGTACCTCCTATCAATGAAGGTGCAGAGCCTAGCGCAATCGCCTCGACAAGCAAACGGTCGGCCGTTCATCCATCTGTCAGGAGCCGTTTCGGCGTCTGGCTTGTCCCATCTTCTGTAAGTGGGCATTTGCCCTGAACTCAGGCTTCACTGAGGAGACTTGCGGATGAACACCCTGAGCATCGACGGTTGGCGCAAAGCCGACAATGACAGCAAATCCATCCCTATCGGCACTCTGCAGTTCTATGTCAGCGAGGCGGAGCACTTGCGCCTGGAGCAGGCTGAGGAGCAATTGCAGCGCAGCGGCGTCCGGGACGCGATGATCGACGCAGACATGCAGACGTTGGAGCTGGTCATGCCGGAGGGCTTCGGCCCACTGAGTGAATGCAAATGGCGCGTCTACATTGGCGGCGAAGAGGGGCGTGGCCAGTTTCATCTGGTCGGCTACAGCGCCGAAGATGGCTGCCTGATCTACAGCAACGCGGTAATGGTCGATCTATTGGGTTGACCGCTATTGGCAAACCCTTGCCTCGGGGTGGCAAGTCCATGCCGCGACGTCGTATGAAAGCCGCGTATTTACTGGTCTGCAGCGGCTGGCCCGGAATCTGCTTTGCATCAGGCGAACGGATTTCGCGGAGGCCTCATGACCAGTATCAACAACAGCACGCCTGCCATGCTCAGCTACTACGGTAGCCAGCTCAACAATCGCTCGACTGCGACCAGCGGCGAAGCCAACGGTCAGGCCAGTCAGGATCCAGTTGCCGACTTGCGGCGTTTTGCCAAACAGGTGGTGGCGCGCAGTGAGGGTGGACTACTACGCGCGATGAATGGCGGCGCAGCGCAGCCCAGTAATACCGTGCAGCGCAGTGGTGACAGTCAGCCGACTAGGCCTTCGGTGATTCAATTGCCGGATGTGACGCAGCTCGATCGCGACGATGCCGCCAAGCTGCTGGCGCAGGTGCAGAAGATGGTGGATGCCGGCATGGATGGCAGCGTGCGCATCGCCGGTCACAACGGCGACCAGCAGACCGACTCGCTGGAAACCTACCGCCAGTGGCTGCAGGAAAAGGGCGGAGTCAGCATCTACGTCTGATCCGCAGCCGTTCAGCCCAGAATGGGTTCTACGTCCTCTCGGGTGATCACCCGGTTACGCCCGGCGCGCTTGGCCGCGTAGGTGCGCCTGTCTGCCGCCAGCATCAGCTCGTCCAGTGATTGCCCATCTACCCCGAAACAGGCCACGCCAGCGCTCAACGTCATGTGCAGCGTGGTTTCATCCACAGTCAGCGATTGCGCAACCAGGCGTTCGCGCAGGTTTTCGGCGATTTCCCGAGCTTGCGCTGCTTTGCTGCCTGGCAGCAGCACCGCAAATTCCTCACCGCCCAGGCGGCAGAACAGATCATTGACCCGTAAACGCTGCGCCAGCACCTTGGCGAAGTGAACCAGGGCACGGTCACCGACCTCGTGGCCAAAGCGGTCGTTGATCTGCTTGAAGTGGTCGATATCGACGAATACCAGCGAAAGCGGCGTGCCGTTGCGCAACGCATGGGCACGCTCACGCTCGAATACCTCGGCCAGCTTCAGGCGGTTTGGCAGGCCGGTCAGAGAATCGGTGGTCGCCTGCTCGGTCAGGCGCTGCTCATTGAGCAGGCGGCTGCGCTCGTAGATGTGCGCGAAAATCATCACCGCCAGACTGGCAAGGCCGAGATTGGCGATGATCTCGACGTTTTGCAGCAATTCATCGGACGAAAACCGCTGACTGAAGACGAACAGGCCGACACCGACGAACACGATCGAGCCGTACACCCCAGGCGCAACCCCAGTAATAGATAGCAGATGATCGGAATTGTCTGGATCCAGGCGAACACCGCGAAGGTAGTGGTGGTCTGAGCCAGCGCCACAATCATGATGCTGAAGAACGGCAGCAGGTAAATTGCGGTCAATAGCTGCAGGTTGCGTGTTTTATCGATGATGGTCAGCAGATACAGCGACACCGCGGCATAGCCGATCTCCAGACCGGCCAGCAGCCAGTTGTCGTGCAACAGATTGACGACCGAGAAGAACAAACCGCCGCTCAAGGTGATCCATAGCAAGGCTTTGAGGACCAGGCGGCGATGTTGTTCGTTCTTGGCGAAGTAACCGGGCATTAGTGTTCTCAGGCGGGAGAGGCGAGTGCATAAGTTGTGTGATGACGATGGATAGCGTCATGCAGGAAGCCTGCCGTTCGGCCGCGATGCCAATGTACACGGGCGTTCGATGGGATCAGGAAACTGGCCAAGACCCTGCGCCGGGAATTGCGTCAGAATCACGACGTTAGTTGGGAGAAGGCTGTATGACAACAACAATGAGCAAATGGGGAAGGCAGGGCTGCCTGCTGGCGCTGCTGTTGATGGGGATTGCGGGCACGGCTCAGGCGGCTGAAGACCTTGAGCTGATCGAGACGATCAACACCTATCGCAGCGAGGTGCAACGCTGCGGCGTGCAGGCCTCCGAGCCATTGCCACCGTTGACCAACGATCCACGCCTGATCCTGCCTGCCAACGGCACTGCGGACCTGCAGGATTCGCTGAGCGCGGCCGGCTATCCGTTGGTCAACGTACAGGCCATCACGCTCTCCGGCCCGGGCAATGCGCAGGCTGCCATGCAGGCATTGAGCGAGAGCTTCTGTCGCGTGATGCTCGACCCTCAGTTCATCGATATCGGCGTCAGTCAGCAGGATCGCGACTGGCGCATCGTGCTGGCCCGGCCGCTGCTCAGTGGGCGGCTGCAAACCTGGCAGACCGAGGGGGAAAGTCTGCTACTGCTGATCAACTCCGCCCGCGCCGAGGCGCGCCAGTGCGGTGACCAGGCCTTTGCCGCTACTACGCCGCTGGTATGGAGCGCCGAACTGGGTAGCGCCGCCGAGAGCCATAGCCGGGCCATGGCCAATGGCAATTTCTTCGCTCATCAGGGGCGTGACGGCCTCACGCCGGGTGACCGCGCGGAGCTGGCGGGTTACAGCGGTACCAAGGTCGGCGAGAACATCGCCGCAGCGCTGGATACCACCGCCAAGGTGGTCGAGGGCTGGCTGGCCAGCTCCGGGCACTGCGCCAACATCATGAACCCGGAGTTCAGCGAGCTAGGCGCCGCTTATGCCAACGACCCGCAGAGCGATGCCGGCATCTATTGGACGGCGTTGTTCGGCGGGCAATGAGCGAGCGCCTGCGTCAGGCGACGCCGAACACCTGGGCCAGGTGCTGCTCGTAGCGCGCCACGTCCTGCTCGATGGCCGGTACTTTCATCACATCATTGCAGATGAAGGTGGGCAGGCCAGTCATGCCGAGGAATTCGTTGGCCTTGTGGAAGGGGAAGTACACCGCGTCCACGCCTTTGCCTTCGAAGAAGTCGGTCGGGTCCTCGAAGGCCTGCACTGGGGCGTTCCAGGTCAGCGATAGCATGTACTGCTTGCCCTGGATGAGCCCGCCGCTGCCGTACTTCTGCGAGGCGTCAGAGCGCGTACGCCCGTCGTTGGCATAGAGGCTGCCGTGACCGGCGGTGAACACCTCGTCGAGGTACTTCTTCACCGTCCAGGGAGCGCCCATCCACCAGCCGGGCATCTGGTAAATCACCACATCGGCCCAGAGGAATCTTTGCACTTCTTCTTCGACGTCGTAGCCGCCGTCGATAAAGGTGGTCTTGACGTCGAATCCGGCGCGGTCGAGGAAGGCCACTGCTGCGTCATGCAGGGTGGTGTTGTACTGGCCGTGGGAATGGGCGAACGCTTTGCCGCCGTTGAGCAGGAGGATCTTTTTCATGGGGGTTCTCCAAAAAATGTGGCTGCAGGTTATCCAGCCCTGCGCGTGCGAAACACCCCGAAGCGGTCAAATCATTGTTGACTGAAAATCACGAAAGGCTCGATTAATGCTGCGTTAATGTGAGGCATCTTCCCCACATTGAGGCGCCTGCACCCATGTACGGTTTTATCCTTCACGCCCACACCCATCCCGAGCAGGCCGAGGCCTTCGAGCAACTGTTTCGCGCCTATGTCGAACCCAGTCGCGCCGAGCCTGGCTGCATCGAATACCACATGCTGCGCGATGCGCAGGACCCGACCCTGTTCATCTTCTACGAGGTGTGGGCATCGCGGGAGGCGCTGGCTGAGCACACGGCATTGCCACACATGCGCGCGTTTCACGACAAGCGCATGGACTACCTGAGACGTGATTTCGACATTCGCGAGATCGAGATGCTCAGCCCGGCGAGTGCAGCGCGGGCCTAGTTCGCGATCCGTGGGAGCCAGCTTGCTGGCGATAGTTGTGGTGGCCAGGATTGCATCCGGGCCACCACAACAGGCGAGGCTGGGCTCAGTGGCTGTAACCCGGCTTCTGGCGAATGGTCTTGAGCAGGTCGTCGGGTGAAATGTGCCCGACCACCTGGGTCGCCGCGCTGCCCGGTTGCGGCAGGTCGAGAATGTGGCCCTTCATCTTGCCGATCACGTGCATCTCGCACGGCTTGCAGTCGAACTTCAGGGTCAGCACTTCATCGCCATGTACCAGCTGCATCGGCGCGACCTTGGTCTTCACGCCGGTTACACCTTTGGCCTGTTTCGGGCACAGGTTGAAGGAGAAACGCAGGCAGTGCTTGGTGATCATCACCGGCACTTCACCTTCTTCTTCGTGGGCCTCGTAGGCGGCGTCGATCAGTTGCACGCCGTGGCGGTGGTAGAAGTCGCGGGCCTTCTGGTTGTAAACATTGGCCAGGAACGACAGGTGCGATTCCGGGTACACCGGCGCTGGGTCGGTCTCGGCCTTGCGGCCCCCACGTGGGTGGGCAGCGATGCGGGCTTCGGCGAGTGCTTCGATGGCGTCGCGGCGCAGTGCCTTGAGTTGCGAGTTGGGCACGAAGAACGCTTGCGGTGCATCCAGCGTCACGCTCTGGGCGTGGTAGATGGTGGTGCCAAGCTGGGTGAGCAGGTCACGCAGGCCATCGAGCGCCTGTTCCGGCTTGTTGGCCACACCGAACGGGCCGGGCAGGGCAACGTCGACGCTGATGCCTTCCTCGCTGGTGGCGGTGAGCTTGAGCGCGTCTTCACGCAGCTCGGCCTTCCAGCTCACGCCAATACGGCGCTCGGCGCTGGTGCGTTGCAGCGCCTGCTGCCAGTTGTGGTCGAGGTTGCGCGACAGCGGGTGATTCGGGCGCAAGCGGAACATGCCCTCGGGCATCTCGTTGGGCTCGACGCGGTAGCGGTAGCGCTTCTCGCCGTCTTCCTCGAACTCACCTTTCAGCTCGGCGATATTGGCGCGGAAACCCACCACCTCACGTTTGACCAGCACGTTGAGGCCGTCGCCGTTGGACAGCGGCTCATGGGTGACGGCAATCAGGTCGCGCTTGTTCACCTTCTCCACGCTGCCTACCAGCAGGCCAGTAAAGGTCGGCGAATCGAAGGCGCCGATATCCACCTTGCGCTCGGTGACGAAGTAGTCGGTGCTGCCACGGTGGAAGGTCTTGTCCGGATCGGGCACGAAGAAGTGCGCGGTACGGCCGCTGGAGGCGCGAGCGAGGTCCGGGCGGTCTTCGAGGATGGCATCGAGCTCGCGGCGGTAGTGGGCGGTGATGTTCTTCACATAGGCCACGTCCTTGTAGCGCCCCTCGATCTTGAACGAGCGCACGCCGGCCTCGACCAGGGCGCGCAGGTTGGCGCTCTGGTTGTTGTCCTTCATCGACAGCAGGTGTTTTTCGTAGGCGATCACGCCGCCTTTTTCATCCTTGAGAGTGTAGGGCAGGCGGCAGGCCTGCGAGCAGTCGCCACGGTTGGCGCTGCGCCCGGTCTGCGCGTGGGAGATGTTGCACTGGCCGGAGAAGGCCACGCACAGCGCGCCGTGGATGAAGAACTCGATGGCGGCATCGGTGGCATCGGCGATCTGACGGATTTCCTGCAGGTTCAGCTCGCGTGCCAGTACCAGTTGGGAGAAACCGGCCTGGTCGAGAAACTTGGCCCGTGCCAGGGTGCGAATGTCGGTCTGGGTGCTGGCGTGCAGCTCGATGGGCGGAATATCCAGCTCCATCACCCCCATGTCCTGCACAATCAGCGCATCCACGCCTGCGTCGTAGAGCTGGTGGATCAGCGTACGTACCTGCTCCAGCTCGTCGTCGTGGAAGATGGTGTTGAGCGTGGTGAACACCCGTGCATGGTAGCGCCGGGCGAACTCCACCAGCTTGGCGATCTCGCTCACCTCGTTGCAGGCGTTGTGCCGCGCGCCGAAGCTCGGGCCGCCGATATAGATGGCGTCGGCGCCATGCAGAATGGCCTCGCGGGCGATTTCGACGTCACGCGCAGGGCTGAGCAGTTCCAAGTGGTTCTTGGGCAAGGACATGGTGTTTTCTTTTATCAGGCTGGCACACGGGCAAGGCGCGCATTGTACCGGGCTGTGGCCCGCTGGGCACTCGCCAGATGCCGGACGGCTGGCAATACGCGCCGATGCAGGTACAGTAGCGGCCTTTTTCAGGCGGAGGCGTGGCGATGGACAACAGAGGGTTGGAGAAGCTCGATCAGTGGCTACTCAAGTACGGCAACGATGACTCGATCCTCTCTGCCAGCGAACTGGACGGCTTCTTCGCCGCCATCGTCTCTGCCCCGCGCCAGGTTGCGCCGGCCATCTGGTATTCGGCGATCTGGGCTGACCAGCCGCCGCAGTGGCCGAGCGACAAGGATGGCGAACGTTTCATGAAACTGGCCGTCGAGCTGATGAGCGAGGCCGCCTACATGCTCGCCGAAGAGCCGGACGACTACGAAGCGATCTTCCTGGCCGACAACAACGGCAAGGGCGAGAAGCTGATCGTCTCCGAATGGTGCGCGGGTTACCTGCGTGGTGCGGCGGTGGCCGGCTGGCTCGATGCATCGCTGCCGGAGTCGGTGGCGGCAGCTCTGGCGCTGATCACCCTGCATGGCAATGAAAGCGGCAACGCGACGCTCAAGGCTATGTCCGATGCCGAATACGACGCCAGCACGGCGCTGCTCGAACCCGCCGCCGTCGAGCTTTTCCAGTATTGGCAGGAGAACCTGGACCCGCTGCTGCCGGTGCGCCGCGAGGAGGCTAAAGTCGGGCGTAACGACCCCTGCACCTGCGGCAGTGGCAAGAAGTACAAGCAGTGCTGCATGCGCTGAGTCGTGACGCCGGGCACGGGCCTGCGCGAAAACGCGGCGAGTTGGCCAGGCGCAGTACCTTGGCAGCGATGACCGGGTCGCGCTCGATATTGCGCGCCTCGCTTTCCAGGCTCGAAGACGGGTTGTCGAACTGTTGAATCAGCTCCTGCGCGACCTTCGGAATGCTGGGCAGGGTGTGCAGTCGAGCGAACAGACTTTCTATATCCATGGCAACTCCGATAGGGAGAACGCTGCAGTTGCGTTGGATGAGAAATAGCTCTCTGAGCACAGCTGTGCTTAACGCCTCAGCCAGTCCCATAGTTGCTATTTAGAGCCTTTTCCATGGGGCGGCCAGTCTGAAATACCCGCCCGAGGGGTAATGCTGTTCACATAAGCAACGGTCGGACGCGATTAGTCCCCTCGCCCCTTTGGGGAGAGGGTTAGGGCGGGCCGCGTTCGGCGAGGGGAAAACTGGCAGTTTTGCGGTGTTCTCAGCCCTCTCCCCCAACCCCTCTCCACTAGGCGTGCCCCCAATAAATGGGAGAGGGGGCCAAGCGTGTGCAACTTTAAGTGAATAACATTCCGCCCTGAGGGGCGGTTTTTCGACGATGCGTCAGGCGAACACGAAGTACTTGCGCACCGTTTCCACCACTTCCCAGGTGCCTTTCATACCAGGCTCGACTACGAAGATGTCGCCGGCCCTGAGGTGAATCGGCTCCAGGCCGTCCGGGGTGATGATGCAGTAGCCTTCCTGGAAGTGGCAGTACTCCCACTTCACGTACTCCACGCGCCATTTGCCGGGCGTGCAGATCCAGGTGCCCATGATCTTGCTGCCGTCTTCGGAGGTGTAGGCGTTGAGGTTGACGGTGTGCGGGTCACCTTCGATGCGCTCCCACTTGCAGGCATCGACGACGGGCATCGGCTGGGTATCGCGCAGAACGGTGATCGGTTTGTTGGCCATGGGGCGCTCCGGTGAGTGATCAAAGGGGCGTTCACCATAGAGCGGGGGCGGGGCGGTCGATTGCCTGGGGTCGACACGGGGCTGCTCATTCGCGCAGTGCGCGGGGCTTTCTATTCCTGAAAAAACCAAGGCCGGTTTATCAGGCCGGCCTTGTGGGGCTGCGCGTTCCATCGAGTCATTCGACGTTCTCGATCAGTTCATCAGGAAGGTATCAGGCGGTGCGGCTTTTGATCAGACGATCAGAACCACCTTCGGCGACGCGGTTCTGGATCAGACGGTCAGAACCACCTTCAGCGACGCGGTTCTGGATCAGACGATCGGAACCACCTTCAGCGATGCGGCTTTCGATCAGGCGATCAGAGCCACCTTCGGCGACTACAGGTTGGGCGGAGGAGGCGGCGAATACGTTGGCTGCCAGTACGGAGAAAGCAAAGCTGAGGATGAGTTGGCGTTTCATGATGTTTTGCTCCAGCGGTGTTGTGGTTGGGTATGGAGCAGATGTTACGCACTGGATTTTTTCAGAGAACTTCATTGGCATGATGGTGAACATCGATGCCGCTGATAGCTGGTGATATCCAAGGAATACAAAGCCTCCAGCTGTTTCATGAGCGTCGCTGGGGCCAGTTCATGGTGAGCGTCGGGCTCGACCAGACCGCTGGCATAGCGACGGCAGCGATAGTGATTTTGCCCATTCGCGGCCTGAGCTATGATGCGCGCCCTTCGTCCTTGCGCCCCTGTCATCATGTCTGGCAATGCCCTCTATACCGACCTGTCGGGTTACTACGATCTGATGTGCGCGGACATCGACTACGCCGCCCAGAGTCATTGCGTGCACCGCCTGCAACAACTGTTTGGCAACGGCGGCAAGCGCCACCTCGATCTGGCCTGTGGCACCGGCCCGCATGTGCGCCATTTTCTCGATGCCGGCTACTCCAGCAGCGGCCTGGACATCAACCAGCCGATGCTCGATCGCGCCGCCCAGCGCTGCCCCGAGGCACGCTTTGCCCGGCAGGACATGTGCGGTTTTCAGGTCGACGAGCCGCTGGACCTGATCACCTGCTTTCTCTATTCCATCCACTACAGCGCCAGCATCGAACGGCTCAAGGCTTGCATCGCCAGCGTGTACGGCGCCCTGGCGGTTGGCGGGGTGTTCTGCTTCAACGCGGTGGACAAGCAGCGCATCGATAACGCCTCGTTCGTTGCCCACAGCGTACGGCATGCCGAAGGGCAGTTCCGCTTCAGCTCCGGCTGGTACTACCGCGGTGAAGGCGAACAGCAGGCGTTAAGGCTGCGTATCGAACGTACCCTCGCCGAACAGACCGAGGTCTGGCACGACGAACACCCGATGGTGGCGGTGAACTTCACCGAGCTGCAGAGCCTGCTGGCGCCGTACTTCGAGGTGCAGGTGCTGGAGCACGACTATCAGCGGCTGGCGCCGTGGGATGGCAGCTCCGGCAACGCGCTGTTTGCCTGCACCAAGCGCTGACCGCAGCGTAATCCTCAGGCTGGCCATTGCCTCACGCTGGCTCCTCGACGCGCTCGGTGTGCAATGAACGCTGCAGCTCGGCCACCAGCGCATCGACCTTGGCCAAGGCCTGCTTGACGGATTCGGCGAGCAGTTCACCGCCGACTTCCTGGCCTTCGATGGCAATCTGGTGTACGCGGGTGATGCCGATGAAGCCGAGCGCGGTGATCGGATTCGGCTCCAGATGGTTCGGCGGCCGTTGGCGCCCAGGGCGAGGCGCTGATGCGCCGGCAACTGATCGAGGATGAGCTGAGAGAGGGACGATTGGTGCAGCCTTTCGGCCCGGAACTGGAGGGCAAACCGTTCTTTCTGGTGTACCCGGAAAGCCGCCGCAACGATCCGACCATTCTCGCGGTGCGGGAGTGGATCATGGCGGTGCCGGGGGGGGTTGTGTTTGCTGTGATGGCTGTCAATCAGTGGCCTGATGCGGCGGCTGTCCGGCCACTGGGCTGCAGGTAATAGGCATCCCACAGCTTATTGCGGAATTTGTTGCTTGGGTCGACGCGTTTTTTCAGCGCGAAAAATTCCTCGGCGCGAGGGTAGGCGGCAAGGAACTGCTCCCGGCTGGCGTGGATTTGATAGGGCAGGTAGTAGCTGCCCTGGTGGGCGATGGCCAGATCGATCAGTTGTCGTTTCCAGTCGCCTACGGCTGCGCGCTCGCTGGGTGAGACGCCCTGGCGGTAGTAGATCACCAGCGCGAAGGTGTCTTCGCGGGCCCAGGCCAGCAGCGTGCCCGGGTCGGCCTTGGCATGGCGGATGGAGATATTGGCGACCTTGACCTTGTGCGCTTTGAGCACGTCTCTCATGCCCGCGACAAAAGGCTCCAACTGGGCTTCGGGCACGAAATATTCCTGCAGCACATAGCTGTAGTCGGTGCCGGAAATTGGCTGCAGTTCGCGCACATCCAGGCTGGCCTCATGGTTGCGCCACTGCACTTGCGGTAGTTTCAGCAGCAGCGGGTCGACGACGCTTTCACGCACCTTTGCGCCGCCATTGCTGCTGGCCACTGCCAGCGCGGCGCGCATGGCCTTGTAGTCGCGGTCCAGCGGTACCAGGCGTTCGGTGACGGTCAGCGGCGCATCCGTACGCAGGTAGGACACGGCGCGTACGCTGTCGTAGTCGTCGGTGTAGAGAATGCCGTTGTGCATCACCATGTCCGGGTTGCCGCGTACCTGGCTGGCGAAGAACTGCGCATAGTCTCCAAGCGGCATGAGCTGCGTCTGACGCACCAGCGTGCTGTTCTCCACCAACGGCAGGGTGGCCTCGACGATCACGCCGAGCCCGCCGTAACCGCCTATGGCACCATGGAACAGCTCGCTGTTGTGCGTCGGGCTGGCATCCACTACTTGACCATCAGCCAGCACCAGGCGCAACGAACGCACGCCGAGCACCAACGGCCCCTGGCCGACGTATCGGCCATGGGCGTTGACGCTCAGTGCGCCGCCGACGGTGAAGTTGGCGTAGGACTGCATGATCTGCGGCGACAGGCCGTACGGGTCGATGTACTCCAGTATCTCGCGCCAGGTGATGCCGGCCTGCACACGAATCTCCCGGCGTTCGGCGGAAAATTCCAGCACCTGGTTGAACCGGCGCATGTCCAGTTGCAGGGCCTGTTCGGTGGCGGTCTGCCCGCCCATGCTGTAGCGCCCGCCGCCAATGGCGATGGGGCCGGCATGCCCGCTAACGGCTGTGACGATCTGCTCCAGTTCGGTGGGCGCCAGTACCTGCGCCACTTGGATGGGGTTCATGCCGGTGACGTCGTTGATGGTCTCGGTGGCGTGCACGCAATGGCACAGCAACAGCAGTAGGGCGATGGTGATGCGCATGGAGCTTCCTTGTTCGCAGCGGAAAACGAATGGCTTGGCTGATAGTGCGTTGTGGCGTGTTCAGGTGGCAATCGCCAGTGGGCCATTCAGGATGCTTCATTTTCAATAGGTCGAAGAAAGTATTAGCGCGTTCTGTCGGTGTTTCTTTTCGATTGAATGGACAAGGATGCCCCCACTCCACAAAGAGTGAGATGAAACCCATGATCAAACACCCGAGTCTTTGGCTGTGCGTGCTGCTGTTCACTGCCCTCGCCGGGTGCGCAAGCCAACCCATCGAACGAGTTAACACCATGAGCAAACCATTGGTATCCCTTGCCGTACTCAAGGCCAAACCCGGTAAACAACAGGAACTGAAAGAAGGCTTGCTGAGCCTGATAGCACCCACGCGGGCCGAGCCGGGCAATCTTGATTACGTGCTGTTCGAAATGCGTGATGAGCCGGGCACCTTCTACATGCGTGAAGCCTTCAAGGATCAGGCGGCCCTGGATGCGCATTTTGCGACGCCCTATTTTCAGGCGTTTGCCGCCACCGCTGATGAACTGCTCAGCGAGCCATTGCAGCTGATATTCCTCGAGCAGGTATCCAACTGAGTTGGACCCATGGCCATTGCTTGATGCAGGGGGATGCCCGTTGGTTCGCTGATGGTCGCTCCCACGCCTCTAGATGGGCCGCCTGGTGGTCTGCGCCAGCTACTCGTTCTGAGCAGGCGAGAGCCTTGTCTTAATGCTTTATCAGCGTTGGCGGGCGCTCAACGTCCGCCAACTGCGCGTATGCATGCGTGGTGTCGGCTGACCGCCACAGGTGATTGCAATCGGCGTTTCGTGAAACCCCACGGCTAGCGTGGGGCATCGCCTCAATGCAAGGCGCGCGAGGGCAGGCGCTCGTCGACCAACTGCTGAGCCTGAAGGGCGAGCGTGTCGAGATGCGCGTCACGCTGCTTTTCCGCCTGTTGCATGGCGCGCTGGCCGTGCTGCTTGAGCAGGTAAGCGTGAATCTGCCTGACCTCCGTGGAGGCAAACACCGGCGCCAGGTCGGCGACCGCGACCATGCCGCTGGAGCGGTAGTCGCGGCTGTTCATCACCACCAGCGCACCCTGAGTGGCCAGCACCTGCAAGCCCAGAGCCTCGAACAGCGGCACCTTGCCTGCCACGCAGGCCAGCTCCAGATGCGGGCGTCGCTCCAGCACGCGTTGCAGCAGCGCCCGGCCGATGCCCTGAGCGCGATGCTCGCTATGCACCGCCAGATAGGCGAGGGTGCAGGCGGCAGCATCGTCCGGGCTTGGCAGGTACAGGGCAAACCCCAGCACACGGGCCGGGTCTTCATCGTCCAGCGCCAGTAGCAACTGCACGGGGCCTTCGGCGTCGCCGTTCATGGTCTGCAGGTGCAGATGCAGCTCATAGCCAATCATGTACTGGTACAGCTGATACAGCGGATTGCTCGGCAGCAGCGGCACCGCGCTGACATCGGCGAAGTAGTCCACCACCATCTGCTGCACTTGGCTCTTCAGTGACTCGGGCGGCGGGCTGCTGAGGTGGGCAAGGGTGAACATCGGTATATGGTCCGCTGGAGAATGCGTGGGCCGTGGATTGTAACCCGCGGGCGGGGTTGCTCGGGCGCCATGATCGCTGCCGTACTCGGCATGGGTTGCCGGTGTTACCCTGCGTCGCGGATGCCATTGTTCAACCTCGATCCATCTGTTTCCTCTGGCTGTTGAGCGCCTCGGGTAACATGGCGGCGCAGCGAACCCAGACCCAGAAGTCCCCTATGCCATCGCCGAAACGAAAATACTCAAGCATCGAGCGCGAACTGATCCGCACGCTGACCCTTGCCTGTGAAACGGCGAAAAGCCAAATCGTCGGCTTTCAGTGGCTGACCCATGATGTGGACTATGAGCAGTTTCCGCAGAGCCTTGTGGTGACCTGGATGTTCAACAGCGAAGCGGGCAGGGCACGTGCACTCGCTAGCCCGGACAAGGCGAGAATGCTGGCGCTGACGCTGGCCGCTTTCGATGAAGTGGGCATCAGCGTTTCCAGCATCGCCGACCACGTCGCGTTCTCGGTAGAACGACCAGCAAGGGGCAAGCGTGGCCAAGGATATTGAGAACCCCTGCGTGTCGCTGTGCCAGCTCAACAGTGAGCTGTGCGTCAGTTGCGGGCGCACGCGTGAAGAAATCCGCAAATGGCGCGGCATGAAACGGCCCGAGAAGATGGCCACCGTGCAGAAGGCTGCAGCGCGGATGAAGACGATTGCCAAGAAGAAAGGCAAATCCCAGTAGATACCGTCTTACTCGTCACTTCCCTTCGGCGTGAACCCGCCGCTTCTACGTTGTTGCCGATACCGGTTCCGCTCTTACAGCGGCTCACTTTTGGCAGACGCCCGGATGGCCGGCCCCGCCAAAAGTAAGCAAAAGGTCTTTGCCCCTGCCATCCGGCCCGACTTCGTCGGGTTGATTCGCTTCGCTCACCCTGCGGGCCAGCCTTCGGCTGTTACTGCGCTTCGCTACGTTTCCTCGCTCCATCGTCGTTCCAGGGGCACGACCGGATGCGGCCCACCGACGAAGGGCCATCCCTGGCCCATCGCGGCTCTCGCGGCATCCATGCCGCTCAACCCCTTGACTCGCTTCGCTCGCCCTACGGGCCAGCCTGCGGCTGTTACTTCGCTGCGCTTCGTTTCACAACGATTCCACTCGGCCTCCTGACGGGGCGTTTGGCGTCGTCTGCGAGATTGGTACTCCAGCATTAAAGAGCCAGAGCATCGCAGCAAAGCCACGATGCCTTCGGGATGTTCTGAAATGTCATTTATCGTCACTCCCGCGAAGGCGGGAGCCCAGGACGCTCGCAGGTTCTGGATTCCCGCCTGCGCGGGAATGACGACTTTTTCAGGGTTTCCTTGGCTCTGCTTTTGCTTTTGATTTACCTGCACCGCCAGACCAGGCGACTCGGTCTCCGAATCCCGTCAGGAGGCCGAAACGTAGCGAAGCGCAGTAACAGCCGAAGGCTGGCCCGGAGGGCGAGCGTAGCGAGTAGTGGAGGTGCTGTGGAGAGGGGAGTTTGGCATGGATGCCAAACGAGGAACGATGGCCGGGGCCGCCTAGGTAGGGATGGCCCACCGTGACGACCCTCGGAGCAGCGCCGGAGCGAGGGGAGTTGAGCGCAGCGAAACCCGGATGCCGGGCGCGCTTTCTCTTTGGTTACTTTCTGCGCGAGTAAAGAGAAACGGAGCGAAGCGGAGTAACAGCCGCAGGCTGGCCCGAGGGGCGAGCGAAGCGAGTCAAGTAACTCGCCGTAAGGGCGAAATCAGTATCAGAAGGCGACGAAGAAAAATGTCTCTTGCCCGAGGAGAACTAAGGGGATAAAAGAAGGTTTTTTAATTCTTCCGCTTGTGGGGATATAAGGCTGGAAAGATAAGAAATGTCAGGGTCTGACAAGAAAAAGCCTTTTGTTTTTAATCGGTCTCTATTCTTGTTTAAACACAAAAGAGGGAATGCGATAATCGCGTGATCTTTGTCGTAAGGAAAGTTTAGTTGATTTTGTTTTATGTCTATAATATAGGTGTTTATTGATTTGAAAAGCGAGTCCTCGCTCGTGTAGTTAAAGTGGCTTGGCGGCGATTTTCAAGGTAGTTGTCGCGTGAGCGTGTCACGCTGCCTTTGATGTTTGCTGCAGTACCGCTTCCCGCTCCGGGTTCAGGCACACGATTGG
>NZ_SCFY01000038.1 GCF_007049795.1 Ectopseudomonas mendocina
AGTTCTTCGCAGAGATCGCCCACCTTGGTTTCCGGTTGCCCCATGCTGGCCATCGCCAGGCGTAGCTTGGCGGCGGTCATCTTGAAGGGGCGCCCCCCTTTCCTGCCGCGAGCGCGCGCCGAGATAAGTCCAGCGACTGTTCGCTCGGAAATCAACTCACGCTCGAACTCGGCCAGCGCGGCAAAAATACCGAACACAAGCTTGCCGGCGGCAGTCGTCGTGTCGACCGCCGCACCGTGACCGGTCAGGACCTTCAGGCCCACGCTACGCGCAGTTAGGTCGTGCACGGTGTTGATCAGGTGGCGCAGATCACGGCCAAGCCGATCGAGCTTCCACACGATCAGCGTGTCCCCTTCACGAAGCGCCTTCAGGCAAGCAGCCAACCCTGGGCGATCATCGCGCCTGCCCGAGGCCAGATCCTCGTAAAGGTGCGCAAGGCTCACACCAGCGGCGATGAGCGCATCGCGTTGCAAATTGGTGGACTGGGATCCGTCCGCCTTCGATACCCGCATGTAGCCGATCAGCACCTTTTCACCCGTCACGTATACGTTCGATTATGTGACAGTGTGCGCCGGAAAGTTTTGGCCGTCAAAAATTGTCACTTAACCCGTCATTCTGACTAAGGCATGCAAAGGGTCCGTTAGGCTCGTAATGTGACAGAAATTCCGGGGGGATGCCTTCCTTCGCGAACGTGGTCCGCAACTGTTCCAGAGAAGCGGGGTCGCGCCGGCCATAGGAAGCCAGCGCGAACAACGAGCGTGCCGTCTCGGGGTTGTACCGCGCTTCAATGATGGCCTCGTCGATGGCCTGGACTGCACGCTGCCAGTGATTGATGCGTTCGGGCTTCGGCGCTTTCGTCGGCAGGCCACTGGTGAACCCGGTTTGGGGCTCGGGCCAGAATAGCTTTGCCTGCTCGCCTGGCGGGCTGATGTCCCTCACCTCAATCAAGCTGATTGCTGTTGCCGCCGCCTCCAGCATCTGTAACCGTACTTCCGGATTCAGGGTTTCATACGGTCGCCACAGACTTTGCCCAGCACGCAGCGGATGCCCGCAGCCTTCCCAGGCTTGGCGAAGATACCCCGCGCAGGTTCCGCACGCGGAAAGCGGGGTGTTCAGCTCATCGAGCAGCGTGCGCAGCAGCCGAAACCACAATCCGGCGTGGATGCTTCGGCGCGGCAGCTCCACGTGACCGGTTGTCAGTGCCTGCCAGGTACGCTGGTCCATCGCCGCAATCGCGTCGCTGGCGGTGCGCGGTTCGGCGTCGGCGTTCTCCCAGCCGATAAACCGCCCTGGCACGCCCCAATAGGATTCCAGCCAGCAGCCATGCAGCGGGCAACTCAGCATCAGGGGCAGCTTCCACGCGAGCAGTACGGCTTGGTTCTCCGGATCGTTCAGGCAGAGCGGACAGGCGCGGTTTATCGGCTGACTGGGCAGCCAGGCACGCCAGCTCGTGATGGATCGCGTCTTACGGCGGAATCTCGGCAGCAGTACCGAGAGCTGGAACGCATAGGTTTCCAATGCGGCTGGAATCTGATCATCAAGGCCGTCCAGTAGCCAAGGCACCCAGCCAGCGAAACTCATGCAGCGCAGCCGATCCAGCTCGATACCGCTCCGCTGGGAGAGCATCGCCAGCAGCGCCAGTGGTGGCGCGGTGTCCAGGTCATCAACCTGGCCGTGACCAAGATCGTGCTCCAGCAGCTCGGACACTTCCATGTGATAGCAAAGGGCCACGCGGTTGAGCCACGAAGACAGGGCTTCGCCTTCCCTGGGTACCGGATGCAGTGGCCAGCGCGGCGCTGGCTTCACATCAGTTCCCGCTCGAATTGCCGCCGCCGCTCACTTGGGCCGGTGTAATCGGCCATGCTGAGCGTGCGGTGGTTGATCGCTTCCTCGCCGCTCTCCACGGCGACGATGGCCGCCGCCATCAGCAAGTGCGCCAGTTCGCCAATAGTGCCCTCGCTGCGTGTGAGCAGGTAGCGAGCCATGTCCAGCGTGGCAATCGACGAGGGTCGCCGCAATGGAAGCGAAGCGGCGAAGCTGGCCAGCAGTGAGCAGCAATCGTCGCTGGCCTCCCACACCGGCAGCATCATCGGCTCGAACCGATTTTCCAACTGGTCATCCGAGCGGATCGCCAGGTAGGCGTCGCGCGTGCCGACCCCAACCAGCGGGATGCGCAGCTCGTTGCCGAGGAAACGCAGCAGGTTGAGGAATTCCCGGCGGCTGACGCTGTTGCCGGCCAGGACGTTGTGCAGTTCGTCGATCACCAGCATGCGCACGCCGACCTTGCGCAGCAGTGCCAGCGCCAGTTGCTCTATTTCCGGCAGCCGTGGGCGCGGTCGCAATGGTGCACCCATCGCCGCGAGCAGCGCGACGTAGAAGCGGATCACCGACGGCTCGGACGGCATCTGCACGACCAATACCGGGATGTGCTCCTGGTCGGCGTCGGAGCTGGCCGGGTGGGCGCGGCGGAACTTCTCGACGATCATCGACTTGCCGTTGTTGGTTGGACCGACCAACAGCAGGTTGGGCATGCGTTGTTTGTTTGGCCACGTATACAGGGCTTCCAGCCGGTTCAACGCCTCGACTGCTCGCGGATAGCCGATCCAGCGGTCGGCGCGCAGGCGATGGATGCGCTCGTCCGCCGGGAGACGGGCCAGGCCCTGGGCCGCCGGCAGCAGGTGGGACAGGTCGATGATGGGATATTCGTCCACGGCTACCACTCCTCAATCTGGTCGAACGGTTTGGCAGGTGGCTGGTTGTCCGCCTGCGCGTCTGCCATGTCCGTGTCCGCTGGTGGCGTGGCTTTGACAGGTTGTTCCGTTGACTTGAGATGCTGGCGTCGATCCGCGTCGCGCCGCGCCTTGCGCGTGGCTTTCTGCGCAGTGGTCACGATTTCGCGCATCTGCCCGATCATGCGGAACAGCGCCGACTCATCCACCTGTTCGCGCCCTTGTTGCCGCAATTTCTCCAGTGCCTGCCGTTGCTCCCAGAGGGTGACAGCCGGGTGCGACAAGGTACGGTATGGAATTTCCAGATAGTGCTGCCCCTCCGGCTCCAGCACCCAAATGCGGCTAATGTCGCGTGGGTCGCGCCGGATCAGGAACGCAGGCAGGCGGTCGCGCCGAGCTATCCATGGCTTGAGCGCATCGGCGTAGTAGTGGATGTGGTCGATGACGAAGCCAGTGCGGGTCAGGGTGCGGCGGAGGACGGGCAGGAAATCGACCAGAAAGGCAGTGGCGCGGGTGACGACGGTCGGCACGCAGACGCGCGCCACGGCCTCGGCCCAGCGCGCCGCCGGTGGCTGAAGCAGACCGTTGTGCACCGAGCCGTGGTAGGTGCCGACCGCCAATGTGAGCCAGCGCTCCAACTCGCGCAGCGTCAGGGCGGCCTTATTTTCGGAATCGTAGTCGCCGCGCTGGTCCGGGTTGGAGAAGGTTGTTCCCGGTAGATCCTCGTGGATCATCTGCATCGCCGTGCCGATGATCCGTTCCACGATGCCGCCATAGTGCGGCTGCCCGAGAGGCCGATAGTCCAACCGGATGCCATGCTGCTCGCAGCCACGGCGCAGCGCCTCGCTCTTGAATTCGGCCGCGTTGTCCAGGTAGAGCAGCGCGGGCTTGCCGCTCATCGGCCAGACCATTTCCACGTCCAACCTTTCCAACCAAGGGCGCTTGTCGCAGGCGACATGCGCGAGGCACAGACCAACCGAAACGGCAGACGGTGCTTCCAGCGTGACGACAATGCCGAGCACGCAGCGGGTGAACACGTCGATGGCGAGGGTCAGGTACGGACGGCCAATCGGTTGCCGGTCGCGCTCGTCCACCACGATCAGGTCGATGACTGTGTGGTCGATCTGCACCTGCTCCAGCGGTGCGGAAACTGGCGGCGGAACACCACCGGCACCTTGCAGGGTGCGGGACGCATCCTGGCCTTCCCGAAGGCGAGTGGTCTTGAGTGGATCAAGGCTGGCGATCCGCAACGCCACCGTGTTGCGCGCCGGCACCCGCAGCTTCTGCAGCTTGCACGTCCGCGCAACTTCGCGGTGGAAGGCCGCCAGGCTGCGCTTCTGCTTGGTCAGGAAGCGCTTTTGGAGCAACTCGCGGATGATTCGTTCGACCGACTCCGGCAAGCGGCCTTTACCTTTGCCACCGCTCGACTGCCCAAGAGCCAAGTCAGTGACCAGTCCCGAACCTTGCCGGGCACGGCGGATCAGGACGTAGACCTGCCGCCGGGACAAACCCAGTGCCTGGGCTGCCGCGTCGGCCGCTTCATGCCCGACCGTCTCCGACTGCGCCAGCGGCCCGATGATCTCCGCGCGTCGGCGCGCACGCTCCCATGCCTGTTCTGACAGGGTGGCCACGCCCTGCTCGGTAATCCGTGGGGTATCGCTCGCCATGCTCACCTCGCTTTGGTGCACACGAGTATCGAGCATAGACGAGTTTCGTGCAGAGGAGTTCTGATATCTGACTGTCAGGAGCCGCATGCATAACAGGGTTCAAACCGCACTGAATGGTGCAGTCATCTTCTGAAAATGACATGCCGGGCAAGGGCCCTTTTCTGACGCCCTGCCGCAGGCCTGAAAAAGGGCTATGTGGTGGGATCTTGGTGGGGACATCCCACCACACCGCAAAGCCGCGCCGCGTCTTGGCTTGCGCTGTTTCGTGGTGGGTGTGGTGGCTTCTTTTCCTCGGACAGGCCGGAGCTATACCCCTGGAAGCCCCTTTTTAACTCCCCGGTTTCCAACAGTTTTTAAGCCACCACATCCCACCACATGGCCGAAAGCCCCGCCGTTACTGGGCTGGGGCGTGGTGGTTTCTCGGAATAGGAAGCCACCACAAGCCACCACATCCCACCACGGTGTCAAAAACCCCGAAAAAGCCAGGGTGTCAGTCGTGAAAATCCAGCGCCAAGCACCGGCCAGAGTTCGGAGCGGTTCGGGGCGTTTCGGCTCGTTCTGGAGGGTGGTTTTTGGCGAAAATTCGAGATCACGCAGCCGCGCCCTGAAAAGCCTCAGAAATGCCCCGCAGAAAAGCGGGGGCGTGCAGGGATTCGCAGGGAAATACCCACCGGAAGAGGCCCGGTGCAGCCCAGCAACGGCGCTGGCTGGCCGCCTGTGCAGGGGGTGCAGGAAAAACGACAGGTTTAGACCGGAGGCGTGGTGGGGGGACGATTGCGCGCGCCAGGGTCAGCCCTCCCTGCCAGCCTCCCGCCCGCCCAGCTTTCGCCCGCTGTGCCGTCTGGCAGCGCGCAGGCGCTGCGCCTGGGCTATCGGCAAGCAATCGGGCAGGCACAAAAAAAGCCGCTCAAAGCGGCTTGTTGGGGCGTTCCTGGGCGCCTGGCCCCTGCCCGGTTCCGGGCAGCGGCGACGGTGCGGCAGTTAGATAAACTCGATGTTTTCTACCAGGGCCACCAGGCCATAGTCCTCGACCACATAGGCTTCATTCACCGACTGGAAGTCGTTCACCTGGTCAGTGCCCGGCTCCTCCTGGATGAAGCGGCGCAGCGTGGTCTTCTGGTAGTAGATCGACAGGTTGCGCAGGGTAGTGACCAGCAGCTTGGCGTCCGGGAAGAACGGCGCGTCACGATGCTGGATGCCGCCGATCAGGCCGGTGGAAAGGATGCGGTTCAATGCCAGCTCGCGGGTGTTGTCCGTGGCGTCATCGACATTGCCCAGCGACTTGGTGTGCAGCAGATCGCGGTCGATCAGTACCACCAGGTCAGGCCGCTTGCGATGGTGCGGGGCCAGCATCTGCACAGCTGCATAGACCAGCCCGTCAAGGTTCGGGTAGTCACCAGTCGCGCCAATCGTGACCTTGCCCACCGTGGCGCCGGAGGCCTTCACCTGGGCCGGGGCCTTGGTGCGGATCTTCTGAAGCCAGCCAATGTTGACGTCCTGGAGCAGCGGGTATTCATCGCGGTCGGTCTGCACGGCAGCATGCGTACCGTTGAAGCCGATCATGAGGCGGTCGAGTGCCTGCCGCTCGCCAATGGCCTGGTCAATGCGCTGTTCGAAGTCGGGGAACTGCGCCCAGCCATCGAGCATGCTGAAGGGCAGGGCTACGTCGAATTCCGTCTTTTCGCAGTGGTAGCTGTTCTCCTCTTCCAGGTCGATCGCGTTGCGTGGTGTGCGCGGGCCAAGTTCGGTATTGGTGCGGCCGGCGAGCGGTGCGCCAATCGAGATGCCGACTGCCTGCCCATCGGGTGAGGTAACGCCCACCAGGTTGATATCCTTCAGCAGAGCGTGCGACTCCTGGGCGGTGGCCACGGCGCGCTGCTCAACAGCAGGGACAGCAGTGAAGGTGTGGGCCGCGCTCGACACGCCGTTCTCGGCGGCGGTCTTTTCGCGGTAGGCGTTGAAGCGTTTGCGGGTATCGTTCTGCATGGTTTGCTCCTGGTCGGCGGGGATTACTGGTTGTTGGGATGGCGGACGGTCTTGCCGCCGCTCTGTTCAAGGCGGGCCATTTCCATACCGTTCTGCGGGATGATTTCGCCGCTGATGGTCGCGGGCACGTGCATCCGATCCAGCAGCGGCGCAGGAATAGCGCTGGCACGGCTCGCGGCCGTGTCGGCCAGGCTGGCGAAGCTGTCACCGCCAAGGTCGCGCAGCTCGCGCAACACTTCGGCAAGGCCCTCGGTGGCCAACAGCGCCGCAATGCGCTCCTCGCGATAAAGGCCGCGCAACCCAGTACAGGCCGCGTTGACCGCCGACCTGGCCTTGGCCATCTGCACGACAATCTCGCCGTGCAGCTCCTCGCGGACGCTGGCGGTGCGGCGGTACTTCTCCGCCTCCATCTTGAGCTGCACGCTGCGCTCAACCTCCTGGTTGATCTTGCGTTGGTCGGCGTGCCGCGCCTTGGCCATTTCCTTCCAGGATGCGTTGGCCTGTTCTGCCTCGTCCTCAAGCGCCTGGGCTGCCTGGGTCAGGCGGTTGGTCTCCTGGACGGTGGCCCGGTAGGTGTCCTGGATCTCGACATAGGCGCGGCTCGCCTCGGTGAATTTGTCGTGCTGTTCCTGGAACTTGGCCGACAGATCAGCCGGGGTGGTTGGGGTGGTGTGCATGGGCATTTCCTCTCGGGTCAGTAGCCCTGTCCGATCTTCGGCAGGGGCAGTTTGTAAACGGTGTTCCCGCGCAACAGGCGGTGCGGTACGTTGAGGTTTTTCAGGGCCGCGCCGGCCTCCAACTGCTGGGCGCGGGTCGGCTTGTCGTAGCCCAGGTGCAGCAGCACTTGGGTCGCGGTCAGTTCGGTGGTCGGCTTGACGTTGAGGTCAAAGCGCAGCGGCAGCAGCTCCTCGATCGGGCTGATTTCGCGGAATTGCCCGTTGGCCCTGTCGAGCTGCTCCTGCTCCTCCTGGGTGAGGTGCCATTGCTCGCCCTGGAGGTAGAACTGCGCGTAGACCTGGGCCCACACCTGCTGCATATCCAACCCGTGGGCGTGCTCGATGCGCTGGCAGCGCAGCACCCAGAAACGGCTGTTGCCGGTGGCGTCCTTCAGGAAACGGTCAGAGTTGACCGAGGCGAAGAACACGGTGCGGCGCGGATACTCGCTGTCCACACGGTCATAGGGCCGGCGCATGCGGTCTGAGGTCTGGGTGATGAAAGCCTTCAGCGACTCCATATCGCGGCGCAGCGTCGCCTCCAGTTCGCCCAGCTCGACCAGCCAGTGAGAAACGGCGGTCACGATGCAGTCACGGTTCTGCGCGTCCAGGTGCATGCCTTCACGGATCAGGTGGCGTAGCTCCTGGGGCACCAGAGCCCGAAACCATGAGGTCTTGCCGAGGTTTTGCGCCCCCTGGAGGGTCAGCACGCCTTTGCACCAGAAACCGGCCGGCTTCATGACGGCCGCCACGGCGGCGATCAGCCAGCGGCGCAGCAGCACGTCGCGCAGCTCCGTGTCCTCGGCCTCGATGGTGGCGAAGAACGCCGGCAGGCGGTCGTGGCCATCCCACGCCCTGGAGCGGATCCACTCGCCCACCGGGGAGAAAGCGTTGCGGTCGGCAATCGCCTTGACGTACTCGCCCAGGCTTTCGCGGGGCATCGAGTGACGCGCTGCGATGCTGGCCAGCACGGCCAGGGAGGTGTTCGCCCGGTTGTCGGCGGTACCGCCCAGCCCGGGTACGTCCAGCTCCACCGTCTTGGAGACCAGGTTGTAGCGGGCGCGCACCTGGTGAGCCTGCATCAGCGCTTCCAGGTTCTCGATGGTGTTCAGCGGCCTGTTCTTGGCGCTGAGGTCGGGGAAGTCCACCCAGCCCGGGGCCGGGATGCTCGCCACGTTGTCCGCCTGTTGAGCCAGCGCCTCGGCAACCGCCTCCAGGCCATGTTCGGCGGCGTGGTCGTTCCAGTCGGTGCCCACGGCTGGAGGCATGGCCATCGGCAGCCCCGTCTCCTGGGCGCCCTTCTCGCCGGCGCCTTGTGGGTCATTGTCGGCAGCCACCCCGCGCAACTGGCCGGCAAGCGCACGGCTTACCGGTGCCAGGTTGCCCGCGCTGAAGGCCACCACCACAGCCGCCCCGGTGGCAGCCCGTACCGTGGCCCCGGTGGCGTAGCCCTCGACCAGCCAGGCTTCGCCATCGCCCTCGATCCGGCAGAAAGTGCCCTTGACGCGGCCACCCATGATGAAGCGCTTGCGCCCCTTGGCGTCGATGCGCTGGAGGTTCCACAGACGGCCTTCGGCGTCCTTCAACGGCAGCAGCAGTTCGCCGCGGCGAACCACCGTCACGCCGTCCTTCCACTCGCCATCCTCAGCGCTCCAGAGCCTGGCCACCAGGTCAGCCGCTGCCACCTTCAGGCCGTAGTTCTCCACGCCCTTGGCGCTCAGGTACGGGTGCTGCTTGGATGCTCCGGCCGCGCCCCAGGCCTGCACAGCGGCGGCCGCTGCGGCCTCCCGGCCCTGCTTGCGGCATTCCTCGTTGGCGGCCTTTCTGGCTGCTGCCTCAGTCGCTGCCTGGGCAACCTTCTCGGCATAGCGGCTGCGCTGCTCGCTGCTCGATCCGCTCGATTGGCCGGAGCCCTGGAAGTCACTCCAGGCCAGATCGCGGGGCTTCCAGTAGCGCTTCGGCTCGCCTGCCTTGAAGCTGCCAAAGGTCACGCATGGCCAGGCCGTGCCATCCTTGTCCTGCTCGATGTGTGCCCGGTAGTAGTGTTTCTGGCTGTCGCCGCCTTCCAGCCCCGGCAGGTAGTGCCGTTCGCCATCCAGCAGGGGCAGGGCATCGAGCTTGGCGCCGACCTCGGCCGCTGCCAGTTGCGCGTCCTGGAAGAAATCCGCCAGGGCATCCGCAGGCCCCGCCCAGCGCCGTGCACAGTAGTCCAGGAAGGGCGCCGTCATGCTGTCGCCCTCCGCACGCCGGCCTTCCAGCGCGCCAGGTCGCCAAAGGTCTCCACCCACTTCGGCGCGCCGATCGGCCGCCCGGGGATAATCAGCTCAGCGCCCCGCGAGATAGCCACAAGGTCAGCCCGGCGCCCGCCTTCTTCGGTGTTGTCGCCGGCCACCACTAGACGGCCGCTCGATCCGATCAAGCTGCGCGCCTGGAAGGCGACAGTGCCCAGGTTGTCCAGGCTGAGGCACGCCCACGCGGTCATGCCCATGTGATGCAGAGCCACAGCGCTCGGCCAATCGACCGTCACCGCTAGGGCTTGGCCGGGCTGGTAGCGAGCTGTTGGCACCGAACAGCCCGCAGGGGCGCCCCCCACGATGGTGGCCGGTTTGCTCATGTCCCAAGGGATCAGCCTCACGCCCTGGAAGGCACCGCGTACGCACAGGGGCAGGATCAGCGCCCCTTGACGGGATTGCCGGAGCTGCATCGGGGCAATGTGATGGTTGACCAGGTAGGGGTGCTGCGGATCTGGCCGGCGCCCGGCCTGCCAGATAGCCCACGCTCGGCGGGAGTCTCGCGGGGAAGTCATAGCTTCACCCCCGGCTCAACTGGGCAGATCCAGGTGATGGCCCCGGCAAGGGCCTCCAGTTGGCGGAGCTGTTCCTGCCCTTGTGCGCTGGTGGGGACAATGGCGCCCACGGCGGCCAGGGCAGACACGCGGATGGCCAGCTCGTGCAGCGCCTTCATGGTCTGATTGCCCAGGGCGAAGGCCTGGCTTTTCTCGTCCTGGTCGAAGTTCGGCGCCCCCTGCATCGAGCGCAGGCACTGTTCCAGGCGAGCCAGCAGACCGGCCTCAACATCAGGCCAATGGCGGGCAGGGGCGCTACGGCGCAAGCGCGCCACAATCTCGTCAAGGCGCTCGCCTGGGTGCTGGTTCAGCAGGTAGCTGTCAGCCACCTGGACGCCCATGGTGACTACGTTCTGGCTGACTGCGCAGGGGAGGTTGACCGCTGGCCGGCCGTAGGCCTCCGGCACCTGGCAGCAGGTGTTTTTTTTGCGGTTGGCGGTTTTTTCTTGGTGCACGGCCGCCCCCGCCATATCCTGTTGGCTCTTCATGGGTGTTGTCCTCTAGGCCCCGCCGGGCTGTCCTCCCGGCGGGGCTTTTCATTGGCGGGTTAGCAGTCGGCCAGGATGTAATCGACCTTCGGGGGCTGCTCGCTGAAGGTCAGCACGCCAGGTAGCTTTCCGCCCTGCGCGGCGCCGTGAACGACACAGCAGCCGAACGTCTTGGCCTCTGTCCGTCCCTGGGCGCCGTGCTCAAGTGCTCGCAGCACGTCGTTTACTTCGGAAAGCGCAAGGGACACTCGCTGGCCCTTGATGGTGAGTTGGATCTGCATGGCGATTCCTCGTTGATTGGCTAGGCGCGTCCCCCCGACAACCCAGGCCAGTGCGGCGCGCAGGTATCAGCGCGCCGCCCGCTTTCGCGTTCGGCTGTCGCGTTGCTCGATCCGGTTCTTGATCCAGGCGTCCACCTCGGACTCAAGCCAGGCCACGGCCTGGCGTCCGATAGGGATGGGCGACGGGAAATCACCCGCTGCGGTCATTTCGTAGAGGGTCGAAGAAGAGAGCCCCACCCTGGAGAGCACCTCCGGGCGGCGGATCAATCTGGCGGGTGAGGCTGGGGCTTGGGCCGTCATGGCTCGGGCTCCTTCGGAATGGTTCGGAACGATTCCGACTATCCGGGAGCCCGGGAGGGTTTTCACCAAGCAGAGGTTGTAGCGGGCCGCGCTACAGGACGTGACCAATCAAACGGGTTTTTCCTTGTCGATCAACTTCAGCTCCACCGGAGCCGAAGCGGCCCAGTCGCAGCCGTTGCTCGCGCACTCCACATAAGCAACGAAGACGAACGGATCATCAGTTGGCACCAGCTGTTTCCGCAGGCGTTCGCCGCAGGTCGGGCAACAGTCCTGATTGACCCCTGGCGTGATGGGGGCCGCATGCTTCTGGGAAGGGCTGCGCGGCAAGCGAATCAGCGGATTGGCAGGGCTCGGCACCTTCAATCGGTAGACAATCTCCTCATAGCCCTTGAAGGTCGCTCCGCACAGAATAAAGCTGCACTGGTACCGGGTTTCGGTGCAGAGCAGGCCTTGTTTTTCGCTGTGCCGTCTCACCAGTAAGCCGCCGCAGTCCGGGCATTGCCGCTGCCTAGGCCCGGGGAGTTCAGGACAATAGAAGTGATCCTCTGGCCGCTCCATGCTCAGGCCTCCGGCAGGCTGTCTACATAGGCCTTGAGTAGATCCTTGACGGTCTTGCCCTGCTTGGCGGCGTAGACCTTCAACTTGGTGTGCGCGTCGCGCTCCAGGTCGAAGTTCACCCGCACGGTGGCAGCCTTGTCGGCCAGGCTGGCCAGAGTCGCGGCGCTGGAGGCCTTGGCGCTCGGGCGGCCGGCGCTCAGTGTTCCGGTGGTCTTGCTCATAGTCTCAAATCCTCAAAAACTCATTAACTCACACGCTCAGCCGAGCGCAGCCATAATCTCGGCGGCAAGGGCACGAATCTCGGCCGCAGCATCCCCGGCCGGCTCAGCATCGAGCACCGTGCTGCCTGATGCAGCCGTGCCCGGGTAAACCACCCGCTGAATCACCCGCGTGTCGAGCACCGGCAGGCCGTACCCCTCAAGGGCTGCGCTGACCTCGGCGCCGATCTTGGTGCCCTTGATCGCCCTGGAGACGACGAAAGCGGCGCGCAGGCGCCCGTCCGTGATTTCGATGCGCTGCTTGACCAGCTCCACCAGGTCAGCGGTGGCCCAGATGTCATAGGGCGACGGTTGCACCGGGATCAGCACGAAGTCAGCCGCCTTGATGGCCGAGACGGCCAGGTCGGCCGCCTGGGGCGCGCCGTCGATGACCACCACGTCTTTCTTCGCCAGGTTCTTCAGGTCGCGCTCGATGGTCGGGCGGTCGATGCCGACCACCGTAACCGGCTGGTCTTCGCGCACCGCTGCCCAGTCTCGGGCGCTGCCTTGCGGATCCGAATCGACCAGGAGCACGTCCTGCCCGTCGAGCTGGATAGCCCGCGCCAGGTGCGTGGCAATCGTTGTCTTGCCCGCCCCGCCCTTCTGGTTGAGCACTGCAATCACTTTCATGGTGTGGCCTCCAAAGGTTCGCTTGAGGTTATAGCGCATAAACTCAAAACCTTAAAGGCTCAAAAACTCATAAGCTCAAACGCCAGGCGAGAGACCGGCCCGGCTTCGCCGGAAAATGATGCGCCCTGCGGGCGCGGACTCTTTACCTGTGCGCCGGCCCATAGTCCCGCGTCGGCTCTTGCCGCTGGCGTTGGCGTTGCGGTTGGATCGCCTCGCGGCGCGCCACCTCGGCCAGGATCTCGGCGGCCTGCTCGCGACTGGTACCGGCATGCCCAGGTGAGTGGTCGAGCAGCGCGCCGACCGTCTCGGACATGCTGCGGCCGTGCTCGGCTACGGCTTCGCGGACGGTTTCCTGCTCGACCTTGCCCCAGTCCACCGACCGCCAGCGGCCGGCTGCCTCCTCGATGGCGCGGACGCCACGGCGAGCGAACACCAGGGCGGCGCCTGCCGCCTTCCTCGCCAGCTCGGCCAGCGCCTCGGCGCGGCGCTTTGCCTCGGCCGCAATCCAGTTCTCGCGCCGCTGGTTGGCAGCCTGAGCGGCCAGGGCCTGTTGCTGCTCAGGGGTGAGGCCGTCCAGGAACAGCGCGCGCAGGTCAGCGAGCCGGGCGCGTTCGGCCTCCAGCTGCGCCCTGGCTTCGCGCAGCGCCTGATCCTTGGCCTTGGCTGTCTTGGCCATCTCGGCCGCCCGGCGCTTCTCCAGCGCCGCCGTGGAGCCTGCTGTGATGGCGGGCCCGTAGTAGGCCTGCACGGCTCGCGTCAGCCGCTCGGCTACCTGCTCGGGGCTTTCCACGGTCTTGGTCAGCAACCGCTTCTCCAGCACCTTGGGCTGAAGCGTTTCCGCGCTCAGGCGTCCGTGCTTGAAATCTGGACGGTTCAGCGCCTGGTAATACTGGCGAATGCTCGTATGCGTGGCCTTGCTGCCCTCGATGCCACGCTCCAGGCCCACCGCGGCGCCCACCCTGGAAGCGAAGTCCGTCTGCATGGCCGAGAGCTTCGCTTTGCCACCAAGGAACTGCTTGGCGTTCAGCTTGCCGGCGCTATCGAGCGGCACCACATAGCCGACCAGGTGAGGGCTGGTCTCGTCACGATGGATCGACCAGGCCACCAGGTTCTCGGCGCCGTGTCGCTCCTGGAGCCACTTCACCGCGCCGGCAAAGTAGGCGTCAGCATCGCCGCCGCTGTCGAAGAACTCAGGACTGGCACCCACGAAATACTCCACGCACAGCACGGCGTCTTTCCGGTGCTTCTCGGGGATACGTGCGCGAATGGCCGCGCGCACGGTGGCCGGGTCAGATCCGCCGTGGTGCTCGTTGAGGGAAGCCCTGGACGGGTCAGCGTTCGGGGTCTCGCGTGTCCGGTAGGTGTGCGATAAGGAGCCGGCAATCTCCCCCATGCTCTTGAGCTTGGCTGTTCGCAGAATGGCGTAGGGCATACCATCAGCGTGCAGGTGGAGCAAAAGCCAGCGCAAGCCCTGGAGCGAAGCGGAAAGGGCGTAGAGCGGGAGCGGCGCAGGGTGTACTCACTACACCTTGTTCCAAGGTTCATTCGGCCCGCTGGGCGAAAAGCCAAGCCGCGACCATCGGCGGTCGCGAAGGGGCGAAATCCGCTAAACTGACGCGGAACACACCATAGGCCCGACCATGAGCGCACAACTGTCCCCCATCGTTTCCGAGTTCAGCACCGAGGCTGAAGCGGCAAGCTATGACCGCTGGTACCGTCGCAAGGTCGAGGCCTCGCTAGCCGATCAGCGCCCGTGCGTGGCGCATGACCAGGTGATGAGCGAAGCGGCCACCATCATCGAGGCCGCAGAAAAGAAGATTGCCCGGAGCAGGTCGTGACAGCCAACTGGCCACGTCTCGACTGACCCGGAACCCACCCCATGCTGCCCATCCTCTGGCGTGCCACCGCACGCGAAGACCTCGCTGAAATCATCGGCTATATCGCTGAGCGCAACCCAACAGCAGCCCGCTCGATGCTTGCCCAGCTGGAGAGCGCAATCATTCCAGCAGCGGAACACCCCTACCTGTACCGGCCTGGCCGAGTACCAGGAACACGGGAAGTAGTCGCACACCCTAACTACGTCCTGGTCTATCGGGTGACAGCTGCAAGCATCGAGGTCTTGAACGTCCTTCATGCTCGCCAGGAATACCCATAGGGCAAGGGCTGGGCTGTTCAAGATAACGGACAAAAGAGCCAGAGCGGGGGCTAAAGGATGTCGGCCAAAGGCCTCCCCGGTCGCGCTCGCCTGTCTTTTCGCTGCGCTTCAAGACAGGCTCGCCCTCCCGGCGCATTGCCAGGAAAATCCGCCTTGCCGCCCACTATCGGTAGGGTTTGCACCCCTGCCCCCTCTGCGCGTTGGGCGGACACTCCCTAGGCCTGCTGCACTGACCGGCTCTTACCCTGCTGGGCGGCCGCCTCGGCGTTTTTATCGTGGTGCCGGTCTAAACCCCTTACCCACCGTCAGTGCCCCCAGGTTGCGAGCCTGGGAAGGCATGGAGCGCGTCGCACGCTTGGCCGTATGCAGAGAATCCCCGTTCGGCCAGATCGCCACAACAGAGGGGTAACAAGCTCTTGAAGTCCAACCCCCTCCGCTACGCCTACGAAAGCGCCGCAGTGACAACCATCGGTTTCGGGGGGAGAGGTGGTAGACAGCACGATTTTTGTGCTACAGAATTATCTACCGGTCTCGTCCACCCCGCCGCCAAGCAGAGGATTCCCCGAGACCTAGGGTCAGAGCGCCGGCAAGCGCCACTGACCACTTCAAAGCCCGCTTACGCGGGCTTTGTCGTATCTGACACAAGATATTGTGCTGTTCCGAACTTATCAAGCACCGGTTTCGCACAACTTCGGTGCAGCTACTAGCCGCACCGCTGATCTACAGGATTTCCGGGCCATACAGGCCGGGCGAGTCGCCCGGACGGGTCAGGCCTCCGGCTTGGTTCACCAGGTCTATGGTCGTCCAGGGCCCGAGCCTGCCCTTAAACAGCGTGATGCCCTGGGCCGTCAGCACGCGCTCCACGTCCGCACGGCGCCGATAGCCCGTCAGCAGCTGCAAGTCCTGGAAGGTCAGCACCCGGGACAGCCCGGGTGCGCCTCGATCACCATCACCCGGCATCGGTTTCCTTCTCGACAAGGAAGGCCAGCGCCTCAGCGCAGCGGCGCAGGTGCTGGCGATCACCAGCCGCCAGGCGCCGGTAGTTGCGCAGCAGCTCCTCCTCCTCAGCAGGATCCAGCTCGACAGGGGCCGCAGGCGGGGCAACCTGAGCGGCCGGCGCGCTGGGGGCCTTCTGAGCCCGAGGAGCAGGCTCCCAGCGCTCATACGCCAGCGACTTGAGAGGCTTGTAAGTGTGCTCCAGTAGCAGCTGGAGATAGCCGGCCAGGTCATCCAGGTCGAAGCAAGGCGTGATCGGAGCAGCGGCGGCCGTAGACGCCAGGCCTTCCAGGAATCGCAGGGAGTCGATGCCTTGCATAACCTGGTTGTGTAGATCCTCAGTCATGAGGTAGCCCATCTGGGCCTTGCTCTGCCGGCTCATTGGCGCACCTCCACACGGACAGCGCCCAGGGCGCGCAGTGATTCGAGGTCGGCCAGGCGCGAGCTGGTCGGCAGCTTCAGTTCACCCAGCAGTCGGCCGGAATGGCCATAGACGCGGACAGTGGTACTCTTTGTGTGTTGCATGGCGGTCTCCTCAAGTGGTCGCCTGTGACAGACCGGGAAGGCGTTGACGCGCCCGCTCGGTCGATTGCTGGGCGGCGTTACAGCGCCGCCCGGCAAGTTTTAACCCTTCGTTGCGGCCTCCCAGCCGATCAACCAGGACACCTTATCCTCGGCATCGGCCTTGGCCGGTTCGCAGGGGTCGCCCCCTTCGCCAGCGGCGAAGCCGGCCTGGCGGCTGGGCTCATGCACCCAGATCGTTTTGCGCTTCCAGCCCTCCTGGGCGCGCCGCTCGATCAACCGAGCCTGGCGCTCTGCTGCCGTCTTTCGTAAAGCCTCACCACTGAGCAGGTCGCGGGTGTGCTTGTCGTGTTCGTCCTTCACTTGCGCCTCCGCAGCGGGCCGTTCACGGCCAAGTCCAGCGCCCCTTCCAGGGTCGGGCTGTTGCCCCACCAGGTTGAACGATCCCAGGCTCCGCCATCGAGGCAGCGGACGGTGTACTGCTCGCCGGCTGGGTACTCTTCGAAGAACCCTGCCCGATCCTTCTCCACGAGCGCTTCCGTCTCCTCCTCGCTGAGTGCGCCCTCTTCGCCTAGAGCCCGGCGCCGGGCCTGCCAATTGATGGTGTGCTGCTCAAACTGAGCCCAGGTTTTGCGCACGATGAATGGCCGCTCCCACCACATGGCCATCTCGGTGTAGCTGCGCTCAGCGTTCGGTGTCGTGTCGAAGCATTCCGGCAGCACCGGGTTTATCAGGAAGCCTTGCGCGAGATCCTCGGCTTCGAAGTGGTGGCCATCTATCAGGAATGGCTTCAGGACTGGGGTTGGCATGGGTTTCTCCTTTTCGTTGTGCTGACGTTATCACAACAAAAAGGAAAGGCAAGCGCTTTTGAGTTTTTGAGCTTATGAGTTTTTGAGTTCTTCGCCTGTCGCAGGCTCAGCGGCGCGCCAGTAGCGCTTGACCGTCGAAAGGCTGAGGCCCGTCGCGGTGGCCGTCTCCTGCTGGGTGAAGTTGCGCAGGCGGCACCGATGCACATGGGCCAGGGCGGGAGATTGCCCAACAGGGCGGCCGGCCTTCTTGCCGGAGCGGGCCATGCCCTCGCGGGTGCGCTCGCTGATCCGGTCGCTTTCAAACTGGGCGAAGGCGGCGAGCAGGGTCAGGAACAGTCGGCCAGCGGCTGAGTCCAGGTCGCCCGCGCCACCGTCCAGGAGGGTGACGCTGATCCCCTCGGCCTGGAGAAACTCCACCGTTTGGAGAATGTCCGCCGCGTTGCGCCCCAGGCGGTCGAGCTTCAGCACTACCAGGCGGTCTCCCGGTTCCATCTTGTTGAGCATGCGCAGGAACACGGGGCGCTCCAGGGCAGGCACGCGCCCGGAAATCTGCTCCTCAAAGTACCGGTGCCCCGGATCGTATCCGGCCGCCTTCAGCGCCTGCCGTTGGTTGTCGGCGGTCTGCTCTGCTGTCGATACCCGCGCATATGCGAAAAGCCTGCTCATGGTGCCCCCTCAAGGTGTCAAAAAAGGTATGTGTTTCGGCCATGGTATCAATAAACGTGATTTTGTAATTCTTGACACCCTGTTTTTTGGGGTTATGCCCAGGTGCCGTGTCGTTTTCAGAAGACGGCTGCACTGAACGTCAGAAGCCGACTGCACTATAGCAGCGGAGGGGTTGGATCCATCAGGCAACGACGGGCTGCTGCCGGCCATCAGCGGACGCAGGGAGGACTTTCCGCAACCGGCCGTTCGATGCGGCACCGATGGCCTTCGCGCAGGGGTAGTGAATCCGCCAGGATTGACTTGCGCTGCCCTACCTCTCACTAGTGAGGGGCGGCAGCGCATCAAGCGGTGAGCGCACTCCGGCACCGCCAACTTTCAGCACATGCGTGTAAATCATCGTCGTAGAGACGTCGGAATGGCCGAGCAGATCCTGCACGGTTCGAATGTCGTAACCGCTGCGGAGCAAGGCCGTCGCGAACGAGTGGCGGAGGGTGTGCGGTGTGGCGGGCTTCGTGATGCCTGCTTGTTCTACGGCACGTTTGAAGGCGCGCTGAAAGGTCTGGTCATACATGTGATGGCGACGCACGACACCGCTCCGTGGATCGGTCGAATGCGTGTGCTGCGCAAAAACCCAGAACCACGGCCAGGAATGCCCGGCGCGCGGATACTTCCGCTCAAGGGCGTCGGGAAGCGCAACGCCGCTGCGGCCCTCGGCCTGGTCCTTCAGCCACCATGCCCGTGCACGCGACAGCTGCTCGCGCAGGCTGGGTGCCAAGCTCTCGGGTAACATCAAGGCCCGATCCTTGGAGCCCTTGCCCTCCCGCACGATGATCGTGCCGTGATCGAAATCCAGATCCTTGACCCGCAGTTGCAAACCCTCACTGATCCGCATGCCCGTTCCATACAGAAGCTGGGCGAACAAACGATGCTCGCCTTCCAGAAAACCGAGGATGCGAACCACTTCATCCGGGGTCAGCACCACCGGCAAGCGCCGCGACGGCCGAGGTCTTCCGATCTCCTGAAGCCAGGGCAGATCCGTGCACAGCACCTTGCCGTAGAAGAACAGCAAGGCCGCCAATGCCTGACGATGCGTGGAGACCGAAACCTTGCGCTCGTTCGCCAGCCAGGACAGAAATGCCTCGACTTCGCTGCTGCCCAAGGTTGCCGGGTGACGCACACCGTGGAAACGGATGAAGGCACGAACCCAGTGGACATAAGCCTGTTCGGTTCGTAAGCTGTAATGCAAGTAGCGTATGCGCTCACGCAACTGGTCCAGAACCTTGACCGAACGCAGCGGTGGTAACGGCGCAGTGGCGGTTTTCATGGCTTGTTATGACTGTTTTTTTGTACAGTCTATGCCTCGGGCATCCAAGCAGCAAGCGCGTTACGCCGTGGGTCGATGTTTGATGTTATGGAGCAGCAACGATGTTACGCAGCAGGGCAGTCGCCCTAAAACAAAGTTAGGTACTGCTCTTGAACAACGCAGACTGGCAAAGATTCTTAAAAATCTCACGCCGCATATTAGGAAAAGGCGCATCAGTTTCATGGGCCAGCGACTCATGGTGCGGATGGACAACATTTGGCAGCCTACAATCCCAATTAAACTACTGGGCACGCGGCCTTCCAAATGAAGAAGATATCTTAGAAACATGCACCGCTGATGGCGGAGTTTGGATGCAGCCGTTTCATTACGAGGAGCTTGCGCACTTCATAATACCCGCAGAATTCTACTGGGAAAAAGTAGAGAATGGCATATTCACCTGCGGGCACAAAAAACAAGACATAGTACTTTTATCCAACGAGTTACATGCCGCAGGCATAGCTCATAGACTTACAGATATAATCTTAGAAATAAAGCTTTATTGAGGTGGCCAGAACCTAACAATTGGTTCAAACCGTTCGCTTCGCTCACTGGGACGGGCTAAAGCCCGCCCCTTAACCAAACGTTGGGCGTCACGATGGTGAAAGTTCACGTCACCAAATTGGCTGCGGCGCAACGGCAATCGCGACTGACCAGCTGATGCGGTAACTCAAACAGGTGGGCGCTTTCAGCACTTTCCGCCCGTCGGCTTCTTTCGGTAGCGCAGCGGCGTCTCCCCGTACCAGCCCCGGAAGGCGCGGCTGAACGCGCTTTGTTCCGAATAGCCAAGCATCAGCGCAATCTCGCTCAGCGACAAGGCCGGGTCGGCCAGGTACTGTTTGGCCAGTTGCTGGCGCAGCTCATCCAGCATGCCCTTGTAGGTTCTGTCACGTTGCCGCAGGGCGCGGTACAGCGAACGAACCGGTGTTTGCTGCTGCCGCGACAGCCACTGCATGCTCAGCGCGCCCTCCTCCAGCCCCCGCATCATGGCGCGCTGGAATTCGATCAGGAACGCATCGGGGTGGGCCAGGCTTTCCAGCATCGCGGCTGCCTGCTGATCCAGCAGCTGACGCAAATGCGCGTCCTGGCTGTTGATCGGCAAGCCCAGATCCGCAAGCCGGATGGTAATGGCCAGGGTGTCACCGCCAAAATGCACCCGGCAGCCCAGTGCTCGCTCGTGGATTGTCCGGTTTGCGGTCGCCGGCCTGGGGAATTCGATCTGCACCGGCCGAACCCGGTGTGGTGATACCAGGGTATCCAGCACGGTCAGCATGCCGGACACCAGCACATCATTCGACGCATCGGTCGAGGGGCCTTTATCGCCGGCCCAGCCCAGATGCAGATGGGGGCCGTCCGCGCGCAGCCAGACAAAGGACAGATTCTGCAGCAGGGCCTGATAATGCTGCATGCGCTGCAAGGCCTCACCCAGCGTCGCGCAGGAGGCCGCCAGATAGCCGAGCACGCCAGCGTCCTGCAACCTGGCGTGACGACCGACGCGCAGGCCGACCAGGGGATCGCCGCTGGTCTCGGCCAGTTGCTCCAGCAGTTCCCACCACTGCTCGATGGGGATGCGCTCGGCCCGGGTCGCCGCATTCAGCTTGTACTGCAACGGCGCGCAGGCAACACCCTCCGCCTCCATGAAGCGGGTCAGGATGTGGGCGATCCTCGCGAAAACCAGAACGCTGTGACTCATTGCCGAAACTCTTGGCACGCCATGTCAAAAAATAGTAGGCGACTGTCACGACCATAACCAGTCAAAAGCACAAAATCCTCGCCATCCCACCTCTGAAGCAAGTGGTAACAGGTACGAGGAAACCCTTATGGAAACAGTATTTCAGCCGGTCGTAGCAGCCATGACGGCCCTGTTCGGTCGCCCGCCCACCATGAACGAGATGATTCTGATCCCGATGATCCCCGTCTTCGGCAGTGCATTCCTGTTCGAATGGCTGTATTTCCGCCGCAAAACTGGCAGCTGGAACACCGGGCAGGGGCAGCCATTCTGGACGCGCGAGGTGCTGGCGAATTTCTCGCTCGGCGTGGGCTACTACGTATCCGGCGGCCTGATGAACCTGCTGTTCGTTGCCGCCCTGTTCACGGTGGTCTGGGACCACCGTTTCTATACCATCCCGATCAACGTCGGCACCATCATCCTGGCCTTCTTCGTCCAGGAGCTGTGCTACTACTGGTATCACCGCACCGCCCATCGCGTGCGCTGGTTCTGGACCCAGCACGTCTCGCACCACACCGGCGAGATCATGAACATGTCGACCGCCGCGCGGCAGAGCATCCTGAACGGCATCGTCGGCACCTGGATGTTCTATGTGCCGGCCGTCCTGGCGGGCTTCACCCCGGAGCTGATGCTCGGCCTGCTCGGCGCCAACCTCGCCTTCCAGTGGTTCGTGCACACCGAATCGGTGCCCAGGTTGCACCCCTGGGTCGAATGGTGGATCAACACGCCCTCCAACCACCGCGTGCACCACGGGCGCAACGCGCAGTACATCGACAAGAACTACGGCGGCGTGATCATGCTGTATGACCACTTGTTCGGCAGCTACGAGCCCGAGCAGGAAAAAGTGGAATACGGCACCCCGCGGCAGATCAAGAGCCACAACTGGTGGGTGTTGAACACGCACGAGTTCGTTGACATGTTTCGCGACGCGATGGCGCCCGGGCCGATCGGTGAGCGGCTGAAGCACTTCTGGAAGCCGCCGGCCTGGCAACGCGAGGGCCACCAGCCCATCCATACCTGGACCGTCGAACGGCATGATGAAGTGATGGTTCGATGAAAACCGCGGCCAAGGTTTTTCTGATCCTCAACGCCGTCGCGTTCATGTTCATCGGCATCAACACGACGCTGGATCCGGGGGCGGCCATGGCCGCCCTGGATCTTTCGCCCCGGACCGTGACGGCATCCAACGAGATCCGCTCCATCTACGGCGGCATGCATTTCAGCTTCGGCTGCATGATGCTGGCGGGTGCGCTGATCTCCGGCCTGACGCGCCATGCACTGTGGTTTTGTGCCGCCTTTCTCGGCGGCCTGGTGGCCGGGCGAGTCTCCAGCCTGCTGCTGGATGGGCAACCCAACACGCTGGCCAACCAGCTACTGGTGTTTGAAAGCCTGGCCCTCATCGCGGCGGCCTTCCTGCAGCACGGCGTCCGCTTGCGCCTTGCTGGCGGTAATGCGTGAGACAAAGGTCGGCGCCTGGCATAGTGAAACGCAGTGTGCTGGGGCGCGTTGCTGCCCAACAAATCGTTGGAGAGGGACTTTTGCTACACAGGCTGCGCCTGCTTCGCAAAAGCCCCTCAACTCAGGCGTTGAACGACAGCTTTCCCAAAAGCTCTACGGCTGCTCTGGGTCGACACCGGTAATCGGATCGTTGCCGCACTGAACAGCGCCCCGTTCCAGGTCGCCTCCATTTATGCGGCTGAACCGAGGGAGAGCAGCTTTACGCCGTCTGGCCGCAGTTCGCCCTTGGGCGACACGTGCCGGTAGAGCGTCTGCCGGGTAATCCCGAGTTCTTCGCAGAGATCGCCCACCTTGGTTTCCGGTTGCCCCATGCTGGCCATCGCCAGGCGTAGCTTGGCGGCGGTCATCTTGAAGGGGCGCCCCC
>NZ_SCFY01000039.1 GCF_007049795.1 Ectopseudomonas mendocina
CAGATGATCGAGACCGGTTATGTCGAATGGCGAGCGGAGCAACTGGGCATCGATCTCGACTGGGAAAACGCCCCTGCGGCGGGCGATGAGTTTCCGAACCGCGAGCAACTCTCCGACCAGGAACGGGAGCCGCTTGAGTGAAAAAGGCGATTGACCAGGACACGCTGGCAGCACTCGTCGAGACCGGAGCCATGCGCGATTTCAGGGCCACCAGGAAAGGCGATGGTTGGTCGATTCAAGGGCGAATCGGCGCGAGCTGGCTACCTGTCAGATCCAGGCGCGAGCCGGTCAGGATCTGGGCCAGCCTGACCGCTGTGGGGCGTTTCTGCGAAACGCAGGGCATTCGCTCTCTGACGGTCGAGCTGTAGCTGCTGCATGGCCGCCAAGTCGGCCCGCATCTCTTCACGCAGGCTGTATATCTCGCTGTCTGTCAGCTGTAATGGCTTATTCGATTGCAATGTATATTTGCCCTCGTTTTCGCGGATTTTAACAGAAAATAGCTGTTTTTTCGAGTCTTGATATTCGCTGCGCCGCGCCCGAATATGCCGCCAATTCAACAAGCACGGGTACGGAATATGTACACGAACGAAACCTTGCTCGGCGTCATGGCTATCGGGATGACTTTTCTCAAGCCCAGCGACGCGAGCATTGACGGTCTAGACGAGATGGTAAGCAGATTGCTGAGCGATACACCGCTGTCCACTGAAGTCGTTGAAACGATCAACCAGGCAGGCCGGCGATTTGGCCACGGCGAGATGGCGAAGATGCTAAAGCTGCGCAGGATTCAACGAATGATTAACGAGATAAGCGCACCGTAATAGGTGCCCTGGACAGGCTTCTAGCATGGGTGAGCACTCCCCTTTCAGATGCTCGGGCTACATTCTCTCTTCCTTGGTAGCGGTATACCCGGAGCAGAGAGGATCAGGGAGAGGGTCTCATGTAGGCCTGGAGCAAAAGCAGCAACTTCGTTGCGGGGCTAAAGCCCACCTTCGTAGTAGCGACATACATTTTACACTGTATGCACAGCCAGCTCTTCAAGGTCGTATCCCTATAGGATGACCGGGGTACTTCTCTTTTTCTGGAAGTGTTGAGTCCCATAGACACACGCCAAGGTGAGGAGAAAGCAAAAGCAGCAACTTCGTTGCGGGGCTAAAGCCCACCTTCGTAGTAGCGACATACCTCTTACACATCCGTTTTCAACGCGGCGTAAACGGTTGGTCGCGTCACTCCCAGGCGGCGGGCAATCTCTGCAACCGCGACACCCTCGGCTTTCAAGGCTCTGATTTCAGCTTGTCGATCCTTAATGCCACCCAGGTACTCAGAGCGCTCTACAACGCCAGCTGCCCTGCGTTTTTCACGCTGCCTAATAGTGTCACGCTCAGTCGCCAATGCAGGCGTGATGATTGTTTTCAGCTGACGTTGCTCGGCATCACTGATGCCAAAAAGATCGATCAGCGTCTGATTCTTAGGTGTGTACAACGCGGGCCATTCCCGGCCACCGAACTCAATCGTTTTGCCAGATACATAATCGATGGCTTTATTGCGCAAGGTGCCTAATTCGTCTGACTTGAACTCCCAATGAGGGTCGATCTGCTTCGCGAGCTCACGTGCTTCATGATGAAACGTGCTGGGATTTGCAGCGCCGCTCAAGCAAAGAAAATTCAGCTGCCAGTGCAATGCCTGCGTACGACTCGATGCACCATTCTCAGTGACCCAGCCTCCTCTTAGCTCCCCTAGCTTTCGCAGATCATTTAGCCTTGCCCAAGCCAAGGCTCTGCCGTTGTAACCCCGAAAAATCTCGGCTTTAGGATTCTCGGCGACCAGCTTGGCTCGTTCTTCATTTTTGGCTTTTCGCTCAGCTTTGCGTGCTCGATCCTCTACGACGAATGCGGCCCACTCTTCACGGGTTCGAGGCAAAATCTGATCAGCAAGCCAATCGAAGTCATAGGTCACCGGCTTGCCATTAATGCCTGTGTAGTCGATCACTTCTATCCGCTGGCATGAAATGCTGTGGTGCGAGTCCACTAGGCGCAGAACCCTGCTGGCATCACGCGCCTGTCGATCAGAGCCAAAAGTCTCTAGACGCTCGATCAGCATTCGCTGGCAGGCATTCCAGCGCGGCAGTGCCGCACTAGGTACTGGCTTGCTAAGCAGCCATTTCACCTGAAGCCCACGACCGGAGAACACAACTAGCGATGGGGCCACTAGCCCCTGTTCAGTGCAGAAGAAATGAAAGCGCTGCACCAGGGCATCTGGTGACAGATTCGACAGAGCAGGGATTTTGTAGGTATCGAGATCCGCGAACAGCACGCCGATGCGCGCCAGATTGACGACTCTGCGGTTCGGCTTAAAGAACTCGCCCTGACTTATCCAGGTGTCCTGGGTGTAATCCACCTCATGCCGCAGGACACGGGCCATTTCGGTGAGCGGCCAGCTCCACTGGGTTTTCTTATCACCTTCACGCCATAGCAGCGAGAAAAAGCCACGCTGATCTTCAGGATGATAGAGAGTCGACTCGCTGACCGAATCGAACAGTTCGAGCTGCTGGCCCGATGCTGTTGGAAGGATTAGTGCTGACATGGCCACCACCTAGCATTTCTGCGTAGGTGGCGACCTGGAATTCTTGATTTTTGGTTGCAGTAGCACATACAATGATCTCGTAAATCGCAAGGGGTCTCGGTTCAGGTCGCCAAACTTTCACTGAGATCCCAGATTAAAGCCCGCCCCGATGGTGGGCTTTTTTCTGCCTGCTGCTTTTGTTCGTTATTCTGGCTCGCGGCATGCAGATACCATCAATCATATCGAACGGGCACGCGTTATGCTAGTGACAAATACTGTCGTCTGGCATCAGCGCCGTTACAAAGAAACACACCGTTTTCGTACAACTTGAAGTGTCCTACTCGACCACATGCGGAACACTCTTGGTAGTCGAGTGTTTTTTTCGCCTTCGCGGTATTAGCTGACCTCATTTTTCCACCACATTTACAAATAGCCATTTTTAATCTCTTTATTATTATTGTTTTAACGATTTGGTTCGTAACCGTGATCTTTTTTATTTGGTCTTTCTTTCGCCAAAGTTTCGGTTTTCCTTGCTGGAACAGGCTTATTGAATACATACGGATAACGGCGCATGGCTTCAATTAAAAGATCTTCAGTTGTTTTATTTTCAGCTGCTAAGTCGACGGTTACATATGCTTTCGCGACAGTGCGAATTGCATAATCATTGAGATCCGCTTTCCGCTCACCAGCAGGCAGCTCACGCTCAAATACCCTGATTGCTTCATCAATCGGTATGTCTAGGTGCCGCATCTGCATAGCGACCCTGAAGTCGATTCGAGAAGCGTCAGGGTCTATCATGCCGCGCTCGACACGTGCCCACTTACGCTTCAGCCAGCCCCTCTCCAGGCGGCCATTCAGAAGCTCTCCGACCTCCAGGGTGACTTGAGAGGCGACCAGGCGCTTGGTATCTGCATCGATCTTCGCCGCACGCTCAAGCCGGATTTTTTCTTCCAGGTCTTTGCGTACCTCATCGAGTAACAGCGGCCCATTGATCGCCTGGCGACCATCATGGCTTTCGAGGCGCACGAACGGGGGCAGACCGCTCTCACCCAGGTGCTTAGGTTTGCGGTTCGTGAAGCCTACCAAGCGGCCAAAATGCTCCTGATCAGTCGACGCTGGATCGCCCCCAATCTGTTCATTGATGATGCGAGTGATGCCTGCATGCTCGTGCCGACCGAAGCCATGGCCATTGATCCGGATCCACGCTTGGAAATTTTGATCAGACGTCTGCACAACAACAGCAGGCTTCAGACCAGCGATTTCGAGCTCGTACAGCTGAGCCCGATTGAGGTCATCAACCAGCGCTAGACCAGATTTCTCGGGGTGCTTTGGTCGAACGTAGATATCGAGCCCTTGAGCGTTTTTCGAGCGTAAAAAGCCCAGGGTCTTAGGATCCGCCAGCTGCTCAGCACTGTAGTCACGAGACTGTGCTTTCAGCTTTTTGCTGCCGTCCACAATGCGGACTTCAAACTCACCACTGCCCAGGCCATTGAGCATGTTCCTTACCGCTTTCTCGTTACGGTTTCCCTTCACCGGCAGGCGATACGCATTGAGATCCAGGAGCATGTCGCGGTAGTACGAAGAAGCCTTCTCCATCGCTTCGGCAGCGCGTGCTTTCAGCTTGTCAAACAACTCCCTGGCGAAGCTCAGCGATGATTCAGTACGAGCACTGACAACCTCATCGAATGCTTTCAGATCTAGCGCAGAATCAACCAGGCCAAGCCCACCATGCTCGTTGCTGTGATCGTTGCCTGGCAGATCACCAGCCATTTCATGAGCGCTGCCTGATCGGCTACTTGCTGCATCGTACCCAGCAAGCTCGATAGCGCTGTCGTTGTCTGCTGACTCAATTCCTCCGCTTGCTTCAATTGCTGATTCATCCGTGCCATGGCTATTTCTGCGGCCTGTGTCATTGTCGTTATGGACTGGCAAATCGGCATGATCTCTTTCGCGATCAGCTCCGCTTGCTGCTCTGCGAGCGGCTGCATCTGCTTGATCATCGAATCCGGCGTCATCGTCGCGAACGCCTGCTTTTGCAGCTGAATCGACTTCTGAATCTCTGTCTCGTAGTGCGCCAGAACTTGGCTCGATGACTGCCTGATCTGCTCCGGTAGCTGCTCCGCAGTCTGATTCAGTAGCGTAATCAACGACGTGATCTTCGCTTCGTCCAAACTGGTCAGCGCCGCTTGCAACTGCTGAATCGACTGAATCGTTTGCTGCTGCTCTTGTGAGTCGCTTGAGCGCCTCATGGTCTCGACTTTGCTCATATGTCATGCCTCTCTCGAATAGTGATTGCCCCTTGTATTGATTCCCCAACTGGCTGCCTTTGAAGGGCACGCCCTCGATCTCAAAGCTGAAACCATTGAGTTTTTCTTTGCCCATGTTGGCCTTCACGGTGACGCCTGCGGCTTGCAGGCGCTCGACGAACTGCACGGCGGTCGGCTTGTCTTCCAATGCCTTGTCGATCAGCTCGATAAGCTTGTATCTGGGCGGTTGATCGCCGGTACGCTCCCATTGGCCAAGCTCGCCGTCAGTAGGGCGCTTCTGATCCGGCATGAGGATTTTTCCGTCCTGGTACTCCGGGCCTTTCGTGATCATCAGGTCGTACACTTTTTCGAGACGCTGAATGATCTTGGTGCTTTTCAGGTTCTCGTTCTTGCCCAGGTACAACGTGCCGTTGAGCCCGATGCGGCTGGCAATAATGTGGATGTGCTGCCCGTCCTCATCGTCATGCATGATGTAGACGCGCTGGTGGGTATCGCTGAAGCCCATTCGCTCCATATAGTCATCACCAATCTTCTCCCACTGCCCATCGGTCAGTTTTTCGCCTTTGGGTAATCGCAGCGAGTTGTGCCAAACCGGCTTTTCAACGTCAGGCCGCAAGCGCCTGGAGATACCAAATTCTTTGGCTAGTGACTGCTCATCGAGGGCAGACAAGTTGCCTCCGACAACTCTGCCGCGAGGAATGCCTTCAATCTGCTCCATGGCATACGACAGCACGCCTGCAAAGCCGCTACCGCGCTTGATCTTCTGCATGCCCTTCATGCCTCACCCCCGACCATGGCGCTGCGAAAGTCAGCCAGAAGCTGGCTCACGGCAGTGACATCAATCGCCACGTCTTCATGGCTCTGGATGTGCAGCAAGCGAACTAGCTGATTAAGGTTGTTAGTCGTGCGGCCCAGCTTCTTCCAGGCTTCCAGGTTGAGCTTGGGGATGGTCGCTGGCTTAGGTGCGAAAGCTCCCCCGACAGCACTGGTGCGTACATAGTCGGGGAGTTTGTAGTCACCTGCTTTATGCTTCACAAGTTGGTATTCGCTATCGGTCAGAAAGATCGAGATGCGATGCTTACGCTGTTGATCTTCAGGTCTTGGACTTGGCCCACGCTTCTTCTTGGTTTTGTTTTCGCTCACGGCTTTTTGCTCTGCTGTTGCCGTTTTGCTTTTCCCGAAATGAACGAAGTGAGTGCAGGGCCAGGTCGACCAAGCAAAGCGCCGGGAGAAACTCGCGTCAGCGAGTTAGCCCTGGCTCCCATCTTAAAAAACTCGAAAAAAAGCACATATCGGCTTTGTTTAACTAAATCAAGTATGACAACAAGCAAAAAACTTTAGAAGTTTACAAAACAGAAACATCAGTTATAAAAAATCACAAAGACAAATATTGAATGCGCAAATATATAAAAGAATATTTATACATATAAGAAACCAAGATCGTTTGATCGCAATTTCAAAAGCACATGAGGTTAGCCAGGAAGAGAAGTCTCTGGTTGCTGAAGCGGCAGGACAAACAATCCCCAAACTGGGATCGGAACTGTTGGGCAGGAAAGCAGCACACCGCCCCCAGGGCTGCTCCGCAGCCCTGCTGGGTAAATGGCAGGACGGTCGCGATGCTCCCTCCCCTGCCCTGTCTTTTTGGCAGCGAAGCCTTGCATCGACAACGGATTGTATTTAGAGTTTACTTACTTACTCATATACTCATGTGAAACTATGAAACGGATAGCTTTCGTTCAGCAGAAAGGCGGTGTCGGTAAGACCAGTCTCGCAATTCATGGCGCTTGCACACTTGCGTCCATGGGCCACAAGACGCTGCTCGTCGATATGGATCCCCAGGGCAGCATTCTTGCCTGGTATGAGCACGCGACGTCACTGCCAGAAAAGCTTTCAGCCTCAGTGTGCGAAAGCGCCAAGGATCTAGATGATCTGAAAGGCTTCAGCTACGTGATTATCGACACACCGGGGCGCTTATCTGCCGCCGTACTGCCGCACTGTGAAGCTGTGGTGCTACCAGTAGCACCCTCCCCTCTCGACGTATGGGCAGTCGCTGACTCCGTTCAACTGGTGAAAAACCACCAGGCGCAGCGTCCTGCTTTGAAAGCTGCGCTGATGGTAAACCGCATGCAACCGAACACCCGCTTGAGTAGAGAAATCTTCGACGTGATCAAAGGCTATGAGATGCCCATGATTCAGCAGCCAGTTCGTCAGCGAACGGCTTATGCCACCAGCCTAGCCAATGGCGGTTTCGAGAAGAATGAAGAAATGCAGGTTTTTGCCCAAAACCTGATTAATTTGAGTAAATGATTATATGAGTAAGCAAGTAGAGAAGAAGCCGCTCATCAGCATCGGCAAACCCAAAGCCAACGTGGTCGACCTGGCGGCGCAAAATGACAACGCACCTGCCGAGAAGCCTAAGCAAAAACGCTTGAACGTGAACATCGACCACGCGCTGCACAGTCGTTTCAAAAAGACCGTCACCAACAAAGACCAGGACATGTCGAAGGTCGTGACGGCCCTACTTGAGCAATGGCTCAAAGAAAATGAGTAAGTGAGTATTTACTCACTTACTCATTAAATCACTCTGGCTTGGCCTTCTGCTGAGCCAGCGCCTGAGCAAGCGCAGCGCGGACTTCCTTGGTCTCGACCCGAGACTCTTTCACCTCTTCGCGAGCGGTAGCCAGCTCCGCTTTGGTTTCCGACAGGCCCGTCTTCAGTGTTTCGACTTCGCGCAGAGCAGCTTCCAGCTTGGCTTGAAGCGACTGCTCCAAGATCCGCACTCGCTCCAGCTCTGCATGGCTGCCACTGGCATCTACCAGAGCCGCATCGAGGCGCGCTTTCAGCTCAATTCCCGCTGCCTTGGTTGAATCCAGATTCGCAGCCAGGACAGCGGCTTGCTGCTCGAATGGTTTCAAACGCTCGACCTCTGCCTGTAGACCAGGGATCAACTCCAGGCGCACTTCAGCCTTCGCTACCGCTTGCACCGCCAGATCTGCGCGGGTGCGCTCTTCGCCGAGCTGAACCTGCAATGCAGTGATGCGCTCCTGGGCGTTCTTCGCCTCGATGCCAGCAGCCGCCTGCGCATCTTCCAGAGCGCGCTCCTTGCCCACGATCACCTGCCTTGCTTCGGTCAGTTGGTCTTCCAGGGCCTGCACCTGCGATTCCGCTTCGCGCCCGGCTTCTGCCACCGTCTCGGCATCCGCCTGCACATCTGCTGCGCGCTCTTCTGCGGCCCTAGCCGCTTGCTCGCTCGCGTTCTTCACCAGCTCGCCAATGAGCTGACCAATGCGCGGATCGAGCTCGATGTCAGTCGAGCGCACAGCAACGCGTCCCGCCTTCCATTCATTCAGCATGGGCAGAACCGTGTTCGGCGAGCCGCCGCCCAGGCGGGCGATGACCGAGCGCACCGAAGGCCTGCCGCCCTCTTTGCTGATTGCTTCAGCCGCTGCCGCGACCGCTTCGAAATTCACAAGTGCCATGATTGTAACCTCTCAAGTGTTATCTTTTAGTTATCGTTATCTGTTACGATAACGTTATTATAACGTTATCTTTGTAACGATTGCAAGCAATTGTTATCTTTTTGTCAGCAAAAAATAACGCTCGACCGGGCTGCTCGGAGTGAGGGCTGCGAGCTGCCTAATAGACCGTGGGGAGCGCGCAGCGCGACAACCTCATCTGCTCTGCGTGAGCTGCAAATAAGCACTCTGTCTGCTCGTCGGTCGGTCGGTCGCTGCACGCTTAGAGCGGCAGGCTTGAGCGCCAGGCGCAAGGCTCGCGCAGCGACCCCGCAGGGGCTTGGCCTTGTTCCTGGAGCGAGCCTGGCAAGCTCGGCGGGCATAGCGACAGATCCGAACGACCACGCCGAGCACTTGGCGAGCGCGCTTTTGTGTCGGGGATCACCACCCGAAGGGCAGATCCAGCCAGGACGCCAGAAAATACGCGAGCCATGAAAGGACGTGGCTGACAGCCGCGCCGCCCCAACACATGATCATTTACTCATTTGAGTAAATTTATATGAGGAGTCTAATGACCAGAAAAGCAGTCATTAACTGCAAAAAACAGCGTCAATGACTCCAAAAGAAGTCATTGCTGATGGGCGCATTTTTGAGTCTGAACAATGCACAGAAGAGAAACGGTAGAATGGTGGCATTCAGGGAATAGGGCTCTATTCCAATGCCCGAGGGACAGGCTTGTCTAAATTTCATGTCGACTCTATCCAGCGATGGGATCCGTTCGAACACGATGGTGCCCCTTATGGGCTTGAGCACCTGGACTGTCACGAGGTCGTGTTTCAGCGGGATGGCGCGCCGATCAAGTTCGTTGTCACCTATGGCCTGCACTGCTTCACCAAAGATGGAACCGAGCACAACATTCCGTTGATGTACGCCGATGGCAAACACCAACAGCAGGTGTGCCTGGAGCGATACGAAAGCTCCAAGCATCTCAGACGCCTGATCGAAGGACTCGACTCTGCGTACATCTACCAAACTCAGGGCGAAAGCTTTTTCACCCTGGAGGTATTGAACAACCTGAGCGGGGAGGTGGAGCCCTTCAAGATTTGCCTGGCCATCTTCCGTGAGTTCCGCCTGCTGCGGATCCACGTCACCAGTGCTTATTTTGCCAGGACAGGCGAAGGCTCGCCGGATGTGCCCATCAAGAAAAAAGCATTCAGCATCTTCAAAGTCGCCGCAGACACCCTGAAAAAGCCACCGGGTCAGTACCCAAAAGAAGTCAGGAACCGGCACAAGAAGTAAAAATGGGATGTCCAGAAACGGCGAATCCCTCTCTAGGAGGGATTCTCAGCCGTCGATTGCATGCATACGACGGGGCAGGACGTTGTCACCTCGCGCTCGGCGAACTGGTGTTACCCAGTAACGGGGTGCGATCCGAAGATCCCTGTAACCACCCTGGTCACGACTATAGTCGCCACTGCATTATGGGATAAGACTGTCGCCTATGGCAAGCATCTGCTAATGCCGCTGTGAGCATCTGCTCCCCCTATCTCACCGCCCTGCATACAGGGGAGCGCCAAGCTCGGATGGAGGCAGCGGATGGAAAAACGGTTGATACTGAGGTGACTAGCCAAGTGGTCAGAACCACGGCATTCAGTTCGGAAGAAAAAACAGCCTACACAGCTCGTAGCCAACACTGTGACTTGGCTGACTGAGCGTCGCCCGTTGCTGTGGCAGTTGCTCGGGGAACGACAGCAGCAGCTCAACGATACGAATGCCGTGAGCATGCTGGTTGATCTATTGCACTGTCCTGATGGCCTGCCACCCAAGGCCAATCAAATTTATCGACTTATCAATCAGCATCTGTACGAGCATCCATTACTGATCTGGCCGATGCTAATACGGGCCGAGGGGTGGCATCGCTGCCGCTCGGATGTGCGAGGGCAATGGGGAGGAAAACGCTCTGGAGCAGGGCGTCCTATACGGCTCGAGAGCGAGTCGTTACCTGCTTCTTTATATGCTGATCCACAGAGCTAGCAGGCTGCTGGCTGATAGATGAACTTACAACTGAGCGGGGCAGCGCCTTCCCCAGCTAGGTACGCGACGACAGGATCGTCAAGCGTTCGCGGGCGTGCTCGTGGAGCATTTGTGCCAGATGCGCATCAGTCTGTGGCAGGGGCGTCAGGCAGCGTGATAATACATCGTACGTAGCTCAAAGCCTGTTTGAAGGCGCCCCGTCAGCGGGCGTAGCGAATCACTCAGCGGTGTCAAGCTCCGGAGGGCGCGTACTCCACTTTGGCAAGTTGCTCAGCAAGGCAAGCTACTGGCAGCATGCTGCTCATGCATGGTCTTATGGGACGACCGCAAAAACTGACTGCAACTGCCCGGTTTCACTCAAAAGATATACGGCCAATTGCCGATTCAGCTAATCATCCATCATGCTAAAATAGCTTTTAGCATGATGGCTTTTTATCATCATTGAATATTGATTCCGAGACTTTACTCGATGAAAAACAATGGCCCTGTGACCACGAGAGAGCGTGATTTCACCGCCACTCAACGCTTGATCACGACTACGGATACGCATGGCACCATCACCTACTGTAATGATGCCTTCGTCAGCATCAGTGGCTTCGAACGTAATCAGCTGCTGGGAGCCCCGCACAATATCGTGCGCCATCCGGATATGCCAGAAGCGGTATTCGCGCACATGTGGAGTCACCTCAAGGCCGGCAAGGCCTGGATGGGCATCGTCAAGAATCGCTGCAAAAACGGTGACTTCTATTGGGTCAACGCCTATGTGACGCCGATAACCGAAAACGGTCGGGTGACGGGGTATGAGTCAGTACGGGTAAAACCGGATGCCGAGCAAGTGCGCAGGGCCTCTGCGTTGTATGCACGGATGCGCTCTGGAACGTGGAGCGATTCAGCAGGCAAAGCTTCGCGTTTCTTGCGGGTGCTGGCTATGCCTCTGCTTGCCAGCCTACTCGTGCTGGCAGTGTCTCTGCTCATTTCCCCGGCAATTGCCAGCGGTTGCGCAGTGATTGCGTTTTTTGCATTACAGGCTTGGCAAAATCGGCTTTCCGAGCATTTGTTTTTGCGTTTGCAAAATACTGTGCATGGGGCCTTCGATAGCGAACTGATTGCTCGCACCTATACCGACTTGGCTGGTAAACCCGCCCAAATACAAATGGCGTTGATCAGTGAGCGCGCGCGAATTAGCACCGTACTTAGCCGGCTTGAGGATTATGCCGACCATAGTTCAGAGCTGGCCCAACGCAGCGGTCAATTGACCAGCAGCGCCGAAACCTCTTTGCTGGCTCAGCGAAGCGAGGCCGATATGACGGCAACTGCCATGCATGAGATGGCGGCCTCGATTGCCGAGGTATCAGCACATGTTCATCGCACCGCAGATGAGGCGCAGCGGGCTAATACACTGGCTCGTAACGGCTCTGCCGAGGCTGGCAAGACACGCGACGTGATCGAGAACTTGGCACATACGGTGTCCGGGATTAGCGATTCGGTGGAGGCATTGGCGCGCGACACTCAAGCTATTGAACAGGCGGCGGGCATGATTCGGGCAATTGCCGAGCAGACCAACTTGCTAGCCTTGAATGCGGCCATCGAGGCGGCACGGGCCGGTGAACAGGGCCGGGGCTTTGCCGTGGTGGCAGATGAAGTACGAGCCTTGGCATCGAAGACCCAGGAGTCGACCAAGGCTATTCAGGACATCATCAAGACACTGTTGGCGGGGGCGCAGAACGCGGTGACGATAGCCCAGGCCGGCACCCAAGAGGCCGCCGCCGGTGTGCAGCAGGTGATCGCTACCCAGGAGGCGCTGCAAGGAATCAGTAGCGCCGTTGACTTGATCCATGACATGGGCCAGCAGATGGCGGCGGCATCAGAAGAACAGGCGCATGTCGCCGAGGATATTTCCCGGCAGATCACGCGCATTGCCCAAGCCTCTGACCATAATGCCGAGCTGGCGGGAGAGTCCGCGCAGGTGGGCAACGACTTGAAACAGACATCACATGCCATGCATGCACTGGTTGAGCGCTTCGGTAACTGAAATGAGAAAACCGGGAGAGAACAATCAGGTGCCTGACGGGGCGGAACCGAATACATGGGATGGCCTGGAGTCAGCGCTTGCCGGTGCCATTTTCAATGCCGCTGTAGATGCCATCATGGTCATCAACGCACGCGGTATTCTCCAGGCGGTTAACCAGTCTACACAAACGCTTTTCGGCTTCAGTTCGGACGAGATGCTCGGCAAGAACATCTCCATGCTGATGCCAGCACCGTATGCCCAGGAGCACGACGGTTATTTAAACAACTATTGCTCCAGCGGTGAGCGCAAGATCATCGGCATTGGCCGAGAGGTCACGGGCCAGCGCAAAGACGGCAGCTGCTTTCCGCTGCATTTGAGCGTCAGTGAGTTCAGTCAGGATGGCCAGCAGTTATTCGTCGGAATCTGCCACGACATCAGTGAGCGCCGCAAGTTCACCGAGCACATTGCCTTTCTGGCCAAATACGACGGGCTTACCAGGTGTGCCAATCGACGTGAGTTTATTGAAGGGCTGTCCAGAGCCATTGAGGCTTGTCAGACCAGTGGGCGGAAAATTGCGGTGTTGTTCATCGATCTGGACGGTTTCAAGCAGATCAACGACAACCATGGTCATCAGGTTGGCGACCGCTTGCTCAAGCTAACAGCTGAGCGCTTTCAGAAAACCTTGCGCGATAGTGACTTATTAGGTCGGGTGGGGGGAGACGAGTTCGTCGTCTCTATCATTCTAGATCCCAAAGGGGAAACAGCCTCCCACATCGCCGCACGGTTGATGGAGGCGCTGAAGGAGCCATTCGTCATTGATAATCGGGCACTGAGTGTTGGCGCAAGTATCGGCATCAGCCTGTACCCCGATGAAGGTCTGACAGCCGATGAGGTGATGAATGAAGCTGATATCGCCATGTATCAGGCCAAGGTGGAAGGAGGCGGCTGTATTCGCCTATTCGATCAAGCGTTACGTGAACGATCCGAGAAGGTCTATCGCCTGCTCAGTCGCTTGCGCAAGGCCATTTCGCTAGAGCAGTTCGAGTTGCATTACCAGTTGCAGTTCGATATGCAGACCTTGCAGCCGTGCGGCATGGAGGCCTTGCTGCGTTGGCGTGATGGCGTTAATGGCCTGGTGGCACCTGATCAGTTTATTCCTGTAGCACTGGAATACGGCCTGATGCCGACTATTGGACGCTGGGTCATTCGCCAGGCGTGCAAAGACAATATGACGCTAATCGAAACGGGCCTGCTGGATGTGGTGGTAGCGGTCAACATCTGTGCCCCGTTGTTCAGTGAAGCCGGATTCTGCGCGCTGGTTCATCAGTTACTTGTCAGCACTGGACTGCCGGCTGAGCGTTTGGAGCTTGAGATCACCGAAGATGTGGCAATGAACTCTTCGGCCCAGGTATTGCAGACCTCGGATGAACTGCATGAGGCCGGTATCCGTTTGGCAATGGATGATTTTGGCATCGGCTTTTCGTCGTTGAACCGCTTGAAAAAGTTGCGGTTTGACAAGCTGAAGATCGATCGATCGTTCGTTTCTGGTCTTTTTGAAAGCCGTAGCGATCAAGCTATCGTGCAGGCCATTCTCGGTATGGCCAAAGGACTCAGCATGCGCACGGTGGCTGAGGGGGTTGAAACGGAGGAGCAGCTAGCCTTCCTGCGGGAGGCAGGATGCTCTCAAGGGCAAGGTTTCTGGTTTGCCAGGCCGATGCCACTACCTGAACTAATTGAGTGGTTGCGGGAGCGGCGTTAGCAGGGCAAACACTTGCCGTTGCACCGGCCCCAGTACGCCTCACTGGACATGATCCTATTGATCGCCCGCCTTGAAGTCTTAATCGGCGGCCCATTGAAGAGTATCTGGGAAGAGGCTCATAACAAGCTTGGCCTTGTTATGAGCAGGCCACGAGCAACTTTACAGGGAACGTTCTCAATCAGGCCAATCACACTCCTTTGCATTACTAGCGGCTATACCGCACATACATACGGTGCCAACGGTCATAGGCTTCTGGAGTGTCGTGCCAGAGAGGGCCGATTCGGGCAATTCAGAAGAACACCGTCTCGACAAAGACCTCAACTATCTCTGGCCGCCAGTCACTGTCACTGAATTTGCCCATCAATAACACCTCGATTCATTGCCAGTGATCATCACGCAGCCAATACCGACAAATCCCAACTACAAAAAGCGGCGAGATACTGGCGGCACCTTCGGCATCAAATGAGAACACCTAGCACGCTGAGCGCGCGATTGTATGGGTGCAGCACAGGTACGATTCGTCCCAACTCTTGCCGGTCAAAGCCATCAGCGCGGTGGATCACAATCACTGGAAAGGATGGTCAGAATCTCCAGCATGAATGGGCCACAATCTCTGGAACTGAGTGTCAGCATCACTGGAATACACAATTTGCGCATGATGAGCGCCTCGGTAGTGAAGACGCTTGAGATTCTGGTGTCACGACCCGCAGCTATGCGCACCTTGTTTCCGAAATACGACCGTGCCAACCCCTAGCGCCTAGCATCACGACCGACTGCGCATAACGGAGACATTGTTAAATTGCCCCGTACAGACAAGCCCACCTCGGTGGGCTTTTTGCTGCCGGCTGGAAACCAATACCCAGGCCACTGG
>NZ_SCFY01000003.1 GCF_007049795.1 Ectopseudomonas mendocina
TAAAAAAAAAAACAAATGACATAGCTACACACCAACGTCTACAACCACATATTGTAATTAAGCATGAAGCACAACAAGAAATAAACGTGTTGCACTCAGTTTTTGCCGCCGTCCCGTGCTGCATTCAGCTCCTGCAACCGCCAACTTAAGTATCCATCTATCTGAGCCGCAACAGGACTTGTCCACTGCACTCGCAACTTCTCACTTAGAGACGAATAATATTTCTCATTAGAAGGATTAACACATCCAAAGAAAGAATATTTATGCAAATAATCCATGACCCACTGCCTTGCCACTGCAAATGTCTTTCCATCATGAGCAGCAGCAATAAAATCAGGAAAATCGTCCATCCTGTAGACTCCAGGAACTCCCATAAACCAAGCGCTCCCCAAAACTAAAGCCGGGCGACCTGAGAAAACTGCCTCCAACGCAGCAGTTCCCGTCACCGTGACAACCCCAATAGATCTCGCTATCAGCTCTTTCGACGAAAAATCTAAAGGCGCCAACATCACACCTTCCACACGCGATAGAACTTCGTAAAAGCACTTATCTCGCCCTCTGTACCCACGCATATTAACAAAAAGCTGAGAAGGATGCTCCTTTATAACTAAAGCTATATCACTGGGAAGCCTTGCCCTTAATTCAAGAGCAGCCCGCATTTGATCATAATAAATACCACCATCAGGCGACGTGGTTCTTTCCGGCTCGTAATGCAATGGAAAATATAAAAACTTACCTCCCCCAACATCCACCCGAGCACTTTCAGAATAACTACGCCTTAAGGCAAGAGTCTTGATACGCCCCCATAACTTCAGTCGCCGCTCCACCACACCATAAAAATAGCCCCGCAGAATAGGATACTCTTTGTAGAATATTGCATACGGCAAGGGAAAGAAACCCAACAACAAATCCCTGGCCCGTCTAAGCAAAGAAAAATGTATAGACTCCTTATCTTCTTGCAAACTCATATAACCAGGGGGAGCCCCTTTGTCATATCGTTCGAAATATCTCCTGGCCTCATCTAAAATCGAGTCAAGCTCAGGCTCCAAGACTCCGTCCAGACGCGGTACTTTCTTCAACTCTCCCGACTCTGCAGAAACCATAACTATCGCGGGACTGATACTGACGGCCTCGAAATGCAAACTAGGCAAACCAGAAATACGACACACCCGCCAAATCAAGTACGAAAACAAATCATGAGGAGACTCCGACATAAGAAGAAAGTCGGCTTGTACTTTCTCAACAACAGAGCACGCCTCAAGCAACTTACTATAAAATAAATTCTCTCTAACCTTACGCCCCCACAGATCGTGCGAATCAAGTCGATCAATCATCTTAATCGCCTCATCCTTAATCCAAAAAAAATCAGACGAATGTAGAACACGCACCAACAGATCGACAGAACCGTGAAGCCGAGGCTGCCCCTTATAAATATGACAACCCTCAAACTCTTCCGAAAAAAAACTTGAAAGTCTTTCGTCACCATACCAAAAAACGGGATCATGACCGTGAGAGCGCTTCAACTCAAGCGCCAAATCGAACCAAAACTTTCTCCCAGCCGATATATATATATATCTCACTTTCCACCCACGCTATCCCAGCGAACCGGGCTTCCCAGAGCAACGTCACAAACCACTCGAAGCCCAACAATATCATCCATATACTTAGGAGAAATGCCATATCCCGGACGAACACTTCGAACCGAATCGTAGGTTACTGTATCACCAGCACGCATATCCTTTACAAAATAAAGTGAGCGACGAAACTTAACGTTCCCCTGCTCACTTGACTTACGCCCATAATCAACTCGTCCAAGCGCTTGCCAAGCCGTCTTGGTATCAAGGCAAAGCGCTGCCAGCTCCTGAGGCTCAAGCGAGAAGCTGTCGTCAGGGCCACCGCCGGATCGGTCCAGGGTGAAGTGTTTTTCGATGATTGAGGCGCCCAGAGCTACGCTCGTGATTGCCGTAGTGTTGTCCAGGGTGTGATCAGACAGACCAGTGACTAGGCCATGCCGAGCGATCATATCCGGGATAGTGCGCAGGTTATAATCCTCAGCCGGCGCCGGGTAGCCGCTGACGCAGTGCAGTATGGCCAGTTCCTTACAACCGCCCTCGCGCGCTGCCTCAATGGCCTCGGCAATTTCCTCTGCATCGGCCATACCAGTGGAAATGATCATCGGCTTACCGGTACTGGCAACGTATTTGATCAACGGCAAGTCCACAGCCTCGAAGGACGCAATCTTGTATGCCGGCGCATTGAGGCTCTCAAGAAGATCCACTGCTGTATTATCGAAAGGTGAACTGAAAATAGTGATATCTAACTTACGCGCATGCTCGAACAGAGGCTTATGCCACTCCCACGGCATGTGTGCTTCTTGGTATAACTGGTAGAGCGATTTACCGTCCCACAGTCCGCCACGAATCTGAAACTCTTCAGCATCGCTATTGAGCGTAATAGTATCTGCCGTATAAGTCTGCAGCTTAATAGCATCCGCACCCGCCCTCTTTGCTTCCTCAATAATTCTCAGGGCAGTATCCAGGCGACCGTTATGATTAGCTGAAAGCTCAGCAATTATATAAGGCAACTCTCCAGCACCAATATGGCGACCGGAAATACTAATACTAGGACTACTCATAACTTCAAATCTCATGACTGGGTTTGCCACTCACCGCTCAGCAAACCAAAATGAATGACAGAGTGATAGCACTTACCATCGTAGTACTGATCTCGCAGCTCACCTTCTTGCTGAAAACCAAGGCGCAAATGAAACCTGATTGAACGCTCATTAAAAACAAGCGCCTGCCCACAAATCTTATGTAACCCCAACGTTGCAAATGCGAACTCTAATGCTGCAGCACCTAGCTTATGGCCCATCCCGCGCGGCGCTGCAGGATCAAGGTAAAAACCCCAATCAGCCACATGACCTGGCAACGTCTGATTAATATTTATAAACCCCATTGGCACCGAATAAGCCTCAAAAATAAGCAAATTTCTGGCAGTATTGAGCTGACTATTCTCGAACCAACGCATGTGCTCTAACGGTGTTATTTCATGCTGGGTGTACATAAACCTACGCACATCAGGATGATTACGCCATGCCAAGACACACGCGAGGTCCTCCTCTTTCATATCCCGGACAATGAAATTCATCGCCGAGCGTCCATGACTTCTAGCACGCGATTACATCCCAAACCATCGGTAATATGACTGGCAGCAATACTATATTGCTGCAGCGATTGGGGCTCAGTTATCAAGTCCAACGCAGTTTTCAGTTGATTCGTTAGCGATACCGAGGGTTCGATAAGTAATGCCGCCCCCTTTTCTGCCAATGCAAGCCCGCCGCCTTTCTGATTTTCAGCTAATATTAGTAACAACGCAGGCAACCCAAGACAGCATCTCTCCCATGAACTGCCACCTGCCGCCCCAATTGCAAGATCAGCATCGAACATGCGCTGTGCCATGTCATTGATCCCACAAAGTACCTCGACTTGCCATGGAGAGTGACTGGCTGCTTCGATAACTGCCTGCAGATGCGGGGCGGTACGCCCTAACACTAAAGTGAGCCGAGTGCGGACAGGAAGCTGCAAACTACTCAAAACATCCAGAAGAAGGCCTGTATAGTTCGCTTGATCGACACCGCCCATTGATATCAGTATATTTTCTAATCTGGAATTTCTACGCTTGGCCATTGAGTCGAGGCGTAACTCTGCAAACTCGGGACGTAACAGGGCATAATGCGGGCCTGTCAACATGACACAGCCGTTCGGCAACAACTCCTTGTAGTCAAGCTGCGAACGCCCCAGATTCTGATCCAGCAGCACATCACAACTATGCTGTCGATCTGCAAGGTCATCGATTACCAACACGCGACAGCCAACAGGCCGTACGCTTATTTCCCAGCGATGATCCAGCGCATAGTGGTCGACCACTAGCCAGTCAGGGCACCAGGCTGCCAGTAACTCCTTGCAGGCCAATGCATCTTCAGCCTGAGACGCGCCCAGCCACATCGCGTGTGCCAGTTCGCTATCGAACTCAATGCCGACAGGTAAAGCATGCACTGCAAAACCTTCCTCACTGATCAGCCTCAGAAGGTTGCCCGGGTGCTCACGAGAGATAAACAGGCAATCGTGACCGCATTCACGCAGCGCACGAGCGAGCGTCAGGCAACGCATGATATGCCCAGTGCCTATTTCCAAGGATGCATCGGCTCGGAAAGCGACTTTCATGCGCAATCTTCATCCGCCAGCATGGCCTTGAACATCCATTCGGCCCTCAGCCAGTCTTCGGCGGTATCAATATCCTGCACACGATGACGCGGCAAGAGAATGGGGGCCGAACCGCAACCGAAAAGGGGTCGGTTTTCTAGCCATGCGTCAGCCACACCCCAGTAAAACTGACCGGCGTCGTGATACGCCTCTTCGAGATCCTGAGAGCGCGTGTTGAACTGTTCTGGTTGAAACATCTCCACTCGCCCACTTCCAGTCAGGCGCACCGCACGCTGAATCGGGAAGGCATAGCTGGTCACTGTAAAGGCAAAGTCAGCCGAAGCTTGCTGCAGAACACTTAACCCCTTGCGAATGGAGTCGGCAGTTACGAAGGGAGCAGTGGCGTAGATACAGCACACCTGCTCCGGAGCCTGTCCGTTTGCAATGAACCACTCGGTTGCGTGGCAAATGACCGGAATAGTTCCAGTGTAGTCATCAGACAGCTCAGCTGGACGCATGAACGGCACCTCGGCACCGTAATGGCGAGCCACCTCGGCAATCTCGGCATCATCGGTGGAGACGATCACGGCATCGAAACAACCACTGGCCAGGGCCGCCTCGATCGACCAGGCGATCATCGGCTTACCGCAGAACGGTTTGATGTTCTTGCGCGGTATGCGCTTGCTGCCGCCGCGGGCGGGAATGACTGCTAGCCTCATGCCTGAAGTGCTCGCTGAAGAGCAACCACGACGTCATCCTGCTGGGCATCGGTCATGGCCTGGAACATCGGCAGGCTGATGGCTTCAGCGTAATAGCGCTCTGCCTCGGGGTAATCCCCCAGCTTGAAACCCATGCGCTGGAAGTACGGCTGGGTGTGTACCGGGATGTAGTGCAGGTTGACGCCAATGCCTTGCGCGCGCAACGACTCGAAGACCTCACGATGGCTTTTGTCGTTCTGCTCCAGTTTCAGGCGGATGGCATATAGGTGCAGGCCGGAGTAGCTGTCGGGATGCTGCCAAGGCGTTGTCACTGGCAATGCTGCCAATAGTTGATCATAGCGGGCGGCCAACTCATGGCGACGGGCGACGAATTGATCGAGACGCTGCAACTGACTAACCCCGAGCGCGGCCTGCAGCTCGGTCATCCGGTAGTTGAAGCCCAGATCAATCTGCTGGTAGTACCAGGGGCCGTCGGCAGCGTGGGTCATTTGCGCCGGGTCACGGGTGATACCGTGACTGCGCAGCAAAGCCATTTTTCCTGCCAGCTCGGCACTATTGGTGAGTGCCATTCCACCCTCGGCGGTGGTGATGATTTTCACCGGATGAAAGCTAAATACGGTTACGTCGCTGTAGCGACAGTTGCCGATGAACTCTCCCTTGTACTTGCCACCAATGGCATGGGAGGCGTCTTCAATGACCTTGAAGCCGAAGCGCTTGGCCAGTAAGGAGATGGCCTGCATGTCACAGGGCTGACCACACAAGTGTACGGCGACGAGCACCTTGGGTAACACGCCCTCACGCTCTGCCACTTGAAGTTTGCGCTCAAGTGCCTCGGGGCAGAGGTTGTAGGTACGCGGGTCGATATCGACGAAGTCCACCTGAGCCCCGCAATACAGCGCACAGTTGGCAGAAGCTACAAAGGTGATCGGTGATGTCCACAGGCGGTCGCCCTCCCCCAAACCCAATGCCAGGCAGGCGATGTGCAGTGCCGAAGTGGCACTGTTGACTGCCAACGCGTGCGCCGCACCCACATGCAGTGCAACTCCTTGCTCGAAGCGAGGCACCATCGGACCTTGGGTAAGGAAATCAGACTGCAGAACCTCGACGACTGCATCGATGTCGACTTGGGTAATGTCCTGGCGACCGTAGGGGATCATGCCTTAGATGCTCCCGATCTTTTCACGGTTCTGCTCGATCCAGGCGCTCAGCGCCTCATCGCTCATCCATTCAGTGTTGTTGTCACTGGCATAGACGAAACCTTCCGGCACCTTGGTGCCATCCTTGATGCGCTTGGGGCAGTTTGCCCAGTCATGGATGACCGGAAGAATTTTGAAGTGCTCCGGGTACTCGTAGGTCGTGTAGGAGTCCTCGGCACTGATCATCTGCTCGTGCAGCTTTTCACCTGGGCGAATACCAACAATCTTCTGCGACGCTTCGGGCGCGACGACACGGGCGAGATCAGTCACTTTCATGGAGGGGATCTTCTTGACGTAGATTTCTCCGCCTTCCATATCCTCGAACGCGTGCCAGACCAGCTCGACGCCCTCTTCCAAGGAGATCATGAAGCGGGTCATACGCTCGTCAGTGATAGGCAGTTCGCCTTTGTCCTTGATCGACATGAAGAACGGGATCACCGACCCCCGCGAGCCCATCACGTTTCCGTAACGCACGACCGCCATGCGGGTATCGTGACCACCGGCATAGGAGTTGCCCGCAACGAACAGCTTGTCCGAGGCTAGCTTGGTGGCGCCGTAAAGGTTGATCGGGCTGCTGGCCTTGTCGGTGGAGAGTGCGACCACACGCTTGACGCCCTTGTCGATGCAGGCATCAATCAGATTCATGGCACCGTTGATATTGGTCTTGATGCATTCGAACGGATTGTATTCAGCGGTCGGAACGATCTTGGTGGCGGCGGCATGCACCACGTAGTCCACGCCATCGAGAGCTCGATAGAGACGATCCTTGTCGCGAACGTCGCCAATGAAGAAGCGAACACGCGGGTCGCCTTCAAATTTCTTGGCCATGTCCCACTGTTTCATCTCATCGCGAGAGAAGATGATAATTTTCTTGGGATTGTATTTTGCCAATGTCATCGGCACGAATGTGTTGCCGAAGGAACCGGTCCCCCCGGTAATGAGTATTGTTTTATCTTGAAGCATAGGGAGATTCCTCTAGTTGATCAGATAGGCCTGGATAGCATTAGCTACCCGTCGCCCTGCATGTCTGTCACGGCTGCCGAATACCCAGGAAAAATAACGTTGGCGAGCAGCCGCATATTGAGACCCCGCGGCGATAGCCTGCTCCAAGTGAGGTGCAATCAGACAATCATCGCTGCTCAGGAACAAACGGGGGCCGCAATCGTATAGCGTCAACAATTGAGCCGTATCGTCAGGGTGCATGCACTCCTGCTCTGCCAACTGCAAAATTGTTTCACGGGAAAACTGCGGCGTCTCGATGAACAATTGTGGCACGTCGTAAAAAAGCGACTCCTCGGCCGGAGAGTTCGCATCGGAGACGACCAGATCGGCAACCGACAATACATCCGAAAGAGGCTTGCTGGTCAGATCGACCAAACTCCCCGGACGCTGTGCGGCCATGCTTCGAACCTTGCGGAAGCTTTCACGATCTCTGGCGCGCGGTGTGAGCGACTGGCTCGGATGTGGTCGCAACACCAGATTGAACTCAGCCGGGGTCTTTACGAGCAACTGCTGAGCCAGTAGATCCCAAGAGCCGATACCTCGGCGGCTCGGGGTATATACGATCGTCCGCCACTCAGGGTTGAGCCCATAGTCGCGTAGCACCGCCTCGCGCTGTGCCGGGGAACGTTCGGGGAACTCGCCAAAGGGAAGAAACCCTGTTGGCACAGCATTGACTGCGATCTCATCAGCGAAACGCGCCATCATCTGCTGCATGCGAGGCCCAATCACGCAAAGCAGGTCATAGTGAGCGTTAGCCTGGAATGCCGACTTGCTCAACATCATATAAGTGCCGTGGAACACCGTACATTTCTTGGCCGTATAGGGCTCGAGCACACGCCGATAGGGTGAGCCGGTCACGATCACGTCCGCCTCGCGCAGTTTTCGTTTGCCATCGTAAAACATACTCAGCCAGCGCGACTCGAGTCGCGCAGGAAAGTCAGGATACAAATGGCGAACGGCACTAATCGTCGAGCGTCGACTGCTCACGAATGTGCCAGGGAGCTGCCGCTCTACCTGTGCCAGATGCGGCACAGCCTGGAACATTTTCGAGTAGTAGACAATACGGCTCATGCAATCGGCTTGCTACGCGGAGTCGAAGCAGCGGCATCATCCTTGACCACGAGGATGTCCTCCATGATCAGATACTGCAGATCCGAGCCATAGAACATGTTCAATGCATCGGTAGGCGAGCAGATCATCGGTTCACCGCGACGATTGAGAGACGTGTTCAGCGACACACCATTGCCGGTGAGCTTCTCCAGCTCGAGCATCAGATCATACCAGCGCGGATTGAAGCGGCGCTCCAGCACTTGAGCACGCGATGTGCCGTCTTCATGAACGACCTCGCTAACGCGCTCCTTCCACTCGTCGTTGACCTCGAAGGTGAACGTCATGAACGGGCTCGGGTGATCGACCTTGAGCATTTTCTCGGCAACGGTGTCGAGCATCGACGGGCAGAAAGGTCTCCAGCGCTCGCGGAACTTGATCTGCTCGTTGATGCGGTCAGCCACGCCGGCAATGCTCGGGCAGCCGATGATAGAGCGGCCACCCAGAGCACGCGGGCCGAACTCCATGCGCCCCTGGAACCAGGCCACTGGGTTGCCATCGACCATGATCTGGGCGATGCGTTGCGGTACATCGTCGATCTTCTGCCATTTCGGGACATTCGGGTGGCGCGCGCAGGCGGCGATGACATCTTCGTTGCTGTACGAGGGGCCGAGGTAGACGTGCTCCATCTTCTCCACCGGCACGCCACGCTTGTGCGAGACGTAGGCCGCGGCGCCGACAGCCGTGCCCGCGTCGCCAGAAGCCGGCTGCACGAACAGTTCCTTGACGTCATCGCGCGCGATGATCTTCTGGTTCAGCTTGACGTTCAGCGCACAGCCGCCAGCGAAAGCGATCTTGCCGGTTTCCTTGAGGATGTCGCCGAGGTAGTACTCCATCATCTGCAGCGCCAACTTCTCGAAAAGCGCCTGCATGCTGGCCGCATAATGGATGTACGGGTCGTCGGCGATATCGCCTTCACGTTTCGGACCGAGCCACTCGATCAGCTTGGGCGAGAAGTAGTAGCCCTTGCCGTTTTCCTTGTAGCGACGAAAACCGATGACGTTGGCGTACTCGGTGTTGATGATCAGCTCGCCGTTCTCGAACTTGGCCAGGCGCGAGAAATCGTACTTGGCGGCATCGCCATAGGGCGCCATGCCCATGACCTTGAACTCGCCATCGAGCATCTCGAAGCCCAGGTACTCGGTGATCGCACCATAGAGGCCGCCGAGCGAATCCGGATCGTAGAACTCCTTGATCTTGTGGATCTTGCCATTCTCGCCGTAGCCGAAGAAGGTGGTGGCGTACTCTCCCTTGCCGTCGATGCCGAGAATCGCGGTCTTCTCCTTGAAGCCCGAGCAGTGATAGGCGCTGGAGGCGTGCGCCAGGTGGTGCTCGACCGGCTCGATCTTGACCTTCTTCAGGTCGAAGCCGAGTTGCACCAGGCACCACTCGATGCGCTTCTTGTAGCGCTTGTAACGACGGTTACCGAACAGGATCGCATCCAGGGCACGATCTGGCGCGTAGGCGTAGCGCTTGGCGTACTGCCAGCGGGCCTTCTCGAAGATGCTGATGGGGGCGAAGGGAATCGCCACCACGTCGACGTCCGACGGTTTGATCCCGGCTTGTTCCAGGCAGAACTTGGCCGACTCGTAGGGCATGCGGTTCTTCGCGTGCTTGTCGCGCACGAAGCGCTCCTCTTCCACGGCCGCGATCAGCTTGCCGTCGATATACAGCGCGGCGGACGGATCGTGACTGAGGGCGCCGGACAGGCCGAGAATGGTCAGTGCCACAGGTTTGAGCCTCTAATTCGGGCAGGTGCCGGGCACCTGCGGTAAACGTTGGTCGAGCAACTGGTGCAGGGCAGAGTCCGCCGGCCAGTTGCGCAGAAAACGGGCGCGGTCGCGGGCATAGGCCCGAGCGAAACTACGCGTACTGCGATGCTGGCACATGGCGTCGAGGTCGATCAGCGACCAGGCGCCCTGCGCGTCATCCCAGAACAGGTTGTGCCCCTTGAAATCACCGTGACTGATGCGTTCGCGCAATAAGGCAGCGAACAATCGATCCAGGGCCAGAAGCTCGGTTTCCGGGGGTGTTGCCTGCAGGTATGCCTCAAAACGCGCGATTATATCCTGCCCGCCGCAATAGTCGGTAATCAGGTAGGCACGCCCTCGCAGCCAGCACCAGCGCTGCTCGATCACGGCAAGCGGCGTTGGCGTAGTGATGCCCAGCAGTTGCAGGCGATTGCCTTCACGCCAGCTATGCCAGGCGCGACTGGGCCGCCAGAAGCGCTTGAGCCAGTGCAGCAGGCTCTTCACGTTGTAACGCTTGACCACTAGTGGGCGCCCTTCGAGCTCCACGCGCGCGACGGTAGCGGCGCCACCGGTCTTATAGATATGTCCGGCGTCGATCCGAGCATTGAGATCGCTCAACAGCGGCTGCAATGCTGGCTCAGCTTCGCGGCGTACCACGCGAAGGCCAAAAGCGCCAATACATGCGGCGAACAGGCTACAGTCACGCGCGACCTTCCTCAGGTAGTCACGTAGACGCCAACGGCGCACCTTGGATATCTCGGCCTGCAGCATCTCCAGTGGCAATGCATGCTCGCCATTGGCCAGCAGATAATGAATCAGCAGCTCTTCGAGAAAGGGATCCAGCTCGGCCGGTAACTGAGCGAAGAACACCCCGAGGTTTTCCAGCACATGCGCACGGGACAGCGGCTGTCCTAGCGTCTCGTAGCGCACGCCGCCGCCGTCGATCAGATACAGACGGCCTTCGTGCCGCAGCAGGTTGTCCAGATGCAGGTCGGACTGCCACAAGCCCTGGGCATGCATTTGCCCGATCGCACCCAGCGCCTCGGCCAGCACCGCCTGTTGCGCATCGCTTAGCAGCGGCTCGCGCGCTGCCTGACGCCAGGCATCCCAGAGGCTCTGCGCCCCGGAGAGATAGTCGAACAGCAGCCAACCGCCCTGCCCCTCGATAAAGCCCTGGGCCAGCAGCTCGGGTGTGACCAGCCCCTGCCGAGCTATCAGTTCGGCACCTTCCAGCTCACGTTGGAAATGCCGCTGTGCCTTGCTGCCTACCAGCAACTTGGCCAATACCGAACGCCCCTGCCAGCGGGCCTGTGCGACATAACGCTGCCCAGGCAGCACACGCAGCACACGCTCCAGTAGCAGCGGCTCACCATCGATCTGCAGCGTTAGCGGCAGCTCGAGGCTGCGCCCAGCCTCGGCCAGTTCGCTCAAGCGCATCAGCGCGCCTCCTTGTGACGCTGACGAGCGCCGAGCAGGCGCCACCAGGCCTCAACCTCGGTCACGGCGCCCAGGTAGGCTGTCAGTAATTCGCGCACTTCAGCTTCGCTCCAGACCCTGGCGCGGCGCAGCAGCGGCTCCAGATCCTTGATCCGATCACGCTGCCCCAGCAGCAGCGGCCGGGTCTTCTCCAGATCGATCAACTGCGCTTCGACACCAGTGCCCTGTTCACGCAGGAAGATATGCTTGGGGTAGAAACAACCGTGCATCTGCCCGGCCTGATGCAGACGTCGCGCCAGTTCGCCACAGGCGCGCAGGATGCTACCGCGACGCAGCGCATCGAGTTCGTTCCAGCACGGCAGCCAACTATCCAGATCCTGCCAACCGTCCAATGCGCGGGTCAGCAGAACGGCACGCCGCTCGCCCGGAACTCGGCGCTCAGCAAAGAAGGCAGCCTGCAGGGCCGGTATGTTCAGCTCGGCATAACGGCGGATATTGCGAAACTCGCGGGCGAAGGTCGGCTCACCGAAGGGATGCAGCAGACTGCGCGTCAGGTGATTGCTCTGCCGTTTCAGGTAGAAGGCCCGCTCGTCCAATTCCAGGCGATAGACACTGCTCCAACCGCCTCGCTCGGTGTTGGGCTCATCCACTGCCTCCAGCTTCAATGCCCACAGAGCCTCGAAACTGGCCAACCCATGACGCTCAAGCAGGGCTCGGTCTTCTGCCGCGATAAAATCGCTCATTCCCGCCCCTCGAAGAACTTCAGGATTTGCAGAACCCGTCGTTTATCCCCGTTACTCATGCGACTACGCCCTCGATACTGCAAATAGAAACGCAGGCGCTGCGTCCTCGACAACACGCGCTTGGCCACTTTATCGAGACAGGCCAAATCCTTGATGATGCGATAGCGCAGCAGTGCCCCCCACCAAAAACTACCCGTGGGGCAGTCGATGAAGAACAGCTCGGCGCTGTCGTTGACCAGCAGGTTGCGCCACTTCAGATCGTTGTGAGTGAAGCGGTGGTCATGCAGCGTACGGGTGTAACTTGCCAGTTGCCGACTGATGTTCGACACCCAGCAGGGGTCCCGCAAACGCGGATCACCCTGATTGGCCATCTCTGCCATATCTCGCGTATTTTCCAACTCGCGCGTAACCAATGCCCCGCGCACGAAAGCACCTGCCCTACGTTCCAGGCCATGGGCGACGATCTGTGCAGTGGGGATGCCCCACTTGGCGAACAACTTGAGGTTCTGCCACTCGGCCTTGACCCGGGGACGCCCCAGGTAGCGACGCAGCCCCTTGCCTGCCCCCCAGTAACGCTTAACGTAGTAATGCACACCTTCGCGCTCGATACGGACTACCTCCGACAGCGGATCCTTGGTCAGCCGCTCGCCCTCTATCGCGAAAACAGCCTCAAGCGACCCAAAATCTTCGGCCAGCGCCTGATATTCAGGAGCAAGACTCCAGCTAGCCATCAGAGCGCATCTCCATAACGCTGCTTACGCTCATACAGTTTCGCTGCCTTGCGCTCCAGCCAGGTCAGCAGGCTCGCCTCCTCGCTCAGCACCTGACGCAGCGGGCGCTGGAAGTAGGTGCACAGAAAGCGCAGCTTGTCGCGGCGAGTCAGACCGATATCCAGCGCCGAGAAATACAGGGCGGCCAGATCCTTGTCACGCCAACGGCGGGGTACTGCGTCGCGCACCTGGGCACGGTGCAGATCGATCACCGAAAGACGCAGGTCACTGGCCTGAATGGGCCGGTCGGTATGCAGCAGGAAGTGGCAGATATAGCAGTCGCGATGATTGACCCCGGCACGATGCATGCCGCCGGTCATCTGCGCGACTCGCTCGATCAGCGCCCACTTGAGCGCCGGTTTGGGCGGCTGTTGCGCCCAGTTCATGCTCAGCTGCTCCAGGTCGACGGTCGGTGCCAGTTCCTCGGTGACGATGAATGAATGCTGCCGCGCCGGGTTGCTACCACGCTCGCCATAGGCCACCGCCGTCATGGTGGGCACGACAGCCTCGGTCAGACGCTGGATCGCCTGCCACTCCTGCGCTGCACCGAGCACCGGAGCCTTGGCCGTGAGCAGGTTCTTGACGATCTCGCCCCAACCAATACCACGGTGGATCTTGACGAAGTAACCGCGCCCATCGACTTCAGTGCGCAGGGTGCGGCGGCCTTCCAGCTCGCGGTAAACCTGGCCCTCGAGCGCTTCGACGGCGTCGAAAGCATCGCGGCCCGCCCACAGGCTCTTGAAGGGCTCGGCAAGAATCAGCTTCACACGCGTCTCTCCGCGAGGATCACATCAGCGGCCTTCTTCGGCATCGAGTACAGGTCAGCGCTGTCGGCATAGGCCAGGCCGTTACGACCCCAGAAGCCGCGCTGCTTCGGATCGGCCAGCATGTCGGCCAAGGTACGATTGAGCTGTTCCTGCTCGAAGGGGCTGGGCAGCACGCGGCCGCAGTCGGCCTCGGCGATGTAATGCGCGTAGCCGCAGACATCGGTGACCAGCACCGGCAGGCCGGACACCAGCGCCTCCAGCAGCACGGTGCCGGTGTTCTCGTTGTAGGCCGGATGGATCAGCAGGTCAGCGCCGAGCAGAAAACGCGGGATGTCGCTGCGGCCCTTGAGGATCTGCACCTGATCGGACAAACCCAGCGCCTTGATCTGCAGCAGGAAGGGCTTGGGATCGTCCTGGCCGATGGCGATCAGCCGGGTGCGCTTGCGCAGCTCACGCGGCAACGAGGCCAGTGCCTTGAGGCTGCGATCCAGACCCTTGGTCTTGAAACCGGAGCCGATCTGCACCAGCAGCAGGTCGTCGTCAGCCAGCTTGAACTCACGGCGGAATTCGGCGCGGATGTCGGCGGCATTGGCCGGCGCACGACGATCCTGGGCGATGCCCGGCGGCAACAGGTGGAAGCGCTGCAGCGGGGTCTTGTAGTGCTTGATGAACAGCGGCTGCTGCACTTCGGAGATCATCAGAATCTCGGTCTTCGACTCCGGCGCGAACACCGCGCGCTCGTACTCGGCGAAGTGCTTGTAGCGCCCCCAGCGACGATAGATCGGGTTGCGCAGGGTCTGCGCCTTGTCCTCGAAACAGCCGTCGGCAGCGTAATAAACATCCAGGCCCGGCATCTTGTTGAAGCCGATCACCCGGTCGACCGGGTCGCGCTTCAGGTCAGCCTGCAGCCAGGCGCTGAATTTCTCGTTGCGGCGATGATTGAATAGCGCACGCACCGGCGCCACGCGTACATCGAAGCCGCCGGGGTTTTCCCCTTCCCAGATCGGTGTATAGACGCGAATGGCATGGCCACGTGCCTGGCATTCCAGGGCAATACGCATGAAGTCGCGCTGCAGCCCGCCGAAGGGGAAATATTTGTAGAGAACGAAGGCCAGTTGCATAGCCGCTCCTTAAAGGGTGCCGGGAGGCGCCAGCAGCAGCGCCTCCAGTTCCAGGCCAACGCGCTCGGCGCCGAGGCCATCGAAGCAAGGCTTGTCACGGTCACCGCTGCCGGCGCCCGGACCACTGGCGCACAGGTGAATCTGGCTACGGCCATAGGCACCCACCTTACCGGGCAACGTCGGGCCATACAGCGAAATATTGGGCACATCCAGCGCAGCGGCCAGGTGGCCTAGGCCGGTGTCGACGGAGACGCAGGCGCTTGCACCGGCAATCACCTTGGCCACACCGGCCAGGTTCAGCTTCGGTAGCACGGCGGCATGCGTCAGGCCTGCCGCGATACGCTCGGCACGTGCCTTTTCCACGTCGTTACCCCAGGGCAGGCGCACGGCCCAGCCCAGCTCGTCCATGCGTTCGGCCAGCGAACGCCAATCAGCTTCGGGCCAGTGCTTGCTGGCCCAGGTGGTGCCATGCAGGAACACCAAGTACGGCTGCGCGGCGGCATCCATCATCGCCGCACGGTTGAGACCGTAGTCACCGGTGCCGGACGGCAGCGTGTAACCGAGCGCCTTGGCGAACAACTGGCGCACACGCTCCAGCGCATGCTGATCCTTGGCTACCGCGTAGCGGCGGTCGTAGAAACGACTGGCCAAGGGCTCACGTGCCGAATCACGATCGAGCCCTGCCACCGGTGCCGACACATAGCGCGTCAGCCAGGCACTCTTGAGCAGGCCCTGGGCATCGATCACCAGGTCGTAGCGGGTTTCCCGTAGGCGCTGCTTGAAGCGCGCCCACTCACCGCTCTTCCAGGTGCGCAGCGGATGCTTGCGCCAGCGGCGAATGGCCACCGGAATCACCTGGGACACCGCCGGATGCCAGGCGGGAATTTCGGCGAAGCCTTCTTCCACCACCCAATCGAAACGAATGCCGGGAATAGCACGGGTCGCGTCGGTCAATGCCGGCAGGGTATGCACCACGTCGCCCAGCGATGAGGTCTTGATGATCAGAACCCGCAAATCAGTCGCCCTCGACCAGGGTCAAGGTTTCGCCAACCAGCCGATCCAGCGCCTCGATCACCGGGCGCGGCTTGAGCTCACGCAAGCAGTTGTAGTGACCATAGCGGCAGGTACGCTCGAAACAGGGGCTGCACTCCAACCCCAGGCGAACGATCTCGACGCGATCGGCCAGCGGCGGAGTGAAACCTGGCGAGGTGGAGCCATAGACCGCCACTAGCGGACGGTTCAGCGCCGCTGCTACGTGCATCAGCCCGGAATCGTTGGAGACCACGGCAGTGGCGGCCGACATCAGGTCGATGGCCTCGGCCAGGCTGGTCTGCCCGGACAGGTTGCTGACTTCCTCACGCAGCCCTGGAATCAGGCGCATGCGAATGTCTTCGCCGCCGGCATGATCGTTCTTCGAGCCGAACAGCCAGACCTGCCAACCCTCGCGGATCTTGATCTCGGCCACCTTAGCGTAATGCTCGGCCGGCCAGCGCTTGGCCTCACCGAACTCCGCACCTGGGCACAGCGCCAGTACCGGACGATCCAGCTGCAGACCGAACTTGCTCAGGGCCGCTGCACGGCTGGACTCATCGATCTGCAAACGCGGCTGTGGATAAGGTTGCGGCAACGCAGCACCAGGCTCATAGGCCAGCGCCATGAAGCGCTCGATCATCAACGGATAGCGGTCTTTATCCAGCGTGCGGATATCGTTGAGCAGACCATAACGCATCTCGCCCTTCCAGCCGGTGCGCTTGGGGATGCCGGCGAACCAGGGCACCAAAGCGGACTTGAGCGAGTTAGGCAGCAGGATCGCCTGATCGTACTGACCGACCAGCGATTTGCCGATGCGCCGACGCGTAGCCAGATCAAGCACGCCGTGGCCCAGCGGCAGGCTCAACGCGGCACGCACCTCGGGCATACGCTCGAGGATCGGCCGGCTCCAGTCCGGCGCCAGCACGTCGATCTCGCACTCGGGGTGACGCTGCTTCAGACACTGGAACAGCGTCTGCGCCATCACCATGTCGCCTACCCAGCTTGGCCCAACGATAAGTATCTTCATATTCTTTCCAGAAACGACCGGGGAGGCTTTCGCCTCCCCGTCGAGCCTTCGAGGAATCGCTTATTTGACCAGCGTACGCCATTCGGCGTGGCCATTGGTCTTGCCGGTGACCAGATCGAAGTAGGCTTTCTGCAGCTTCTCGGTGACCGGACCACGGCGACCAGCGCCGATCTTGCGACCATCGACTTCACGAATCGGCGTGACTTCAGCGGCAGTACCGGTGAAGAACGCCTCGTCGGCGATGTACACCTCATCGCGGGTGATGCGCTTCTCGACCACCTTGATGCCATGCTCTTCAGCCAGAGTCAGGATGGTGCTGCGGGTGATGCCATTGAGGCAGGAGGTCACTTCCGGGGTGTACACCACGCCGTCCTTGACCAGGAAGATGTTCTCGCCCGAACCTTCGGCCACGTAGCCTTCCGGATCCAGCAGCATCGCTTCGTCGGCGCCACCGGAGATGGCTTCCTGCAGGGCTAGCATCGAGTTGATGTAGTTGCCGTTAGCCTTGGCGCGGGTCATGGCGATGTTGACGTGGTGGCGGGTGTAGGAGCTGGTGCGCACCTTGATGCCGGCCTCCAGCGCTTCCTCGCCCATGTACGCCCCCCAATGCCAGGCAGCGACGATCACGTGCACTTTCAGGCCTGCGGCGCGCAGCCCCATGCCTTCGCTGCCGAAGAACACCATCGGGCGCAGGTAGGCGCTTTCCAGGCCATTTTCACGCACGGCGGCGCACTGGGCTTCGTTGATCTCTTCTTTGGTAAAAGGAATCTGCATGTTGAAGATGTGCGCGGAGTCGAACAGACGGTCGGTGTGCGCCTGCAGACGGAAGATCGCAGTGCCGTCCGGGGTGTTGTAGGCACGCACACCCTCAAACACGCCCATGCCGTAGTGCAGGGTATGGGTCAGCACATGGGTGTTGGCTTCGCGCCACGGCACCAGTTTGCCGTCGTACCAGATCACGCCATCACGGTCGGACATCGACATCTTGCCTGCTCCTCAAATTCGCTTCACGGTTCGAACAATTAGGTGGGGCCGCAGCCCCCGTCATTCAACTCAGCCCCAGCTCACGCCACAGGCGCATAACGGCGCGGCGCTCATCCTGAAACTGATCCCCCGGCACCACCCCAGGCTGCTTCTGCAGCGCCTGGCGATGAGCGGCCGAGCGGTAATTTTTGTAGACCTCACGCAGCAACGCGGCATCCTCGGCGCCCATCAAACCCACCCGTTCCAGACCTTCCAGAATGCGAATGTTATCGGTGAACTCGAGTAGCTGCGGGTGTTGCCACGACCAGGCCAGAGCCGCGTATTGCACCATAAATTCGATATCGACGATACCACCGGCGTCCTGCTTCAGATCGAAGGAGGACGTGGCCTCGAAGGCATTCGGCGCCGTCCCGGCTGCGGTATTTTTGTTGCCAAGGTTGTCACGCATCTTCGCCCGCATCTCGCTGACCTCGACGCGCAGCGCCTCGACATCACGCTGACGCCCCAGCACCTCGGCGCGCACCCGGGCGAATTCGCCGGCCAGCCGCGAACAACCCACCAGCACCCGCGCGCGCACCAGCGCCTGATGTTCCCAGGTCCAGGCCTCACTCTCCTGATAGCGCTGGAAGGCGCCGAGCGAGCTGACCAGCAGCCCGGCTGCGCCCGATGGTCGCAGGCGCATGTCGACTTCGTAGAGCGCGCCGGAGGTGGTCTGTGTGGTCAGCAGGTGAATGATGCGCTGGCCCAGGCGGGTAAAGAACTGCGCACCATCGATGGGCTTGGCGCCATCGGTCTCGGCCTGCGGATCACCGTCATGAATGAACACCAGATCCAGGTCCGAGCCATGGCCGAACTCCAGGCCGCCGACCTTACCGTAACCGACAATGATGAAATCCGGATCGCACGGTGTGCCGTCTGCACGGAACGGCCGGCCATGACGCTGCACCGTGTGCTGCCAGGCCAGCGCCAGCACCTGATCGAGGATCGCCTCGGCCAGCCAGGTGAGGTAATCCGACACTTTCATCAAGGGCAGCGTACCGGCGATCTCCGAGGCGGCCACGCGCAAGCTGTGCGCCAGCTTGAAATGACGCAGCGCCTCCATCTGCTGCTCCAGATCCTCCTCGGGAATGCGCACCAGCCGCTCGCGCAACTCGGCCGCTAACTCCGGCGCCAGCGGCGGCGAATACAACCGGCCTTCATTGAGCAACTCATCGAGCAGCAGCGGGTAGCGGGCTATCTGCTCGGCAATCCAGGGGCTGGCGGCGCAGAGCGTGATCAGTCGCTCCAGCGCCCCAGGGTTTTCAGTCAGAAGCACCAGGTAGGCCGAGCGCCGGGCGACCTTCTCGACCAACGGCAGCACCCGCTCCAGCACCAGATCCGGCTTGTCGTGCTCGACGGTCTGCGCCAGCAAGCGCGGAATAAAGGCATCCAGACGCTCACGCCCGAGCCGCTGCATGGCACGCACCTGCGGCCCATTGCGCAGATCGACGAGGCGTCGATTGGCCGTGGCAGCCTCGACAAAACCGGCCTCCTGCAGCTGCTGCTGGGCAGCCTCATCATCCAGTGCGCCTTGCCATAAAGGCAGCCACTCGGCGCCGACGGCGGTTTCGCCGACCTGCGCCTCATCATCGTCGGGATCGGCGATCACTTGCTGGAAGTGCCATTCGATGCGGCCACGCCAGTGCATCAGGCGCTCATGAAAACTCGCCCAGTCGGCGAACCCCATGATCGCGGCGACTCGCGCCTGGTCCTGCGCATCGGCCGGCAGCATCTGCGTCTGCCGGTCACCGATACCTTGCAGGGCATGCTCGGTATAACGCAGAAACTCATAACCTTCCTTCATCTCCGCGACCACCGCTGGCGGCAGATAGCCCTGCCCCTCCAGCGTGCTGAGCACCTTGAGCAGCGGTCGCTGTTGCAGACTGAGGTCGCGCCCGCCGTGGATCAACTGAAACGCCTGGGCGATGAACTCGATCTCGCGAATACCACCGGCACCGAGCTTGATGTTCTCGCTCATGCCCTTGCGCCGCACTTCCTGCTGAATCAGCAGCTTCATCGCGCGCAGCGCCTCGATGGCGGAGAAATCCAGATAGCGGCGGTAGACAAAGGGCCGCAGCATTTCCAGCAACTCGGCACCCGCAGCCTGATCACCACCAACCACGCGCGCCTTGATCATGGCGTAACGCTCCCAGTCACGACCCTGATCCTGGTAGTACTGCTCCAGCGCATTGAAGCTGAACACCAGCGCCCCACTGGAACCATAAGGGCGCAGGCGCATGTCGGTACGGAACACAAAACCGTCTACAGTGATCGCATCCAGCGCCTTGATCAGCTTTTGCCCCAGGCGAATGAAGAATTCCTGGTTATCCAGCGGGCGCTTGACGCCCTCGGTCTCACCGCCTTCGGGATAGCCGAAGATCAGGTCGATATCAGAGGAAAGATTCAGCTCGTGCGCGCCCAGCTTGCCCATACCAAGGATGACCATGTGCTGCGGCTGGCCGCTGCGCCGCCCTACAGGCGTACCGAACTGCGTGCAATGGCGCGGGTAGAGCCAGTGATAGGCCAGATCGATGCAGGCATCGGCAAGATCGGACAAGTCGCGGCAGGTTTCACCGAGCGCCGCCTGGCGACTGAAGTCACGCCAGATAATGCGCAGCTGCTGACGATTACGAAAACGCCGCAGGCAGCGCCCGAGGGCATCCTCATCGGCGCATTCATTCAGTTGCACTTCCAGTTGCTGGCGCAACTCGCCCGGCGCCAGGCTACGCTCCAGCTCACCAGATTCCGCCAGGGCGACGAACATCTGCGGATCACGCTGAGCCTGCTCGGCAACGAAGTCGCTCAAGGCCGAAACCTGCCGCCAGGCATCGCGGCGCTCTTGCGGCCAGCCCGCAACACGCTCAGCCAGCGCTTCGTGCTCGACCAAGGCGGCTTGCAGTGACTGCTCGGCACGTTCGGCCAGGGGAAAAAGGGAAGAGGGCAACTCGACCAGCAACGGCAGGCTCATGGTCTATCCTTTTGGCGGACTGCCGGACGCACGGTGCAATCGCCCGCAGCCCCGCTCCAGCGGGGCACGCGCGGCCGGCGGTGCCGCGGATTGTAGTTTTACTACGAAAGAATTGTATCCAGAGGGCTGAATCCGTCGTCGAAATGTAGTAAAACTACAAGCGGCCGGTCCTACCCCCGGTAAATCCAAGAATTTCAACTCGCCCGCCCAAAAAGCCGGTGAGACCCAACTGGCCTCCGATTCTGGAAGCCTTTCCGCCCTGGAGCAAGCCATGCAAGACCTCGATCCGATCGAAACCCAGGAATGGCTGGACGCCCTTGAATCCGTCCTCGACCGTGAGGGTGAAGACCGTGCCCATTACCTGATGACCCGTCTGGGCGAGCTGGCCACCCGTAGCGGTGCGCAACTGCCCTACGCGATCACCACGCCGTACCGCAACACCATCCCGGTTACCCACGAAGCGCGCATGCCCGGCGACCTGTTCATGGAGCGCCGCATCCGCTCGCTGGTGCGCTGGAACGCCCTGGCCATGGTGATGCGCACCAACCTGGACGACCCGGATCTGGGCGGCCACATCTCCAGCTTCGCCTCCTCGGCGACGCTGTATGACATCGGCTTCAACTACTTCTTCCAGGCTCCGACCGAAGAACATGGCGGCGACCTGGTGTTCTATCAGGGCCATGCGAGCCCTGGCGTCTACGCCCGCGCCTTCATGGAAGGCCGCATCGACGAAGAGCAGATGAAGAACTTCCGCCGCGAAGTCGACGGCAAAGGTCTGTCGTCCTACCCGCACCCATGGCTGATGCCGGACTTCTGGCAGTTCCCCACCGTGTCCATGGGCCTCGGCCCGATCCAGGCGATCTACCAGGCCCGCTTCATGAAGTACCTGGAAGCGCGCGGCTTCATTCCGGCCGGCAAGCAGAAAGTCTGGTGCTTCATGGGCGACGGCGAGTGCGACGAGCCGGAATCCCTCGGCGCCATCTCCCTGGCTGGCCGCGAGAAGCTGGACAACCTGATCTTCGTCATCAACTGCAACCTGCAGCGCCTCGACGGCCCGGTGCGCGGCAACGGCAAGATCATCCAGGAACTCGAAGGCGTGTTCCGCGGTGCCCAGTGGAACGTCAACAAGGTGGTCTGGGGTCGCTTCTGGGATCCGCTGTTCGCCAAGGACAAGGACGGCGCCCTGCAGCGTCGCATGGACGAAGTGGTCGACGGTGAATACCAGAACTACAAGGCCAAAGACGGCGCCTACGTGCGCGAAAACTTCTTCAACACCCCGGAGCTCAAGGAGATGGTCAAGGATCTCTCCGACGACGAGATCTGGAAGCTCAACCGTGGCGGCCACGACCCGTACAAGGTCTACGCGGCCTACCACCAGGCCGTGAACCACAGCGGCCAGCCGACCGTGATCCTGGCCAAGACCATCAAGGGCTACGGTACCGGCGCCGGTGAAGCGAAGAACACCGCGCACAACACCAAGAAGGTCGATGTCGACAGCCTGCGTCAGTTCCGCGACCGCTTCGATATCCCGGTCAAGGACGAGGAGCTGGAAAACCTGCCCTTCGTCAAGCCGGAGCCAGGCAGCCCCGAGTACAAGTACCTGCACGAGCGCCGCAACGCGCTGGGTGGCTTCGTACCGCAGCGTCGCCAGCAAAGCTTCAGCATCCCGACCCCGCCGCTGGATACCCTCAAGGCCATCCTCGACGGCTCGGGCGACCGCGAAATTTCCACCACCATGGCTTTCGTGCGCATCCTCGCGCAGCTGGTCAAAGACAAGGAACTCGGCCAACGCATCGTTCCGATCATCCCGGACGAAGCCCGTACCTTCGGTATGGAAGGCATGTTCCGTCAGCTCGGCATCTACTCTTCGGTCGGCCAGCTGTACGAGCCGGTCGATAAAGACCAGGTGATGTTCTACAAAGAGGACAAGAAAGGTCAGATCCTCGAGGAAGGCATCAACGAAGCCGGCGCCATGAGCTCCTTCATCGCCGCCGGGACTTCGTACTCCTGCCACAACCAGCCGATGCTGCCGTTCTACATCTTCTACTCGATGTTCGGCTTCCAGCGTATCGGTGACCTGGCCTGGGCCGCCGGCGACAGCCGCACCCGTGGTTTCCTGATCGGCGGTACCGCCGGCCGTACCACCCTCAACGGTGAAGGCCTGCAGCACGAAGACGGCCACAGCCACATGCTGGCAGCGACCATCCCCAACTGCCGCACCTACGACCCGACCTATGGCTACGAGCTCGCCGTGATCATCCGCGAAGGCATTCGCCAGATGGCCGAAGAGCAGCAGGACATTTTCTACTACATCACCGTGATGAACGAGTCGTACCAGCAGCCGGCCATGCCGGAGGGTGTGGAAGACGGCATCATCAAGGGCATGTACCTGCTCGAGGAAGACAAGAAGGAAGCCGCGCACCACGTGCAACTGCTGGGCTCCGGCACCATCCTGCGCGAAGTCCGCGAAGCAGCGAAGATCCTGCGCGACGAGTACAACATCGGTGCCGATGTGTGGAGCGTCACCAGCTTCAACGAACTGCGTCGCGACGGCCTGGCCGTGGAGCGCCGCAACCGCCTGCACCCGGGTCAGAAGCCGCAGCAGACCTATATCGAGCAGTGCCTGGGCGGCCGCAAGGGCCCGGTCATCGCGTCGACCGACTATATGAAGCTGTTCGCCGAACAGGTTCGCCAGTGGGTACCGAGCAAGGAATACAAGGTCCTGGGCACCGACGGCTTTGGCCGCAGCGACAGCCGCAAACAGCTGCGTCACTTCTTCGAAGTGGATCGCAACTGGGTCGTGCTGGCCGCCCTGGAAGCCCTGGTAGACCGCGGCGAAATCGAAGCCAAGGTGCTGGCTGACGCCATCACCAAGTTCGGCATCGACGCCGACAAAGCCAACCCCCTGGACTGCTAAGGAGCGTAGCGATGAGTGAGTTGATTCGCGTACCCGACCTCGGCGGTGAAGGCGAGGTGATTGAACTGCTGGTGAAGGTCGGCGACCGTGTCGAAGCCGACCAGAGCGTACTGACCCTGGAGTCCGACAAGGCCTCCATGGAAGTACCCTCCCCCAAAGCCGGCGTGATCAAGGAAATCAAGGTCAAGATCGGTGACCGCCTGAAAGAAGGCGACGAGCTGCTGGTACTGGAAGTCGAAGGAGCCGCCGAAGCGGCGCCTGCGCCGAAAGCCGAAGCCGCACCCGCCGAAGCGCCGAAAGCAGCCGCTCCGGCGGCTGCTCCTGCCGCTGCCGCGACCAGCAGCAGCGTGCAGGATGTGCACGTGCCGGATATCGGCACCGACGGCAAGGTCAAGGTCATCGAAGTCATGGTCAAGGTGGGTGACACCATCGAAGCCGACCAGTCGCTGATTACCCTGGAGTCCGACAAAGCCTCCATGGAAATCCCTTCGCCGGCTGCCGGCGTGGTGGAAGAAGTGCTGGTCAAGCTGGACGCCGAAGTCGGCACCGGCGACCTGATCCTCAAGCTGCGCACCGCTGGTGGTGCAACCGCCAGCGCTGCACCGGCTCAAGCGGCTACACCTGCTGCTGCGCCAGCCGCCGCACCTGCTCCTGCTGCCGCAGCCCCGGCTGCTGCTTCGGTGCAGGACGTGCACGTGCCGGATATTGGCACCGACGGCAAGGTCAAGGTCATCGAAGTCATGGTCAAGGCCGGTGACAGCATCGAAGCCGACCAGTCGCTGATCACCCTGGAGTCCGACAAGGCCTCCATGGAAATCCCCTCGCCGGCTGCCGGCGTAGTGGAAGAAGTGCTGGTCAAGCTGGACGCCGAAGTCGGCACCGGTGATCTGATTCTCAAGCTCAAGGTAGCGGGTGCCGCACCGACCGCCGCGCCGGCGCAAGCCAGTCAGCAAGTGCACCGCGTACCGGAAGGTGCCGCACCGGAAGTGGCTGCCGAAGTACGCGCCATTGCCTCGCTGTCGGCTGCAGCTGCCGAAGTTGCCAACGCGCCCAAGCGCGATGCCGCCAAGGTGCATGCCGGCCCTGCCGTGCGTCAGCTGGCCCGTGACTTCGGTGTGGAACTGGCGGATATCGCCGGTACCGGCCCGAAAGGTCGCATCCTCAAGGAAGACGTGCAGGTGTACGTCAAGGCGATGATGCACAAGGCCAAGGCCGCACCGCAGGCGACTGCAGCCGCTGCCACTGGCGGCGCCGGCATCCCGCCGATCCCGACCGTGGACTTCAGCAAGTTCGGCGAAATCGAAGAAGTGGCGATGACCCGCCTGATGCAGGTCGGCGCTGCCAACCTGCACCGCAGCTGGCTCAACGTGCCACACGTGACTCAGTTCGACTCGGCCGACATCACCGACCTGGAAGCCTTCCGCGTCGCGCAGAAGGCCGTGGCCGAGAAGGCTGGCGTCAAGCTGACCGTACTGCCGCTGCTGCTCAAGGCCTGCGCTCACCTGCTCAAGGAACTGCCGGACTTCAACAGTTCGCTGGCCCCGAGCGGCAAGGCGATCATCCGCAAGAAGTACGTGCATGTCGGCTTCGCCGTCGATACGCCGGACGGCCTGCTGGTGCCGGTGATCAAGAACGTCGATCAGAAGAGCCTGCTGCAGCTTGCGGCTGAGGCTGCCGCTCTGGCGGAGAAAGCGCGCAGCAAGAAACTGTCGGCTGACGACATGCAGGGCGCTTGCTTCACCATTTCCAGTCTCGGCCACATTGGCGGCACCGGCTTCACGCCGATCGTCAATGCGCCGGAAGTGGCGATTCTCGGTGTCAGCAAAGCCACCATCCAGCCGGTCTGGGATGGCAAGACCTTCCAGCCCAAGCTGATGCTGCCGCTGTCGCTGTCCTACGACCATCGGGTGATCAACGGCGCTGCCGCTGCCCGCTTCACTCAGCGCCTGTCGCAGCTGCTGGCGGACATCCGCACCATCCTGCTGTAAATCGTTTCGAGCACGCCACGCTCGCATCCTCAACCCCGCCCATTTGGGTGGGGTTTTTTTTCGCCTGCTCAAAGCCACGGCCGAGTTGATCCCGGTCATGGCATTTACCGCTGCAGCCGCCATGATCGCGCCATCGATATCGATCCGGCGCACTCCCATGCTCTATCTGCTTCTGAAATTCGCCCACCTGACTGCCGCCGCCTTCTTCATCGGCGGCGTTTTCTTCGAAGTGATGATCCTCAGTCGCGCCACCCGCGAGCTTGCGGACGAAGCCAAGGCAGGTTTCTCTCGCGCGCTTGGACAGCGCGCACGGCAGGTCATGCATTGGGTGATTCTGGCGCTCTATGCGGCCGGCCTGGGCCTGGCCTGGCACTACCGCGCGGCATTGCATACGCCGTTGGCCAGCAGCTTCGGCATCCTTCTCAGCCTGAAAATCACCCTGGCCTTGAGCATACTCGGGCATTTTCTGTTGGTGGTGTTCCTGATGCGCCGCGGCCGCCTGACAGCGGCACGCTCGCGACGCATTCACCTCAGCGTTCTGCTGCAGATGCTGGCCATTCTGTTTCTGGCCAAGGCCATGTTCCTGCTGAACCTGTGAGGGCCAGGTCAACCCTTCTGCACGTTACGGATCAGAAAGCTCATGGCCTTGGCCAGCTCGCCCGCACCCTGATGGTCACGCACGATACTCAGCAGCTCGCTGCCATCGACCGGATTGAGCAGCACACAACGGATTCCACCGGTCGGACATTCGTAGCGGATGAACGGGTCGATACCGAACACCGAAACGCGCTGGTTGCGCACGGCGATGGCAGTCCCCTGCACGTCACGGCGTTCCTCGCGCAGAATCAGTTCGCCGGTATTGCCGACAGCGAAGCGGTAGAACAGGTCCTGCCGCTGCGCTTGGCCAACCTGATAGCCGGCGCGCAGGGCGTAGGTTTCCAGCAATGCGTTGCTGTGCGCGAGTAATGCATTGCGCTCGTTATCGGTCAGATAAAGATGCTTGAGCTCGGCCAGATAAGCGGCCTGCTCGGCGCCCTGCAGCGCCGCCGCATCATCGGCGCCAGCAACCGCAGGTATGGTCGTAAAAAGTGCTCCGCCAAGCACCATGGCCATGAGTTTTCTTGTCAGTCTCGCTTGCATGATGCACCCTTGCCGAACGCTATAGTGAAGTAGGCCTGAGCCCTAGCCTCCGTCCACGCCAATGCGCCTTCTGACGCAGCGGCCTTGTACCGAGAACGGACGCCTCGCCTGGTCAGCATACTGGAAGCCCAACGCCCAATGAAAAGCCATCCCGATGCCAGCGCACGCTCGGCAGCCGAGGTTGTGACGCAGTTGCCAGTGCCCTCGCGGCTCGGCATGTTGCGTTTCGAGCGCTTGAACGAGCCAAGCTGGGCGCTGCTTTTTCTCGACCCGGCCTGTGAGCGCAAACTCGGCATCAGTGCCGCCGACCTGTGCGCATTGGTAGACGCCCCTTACGCCAGCCTGATGGAGCCGGAAGCCCGTTATCGCCTGCATGATGCTATCCAGCAGCAACTGCTGCAGGAGGCCCACTACCTGGTGCGCTACACGCTGCACACGCCGCAGGGGCCGCTGAATCTGCTGGAGATGGGCGAGCCATTCAAACAACGCAACCGTCAGTTGTTACGCGGTTATCTTCTGATCGCCCACGAGAACCTCGACGCCCATGCTCCCGATGAGCGTGAACTCCAGGCACACAACCTGGATCTGCGCAGCTCGCTGCAACAGTATCAGCGCACCCAGGACGACCATCTGCAGCATCTGGCGCGCTCGCATACCCAGCAGCAACTGATCGTGCGCCTGGCGCGCCAACGCTATGTCTCAAGCGACCCGCTCCAGGAGGCCGCCGAGCTCATCACCCAGGCGGCCTGTGAGATCTATGGCGCGTCCAGGGCGGGAATCTGGCATCTGGGTGGCAATAGACTGGACTCGGTGTCGCTGTACCGCCGCGACCTGAACCGGCACGAGCAACTGCCCTCGATAGATGCGCGTGATTTCCCGCACTATCTGGAGGCTCTGCAAAGCGGACGGGCAATCGATGCCCACGATGCCCAACATGATCTGCGCACTCGCGAGCTGACCCCCTCTTACCTTCAACCACTCGCCATCACCTCGATGCTGGACGCCAGCATCCGCATCGAAGGCGAAGTGGTGGGCGTGCTCTGCCTCGAACATATCGGCCCCAAACGTCTCTGGCAGGCAGACGAGATTGCCTTCGCCGGCGAGTTGGCTGATCAATTCGCCCAAGTCCTGATCAATCAGGAGAAGCGCTCCGCCACCCACGCGCTGTATCTGTTCCAGCGCGCCGTTGAACAGAGCGCCAGCGCCTTTCTGCTGGTCGACCGCGAGGGCCGGGTGGAGTACGTCAACCCCAGCTTCACCGCCATCACCCTGTACAGCAGCGACGAAGTCTGCGGTCACCGCCTGTCCGAGCTACCGGCCATGGTCAACCTTAGCGACCTGTTGTTCGACGCCCAGTCCAGCCTGGCCGAACACAGCAGCTGGCAAGGCGAATTCCGCAGTCGGCGCAAGAATCAGGAGCCGTACTGGGGCCATCTGTCGATCTCAAAGGTGTATGGCGACGATGGCGAACTGACCCACTACATCGGCATCTACGAAGACATTACCGAGGCCAAGCTGGCGCAGCAGCGCATCGAACGCCTGGCCTATACCGATAACCTGACCAACCTGGGCAATCGCCCGTCGTTCATCCGCAGCCTTGAAGAGCGCTTCGCCCGCAATGTTCAATCGCTCGGGCTGCTGCTGGTGGACATCGACAATTTCAAGCGGATCAACGACAGCCTCGGCCACCAGACCGGCGACAAGCTGCTCTCGGCTCTAGCTCGGCGCCTGCGCAACAGTCTTGGCGCCAAGGGCACTCTGGCACGCTTCGCCAGCAATGAATTCGCCATCCTGCTCGACGGTTGCGATCAGGACGCAGGCCTGCGTGTCGCTCATCAGGTACTGCAAACCCTGGACAAGCCGCTGTTCGTCGACAACCAGTTGATCAGCATCACCGGCTCGGTCGGCTTGGCCATCGCCCCGGAACACGGTGACGCCCCGCAGACTCTGATGAAGCACGCCGGCCTCGCCCTGCATAAAGCCAAGGCTAACGGTAAACATCAGGTGCAGTTGTTCACCGAAGCGCTGAACGCCGAGGCCAACTACAAGCTGTTCGTCGAGAACAACCTGCGCCGCGCGCTGACTCAGAACGAGCTGGAAGTCTTCTACCAACCCAAACTCTGCCTCAGAAGCGGGCAATTGCTGGGCATGGAGGCGTTGCTGCGCTGGCAGCATCCGGAGAAGGGCATGATCCGCCCAGATCAGTTCATCGGCGTTGCCGAGGAAACCGGCCTGATCATCCCCATCGGCAAGTGGGTGGTGCGCCAGGCCTGCCGCATGAGCAAGCAGATCGCCGCCATTGGCCTGGGGCAACTGCAGGTGGCGATCAATCTGTCGCCCAAACAGTTCTCCGACCCGGATCTGGTCGGCTCCATCGCCGCCATCCTGCATGAAGAACAGCTCGACCCCAGGCTGCTGGAACTGGAACTCACCGAAAGCCTGCTGCTGGAGGCCACCGACGACACCCGCCACCAACTGGGTCGTCTCAAGAGCCTGGGCCTGACCCTGGCCATGGACGACTTCGGCACGGGCTACTCGTCGCTCAGCTACCTGAAGAAATTCCCCATCGACGTGATCAAGATCGATCGCAGCTTCATCAAAGACATCCCGGACAACCAGGACGACATGGAAATCACCTCGGCGGTGATAGCCATGGCCCACAACCTCAAGCTCAAGGTCGTGGCCGAAGGCATCGAGACCGGCGCCCAGCTCGCGTTCCTGCGCCGCCAGCAATGCGACGTCGGCCAGGGCTACCTGTTCGACAAACCGATTTCCGGCCGCGAGCTGATCGTCAGCCTGCGCCGCTACCCCTGCCGGCCACAGGCCGACGCCAGTCGCCAGGCAGACCAACGGACGTAATACGCCGCGTTGCGCGTAGTCCACCATTGACCCATTTCGAGGAGACCGCCATGGTTCTGCGTTCACAGATTCTCGTTAACAAGGACATCCTGCCGACTGCCGAGCAGGCGCTACCCGGCCGCGCCGAGCCGCTGCCAGTGGCCGACACCCACTATGTCAACGGTAATCCGATCAAGGCGCCCTTCCCTGCCGGCCTGCAGCAGGCGGTGTTCGGTCTGGGCTGTTTCTGGGGGGCAGAACGCCGCTTCTGGCAGCAACCCGGTGTGTTCAGCACTGCGGTCGGCTATGCCGGTGGCCTCACGCCCAACCCAACCTACGAGGAGGTCTGCTCCGGCCTGACCGGACACACCGAAGTAGTGCTGGTCGTGTTCGACCCGCAGCAAACCAGCTTCGAAGCGCTGCTCAAAGTGTTCTGGGAAGTGCACAACCCGACCCAGGGCATGCGCCAGGGCAACGACCAGGGCACTCAGTACCGCTCGGCGATCTACTGCCAGGACGAGGCGCAGCTGAGCGCCGCCAAAGCCAGCCAGGCACGCTTCCAAGCTGAGCTGGACAAGGCGGGAATGGGCCACATCACCACGGAAATCGCCGAGGCGCCGACCTTCTATTACGCCGAGACCTATCATCAGCAATACCTGGCGAAGAATCCGGGCGGCTATTGCGGCCTTGGCGGAACAGGCGTATGTCTACCCCCTGAGTCTTGAGCACGGGTAACGGGTCGTGGAGCTGAGCAGCATTTCCAGTCAGGTATCGAGCCAGGCATCGGCGAAGATGTCCCTTGTGCTGCTGCGCAAGACGCTGCAGCCTGGTGCAACTGGACGATAAGCGTTATGCGCTGGTGCCGGGCATGAACCCGACTCAGGCACTGAAACCGACGCTGATCATTTACGACCCCGATATTCCCAAGCAGGAAGCATTGATCGTGGACCTCGCCCAGGAGCCGAAGCTCGCCATCGCCCACAGCCTGCGCCCCTCGCAACTACCGCTGGAGGTGCTGGAATACCTCAGCCCGCGGCGCAACCTGAGCTACCATCGAGCCCAATCGCAAGCCGGGTTGAGCAGCCGTCAGCGACGACTTTGTCTCCAGGTTACAGCTGCGTAGCCGTAGGGTGCGCCATGCGCACCGCCCTGCTCGCTCAACCGGCCGACTTCTCCTCGATCAGCCAATCCAGGCGCCAGCCGCCCTGACTCTGGCCAAGTGCGTCTGCCAGCCAGGGCAGCAGTTGCTTGAGTTCGTCCTCCAGCCCCCATGGCGGGTTGCTGATCACCAGACCTGAACCACTCAGGCGCGTGGCATCGTCCGGCGCGTGCACGTAAAGCTCGGCACGCAGCAGCTTGGGCGCGGCGCTCTTGCTCAGATCGCGATAGAAGCGCGCCAATTGGCGCTCATCCTTGATCGGGTACCAGATCGCGACGATGGCCTGGCGCATGCGTCCGTGCGCTTCGTTCAAGGCCTCGACACAGCGCTGCAGCTCGTCGGCCTTCTCGAACGGCGGATCGATCAGCAGCAGCACGCGTTTTTCGCGGGTCGGCATCAGCGCCCGCGGCACATGCCAGCCTTCGCCCAGGTGCACGGCGACGCGGCGGTCGCCACGCATGTTGTCCTTGAGCAGGCGGCCGTCCTCGGGATGTTTTTCGTTGAGCTGCAGGTGATCCTGCTCACGGCTGAGCAGTCGCGCCAGCTCCGGCGAGCCGGGGTAATAGCGCAGCTCGCCATCCGGATTCATCGCCCGCACCACCTCCAGGTAGGCCTCCACGGCATCCGGCAGGTGCTCGGCCTGCCACAGGCGTGCGATGCCCTCCAGGTACTCGCCGGTACGGCTGGCCTGATCACCCTGCAGGTCGTAAAGGCCGAGTCCTGCGTGGCTGTCGAGGTAGGCGAACGGTGCCTCTTTCTTCGACAGCAGGCCGATCAGGCGAGTCAGCACCAGGTGCTTGAGTACGTCGGCGTGGTTGCCGGCATGGAAGGCGTGGCGGTAGTTCATGGATCAGTCCTCGAATCAGGCGCGCAGTTTAACAGGCCGCTGGCAACTCGCATCGTGGCTTGCTCCACTGCACCTTCACGGCCTAGGCTGCCCGCTCCTCCATGGACAGCGAGAACCCCGCCATGCCCTTGCAAAAGCTGCTCGGTAGCGAACTTCCCCTGATCCAGGCGCCGATGGCCGGCTCGCAGGATCATCGCCTGGCCGCCGCCGTATGCGAGGCAGGCGGCCTTGGCTCGATTCCTTGCGCGATGCTCACACCTGCCGCCCTGCGCCAGGAGCTGCAAGCGATGCGCGGCCTGACCGAACAGCCGTTCAACCTCAACTTCTTCAGCCATGTGCCGCCCGAGCCAGACGCGACCCGCGAGGCTGGCTGGCGCGAAGCACTGGCGCCCTACTACCGCGAGCTGGGCGTGGACCCGGCAAGCATCGCCAGCGGACCAGGTCGCCTGCCATTCAACGATGAAGCGGCCGCACTGGTGGAGGAGTTCCGCCCTGCGGTGGTGAGCTTTCACTTCGGCCTGCCACAACCGGACCTGCTAGAGCGCGTCCGGCGCAGCGGGGCGAAGATCCTCTCCAGCGCCACTACGCTGGACGAAGCGCTGTGGCTACAGGAACGGGGCGTCGATGCGGTTATCGCTCAGGGCCTGGAAGCAGGTGGCCATCGCGGGCACTTTCTGGACCTCGATCTGAGCCGCCAGCTTGGCACCTTCGCCCTGCTACCCCAGTTGGTCGACGCTTTGTCGATACCGGTGATTGCCGCCGGCGGCATAAGCGATGCCCGAGGTGTAGCCGCGGCCATGGCCCTCGGCGCCGCCGGCGTGCAGGTTGGTAGTGCGTATTTGCTATGCCCGGAAGCCACCACCAGCGCCCTGCACCGTGCTGCGCTACGGAGCCCGGCGGCGCGCCACACGGCGCTGACCAATCTGCTCAGTGGCCGACCAGCACGCGGCATCGTCAATCGCCTGATGCGCGAGCTGGGGCCACTGAGCACGCGGGCGCCAGCCTTCCCGCTGGCCACTGCAGCCATCGCACCGTTGCGCGCAGCGGCCGAGGCGCAGGGCAGCGGGGACTTTTCGCCACTGTGGGCCGGGCAGAACGTCGCGAGCTGCCGGCCCATGCCCGCCGCCGAGCTGACGCGCGAGCTGGCACGGGGCTTCGCCTGACAGCCTAGTATGACCTCGTAGGGCGGGTGCAACCCGCCATAACCGAGACGGCGGGTTACACCCGCCCTACATACACCAAGCAGTGACTATCACGGCCAATGATGATGCTGGGCAGTCAGGCGGCAGACTGCCTAGACTCGATTGATCATCTGGAGGCCCGTTCCATGTCCGAGACACTGCTCAGCTCCCGCAACCTGGCGTTCGAACTCTATGAGGTGCTCGACGCCGAAGCCCTGACCCAGCGTCCGCGCTTCGCCGATCACAACCGCGAGACCTTCGACGCGGCGATCAACACCGCGCGTGGCATTGCCGAAGAGCTGTTCGCCCCGCACAACCGCAAGAACGACGAACACGAGCCGCAGTACGTCGACGGCGGCGCGGTGCTGATCCCCGAGGTCGAGCCCGCGCTGCGCGCCTTCCATGAAGCGGGCTTCCTCAATGCCACCCGCGATTTCGAGCACGGCGGCATGCAACTGCCCAATCTGCTGTCGCAGGCCTGCTTCGCGCATTTCCAGTCAGCCAATATCGCCACCAGCTCCTACTCGATGCTGACCATGGGCGTGGCCAACCTGATCGAGGCCTTCGGCAACGAGGAGCAGAAGGCCCGCTACCTGCAACCGATCATCGATGGCCGCTTCTTCGGCACCATGGCGCTGACCGAGCCGCACGCTGGCTCGTCGCTATCGGACATCAGAACCCGCGCTGAACCGCATGCCGACGGCAGCTACCGGATCAAGGGCAACAAGATCTTCATCTCCGGCGGCGACCAGCCGATCTCCGAGAACATCGTGCACATGGTGCTGGCCAAGCTGCCGGACGCACCGCCCGGCGTGAAGGGCATCAGCCTGTTCCTGGTGCCCAAGTTCCACGTCAACGACGATGGATCGCTGGGCGCGCGCAACGACGTGACCCTGGCCGGGCTGTTCCACAAGATGGGTTGGCGCGGCACCACCTCCACGGCGCTGAACTTCGGCGACAACGGCGAATGCGTCGGCTACCTGGTGGGCAAACCGCATGCGGGCCTGTCCTACATGTTCCAGATGATGAACGAGGCGCGCATCGGCGTCGGCATGGGCGCAATCATGCTTGGCTACGCCGGCTACCTGTATTCGCTGGACTACGCGCGTAACCGCCCGCAAGGTCGCCAGCCGGACGGCAAGGACCCGAGCAGCCCGCAGATTTCCATCGTTGAACACGCTGACGTGCGACGCATGCTGCTGACGCAGAAAGCCTACGTCGAAGGTGCCTTCGACCTCGGCCTGTACGCGGCACGGCTGTTCGATGACACCCATACCCTGGAAACCGCCGAAGAGCGCAGCCGCGCGCTGGAACTGCTCGACCTGCTCACGCCCATCGTCAAATCCTGGCCATCGGAGTTCTGCCTCAAGGCCAACGAGCTGGCGATCCAGATTCTCGGCGGCCACGGTTACACCCGCGAATACCCGGTGGAGCAGTACTACCGCGATAACCGCCTCAATCCGATTCACGAGGGCACCCACGGCATCCAGTCGCTCGACCTGCTCGGGCGCAAGGTCTCGCAGAACGGCGGCGCCGCACTCAAGCAACTGCTCAAGCTGATCAACGACTGCTGCCAGCGTGCCAGCGAACATGAGTCGCTCACTGCCCTGCGCCAGCCGCTGGAACAACTGCTGGCGCGCCTGCAGGCGGTGACTCTGGAGCTGCTCGGCGACCTGATGAGCGGCAAGGTCAACCAAGGCCTGGCCAACTCGGCGCTGTACCTGAAGGTGTTCGGCCACACGGTGATCGGCTGGCGCTGGCTGGAGCAGGCGATCCGTGCCGAACAAGGCCTGGCGAACACCGGCAATGCCGACGAGCAGTCCTTCTACCGCGGCAAGCTGCAAGCCGCGCGCTACTTCCTGACCTGGGAGGTGCCTGCCTGTCACCATGACCTGGCCATTCTCGAGGCCCGCGACGACACCTGCCTGGGCATGCAGAACGCCTGGTTCTGAACCTCGAGCAAGTGCCCCGGGCCGCCCCGACACGGGCGCTTCGGGGCAGTCTGTAAAAATGTAATAACCTTTTTGACAGCGATACGGAGGCTACGGTTAGAATCTCTGGCACGCGCCATGCCTAGCGCACCCCCCGATTTTCACAGCCAGGAGTAAGCGCGTTTGGATGCCAGCGCTATCAATAATCTTTTTTTGATCGGCGCACTGCTGGTGGCGGCCAGTATTCTGGTCAGCGCGTTCGGCGCTCGTTTCGGCATCCCCATCCTGGTGATCTTCCTCGGCGTCGGCATGCTGGCCGGCACCGACGGCCCGGGCGGCATCGTCTTCAACAACTACCCGCTGGCCTACCTGGTCGGCAACCTGGCGTTGGCGGTAATTCTGCTCGATGGCGGCATGCGCACCCGGGTTTCCAGCTTCCGCGTGGCCTTGTGGCCATCCCTGTCACTGGCCACCGTAGGTGTCGTGATCACAGCCGGGTTGACCGGCCTGGCTGCAATGTGGCTGTTCAATCTGACCCTGCTGGAAGGCCTGTTGATCGGCGCCATCGTCGGCTCCACCGATGCCGCGGCGGTGTTCTCCCTGCTGGGCGGGCGCGGCCTCAACGAACGGGTCAGCTCCACACTGGAAATCGAGTCCGGTAGCAACGACCCGATGGCGGTGTTCCTCACCGTGACCCTGATCGCCATGCTCGCCAGCGGTCAGACCGGCTTCAGCTGGGACCTGCCGATCCAGCTGGTGCAACAGTTCGGCCTCGGCGCCCTGCTCGGCCTGGGTGGCGGCTGGCTGCTGCTGAAACTGATCAATCGCATGGAACTGGCTACCGGACTGTATCCGCTACTGGTGGTCAGCGGCGGCCTGATCATCTTTGCCATCACCACCGCAGTGGGTGGCAGCGGTATCCTCGCCATCTACCTGTGCGGCTTGCTGCTGGGTAACCGACCGATCCGCTCGCGCCACGGCATCCTGCACATGCTCGACGGCCTCACCTGGCTGGCGCAGATCGGCATGTTCCTGGTTCTCGGTTTGCTGGTCACGCCGCACGAGCTGCTGCCCATCGCTCTGCCGGCGCTGGCTCTGGCTCTGTGGATGATTCTCTTCGCGCGGCCACTGTCGATCTTCCTCGGCCTGCTGCCGTTTCGTGCCTTCCACGACCGCGAGCGGATCTTCATCGCCTGGGTTGGCCTGCGCGGCGCCGTGCCCATCATCCTCGCGGTGTTCCCGCTGATGGCCGGCCTGCCCAACGCGCAGCTGTTCTTCAACGTGGCGTTCTTCATCGTGATCATCTCTCTGCTGCTGCAGGGCACCAGCCTGCCGCTGGCCGCCAAGCTGATGCGCGTCACCGTACCGCCAGAACCCGCACCGGTGTCACGCGCCGGCCTGGAAGTGCACCCGACCAGCCAGTGGGAGCTGTTCGTCTATCGCCTGGGCGCGGAAAAATGGTGCATCGGTGCCGCCCTGCGTGAGCTGAACATGCCAGAAGGCACCCGTATCGCCGCACTGTTCCGAGGCCGCGAGCTGCTCCACCCGTCGGGTAGTACGCGCCTGCAAGCAGATGACCTGCTCTGCGTGATCGGTCACGAACACGATCTGCCAGCCCTCGGCAAGCTGTTCAGCCAGGCGCCGAAACGAGGCCAGGACCTGCGCTTCTTCGGTGATTTCGTCCTGGAAGGCGACGCCGAGCTGAGCGCAGTCGCCGCACTCTACGGCCTGAAGCTCGATGAACTGGAAGGCAATCAGCCGTTGGGCCGTTTCATCGCCCACAAAATCGGCGGCGAGCCGGTAGTCGGCGACCAGGTGGAGTGGCAGGGCCTGACCTGGACGGTTGCCGCCATGGAAGGGAACAAGGTGCGTAAAGTCGGCGTCAGATTCCCCGAGGGCACCCGTCCCGGCCCTGGGCTGCACTTCTAGCAAGCAGTTGAAAACTACCGGCTAGGACTCTGCTAGCATCAGCATCACGCGCGGGCCACAGGGCCCGCGTCTTCGTTGTGCCGCAGGTATTCTCAATCGTTACCGCTCACTCAGTAGATCAATCGACCATGCATCTGTCGCGCCTTTCCCTAGCAGCCGTTCTGTTTGCCCTGTTCATTGGCATCCCACAGGTGTTCGCCGAAGAGCCACCGACGGCGGAAAGCGTGCAGCAGAGCCTGGACAGCCTGGCTGATCGCAAACTGCCGGAAGCCGAGCAGTTGGCGCTCAAACAGACCCTCGAACAGACGCTGCGCATGCTTCAGGATCGGCAGAGCGCCGAACAGCGTCTCAGCGACCTGCGCAAGCAACTGGACGACGCGCCGCGCTTGATCACCGAAGCCCAGCGCGAACTGGACAGACTCAAGGCCAGCCCGGAACAACAGGTTTCTGCGCGCCATGCGCGCACCCCGCTTGCTCAGCTCGAACAACTGCTCAACGAACGCTCCAGTCAGATCAGCGAATGGAACAAGGCGATCATCGAGGCCAACAGCCTGGTGATCACCGCACAGACACGCCCCGAGCGCGCGCAGGCGGAGATCAGCCAGAACCAGGCACGCAGCCAACTGATCAACGATGCGCTCAAGAGTGGCCGCTACGACGGCAAGGCGCTGACGCAGGAGCGCCGCAACCAGCTCAACGCGGAGTTGTCGCTGCTCGCCGCACAAACTCAGCTGCGCCGCCAGGAGCTGGCCGGCAACAGCCTGCTGCAGGACCTCGGTAGTGCCCAGCGCGCCCTGCTCGAAGAACGTATCAATCGTGCTGAGCAGGAGCGCCAGGCGCTGCAAGGCTTGATCAACGAACGACGCCGTGCGGAATCGGAACAGACCGTCGCCGAACAATCGCTCGAGGCCGAACGCGCCAGCTCCGATCGATTGCTGGCCAGAGAGAGCTCGCTCAATCTCAAGCTCTCCGACTACCTGCTGCGCGCAACGGAACGCCTCAACGGCCTGACCGAGCAGAACCTGCAAACCCGCCAGCAACTGGACAACCTCAATCAGGCCAATCAGGCGCTGGACGAGCAGATTCGGGTACTGCAGGGCAGCCTCCTGCTGTCGAAGATCCTCTACCAACAGAAGCAGGCGCTGCCGAAGCTCAAGCTAGAGGACGGCTCGCTGGCAGACGAGATCGCCGACATTCGCCTCTACCAGTTCGAGCTGAACAAGCAGCGCGAAGAGATCAGTGATCCCGCTCGCTATGTGGAGAACCTGCTCAGCGATCAGCCGAGTGAGGAGGTCACCCCGGAGCTGCGCAACGCACTGCGCGAGCAGCTTACGACCCGACGTGAATTGCTCGATCGCCTGAACCGCTCGCTGAACGCACTGCTCAACGAATCGATCACCCTCCAGCTCAATCAGAAGGAGCTGGAAAGCACGGCCAGCAGCCTGCGCGCCACCATTGACGAGCAGATGTTCTGGATTCCCAGCAACAAGCCGCTGGATCTCGACTGGCTGAAGTCGGCGCCACGTCATTTCCAGCAGCAACTGGCCGATATGCCCTGGAGCATGGCCATCAGCGAGCTGGGTGCGGGCCTGATCGAACGCCCCCTTGTATTTCTGCCGCTGATCCTGCTCTGTGCGCTGATCCTCTGGCGACGCCAGTATCTGTTCGACAAGCTCAGCGCGCTGCATGGCGACATCGGCCATTACAAGCATGACAGCCAGCTGCATACACCAATGGCGCTGGGGCTAAACGTCATCCTCGCGCTGCCGGTTACTTTATTCCTGGCGCTTTGCGGCTATGCCCTGCTGCATGATGCCCGCGGGCAGAACCTCTACTTGGGCGCTGCACTTTACGAGATGGCAGAAGCCTGGCTGGTGTTCTATACCCTTCACCGGATTCTGTCTCCGGATGGCGTAGCCATCATGCACTTCCACTGGCCACCGGCCAACGTCGCCTTCTTCCGTCAGCACCTGCGTCGTCTGGGCCTGGTGGTGATGGCGCTGGTGGCCGTAGTGAGCATTGCCGAACACCAGCCAGCGAGCCTGGCCAACGATGTGATCGGCATCATCGTGGTCCTCAGCTGCTATGCCCTGATGGCCTGGATGCTTTTCCACCTGCTGTTCAGTGCCCCCCTGCGCGAGCACACCTCGGGCCTGCGCACCAGTGTCGGCGTGCTGTTCAACCTGCTACCGCTGGCGCTGATCGGTGCGGTTGCGTTCGGCTATTACTACACGGCGCTCAAGCTCACCGACCGCTTGATCGATACCCTGTACCTGCTGATCATCCTGCTTATCGTCGAGGCTACGCTGGTCCGCGGGCTGAGCGTCGCGGCACGACGCCTGGCCTACCAACGCGCCCTGGCCAAGCGTCAGGCGCAAAGTAAGGAAAGCCTGGATGGCGAAGCGCCGGTGGAAGAGCCGACCCTGGACATCGAGCAGGTCAACCAGCAATCGCTGCGCCTGATCCGCCTGGCCCTGCTCGGCGGCTTCCTGGTTTGCCTGTACGCGGTCTGGGCCGATCTGATCGGCGTATTCACCTACCTCGATACCATCAACCTCTACGAATACAGCAGCGGTACCGGGGATAACGCGACACTGGTGCCCATCAGCCTGATGGACGTAATCGGTGCCCTGATCATCGTCGCCATCACCGTGGCACTGGCGCGTAACCTGCCCGGTCTGCTCGAGGTGCTGGTGCTGTCACGCATGCGCCTGGCGCAGGGCAGCGCCTACGCCACCACCACCTTGCTGTCCTACGCCCTGGTCGCCATTGGCATCGTCACCACGCTATCGACGCTGGGCGTCAGTTGGGACAAATTGCAGTGGCTGGTGGCGGCGCTATCGGTCGGCCTCGGTTTCGGCCTACAGGAAATCTTCGCCAACTTCATTTCAGGTTTGATCATCCTGTTCGAGCGCCCAGTGCGTATCGGTGACGTGGTGACCATCGGCAATCTGTCCGGCACCGTGAGCAAGATCCGTATCCGTGCCACCACCATTACCGACTTCGATCACAAGGAAATCATCGTACCGAACAAGACCTTCATTACCGGCCAACTCATCAACTGGTCGCTGAGCGACACGGTCACCCGCGTCACCCTCAAGGTCGGCGTCGGCTATGGCTCGGATCTCGATCTGGTGCGCAAGCTGCTGCTGCAGGCGGCGCAGGAAAACCCGCGCGTGCTCAAGGAGCCGGGGCCCATCGTCTACTTCCTCAACTTTGGCGAGAGCACGCTGGACCACGAGCTGCGCATCCACGTGCGCGACCTCGGCGACCGCAACCCGGCCACCGACGAGATCAATCGTTTCATCGACCGCGAGTTCCCGAAGAACGGCATCAACATCGCCTTCCGCCAGGTCGAGGTGTACGTGAAAAACCTGGAACATGGCGAGCAGAAGCTGGATCAGAAAGACCTGGCCAGAGTCGCAGCCGCTGGCGCCGCCAGTGTGCAGCAACCACCCAAACCGCCCGCAGTGCCTTGAGCAGGTAGGAGCCACCCGGTGAAAAGCCTCGACCAGTTGATCTTCGACAACCGCTTCGCCCGCCTAGGCGATGCCTTCTCCACCGAGGTACTGCCCGAACCTATCGAGCAACCACGCCTGGTGGTGGCGAGCGAGTCGGCCATGGTTTTGCTCGACCTGGCTCCAGACGAAGCACAACGCAGCGAGTTCGCCGAACTGTTTGCCGGGCACAAACTGTGGGAAGAGGCCGAGCCGCGCGCGATGGTCTACTCCGGCCACCAGTTCGGCGGCTACACGCCGCGCCTGGGCGACGGTCGCGGCCTGCTGCTCGGTGAAGTGCTCAACGAAGCTGGCGAGCACTGGGACCTGCACCTGAAAGGCGCCGGCATGACGCCCTACTCGCGCATGGGCGATGGTCGTGCGGTGCTGCGCTCGTCGATCCGCGAATTTCTCGCCAGCGAACATCTGCATGCGCTCGGCATTCCCAGCTCACGCGCGCTGTGCGTGACCGGTTCGAGCACGCCGGTGTGGCGCGAGAAGCAGGAAAGCGCGGCCATGGTGCTGCGACTGGCGCAGAGCCACGTGCGCTTCGGCCACTTCGAATACTTCTACTACACGCGCCAGCACGAGCACCTGAAGACCCTCGGTGAACACGTCATGGTCTGCCACTTCCCCGCCTGCCTGGAGCAGGACGAGCCCTGGCTGGCGCTGCTGCGCGAGGTGATCGAACGCACCGCCGCGATGATCGCCCACTGGCAGGCCTACGGCTTCTGCCATGGCGTGATGAACACCGACAACATGTCGATCCTCGGCATCACCTTCGACTACGGCCCCTACGCCTTCCTTGACGACTTCGACGCCAATCACATCTGCAACCACTCCGACGATACCGGCCGCTACAGCTTCAGCAATCAGGTGCCCATCGCCCACTGGAACCTCGCCGCACTGGCTCAGGCCATGACGCCATTCGCCGCGGTCGAACAATTGCGCGAGGCCTTGGAGTTGTTCCTGCCGTTATACCAGGCGCACTACCTCGACCTGATGCGCAAGCGCCTGGGTTTCACCCGCGCCGAGGAAGAGGACGAAGCGCTGATCCAACGTCTGCTGCAACTGATGCAGGCCGGTAAATCCACCGACTACACCTTGTTCTTCCGTCGCCTCGGCGCACAGGCACCCGCCGAAGCGCTCAAGGTCGTACGCGATGATTTCGTCGACCTCGCCGGCTTCGATGCCTGGGGACGCGATTACCTGGCCCGCTGCGAGCTGGAAGGTGGGCAGCAGAGCGAACGCCGGTCGCGCATGCACGCGGTCAATCCCAAGTACATCCTGCGCAACTACCTCGCCCAGCACGCCATCGAAGCCGCCGAACGAGGCGACTACGCTCCAGTGCGCGAGCTGCATTCGGTGCTGTCACAGCCGTTCGACGAGCAGCCGGGGTTCGAACGCTATACCGAGCGTCCGCCCGAATGGGGCAAGCATCTGGAGATCAGTTGTTCGTCGTGAGTGATAGTGCTGCCGGCCTGTTGCGCGGCAGCTCACAGACGTTGGCCGGCCTTTCGACTGCGCTTATCTGTTAAATCGAAAAGGCATATCAATCTGCCCAAACATTCTTAGACTATCTAAAAGAACCCCTCTATCTTGGCGCCCTGCCAGGCCGCCCAGTGCGTGCCCGATACCTCACACGAGATTCGACGCAAAGATTCTGCCCCTGATTCGTCAGCCAGCGCCGCGAGCCCAAACGCCGCGCCAGCCACCTGAATCACATGCAGGATCTAAGGATGTTCATGTTCTGGGATTCCCTGCCTCTGCTGTTTGTCGGCGCCCTGCTGATCTGGGTTCTGTATGCCTTCGTTCGCGAGAAATGGAGCCCGGACATAGTCGCCGCCATCGCCGTGGCCGCCTTGCTGGTCAGCCAACTGCTGACGCCGGGCGAAGTACTCAGCGTGCTGTCCAACTCCGCCCCCGTGACCATCGCCTGCATGTTCGTGCTCTCCGCCGCGCTGGAGCGTACCGGCTGCATCGACGCTCTCGGCAACTGGCTGGGCAATCTGGTCGGCACCAGCCCGATTCGCGTGCTCACTGGCCTCACCGTCACCGCGCTGGTGGTATCCGCTTGCCTCAACAACACACCAGTGGTGGCCATCCTCACCCCGGTGGCCATCGCCCTGGCGCGCCGCGCCGGCACCCTGCCGTCGAAGCTGTTGATCCCGCTGTCCTACGCCACCATCCTCGGCGGCACCCTGACCATGATCGGCACCTCGACCAACATTCTGGTCGACGGCGTCGCGCGCAAGGCCGGCCTGGAGCCATTCGGCATCTTCGAGATCACCGGCGCCGGCCTGGTGCTGGCCGCCTTCGGCATGCTCTACCTGCTGACCATCGGTCATCGCCTGCTGCCCGAACGCGAAACGCTGTCGCGCCAGTTGCGTCCGGATCTGGATCGCACCTTCATGACCGAACTGCTGGTGCCGCATGACTCACCGATGATCGGCAAGACCCTGCACGAAGCCAACCTTAACGGTGGTAGTGGTCTGCAAGTGCTCAAGTTGTTCCGCGATGAACAGGAGCTGACCGAGCCGGGTGCCGAAACGCTGCTCGCCAGCGGCGACCGTCTGGTACTGCATGGCCAGGTCAAGGATGTAGTGGAGTTGCGCGAGAGCGGCCACCTGAGTTTCAACCGTGGCGATGCCTTCGAAACCATCAGCAGCCACGACGTGATCCTCGCTGAGGCTATCGTCGGGCGAAACTCGCGCTACAGCCACCGGCCGATGCGCGACCTCGACCTCACTGCGCGCTACGGCATCGCTGTGCTCGCCGTGCACCGCCAGGACGAGAACGTGCAGGGCAACCTGGATGATTTCGAGCTGCAGTTCGGCGATGTGATGCTGGTCGAAGGCACACCTGCGCAGATCAAACGCTTCGCCGACAACGGCGAACTGATCAGCCTCAACGCTGTGCAGGAGCGTGCCTTCCGCCGCGACAAGGCGCCCATCGCGATCATCTCGACCCTGGCCGTGATGCTGCTGGCTGCCTTTGGCGTGATGCCCATTGAGGGCCTGGCGATCATCGGCGCCGTCACGGTACTGGCCACCCGCTGCCTGGACGTGGAAGACGCCTACAAGGCGGTGGACTGGAAGATTCTCAGCCTGATCTTCGGCATGCTGGCCATCAGCATCGCCATGGACAAGGTCGGTTTGGTCAAGCTGCTGGTGGAGAATGTCATGGGCTGGCTGCCTTGGGCCGGACCACTATTGATGCTGAGTTTCATCTACCTGTTCACCTCGATCCTCACCGAGATGCTGTCCAACAATGCGGTGGCGGTACTGGTGACGCCCATCGCCATCGGCATGGCTCAGCACCTGGGCGTCGATCCACGCGCCTTCGTGGTCGCGGTGATGTTCGCCGCCAGCGCCAGCTTCGCCACCCCGATCGGCTACCAGACCAACACCTTCGTCTACAACGCCGGCGGTTATCGCTTCACCGATTTCATGAGAATTGGCATTCCCCTGAATCTGCTGCTGTGGGGCGTAGCAACGCTGGTAATCCCCTGGTTCTTCCCGCTGACGCCGGTCTAAGGCATAAGCTGCGAATACAATGTTCTAACCCAAGGCCCGTTTCATTGCGCCTGCGCATTGACCGGACCTTGTCGCTTTATCCATGCTGCGATCCTTTCAATCTGCCCTGAAGGAACGCGCGCATGAAATTGGAAACACTCGCCATCCACGCTGGCTACGATCCGGACCCCACCACCAAAGCAGTGGCGGTACCGATCTACCAGACCAGCTCCTTCGCCTTCGACGACACCCAGCACGGCGCCGACCTGTTCGACCTGAAGGTCGCCGGCAACATCTATTCGCGCATCATGAACCCGACCAACGCCGTGCTCGAGGAGCGCGTGGCGGCGCTGGAAGGCGGCGTCGGTGCACTGGCCGTGGCCTCCGGCATGGCCGCCATTACCTATGCCATCCAGACCGTGGCCGAGGCCGGCGACAACATCGTCTCGGTGGCCAAGCTCTACGGCGGTACCTACAACCTGCTGGCCCATACACTGCCGCGTTTCGGCATCCAGACCCGCTTCGCCGCGCACGATGACATCGCCGCACTGGAAGCACTGATTGACGAGCGCACCAAGGCGGTGTTCTGCGAATCCATCGGCAACCCAGCCGGCAACATCGTCGACCTCAAGGCCCTGGCCGACGCCGCACACCGTCATGGCGTGCCGCTGATCGTCGACAACACCGTGGCCACGCCGATTCTCTGCCGTCCCTTCGAACATGGCGCGGACATCGTCGTGCACTCACTGACCAAGTACATCGGTGGCCATGGCACCAGCATCGGCGGCATCGTGGTCGACTCCGGTAAATTCCCCTGGGCCGACAACAAGGCGCGCTTCCCGCTGCTCAACACGCCCGATCCTTCCTACCACGGCGTCACCTACACCGAAGCCTTCGGCCCTGCTGCGTTCATCGGCCGCTGCCGCGTAGTGCCACTGCGCAACACCGGCGCGGCGCTGTCGCCGTTCAACGCCTTCCTCATCCTTCAAGGCCTGGAAACCCTGGCCCTGCGCATGGAGCGGCATACCGAGAACGCCTTGAAAGTCGCGCAGTATCTGCAAAGCCACCCGCAAGTGGCCTGGGTCAAATACGCCGGCCTGGCCGATCACCCCGAACACGAACTAGCCCAGCGCTACTTCGGCGGCAAGCCGGCGGCGATCCTCTCCTTCGGCATCCAGGGCGGGCAGGAGGCTGGAGCGCGCTTCATCGATGCGCTGCAACTGGTGGTGCGCCTGGTCAATATCGGTGATGCCAAATCGCTGGCCTGCCACCCGGCGTCGACCACACACCGCCAGCTCAGCGACGAAGAATTGCAGAAGGCCGGCGTACCGCGCGACATGGTGCGCCTGTCCATCGGCATCGAGCATATCGACGATATCCTCGCCGACCTGAGCCAGGCACTCGAGGCGTCGCGCGGCTGATCGCTTGAAAAGCTGCGATTTCGGCTCCAGATAGGTGTCATTGCCGCTGGAGCCGAAAAATGAGCGATCCCCTGCTGATCCCCTGCCCACATTGCAATGGGCTCAACCGCATTCCCGCCGAACGCCTGGGTGACGCCCCACGCTGTGGTCGCTGCAAGAGCGAAGTGTTGCCAGGCGTACCCATCACCCTCACGCAGGCTAATTTCGCCAGCCAACTCAAGGGCAACCTGCCGTTACTGGTAGATGTCTGGGCCAGTTGGTGCGGCCCCTGCCAGTCCTTCGCCCCGACCTTCCAGCAGGCCGCCGTGCAACTGCAGGGACGCTGCCGCCTGGGCAAGCTCGATAGTGAAGCCAACCCGAATCTGGCCGGGCAACTGGGCATCCGCTCCATTCCCAGCCTGATCCTGTTCAAGGGAGGCATCGAAGTCGCCCGCCAGAGTGGTGCCATGCCGCTACCGCAACTGCAGGCCTGGCTGCGCCAACAGGGCATCTAGGATGCACCTGTAACCTGAGGCCCTTGAGCGCTTCGGCCAGTCACTAAGGGCGCTGCGGTCAATTGCAGCGAGTGCGGCACCCCTTAGTCTGGCGAAGCACCCGTTCAAGGAGTTTCAGCATGCCTCTGCCCGTGGAAATCGCCCGCCAACTCACCGAAGAACAGATCGCCTTCGTCAGACGCAGCGGCCTCAAGGCCGAGGTGCTGGAGCCTGGTTTCGTGCGCCTGCGCATGCCCCTGCAAGGCAACCAGAACCATATCGGCAGCATGTACGCCGGCGCCCTCTTCACCCTTGCGGAAATACCCGGCGGCGCGCTGTTTCTGACCAGCTTCGACGCCCAGCGCTTCTACCCCATCATCAAGGAAATGAACCTGCGCTTTCGCCGCCCGGCCACGGGCGACATTCAGGTCGAGGCGCGCCTCTCGACCGAGGAGATCGCCCACCTGGAAGAACAAGCGATCCTGCAGGGCAAGGCCGAGTATCTGCTGGAGTTGCAACTGACCGACGGCAGCGGCGAAGTGGTCGCAGAAAGTCGCGGCCACTACCAATTGCGTTTACGCTGATTGGCGCCGCTGCCTGCACTCGCACTCGCACTCGCACTCGCACTCGCACTCGCACTCGCACTCGGTAACAGTACCCGACCTTGCCATAGGTCAAAAGAGCGGCTATCTGAACAGGCACAATAAAATTGCCGAGGGGTATCGGCAGGAGAGCCGTCACCATGTTCAAGCACATTCTTATCGCCCATGACCTGCGCGACACTGCCGATATGGCACTGTGCCGCGCCACCCAGTTAGCCCGGCAACATAACGCCCGCCTGACCATGCTCCATGTGCTCGACCCGGGCCAGAGCAGCGACCAGCATGAGAAAGCGCGCCAGGCGCTGGATCGCAGCCTGACCCAATACGCCCCGCCCGGCACCGAGCTGCGCATGCTCAGCGGCAAGCCGTCGGAGGTCGTCCTGCAACAGGTTCAGGACAGCGGTTGCGACCTGCTGGTACTGGGCGGCCACCATCAGCGCCATGACTTTTTCTCCGGCACCAGCCTCGACCGTATCGCTCGTCGCTGCACCGTGCCACTGCTGCTGGTCGCCCGCAACGACTTCCAGCCGTATCAACGGGCATTGGCCGCCATCGACTTTTCCCTATGCGCCTGCAGCGCTCTGGGCCAGGCCTATCATCTGCTGCCTGGCGATGCCGAACTGCATGCCCTGCATGTATTCGAACCGGACAAGGGCACGCCGCAACAGGTCGAACTGCAGCTGCAGACCCAGCAAGGTCTGATCGATCAGCTACTGCATGACGAAGCGCAGAAGCTCCCGGCCGAAGGTCCCAAGCTGAGCCACGAGGTGCTGCAGGGTGGCATCCTGCGTAGCCTGCAAGAGCAGATCAAGACGCGTCGAGCAGAACTACTGGTACTCGGCAGCCATGGCCGCAGCGCCTTCTCCCAGGCACTGCTGGGCAGCCTGGCACAGCACTTCCTGCACAAGGCGCCCTGCGACGTTTTCGTGGTGCGCTAACGAACAAGGCGCCCACGGGCACCTTGATTTATCGCTGACAAACCTTCAAGCCTGATTGAGCAGATCGTGCAGTTCGACGAACTGCTGGGTCAGCTTGTGCCGTGCATCCAGATAGATCAGCGGCGTGCACACCTGATGCGACTCACGCATCTTCACCGAGCTCATCAGGTTCACCGGCAGCACCGGCAACCCTTCGGCAATCAGCTCATCCAGCAACTGCTGCGGCAGCGTCGCACGTGGCTGGAACTGGTTGACCACGATGCCCTCCACTTCCAGCGCCTCGTTATGGTCGTCCTTGAGTTCTTCGATCTCGGCCAGCAGGCCGTAAAGGGCATTGCGCGAGAAGCTATCGCAGTCGAAGGGTATCAACACACGGTCGGCCGCGATCAAGGCGGAAACCGTATAGAAATTCAGCGCTGGCGGCGTATCCAGGTAGATGTGGTCGTAGTCTTCGGCCAGCTCGTCGAGCAGTTTGCGCAGCTTGTTGATCTTGTGCTTCTGCTCAAGCTTGGGCTGCAACTCGGCCAGTTCGGCCGTGGCCGTGACCACATGTAGGTTGTCGAAGGGAGTTTCGTAAATATCGACCTTGCCCTTTTTGGCGAAAGGCCCGGACGACAGGGTTTGCTTGAAGAAATCGGCGATACCCATGGGAATTTCCTCGCCGGTCAGCCCGGTGAGGTAATGGGTCGAGTTGGCCTGAGCATCCAGGTCGATCAGCAGCGTACGGTAGCCCTGCGCCGCACTCACTGCCGCAAGATTGCAGGCGATACTGGACTTGCCCACGCCACCCTTCTGGTTGAACACCACACGTCGCATCGCCGCTCTCCCTGATTTCGAATACTGTGGATTCTATGCAAAGCCCATGACAGACACGAGAAGCAGACCACAACGCCATCATCCGCCCATCAGAAGAGGCTGCACAACATTTGCACAGTGCCGTGCGCATCTAGATAATGCCCGACCGAACAGATACCGGCACTATGCCATGGACGCTGATTGACCTCTCTTTCAGGCGTATTGTCGTGCCGACCCGTATGCCCGGAGTGGCGAAAAGCCTCGTGCTATGAATTTCCAGATCGAAGGATTGCGCGCCTGGGCCCCCGGCCTGGAGTCAGAGGATGATTGGCGTGCCTGGTGCAGCGCCCCTGTGGTCGTGCCTGACGACCAGCAACAGCCGGACGTGAGTTTTCTGCCTGCCATGCAACGCCGCCGCCTCAGCCGGCTGGCGCGCATGCTGTTCCATGTCGCCTGGCCCCTGGCCGAAGGGCAAGGCCCACTCCCCCTGGTGTTCGCCTCGCGCCACGGCGAAACGCCGCGCACGCTTGCCATTCTTACCGAACTCGCCAAAGGCGAGCCGCTGTCGCCCACCCAGTTCAGCCTCTCCGTTCACAACGCGATCATCGGCCTGTGGTCGATCCTGCGTGAGGACAGCAGCGAGATGACTGCTATGGCTGCGACAGGAGACGGTTTGGAGCAAGCCATGCTCGAGGCCGGCGGGCTACTTGCCGAGGGTGCCCCCGGCGTCTTGCTGGTCGTCACAGAGGAATTACCGCCTGACCTCTACACGCCCTATATAGATGACGTACCCTTCTCCTACGCGCTGGCTCTGCTGCTGAAACCGGGCACAACCTGGACCTTGAGCCTCGCTCCCGCCGAATCCGGCTTACCTGCCGCCTGGCCACACCCTCTGAACCTGCTGCGCGCCTACCATGGCGGGCAGCGAACGCTGACTCATTACTGGAAAGACCGCCAATGGACCTGGTCACGCAACGAGGACTGAGTCCCTATAGCCCGCCGTATGCATGGAGGCTTGTCGCGACGGCACTGAGTTTCGCCCTCTTCGGGGTCGGCGGCGTGCTGCTGCGCGTGCTGGTTTTCCCTGTGCTTGGCCTGTTGCCTGGCGATGTTCTGCAGCGCCGCACCCGGGCACGTGCAGTGGTCAGTTGGACCTTCCGCGTATTCGTGCAGTTCATGTTCCGCACGGGTGTACTCACCTATGAGGTGGAGGGCGCCGAACGCCTGGGCCGTCCCGGCCAGATGGTGATCGCCAATCACCCCTCGCTGATCGACGTGGTCGTGCTGATCGCCTTCATCCGCGACGCCAACTGCGTGGTCAAGCAGAGCCTGTGGGAAAACCCCTGCATGCGCGGCCCGATTCGCGCCGCTCAGTACATCAGCAACAGCGGCAGCATGGACATGCTCGACGAAGCAGCCGGCGCCCTGCAAAGCGGCGAGACCCTGATCATCTTCCCGGAGGGCACCCGCACGGTGCCCGGCAGCAACCCGGAGTTTCACCGCGGTGCAGCTGCAATCGCGGTACGCGGCGCCAGCGTGGTTACCCCCGTGGTGATCAGCGTGACACCGACGACCCTGACCAAGGCCGAGCCCTGGTACAGCATTCCGTCGCGCCGCTTTCACTTTCGCCTGCGGGTCGGGGAGGATATCGACCCGCGGCAATTCACCGAGCAGGCCCCATTGCCGATTGCCTCGCGCAAGCTCAACGACCATCTGCATCAACACTTTATGAAGGAGCTCGCCTCAGATGAGCGATCTGCAACGTGAAATCAAGAACCTGATCATCGATGCCCTCGGCCTCGAGGACATGAGCGCCGACGATATTGGCGCGGAACAGACGCTATTCGGCGAAGGCCTCGGCCTGGACTCGGTGGACGCGCTGGAGCTTGGGCTGGCGATCCAGAAGCGCTTCGGCATCAAGATCGACGCCGAAGCCAAGGACACTCGCAAGCACTTCGCCAATGTCGCGAGCCTGGCTGCGTTCGTTTCCGCCCAGCAAACCGCTTGAGGATTACTCCAGATGCAAAGCCGCGAAGAAATCTTCGTCACCCTGCGCAGCGCCCTGGTGGAGCTGTTCGAACTGGATGCCGAGCGCGTCACCCTGGAAGCCAGCCTGTATGAAGATCTGGAAATCGACAGCATCGACGCCGTCGACCTGATCGACCACATCAAGCGTCAGACCGGCCGCAAGCTCGCCGCCGAGGAATTCAAGAGCGTGCGCAGCGTGGGTGACGTGGTCGAAGCCGTATACCGCCTGATCAACGAAGCGCCCCAGGCTCAAGCCTGATCAAATGGCTCGCTTGTTTGGCCTGCTACTGCTGATAGCCGGCGTGCTCTATCCCTTCGCCGTCTATTACGGCATGGAGCACTGGTCGCCACGTTTGTTCGCTGCGCTGCTGGGCGGGCTCTGGCTCGCCCGTGCGCTGACTGCCCGTCGCCGGCCAGGGGGCCTGTGGCTGGCCGCTGCAGCCCTGGCGTTCTGCCTGGTACTCGGCCTGGCGGACGAACCGGCCCTGTTGCGCTGGTACCCGGTACTGCTCAACCTGATGCTGCTGGCCCTGTTCGGCCTCAGCCTGAAGTTCGGCCCACCGCTGGTAGAGCGCCTGGCGCGCCTGCGCGAGCCGCAGTTGCCGGAAGTCGCCGTGCGCTACACGCGCAAGGTCACTCTGGTCTGGACCCTGTTCTTTCTCGGCAACTCCTTCCTGTTGATGGCTCTCGCGGCCTGGGCGCCGCTCTCCTGGTGGACGCTGTACACCGGCTTTATTTCTTATGGCCTTATTGGCCTGCTGTTCGCTGGCGAATGGTTGATCCGCCAGCAGGTAAGGAAACACGAATGATTTGGCTGCCCCTCTCCGATCTGTTGCTGGAGGCTCAGCCCGAGCGCCAGGTGACCCTGGAGCCCGCGCTCTTTCATCCAGCGCTGCGTGAGCGCGCCTTGCGCCTGGCTGCTGCCCTGCAAACACAAGGCGTACAGCGCGTGGCGCTGTATCTGGAAGATGCTGGTGAGCTGGCCATCGCCCTGCTCGGAGCCTGGCGCGCCGGGGTACAGGTGTTGCTGCCGGCCGATGCCCAGGCGCAAACACGTCAGCGCCTGGCGGCCCAGATCGACCTGTGGCTCGATGACCTGGCGGGGTTGGATGCAGCGCCTCTGCCTGGAGCACGCCTGCTGCCCGAGCAGTGCCGCCTGACCCTGTGCACCTCGGGCTCCAGCGGCGAACCCAAGCTGATCGACAAGAGCCTGGCGCAACTGGCCAACGAGGTCGAAGCCCTGGAGCGCTTGTGGGGTCCGCACCTGGGCCAGGCTTGCGTGCTTGGTAGCGTCGCCTGCCAGCATATCTACGGTCTGCTGTTCCGCCTGCTCTGGCCGCTCTGCGCCGGCCGTCCGGTGCACCGCCGTGCCCTGCCATTCCCTGAAGACCTGCAGCAGGTCAGCCTCAGTCAGCCCCATTTCGTCTGGGTCGCCAGCCCGGCCCTGCTCAAGCGCATGGGTGACAACCTCGACTGGCCGGCGCTGAGCCGGGTGAAGCGGGTGTTCTCTTCCGGCGGCGCCCTGCCCGCCGAAGCAGCGCAGGCCCTGCATGACCGTCTGGGCCAATGGCCGACGGAAATCTATGGCAGTTCGGAAACCGGCGGTATCGGCTGGCGCCAGGGTGACACGCCTTGGCAACCGTTCACCGGCGTCGAACTGAGCCTGGATGAGGCGGGAGCCCTGCGCATCGCCTCGCCATATTTGCCTGCCGGACATATCGAACAGAGCGCGGATGCCGCCGAGATCGGTGACGACGGTCGTTTCCTCCTGCGCGGACGACTGGATCGCATCGTCAAGCTGGAGGAGAAGCGCATCTCCCTGCCTATGATCGAGCAGGCACTGGTCAATCATGACTGGGTTGCCGATGCCCGCCTGGGTGTCGTTCAGGAGGGTCGCGCCTACCTCGGGGCTTTGCTGGCACTGAGCCCGAGCGGCGTACACGCCCTGCGCAACCAGGGCCGTCGCACAGTGACCGATACCCTGCGCCGGCATCTGGCCGATCATTGCGAAGCCATCGCTTTGCCGCGCCGCTGGCGCCTGCTGCTGGAGCTGCCTTACAGCAGCCAGGGCAAGCTCCCGCAAAGTCAGGTCGAAGCCCTGCTGGCAGAGCCGCGGCCAACGCGAGTGGAACCGATCAGCGCCGAAGAGCGCGACGGCGAATGGCTGCTGCAGTTGCAGGTGCCGCTTGATCTCGCCCACTTCACCGGCCATTTCCCACAGACTCCGGTGCTGCCTGGGGTGGTGCAGGTGGACTGGGCACAACAGCTGGCACGTCAGTTGATCCCCCATCTGCCATCACGCTTCGCCGGTATGGAAGTGCTCAAGTTCCAGCAACTGGTGCGTCCCGGCGACACCCTGCAACTGACCCTGCGCTTCGATAGCGAACGCGGCAAACTCTATTTCGCCTATCACAATGGCGAAGCGGCCTGTTCTTCCGGTCGTATCCTGCTGGAGCCGGCCCATGGCTGAGTCAGGCTTCAAGCCCTGCGCGGTGATCCCGGTCTACAACCACGAGCGGCCGTTACCCGGTGTGGTCAGCGAACTGCGCCGCGCCGATCTCCCCTGCGTACTGGTTGACGATGGTTCCAGCGCCAGTTGCGCGGCCGTCATGGACGAACTGGCGCAGCAGCCCGGCGTCCATCTGCTGCGCCTGCCCAGCAACTTGGGCAAGGGCGGCGCGGTGATGGCCGGCCTGCGCGAAGCGGCGCGCCTTGGTTACAGCCACGCCCTGCAGGTCGATGCCGACGGCCAGCATGACCTGAGCAGAATCGATGATTTCCTCGACACCGCTCGAATGCATCCACAAGCAATGGTCTGCGGCTACCCGCAATACGATGCGAGCGTGCCCAAGTCGCGCCTCTATGCACGCTACCTGACCCACGTGTGGGTGTGGATCAACTGCCTGTCGCTGCAGGTTCGCGACTCGATGTGCGGCTTCCGCGTCTATCCGCTGCCGCCCACCCTGGCACTGCTCGACACGGTGAAACTTGGCCGACGCATGGATTTCGACACCGAGATTCTGGTGCGCATGGCCTGGCGCGAGCAGCCGATGCACTGGCTGCCGAGCCGCGTGCATTACCCGGCCGACGGCCTTTCGCACTTTCGCCTGTGGCACGACAACCTGTTGATCTCCGGCATGCATGCGCGATTGTTCTTCGGCATGCTGCTGCGCGCACCGCGAATTCTATGGCGCAGGCTGGCCACATGAGCACTGCCGAGCACCACGACCACTGGGCCCGACAGAAGGAGCGCGGCAGTTTCCTGCTGATGCGCTTCACCGTCACGGCTGCGCGCCTGCTCGGCCGTCGCCCCCTGGTGCCGCTGTTGTACCTGATTGTCCTGTACTTCTACATCTTCGGCCGCAGCGCACGCACCAGCATCCATCAGTATCAAGACAACCTGGCCGCCTGGAGCGCACGCCCCGACTTGCGCCCGAACCGAGGCTCGGTGCTGCGACAGTTCTTCGCTTTCGCCGACAGCCTGCTGGACAAGCTCGACGTCTGGAACGGCCGCTTGCCACTGCAGCAGTTGCAACTGGACGATCCCGACGACATTCGTGGGCAACTGCATAAAGGTGGTCGCGGACGCCTGCTGGTCGGCGCGCACCTAGGTAATCTGGAAGTCTGCCGCGCCCTGGCCGAACTCGGCGAGCAGGTATGCATGAACGTGCTGGTGCACACCAAGCATGCCGAGCGCTTCAACCGCCTACTGGGCGAGTCTGGCGCCAGCCACCTGCGCCTGATTCAGGTCAGCGAACTGGACCCGGCGATCATGCTGCAACTGGCCGAACGCCTGGAACGCGGAGAATGGCTGGCCATCGCCGGTGATCGCGTGCCCCTGCATGGCGGGCGCCGCGTGCTGGTGGATTTTCTCGGCCTACCGGCTGCCTTTCCCCAGGGCCCCTGGCTGCTGGCCGGCCTGCTGCATTGCCCGGTCGAGCTGATCCACTGCCTGAAAATCGATGGCCGCTACCAGGTACGCCTAGAGCACTTCGCCGACGCGGTGACCTGGAAGCGCAGCGAGCGCGATCAGGTGATCCGAGATTGGGCGCAACTCTATGCGCAACGCTTGGGCGAACGCTGCCTGGACGCCCCCCAACAATGGTTCAACTTCTACCCTTTCTGGAAGCGAGATGACGACATACCAGCCTGAGCCGGTGATCTTCGGCGAGCGCGCCCTGACCATCGAAAACATCGTAGCCCTGTCGCAGCGCAAGGCCCGCGCCCAATTGCAGGACGATGCCGCCTACCGGGAAAAGATCGCCAAGGGCGCACGTTTCCTCGACACCCTGCTGGACAAGGAAGGCGTGATCTACGGCGTCACCACCGGCTACGGCGACTCCTGCGTGGTCGCGGTGCCACTGCATCAGGTCGAGGCGCTGCCCAAGCACCTGTTCACCTTCCACGGCTGCGGCCTGGGCAAGCTGCTCGACGCGCCAAGTACCCGCGCCGTGCTCGCTGCCCGCTTACAGTCGCTGTGCCACGGTGTGTCCGGGGTGCGCGTGGAACTGCTGGAGCGTATCCAGGCGTTCATCGACCATGACGTGCTGCCCTTGATCCCGGAAGAAGGCTCGGTCGGCGCCAGCGGCGACCTCACGCCGCTGTCCTACGTCGCCGCCACCCTCAGCGGTGAGCGCGATGTACTGTACAAGGGCGAACGTCGCAGCGCGGCCGATGTGCATCGCGAACTGGGCTGGACGCCGCTGACCCTGCGCCCGAAGGAAGCTCTGGCACTGATGAACGGCACCGCGGTGATGACAGCCCTGGCCTGCCTGGCCTACGCCCGCGCCGACTACCTGCTGAAACTGGCAACACGCATCACCGCGCTCAACGTGATCGCGCTGGAAGGCAACCCGGAGCACTTCGACGAGCGCCTGTTCGCCGCCAAACCGCACCCGGGCCAGACCCAGGTCGCCGCCTGGATTCGCCAGGATCTGGCCGTCGAAGCGCCGTTGCCACCGCTGCATCGCCTGCAGGATCGTTATTCGATTCGCTGCGCGCCGCACGTACTCGGCGTGCTGGCCGACAGTCTGGGCCTGCTGCGCCAGTTCATCGAGACCGAACTCAACAGCGCTAACGACAACCCGCTGTTCGATGCCGAGACCGAGCGCACGCTGCACGGCGGGCACTTCTACGGCGGGCATATCGCCTTCGCCATGGACAGCCTGAAGAACCTGGTCGGTAACGTCGCCGACCTGCTCGACCGTCAGCTCGCCCTGCTGGTCGACACGCGCTACAACCACGGCCTGCCGAGCAACCTGTCCGGTGCGCCAGTCGAGACGGCGATGATCAACCACGGCTTCAAGGCCGTGCAGATCGGCACCAGCGCCTGGACTGCCGAAGCACTGAAGAACACCCTGCCGGCCAGCGTGTTCTCGCGCTCCACCGAGTGCCACAACCAGGACAAGGTGAGCATGGGCACCATCGCCGCCCGTGATGCCCTGCGCAGCCTGGAGCTGACCGAGCAGGTTGCCGCTGCCACGTTGCTGGCAGCCAACCAGGGCGTCTGGCTACGCGAGCGCGCCGGCAAGCAGGATATCCCCGCGCCACTGGCCGCCATGCGCGAACAGCTGGCCAGCGACTTCCCGCCAGTGATCGAAGACCGCGCCCTGGAGGGCGAACTGCGCCTGTGCCTGGAGCGTATACGCACTCAGCACTGGAGGCTGTATGCGTAGCAAGGGCGTATTGCAGGCGGAAATCGAACTGCAAGTGCAGTTCTATGACGTCGACATGATGGAAATCGTCTGGCATGGCCACTACGTCAAATACTTCGAGCAGGCACGCTGCGCCTTGCTCGACAAGCTCGACCACAACTACCGGCAGATGCGCGACTCCGGCTACGCCTGGCCGGTGATCGACCTGCAGCTGCGCTACATACGCGGCGCCCAGTTCGGCCAGCGCATCATCGTGCGCGCCGACCTGGTGGAGTGGGAGAGCCGCCTGAAGATCAACTACCTGATCAGCGATGCCGAAACCGGCGAACGCATGACACGCGGCAGCACCGTGCAGGTCGCCGTGGAGATCGCCACGCGAGAAATGCAGTTCGCCTCGCCCCAGGTCTTCATCGATGCCGTGCAGAAGGCGCAGGCATGACCCCCGTGATCTGGCGATGTATTCGTAGGAGCGAGCTCTGCTCGCGAGCCTGGGCAACCCCGAAAGTTTCGCGAGCAGAGCTCGCTCCTACAGGCGCCGCCTGGATGAAATCCAGGAAAAGCCGCGTCGCCAGATGTATCTCCCGGATTGCATCCGGGCTACTGCTGGCGAGCATTGCCCAGTTGGCGCTGGCCTTCGACCTCGACCAGCTCAGCGAGCAACTCGGCGAGCCCGAGGTGGTACGCGGCAGCTTCATCCAGGAAAAGCACCTGCGCGCCCTGCCGCAACCGTTGACCAGCCGCGGCACCTTCGTCCTGGCCAAGGCTCATGGCCTGCTCTGGCTGCTCGAACGCCCATTGCAGCAGGACTACCGTATCGACGCGCAAGGCATCGCCCGGCGCAGCGAGCAGGGTTGGCAGTTCGTCGCCCAGCAAAGCGCCACCGCCCAGCAGAACCGCCTGTTTCTCGCGGTGCTCAAGGGCGACAGCAGCGGTCTGCGTCAGGATTTCGAACTTAGCCTGAGCGGTAGCGCCGAGGCCTGGCAGCTCGATCTGACGCCCCGCAGCGTTCTGCTCAAGCAGGTATTCAAGGCCATCGTCATCACCGGCGGTGAGCTGGTGCAGCGCATCGAGCTGCAGGAAACCCAGGGCGACAGCACCGTGCTGCGCCTTGAGGACAATCAGGCCGATCAGTCCCTGAGCGACGCGGAGCGACATGACTTCCAGAGTTGAATACTGGGGTTCACGGCTCTTTCCGCTCGCCCTGGTCCTGCTCGTTGCCGCCGCTGCCTGGCAGTGGCGCGGCGGCGCGCCCGTATCGGCCAACCTGCTGGAACTGGTACCCAACGGCACGCCGGACGCGCTCGAGCAGCAGGCCGTGCAACGTATGCAGGAGCCGCTCAACCGCGAGCTGCTGGTGCTGATCAGCCACCCGCAGCGCGAGCAAGCCCTGGCACTGGCCGCCGATCTGGGCACACGCTGGCAGCAACAGGCGCTGTTCGAGAAGGTGCAGTGGGTTCCGCAAGCCGACCTCTCCGGCATACGCCAGCAACTGCAGGATCAACGCCTGGCGCTGTTGCCGGCTGCCGACCGTCAATTGCTGATCGACAATCCATCCGCCTTCGTCGAGCGACGGGTGCAGGATCTGTTCGACCCCTTCCGCAGTCAGGGCGTGGTTGCCACCAATGATGATCTGCTCGGCCTAAGCACCCTGGTGGAGAAAGGGCTTCCCCATTCCCACAATGTCCAGGTCGACCTCAGCGGCGCGCTGATCGCCGAAAGCGAGGGGATCACCTGGGCACTGCTGCGCGCCCGCACCAACGCCGACGCCTTCGACGGCAACCTGGCTCTGGCCGTGGACGATCTGGTCGCCCAGGCCCGCGATGAGGTGCAGGCACGCGGCGGCCAATTGCTCGCCAGCAGCGGGCTGCTGTATTCCGCCCATGGCCAGCGCGAAGCCACTCGCGAAATCAGCCTGATGGGCAGCATCGCCAGCGCTGGCGCCCTGCTGATGATGCTGCTGGTGTTTCGCCGGGTGCGCGTACTGCTCGCCTTCATCCCCGCGGCCATTGGCGTGCTCGCCGGGCTCACGGCCTGCGTCGCGGTGTTCGGCCATATCCACGTGATGACCCTGGTGCTGGGTGCCAGCCTGATCGGCGTGGCCATCGACTACCCCCTGCACCTGCTGTCGAAAAGCTGGACGCTGCAACCCTGGGATAGCTGGCGTGCCCTGCGCGCGACGCTGCTCGGCCTGAGCCTTGGTCTGCTGACCAACGTCATCGGCTACCTGGCACTGGCCTTCACGCCGTTCCCGGCGCTGAAACAAGTGGCGATCTTCTCCGCCGCCGGCCTGCTCGGCGCCTACCTGAGTACGCTATTCCTGTTGCCAACCCTGCTCGGCAAGGCCGAGATACGCCCCTGGCAGCCGCCTCATGCTCTGGCGCAACGTCTGCTCGACTGGCGCGAAGCCTTGCTGCGCAAACTGCCAACTCCCTGGCTGCTGTTGATCTTCGCCCTGTTCTGCGCTGGCGGTCTGATGCAGCTCTCGCACAAGGACGACCTGCGCCAGTGGGCCAGCGTGCCGCCGCAATTGCTGGAGCAATCGAAAGCCATCAGCCAGATCGTCGGCATGCAACCGACCAGTCAGTTCTTTCTGGTGCACGGCGACGATGAGGAGCAATTGCTGAAACGCCAGCAGTCGTTGAGCCAACGCTTGGACAAGCTGGTGGAACAAGACCAGCTGAAGAGCTACCTGGCCCTGAGCCAGCTGATGGCGCCAGCCACCCAGCAGGAGGCACTGCGCCAAGCCGTGGCACAGCTCCCAAGCCATAGCGCTGCACTCAACGAGCTGGGCATCCCCGCCGAGGCCATCGAGCAGGAAGCGCAACAGCTGCAAGCACTGCCGACGCTGAACATCGAGCAGGTGCTATCCGCGCCTCTCAGTGAGCCCTGGCGGCCACTCTGGCTGGGCAACGCCGATGACGGCCAGGTCGCCGGCTTGATCAGCCTGCAAGGCTTGACCGACAGCGACCTGCTTGCCGCCCAGGTCGAGGGACTGGACGGGGTAAAACTGGTCGACCGCCTCGGTGAACTCAATCGCCTGTTCGCCGCCACGCAAGTCAGCGCCGCCGAACTCAAGCTGGCCTCCTGCCTGCTGATCTTCGCTGTGCTCTGGATCTTCTTTGGCGCACGCGGTGCCGCTCGCGTACTGGCAGTCTCGCTGTTGGCCGCATTGGCCAGCCTGGCCAGCCTGGGCTGGCTTGGCCAGCCGCTGACCCTGTTCGGCCTGTTCGGCCTGCTGCTGGTCACCGCCATCGGCGTGGATTACGCCATTCTGATTCGCGAACGGGTCGGCGGCGCGGCCACCAGCCTGCTCGGCACGCTGCTGTCGGCACTGACCACCTGGTTGTCGTTCGGCCTGCTGGCCGTTTCCAGTACGCCTGCGGTGAGCAACTTCGGCCTGGCCATCAGCATCGGCCTGGCCTTCAGCTTCCTCCTCGCCCCCTGGGCAGGTGACGCGCAAGCAGAGGATAAGCAGCCATGACGGTCGTCCTGTTCTGGTTGCTGGCCCTGGCCATCTATGCGCTGGTCGCGGTCGTCGGTGGGCGCCGCTTGATACCCATCGTCGGGCAGTTGCTGGTGGCCGCACTGGCCATTCCGACGCTGCTGTTGCTGTGGGCCGAGCCGCACTGGCAGTTGAACGCCAGCGACCTGCTGGCGCCCGACTGGCTGGAGCTTGCCTACGGCCTGTGCTTCGCGCTGCTGCTCGGTTACATCCTCAGCGATGTGATCGACCTCGATCTCAGCCCGGCCTGCGTGAAAATCGCCCTGCCGAGTTTTCTCGTGCCGATGCTGGCTGGCCTGGTCTGCTCGCTATGGCTGCTGCCCGGCGAGCGTGGCTGGTTGAGTACGCTGGGCATTGGCCTGCTGTTTTCCATCACTGCCATCCCGGTGCTCTATCTGTTCCTGCAGAGCATCGGTTACCCGGCCGCCGACACCAAACGTCTGCTGCACGCGGCGATCCTGATGGATTTCATGTGCTGGAGTCTGTTCGGCCTGGCCCAGGGTAGCAGCCAGCCGGCAACATTGCTCTGGCCGCTGTTGGCGGCGCTACTGCCCCTGTTGCTGCGCGCGGTCAGACTGAATCACCCGTCGTTCTATAGCCTGCCGTTCTTCGCCTTGATGCTGCTGTTTCAGCAGCTTGAACTGAATGCGCTGGTGTTCGGCATCGCCTACATGCTGTGCCTGGGCTATCTGAAACAGCCCTTCGTCCTGCCATTGGCGCAGCACCACTGGAAGCTGCTGATGAATGGCATCGCGGTTCCGCTGATTCTCACTTGCGGCGTGCTGCGCGTGGATTTCCATGGCCTGGGTCAACACATGTCCTGGCTGGTGATAGGTACCCTGCTGGCGCTGCCGGTCATCAGCAAGGTGCTTGGTAGCTGGCTGGGTCTGCACTGGGCAGATCCGGCCGCGTCGGCACGGATCAAGTGGCGTGAAAGCCTGCTGCTGAACATCCGCGGCCTGACCGAAATCGTGTTCCTCAACCTGCTCCTGCAGCTCCAGCTGATTGATTCAACGGTGTACTTCGGCCTGCTGCTGATGAGTCTGTTCTCTACTCTGCTGCCTGCCCTGCTGGGCCGGCATGCGGCCAATCATGAAGCGAAAACCCGCTATGAAATCTCCTGAACTCGAACAACGCCAGATCGTCGTCATCGGTGCCGGCCCGTCCGGCGCGATCGCAGCCGCCATCCTCAAACGCAAGGGTCATGACGTACTGGTGCTGGAGCGCCAGCGCTTCCCACGCTTTTCCATCGGTGAGAGCCTCCTGTCGCACTGCCTGGACTTCGTCGAAGAAGCCGGCATGCTCGAGGCCGTCCAGGCCGCTGGCTTCCAGACCAAGCACGGTGCTGCGTTCGCCTGGGGTGAGCGTTACACCAGCTTCGACTTCCGCGACAAGTTCACCGAGGGCAAGGGTTCGACCTATCAGGTAATCCGCGCCGACTTCGACAAGTTGCTGGCCGACGAAGCCGAGCGCCAGGGCGTGGAGATCCGCTACGAGGAAGAAATCTTCGCTGCAGACTTCAGCGGCGACTGCCCGCGCCTGTCGGTACGCCGCCTGGCCGACGGCTTCGAGTACCAGGTCGAGTGCGCCTTCGTCCTCGACGGCAGCGGTTATGGCCGTGTGCTGCCGCGCCTGCTCGACCTCGATACGCCGTCGGCCTTCCCGATCCGTCGCGCTGTGTTCACCCATATCGAGGATCGCATCGACCCGGCCTCGGGCTTCAACCGCGAGATGATCCTCATCACCACTCACCCGACTCTGCGCGACGTGTGGTTCTGGACCATCCCATTCAGCAACGGCCGTTGCTCGCTGGGCGTGGTCGCCGCAGCCGAGCACTACGAGAATTCTCCGAAAGATCTCGATGCCTGTCTCAAGCAGTTCGTTGCCGAGACCCCATCGTTGAGCAAGGTGCTCGGCAATGCCGTGTGGGATACCCCGGCGCGCGAGATCAACGGTTACTCGGCCAACGTCAAGAGCCTGCACGGCCCGGGCTTCGCCTTGCTGGGCAACGCCGCCGAGTTCCTCGATCCGGTATTCAGCTCCGGCGTGACCATCGCCATGCGTTCGGCGAGCATGGCCGCCGGGCTGCTGCATCGCCAGCTGGGTGGCGAAACGGTGGACTGGGAGAACGAGTTCGCCATCCCGCTCAAACGCGGCGTGGATACCTTCCGCGTCTACGTCGAAGGCTGGTACGAGGGTTCCTTCCAGGACGTGATCTACTACGAGAACGCCTCCCCGGAAATTCGTCGCATGATCAGCTCGATCCTTGCCGGCTACGCCTGGGACGGTAAGAATCCCTACGTGTCCGAACCACGCCGCCGCCTGCGAGTTCTCGCAGAGCTCTGTTCCCAAGCCTGACAAGGATCGTCGATGAGCACCCTGCGCCCCGTCTCGCCCACCTACGTCGAAGAAACCCGTTTCGGCTTCTGGTTCCTGCAGAGCCATGTCTGGCAGCACCATGTGTTGCGGGTCGCGATCAACGACCTGGTACGCCTGTGCGGCAGCCCGCTGCCGCAAGCGCCCGTGTTACTCGATGCCGGCTGCGGTCAGGGCCGCTCCTTCGGCCTGCTCAACGCCGCCTTCGCACCGGCGCGGATGATCGGCCTCGACGCCGATCCGCACAGCCTCGAATGCTCGCGTCGCGAGGCCGAGCGCCTGGGTCTGGAGGTCGAGCTGATCGCCAGTGACTGCGCGGCCATCGACCTGCCCGACGCCAGCGTCGACTTGCTGTTCTGCCACCAGACGCTGCATCACCTGGTGGAACAGGAGAAAGCCCTCGCCGAGTTCTGGCGCGTGCTGAAACCGGGTGGCCGGTTACTATTGGCCGAATCGACCAAGTTCTACATCGATACCTGGGTGATCCGCTGGCTGTTCCGTCACCCGATGCACGTTCAACGTAGCGCCGAGCAGTACCTGCAAATGCTCAGCGCGCAGGGTTTCCAGTTCGAAGAGAGCAGTGTTTCCTACCCCTATCTGTGGTGGAGTCGCTCCAAGGATTTCGGCCTGCTGGAGCGCTGGGGGCTGATGCGGCCCAAACCGGTCGGCCAACGCGACGAAACGCTGCTCAACGTAGTGGCGCGCAAACCGTGATGCCACGCATACTCCTGCTCGTCGCCAGCCTGCTGCTGGGCGCCTGCGCCGCACATACCCCCGTGCCGCAGACGCCACCGGCACTGGTCGCGCCATTGCCGCTCAGCCTGCAGATCCAGCGCGAGCAGGCGCAGGTGCGACAGGACTGGCTGCTGGTGATCCAGCGTGAAGGCTCGGCCCTGCGCTGGTCACTGATGGATCCACTGGGCATCCCACAGGCGCGTCAGCTGCTGGATGCCGGACAATGGCGCAACGACGGCCTGTTGCCACCCAATACCGAAGCGCGAGAACTGTTCGCTGCGCTGCTGTTTGCCCTGACCCGAGGCGACGCGCTGCAGGCCTACCCGGCCGGCAGCTGGCAACAGGTGAGTGATGACCAACGCCGCCTTGTGCCGGACTGGACCGTCGACTACCACGGCGCACTGAATTTCACCCTTGGCAAGACCGGCCTGAACTACCGGATACATGCACTGAACCTGGAAGAAAGCGATTGATGTCCCGTGCCCCTACCCCCGGCTACCTCAATGCACTCGGCGTGATCTGCGCCTTGGGCGAAGGCAAGCAGGCCGTCGCCGATGCGCTGTTCGCCGGCGACACCTCGGGCATGCGTGCCGAAGACGGCTGGGTCAGTGAACGCTGCCTGACGGTCGGCGCCGTGCATGCCGATCTGCCAGCCATGCCAGCCGGTTTCGAGCGCTCGCACAGTCGCAATAACCAACTGCTGCTTGCAGCCGCGCTGCAGATCGAGCCCGAACTGCGCGCGGCCATCGCCCGCCATGGTGCTCACCGCGTCGGCCTGGTGCTGGGTACGAGCACCTCGGGCATTCGCGAAGCGGGCGAGCATATCGGGTGCCAGCTCGACGATGGCGAGCTGCCAGCCGAGTACGACTACATCCAGCAGGAGATGGCCGCGCCAGCGAACTTCCTGGCGGACTGGCTGAAACTGACTGGCCCGGTCTACTGCCAGTCCACCGCCTGCACATCCAGCGCCCGCGCCCTGCTCAGCGCCCATCGCCTGCTGCGCATGGGCCTGTGCGACGCGGTGATCTGCGGCGGCGTGGACAGCCTGTGCCGCCTGACCCTAAATGGGTTCTCAGCGCTGGAGGCGGTTTCCGCCGAGCCCTGCAATCCGTTCTCGGTGAATCGCAACGGCATCAATATCGGCGAAGCGGCGGCCCTGTTCCTGATGACGCGCGAGCCTTCGCCCATCGCCTTCTTCGGCGGCGGCGCCACGTCCGATGCCCACCATATTTCCGCCCCGCATCCAGAAGGGGTCGGCGCCCGAGCCGCCATGGAGAAGGCCCTGGCCAGCGCCGGCCTGACGCCGGATCGGATCGACTACTTAAACCTGCACGGCACTGCCACCCGCCACAACGACGCGATGGAGAGCAAAGCGGTACAGGCCCTGTTCCCCAATGGCCTGCCCTGCTCGTCGAGCAAGCCCATGACCGGCCACACCCTGGGCGCCGCAGGTGCACTGGAGGCGGCCTTCTGCTGGCTGACGCTGAGCGAGTACAACCGTGACGGACTGCTGCCACCGCACCTCTGGGACGGACAGCGCGATCCCGAACTGGCACCGATCGAGCTCGTCCAGGCCGGTGCCCAGCTTCCGCGTAAACAGGGCCGCCATCTGATGAGCAACTCCTTCGCCTTTGGCGGCAATAATGTCGCCCTGATTCTGGGGGATGCGCCATGAAACTCTGGCCCGTCGCCGAACTGGTGCCCCATGCCGGCAACATGGTGCTGCTCGACGAAGTACTGAGCTGCGATAGCGAAGCGATCGAGGTGCGCCTCGTCGTACGTCCGGATGGCTTGCTCAGCGATGCCGACGGCAATCTTCCAGCCTGGACCGGCATCGAGCTGATGGCACAGGCCATCGCCGCCTTCGCCGGCATCCAGGCCAAGCGTGCCGGCTTGCCGGTGGAACTGGGCTTCCTGCTCGGTACACGCAAGTACGCCTGCAACGTCGAGCGTTTCCCGGCTGGCAGCGAACTGCACATCCGCGCCCTGTGCTCGCTGCAGGACGACAACGGCATGGGCGTGTTCGAATGCCATCTGCAAGGCCCCGGCATCCAGGCCGAGGCTCGCCTCAACGTGTTCCGCCCGCCGCAACCGGCGGTTTATTTACAAGAGCCACAAGAACCGCAAGAACAATCCCATGACTGAAACTACTTCCGCCAACACCGTTCTGGTCACCGGCTCCAGCCGCGGCATCGGCCGCGCCATCGCCCTGCGCCTGGCGCGCTCGGGCCATGACATCGTCCTGCACTGCCGCTCGCGCCGCGATGAGGCCGAAGCCGTGCAGGCGCAGATCGTCGAACTCGGGCGCCAGGCGCGCATCCTGCAATTCGACGTATCCGACCGCGCCGCCTGCCGTTCGGCACTGGAGGCCGACGTCGAAGCCCATGGCGCCTACTACGGCGTGGTGTGCAACGCCGGCCTGACCCGCGACGGCGCCTTCCCGGCGCTCTCCGAGGAAGACTGGGATCAGGTGCTGCGCACCAACCTGGACGGTTTCTACAACGTGCTGCACCCACTGACCATGCCGATGATCCGCCGCCGTGCGCCAGGCCGTATCGTCTGCATCACCTCGGTATCCGGGTTGGTCGGCAACCGCGGCCAGGTCAACTACAGCGCCTCCAAGGCTGGCGTGATCGGCGCCGCCAAGGCCCTGGCGATCGAGCTGGCCAAACGCAAGATCACCGTCAACTGCGTGGCCCCGGGCCTGATCGATACCGAGATTCTCGACGAGCTGGTTCCGGTCGACGAAATCCTCAAGATGATTCCGGCGGCGCGCATGGGCACCCCGGAAGAAGTGGCGGGTGCGGTGAACTTCCTGATGTCCAGCGAAGCGGCGTACATTACCCGCCAGGTTCTCGCAGTGAATGGCGGTCTGTGCTGATGAAACGTGTAGTCGTCACCGGTATGGCCGGTATCACCTCGCTGGGCAGCGACTGGCCAACCATCTCGGCCGCGTTCAAAGCCGGCAAAAGTGGTATCCGCCGCATGGACGAATGGGATCGCTTCACCGAGCTGAACACCCGCCTGGGCGGGCCGGTGGACGATTTCGTCCAGCCCAAGCACTGGAATCGCAAGCAGACGCGCAGCATGGGCCGGGTGTCCAAGCTGGCGGTGTACGCCGCTGAACGCGCGCTGGAACACGCCGGTTTGCTCGGCGATCCGTGCATCGCCGACGGGCGCATGGGCGTGGCCTGCGGCTCGTCCACCGGCAGCACCGAGGAGGTCAAGGCCTTCGGCAACATGCTGCTGAACTCGGTGGCCGACGGCCTCAACGCCAACTCCTACATCCGCATGATGCCGCACACCACGGCGGCCAACATCAGCATCTTCTTCGGTCTCAAGGGCCGCCTGATCCCGACCTCTAGCGCCTGCACCAGCGGCAGCCAGGGCATCGGCTATGCCTACGAGGCGATCAAGTTCGGCCGCCTGAAGATGATGCTCGCCGGTGGCGCCGAAGAGCTGTGCCCGACCGAGGCCATGGTCTTCGATGCGCTCTACGCCACCAGTCTGAAGAACGACGCCCCGCACACCAGCCCACGCCCCTACGACAGCAGCCGCGACGGCCTGGTGATCGGCGAAGGCGCCGGCATCCTTGTGCTCGAAGAGCTGGAACACGCCCTCGCCCGTGGCGCCACCATCCATGCCGAGATCGTCGGTTTCGGCTGCAACTCCGATGGCCAGCACGCCACCAAGCCGGTTCAGGAAACCATGCGCGGAGCGATGCAGCTGGCGCTCGATGACGCCGGCCTGGAACCTTCCGCCATCGGTTACGTCAACGGCCATGGCACCGCGACCGAGCAGGGCGACGTGGCCGAAACCCTGGCCACCAGCAGCCTGTTCGGCCCGCGCATGCCCATCAGCTCGCAGAAAAGTTATTTCGGCCACACATTGGGCGCCTGCGGCGCACTGGAGTCCTGGTTCAGCATCGAGATGATGAACTCGGACAGTTACGTGCACACCCACAACCTGGATGCCATCGATCCGGCTTGTGGCGAGCTGGACTACCTGCGCGGCGAGTTCCGCCAGATGAGCCACGAGTACGTGATGAACAACAACTTCGCCTTCGGTGGCGTGAATACCTCGCTGATCTTCAAGCGCTGGCATTGATTTTCAACAGACAAGGAACACGGATGATGTCTCGTTTCACTCGATTTGCTCTGATCGCAACCCTGCTGCTGGGCGTTGCAGCCTGTACGTCGAAACCGGTGATGAACATCGAGAACCGCACACCCACTTCGACGGTCAGGAGTGAGGATGATATGCGCCGCGCTATTCTCGCCGCGCTGCAAAGCCGCCAGTGGACCGTCGAGCGTGCCGACCGAGGCAACATCATGGCGCTCATCCAGCGCCGCAATCACCAGGCCGAGATCACCATTCCCTATAGCGCGTCGAGCTATTCGATCCGCTATCGCGACAGCCAGAACCTCGGTTACAAGAACGGCAAGATCCACCGCAACTACAACAAGTGGATTCATAATCTGGATCGCAACATCCAGCAGGAACTGAACAGGGCGTCCTTCTGACAGGGTGCCTGGTTGGTAATGAGCTGTAGGTGATTGCTACAGGCCTACGCGCAGCAGACGTTGAACGAGCTTTTCCATACAGTGATATTCAAGGAGATAACCATGAAAGCAAAAATCTGGACCACTGCCGCACTTCTCTCCGTTGCCCTGCTGCCCGGCCTTAGCCAGGCGCGCGACACCGCTCACTTCCTGGACTTCCAGTCGGTGGTCAACGAAGCGACCCAGGCCGGTCGTCTCGACGGTTCGGTGAAGTTCTTCCTGAACAAGACTCCGGCTGGCGCACAGATCATCAACGCCAACGTCACCACCAGCCAGAAGACCAACGCCTTCAACAAGACCGATGAAGCGGCTTGCAGCTGGGCACTGCAATCGGCCCTGATCAAACTGCAGAACTCGGCCAAGGCCGCAGGCGCCAACGCCGTGGTCGACCTGGCCAGCAACTACAAGAACAAGGAATACCGCGACGACAGCAAATACGAATGCCACGCTGGTGCCATCATGGCCGGCGTCGCACTGAAGGCCAAGTACGCCAAGGTGAAGTGACAAGACCTGCCCCCCCAAAAGGCCACCGTAAAGGTGGCCTTTTCACGCAAGGAAGCCCTCTACATGTCGAAACTGCGCATTGCCCTGCCACTGCTCGTGGCGGCAACACTACTCGGTGGCTGCACCGCTACCCGGGTCACGCCACTAAAAACGGCGGCCGATCAAATGTGCATCCAAGAGAACCCAAAAGTTCAGGTCAGCGACTTCGTGCCCGTGTTGCAGGAAGGCTTTGCCCGACATGGTATCCAGACGCAAATCCACTCGAAGATTCCCAGGGCCGATTGCCCTTACGTGGTGACTTACACAGCTCGCCGTTCCTGGGACATGGCGCCGTATCTGTCCACCGCCGAAATCACCATTCTCGGCCCCCGTCGCCAGACACTGGCCACAGCCAGCTACCACCTGCGCGGAAAGGGCGGTTTGTCGTTGATGAAATGGCAAGGCACCAAGAGCAAGATCGATCCGGTCATCGACGAGTTGCTGGCCAGCGCGCAGTTGAGCAGCACGGTCCAACCTGCCGCACAGGCCCACTCGACAGCCGAGCCACGCAAGAGCCTGGATGAACGCGTGCGTGATCTGCAGCAGCAGAATCTCGGCTATGAGGAATATCAACGCGCCTATCGGCAGCTTCTGCTGGAGCACCAGAGCGCGCAATAGGGCTTCTGAACGAGGCGCTCAGAGCACGAGTGGCAGGAACATCCAGCTACGGCCCATGTACTGGCGATAGGCATCGCCGAAATAGGCCATACATTCGCGCTCTTCGCAGCGCGCCGAACACCACAGCAGCACGCTGGACAGCACCGCCAGCAGCACGATCAGCACATCGATGCGTTTGAAGGCGATACCCCAGGCCAGCAGCAGCAACGAGCAGTACATCGGATGACGGATGTAGCGGAAGATACCGCCCGTCACCAACTGCGACGTGCGTTCGAAGGCAAATAGCTCATCATCCTGGCGCTGTGCTCCGGCGTTGCCGAAGCGGCGCATCTGGTAGATCCCGGCGAACAGCACCAGCAGCGAAAGGCTGAGCAGAACCCAGGCTATGCGCTGGTTCCATTCGCCCCGGTCGCCAAACCAGGATTCAGCGTTGAGCACCAGCATCACCGCCATCGCCTCCCAAGCCAGGAAACGGTAGAACCCGTGGCTACGCGGATTGCCCAGCGTACGCCAGGAAATTCCCACCAGCACCGCACTGATCGTCCCAAAAGCCAGCCACTGCCAGATCGTCACGCCATCCTCCCTCTGTCCTCGCCTCTGTTACACTGCGTCGCCCAAATTTCCTGACCGCCCGCCATGGATCGCACCCAACTGCACAGACTGCTGCCGCACCAGGGCGATGCTCTCTGGCTGGATGCATTGGTCGATCACGACAACCTCACTATCCGCGGTCTCAGCGCCTGGCATCACCTCGACAAGCTTGGCGAAAATGCCTCGCCTTGCCTGCTGTTCGAAGCCGCCGCCCAGCTTTGCGCCGCACATGGTGCCCTATACGGCGAAGCGGATGCCATTGAAATGGCCTTGGTCGGCAAACTTTCCCAGCTCAATCTGCACCCGGTCACACGCAGTGCAGAACCGCTGCTGGTCAGTGCCCAACAGGAGGCGCTGAGCCCGGCCGGCGGGCTCTACGCCTTCACCATCCATGCCGGCAGCCAACCACTGCTGGACGGCAAACTGCTGCTGGTGCTTGTCCGTGCTTGAGTTACGTGACGTCAGCTTCCGCTACCCGGGCGCAGACACCCTCGCCCTGCACGGCATCGATCTGCAACTGAAGGAAGGCCAGTGCCTGGGCCTGCTCGGCAGTAACGGCGCGGGCAAGACCACGCTACTGGCCCTGCTCAGCGATACGCTGGCCCTGCAGCAGGGTGAAATCCGCTGGCACGGCCCGCGCAGCCTGGGCCTGGTGCCCCAGCAATTGGCCTTCTACGCCGAACTCACGGTGGCCGAGAACCTAGCGCTGTTCGCCGACCTCTACCGTCTGCACGGTGCTCAGCGCCGCCAGCGGCTGGAGTTGAGCATTGCCAGCAGCGCTCTGGAAGACAAACTGCAACGCCGCGCAGCACGCCTGTCCGGTGGCGAGCAGCGCCGCCTGAACTTCGCCATCGGCCTGCTCCAGCCCGCACGCCTGTACCTGTTCGATGAAGCCACTGTCGGCGTCGATGCCGCCAGCCGGCAAATGCTGCTCGATGCCGTCGAGCGGCTCGCCGCCGAAGGGCATGGGGTGATCTACACCAGCCACTATCTGGACGAGGTCGAGCGTGTGGCTGGGCGCATCCTGCTGCTGCATGAAGGCAAGGTGCGCCTCGATGTCGACAAACAGCAACTGCTCGATGGCGGCCACGGCCTGCTGCTGGAATGGCCGGAGCAGGTTCCCGCCGGTTTTCAGGAGCTGCTCGATCAGCTGCAACTGAGCGCCGAGACGCTGCCCGACGGCCTGCGCATCGGCAATCTGGACAGCCAGCAACTGCTGGCGATCACCCAGTTCCTCGCCGCGCAGCCTACTCCACCGAGCCTGCTGCGCTTTGGCCGGCCATCGCTGGAGCAGCTCTACCTGAGCCTCAACGGAGGCCGCCTGTGAGCCCGTTGCTGGCGCTGGTGCGCAAGGAATGCCTGCTACTGCTGCGCGACCCGCATGCGCTGGCGGTGCTGTTCATCATGCCGATCCTGTTTCTCGTGCTGATGGCCGCCGCACTATCCAACTACCTGCGTGACCAGCCGCCGCCCTTGAGCCTGGTGCTGGAGATCGAGCAAGGTAGCGAAGCTAGCGCTTTCTTCCAGCATGCGCTGCAGGAACAGTTGCCGGGCAGCCACCTTCTCGCCAGCAGCGAAGAACCCTTGCCACGCATCAGCCTGGCCAGGCGCTTTTCCGAGACCTTGCTGGAAACGCCTCATATCGGCCCCACGCTGAGCTTTCCTCCACGCACCGATGGCCAGACACGCCAACGCCTGCGCGCAGCGCTGAACATCGCCCTGGCGCAGACTCGCCTGCTGGCCTACCTGGAAGACAGCGACGCGCTAGATGAGGGCATGAGCACCGAACAACGCTGGCAACTGATCAGCCAGCGCACCCAGAGCGAGATCAGCGAACAACAGATGCTGGCCAGCGGCGAGCTCAGCGGCAAGGCCAACGCAAGCCAGTTGAGCGTGCCGGCCTGGCTGATCTTCGGCATGTTCTTCGTCGCCCTGCCGATGGCTGGCGGCTTCCAGCGTGAACAGCAGAGCGGCGCCCTGCTGCGCTTTCGCGCACTGGGCCTGAGCCCCAGCATCCTGGTGCTGAGCAAACTGCTGCCTTATCTGGCGATCAACCTGCTGCAGTTCGCCCTGTTGCTGGCCATCGGCGTATACCTGCTACCGCTGCTCGGCTTGAGCGGCCTGAGCCTGCCGGGCTCGCCACTGGCCTACGCGCTGCTGGCACTGAGCCTGAGCCTGGCCGCCTGCAGCCTGGGCCTGCTGCTGGCCTCGTTGGCACGTAGCGGCGAGCAGGCGTTGCTGCTCGGCGGCGGTCTCAATATCATCCTCGCCGCCATCGGCGGCATCATGGTGCCCAAGAGCGTGATGCCCGAGGCCATGAGCCAACTGGCGGAAATCTCGCCGATGAGCTGGGCGCTGGACGCCTTCCTGACCCTGCTGGTGGGCCAGGGAACGCTTGCCGACATCGCCCCTGACTGTGCCCGCCTTCTGCTGTTCGCCCTGGTGCTGGGCGGCGGCGGGCTTTACCTGTTCCGCAGACGAGTGCAGCAAACGCAATGGACGACACATTACTAGAACAAGAACTCAAGCAATTGCTGATCCGTGAATGCGACAAGGAAGACGACATCGACTGGCAGAGCATCGCCGATGACGAGCCGTTATTCGGTCAGCAGAGCCGCATCGCCATGGACAGCCTCGATGCCCTGCAGGTCTCCCTGGCACTGCAGCAGCACTATGGCGTGCGCATCGAAGGGGCCAAGGACGGACGGCGTATTCTCAACAGCATCGCCAGCATCGCGGCCTTCATCAGGCAGAAAAAGTGACGCCCATCTATCTCCAGCGCGGCGCCCTGCACAGTGCCCTTGGCACCGACCTGCACGCCGCCAGCGCAGCCCTGCAAGCCGGCCAACTGCCTGTGCCGAGCTCGTTCCAGCTGCATGAACTGCAGCAACCGCGCCCCTACCTGGCCGTAAGCCGCAGCGGTGAAAGCCGCCAGCAGCGCTGCGACCGACTGCTCGGCGAGACCCTGGGCGAACAGCCAGGTGCGCTGGATGACTTCCTGTTGATCATCGCCAGCACCAGCCTGGATATCGACGACCTCGAACAACTGATCGCCGCAGAAGGCGGCTTTCGCCCAGAACATTCGACCTCACTCGACCTGCTGGCCGAAGACCTGCGCCAACGCTGGGGTTTCGCCGATGCCTTCACCCTCAATACCGCCTGTACCAGCGCCGCCAACGGCCTGCTGTACGGCGCACGAATGCTCGCCGCCGGCCTCTACGAACGTGCGCTGGTACTGGCCTTCGAGACGCCCAGCGCCATCGCCCAGCAAGGCTTCGGCGCCCTCGACCTGACCAGCCCGAGCGGCGCCTACCGCCCCTTCCATCCGGAGCGCGATGGCCTGATTCTCGGTGAGGCCTATGCCGCTACCCTGCTCTCGCGCGAACCGGGTACGGCGCCCCTGGCTAAGCTGCTCGGCGGCTTCAGCGCCTGTGACACCAGCAACCTGACCACCACCCGCGAAGACGGCAGCCATATCAACTGGGTGATGCGCGAGGCCCTGCGTAGCGCTGGCGTCGACGCCGGGCAGATCGGCCTAGTGAAACTGCACGGCACCGCCACTGGTGCCAACGACCGTGCCGAGAGCAATGGCGTGCGCCTGCTGTTCGGCGACGCGTTGCCACCGTTGTGCGTGCTCAAACCCTGGCTCGGCCATACCCTGGGGGCCTGCGGCCTCAGCGAGACCCTGCTGATGATGGGGAACCTCGCCAACCTGCCAGGCCTGGACTATGCAGCCGAAGCCCTGCTGCCGCTCAGCGCAGAGCCAACCTGCGTGGCAGCGGACAGCCTGCTGCTGGCCAACTTCTTCGGTTTCGGTGGTAACAATGCCAGCCTGATACTGCAGCGCTGCACGGCAGCCCAAGCATGAAACCGGTTATCGCCGCCTGCAGCGTGCGCGGAGAAGCGAGCTGCTCCGACAAGGATCTCAAGGCCGCCCTGGGCCAGTGGCTGGCAGCCCCGCCACGGCGCATTGATCGCATGATCCTGCAAGCACTGCTGTGCAGCGCGCCACTCAAGGCGCATTTGCTTAGCGATTGCGGCCTCTATCTGGCCTCACGCCACCCGGCCCGCGCCACCATGGGTGCGCTGCTCGATGCGGTGTGCGTGCATCAGCGCCAGCCCAAGCCCTTCGAATTCGTCAATAGCGTCAGCAATGCGGCAGGCTTCCACGTCGCCGCCCAATTGGGACTGGAAGGGCCGAACCTGTTTATCGGTGCCGGGGCCAATGTGTGGAAACAGCTACAGATGCTGGCCGCCTTGGATCTGGCCGATGGCGCCATCAACCAGGCGTTGCTGGTGGTAATCGACGAAGACGGGGATTTCCAGGCGCAGGCGGTATTGGTCGAGGCCCCCACGAAAGCACAGGACTTTGCCGAGCTGACGGTAGGCATCGAAGTCCTACACCTACAGGCTTGTTGATGTCGTTGGTGGGCTAAAGCCCATCCTACAACTGAGATGCACCTCCGTAGGGTGGACTTCAGCCCACCGCAACCAACCTCAGCCCTTGCGCTTGGCCCAGGCGCCCAGCTCTTTCATCAACACCCGCTCCTGCCCGGCGACACCGCGGAGCATATCGGCGATTGGCCGGAAGTCCGGCGCCTCGCCCTTGCTGCGGCTGGCGCGCACACAGGCCGAGGCAAACTGGCGCCAATCATCGCCCACGGCGGTGAGCCGTACCGAAGCCTCCTGCAGGCTGGCATCGCCGATCTTCTCGCCGGCCTCCTGCAGGAAGCTGGCATACATGAAACGAAAACCCGCACCGCCGGTACCGATTTCTTCCTGCATGCGCACGATATGGGTGAGGTACAGGCGGTTGTACTTGGCCTGCGCCGGGTCCAGCGACTCGACGCATTTGGCCAGGTGCTGGATGCCACGAATACCAATCCACGGCAGTGGCATGCCATCGAGGATGCGTGAGGTGGACAGCACGCTCTGGCGGATCAGACGCTCCCAATCCTGGTCCGGCGACACGTCGTCGAGGTAGTACATCAGGCCCTTGGCCGCCAGCGCACCCTTGGCGAAGCGCGCCTTCTGCAGGTCGGCACTGGCGCAACGCACGGGCGCCTCGAACACCGGGTCGCTGAGCAGGTACTCGTCGCCGTCGCGGCCGTAGGCCAGCATGTTGTGCGCATTGAAGTGAAAGCGCATCTCCGGCGGGAAATACGGCAGCCAGAACACCGAACTCTGCAGCCCTGCCAGGCGCCCGCGATCCAGCGCCGCATCCAGTGCCGTGCGGCCCTGCTCGGGGTTGGAAAAGGTACGGCAGGTCAGGCGCACGCCGAGGCGTTTGCTCAGGGTCTTGATCAAGTGGCGCGGCGGCATGCGGTAGGCAATCAGCGGCATGCCACCCAGTTTGACGATAGGCAGGTAGGCGAAGGCCAGACCCGATGCCAGGCCGAAGGCCATCGGCTCGCTCATTGGCAGACCGGCGTGGGTCAGCAGGCTGGCCATGACGCCACTTTCGCAGTGGGCGCTCTGGCGGTGTTCGAACGCGGTCATGGCAACTCTCTCTGGTAGCGACGCAGCTCGTCGACGGTCAGGCCGAAGGCTTCGGCGTAGCGCGCCAGCATGGAGGCGCTCAGGCGGCGATAGATTTCCGGACGAAAGTGCCGGCGCACCCGCCACTGCCACAGGCCGGTGATCTGCGACAGCGCCGGCTCGTCCATGCGGTAGCGGTACATCAGGCACTTGAGCGGCGACAGCTCGCCACACTGCCAGAGCGCCAGGGCTTCGGCCTCCTGGGCCTCGAGCTCGGCGACAGCGAGCAAAGTGGAATAGGACTCCGGCTCCCAGCCATCGCTCTGGGTCCCCTGGTAATGGCCGCTGGCATCCACTGCGTAAACCAGCTTGCTATGGCCGCCATAGGTGGAGCTGTGATCCTGCGGAACTTCATCAAGCTTCATCGCCAACCACCGTCAGGTGCATGAATGCACTGGAGAAACGCCCGCTTTCGGGCACGTAGCAGAGCAGCCGCTGGCCGCTGCGCAAGCGACCACCATTGAACAGTTCTTCGAGGATGATGAAGATCGACGCCGCGCCGGTATTGCCCTTGCTGGTCAGGTTGGTGAACCAGCGCTCCATCGGGATCGGCAGGTCGACATTGGCCAGGCCCACGGCCAGCGGCTCGCGGAAGAACTCCGAGGAGTAGTGCGGCAGGAACCAGTCGATGTCCGCCACGCGCAACTCGCGGCGTGCCATGATGCGCCGCAGCGCCTCTTCCACGGTGTATTTGACGATGTTCTCGTTGAGCAGTTTGACGTTCTGCTTGATCGCCATCACCGACTGCTTCGCGCGGTCGTCGGCGTCGTAACGGCTCCAGCCACGCAGCGTATCGTCCTGCATGTCGGCACCGGCGTACATGCAGGGCGGCATCTGATCGGCGAAGGAGTAGATATCCAGCCAGTCGATGCGCAGGCTCAGGCCGCTCTGATTCGGGCGATCCTGCAACAGAACGGCGCCAGCACCATCGGAAAGCATCCAGCGCAGGAAATCCTTCTCGAAGGCGATCTCCGGGTGCTTTTCCAGCTCGTCGACGCGGCTTTCGTATTCGGCGTTGAAGTTGCGCGCCTGCATCAGGGTCGAGGCGACCTCCGAGCCACAAGCCACGGCCGTGCGGCTCTCGCCACTGGCCACGCTCATCCAGGCGTATTTCAGCGCAGTCATCCCGCACAGGCAGATACCGGCCGTGGTCGCCACCTCGCAGGACGGGTTGCCCAGCTCGCCGTGCACCATTACGGCGTGCCCCGGCATCACTTGATCCGGCGACGAGGTGCTGGCCACCAGGCAATCGAGCTGGTTCAGTTCGAAACCCTCGCCCTGCAAGCCGCGTATCGCTTCGGCACTCAGCTGCGCATTGCTCATGCTCGGCTCGCCGGTCGCCGGATCGATGACATAGTGACGCTGCACGATGCCGTTGCGGCGCAGCACCAGCTTGCGCGCACGCGACGGCTTGCCGCCGACCATGCCCAGGCGTGCTTCCATCTGCTCGTTATCCACGGGCTCGTGCGGCAGGCAGGCGCTGATGCGGTTGATGAATACAGGGGTTACCACGGTCTTACCTCGGGGTCACTTCACTCGCCGGATGGGCCGGCAAAGTAGGCCTTCTCTCTCTGGATACGCCCCTTGAACAGCGGCGCCAGCAATTTTTTCAACACCGCCGTGATCGGCACCACGGTCAGGATCAGGCAAATCAGAAACACGATATACAGCACCAGCCCGGCACCGCGCCGGCGACTCTGCTGCGGGCCAAGCGCCGAGAGCAGTCGGCTCCACAGGGTGAAGCTACGGTTGCCGACCTTTTCACTGGCGATCAGTTTTTCATCCACTTTCACCGCGCCCAAGCCAGCGAGCATCGGTGTCTCGATGGGCTGTTGGTCAGCGAGTAGCCGACGCGTCATAGCGTCGCCGAAACGACTGGCTGCCGCCAATTCCCGCTCGTCGATACCCGCGCGCGGTACCCAGCTATAGGGCTTCTGCCGGCCGGTGAACATCCACAGCGGCGTGGCCAGGAAGCTCGCCGCCGTACCGCAGGCATCGGTCAGCACGACGTTGTCCACCAGCTTCGCGCCCAGCGTCTGCAGGCGCGCCTTGACCTTCTCCTGCGCCATCAGCCACATGTTGCGGCAACCGATCAGCGTGACCACCGGCGTGTCCTTCAGCAGACGGGCGGCCTCGGGCGAGGCGAGAAAGCTGGTGCAGGGCAACGAGGGCGAGAGGAACCAGACCTGATAGGCCAGAATCACCAGGTCGTAGCGCTTGTCGGCGTCCACAGCCAGCGGCAGCAACGGCTGCGGCTTCATCAGCACGGTTTCCGGGAAGATGCGAAAGAAACCGAGAAAGGGCCAGGGAAAGGGGAAAGGCTGGGCAGGTTGCAGCGTAAGGAAATCCACTTCGATGCCGTCGCACTCGCGCAACGGCGCACAGACCGATTGCGCCAAGCGGTCTAATTGGCCAGTCTGAGAAAAGTGGACGACTAAAACATGACGCATTCGCGGCGCATTCCCTGCAAAATGTGCAAATTATGCCACAGAGAATTCTTCAAACCGTAACCCGCCTGTGCCAACTTTGCCTATTGGTTCCGCTACTCGCTTGCCAGTCGATCCAGGCAGGCGACCTGCTGATCGAGGTGGAAGGCATACAGGATCAGGCAAACCTGTACCTGGCGCTGGTGCCAGCAGACCAGCAGGACTGGCAGCCAAGCCTGCGCGAACTGCACAGCGCAGAAACACCGCTGCGCCTGAGCGACCTTCCCCCCGGCCGCTATGCCGTGCAGGTGTTCCAGGACAACAACGGTAACGGCAAGCTGGATTTTAGCCCTCGTGGCATTCCGCTCGAGCCGGTCGGTTTTTCCGGCAATCCGTCGCTATTCGGCGGCAAACCCACACCCGGCGACAGCCTGTTCGAGCATGGCACGACGGAAAGCGTGATCAGCGTGCGCCTGATTCATCCGCGCAAGAAAAAGGAACGCGTGGCGCCGGCAGCACCTCGCAACGGTGATCGCTAGCGGCCAGGCAAACAGGCCTGACCGCCCGGCATCGACTTACTGGTGATACTGCGCGGACAGCTCGTGCACGGCCTCGAAAAAGGCGCCAGCGTGGGCCGGGTCGACCTCCGGAGTGATGCCGTGGCCAAGGTTGAACACGTGGCCGCTACCGGCACCATAGGCGGCCAGGATGCGCGCCACCTCGGCACGAATCGCCGCCGGCTTGGCGTAGAGCACCGCCGGGTCCATGTTGCCTTGCAAGGCAACCTTGGCACCGACACGGGCGCGGGCGCTGCCGATGTCGCACGTCCAGTCCAGCCCCAGCGCTTCGGCGCCGGTGTCAGCCAGGGACTCGAGCCACAGACCGCCGCCCTTGGTGAACAGGATCACCGGCACACGACGCCCGTCGTGCTCGCGGATCAGACCATCGACGATCTTCTTCATGTAGGCCAGGGAGAACTCCTGATAGGCCGCTGCCGACAGCGCGCCGCCCCAGGAATCGAAGATCTGTACCGCCTGCGCACCGGCCAGGATCTGCCCGTTGAGATAAGTCGTGACCGACTGCGCCAGCTTATCGAGAAGCGCGTGCAGGGCTTGCGGGTTGTCGTAGAGCATGGCCTTGGTCTTGCGGAAGTCCTTCGACGAGCCGCCTTCGACCATGTAAGTGGCCAGCGTCCACGGGCTGCCGGAGAAGCCGATCAGCGGCACGCGGCCATTGAGCTCACGACGGATGGTGCGCACGGCGTCCATCACGTAGCCCAGATCCTTCTCCGGGTCCGGCACGGGCAGTGCCTCGATATCGGCCAGGCTGCTGACTACCTTCTTGAAACGCGGGCCTTCGCCCGTCTCGAAGTACAGGCCCTGGCCCATGGCATCGGGAATGGTCAGGATGTCGGAGAACAGAATCGCCGCGTCCAACTGCGGGTAGCGATCCAGGGGCTGGATGGTGACCTCGCAAGCCAGCTCCGGGTTCTTCATCAGGCTGACGAAATCGCCGGCCTTGGCTCGGGTCGCGCGGTACTCCGGCAGATAACGGCCAGCCTGGCGCATCATCCAGACAGGTGTGACGTCCACAGGTTGCTTGAGCAGGGCGCGGAGGAAGCGGTCGTTCTTCAGAGCGGTCATGGCGGTTCCGAGCAGAAAACAGTGAACAAAAATTGTGCGTATTGTCGCAGAGCAGACAACAAAAGGCACGGCGTAGGACGCCGTGCCGCAGGTTCAGGGGATACAGATGTGGCTAGGCGACCTTACGCCGGCGCCCTTCGGCGTCGGCCGTGCGCATGGCCGCCAGTACACTGCGGGCATCCACCGGGAACGGCTCGTTGTGGATACTCTCGCCCGGCGCACAGGCCAGCTCCGCGGCGCGCAGCAACGCTTCGTCGCTGACATCCTGCAGGCCGATATCGGCCAGGGTCACCGGCAGACCGATGGCGATGCAGAAGTCGTATACCTCGTCGATCAACGCCGGCTCGCTGTCGCGCAGCATCAGCATGCTCAGCACACCGAAGGCGACCTTCTCGCCATGCCAGTAGTGATGGGTTTCAGGCAGCGCGGTGAAGCCGTTGTGAATGGCATGCGCCGCAGCCAGGCCGCCGCTTTCGAAGCCCAGCCCGGAGAGCAGCGTGTTGGCCTCGATGACATGCTCCAGCGCCGGCGTCACCACCTGTTGCCGGCAAGCCTGCAGCGCCAGCGGCCCGTACTGCAGCAGGGTGTCGTAGCAGAACCGCGCCAGCGCATGGGCGGTACGCGGGCCAGGTCGCCCGGTCATGTTGGCGGCGCCGCGAATGCGGCAGTCCTCGGCCTCGAACCAGGTGGCCAGGGCATCGCCCATCCCGGAAACGAGAAAGCGCGCCGGCGCCTGGGCGATCACCTGACTGTCGACCAGCACCAGATCCGGGTTGCGCGGCAGCACCAGGTAGCGTTTGAACTCACCGGACGCGGTATAGATCACCGACAGCGCACTGCACGGCGCATCGCTGGAAGCCAGAGTAGGCACAATCGCCACCGGTACGCCCAGCTCGTAAGCCAGCGCTTTGGCAGTATCCAAGGCCTTGCCGCCACCCATTCCCAGCACAACCTGTGGCTTGCTTTCGCACGCCATGGCCAGCAGCCGGGCGATCTCTTCATCGCAGCATTCTCCGGCAAAGCGCACGCGCTGGCAGTCGATCTGCCCTGCGCAGGCACTGGCCACAACAGCGCCCAGATGGTCGTCGGCGAAGGGATCGAGCAAGGCCAGCGCCGTGCTGCCGAAACGCGCCAGCTCGCTGCCCAACTGTTCGAGCGCATTGCGCCCCTGCACATAGCGGGATGGGAAAATGGCGGTGGTAAGCATGGCAATCTCCTCGATAAAAGCACTGGAGACAGCCTACCGCCGATAACCCTGCGGCCCATTGCCTCAGGTCAGCAAAGGGGCAGATACGACGAGGCCGGCATCAAGCCGGCCTCGTACGCAACCTGACGAAATCAGACGTTCAGGTAATCCAGGATGCCTTCGGCGGCGTTGCGGCCTTCGAAGATCGCCGTCACCACCAGATCGGAACCGCGCACCATGTCGCCACCGGCGAAAATCTTCGGGTTGCTGGTCTGGTGCTTGAACTGCGACTGCTCGGGCGCAACGACGCGGCCCTGGCTGTCAGTCTGGATCTCGAACTGTTCGAACCAGGGCGCCGGGCTCGGACGGAAGCCGAAGGCGATCAGCACGGCTTCCGCCGGGATGACTTCCTCAGAACCGGGGATCGGCTCGGGGCTGCGGCGGCCACGGGCATCCGGCTCACCGAGACGGGTCTCGACCACCTTGATGCCTTCCACCTTGCCGTCGCCGACGATGGCGATGGGTTGGCGGTTGAAGAGGAACTTCACGCCCTCTTCCTTGGCGTTCTTCACTTCCTTGCGCGAGCCCGGCATGTTTTCTTCGTCACGACGGTAGGCGCAGGTCACGGCCTTGGCGCCCTGACGGATCGAGGTGCGGTTGCAGTCCATCGCGGTGTCACCACCGCCCAGCACCACGACGCGCTTGCCCTTCATGTCGATGAAGTCTTCCGGCGCCTTCTCGAAACCGAGGTTGCGGTTGACGTTGGCGATGAGGAAGTCCAGCGCGTCATAGACGCCCGGCAGGTCTTCACCCGGGAAGCCGCCCTTCATGTAGGTGTAGGTGCCCATACCCATGAAGACGGCATCGTACTCATCCAGCAGTTGCTGCATGGTCACGTCCTTGCCGATCTCGGTGTTCAGGCGGAACTCGATGCCCATGCCGGTGAAGACTTCACGGCGGCGGCTGAGCACGGTCTTTTCCAGCTTGAACTCGGGAATGCCGAAGGTCAGCAGGCCACCGATTTCCGGGTTCTTGTCGAACACCACCGGGGTCACGCCATTGCGCACCAGCACGTCAGCGCAGCCCAGGCCGGCCGGGCCAGCACCGATCACTGCGACACGCTTGCCGGTCGGCTTGACCTTGGACATGTCCGGGCGCCAGCCCATGGCGAAGGCGGTGTCTGTGATGTACTTCTCCACCGAACCGATGGTCACCGCGCCGAAACCGTCATTGAGGGTGCAGGCACCCTCGCAGAGGCGATCCTGCGGGCATACGCGGCCGCAGACTTCCGGCAGGGTATTGGTCTGGTGCGAGAGCTCGGCGGCGGCCAGGATGTTGCCTTCCGAGACCAGCTTCAGCCAGTTCGGAATGAAGTTGTGCACCGGGCACTTCCACTCGCAATACGGGTTGCCGCAGCCCAGGCAGCGATGCGCCTGGTCTGCAGCTTGCGCCGGCTTGAAGTTGTCGTAGATCTCGACGAATTCCTTCTTGCGCTGACGCAGCAGTTTCTTCTTCGGGTCTTTGCGCCCGACTTCGATGAACTGGAAGTCGTTATTCAGACGTTCAGTCATTGCATTACCTCATCAAACCACTTCAGGCGCATTCTTATTGCGGGTTGGCACGGGTGCTGGACAGCAGCGACTTCAGACTGGCCGCTTTCGGTTTCACCAGCCAGAACTTGCGCAGGTAATCGTCCAGGTTTTCCAGCAGGTTCTGGCCCCACTCGCTACCGGTTTCCTCGACATACTCGGCCAGCACGCTTTCCAGGTGGCTGCGGTAAGCCTCCATCGCTTCATTGTTGATGCGTTGGATTTCCACAAGCTCGTGGTTGACGCGGTCGTAAAAGCCGTTGTCCAGGTCGAGCACGTAGGCGAAGCCGCCGGTCATGCCCGAGCCGAAGTTGTAGCCGGTCTTGCCCAGTACGCAGACGAAACCGCCGGTCATGTACTCGCAGCAGTGGTCGCCAGTACCTTCCACCACGGCATGGGCACCGGAGTTACGCACGGCGAAACGCTCACCTGCGGTGCCGGTTGCGAACAGCTTGCCGCCAGTGGCGCCGTACAGACAGGTGTTGCCGATGATGGCGCTGTCCTCGGTGGCGAACGGGCTGCCGGCAGGCGGGGTGATGACGATCTTGCCTGCGGTCATGCCCTTGCCGACGTAGTCGTTGGCGTCGCCTTCCAGGCGCAGGTGCAGACCACCAGCGTTCCACACGCCAAAGCTCTGCCCGGCAGTGCCCTTGAAGCGGAAGGTGATCGGCGCGTCATTCATGCCCTGGTTACCATGCACGCGGGCGATCTCACCGGAAATACGCGCACCGATGGAGCGGTCGCAGTTGCCGATGTTCAGCTCGAACTCACCACCGGTTTTGTTGGCGATGGCGTCCTTGGCCATTTCCACCATCTTCTCGGCCAGCAGGCCTTCGTCGAACGGTGGGTTCTTCGGCACCTGGCAGAACTGCGGCTTGTCAGCCGGGATATGCGCGCTGGCCAGCAGCGGCGACAGATCCAGGTTGCCCTGCTTGGCGGTTTCGCCCGGCAGCACTTCGAGCAGGTCGGTACGCCCGATCAGTTCTTCCAGGCTGCGCACGCCCAGCTTGGCCAGCCACTCGCGGGTTTCCTCGGCGACATAGGTGAAGAAGTTCATCACCATCTCGACGGTGCCGATGAAGTGATCCTTGCGCAGCTTGTCGTTCTGCGTGGCCACGCCGGTGGCGCAGTTGTTCAGGTGGCAGATGCGCAGGTATTTGCAGCCTAGGGCCACCATCGGCGCGGTGCCGAAGCCGAAGCTCTCGGCACCGAGGATGGCTGCCTTGATCACATCGAGGCCGGTCTTCAGACCACCGTCAGTCTGTACCCGCACCTTGCCGCGCAGGTCGTTGCCGCGCAGGGTCTGATGGGTCTCGGCCAGGCCCAGCTCCCAAGGCGCACCGGCATAGCGGATGGAGGTCAGCGGCGATGCGCCGGTACCGCCGTCGTAGCCGGAAATGGTGATCAGGTCGGCATAGGCCTTGGCCACACCGGCAGCGATGGTGCCGACACCGGCTTCCGCCACCAGCTTGACCGACACCAGCGCCTTCGGGTTGACCTGCTTGAGGTCATAGATCAGCTGCGCCAGGTCTTCGATCGAATAGATGTCGTGGTGCGGCGGTGGCGAGATCAGGGTCACGCCCGGCACCGCATAACGCAGACGCGCGATCAGGCCGTTGACCTTGCCACCCGGCAGCTGGCCGCCCTCACCGGGCTTGGCGCCCTGGGCCACCTTGATCTGCAGCACTTCGGCGTTGACCAGGTATTCCGGGGTCACGCCAAAGCGGCCGGTGGCCACCTGCTTGATCTTCGAGCTCTTGATGGTGCCGTAGCGGGCCGGGTCTTCGCCGCCCTCACCGGAGTTGGAGCGACCACCCAGGCGGTTCATCGCCTCGGCCAGCGCCTCGTGCGCCTCCGGCGACAGCGCGCCGAGGGAGATGCCGGCGGCGTCGAAGCGCTTGAAGATCGACTGCAGCGGCTCGACTTCGTCGAGGCTAATCGGCGCAGTGGATTCCTTGACCTTGAGCAGATCGCGGATCATCGACACCGGACGGGTGTCGACCAGCTTCGAGTATTCCTTGTACTTCTCGTAGTTGCCTTGCTGCACCGCGTCCTGCAGCGTGCGCACCACGTCCGGGTTGTAGGCGTGGTATTCGCCACCGTAGACGAACTTGAGCAGGCCGCCCTGCTGGATCGACTTACGGTTGTTCCAGGCCTCCTGGGACAGCAGCTTCTGCTCGCTTTCGATATCGACGAAACGCGCGCCCTGGATGCGGCTGGCCACACCCCGGAAGCACAGTTCGGTGACTTCGTCGGCCAGGCCGACCGCCTCGAACAGTTGCGCACCGCGATAGGACGCGACCGTGGAGATACCCATCTTCGACAGGATCTTCAGCAGGCCCTTGGAGATGCCCTTGCGGTAGTACTTGAAGACTTCGTACAGATCGCCCAGCACTTCGCCGGTGCGGATCAGGTCGCCCAGCACTTCATAAGCCAGGAACGGGTAGACCGCCGAGGCCCCGAAGCCCAGCAGCACGGCGTAGTGGTGCGGATCACGCGCGGTGGCGGTTTCCACCAGGATGTTGCAGTCGCAGCGCAGACCTTTCTCGGTCAGGCGGTGATGCACGGCACCAGTGACCAGCGCAGCATGCGCCGGCAGCTTGCCAGGAGCGATGTGACGGTCGGTCAGCACCAGCAGCACCTTGCCGGCACGCACGGCTTCCTCGGCCTGGTCGGCCATGTTGCGCACGGCAGCTTCCAGACCCAGCGACTCGTCGTAGTTCATGTCGATGACATGACGGTCGAAACCTGGGCGATCCAGGTTCATCAGCGCGCGCCACTTGGCCGGCGAGATCACTGGGCTGCTGAGGATCACGCGGGTAGCGTGCTCCGGCGACTCGCTGAAGATGTTGCGCTCGGCGCCCAGGCAGATCTCCAGGGACATGACGATCGCTTCGCGCAGCGGGTCGATCGGCGGGTTGGTGACCTGCGCGAACTGCTGGCGGAAGTAATCGTAGGGCGAACGTACGCGCTGGCTGAGCACCGCCATCGGCGTGTCATCCCCCATGGAGCCGACGGCTTCCTGGCCCTGCTCACCGAGCGGGCGCAGCACCTGGTCACGCTCCTCGAAGGTGACCTGGAACATCTTCATGTACTGCTTGAGCTGATCCGGGTCGTAGAAGGCAGAACCATGGTCGCGGTCTTCCAGCGTCGCCTTGATGCGCTGAGCATGCTTGCGCAGCCACAGTTTGTAGGGGTGGCGCGACTTCAGGCGGCTGTCGATGGACTCGGTGTCCAGCACCTGGCCGGTCTCGGTATCGACGGCGAGGATCTGCCCCGGGCCGACACGCCCCTTGGCGATGACGTCCTCAGGCTGGTAATCCCACACGCCGATTTCCGACGCCAGGGTGATGTAGCCGTTCTTGGTGGTGACCCAGCGCGCCGGGCGCAGACCGTTACGGTCGAGCAGGCACACGGCATGGCGACCATCGGTCAGTACCACGCCGGCCGGACCATCCCAGGGCTCCATGTGCATGGAGTTGTATTCGTAGAACGCGCGCAGGTCGGCGTCCATGGTCTCGACGTTCTGCCAGGCCGGCGGAATGATCATGCGCAGGCCACGGAACAGATCGATACCACCGGTGACCATCAGTTCGAGCATGTTATCCATGCTCGAGGAGTCGGAACCGACGCGGTTGACCAGCGGGCCCAGTTCGTCGAGATCGGGAATCTGCTCGTTGGCGAACTTGGTGCGACGAGCCTGCGCCCAGTTGCGGTTGCCGGTGATGGTGTTGATCTCGCCGTTGTGCGCAAGATAGCGGAACGGCTGCGCCAGCGGCCACTTCGGCAGGGTGTTAGTGGAGAAACGCTGGTGGAAGACCGCGATGGCGGTCTGCAGGCGCTCGTCACCCAGGTCCGGGTAGAACTGCTGCAGATCCGCCGGCATCATCAGACCTTTGTAGATGATGGTCTTGTGCGAGAAGCTGCAGATGTAGTGATCGCTGTCGTCGGCATTGGCCACCGAGGAACGACGACGGGCGCTGAACAGCTTGATGGCGAACTCCTGGTCGCTCAGACCTTCGCCGCCGATGAACACCTGCTCGATCTGCGGCAGGCGCTCCAGTGCCAGCTGGCCGAGAACGCTGGTGTCGATCGGCACCTTGCGCCAGCCCACCAGTTGCAGGCCGGCCGCGAGGATTTCGCGGTTCATGTTCTCGCGCGCAGTCTCGGCCTTGGCCGAATCCTGATTGAAGAACACCATGCCCACGGCATATTGCGCAGGCAATTCGACGCCGAATTGCTCCTGGGCGATCGCGCGCAGGAATTGATCGGGCTTCTGGATCAGCAGGCCACAGCCATCACCGGTCTTGCCGTCGGCGTTGATACCGCCGCGGTGGGTCATGCAGGTGAGGGCCTCAATAGCGGTCTTGAGCAGGTGATGACTAGGCTCACCTTGCATATGGGCGATCAAGCCGAAGCCGCAGTTATCCTTGAACTCATCAGGACGGAACAAACCTGCTTTCATAGGGGGAACTCTCACCAGGTTGCCTTTGTGTCAGGCAATTTACTTTCTAATTCAATCACTTGGCCCCTGAGCAGCGGACACGGGCCAGCCTTTCGCGGGCAAAAGGGGGAGGGCATTGTACATAGCCACCCTGAGCCTCACAATTTTTATGTCGCCTTTTTGAAAGCTAATGCCGCCAAAACGAAGGATAAGATTGCAACCAAGTGCTATTGACGCACCATTTTCGAGCATTACGTATTTCAAGGTGCACTTGGAGCACCAAAACAGGGCGCGCCATCGCATCCCTATGCACAGGAATGTCGCCTGAATATAAGGAACCGAATCATTGCGAATGCCATGCCGAATCGCCCGACATGACACTCGACAAAGCGCTAAACCTCAAGACAGCCGAGGGAAGCGTGCGCCAGGGAGGCGACTAGCGGCTCATCTCCTGCTGGATACTACCCAGCGTTCGCGGCCAAGGCTTGCCCGCCTGAAGCTTGGCAGGCAGGGACTTCACCGCAGCCTGCGCTGCATCGCGACTGGCGAAACTACCATAGGTCAGCACGTACAACGGCTGGCCCTGGTGGATCTTCTTGAAGTAGCGATATTCACTACCACCTTCACGAACCAGCGCCTGGATATTGGCCTCAGAGCGCGACCCCGCGACCTGCAGAGCGAACCGCGAGGCAGGCTGTTGCGCATACCAATTGCCACTTGCCGCGCTCGATACTGCAGGCTTGGCAGGGGCTGGGGACGGAGCAGGCGCCGAGACCGGTGGCTTTACCGCAACTGGCTCGGGCGCCTTCGGTGCAGGTGCAGGTGCAGGTGCAGGTGCAGGTGCAGCAGAGATTGGAGCCGCTGGAGTGGTAACTGTCGAAGGAGCAGGCGAAGCTGGCGGCTCGAAATCATCCAACTCCTCAACCGCAGCCTCAGCCAACGGCTGGCGAATGACTGTCTGCGATTCACCAACCAGCGGCAGCGGCAATGGCTGGCTATTCCCGGCAAACTCGATAGCAGGTTTCTGAGCGGGTGCCGGCACTTCGGCAGCAGCCTCACCAGCGGCGACTGCCTCGGTAGATTGCAGGGGTACCGACGCACCGGCCGGTGATTCAGCAGGCCGCGAATCACGCCCCTGCATCAACCAAGCAGCGGCCACCCCCAGCACAACAACACCCAGAGCAAGCATGTGCTTCTTCGGCAGCGCAAACGAGAAACCACCACTACGCCCTTCAGAGCGCTGAGCCAACATCTGCTCAACCAAAAGCTCTCGCGCTTCGGTATTGATCAATCCCGGCCAACCACCTGAACGCTGATGGATGTCCTCGATCTGCTCCTCCGTCAGCACCTCGATGCCCTGACCCGCACCTTCGAGGCGCTGAGCGAGGTACTCGCGAGTTTCATCCTCACCATAAGGCTGCAAGTCGATGGCGTGATAGGACTCCTCGCCACCACTCAGCGCCTCAAGACGATCGAGCAATTCATGTTCGGCGAACAGGAATACATGAGGCCGCCCTTCGGAGTTTCCGGCAGCTAGAGCCAGAACGCTCTTCAGCGCAGAGTCGTCCAGCTGATCGGCATCATCGATCAGCAAATACACTTCCTGCCCGGCCAACGCCAGCTGCCCGACCTGCGCCAGAATCGAACGCACGTCAGCATTCGCAACGGAAAGCCCCTGCGCAACCTGCCGCAGCAGCGCATCGCTACCAACCACGCTCTGAGCAATGACCACACTCTGCACTGCCTGTTTGTTGGTGCTGGCAACCAACGCCTGGCGCAGCAGGGTCTTGCCACTACCCTGCGGCCCGATCACAGCCAGCAGTAGCTGGCTGTAACGCGCGAGGTGATGCAATTGCCCCAGCACCGGCTTGCGTTGCGCCGGGAAGAACTTGAAGCCAGGCACTCGCGGCGTAAAGGGGTCGTGGCTGAACTGGTAATGCGCCAGGAAAGCTTCGTCAGCATGCAAACTGGTCATGGATCACTCTTCAAGAGTTGGACGACTGAGCCAGCGCGGCGTAGTCGTTACGCAGCGTGGCGTCGAGAATTTCACGCGGGTAGTCGGCAGTTACTACAGCCTCACCCAAACGCTTTAGCAACACGAGACGCAGCTGACCATCGAGCACCTTCTTGTCCACTGCCATATGCTCGAGGAATTGCGCAGGCGTCATATCTTGCGGCGGCACCACTGGCAGCCCGGCCGCCTGCAACAGGCGTACGCCACGGTCTCGATCCGCTGCCGATAGCCAGCCCAGGCGATAGGACATTTCCAGCGCCATCACCGTTCCGGCGGCAACCGCCTCGCCGTGCAGCCAAACACCATAGCCCTGCTCGGTCTCAATGGCATGACCGAAGGTGTGCCCCAGATTCAGGGTGGCGCGCACTCCAGACTCACGCTCGTCAGCACCGACGACACGCGCCTTGGCCGCACAGGATTGCTCGATAGCGTAGGTGAGCGCCTGCTGATCGAGAGCACGCAAGGCCGGCATATTCTGTTCCAGCCATGCCAGGAAGGGCTCATCGCAGATCAGGCCATACTTGATGACTTCGGCAAGGCCAGCCGACAACTCGCGAACAGGCAAGGTATCAAGACTGCTCGTGTCGATCACAACGGCTTTGGGCTGGTAGAAGGCACCTACCATGTTTTTGCCCAGCGGATGATTGATCCCAGTCTTGCCACCCACTGAGGAATCAACCTGCGAAAGCAGAGTCGTCGGGACCTGGATGAAATCGACACCACGCTGATAACAGGCTGCAGCAAAGCCCGCCATATCACCAATCACACCACCCCCAAGCGCCACGACAGTGGTGCGGCGATCATGTCGAGCGCTCAGCAAGCCATCGAAGATCAGCTGCAAGGTTTCCCAGTTCTTGAACGCCTCACCGTCGGGTAACACCACAGAGGTAACGTTATAGCCTTCGAGCACCTGCAGCAGCGCTTGCAGATACAGCGGCGCGACGGTTTCATTGGTCACGATTGCCACCTGCCGACCAGCTATGTGCTGCGTGAGCAGTGCAGGGCGAGACAGCAACCCCTGACCGATATAAATGGGATAGCTGCGTTCAGCGAGATCAACGTGAAGAGTCTGCATGAGGCCCCCAGGAGAAAAAGGCCACTAGGATAGCGCAGTTCGCCCCGCGCTTTAACGGGGCGACAAGGCGTCCAGACGCGAGAGAATTTCCTGAACCACCATACGCGGCGGACGCTCATCCGTCTCGATGATGATATCGGCGACCTCTCGGTATAGAGGATCACGCATGGCCATCAGATCTCTGAGCACCTGAGACGGATTGGCCGTGCGCAGTAACGGGCGATTGCGATCACGCGACGTGCGGTCGATCTGCTGTTCCACAGAAGTGTGCAGGTAGACGACTCGCCCCCCCGCATGCAGAGCCTGGCGATTCTCCGGGCGCATGACCGCCCCACCGCCGGTGGCCAACACAAGACCGTCCTGCATCGAGAGCTCGGCGATCACCGCCTGCTCCCGCTCACGAAAGCCCTGCTCACCCTCGACATCGAATATCCAGGGTATATCGGCACCGGTACGCTGCTCGATCTCCTTGTCGGAGTCCTTGAAAGACAAACGCAGTTCTTTAGCAAGCAAACGCCCGATGGTGCTCTTTCCAGCTCCCATCGGGCCAACGAGGATTACATTCCGCACTTAGGTCATCGGTTCACGGCAATGGCTTGGTTGTTCATGATGCGCGGAGTGAGGAAAACTAGCAATTCCGCCTTTCTATCCTGAACCAAATCACGCTTGAACACCCGCCCGATAAAGGGGATATCCCCCAAGAAGGGCACCTTGTCGACTGACTTAGACTGGGTGTTGGAATACACACCGCCGATGACGATCGTCTCACCATCAGCCACAAGAACCTTGGCATTGACTTCGTTCTTACTGATGGCTGGGATGCCACCCGTGGAGGAAGCAACAGAAAAGTCAGGCGCATCTTTGGTAACCTTGACCTCCATCAGCACACGGTTGTCAGGCGTGATCTGCGGCGTCACCTCGAGCGACAAAGCAGCTTCTTTGAAAGAAGTGCTGGTTGCACCACTGGAACTCGCCTCCTGATAAGGCACTTCAGTGCCTTTGAGGATCTTTGCCGTTTCCTTGTCGGAAGTTACAACCTTGGGCTGGGACACAACCTCTCCGGAGCCCGACTTTTCCATAGCGCTGAGTTGCAAATCGAGCACAGTATTGTTGGTGATGAAACCTATACCAATACCAGAAGTGCTTCCGCTGGCCCCGAGATCAACGAAGGGCGTATTGAAAGGAATATCGATCTGCTGCACGCCATCAGTTTCCTCACCCAAAGTGAGGTTGCCATTCTTGCCTCGCGCACTCCAGTTACCCGAGCTGAGGTTCCCACCCCAGCGAACACCCAGCGACTTGTCATAATCGACATTCGCTTCAACAATGCGAGCCTCGATCATCACCTGACGAACCGGGATATCCAGTTGGGTGACAATACGGCGGAGCTCGTCGATACGCTCCTGTGTAAGGGTCACGATCAGATTGTTGGTGCGGTCATCGAAAATTACCGAGCCACGCATATCGTCCTTCAACGTGCCCGATGACCCCTCCTCGTAGAGCTTGGCGATATCGGATGCTTTCGCGTAATTGAGCTGAATGATGTCCTTGCGCAACGGTGCCAACTCGGCAACCTGCTTCTGCACAGCCAATTCCTGCTGCTCACGGGCAGCGATTTCATCTGCCGGCGCAACCATCAGCACATTGCCGACTTTGCGCTGATCGAGGCCCTTGGTCTTGAGCACCAAATCCAGCGCCTGATCCCAAGGCACATTCTGCAATCGCAAGGTGATGTTTCCACGAACCGTATCACTGGCAACCAGATTCAGATCCGTGAAATCGGCAATCAGCTGCAGAACCGAGCGAACATCAATATCCTGAAAGTTCAGAGAAAGCTTTTCACCGGTATAGGTAAAGCGGTCTGCGTTACGCCGAACCGCATCCTCTTCGGTAAGAGGCTTGACGCTGATAGTCAGCTTATTGTCCGCCTGGAAAACCAGGTAGTCATAGAGGCCCGTTGGCTCGACGACAATACTGGCGCGATCAGCTGAAGCACTGGCGTTAACGAACTGTACGGGCGTAGCGAAATCCTTTACATCCAAGCGTACACGCAGAGACTCTGGCAATTGAGTCTTGGGAAAATCAATACGAATTTTACCGCCCTGCTCTTGAACATCAGGGCTGATTTTTGGGTCGGACAAGGAAATTATGATATTACCCTCGCCCTGCTCACCTCGCTGGAAGTCAATATCGCTGACCGCGCGAACGCCTGCAACAGCTCGAACAGCTGGCGCGGGCGCCACCGCAACAGGGCTCGCTACTGCCGGAGTCGAAACAGCAGATACCGGACCATCACCCACGACGACAAACAGGTTGTTGCCATCGACGCGAGTGGTATAAGGCGTGAGATTGGTCAGATTGACAATCAAACGCGTACGATCCTTGGCCTCGACAACAGTCAGGCTACGTGCGTTACCCATTCCAATTTCGCGATTTTTGCTACCCAGACGATTGGAAACACCGGGTAAATCAAGGGCAATACGCGCGGGCTGCTCGATGGTGTAGCCGCGAGGCGCTGCAATAGGCTCATCGAAAGTCAGCTTCAGCTCGACACGATCCCCTGGCAGAGCGGCGACATCCACACTGTTCAGGCTTGCAGCCAGCAGCGCTGGCGACATTAAGAGAGCCGCAACAGAAAGGCCGAGCCGCGAGAACGAGTTGTTCATTACATATTTCCGTTGTGCAGACTGAAAATTATTTTTCATATAGGTTCCCGCCAGTTATGAGCGCTCTTTGAGCGTTAGGCTTCGCGGCCTCTCGAGCCAACCTTGATCACCGTCCGGTACTATTTCGACAACATCGATCTTGGCCTCATCAACGGCAATTACACGCCCGTGATTTCGCCCCAAATAGTCACCCACCTTGATCCGGTGAACCCCTCCGGCACCACTTACAAGCGCGAAAAAGCCACTTTCGTTCGAAAGGCTCCCCACCATTTCGAACAGTTCGATATTGAAACCTTCGAGAAATTGTTTGACCCTGGTTTCATCAGGGCGAACCTCTGGGGCGCCCTTGGTACGACTCACCGTATCTACCTTGACCGGTGGCTGAAAAGGACTACGCAAAGAAGCAGCGCTGTAGGTGAAGGCCTCATAAGCTGGAACCTTTGGCAATGGCTCGATTGCTCCCTTGGGCCTGGCGCGAACCTCATCCATGAAAGCCTGCAGATCGGCAAAATCGCCACTACCGCAACCAGCCAAGCCTGCCGAACAACAAATCAAGAAAAACAGCTTAAATGCTTTCATTTTTCAAGCCCCTTATCGTTATAACGATAAGTCTTTGCCAGAACAGTCATTCGCAACGCAGAAGAAGACCCATCTTTCTCAAATGGCTTAATCTCAAAATCATGCAGCGTCACGATGCGAGGAAGACTTGCAACACCACTGACAAAAGTGGCCAGATCGTGATAGCTGCCCAGCACGGCCATCTGAATCGGCAGTTCAATATAAAACTGCTGCGTGACCTCGGGAAGCAATTTGATCTCTTCAAATTCCAAACCACTGCCAAGCCCTGTGCGGGTAATGTCTTCGAGCAAGCCAGGCACTTCGGTATCACTTGGCAACTGACTCAACAACGCGCCAAAGGAAACCTCCATTTCCTTCATCTGCTCTTTGTAGGCGTCAAGATTGGCGGCTTGAGATGCTTTAATGGAAAACTGCTGCTTCAGGCTATCCTCTTCCAACGTGACACGCTCGAGATCACTTTGAAGATCACTTAAATGAAAGTAATAACCTGCACCTAGCACCAGCACAAAAAACAAGGCAAATACAATGGCTTTTACTGCACCAGGCCAAGAGCCCACGTTATTGAGATCAAGATCATTCAGATCGAATTTGCGCAGACTTTCAATGGATTCGGCCAGACTCATTTTTTATTACCCTCAACGTCCTCTACCGCAGGCTGAGTCTGTTGAACGCTCAGCTGAAAGACATTTGCCTGATCCAGTGCACCTGCCGTAGTGGCCTTTACCTGAGTCAGGTTAGGCGCGCTCAGCCATTCAGAAGCATCCAAGTTGCGCATGAGGTTGGAGACACGGTTGTTCGACTCTGCAGCACCCAGAATATCGATCTTCTTGCCGACCATCTTCACGCTGGAAAAGTACACACCATCAGGCAGAGTTCGAACCAACTGATCGAACACACGCCCGATGATGGGTCGGTTCCCCTGAAGATCCTGGATAATTTTCATGCGCTCCAGCAATTGCTGACGGCGCGCTTTCAACTCACTGATTTCCTTGATCCGCGCATCAAGCACTGCAATTTCTCTTTTTATGAACTCATTACGAGCATTTTGCTGCTCGATAGCACCGTTGAGGAGTTGATCGCCCAGAAAAACAACACCAGCCGCCACGACAAGGACGCCGACCAACGTAACCAAAAACCGCTGTTTGCGCTCCTCGCGCAGCTGTTCACGCCAGGGAAGTAAGTTAATCCGCGCCATCAGTCGAAACTCCTCATCGCCAGACCACAGGCAATCATCAGTGCGGGCGCATCACTGGCCAGCGCACCGGCATTGACCTTGCTGCTCAGCGCCATATCGGCAAAGGGATTGGCCACTAACGTCTGCGTACCGATCTTCTGCTGGATCAACCGATCGAGGTCAGGAATGGACGCGGTACCACCAGCTAGGAGGATGTAGTCGACATCATTGAATTGCCCAGCGGCGAAGAAGAACTGCAGCGAGCGCGAAACCTGCTGAACGACAGCTTCTTTGAACGGTTGCAAAACCTCGCTGTCGTAGTCATCTGGAAGACCACCTTGTTTCTTGGCAAGACCAGCTTCCTCGACCGACAGGCCATAGCGGCGCTGGATTTCCTCGGTCAGTTGCTTGCCACCGAAAAGCTGCTCGCGGGTGTAGATGGTGCGGCCATTGTGCAGAACACTGAGCGTGGTCATCGTCGCGCCGATATCCACCACCGCGACAGTCAACTCGTCGTGACCGCCACCCAACTGCGCCTCCAGCAAACCGTAAGCGCGCTCGAGGGCATAAGCCTCGACATCGACCACTTTCGCGGTAAGCCCGGCGAGCGCGAGGGCTGCTTCGCGGACCTCCACGTTCTCCTTGCGGCATGCAGCCAGCAGCACCTCAACCCGCTCAGGATTACGCGGCGCCGGGCCCTGCACTTCGAAATCGATGGCGACTTCTTCCAGCGGGTAGGGAATGTATTGATCGGCCTCGATCTTCAGCTGGTTTTCCAGGTCATCTTCGGAAAGGCCGGCTTCCATTTCGATGGTTTTGGTGATGACCGCCGAACCAGCCACAGCAACCGCGGCCGTCTTGACACCGCTCTTGGCCTTGGCCAAAACGCGCGAGAGCGCCTGACCGACCCCCTCCAGCTCGGCGATGTTCTTCTCTACCACTGCGTTAGGCGGAAGCGGCTCGACGGAATAAGCCTCTACCTTGTAGCGGCTTCCCGAGCGACTCAGTTCGAGGAGCTTGACCGAAGTCGAGCTGATATCGATCCCCAGCAGCGTATTCGCTTTCTTAGTGAAGAGCCCTAGCACGACCGTTTTCCTATTGGCATCCGCGACTTACGGACTATTTATGTTTTTCCACATTAAATATCAGTCTTGACAGAAGCGCAAATGGCTCCCCGGGAAAAAAAACGCTTATAATGTGATCAGCTTTTCCCTTTTTGCCTCGGCTCCTGCTTAACTCATTCTTTTACTTGGAATTCCGAACATTTTGATACGCCTGCTGAAGTTCTTCTGGTGGTCTTGCGTTGCCGTTTTTTGTGGGCTGTTGCTCAGTTTCAGCGGCGCGTTTCTTTATCTTAGCCCGACCCTTCCGTCCGTCGAGTCGCTGCGCCAGGTCCAGCTGCAGATTCCCCTGCGCGTCTACAGCAGCGATGCCAAGCTGATCGCCGAGTTCGGCGAGATGCGCCGCTCGCCCATTCGCTTCGACGAGATCCCCAAGGAATTCATCAGTGCCCTGCTGGCAGCAGAGGACGATAATTTCGCCAATCATTATGGCGTCGATGTGACCAGCCTGATGCGCGCTGCCACGCAATTATTGAAAAGCGGTCAGATTCAGAGCGGCGGCAGCACCATTACCATGCAGGTGGCGAAGAACTTCTTCCTTACCAGCGAGCGCAGCTTCTCGCGCAAGGCCACCGAAATTCTCCTGGCGCTGCAAATCGAGCGCGAGCTGAGCAAGGACGAGATCCTCGAGCTTTACGTCAACAAGATCTACCTCGGCCAACGCGCCTACGGTATCGAAGCTGCCGCACAGGTCTATTACGGCAAGTCGATCCGCGACCTCAACCTGGCACAGATGGCGATGATCGCCGGCCTGCCGAAAGCCCCCTCGCGCTACAACCCACTGGTCAACCCTACTCGCGCCAAAGAGCGCCGCGACTGGATCCTCGGCCGCCTGTATCGCCTGGGTCGCATCGACCAGGCCAGCTACGAGGAAGCGCTTGCCGAAGTGGTCGACGCACGCTATCACGTTCCCGCACCAGAACTCAGCGCACCTTATATAGCCGAGATGGCGCGTGCCGAAATGGTCGGCCGTTATGGCAGCGAGGCCTATACGGAAGGCTTCAACGTCACCACCACCGTCCCCAGCAATCTGCAGGAAGTGGCCAATAGCGCGCTACGTGACGGACTGATCGCCTATGATCAGCGCCATGGCTACCGCGGCCCTGAAAGCCGCCTGCCAGGCATGACACGTGAAACCTGGCTCGCTGAACTGGGCAAATTTCGCAGCATCGGCGGCCTGGAGCCGGCAGTGGTTACCCAGGTCGAGAAAAGCGGCATCCTGGTGCTGACCCGCAACGGCGAAGAGCAGGCCGTGGCCTGGGACAGCATGAAGTGGGCGCGCCCCTTCCTCAATACCAACAGCCTTGGCCCGCGCCCGCAGCAGCCCGGCGATGTCGCCCAGGTCGGCGATATCGTGCGCGTGCAGCGCCAGGAAGATGGCAGCCTGCTTTTCGCTCAGGTCCCAGCGGCGCAGAGCGCGCTGGTTTCCCTCGATCCATACAGCGGCGCCATTCAATCACTCGTCGGCGGATTCTCGTTCGACCAGAGCAACTACAACCGCGCCGTACAGGCCAAGCGCCAGCCAGGCTCGAGCTTCAAGCCCTTCATTTATAGTGCGGCACTGGATAGTGGCTACACCGCTGCGACGCTGGTCAACGATGCGCCGATCATCCTCTCTGATGACTACCTGTCGCAGAAATGGCGCCCCAAAAACGATAACAACACCTTCCTCGGCCCGATTCGTATGCGCGAAGCGCTGTACAAGTCGCGCAACCTGGTTTCCATCCGCCTGTTGCAGGACATGGGCATCGACCGCAGCCTGCGTTATATCGAGCGCTTCGGCTTCGCCCCGCAGGACCTGCCGCGCAACCTGTCGCTGGCCCTTGGCACTGCCAGCCTGACACCGATGGAAATCGCCGAGGGCTGGGCCACCTTCGCCAATGGCGGCTACAAGATCGAGCCCTACCTGATCGAACGCATCGATGACCGCAACGGCAAACCGCTGTTCCGCGCCAATCCGGCGCGCGTCCCAGGCAGCGAGCCGACCGAGGAGAATGCCAACCTGACGATCAACGCGGCCGACGATCTGCCCCTGGAAGAACCCAAGGTAGCCGAGCAGATCATCGACGAGCGCACGGCATACATCATGACCAGCATGCTGCAGGATGTGATCAAACGCGGCACCGGTCGCCGCGCCCTTGCACTGGGTCGTAACGACTTGGCGGGCAAGACCGGTACCACCAACGAGTCCAAGGACAGCTGGTTCTCCGGCTACAACGCCGACTACGTAACCACTGTCTGGGCCGGCTTCGATCAACCGGAAAGTCTCGGCCGCCACGAGTACGGCGGCACCGTCGCACTCCCCATCTGGATGGGCTACATGGGCGCGGTACTCAAGGACCGCCCCAACCACCCGCCCAAGGAACCCAAGGGCCTGCTGACGCTGCGCGTCGACCCGGTCAGCGGCCGCGCTGCCGCACCTGGCACGCCGGACGCCTACTTCGAGCTGTTCAAAAGCGAAGACTCGCCACCCCCGATGAGTGAGTTCGAGCCTGGCATGGGCGTTCCTGGCAGCCCGCTGCCGGCCGACGAAATGGCGCCGATCGACCTGTTCTGATCGGCACTTCGACGATGCGCGCACACGCGCAAAAGCTCGTATCCGAGAGAACGCGACAGATAACAAAAAACCCGCCTAGGCGGGTTTTTTGTTTGTGCATCCAGCCGGCTTAGCCGTTGAACACATCATCCACCGAGGTCAGCGGATAGTGCTTCGGATACGGCAGGGTAGCCACACCAGACTCGATGGCAGCCTTGGCCACGGCATCGCAAACCACAGTGATCAGACGCTGATCCATCGGCTTCGGAATGATGTACTCACGACCGAACGACAGCTCGATACCGCCGTAGGCATCACAGACATCCTGCGGTACCGGCAGCTTGGCCAGGTCACGCAGTGCCAGCGCTGCAGCGATCTTCATTTCTTCGTTGATGCGGGTGGCACGAACGTCCAGAGCACCGCGGAAGATGAAGGGGAAGCCCAGCACGTTGTTGACCTGGTTCGGGTAGTCGGAACGACCGGTGGCCATGATCACGTCGTTGCGGGTCTCGTGCGCCAGCTCCGGCTTGATTTCCGGATCCGGGTTGGAGCAGGCGAAGACGATCGGGTTGGCCGCCATGCGCTTGAGGTCTTCCGGGCTCAGCAGGTTGGCACCGGACAGGCCTACGAACACATCAGCACCGTCGAGCGCATCGGACAGCGTGCGCTTGTCGGTCTCGGTAGCGAACACGGCCTTGTACTGGTTGAGGTCGTCGCGACCGGCATGGATCACGCCCTTGCGGTCGATCATGAAGATGTTCTCGACCTTGGCACCCATGCTCACCAGCAGTTTCATGCAGGAGATGGCGGCGGCACCGGCGCCCAGGCAGACGATCTTCGCCTCTTCCAGGGTCTTACCGGCGATTTCCAGCGCATTGAGCATGCCGGCAGCAGTCACAATAGCGGTACCGTGCTGGTCATCGTGGAAGACCGGGATGTCGCACTGCTCGATCAGTGCGCGCTCGATCTCGAAGCACTCGGGGGCCTTGATATCTTCCAAGTTGATGCCGCCGAAGGTGATGGAGATGCGTTTTACGGTGTCGATGAAGGCCTGCGGGCTTTCCGAATCGACTTCGATATCGAACACGTCGATGCCGGCGAAACGCTTGAACAGTACACCTTTACCTTCCATCACCGGCTTGGAAGCCAGTGGGCCGAGGTTACCCAGACCGAGGATGGCAGTGCCGTCGGAGATCACGGCTACCAGGTTGCCTTTACCGGTGTAACGGTAGGCCAGCTCGGCATCACGAGCGATTTCGCGAACCGGCTCGGCGACACCCGGGCTGTATGCCAGCGACAGGTCGCGGGCGGTAGCAGTGGCTTTGGTCAACTCGACACTCAGCTTACCGGGGCGGGGCTGGGCGTGATATTCGAGAGCGGCAGTTTTTAGATCTGACATAGTGGCATTTCCGCTTTTGTTGGCTGTTGAACGGGCAGGCGGCCGAGGATACGCAAGTTGTATACACCTGCACAAGACCGTTCGGTCGCGATTGAAGCGCCGCACTAGCGCAGCGTTTTCAGCCACTCGCCAGGGCGCGGCTCACCGCTTGGATAGAGCCCATTGAGCAAACGCAACTGGGCCTCCCCGCCAGTTGGTAGCGGCGAGTCCTTGGCCAGAGTGGACAGACTCTGCCCCGCTTTGGCCCGCACCAAGCGCAGGCGCACCGGCTCGGCCAGCTTGCGTTCGGCCGCCTTCAGCGGCCGGTAACTGCGGATGACCTCGAGGAAACGCTGGTCCTCGGTTTCCAGCGAAGCGCGCCCCTTCACCGCCCCCACGAACAGGTACGCACTGTCGCCACGATAAATCACCGCCACGCGGCGCGCCGACTGCCCCTGCAACACCGCCGTATAGCCTTGCAGCGCCCCTAAACGCAGCTCCTCACCCGCGACCAGGCGCTGGTTGCCAACCCGCTGGCGCAGATACTCGGCGGGCGAAAGCTGCTTGTCCGCTGCCTCCAGCGTCATGGCGATAAAGGCTTGCTCATCCTGGGTATGGCCGATCAGTACATCGGGACGATTGACCAGTTGCCAGCCCTGCGGATAGGTCAGAGTGAAGTCCAGTTCGCCGTGATAGAAACGGCGTCCGCGGCGAATGCCACTGGCCGCCGAATCGCCGAACACCAGACCGTCGAGCATCTGCAGAAAATTGTCGCGCCCCACTTCCTGATTACCACCCACAAGCGCACTCGCCGGGCCGATCACCTCTTGCAAACGACGATCGTTATCCGGGTGCGTGTCGAACAAACCGTGGTAACCACCCGCCGCTGGCGCCTCTCCACGCTTGGCCGCCTGCTCGCGGGCGAAATCCTCCTGCCCCTTGAGCACCTTGACCACTTCGATCATCGCCTGCGGATCGTAGCCACCACGCGCCAGATATTGCGCACCAAGGCCATCGGCCTCCAATTCCATATCGCGGCCGTAGCCGCGCACGAAGGCATTGCCCATGACGCTGGTCAGATCGCCCAAAGCGCCGACACCGGTACCGATGGCGGCGGCCTGGCCGAGCAAGCCCCAGGCCGTGGACTGACTCTGCTGGCGCACGCTATGACGCGCCGTCACGTGACCGACCTCATGCCCCAGCACGGCAGCCAGCTCTGCCTCGGAGTTGAGGTAAGCGAGCAGGCCACGATGGATATAGATGTAGCCACCCGGCAACGCGAAGGCATTGACGTCCGGACTGTCCACCAGAGTGAAGACGTAGTTGAGCTGATTGCGATGACTGCTGCGCGCTACGCGCTCGCCAACGCGCTGGATGTAGGCCTGCAGCTTGGCATCCTGATAGCGCGGGTATTGCTTGAGGATTTCCTGGTTATAACGCGCACCGAGCTCCAGCTCCTGACGCTCGCTCATCATCACGAAGTCAGTGCGACCGGTAGCCGGGTTGACCGCACAACCGGCCAGCCAGCTGCAGCACAGACACAGCATCAATGCACGCATCATGGCAACACCTCCAGCATCGCCGAATGGGTAAGCGGCAGCATCCAGCGTGCCTGACCGGATTTCAAGCCACCGCGACTCTGGCGGTCGATTACCCAGCCGCGCGCCTCCACTCGCCGGCCCTTGAGCTTCTGCAAGGCATGCACATCGAACTCGTCGAGCATCTCTGGCGCCACGCGCAGAACCCGACCGCCATCGAGGCCGATCCAGAGGCCGCCGCGGTTGCGCTGCACATTGGTGACCCGCCCACCGAGCAAGGCGAAGCCACCACTGCGTATCTGGCCAGCCGTCCTCACCTGCTCGTCACGCCACACGCCAAGCCGCTTGCTGCGCGCCTGGCGCTCGGCCTGCGCCTGACAGGTCACCAGCGCGCTGTTGGGCGCCACCGCCACCATGAAGCCGAGGCCTTCGCCCAGCAGTTGCGCCTCGAGATTACGCCCCCGGCGGTCAAAGAGGTGGGCCAGGGTACGGCCGTAACGATCCTTGCGCTGCTCACCGTAGAGCAGACCGACACGTCCATCACTGGCATCGACCAGCGCCTGCAGACGACGCTTGGCCTGCACGGCGAAGGGCTCGTCACTGCGCCCCTTGCGCCCCAGTTCGGGCGTGTTGATGCCGATCAGGCGAATGCTGCGCCCATCGGCCAGGCGCACGGTGTCGCCATCGACCACCTGGCGCACGGCAACCTGAGGCAGATCTGCGCGTAACGGGCAGAAGGCCTGAGCCAGATCGACGCAAAGCAGAGAAATGAAAAAGGCGCCCACCAGGGACGCCTTTTTCAGTATCACGGAGTGGCGCATGCCAGATTCCGTTTTCGTTCGGTCGCTTACTTGGCGCCGAATACGCCGAAGCGCTGCTTGAAGCGATCGATACGGCCGCCGGTGTCCAGCACTTTCTGCTTACCGGTGTAGAACGGGTGGCACTCGGAACAAACGTCGAGGCTCAGGTTCTTGCCCAGGGTGGAGCGGGTCTTGATCACGTTACCGCAGGAGCAGGTAGCGTCGATTTCGACGTAGTTCGGATGGATATCGGCTTTCATCGTGCTTTCCTCAGGGTAGTCGTGCCGCCACCCGACCAATGTCAGGCACCGCACAGAAATAGGCCGCGCATCTTACCAGACGCGTGAGTCGATGCAAGCCGCGCAAGGCGCCGGTCGTCGCGTGCTAAGATCGCCGGCCTGTCAAAGGAGCTACTGGCTTGCCCGACCTGATCCTGCGCCTTGCCCTGCCCTCGCCGCTGCGCCGCCTGTTCGACTACCTCGCCCCCGTCGGCCTGTCGCGCAGTGCCTTGCAGCCAGGCGTACGCCTGCGCGTGCCCTTCGGCCGGCGCGAGATGATCGGCGTGCTGGTTGAGGTCGACAGCCAGAGCGAGGTCCCGACGGACAAGCTCAAGCCCGCCCTGGAGCTGCTCGACACCCGCCCACCGCTACCGGCGTCGCTGTTCAAGCTGTGCCTGTGGACAGCGCAGTACTACCAGCACAGCCTCGGCGACACCCTGAGCTGGGCGTTGCCGGTACTGCTGCGTCAGGGCGAGCCAGCCGAAACCCGCCAGGAGCGTTACTGGCTGGCCAGCAAAGGCGCCAGCGTCGACGACCCACGCCTTGCCCGCGCGCCACGCCAACGCGACGCGCTCAAGGCGCTGGCGCAACACCCTCATGGCGTGGCCCACAGCCTGCTCAGCCAACTGCAACTCAATCGCGACAGCCTGCAGCTGCTGCATGAAAAGGGACTGGTGCGGGTCGAGGTGCGCCGCACCCAGCCGCATGCCAAGCCCGCGCACTGGCTGGCGCAACCGGAACTGCCACTGAACGCCGAACAACGCGCCGCCGTCAACGCAGTGGCGTCGGGCTGGGATCAGTTCAATGCCTTCCTGCTCGCGGGTGTTACCGGCAGCGGCAAGACCGAGGTCTACCTCCAGCTGATCCACCAATGCCTGGAGGCCGGCAAGCAGGCGCTGGTGCTGATCCCCGAGATCAACCTAGGCCCGCAAACCTTCGACCGCTTCGCCCGCCGCTTCAACGCACGCATCGCCCTTCTGCATTCGGCAGTGAACGACCGCGAGCGTCTGGACGCCTGGTTGGCGGCGCGCGATGGTGAGGCCGACATCATCATCGGCACCCGCTCGGCACTGTTCACGCCAATGAAGAACCCTGGACTGATCATCGTCGACGAAGAACACGACGCCTCTTATAAACAGCAGGAAGGCCTGCGCTACCACGCCCGCGACCTGGCTCTGGTACGAGCCCGCCAGGAAGACGTGCCGATCGTGCTCGGTTCCGCCACGCCCTCACTGGAAAGCCTGCACAACGCCTACAGCGGCCGTTACGCTCTGCTCAAGCTGACCCAGCGCGCCGGCGGTGCCAGCCAGCCGCGCTTCCTGCGCCTGGATGTGAAAAGCCGGCCGCTGGACTCGGGCATCTCCGGCCCAATGCAACAGGCCATCGCCCAGACCCTGGCAGCGGGTCAGCAGGTGCTGGTGTTTCTCAACCGCCGCGGTTTCGCCCCGACCCTGCTCTGCCACGATTGCGGCTGGCTATCCGAGTGCCCGCGTTGCGATGCACGGATGACCGTGCACCAGCGCTATCAGGAACTGCGCTGTCATCACTGCGGCCACGTCGAGCGGCAGCCGAGCAACTGCCCGAAATGCCAGCACGTCGACCTGCGTCCGGTCGGCGCAGGCACCGAGCGGGCCGAAGAACGCCTGGCAGTGCTCTTCCCCGACTACCCGGTGCTGCGCATCGACCGCGACAGCACCTCGCGCAAGGGCGCCATGGATCGCCTGTTCGCCACCATCAACAAGGGCGAGCCGTGCATTCTGGTCGGCACGCAGATGCTCGCCAAGGGTCACCATTTCCCGAGGGTGACGCTGGTATCGATTCTCGATGCCGACGGCGGCCTGTTCTCGGCGGATTTTCGCGCCAGCGAGCGCATGGCGCAGCTGATCGTGCAGGTCGCTGGCCGTGCTGGGCGTGCCGAGGAGCCGGGCAAGGTGATCATCCAGAGCCACCTGGCCGACCACCCGCTGCTGGTGCAACTGACCGAGCAGGGCTACTTCGCCTTCGCCGAACAGGCGCTGAGCGAACGGCGCAGTGCCGGTCTGCCACCGTTCTGCCACCTGGCGTTGCTGCGCGCCGAAGCGCACAAGCCCGGCCAGGCAGAAGGTTTTCTCGATGAGGCCTGCGGTGAGGCGGAGCATTTGCTGGGTGAACTGGGATTGACCGGCATCGAACTGCTCGGCCCGGTACCCGCGCCGATGGAGCGCCGCGCCGGGCGCTTCCGCGCGCAACTGCTGGTGCAGGGCAACGCCCGCGCACCGCTGCACCGCCTGCTAAACCATTGGCTGCACGCGCTTGAGCAAATGCCCAGCGGCCGTGCGGTACGCTGGTCGCTGGACGTAGACCCGATCGATCTGTTCTGAGGCGACGCGCTGTAACAGTCAGTAGGGTGGGCTTCAGCCCACCAACAGCGGCCAGCCTTGGTGGGCTGAAGCCCACCCTACCCACGGAAACGCGGCACGCTTTTCCTTGCCGCTTGTGGCTTGCAGCTTGCCGCTGCTCTTATAATGCGCAGTTTTCGACCAAAGCCCCAAGGCAACCCGAGCCGAACATGAAAGACAGCATTCGCCACCTGATCCAGCAAGCCCTCGACCGCCTGACCGCCGAAGGCGTGCTGCCTGCCGGCCTTACACCGGCCATTCAGGTGGAGAACACCAAGGACAAGAGCCACGGCGACTTCGCCAGCAACATCGCCATGATGCTGGCCAAACCGGCCGGCATGAAGCCGCGCGACCTGGCCGAGAAGCTGATCGCTGCCCTGCCGGCCGACGAACAAGTCACCAAGGTGGAAATCGCCGGCCCGGGCTTTCTCAACTTCTTCCAGAACAGCGACGCCCTGGCCCAGCGCCTGGAAGCAGCACTGGCCGATGCCAAGCTCGGCGTACGCAAGAACGGCGCAGCGCAACGCGTAGTGGTCGATCTGTCTGCGCCCAACCTGGCCAAGGAAATGCACGTTGGTCACCTGCGCTCGACCATCATCGGTGACGGTGTGGCGCGCGTGCTGGAGTTCCTCGGTGACAGCGTGATTCGCCAGAACCACGTCGGAGACTGGGGCACCCAGTTCGGCATGCTGCTGGCTTACATGCAGGAAAATCCGGCGGCTGCCGAAAGCGAGCTGGCCGACCTCGAAGGCTTCTACCGCGCCGCCAAGAAACGCTTCGACGAATCCCCTGAGTTCGCTGACCGCGCCCGCCAACTGGTGGTCCAGCTACAGGCCGGCGACGCCGAGTGCCTGCGCTTGTGGCACCGTTTCAACGACATTTCCCTGTCGCACTGCCAGGCGCTGTACGACCGCCTCGGCGTCAAGCTGAGCATGGCCGACGTCAAAGGCGAGAGCGCCTACAACGACGACCTGCCGAAAGTGGTTGCCGAGTTGGCCGCCAAGGGTCTACTGACCGAAGATAACGGCGCGCAGTGCGTATTCATGGACGAGTTCAAGAATGCCGAAGGCAACCCGCTACCGCTGATCGTACAGAAGGCCGGCGGCGGCTACCTGTATGCCACCACCGACCTGGCCGCCACCCGCTACCGCGCCGGCACGCTCAAGGCCGACCGCGTGCTGTACTTCGTCGACCAGCGCCAGGCCCTGCACTTCCAGATGGTCTTCGCCTGCGCGCGCCTGGCCGGCTTCGTCCCCGCCAGCATGGAAATGGAACACATGGGCTTCGGCACCATGAACGGTCCGGACGGTCGCCCGTTCAAGACCCGCGACGGCGGCACTGTGAAGCTGGTGCAACTGCTCGAAGAAGCTGAGCAGCGCGCCTACAGTCTGGTCAAGGACAAGAACCCGGACCTCGCCGAAGACGAACTGCGCAAAATTGCACGCGTGGTCGGCATCGCCTCGGTGAAATACGCCGATCTGTCCAAGCACCGCACCAGCGACTACAGCTTCAACTTCGACCTGATGCTGAGCTTCGAGGGCAATACCGCACCCTACCTGCTGTACGCCTATACCCGCGTGGCCGGTGTGTTCCGCAAGCTGGGCAAGGGCGTGGACGAGATCGGCGGGCAAATCACCCTGGTTGCCGATCAGGAGCAAGCCCTGGCCGCCAAGCTGGCACAATTCAACGAGCTGCTCGGCAACGTCGCCGACAAGGGCACGCCGCACATTCTTTGTGCCTACCTGTATGACCTCGCCGGCCTGTTCTCCAGCTTCTATGAGAATTGCCCGATCCTGAGTGCCGAGGACGAAGCCACGCGCGACAGCCGTCTGCGTCTGGCCGCCCTCACCGGCCGCACTCTCAAGCAGGGCCTGGAGCTGCTCGGCCTGGAAACCCTGGAGCGGATGTAAATGGCAGCGCGCAAGAAACCGGCACCGAAACGCGGCGCCAGTCGCTATCAAGCCCCGGCGAAGAAGCCCGTACCGGGCTGGATCTGGCTGGCCTGCGGCCTGGTGGTCGGTGGTTTCTTCATGTTCCTGTTCAGCCTCGAACCGGGCCGTGACGAGATCAAGCGCGACAAGGGCGAGCAGGTCCGCAGTACCAAACCGGAGCCGAAGCCGACGCAACCCGAGCCGTCCAGACCCAAGTACGATTTCTACACCCTGCTGCCGGAGTCGGAAGTGATCCTGCCGCAGGCACTGGAAGAAACGCCGCCCCCCATGCCCGAACAGAAACCGGTCACCCCGGAAGAGGCTGCGAAGATCGACACCGCTCGCGCCGAAGCTGCGCTCAACGGCCAGGTGCCGCCGCCTGCGCCGCCGGTACTGGCCAGCGCGCCCGTCACCACGCAGTTCTTCCTCCAGGCCGGCTCGTTCCGCAAGCGTGACGATGCCGATACCGTGCGTGCGCAGATCATCCTGCTCGGCCAGAACGTACGCGTGGAAACTGGCAAGGTTCGCGACGAGACCTGGCACCGGGTTCTGGTCGGCCCCTTCGCCAGTCGCGAGCAACTCGCGGCCGCGCAGAAGACCCTCGCTGGCAACGGCTACAGCAATCTGCTGTTACAGCAGCGCCAGGTCCGCTGATCGTCCGACAGGCCGTTGAAAAACGTAGGCGAGGCAGGCTGGCCGAGGCAAAAACAGCCGAAAAAGCGCAGTTTACGCGTTGTAAATGAGCATTTTGAGGCTGTTTTTAACGACGGCCAGACAACGAAGGTAGTTTTTCAACAGCCTGTTGAGCCCGCCGCCGGTTGAAAATCTGCGGCGGGCACCCCATCTGAGTTTCCATCCGGGCAAGTTCGCCCCGCAGCGTGGAGATTCACCCTTGACCACCATCGTTTCAGTGCGCCGCCACGGCAAGGTCGTGATGGCTGGCGACGGCCAGGTTTCCCTCGGCAACACCGTCATGAAGGGCAATGCCAAGAAGGTGCGCCGCCTCTACCACGGCCAGGTGCTGGCCGGCTTCGCCGGTGCAACCGCCGATGCTTTTACCCTATTCGAGCGCTTCGAAGGCCAGCTCGAGAAACATCAAGGCCACCTGGTACGCGCCGCCGTCGAGCTGGCCAAGGACTGGCGTACCGACCGTAGCCTGAGCCGCCTGGAAGCCATGCTGGCCGTAGCCAACAAGGATGCCTCCCTGATCATCACCGGCAACGGCGACGTGGTCGAACCCGAGGAAGGCCTGATCGCCATGGGCTCCGGCGGCAACTTCGCTCAGGCCGCCGCGCGCGCCTTGCTGATGAAGACCGACCTGTCGGCCCTTGAGGTAGCGCAGACCGCACTCGGCATCGCCGGCGACATCTGCGTGTTCACCAACCATCATCAGACCATCGAGGAACTGGACGCTGCCGAGTAGCGTCCACTGCCTCAGAACCTGTTCCCGATGCCGACGAACAGGCGCTCACAGTTTCCCGATAGCGAGCCAGATTCCATGTCCATGACGCCCCGCGAGATCGTCCACGAACTCAACCGCCACATCATCGGCCAGGACGACGCCAAACGCGCCGTCGCCATCGCCCTGCGCAACCGCTGGCGGCGCATGCAGCTTCCGGCTGAACTGCGCCAGGAAGTGACACCGAAGAACATCCTGATGATCGGCCCGACCGGCGTCGGCAAGACCGAAATCGCCCGTCGCCTGGCCAAGCTGGCCAACGCGCCGTTCCTCAAGGTCGAGGCGACCAAGTTCACAGAGGTCGGCTACGTCGGCCGCGACGTCGAGTCGATCATCCGCGACCTGGCCGATGCCGCGGTGAAGATGCTGCGCGAACAGGAGATCACCAAGGTTCGTCACCGTGCCGAAGATGCCGCCGAAGAGCGCATCCTCGACGCGCTGCTGCCACCTGCACGTCAGGGTTTCGGTGATGAGCCTGCGCGCAGCGAGGATTCCAATACCCGTCAGCTGTTCCGCAAGCGCCTGCGCGAAGGTCAGTTGAACGACAAGGAAATCGATATCGAAGTGGCCGACTCACCCATGGGCGTCGAGATCATGACCCCGCCGGGCATGGAGGAGATGACCAACCAGCTGCAGAACCTGTTCTCCAGCATGGGCAAGGGCAAGAAGAAGAGCCGCAAGCTCAAGGTCGCCGATGCCCTCAAACTGGTGCGCGACGAGGAAGCCGCGCGCCTGGTCAACGAGGAAGAACTCAAGGCCCGCGCACTGGAAGCCGTCGAGCAACACGGCATCGTCTTCATCGACGAGATCGACAAGGTGGCCAAGCGCGGCAACACCGGCGGCGCCGATGTTTCTCGCGAGGGTGTGCAGCGCGACCTGCTGCCGCTGATCGAGGGCTGCACGGTCAACACCAAGCTGGGCATGGTCAGGACCGACCATATCCTGTTCATCGCCTCGGGCGCTTTCCACCTGAGCAAGCCGAGCGACCTGGTGCCCGAGCTGCAAGGCCGACTGCCGATTCGCGTCGAGCTCAAGGCGCTGAGCCCGCAGGACTTCGAGCGCATCCTCAGCGAGCCGCACGCTTCGCTTACCGAGCAGTACAGTGCGCTGCTGCAAACCGAGGGTTTGAGCATCGAATTCGCCGAAGACGGCATCAAGCGCCTGGCGGAGATCGCCTGGCAGGTCAACGAGAAAACCGAGAACATCGGTGCCCGTCGCCTGCACACCCTGCTCGAACGCCTGTTGGAGGAAGTCTCCTTCAGTGCCGGTGATCTGGCTGGCCAGCAGAACGGCGAACCGATTCGCATCGACGCAACCTACGTCAACGGCCACCTCGGTGAGCTGGCGCAGGACGAAGACCTGTCGCGCTATATCCTGTAAGCCCCGTAGCCCGGATGCAGTCCGGGGCCCCTGAAAAGCCCCCGGATTGCATCCGGGCTACCGATAGCGGAAATCAGCCATGCCCATCCCCAGCGCGATCAAACTGCACAAGGCCTCGAAAACCCTGGAGCTGCGTTATGGCGAGCAGAGCTATCGGCTCAGTGCCGAGTTTCTGCGCGTGCATTCGCCCTCGGCCGAAGTGCAGGGGCATGGCAAGCCGATCCTGCAGACCGGCAAACTCAACGTCGGTCTCGAGCGCATCGAACCGGCTGGCAACTACGCACTGAAACTGTGCTTCGACGATGGCCACGACAGCGGCCTGTTCACCTGGGAATACCTGTACGAACTGGCCACACGCCAGGACGCGCTGTGGACCGACTACCTGGCCGAACTCAGCGCTGCTGGAAAATCTCGCGACCCCAGCGAGTCGGTCGTCCGCCTGATGCTCTGAGCGGCTGCAAAAGCCTCGACGCAGAGCGCTCGCGCCCATCACATAGAGTCACGTTAGCGACAGTTAGAGCGCGTTTTCTAATCTATCGCGGCATACTCCTGCCCCACTGACCAGCTTGCTTAACTTCAAAAACTCGGGTAACCAAGGAACTGGCAGGTTCCCTGCATTTGGCTGTGCCAGATGCAACGAAAGATGCGGACTCGATCCGCCCCCGGTTAACCCGAGCAGTACCAGGCCCTGTGTCGCCGCGCGCCCCCACAGGCCGGTATTCGTCTCAGGACAATGGAGCGTCGTAGATGAGTGATAAGAATAACGAAGACCTGAAACGCCAGGCCTCGGAAAACACCCTGGGGCTCAACCCAGTGATTGGCATCCGCGGCAAGGATCTCCTGACATCTGCCCGCATGATGCTGACCCAGGCACTCAAGCAACCCTTCCACAGCGCCAAGCATGTCGCCCATTTCGGCCTCGAACTGAAGAACGTCATGCTCGGCCAGTCAGCGCTCAAGCCTGAAGACGGTGACCGCCGCTTCGCCGACCCGGCCTGGAGCCAGAACCCGCTGTATCGCCGCTACCTGCAGACCTACCTGGCCTGGCGCAAGGAGCTGCACGACTGGATCGAGCACAGCTCGCTGTCCGAGCAGGACGCCAGTCGCGGCCACTTCGTGATCAACCTGATGACCGAAGCCATGGCGCCGTCCAACAGCATGGCCAATCCGGCCGCGGTCAAACGCTTCTTCGAAACCGGCGGTAAAAGCCTGCTCGACGGTCTCTCGCACCTGGCCAAGGACATGGTGCACAACGGCGGCATGCCCAGCCAGGTGAACATGGAGGCCTTCGAGGTCGGCAAGAACCTGGCCACCACCGACGGCGCCGTGGTCTTTCGCAATGACGTGCTGGAGCTGATCCAGTACAAGCCGATCACCGAGAGCGTGCACGAACGCCCGCTGCTGGTGGTGCCGCCGCAGATCAACAAGTTCTACGTCTTCGACCTGTCGCCAGACAAGAGCCTGGCGCGCTTCCTCCTGCGCAGCCAGGTGCAGACCTTCGTGGTCAGTTGGCGCAACCCAACCAAGGCGCAGCGCGAGTGGGGCCTGTCCACCTACATCGAGGCGCTCAAGGAAGCCATCGACGTCATCTGCGCCATCACCGGCAGCAAGGACGTCAACATGCTCGGCGCCTGCTCTGGCGGCCTGACCACCGCCTCCCTGCTCGGTCATTACGCCGCTCTCGGCCAGCAGAAGGTCAACGCCCTGACCCTGCTGGTCAGCGTGCTCGATACCCAACTCGACACCCAGGTGGCACTGTTCGCCGACGAGAAGACCCTGGAAGCGGCCAAGCGCCGTTCCTACCAGGCCGGCGTGCTGGAAGGCAGCGACATGGCCAAGGTATTCGCCTGGATGCGTCCCAACGACCTGATCTGGAACTACTGGGTCAACAACTACCTGCTCGGCAACGAGCCACCGGTGTTCGACATTCTCTACTGGAACAACGACACCACACGCCTGCCAGCCGCCCTGCACGGCGAGTTCATCGAGATGTTCCAGACCAACCCGCTGACCCGTCCGGGCGCGCTGGAAGTCTGCGGCACACCGATCGACCTCAAGCAGGTCACCTGCGACTTCTTCGTCGTCGCCGGCACCACCGACCACATCACGCCGTGGGACTCCTGCTACAAGTCGGCTCACCTGTTCGGCGGCAAGTGCGAGTTCGTGCTATCCAACAGTGGCCACATCCAGAGCATCCTCAACCCACCGGGCAACCCCAAGGCGCGCTACATGACCAACAGCGAGATGCCGCTGGACCCGAAGGCCTGGCAGGAAAGCTCGACCAAGCACGCCGACTCCTGGTGGCTGCACTGGCAGACCTGGCTGGCCGAGCGCTCAGGCAAGACCAAGAACGCGTCCACCACACTGGGCAACAAGAAATTCCCGGCCGGCGAAGCCGCCCCGGGCACCTACGTACACGAACGTTGATGCGGCGCCTCTGGCGCCACACTGCCCGCGGCACTGGGAAGTGCCGCACGTCACGACGGCCTGGCCGGGCGTGACGAACCAGGATTGCCCTGGTCATTCTGGAAGCGGCCAGGATCGTCGCCTCCAGCGCTTAACTCCATAGGGGCTGCGCCCATGCCGCAACCATTCGTATTCCGCACCATCGACCTCGATGGGCAGACCATCCGCACCGCGGTGCGGCCGGGCAAGAGCCAGTTGGTGCCGCTGCTGATCTTCAACGGCATCGGCGCCAACCTGGAGCTGGTGATGCCCTTCGTCGCCGCCCTGGATCCGGAGCTGGAAATCATCGCCTTCGACGTTCCTGGCGTTGGTGGCTCATCGACCCCGGCCACGCCCTACCGGTTTCCCGGTCTGGCCAAGCTGGCGGCGCGCATGCTGGACTATCTCGACTACGGTCAGGTCAACGCCATCGGTGTGTCCTGGGGCGGCGCACTCGCGCAGCAGTTCGCCCATGACTACCCCGAGCGCTGCAAGAAGCTGATCCTCGCCGCCACCTCGGCCGGCGCGGTGATGGTGCCAGGCAAGCCCAAGGTGCTTTGGCGCATGGCCAGCCCGCGGCGCTATGTGCAGCCGTCCTACGGCGTTCGCATCGCCCCGGACATCTACGGCGGCGCCTTCCGTCGCGACCCCAAGCTGGCCATGGCGCATGCCAGCAAGGTCCGTTCGGGCGGCAAGATGGGCTACTACTGGCAGCTGTTCGCCGGCCTCGGCTGGACCAGCATCCACTGGCTGCACAAGATCCGCCAACCGACGCTGGTGATGGCCGGCGATGACGACCCGCTGATCCCGCTGATCAACATGCGCCTGCTGGCCTGGCGCATTCCCAACGCCGAACTGCACGTGATCGACGACGGCCACCTGTTCCTGGTGACCCGTGCCGAGGCGGTGGCGCCGATCATCATGAAGTTTCTCGAAGAGGAACGGCACCGCGCGGTGATGCACCCGCAGCCAACACCTGTGCGCCAGCATTGACCCGCACCAGCTTAGTGCTCAATGTAGGGCATGCGCGACGAAGGGGCCGATAACGGCCCCTTCGATTTTCGACGCGGCGCTCTGGGATGCACTTCCTGCGCGCCTGGTACAGGGCTTGCTGCACAGGTTGCACAAGCACAAGGCGCGCGTCAGGCAGTCCGCGCCATGAAAGTCTCTTGCAGGTCGTGCTCAACGACCTGCCAGGCGGTTTGACGATGGAGTGTTACACCATGCGAGACAAGTCGAACCCGGCCTCACTGCCGGCACCTGCCAGTTTCATGAATGCCCAGAGCGCGGTAGTGGGCGTACGCGGTCGCGATCTGTTGTCCACCATGCGCCTGCTGGCCGCCCAGGGCCTGAAGAACCCGGTGCGCAGTGGTCGTCACCTGCTGGCCTTCGGCGGCCAGCTTGGCCGGGTGCTGCTCGGCGACACCCTGCACAAGGTCAATCCGCAGGATGCCCGTTTCGCCGATCCAACCTGGCACCTCAACCCCTTCTATCGCCGTAGCCTGCAGGCCTATCTGGCATGGCAGAAGCAACTGGCGGCATGGATCGACGACAGCGATCTGTCAGCCGATGATCGCGCCCGCGCGCGCTTTCTCGCCGCGCTGATGAGCGACGCGCTGTCGCCCTCCAATAGCCCGCTCAACCCGCAGGCGCTGAAGGAGCTGTTCAATACCGGCGGCAGTAGTGCATTCAAGGGCTTGCGCCACCTGCTCGACGACCTGCTGCACAACGACGGCATGCCCAGCCAGGTGACCAAGCATGCTTTCGAGGTCGGTCGTAACCTGGCCTGCACCCCCGGCGCAGTGGTGTTTCGCAACGAGCTGCTGGAGCTGATCCAGTACAAGCCGATGAGCGAAAAGCAGTACCTGCGCCCGCTGCTGATCGTGCCGCCGCAGATCAACAAGTACTACATATTCGACCTGTCCAACGACAAGAGCTTCGTCCAGTACGCACTGAAGAACGGCCTGCAGACCTTCATGATCAGTTGGCGCAACCCCGATCCACGGCACCGCGAATGGGGCCTGTCGAGCTACGTGCAGGCGGTCGAGGAGGCCGTCGACGCCTGCCGCGCGATCACCGGCAGCAAGGACGTCAATCTGCTCGGCGCCTGCGCCGGTGGTCTGACCATCGCCGCCCTGCAAGGCCACCTGCAGGCGCGCCGGCAGTTACGCAAGGTTGCCAGCGCTACCTATATGGTCAGCCTGCTCGACAGTCAGATCGACAGCCCGGCTATGCTCTTCGCCGACGAGGAAACCCTGGAGTCGGCCAAGCGTCGCTCCTACCAGCAAGGCGTGCTGGATGGTCGCGACATGGCCAGGGTATTCGCCTGGATGCGCCCCAATGACCTGATCTGGAACTACTGGATCAACAACTACCTGCTCGGCAAGCAGCCGCCGGCTTTCGATATCCTCTACTGGAACAACGACAACACCCGCCTGCCCGCTGCACTGCATGGTGACCTGATCGACTTCTTCAAGCACAACCCGCTCAGCCGCAGCGGCGGCCTGGAAGTCTGTGGTACGCCGGTGGACCTGGCCAAGGTCACTGTCGACAGTTTCAGCGTGGCCGGAATCAATGATCACATCACGCCCTGGGACGCAGTTTACCGCTCGACCCTGCTGCTCGGTGGCAACCGCCGCTTCATCCTCTCCAACAGCGGCCATATCCAGAGCATCCTCAACCCGCCGGGCAACCCCAAGGCCAACTACTACGAGAACGCCAAGCTCACCTCAGACCCACGCGCCTGGTATCACGACGCCCAGCACCAGCAGGGCAGCTGGTGGCCGCAGTGGCTGGAGTGGATTCAGGCGCGCTCCGGCGAGCAACGCGCCACGCTGATGACCCTGGGCAGCCAGAAGCATCCGACTATGGAGGCGGCGCCCGGCACCTACGTGCATATCCGCTGAAAGCGGTGGCCGCCAGCACGCCGGCCGGTTATCGTCAGCCCTCGCGCAGTCGAACAAGAAGCCAAGGATGAAAACCCGCGAACGCATTCTGCAAACCGCCCTGCAGCTGTTCAACGAGCAGGGCGAGCCCAATGTTTCGACCCTGGAGATCGCCAACGAACTGGACATCAGCCCAGGCAATCTCTACCACCACTTCCATGGCAAGGAGCCGCTGGTACTGGAACTGTTCGAGCGCTTCCAGAGCGAGATGACGCCGCTGCTCGATCCGCCCGCAGAGGCCCAGCTGGATGTCGAGGACTACTGGCTGTTCCTGCACCTGATCGTCGAGCGCCTGTCGCAATACCGCTTTCTCTTCCAGGATATGTCCAACCTGGCGGGACGTTTGCCGAAGCTGGCACGAGGCATTCGTCATTGGCTGAACGCGCTGAAACGCACCCTGGCTGCCCTGCTCGCCCGCCTGATGGCCGATGGGCAGTTGAACAGCGGCACTCAGGCTCTCGGCCAACTGGTCGAGCAGATCACCCTGACCCTGCTCTTCTCCCTCGACTACCAGCGCATCCTCGACCAGCAGGGTGAAGTGCGCCTGGTGGTGTACCAGATCATGATGCTGGTCGCGCCGCACCTGAATCAGCCATCACGCGGCACCGTCGAGCACCTGGCACAGCGTTATCTGGAAGCCTGACGCGCACCCTAGGTTGCTGCGCTTGGCGCACACCTTGGGCCGGAAATGAAAACGCCCGGCACTAGGCCGGGCGTTTTTGATCCTGAGACACTCAGGACGAGGTGGCTGGGGTTGCCGGAGTGGCAGCCGGAGCCGGTGCAGCGGTCGGGGTCGCAGCGGCGGCAGGTGTCGGAGCCGGTGCAGCCGGCTTCGGCGCTGCTGCCTTGGGCGCTGCCGGCTTCTTCGCAGCGGGTTTCTTCGCCGCAGCCGGTTTGGCCGCAGGCTTGGCTACGGGCTTGGCGGCTGCTGCAGGCTTGGCAGCGGGTTTCGCTGCGGCCTTGGCTGCCGGTTTCGCCGCGGGCTTGGCCGCAGCTTTGGCTGCTGGCTTGGCCGCTGCCGCAGGTTTTGCGGCAGCTTTTGCAGTGGCCGGTTTGGCAGCTGGCTTGGCTGCAGCTTTAGCAGCGGGTTTGGCGGCCGGTTTTGCAGCGGGTTTGGCAGCTGCTTTCGGAGCCGGTTTGGCGGCTGCTTTCGCGGCAGGCTTAGGCGCAGCCTTGGCTGCTGGCTTGGCCACCGATTTCGCCGATACACCGGTAATTTTTTCCAGCTGCTTGGTCAGGCTGTCGACCTTGTCGTTCAATGCCTTGACCTCGTTGCGGCTGGGCACGCCCAGACGCGAGATGGCATTGTTCAGACGCTTGTCGAAAGCCTCTTCCAGCTCACCCCACTTGCCGATCGCCTTGCCCCGGACTTCATCGACCTTGGACTTGGCGGAACCGACCTTGGAGCCGACGCCGGCTTTCACCGCGCCAACCTGCTTGTCGACTTCACTCTTGGCCTGCTTCTCAGCCTTCTCGCCATCCTTGACCAGCGTATCGAACAGCTTGGTGCCGTCCTTGCTGACCTTGGAGTAAGCGCCCAAGCCTGCCAACCAGATCTGACGCGAGTATTTCTCGACCTCGCCGATCCAGGAGCTGGTCTGTTTCTCGGTTTTCTTCTTAACAGCCATCCTGATCTCCTTATTTGGTACGCGCGACATGCTCGAGCAACGCGCTCAGCTCATCCAGCTTAGCAGAGAGTGCTTCAACATCCTGCTTGGACGGAATGCCGATACGGTTCAGAGCGGAAGCCACACGAGTATCGAAAGCCTTCTCGATCTTGTCGAGTTGAACTTCGACTTTGCCTTTAACGCTGGTGACATTGGAATTGACCGACTGCTTGACCGATTCGATCTGGCTGTTGGCGGCTTCTACCTGCTCGTCGACCAGCTTCTTGCCTTTGCTCTCGACGCCTTCACCGGCCTTGACCAGCTCCTTGAAGTATTCAGCCCCCTCGACACCCGCCTTGGCGTAAGCGCCCAGGCCAGCGAGGTAGATCTTGCGGGCATAGCCCTTCACGTCGTCGAACAGACCGGCTTTGTCTTCGACCACGGTTTCTACCTTTTTCTTCACGGATACTTTCGACATGGTGCACCTCACGCGCTTTACAGTTAGCGGAAACGCCCACGGAATGCAGGCTTGGGTACACCCTAAGGAGAAAAATTAGAAATCGCATACTAGTAGCAGCGGTAGGCCACAATCCGCAGGGTGGATCACGCTCCACCGACCCACCAACCTGGTGGATGTAAAAAGCGACATCCACCCTACGCGCCTGCAGGTTCAGGCCAACGACTTATCCAAAACCTGCTCGATCTCGCGCTGGATCATGCCGCCCATTGGCGATAACAGCAGACCGAGCTTGAGCTCGACACGCACAGTGTCTTCACCCACCGCGATGCTGCCGTCGGCACCGCTGCGCTTGAACTCCAGAGTGTCGCCGTTCCAGCGATAGCGCACGTCGTACTCGCTGGCCAGGCGTTCGGCCAGGCGCTCGGCCTTTTCGCGGGCGCCCTCGCGACCAAGGGAATGGGATCGTTCGACACGAATACGGGACATGGAAACTCCTTGAACTGGCAGCGTGCCGCGTGGCTGCGGCATGAGGTCACATCACTCTACCAGCCCATCGGGCAAGCGGGCACCCAGGCAAGACAAAGGCGCCAGGCGCCTTTAGAATGGTGCGGTTTTCTACCCGGTGAGAGCGACATGAGCGATCCACGCAAGGCCCAGGAGCAGGAACCCACCACCCACTTCGGTTTCCAGGACGTACCGGAAAGCCAGAAGGCGGAAAAGGTGGCTGAAGTCTTCCACTCGGTGGCGGCCAAGTACGATCTGATGAACGACGTGCTGTCCGGCGGCCTGCACCGCCTGTGGAAGCGTTTCACCATCGAGCTGTCCGGCGTGCGTCCCGGTAACCGTGTGCTGGACATCGCCGGCGGCACCGGTGATCTGACCCGCAAGTTCGCCAGCATCGTCGGCCCGACCGGTGAAGTGGTGCTGGCCGACATCAACGACTCCATGCTCAAGGTCGGTCGCGATCGCCTGCTGGACAAGGGCGTGGCCGGCAACGTGCAGTTCGTTCAAGCCGATGCTGAGAAGCTGCCGTTCCCCGACAATCACTTCGACGTGGTCACCATCGCCTTCGGCCTGCGCAACGTCACCCACAAGGATGCGGCCATCGCCTCCATGCTGCGGGTGCTCAAACCCGGTGGCCGCCTGCTCGTGCTGGAGTTTTCCAAGCCCGGCAACCCGCTGCTGGCCAAGGTCTACGACACCTATTCGTTCAGCTTCATGCCGCTGGCTGGCAAGCTGATCACCAATGATTCGGAAAGCTACCGCTACCTCGCCGAGTCGATCCGCATGCACCCGGATCAGGAAACCCTCAAGGCGATGATGGTCGATGCCGGCTTCGAACGCGTGACCTACCACAACATGACCGGCGGCATCGTCGCCCTGCACCGAGGCATCAAGCCTTAATGCTCATAACCGGATTGCTGGCAGGCGTCGAAACGGGCCTCAACCGGGTTCTCGGCCTCGATGGCACGGCCTTGCCGCGCCTGCAGGCGCTGAGCGGCAAGGTCATCGCCGTGCACTGCCAGAGTCCCGCCCTGGAGCTGTTCATCCTGCCCAGCGGCGACGGCCTGCAACTGGCGTCGCAATGGCATGCACCGCCCGACTGCACGCTCACCGCACCCGCCGCCAGCCTGGCGCGCCTGGCACTGAGCCGCGACAAGACCGCCGTGCTGCACCGCCCGGAAGTCTCGCTCGATGGCGACAGCGCGGTGCTGCTGCAATTGGCCGGCATCCTCCAGGATCTGGAGCTGGACTGGGAATACGAAATCTCGCGCTGGCTCGGCCCGGTGGCCACTACCCTGCTCGCCGGTCACCTGCGCAGCCGGGTCAATCTCGCCAGCCACGGCGCCGCCAGCCTCAAGCAGAATTTGGCCGACTACCTGGCCGAAGAATCACGCACCCTGGTGGGCCAGCGCGAAGCCGATGTGCGCTTTGCCGAGCTGGACCAGCTCAAACTCGCCCTCGACCGCCTGGAAGCACGCATCGAGCGCCTCACTTCTGCCAATAAGTCCGACGCATGAAGCTGCTTGCCGTTCGCCGTCTGCTGCGCATCCAGCGCGTAGTGATCCGTTATCAACTGGACGAGATGCTCTTCGAGCTACCGCTGCCATTCTGGCTGCGCGCGCTGTCCTGCCTGCTGCCCTGGCGCTGGCTGCCGCGCAAGCCGTCACAATTGTCGCGCGGTGCACGCCTGCGCCTGGCGCTCGAAGACCTCGGACCTATCTTCATCAAGTTCGGCCAACTGCTGTCTACCCGCCGCGACCTGATGCCGCCGGACATCGCCGACGAACTGGCGCGTCTGCAGGATCAGGTACCGCCGTTCCCCGAAGCTCAGGCCATCGCCCTGATCGAGCGTCAGCTCGGCGCACCGGTAAGCGAACTGTTCGCCCGCTTCGACAGCCAGCCGCTGGCCTCTGCCTCGGTCGCGCAGGTGCATGCCGCGCAGCTCAAGACCGGCGAGGAGGTGGTGGTCAAGGTAGTACGCCCAGGCCTCAAGCCGGTGATCCGCCAGGATCTGGCCTGGCTGTTCCTGATCGCCCGCATTGCCGAAAAAGCCTCGGCCGATGCCCGCCGCCTGCGCCCGGTGGAAGTGGTCAGCGACTACGAGAAGACCATCTTCGACGAGCTCGACCTGCTGCGCGAGGCGGCCAACGCCAGCCAACTGCGGCGCAATTTCGATGGTTCGCCGCTGCTCTACGTACCGCAGGTGTACTGGGATCTGTGCCGTCCACAGGTGCTGGTGATGGAGCGTATCTACGGCATCCCGGTCACCGACCTGGCGACCCTGGCCGACCAGCGCACCGACATGAAGCTCCTGGCCGAGCGCGGCGTGGAAATCTTCTTCACCCAGGTGTTCCGCGACAGCTTCTTCCACGCCGACATGCACCCCGGCAACATCTTCGTCAGCACGCGCACGCCCTGGAGCCCGCAGTACATCGCCATCGACTGCGGCATCGTCGGTAGCCTCACCGACGAGGATCAGGACTACCTGGCGCGCAACCTGCTGGCTTTCTTCAAGCGTGACTATCGCAAGGTCGCGCAGCTGCACATCGACTCCGGCTGGGTGCCGGCGGAGACCAAGGTCAACGAGTTCGAGGCTGCGATCCGCACCGTCTGTGAGCCGATCTTCGAACGGCCGCTGAAAGACATCTCCTTCGGCCAATTGCTGCTGCGCCTGTTCCAGACCGCGCGGCGCTTCAACATGGAAGTGCAGCCACAGTTGGTACTGCTGCAAAAGACCCTGCTCAACATCGAAGGCCTCGGTCGCCAGCTGTATCCGGACCTGGACCTGTGGAGCACCGCCCAGCCCTATCTCGAACGCTGGATGCGCGAACGCATCAGCCCGTTACACCTGCTGCGCAATCTGCAGCAACAGGCCGAGCAGGTGCCGCACCTGTCGCAGATCGCCCGCGACACCCTGGAGCGCCTGCAGCGCTCGCAGCAACGGGAAGAGCAGCACCCCAGCAGCGACCGATGGCCACTACGCCTGCTCGGCGCCGCACTGATCGCTGCCGGTACCATTCAAGGCCTGGCACCGCTGCTGGCCGCCTGGCCCGCCTGGCTGATGGTTGGCGGCGGACTCTATCTGGTGCTGCGCCGATAGCCAGCTAGCCACGGCACTGGCACACTTGGCGAATTGACAGTCCGGCAGCCCCGGCAGACTTGGAACACCGATGAACGATTGGCTCGACGAAATCCACTGGAACGAAGACGGCCTGGTGCCGGCCATCGCCCAGGACCACCAGACCGGCCGCATCCTGATGATGGCCTGGATGAACCGTGAATCCCTCGCCCTCACCGCCGCCGAGAACCGTGCCATCTACTGGTCGCGCTCACGTGGCAAGCTGTGGCGTAAGGGCGAAGAGTCCGGCCATGTGCAGAAGCTGCACGAACTGCGCCTGGACTGCGACGCCGACGTCATCGTGCTGATGGTCGAGCAACTGGGCGGCATCGCTTGCCACACCGGTCGCGAGAGCTGCTTCTACCGCGTGTACGAGAACGGCGACTGGAAAACCGTCGACGCCGTGCTGAAAGACCCGCACGCCATCTATGCAGGACACAGCCATGAGTGACACCCTGAGCCGCCTGGCCGAGGTATTGGAAGCGCGCAAGGGCGCAGCGGCCGACAGCTCCTATGTCGCCAGCCTTTATCACAAGGGCCTGAACAAGATTCTGGAAAAGGTCGGCGAGGAATCGGTGGAAACCATCCTCGCCGCCAAGGACGCCGCCAGCAGCGGTGACTGCAAGGACCTGATCTACGAAACCGCCGATCTGTGGTTCCACAGTCTGGTCATGCTCGCGGCCCTGGGCCAGCATCCTCAGGCCGTGCTGGATGAATTGGATCGCCGTTTCGGCCTCTCCGGCCACGCGGAAAAAGCCGCGCGACCGCAATCCGAATAACTTTCACAACGGAGAACTCATCATGGGTTTCGGCGGTATCAGCATCTGGCAACTCCTGATCATCCTGCTCATCGTGGTCATGCTTTTCGGTACCAAGCGCCTGAAAGGCCTGGGCTCGGATCTGGGCGACGCGATCAAGGGCTTCCGTAAATCGATGGATAGCAGCGAAGCTGAAAAGCCCGCCGTGGAAGAGCCCAAGGGCCAGACCATCGATGCCCAGGCACGCAAGGTCGAAGAGCCGGCGAAGAAAGACTAAGCCATGTTCGACATCGGTTTTACCGAGCTATTACTGGTCGGCCTCGTGGCTCTGGTGGTGCTCGGCCCTGAGCGCCTGCCCGGCGCCGTGCGCACGGCCAGCCTGTGGATCGGCCGGATCAAGCGCAGCTTCAACTCGATCAAGGCCGAGGTGGAGCGCGAGATCGGCGCTGATGAAATTCGTCGCCAGCTGCACAACGAGCGGATTCTCGAGCTGGAGCGCGAGATGAAGGCGATGAAGCAAGACATTCTCGGCGCCGACAGCAGTAACAGCCCGCCAGCCGAGAACAGCGCCAAACCGACCACCGAAACGGCCCAGAGCGTTCAGGACAAGAATCCCCAGCCATGAGCAATAATCCACAAGCCGACCAGGAAATGCCCCTGGTCTCGCACCTGGCCGAGCTGCGTACTCGCCTGTTGCGCTGTGTAGTGATCATCCTGTTGATCTTCGCCGGCCTGTTCTACTTCGCTCAGGATATCTACGCTCTGGTAGCAGCGCCGCTGCGCGCCTACCTGCCGGAAGGCGCGACGATGATCGCCACGGGGGTCGCCTCGCCGTTTCTCACACCGTTCAAGCTGACGCTGATGTGTGCGTTGTTTCTCGGCATGCCGGTGATCCTGCACCAGATCTGGGGCTTCATCGCGCCAGGGCTGTATACCCACGAACGGCGTATCGCGGTGCCGCTGCTGGTCTCCAGTATTTTCCTGTTCTATGCCGGCATGGCCTTCGCCTACTTCGTGGTGTTCCCGATCATGTTCGGCTTCTTCGCCAGCGTGACGCCGGAAGGCGTGGCGATGATGACCGACATAGGCCAGTACCTGGACTTCGTCCTGACCCTGTTCTTCGCCTTCGGCGTGGCCTTCGAGATCCCCATCGCTACATTTCTGGTGATCTGGGTCGGGCTGGTAGACGTCGCCACACTGCGCAAGAGCCGTCCCTATGTGATCGTTGGCTGCTTCGTGGTCGGCATGGTACTGACGCCGCCGGACGTGTTCTCGCAGACACTGCTGGCAGTACCTATGTGGCTGCTGTTCGAGGCCGGCGTGCTGGCTGGCGCCATGGTCAAGCGCAAGCGCGACGAGGAACAGGCCGAGCCCGATGACCAACCACCCGCACCACAGCCGTGAATCTGCTGCTGCTGGAAGACGCCGACTTCGTCGACGGCGACCGGGTACGTCTCACAGGCAGGCGCCTGAAGCACCTAAATGAAGTACATCGCGCCGAAACCGGTGACCGCCTGCGCGTCGGTCGCCTTGACGGCTTGATGGGCGAAGGTCGACTGATCGCTCTGGATGCCGAGCATGCCGAACTGCAGGTCAGCCTCGACCAACTACCACCCGCCAAGCTGCCGCTAACGCTGATCCTCGCCCTGCCCCGCCCGAAGATGCTCAAGCGCGTGCTGCAAACCGTCAGCGCCATGGGCGTGCCGCGCCTGGTGCTGGTCAACAGCTATCGCGTGGAAAAGAGCTTCTGGCAGACGCCATTTCTCGAGGCAGAGGCCATTCGCGAACAGCTGATCCTGGGCCTGGAACAGGCGCGTGACACGGTGCTGCCCGAGGTGAGCATCGAGAAACGCTTCAAGCCCTTCGTCGAGGATCGCCTGCCGGCGCTGGCAGCCGGCACGCTCGGCCTGACCGGCCATCCCGGCAATCACCCAACCTGCCCGCGTGCAGTACAGGAGCCAGTGACCCTGGCCATCGGCCCGGAAGGCGGCTGGATTCCCTACGAAGTCGAGCTGCTGCGTGAAGCCGCAGGCCTGCAGCCGGTGCAGCTCGGCGAGCGAATCTTGCGGGTGGAGACGGCCGTGCCGGCGTTGCTGGCCAGATTGTTCTAAGCACGAACGCTCCCACAAGCTACCGCTATACCTCAAGCAGGAAGGTCACCGGCCCATCGTTGACCAGATGCACCTGCATATTGGCGCCGAAGCGCCCGGTGGCGACCTGCGGGTACTGGGCTTTGGCCATTTCGACAAGGCCATCGAACAGAGCAGCCCCCTGCGCAGGCGGTGCAGCACTGGAGAAGCTGGGGCGCATACCGCTCTTGGTGTCAGCCGCCAATGTGAACTGCGAGACCAGCAACAGACCGCCCTGCATATCCGTCAGCGAACGATTCATCTTGCCCGCTTCATCGCTGAACACGCGGTAGTTCAGCAGCTTGTGCAGCGCGCGCGACAGACTGGCCTGATCGTCCTGCGGTTCGATGCCGACCAGCGCCAGCAGGCCCTGATCGATGCGGCCGACCACTTCCCCTTCCACCTCCACCCGCGCCTCACTGACGCGCTGGATCAGCAGCTTCACGCATCCTCCGGCGGCAGGTCGAGCAGGCGTCGCGACAGCTCATCCGCGGCGCGCACCAGTGCATCGGTAATGCCGGGCTCAGCCGCCGAGTGCCCCGCATCACGGATGATCTGCAGCTCGCTGTTGGGCCATGCCTGATGCAGCGCCCAGGCGTTATCCAGCGGGCAGATGACGTCGTATCGGCCATGCACAATGATGCCCGGCAGGTGGGCGATCTTCGGCATGTCACGGAGCAACTGGTTGGGTTCGAGAAAGGCGTCGTTGACGAAGTAGTGGCATTCGATGCGGGCGATGGACAGTGCGCGATGGGCATCGCTGAATCGGTCGACCACCTGGCTGTTGGGACGCAAGGTGGCGGTGCGCCCCTCCCAGGTAGACCAGGCCTTGGCCGCATGCATCTGGGCGATCTGGTCGGCACCGGTCAGGCGTTTGTAGAAGGCCTGCATCAGGTCACCGCGCTCCTCCGGGGGAATCGGTGCGACGTAGTCTTCCCAGTAATCGGGGAACAGGCGGCTCGCGCCTTCCTGATAGAACCAGCTGAACTCCTGCGGCCGACAGAGGAAGATGCCGCGCAGAATCAGCCCATGCACGCGCTGCGGATGCGTTTGCGCATAGGCCAGCGCCAGGGTGGAACCCCAGGAGCCACCGAACAGCACGAACCTGTCGATCCCCAGGTGCTCGCGAATGCGCTCGATATCGCCGATCAGCGCCTGGGTGGTGTTGTTCTCCAGGCTCGCATGGGGCGTGGAACGGCCACAGCCACGCTGGTCGAAGGTGACGATGCGATACAGGGCCGGATCGAAATAGCGACGGCTGGCAGAATCACAGCCGGCACCGGGGCCACCATGGATGAACAACACCGGCAACCCATCCGCCGAGCCGCTCTCGTCGACGTACAGCACGTGCGGCGCCTCGACCGCCAGCTCGTGGCGTGCGTAGGGTTTGATCTCCGGATACAAAGTCTGCATGGTTGGCTCCTGTTGGCTGGGCTACAACTGCCGTGTCCGCTCTGCCTGGCATCATAACCATGAAAAGGAAGTTCAGCATGTCGATGCGTCATCTGTCCTGGTCGCTGTTCATGACCCTCACCCTCCTGCTCGTCGGCTGCGGCGGTCGTGACGATCCGCAGGCTGCACTGGAAGCCGCCGTGCAGCAGTTGCAGGACAATATCGAAGCCAAGAGCACCGGCGCGGTGATGGACCAGTTGCAGGGCGATTTCCTGGCCCGCCAGGAGCTCGACCGCGAATGGGCCAAACGCACCATGACCCTGCTGTTCCTGCGCCACAAGAACATCAAGGTCATCGCACTGGGCAAGAACAGCTGGATCGACTCGGCAATCAGCAGCAAGGGCTATACCGAAGCGCAGGTAGGTCTTAGCGGCGCCGAAGGGTTGATTCCCGACAGTGCGCGGCACTACTCGGTGAAGCTGGAATGGTGGCTGGACGGCAACGAGTGGAAACTCGCGCGACTGGACTGGGAGTGAAAGCGTAGCCCGGATGCAATCCGGGAAATCCAGGGCAGACATCCCCGGATTGCATCCGGGCTACAGTTGGATCAATCGGGCTGGCGCCAGATCAGATCCGAGGTCACGTAACCCTGCTCACGCGCGACGCTGAGCAGCTTGTCGCGGGTTTCCTGATCGATCTCCGGGGTGCGTGACAGCAGCCACAGATACTTGTGCTTCGGGTGGCCGACCAGCGCTACACGATAATCCTCGTCGTGGTAGATCACCCAGTAATCGCCCTTGATCGGCAGGATCTTGCTGGCCCAGTTATCGAAGCGCACCCAGAGCTTGTCGGTCTTCCCTTCGACCTGCGGCTCGGCGACGCCCTTGGCCTCGATCCATTCACCGTCCTTGTCACGGCAGCGGTTGGTGACGTCGATGCGCCCGTCGTCACGCAAACCGTAGTGCGCTTCGGACTGCGCGCAGTTGCGCTGGAAGAACATCGGCAGGCGCGCCAGCTCGTACCAGGTGCCCTGGTAGCGCTGCAGGTCGACCTGCATGGTCTGTGGTGGCGGCTTCTGAATGCTGCCGGTACCCGAGTTGGCACAGCCAGCGAGGGCGAGAATGGCGCTGGCAATTAGGATCGAACGCATGGAGGCTCCTGTTTACTTGAGTCCCTTGCCGGAGAACAGCATGACCTTGTCCCCGGCGTACTGGACGCTGATATAGGCCTTGTCGTCGCCCCAGGTGCAACTGGTCATCCCTAACGCACCGGCACATTCGCCCGGCGCGCCGAGCAGGCTTTCCACCTCCTGCTTGCTCATACCGGCCTTGAGCTTGGAGTAGTTTTCCTGATTGACCTTGCCGCAGGCGGCGAGCAGGCAACAGGCGAGCAACGCGACGATACGCATCGACATGGATGAAGCTCCTGATGGGAAGGTGCCAACAAGCTTGGCATAGCCGGCGACGACTTGCCCGCTTGGAGTTCAGAACCGCGAGCCGGGTTCCCGCAGGAAGGCCTGCTCTTCGTCGCTGGATGCGCGACCGAGAATCGCATTGCGATGGGGAAAACGACCGAAACGAGCGATCACCCTCTGATGGCGCTCGGCGTAATCGAGGAAGTTGGCGAACAATGGCCGCTCATTGGCAGCGGCTTCGCTGAGCAGATCAGCAAACAGTTCAACCGCACGGTTCTGCAACGGCAGATCTTCGGCGTGCTCGAAGACCAGATAGGCAAAGACACGCTGTATCGGCGTCAGCCGGCGGTCCCAGCCGCGCTCCAGACCATCGCGCAGTAGCGGGCGAGCCCGCTGGTCTCCCGCAAATGCGCGTGGTGTGTCGCGAAAAATCATGCGCGGCAGTTGATCGAGCAGGATCAGCTGCGCCAGCCAACCCTGCGGGTCATCCAGCCAATCCCTGAGCTCGCCAGCCAGTGCCTGCTCGACCAGGGCGCCGAAACGCGCCTCGGCCTCACGATCCTGGCTGTCACGCTTGCCGAACCACAAACCCTGGCGCGCCGCTGCCACCTCGGCAGCCGTGCCGTGATCGGCACCGAACCACCAGTCGAGCAGCGGCTGCCAGGCCTGCATCAGCTGCGATGATACGCAGTGATACGCAGCACTTCTTCCTTGGAGCCAAGGTACACCGGCACACGCTGGTGCAGGGAAGTGGGCTGGATGTCGAGAATGCGCTGGCTACCGTCGGTTGCAGCGCCGCCAGCCTGTTCGATGATCATCGACATCGGGTTGGCCTCGTACATCAGGCGCAGCTTGCCCGGCTTGTCCGGCTCGCGGGCGTCACGCGGGTACATGAACACGCCGCCACGGGTGAGGATACGGTGCACGTCGGCCACCATCGAGGCGATCCAGCGCATGTTGTAGTTGCGCCCCAGCGGTCCGGTCTCGCCGGCCAGCAGTTCGGAGACGTAGCGCTGCACCGGGGCTTCCCAGTGGCGCTGGTTGGACATGTTGATGGCGAATTCCTTGGTCGACTCCGGCACCTTGATGTTGTCATGGGTGAGCACGAAGCTGCCCAGCTCGCGATCCAGGGTGAAGCCTTTCACGCCATCGCCCAGAGTCAGCATCAGCATCGTCTGCGGGCCGTAGATGGCGTAGCCGGCCGCAACCTGCTGGGTGCCCGGCTGGAGGAAGGCCTCCTCGCCCAGGTCGCCGGTGTCACCGTTGCGCTCGGGGCAGCGCAGCACGGAGAAGATGGTGCCGACCGAGACGTTGACGTCGATGTTGCTGGAGCCGTCCAGCGGGTCGAATACCAGCAGGTAGGCACCTTTCGGGTACTTGCCGGGAATCTGGTAGGCGTTGTCCATTTCCTCGGAGGCCATACCGGCCAGGTGGCCGCCCCATTCGTTGGCTTCGAGGAGGATCTCGTTGGAGATCACGTCGAGCTTCTTCTGCACCTCACCCTGCACGTTCTCGCTGTCCAGGCTGCCCAGTACGCCGCCGAGGGCGCCCTTGGAAACCTGATGGCTGATCGCCTTGCAGGCACGCGCCACGACTTCGATAAGAAAACGCAGGTCGGCCGGGGTGTTGTGGCTGCGAGTCTGCTCGATCAGGTAGCGGCTCAGGGTGACGCGGGACATGGAGGACTCCGGAAAGGAAAAAAACCGACGCAGTTTAACCCGAGTCGCCGCGCAATGCTGCCTGCCGGGATGGATGGCTGAGATCCGCGCCGGGCAAAAGGTCGCAGACGCGGTTGCGTCCGTCGCGTTTGGCCTGGTAAAGCGCGGCGTCGGCAGCCTGCAGCAGCTCGTCGAGTGCCTGCCCCTGCTCAGGCCAATGGGCCAGGCCGGCTGACAGCGTCACACGCTGATCGCCACCACGGGTCGCGACCTCCTGAGCGGCCAGCTGCGTGCCGATGCTTTGCAGGCGTTCACTGGTCTCACGTGGATCGGCGCCCGGCAATATCAGCAAAAACTCCTCGCCACCGATACGAAACACCGCATCGGTGCTGCGCAGGTTGCCCAGCAGATGCTGGGCGACGACCTTGAGTACGTCGTCGCCGACCAGATGTCCGCACTCGTCGTTAAGGCGCTTGAAGTGATCGAGATCGATCAGTGCCAGTGCCAGTGCCAGTGCCAATGGCAGGTTCTCGCGCTGCACCCTGGCCAGTTCGCGTTCGAAGAACTCATCCAGGTAACGCCCGTCAGCGGATCACACAGGGCCTGTTCGCGCAGTTGTTCGTGCAGGCTGGAGATGGTGCGCAGGCGCTCCTCGCTCAGCGCCAGTGCTTCAGCCAGCTTGAGTTCACTGAGGTGGCGCTGAGGAAGGTCATTTCCAGCGCGGCAGTAACCATCCACCAGAGGCTGGCCAGATGCAGCAGGATGAAACTCTCACGTCCGGGAAAGTCGCGCTGGCGGGTCACCCAGTGCGCCAGCAGGATCACGCCGAGGCATACCAGCAGCGTCACCAATACCGGTGCCGAGAAACTCCAGCCGGAAGCCATGCAGGCCTGCATCAGCGACGCCTCCGTATTCCCGGCGAGGCAGTACTTGAATCACGTACACACGCGACACAAGACGACTGGGCGATGACGCGAATCGAAATACGCAAGGGCCTTCCTGACCTTCAATGCTGGATTGGCGAGGGGAGCCTAAATACGGCAAAAGCCCTGCCGCAGCTGGGCTTTATCGATCCATGCCTCTCAGACGTCCGGCGGGCGACGCAGCACACTGGCTGCCATCGCGGCCAGCAACCCAACGCCCACTAACAGTACAGCCCAGAGTCCCCAACGCTGCCAGTCCTGACCGGAGCCGGCTTGTAATTCGAGTGTAGAGGCAAACGCCTCGGTCAACTCGGCACGGCCAAGGCTGATCAGTCGCTCCGGCTGATAACCAGGGATCAGGGTGTGCAGTGGCAAGGCTGCCGACTGCGCGCTCGAGCTACCCAACGCCAGCCGATAAGGCGGCTCGCCACGGGCGAGAAACACCAGTTGCGTGGCACGCAGCGCAACCTGCAAGTGTGGCGTATCCACCCCCAAGCTGCCGCCCCGGGCATCCACCTGCACACGCAGCTGGCGCACCGGCCAACCGGGCAGACTCAACTCATCGTTAACCACTTCGCGCCCAGCCTCAGGCAGACGATAGAGCACCCCGCTTGTCAGCTGACGCCAGGCGCCCTGATCGCTGCTGCGCGCCTCGAAGCGCAGTGGCGCTAGCGTATTGCTCTGTTGCAGTTCGACCCGCAGTCGCTCCAAAGGCAATGCCAAGGGCAGCTGCCACTGGTACTGCCCCTCAGCGCTGGTCTGCGCCGACATGGGCTCGGACCACACCAGCGGCGCAGCCTGATGAGCCTGCCGTTGACTGCGCAGGGTAACGGCCTGCAGCTGCGGGGCCTGGGCAGGATTGCGCCACAGCAGACGCAGGTACCGGGCACGCTGCCCAGGCAGCTCGACCTGGCGCTGATCGATGCGCTCATCGGCGAAGCTCAGACGCGCCACCTGCCCTTCCCCCCAACTGCGCCAGTGCTGCAGGTCATCACTGGCCTCGATGCTGAAGCGCTGGAATCCTTCCTCGGCGCCGCTCCAGTCCAGATTCAGACGCACCAGCGGCGCATCGATGGTACTGGCATCGAGCAACCAACCCCGAAGCTGTTGCTCGCTTTCGACCAGCGCATCGCCGCGCAGCTCGATCAACGTACCAGTGGTGCTGCGCTCGACGCGCAGCGCAGGTATGTCCTGGGTATCGGCGCGGCCTCGCAACGGAAACCAGCGCACACCATACTCCTGTTCCTGCTGCACGGTTTCGCTACGCCCCGGAATCAACGCGTAGGCCTGCATCTGGCCGTTGCTGTCGAATACACGCAAATCGCGCAAATCGCCATGCCCGGCGGCGAGGTGAGCGGCGAAGGGCAGCTCCAGGCGATACCAGGGTCCCTCACCAGCGAGTTGCAGCGCTGCGCCATGCCGATAGTCCTGAGGTTTCTCGCTGGCCTGGCTGAGCGCACTCAACGACAAGCCCAGGAGCAGGCCCCAACGGATGAAATTCATACGGCAGACTCCTGTTCGTTAGCGGCCGACTCTTCGACCTTGCGCGGCGGCAGCGGGGCGAAATAGCCCACCACCAACAGCAGCACCCCGACGCCAATGAACGACACGATACGCTCCAGGCCGCCGCGGTTACCCAGCTCGACGAAGAACAACTTGGCCACCACCAGGGCGATCAGCGCGGCACCGACCAGCCACAGCTCGCGACGCGCACGCAGGTGGCCGAACAGCATCAGCGCAAGGGCGATCAGGGTCCAGACGATGGACAGGCCAGCTTGCACCAGCATCGAGTCGTACAGTGCCGAGCTGTGCCAGGGCACGCCGCCCCACTGGTGCGCGGTACGCATCACCATCACGGTCAGCAGAGCGAACAACGACAGCCCAGCGACGCCCTGCAGCACTTGCTGCGCACGCGCAGGTTGCAGACCGAAACGCGGTAGCGCATCGCGGGCCCAGACGAACAGCGCGGCCAGGCACAACAGCAGGCCCAGCTCCAGCGGGTTGATCAACGGCAGGTAAGGCAGCGGATCGCTGTCGCCAGCGCTGTTGGCATTGGCCAGCCAGAACCAGGCGAGCATCAATGCTGCCAGCGGCGCCGCCGCCCAAAGCCGGTACTCACGGTCGAAACTGGCCACTGGCCAGGGCAGGCGACGCGCCTGGGCCATGGCCCACAGATAGGCGGTAGGTATCAACGCCCAGCCCAGCCAGCGCCAGGCGTTGTAGTGCTCGGACAGACTCAGCAGCAGATAACGCAGCTCCAACGCAAGCACGCCAAGCAACAACCAGCAACCGAGCACATGGGCGACGCTGGCGGCGGTGTTCGGTAGCAGCGCGCTCAAACGCCTCAGCATCAACAAATGCGCGGCGATCACAGCGATCCAACCCAGCCAGCCATAGTTCGCCGCCGGGTGATACAGCGCATGCCAGGCATAGGCTAGAATCAGGCCTGCCACCGGCGCCAGCAGGCTGCACAGCACGGCCAGGTCGCGCCAGCCCGTGCGTAGCGCGAGCAGCATCCAGGCCAGGCCCGACACAGCGGCCAGTACCAGCAGCACGCTGGCCTGCAGCTCAACACTGACAAAACGCATCACCTCAGTGGCCAAAGCCAGTGCCCACCAGGCCGCCCCCCAGGCCAGCAACAGCTGGCCCAGACGCTGCAGACTGACGCCATCGATGCCCGTATCACGGCCGCTACGCGCCAGCCACTGCAGGCGCCAGGCGCCGATCTGCGCAGCCAGACCAAGTACGGCGGGCGTCCAGAAGCCGGTGTGCGCCAGCGGCGACAGGCCTTCGCCACTGATGCCCGACAGCAGTAACGGCCCGGCCGCGAGGAAGGCCAGGCCGGCGAATACCTGCAGCGCCAGGCTGAACAGGAAAGCCGCGCGCTGCTGCAGATACAGCGCCAGCCACAGAATCAGCAACCCCGTCCCGCCCCACACTGCCGCAGCCGCCACCCAAGGCAGCACGAACAGCACCGCCAGGTTGATAAATACCAGGCCCACCAGCATCACCATCGACAAGGCGCCGAGCAGGCGGCGATTCTCGCGGATCTGCGGATCGCGCGCCGCCAGTAGCATGCCGGCGATCAGCCCCAGTCCCACCATCGACGCCGCCAGCAAGCCAAGCCAGCCAGCACTGAGGCCGCCACGGCCAAACAGCGAATCCAGCGCCATCTGGCCGAGGAACAGCAGACCACCGAGCAACTGGATGGCGAAGGCGCTGTAGACGAAGCTCGGCGCAGCGATACGCAGGCCGACGAACAAGGTCGCAAGGCCTGCCAACGCCCAGGCGATGGCGGTGCCGGGGGCCTCGAACAGCAGCGGTGCGATCAGATAGACAAACGCCAGCCCGGCCAACCCCAACCAGGGCAGCAGGCGGTTTTCCCAGGCGTTGGCCGCCTGCGCCGCCTGGCGTAGCTGCCAATAGCTGAACAGCAACGCCGCACCGAGCATCAGCGCGCCCAGCGGCGAGCCGTCAAGCAGGCTGCCATAGCCATGCTCCAGACCACTGACGAAAGCCAATGCCGCGCCCACCTGCAGCAGCAGGGCGAACGCACGCGCCAGCGGCCGTCCCTGACGCAGACCCAACCAGAAAATGCCGGCCCCTTCCACGGCCCAGGCCGCCGCCGTCCAACGTGCATCGAGACCGAGCGGAATGGCCAGACTGGCGAATACCACACCGAGCGCCAGACAGGTTTCCACCAGCAGCAGTGCCCGCTCGCCAGCACGCGCCTTGAGCACCCGCGCCAGCAACAGATAGAACAGGCCCAGGCCGAGGGCGCTGAACGCGGCGGCAAACTCGATATGCCGCACCAATGCGACTTGCAGACCGAAGCCGATCAATGGCGGGCCGAACAACGTGGTGGCATCGACGTAGTCGCCACGCCGTAGCGACCAGCGCAGCAGCTCGTCACGCGCCTCGGGCGCATCCGCCGCGTCGCGCAGGGTGCGGCGGGCGAACAACAGGCCGATGGCCACGTACATCAGGAAGAACAGCACCAGAAACGGCTCGGTGCTGCCCAGCAGCTCCGGTGTATAGGAACGCAGCCCCCAGGCGAAACCGATGCCGAAGGTGCCGACGAAGCCGATCAGGTTGAGCAGGCGCCAGGCCTTGAACCAGGCGATGGCGAAGATGCCGGCGTTGAGCAGGGCGAAGTAGGAGAACAACGCGACATGGTTGCCACTGCCGGTAGAGGTGAGGATCGGCGCGGCAAAGCCGCCGAGTGCAGCAGCCGCCGCCAGACCGAGGGCGTCCTGCTGCACGGCGAGAATCGCCGAGAACAGTGTCACCGCCACCAGCAGGCCGAGGGCCATGCCCGGATCAAGCAGCGGGTGCAGGCGCATGGCGGCGAACACCGTCAGGTACAGCACGGCGATGCCGGTGCCCTGCAGCACCAGGGCGTAACCGGGATTGCGACGGCGCAGCCACCAGCCCAGGCCGAGCAGGGCCAGGGCACTGGCCGCAACGCCCATGTAACGCAACTCCACCGGCACTTCGACGCCTTCGGTGGCGTAGCGCAGGAGGAAGGCCAGGCCGAGAAACAGCAGTACCACGCCAACCCGCAGCACGGTGTTACCGCCGAACAGCCAGGCCTTGGCCGCGGCGATGCCACGCTCGATCAGGTTCGGTTCACGCGGCGCTTGCTCGCGCCAGGGGCTTTGCTGCGCTGCCGGTTGCGGCTGGTGAGCGACCTGAGCAGCCAGTGGCGCAGGTTCTGCGACAGGCTGCGATGTTTCGATTTCAGGCAGCGGATCAAGTGTCCAGTCCAGCTCGGGCTCTTCAGCAACGACCGGCTCGGACTGGGCCTCGGGCGCGGAACTGGCGACAGGTTCAGCAGACGCGGGAACCGGCTCAGGTTCGCTTCGCTGGCCCTGCTCGACCTTGACCAGGCGCTCGTGGATGGCGCGGGTGCCGCGCTCAAAGCGCTCGGCGAAGTCCTTGAGCTGCGCAGTCAGCTGCGCATTGCGCGTCTCCAGCCCTTGCAGACGCAGCGCCTGGCCCAGGCTTAGGCCGATCAGACCGCCAAGAAGCGCGCCAGTGACCGATTCGCTAGCGCCCACGCCGAGCACCAAACCGACCAGCATGAAAATCCATTGCATGCGTTATGTCCCAATCCTGAGAAAGAAGTCGCCTCACGTTCCTGCTGGCCGCCCGAGACGAGCCACAGTATAGGAGCCGCGCCGACCCACACCCAGAGAGACGACTGCCAAGCCGTTCACAGGCACAACGCAAAGCGATCAGCCGCCAGCCGGTGCTTCACAAACGCCCCGCGCCCGCTATCATCGCCGCCCCGTGACCGTAGGGCGGATTCGGGAGCGAAGCGAACAGTCCGCCGCATAAGACAGGCCTACCCGAGCATCATGATAAAACCCCGCCTGATAGCCGCTGCAGAAATCGACCGCCTGGAAACCTGGGCCAAATACACCGCCGATATGTGCCATGGCTGCATGTCCACCTGTTGCACCCTGCCGGTGGAAGTGCGCCTGAACGACCTGATCCGCCTGGAACTGGTTGACGAGTTCGAGCGCAGCGAGCCGCCGAAGAACATCGCCAAACGCCTGCAAAAGGACGGCATTGTCGAGCGCTTCAATCAAAAGTCGGGCATCTTCACCCTGACGCGCATGTCCAACAACGACTGCCTGTTCCTCGACCGCAAGACGCGCCTGTGCACCGTCTACGAAAAACGCCCGGACACCTGCCGCCATCACCCCAAGGTCGGCCCTCGGCCGGGGTATTGCGCGTACAAACCGAAATGACCCTCGGCTCATGACGTATCCATTCACGACTTTGGCTTGACGCTTTCGGCAAACCCCCAGTCGTTTTTGCACCGGGTCGCCCTGTCCCCCAGGGATAAGCTCTCCCCAAAGCGCCGACAGCCGTCTCGGCGCATCAGTATTAGGGGACAAGCCTGATGAGCCCAGCGCAATTGCACGCCGACAGCATCGTCATCGACGGTCTGATCATCGCCAAGTGGAACCGTGAGCTGTTCGAAGACATGCGCAAGGGCGGCCTGACCGCCGCCAACTGCACCGTATCGGTGTGGGAAGGGTTCCAGGCCACCGTCAACAGCATTGCCGCCAGCAGCAAGCTGATCCGCGAGAACAGCGACCTGGTGATGCCGGTACGCACCACCGCCGACATCCGCAAGGCCAAGGAGCAGGGCAAGACCGGCATCATCTACGGCTTCCAGAACGCTCATGCGTTCGAGGACCAGATCGGCTACGTCGAGGTGTTCAAGCAGCTCGGCGTGGGCATCGTACAGATGTGCTACAACACCCAGAACCTGATCGGCACCGGCTGCTACGAGCGCGACGGTGGCCTGTCCGGCTTCGGTCGCGAGATCGTCGCCGAGATGAACCGCGTCGGCATCATGTGCGACCTGTCCCACGTTGGCAGCAAGACCAGCGAGGAAGTCATCCTCGAATCGAAAAAGCCGGTCACCTACTCGCACTGCCTGCCTTCCGGCCTGAAAGAGCACCCGCGCAACAAGTCCGACGCCGAGCTGAAATTCATCGCCGATCACGGCGGTTTCGTCGGCGTGACCATGTTCGCGCCCTTCCTGGCCAAGGGCATCGACTCGACCATCGACGACTACGCCGAAGCCATCGAGTACGTGATGAACATCGTCGGTGAAGACGCCATCGGCATCGGCACCGACTTCACCCAGGGTCACGGCCAGGACTTCTTCGAGTACCTGACCCACGACAAGGGCTACGCCCGGCGCCTGACCAATTTCGGCCAGATCATCAACCCGCTGGGTATCCGTACCGTCGGCGAATTCCCCAACCTCACCGAAACCCTGCTGGGGCGCGGCCATTCCGAGCGCGTCGTGCGCAAGATCATGGGTGAGAACTGGGTAAGAGTTCTGGCCGACGTCTGGGGCGAGTAAGCCCCTCCCTATCCCATGATCATTCCCACGCAAAGCGTGGGAACGATCAGACAACGAATTCTGGAGTTAACAACACATGGCCACCCACGCCCCCGAAATGCCCATCGAAGTCGACGACGAAACCGGCGTCTGGACCACCGACGCCCTGCCGATGCTCTATGTGCCGCGCCACTTCTTCGTCAACAACCACATGGGCATCGAGGAAGTGCTCGGCGCCGAGAAGTACGCCGAGATCCTCTACAAGGCCGGCTACAAATCCGCCTGGCACTGGTGTGAGAAGGAGGCCGAGTGCCATGGCCTTGAAGGCGCTGCGGTGTTCGAGCACTACATGAAGCGCCTGTCGCAGCGCGGCTGGGGCCTGTTCGAAACGCAGAAGCTCGACCTGGAAACCGGCCATGCCGAGGTCAAGCTCAAGCATTCGGCCTTCGTCTACGTGTACGGCAAGGTGGGTCGCAAGGTCGACTACATGTTCACCGGCTGGTTCTCCGGCGCCATCGACCAGATCCTGGCCGCCAAGGGCAGCCCGATCCGCACCGTTACCGTGCAGGAGTACAGCGGCGCCGAAGAGGGCCATGACGACGGCCTGTTCGTCACCCGGCCACTCTGAGTCACCCATAAGAAATCCGTGGGAGCGGCCAGCGCCTCCCACAACGCTAGAGCGCTTACCGTGAGGATGCCGTAATGGCCTTCGAAGCAATGTTCCAGCCGATCCAGATCGGCAAGCTGACCATCCGCAACCGCGTGCTCTCAACCGCGCACGCCGAGGTCTACGCCACCGACGGCGGCATGACCACCGAGCGCTACGTCAAGTACTACGAAGAGAAGGCCAAGGGCGGCATCGGCCTGGCGATCTGTGGCGGCTCATCGGTGGTGGCCATCGACAGCCCGCAGCAGTGGTGGAGTTCGGTGAACATGTCCACCGACCGCATCATTCCGCACTTCCAGAATCTGGCCGACGCCATGCACAAGCACGGCGCCAAGATCATGATCCAGATTACCCACATGGGCCGCCGCTCGCGTTGGGACGGCTACCACTGGCCGACCCTGATGTCGCCGTCCGGCATCCGTGAACCGGTGCACCGCGCCACCTGCAAGACCATCGAGGTCGAGGAAATCTGGCGGGTGATCGGCAACTACGCGCAGGCTGCACGCCGGGCCAAGGAAGGCGGCCTGGATGGCGTCGAGCTGTCCGCCGTGCATCAGCACATGATCGACCAGTTCTGGTCGCCGCGCGTGAACAAGCGTACCGACGAGTGGGGCGGCACTTTCGAGGGCCGCATGAAGTTCGGCCTGGAAGTGCTCAAGGCCGTGCGCGCCGAGGTCGGTGACGACTTCTGCGTCGGCATGCGCATCTGCGGCGACGAATTCCACCCGGACGGCCTGTCCCATGAAGACATGAAGCAGATCGCCGCCTACTACGACGCCACCGGCATGCTCGACTTCATCGGCGTGGTGGGCTCGGGCTGCGACACCCACAACACCCTGGCCAACGTCATCCCCAACATGAGCTTCCCGCCGGAGCCCTTCCTGCACCTGGCGGCCGGCATCAAGGAAGTGGTCAAGGTCCCGGTGCTGCACGCGCAGAACATCAAGGACCCGAACCAGGCCACGCGCATCCTCGAAGGCGGCTACGTCGACATGGTCGGCATGACCCGTGCGCACATGGCCGACCCGCACCTGATCGCCAAGATCAAGATGGGCCAGATCGATCAGATCAAGCAGTGCGTCGGCGCCAACTACTGCATCGACCGTCAGTACCAGGGCCTGGACGTGCTGTGCATCCAGAACGCCGCGACCTCCCGTGAATACATGGGCGTGCCGCACATCATCGAGAAATCCACCGGGCCGAAGCGCAAGGTGGTGATCGTCGGTGGTGGCCCTGCCGGTATGGAAGCGGCCCGCGTCGCCGCCGAGCGTGGCCACGACGTGACCCTGTTCGAGAAGCAGGACAGCCTCGGCGGACAGATCAGCATCGCCGCCCGCGCCCCGCAACGCGACCAGATCGCCGGCATCACCCGCTGGTACCAGCTAGAGCTGGCGCGTCTGGGCGTCGATCTGCGCCTGGGCACGGCGGCCGACGAGGCCACCCTGCTCGACCTGCGTCCGGACATCATCGTGCTGGCCAACGGCGGCCATCCCTTCCTGGAGCAGAACGAGCACTGGGGCGCTGACGAAGGCCTGGTGGTGAGCAGCTGGGATGTGCTCTCGGGCAAAGTGGCTCCGGGCAAGAACGTGCTGGTGTACGACACCATCTGCGAGTTCACCGGCATGTCCGTGGCCGACTACCTGGCCGACAAGGGCGCTCAGGTGGAGATCGTCACCGACGATATCAAGCCGGGCGTGGCCATTGGCGGCACCAGCTTCCCCACCTACTACCGCAGCCTGTATCCGAAAGAAGTGATCATGACCGGCGACCTGATGCTGGAGAAGGTCTACCGCGAAGGCGACAAGCTGGTCGCCGTGCTGGAGAACGAATACACCGGCGCCAAGGAAGAGCGCGTAGTCGACCAGGTGGTGGTGGAGAACGGTGTGCGGCCTGACGAGTCGCTGTACTACGCACTCAAGCAGGGCTCGCGCAATAAGGGCCAGATCGACGTCGACGCGCTATTCGCGATCAAGCCGCAGCCGTGCCTGAGCGAGCCGGGCGACGGCTACCTGCTGTTCCGCATCGGCGACTGCGTGGCCCAGCGCAACACCCACGCGGCGATCTATGACGCCTTGCGCCTGTGCAAGGACTTTTAGCCACGACACGAACGGCCCCCTCTCCCGCTTGCGGGAGAGGGCGGGGGGAGAGGGTCCGTTGGGCGGTGACTTTCGGTCCCTGCTCCCCCTCTCCCTAACCCTCTCCCCGCAGGGGCGAGGGGACTGAACCGTGTTGTTTTCCGGTCCCGCGAAGGAGACCACGAAATGTTGAACACCATCCTCCCCCTCCTGCTCTTCGCCGCCCTGGCCCTCGCGGTCATCGGGGCGGCCAAGCGTTTCTTCATGTGGCGTCGCGGTCGCCCGGCCAAGGTCGACTGGATTGGCGGCCTGCTGAAGATGCCGCGTCGCTACCTGGTCGACCTGCACCACGTGGTCGAGCGTGACAAGTACATGTCCAAGACCCACGTGGCCACTGCCGGTGGCTTTGTCCTGGCGGCGGTGCTGGCCATCGTCGTGCACGGTTTCGGCTTGCATAACCGCATCCTCGGTTTCGCCCTGTTGGCGGCCACGGTGCTGATGTTCACTGGCGCCCTGTTCGTCGCCAAGCGCCGCCTGAATCCGCCCTCGCGCCTGTCGAAAGGTCCGTGGATGCGCCTGCCGAAAAGCCTGCTGATGTTCGCCGCCAGCTTCTTTATCGCCACTTTGCCAGTAGCTGGGATTCTGCCCGCCGAGTTTGGCGGCTGGGTACTGGCGGCGATCCTCGCCGTTGGCGTGGCCTGGGGCCTGTCCGAGCTGTTCCTCGGCATGACCTGGGGCGGACCGATGAAGCACGCCTTCGCTGGCGCCCTGCACCTGGCCTGGCACCGCCGTGCCGAGCGCTTCGGTAGCGGTCGCTCCACCGGCCTGAAAGCCCTCGACCTCGACAACCCGAAAGCGCCGCTGGGCGTGGAAAAGCCCACCGATTTCACCTGGAACCAGCTGCTCGGCTTCGACGCCTGCGTGCAGTGCGGCAAGTGCGAGGCCATGTGCCCGGCCTTCGCCGCCGGCCAGCCGCTGAACCCGAAGAAGCTGATCCAGGACATGGTCATCGGCCTGGCCGGTGGCAATGACGCCAAGTTCGCGGGCTCGCCGTATCCGGGCAAGCCACTCGGTGAACACGGCGGCGGCCCGCACCAGCCAATCGTTTCGCTGCAGGGCAAAGCCCTGGTCGACGCCGACACCCTGTGGTCGTGCACCACCTGCCGCGCTTGCGTCGAGGAATGCCCGATGATGATTGAGCACGTCGACGCCATCGTCGATATGCGCCGCCATCTCACCCTGGAAAAAGGCTCGACGCCGAACAAGGGCGCCGAAGTGCTGGAAAACCTCATCGCCACCGACAACCCCGGCGGCTTTAACCCCGGCGGTCGCCTGAACTGGGCCGCCGACCTGAACCTGCCTCTGCTCGCCGACAAGCAAGAAACCGACGTACTGTTCTGGGTCGGCGACGGCGCCTTCGATATGCGCAATCAAAGAACGCTTAGGGCCTTCGTGAAGATCCTCAAGGCTGCCGAAGTCGACTTCGCCGTACTCGGCCTGGAAGAGCGGGACAGCGGCGACGTGGCGCGCCGTCTGGGGGACGAAGCGACCTTCCAGAACCTGGCCAAACACAACATCGCCACCCTGACCAAGTACCGCTTCAAGCGCATCGTCAGCTGCGACCCGCACAGTTTCCACGTGCTGAAGAACGAATACGGAGCTCTCGGCGGCAACTATCAGGTTCTACACCACAGCACCTTCATCGAAGAGCTGGTGCGCAAGGGCTCGCTGAATCTCGGTCAGAGCAAGGCCGCCAGCGTCACCTATCACGACCCCTGCTACCTCGGCCGCTACAACGGCGAGTACGAAGCGCCGCGCGCGGTACTCAAGGCCATCGGCATCGAGGTCAAGGAGATGGAGCGCTCGGGCTTCCGTTCGCGCTGCTGCGGCGGCGGTGGCGGCGCGCCGATCACCGACATCCCCGGCAAGCAACGTATCCCCGACATGCGCATGGTCGACATCAAGGAAACCGGCGCCGAACTGGTAGCAGTCGGTTGCCCGCAATGCACCGCGATGCTCGAAGGCGTGGTCGCTCCACGCCCGGAGATCAAGGACATCGCCGAGCTGGTCGCCGAAGTGCTGATCGAAGCCACCGACGTAGCGGCCAAGCGCCCTGCCGCCAAGCGCGAACTGGCGGAGGTGCAGTGATGAATGCGACCGACGTAGGGCGGGTGCAACCCGCCAGCATCTGTCCGGCGGGTTACACCCGCCCTACGCACAGCCTGGAGGCCCTGCAATGAGCGACATCATCCGCCGCGACCCACGTGCCGAATGGATCGCCCGCAACCGCCTGCACCCGTTGCATGCCTCGATGCAGAAGGCCGAAACCAGCTGGATGGGGCCCAATGGCATCATCCGCAAGAACCCGCACGTCATTGCCGCCGGTTTCGTCGGCCCGGCCGGGCTCAAGCGCATCGACCGCAGCGGCGCCCAGCAGGGCACTGCCGGCAAACGCAACAGCGCCAGCGTCGAGGTGCAATTGCCACTGCACGTCGTCGAGCAGCCTGCGTTCCACATCTGCGTGGTGCCGGATATGGTCGGCGGACGTCTCTCCAGCCATGACAAGGATCTGCTAGGCCTGGCGCGCAAGCTGGCCAGCGATAGCGGTGCCGTAGTCGCCGTGATCTTCGGTGAAGACAAGGAAAGCGCTTTCGACACGGCCGGCGTCGACCGTCTGCTGCGCGTCCAGGGCGACGCTTTCGACGGTTACACCCCGGAAGCTCGCGTACTGGCGCTGAGCGCCGTGGAGAGCCAATTGGCGCCCCGCCATTGGCTGCTGCCCGACAGCCGCACCGGTGGTGGCGAACTGGGCCGCCGCCTGGCCGCCAAGCTTGGCGAGCGCCCGGCGACGCGCGTCTGGCAAGTCACTGGCGAACAGGCTACTGGCCGTGCCGGCAGTGGCCAGCAGGATATCCAGCGCGCCCTGCCAAGGCTGATCCTCGCCGCGGCCGAATGCGCCGAGCCGGTCAGCGACACACGCCATGAAGCGCGCAGTCTGGATCTGGGCAAGAAGATCGCTCACAGCCTGCCGCGTATCGAGGATCTCGGCCCGGTGGCCGTGGATCCGGCGCAGATTCCCATGGCCGAAGCCGAGTTCATTCTCTCCGGCGGCAACGGCGTGAAGGACTGGAAGCTGTTCCATCAGGCGGCCATCGCTCTCGGCGCCACCGAAGGTGCCTCGCGCGTGGCGGTCGACGATGGCTTCATGCCGCGCAACCGTCAGGTCGGCGCCACCGGTACCTGGGTCACCGCTCGCGTCTACCTCGCCGTCGGTATTTCCGGCGCCATCCAGCACCTGCAGGGCATCGGCGCCTGCGACAAGGTGGTGGCAGTGAACATGGACCCCGGCTGCGACATGATCAAACGTGCCGACCTCTCGGTGATCGGTGACTCGGCAGCGATCCTCGCAGCGCTGATGGAGCGCGTCGCGGCCTGGCGCCAGGAAGGAAAACGTGATGCGGCCTAACTCTCACGGATGCTCCCTCGTGGGAGGGGCTGCAGCCGCGACAGAATGCGTGCATGACCAGATCGCGGCTAATGCCGCTACAACGGTTCGAGGTTGCCACCATGACTGATCTGAATATCGTCGCCCTGGTCTCGGTCGGCGCTCACCCAACCTCCGCTCGCCCACGGCGTGCCGAGCAGGACGCGCGCGCGGTGGAGCTCGGCCTGCGTCTGGCTGGGCCGAATCTGCAACTGCTGCACGCCGGCGACCCACAGGCCGAAGCCCTGCGCGGCTACCTGGGCATGGGATTGGAACAGCTCGACGTGCTGGAGCAACCCGAAGGCGCCGACGCCTTGCCGCTGCTGGTCGATTACCTGCAAGGCAGCCGCACGCAGCTCGTGCTCACCGGCAGCCAGGCGGAAACCGGCGAAGGCTCGGGCATGCTGCCGTTCCTGCTCGCCGAGCGGCTGGGCTGGCCGATGGTCGTTGGCCTGGCCGAAGTGGAGAAAGTCGAGAACGGCGTAGCCCAGGTGTTGCAAGCACTGCCACGTGGCCAGCGGCGTCGCCTCAAGGTGCGCTTGCCGTGCGTGGCCAGCGTCGACAACGCCGCACCCGTCGCTCGCCAGAGCGCCTTTGGCCCGGCACGACGCGGACAGATCGAAGCACATGAAGTGACGGTGGTGGCTGACACGCTGCTGGCCGAGGCTAACCTGCAGCCGGCCAAGCCGCGGCCCAAGCGTCTCAAGGTGATCAAGGCCAAGACCGGCGCGGAACGGATGAAAGCAGCCACGGCCAAAGCCAGTGGTGGCGGCGGCCAGATCCTCAAGGATGTCTCGCCACAGGAAGGAGCAGAGGCTATCTTCAAGCTGTTGATCGAAGAGGGCGTCCTGCGTTGACGCCCCAAGCCAAGGAGCCACGACCATGATGCATGCCGATCTGATCGACCAGGAAGACTTCCGTGAACGCCTGATCGCGTTAGGCCTGAGCATTCCAGCAGGCGTCACGCCCGAGCAGGCTTGCGAGCTGGCCGTCAGCGGCCTCAGCGCCGAACGCGCCGTGGCCTTGCGTCATCTGGTGGAGGAGTTACTCGGCGGCAGCGCCACCCTGCTGCCCAACGTGCGCGAAGCCATCAGTAAGCATTTGCTGCCAGCGCTGGTGCCCAAACCGGCTTGATATTCCTCGGTACGCATGGCGCACCCTACGGACGGACACCCTACAGCAACGACACAATGAAGACGGGGCGCCACTGGCGCCCCTTTTTCATTGCAGCTCGAGTCAGATACGTACGCTGGCGAAAGTCGACTCGCCCTGGGCACGGTTGAGCGCCAACATGGCACCGGAATGAGCTTGCTGCTCAGGAATCGGCAACAGCACCACCAGGTTGTTACCCTGCTGACCGGCGCGCTCGTCTCGTGGCGGAATACCGAAGTATTCGCGGTAGCACTTGGAGAAATGCGGGGTCGAGACGAAGCCGCAAACCGAGGCCACTTCGATGATCGACATGCTGGTCTGCCTGAGCAACTGGCGCGCACGGATCAGACGCAGCTTGAGGTAGTAACGCGACGGCGAGCAGTGCAGATACTTCTGGAACAGGCGCTCGAGTTGACGACGGGAGATGTCAACGAAGCAGGCCAGCTCGTCGAGATCGATCGGCTCCTCAAGATTCGCCTCCATCAGCGCGACGATTTCCTGCAACTTCGGCTGGTTGCTGCCAAGCATGTGCTTGAGCGGTACACGCTGGTGATCCTGCTCGTTACGGATACGTTCGTAGATGAACATTTCGGAGATGCCGGCTGCCAGTTCGCGGCCATGCTGCTGGCCGATCAGGTGCAGCATCATGTCCATCGGCGCGGTACCGCCAGAGGAGGTGTGGCGATTGCGGTCGATGGAAAACAGGCGAGTAGTGATGGCCGCACGCGGGAAGGCTTCCTGCATCGAGGCCAGGCACTCCCAATGCACGCTGCAATCGTAGCCGTCGAGCAGTCCGGCCTTGGCCAGCGCCCAACTGCCGGTGCACACCGCACCGAGCAGGCGCCCCTGACGCGCCTGCAGTTGCAGCCAGCTGACATGTTCACGCTTGACGCTGTGTTGAATATCCACGCCACCACAGACGATCACCGCATCCAGCGCCGGCGCACTTTGCATGGCCGCGTCCGGGGTGATCTGCAAGCCATCGCTGGCGCAGACCGGCAGGCCATCATGAGTCAGGGTATGCCAGCGAAACAGTTCCTTGCCGGAAAGCTGGTTGGCCATGCGCAGGGGCTCTACCGCCGAAGCGAGAGAAATCAGGGTGAAGTTGTCCAGGAGCAGGAAGCCGATGGACTGGGCGACACGGTTCTGGGGATGCGCCCCTTGGCTGAACTGCGACATTGATGGAACCCTCTCACGCTAAGCACGGTGTGAGCCCAATTGAAGTGGGCCTCTGTTTTATCCTGGCCAGGTCTGAAAACCCGGTGGCTATGCATCTCTACGCAAAGGCCATGCCTAAATTGATCAAGCGTTCAATAAAAACAGAGCCTTCCATGCGTGGCGCGCCAGACGGGCTTCTTGACGCGAATCCAAGAGCTTGCGAAACGATCTCAAAGCCTCTTACCGCAAGGCTTTGAGCATTTCGGTAGCACGGATTGAGTGGCCTGCTACGGCTGCCCTGATTACCAGTAACGGACGGACGGTAACAGCAGCGACCTATCGGTCACGACCGATGGAGTCGATGTCCCCACGCGTCGCACCAAAATCTCGCGAAGCGGCGGCCTAGCCAGAATCACTGCACCAGCACAGGTCAACGCTCACCAAAGTGCCAGCCGCCAGACCTGATATCGACAAGCGACCTAACGAATCCGCAACAGGTTCGCGATGATCCAACTTTCGCCATCACGTCCAGATTTCCAACCGACTCGTACATATTCAATCGCGCCGCAGCGAGCAGCCGTATCAAGGTCTTTTCTCGGCATGCCAGCGTCGCTTCTCGCCCAGAGGGCGGCCCACCTCTTGCTGTGAAATAGCCAATCGTCCGCTCCAGGAATCTTCCAGCGGCTTCAGCCGCCCGAACAGAGGCACACCCCATGAACAGATTTGCTCGCTGGCTGCTCGTGATCGCCCTCACCTCCTCCACCACCTTGTACGCCGCAGAATCCGAGCGCTGCGAGCTGGTACGCCTCAGCGATGTAGGCTGGACCGACATCACCATGACCACCGCCGTGGCTCGCCTGATACTGGGCGAGATCGGCTATCGCACGCAGATCCGCCGCATGTCACTGCCCGAGACCTATCGTGGATTGTCCGAAGGCCAGCTGGACGTATTCCTTGGCAACTGGATGCCGGCACAGAGCGAGCAGGTACAGCCGCACCTGGACAGCGGCAAGATCGAAAAACTGCACACCAACCTGCCCACGGTGCGCTACACCCTGGCAGTGCTGGCACCAGGTTATGAGGCGGGGCTCAAGGACTTCGCCGACATCCATCGTTTCAAGGACAAGCTCAGCGGGCAGATCTTCGGCATCGAGCCCGGCAACGAAGGCAACGAGATGGTCAAAGGCATGATCCGCGACAACGTATTCGGCTTGCAGGGATTCACCCTGGTGGAATCCAGCGAAAGCGGCATGCTCAGCCACGTCGAACGCGCTCAGCGCCTGGGCAAATGGGCAGTTTTTCTGGGCTGGGAACCGCACCCGATGAACGCGCGTCTGAAGATGGGCTATCTGGCCGGTGGCGATGATTATTTCGGCCCCAATTACGGTGCAGCGCAGGTCAACACGGTGGCACGCGGCGGCTTCAGCCAGCAGTGTCCCAATCTGGCCAAGCTGTTTCGCAACATGACCTTCACCATCGCCGCAGAAAACCATTTGATGAGCGCCGTGCTGGAAGGCAATACCAATCGCCGCCGCGTGGCCAAGCAGTGGATCGAAGACAACCCGCAGATGGTTGCGTCCTGGCTGGAAGGTGTGACTCGCTATCAAGGCGGTCCCATCAGCAAGGTATTCGACGTATCGCTAGCAAAAAATGACTGATAAATTCGACGAAATAGCCGAGAAAAATCAATAAAAATGGCAGAAAGCAGAGACCGCCACATGGATCGAAAGGGTTTTCCCTTGTCGTGTCGAGAATCACGGCCAGGCTCGCAAGCCTGGCCAACCATGACCGAACGGTCACATTGCGCCGCCTTTGGATTTTTCAGTGCCTTTCGGCACGCCTCCACCTCTGGCTGTAAATTTTTTTCAACATTGCCACAGCCCCCGCGCTACGCCGCCTGCGCCTCGCTTAAAGGACTGAAAACCAGCACCGGCGCGGCTTTCAGCCTTGGCCAAGGGACGAAAAAGTCTGTTAAGGTTTTTAAAGCACGTTCTCGAAAGCGCTTCTCGATGCTCACATCGAGCGCTATTCAAAACGGCATCACGCAGTGCTTTCAGGAGCCCGAAAAACGGCGAAAACATGGAAAAATACGGGGTGTGACGGGCCATGTCGTCGCCCAACACGTCAGGGTCGCAAACCGATAATTGCGCAGACCCCAAGACTATATCGTTGAGTCAGCCGATGACGTCGCTGCCGCCTCCCGAGGGGACCGGCAGACTGGGGCCCACCGCCCCGGACCGAAGAACAGATAAGCGCTGGCCCACCATCGATAGGGTGCCAGCCCAACAAGAAATTTCGGATGTACGCATGCGCCAGGACGACGCATGAAACCCCAAAGGAATGGGCTTCGAAACACTGCCAGAGGGTTTGGAAAGCGGTTTGCAGCACGGCAAGACAGTGGTCACTCATCAACAGGTTGCAACGACGCAGTGGGCAGTTTCTGCCACCAGCCGCGTCCGCTGCAGCGTGCCCGAGCGCCACATCCGACGCCCGCAGCGAAGCGCTCGCCAGCCCCGAAACCCAGCAAACACCCAAACAGGTATCAGAAGCCTGACACCGCTGTTCTACGCTTCGACGATGCGTACCTAGCCGTGCCAGCGCGAACTGGATGCCGATTGAAGGGGAAACGTCCCATGCAGTCTGGAAAGATCGTGGTCGAACACCTGTACAAGGTTTTCGGCCCTAACCCACAAGAAGCCATCGACCTGCTCAAGGAAGGCTGGAGCAAGGAGAGGATTCTGGCCGAGAAAGGCGCCGTGATCGGCGTCAGCGATGTGTCGTTCAGTGTCGAAGAGGGCGAAATCTTCGTGCTCATGGGTCTGTCCGGTTCTGGCAAATCCACCCTGATCCGTCTGATCAACCGCCTGGTCGAGCCCAGCGGCGGTGACGTCTACATCGATGGCCAGAACGTGGCCAAGCTGCCGCAGTCGCAACTGATCGACCTGCGCCGCCGCGACATGAGCATGGTCTTCCAGTCCTTCGCCCTGATGCCTTCGCGCAGCGTGCTGGACAACGCCGCATTCGGCCTGGAAGTAGCCGGCACCGGCCGCAAGGAGCGCGAGAAGCGCGCCATGGAAGTGCTCAAGCAGGTCGGCCTGGACACCTTCGCCCACAAGTACCCGCACGAACTCTCCGGCGGCATGCAGCAACGCGTCGGCCTGGCCCGTGCGCTGACGGTCAACCCGTCGATGATCATCATGGACGAGGCCTTCTCCGCCCTCGACCCGCTCAAGCGCCGCGAGATGCAGGACGTGCTGCTGGAGCTGCAGAAGACCCATCGCCGTACCATCATCTTCGTCTCCCACGACATCGAAGAGGCCATGCGCATCGGTACCCGCATCGGCATCATGGAAGGCGGCAAGCTGATCCAGGTCGGCACCCCGCAGGAACTGATCGAAAAGCCAGCCAACGAGTACGTGCGCAACTTCTTCGACACCGTCGACACCAGCCGTTACCTCACCGCCGGCCAGCTCAAGGCCGACAGCGTGCCGACCTACGTCTACAACGGCAGCGCGCCGGACGCGGCGAAGATCTGCAAGGAGCTGCAGGCGCTGGACAAGCACTACGCCTTCATCGTCGACGAGCAGAACAACTTCCAGGGTTCCATCAGCCTGGAGAAGATCGCCCTGATGGTCGACGGCGACGAACCCCGACCACTCGAAGCGGATGCGCTCAAGCAGGTCGTGCCGGTGCCCGAAGACATGCCGCTGGAAGATGTGATCACCCGTCTGGTGGACAACGAAGGTCCGATCCCGGTGGTGGACGCCGACGGCCATTACTGCGGCGCCATCAGCAAGGGCCGTCTGCTGACCCGACTGCAGGGGGAATCCAATGAGTGACAAGAAACTAGACCTGGGTAGCTGGGTCAACGACGTCGTCCAGCACCTGCTGGACAACTACAGCGGTGCATTCGACAGCATTGGCAGCGTGGTCGCCGGCTTCTCCGAGGCCATCGAGAAGGTGCTGATGCTGCCGCCAGCCTGGCTGCTAATCGCCATCTTCGTCGCTCTCGGCCTGTGGCGCATCGGCGCACGCTTCGCGATCTTCACCGCCGTGGCCTTCATCCTTATCGTCATGACCGGTTTCTGGGATCAGACCGTGGTCACCCTCGGCCTGACCTTCTCTGCCACCCTGATTAGCCTGCTGCTGGGTATCCCACTGGGCATCTGGGCTGCCAAGAGCGAGCGCGTGGCGACCATCATCCGGCCAATTCTCGACTTCATGCAGACCATGCCGGCGTTCGTCTACCTGATCCCGGCAGCCATGCTCTTCGGCCTCGGTCGCGTGCCAGGCATCATCGCCACGGTGATCTTCGCCATGCCGCCAGCCGTGCGCCTGACCAGCCTGGGTATCCGCCAGGTGAACAAGGAAATCGTCGAGGCCGGTCAATCCTTCGGCTGCACCAGCCGCCAGTTGCTGTTCAAGGTGCAACTGCCCAATGCCATGCCGTCGATCATGGCCGGGGTCAACCAGACCATCATGATGGCCCTGTCGATGGTGATCATCGCCTCGATGGTCGGCGCCGGTGGCCTGGGTAACGATGTACTGGCGAGTATCCAGCGCCTGGACATCGGGCTAGGCTTCGAAAGCGGCATGGCCGTGGTGCTGCTGGCGATCATCCTCGACCGCATCACCGAAAGCTTCGGCACGCCGCAGACCGCCAAACGCGGCCTATTCGCCTGGTTCAGTGGCAAGCTGCAGCGCCAGTCCAGCTAATCCGTTTTTTCACTTCACAGGGAACCGCAGATGAAAACGATCAAGACCACCGCCGTCATCGGCCTGTTGTCCTGCGCACTGATGCAGGGCGCCATGGCCGCTGAACCGGCCAGCTGCAAGCAGGTACGCTTTGCCGAAATTGGCTGGGCCGACATCGCCGCCACCACCGGTGTGGCCATGACCCTGGCCGAAGGTCTGGGCTATCAGCCACGCAAGATCATGGCCTCGGTGCCTATCGCCTTCACTGGCGTGAAGAGCGGCCAGGTCGATGTCTTCCTCGGCTACTGGGCGCCGTCGATGGACTCGGTGATCGAGCCCTTCCTCAAGGATGACGGCGTCAAGGTGCTGCCCAAGGCCAACCTCGAAGGCGCCAAGTACACCCTCGCCGTGCCGACCTACGCAGCCGAGGCTGGCCTGAAGAGCTTCCAGGACATCGCCAAGTTCAAGGACCAACTGGGCGGCAAGATCTACGGCATCGAGCCGGGTAACGACGGCAACCTGCTGATCGACGGCATGATCAAGAACAATCAATTCGACCTCGGCGACTTCCGCATGGTCGAGTCCAGCGAAGCCGGGATGCTGGTGCAGGTATCGCGCGCCATCAAGAAGAAAGAGCCAGTGGTCTTCCTCGGCTGGGCGCCGCACCCGATGAACACCCAGCACGACATCACCTACCTGTCCGGCGGTGACGACGTGTTCGGCCCCGACTACGGTGCAGCCAAGGTCTACACCGTGGTAACTCCGGATTACGAAGCGCGCTGCGAGAACGTTGGCAAACTGCTGAACAACCTGCAGTTCACCGTCGATATCGAAAGCCAACTGATGGAAAAGGTGCTGGAGAAGGAAAACCCGCAGACCGTCGCCAAGGAGTGGATCAAGGCCAACCCGGCGATCCTCGAGCAGTGGCTGAACGGCGTGACCACCTTTGACGGTCAGGACGGCGTTGCCGCCGTGAAGAAACACGTCGGGCTGTAACAGGCCACGACCCGATTCGGGCTCGAACCTCAGGGGTCGAGCCCGAAAATCTCCTCGTAAACCACTAGCGGCTGATTTCTGGCCGTGACGGGGAGACTTTGCCCGCGAAACCGCTATCTGCTGCGCAACACGGATTCGCAAGGCCCGCAATGAGAACGAGCCAGTCAACGATTTTGCAACTGCCACTCACTGATGGAGCACAACAACATGCGCGTACTTAAGCACCTCTGCCTCGGCGCTGCCGCCCTGGCCATCGGCATGGGCAGCGCCCTGGCCGCCGACAAACCCACCCTTAAGATCGGCTACGTCAACGGCTGGGACGACAGCGTCGCCGTCACCCATGTCGCCGGTGAAATCCTGCAAAGCAAACTCGGCTACAACGTCGAGCTGAAACCGGTCGAACCCGCCATCATGTGGCAGGGTGTGGCCCGTGGCGACCTCGATGCCACGCTCTCCGCCTGGCTGCCGGCTACCCACGGCGAGTACTACGACAAGCTCAAGGACAAGGTGGAAATCCTCGGCACCAACTACTCCGGCGCCAAGATCGGCCTGATCGTGCCGGACTACGTACAAGCCAAGACCATCGAAGACCTGGAAAAATATTCCAAGGACTTCGACGGCAAGATCACCGGTATTGACGCCGGTGCCGGCGTGATGCGCCGCACCGAAGACGCCATCAAGGAGTACAACCTGGCCAGCATCAAGCTGATGCCGAGCTCGGGCCCGGCCATGGCCACCGCCCTGACCCGTGCAGAGAAGGCGCAGAAGCCGATCGTGGTCACCGGCTGGATTCCGCACTGGATGTTCGCCAAGTGGAAACTGCGCTTCCTTGAAGATCCGAAGAAAGTCTTCGGCGACGACGAGCGTGTCGACACCGTGGCCAACCCGGAACTGAAGGGCAAGGCCGCCGACGCTGCTGCTTTCCTCAGCAAGATTTCCTGGAGCGGCGAAGAAGTCGGTGCAGTCATGCTGGCCATCCGCGAAGGCGCCAAGCCTGACCAGGCCGCCAAGGACTGGATCACCAAGAACCCGGACCGCGTTGCGGAGTGGCTGAAGTAAGCCTCACCCTGTCGCATCACAAAGCGGGCTTCGGCCCGCTTTGTCGTTTCCGTAGGATGTCGCAAGGTCGCGTGTGCACCGCAGGCACCGATGATAAGGCGGTGTGCACGGCCAAGGTGGCCCCGTGACAGCCTGCGGAATCGGCGCCCCGCCCCCAGCTCGCTTGATTGATCGAACGATCAAAATCCGCCTAGACTCCGGCCCAACTTCACCCGCTGGAGATCCCCATGCCCAAGGTCGGCATGCAGCCCATTCGTCGTTCGCAACTAATCGCCGCCACCCTGGAAGCGGTCGACCAGGTCGGCATGGCCGATGCCAGCATCGCCTATATCGCCCGCCTGGCGGGGGTGTCGAACGGCATCATCAGCCACTACTTCAACGACAAGAACGGGCTGCTCGAAGCGACCATGCGCCATTTGATGCAGGCACTCAGCAATGCCGTGGGGGAACGCCGTCGCGCATTGCGCGAGGACAGCCCGCGGGCACACCTGAAGGCAATGATCGATGGCAACTTCGACGACAGCCAGGTCAGCGGTCCGGCGATGAAGACCTGGCTGGCATTTTGGGCCAGCAGCATGCATCAGCCGGCCCTGCGCCGCCTGCAGCGGGTCAACGATCACCGCCTCTACTCCAACCTGTGTGGCCAGTTCCATCGCGCGCTGCCGCAGGATCAGGCGCGCTTCGCCGCCCGCGGCCTGGCTTCGCTGATCGATGGCCTGTGGCTGCGCGGCGCGCTGTCCGGCGAGGCCTTCGACACCGAACAGGCGCGCCGCATCGCCTACGACTACCTCGACCTGCAATTGGCCAAGGCCCGTTAGGGTTGTCGGCGGCGAGGCCTCAAGAGCTCGATCCTTCAACCCTGGTGGGCTAAAGCCCACCCTTGGACGACCATTCGCCCGCGTGCATGTCGCGTTTGGCTGCGCGCTGTCGTTTTTGTTGATTGATCGTTCAATTTAAATAAAATAGGCTGTTCTCTTAGCAGATTGCCAAGTGCAGAGGACAGCCCATGCCCCGTTTCGCCGAACAGCAGCTCTACATCGGTGGCCAGTACGTCGCAGCCAGCAGTGGAGAAACCTTCGACAGCATCAACCCGGCCACCGGTGAGGTGCTGGCCAAGGTGCAGCGCGCCAGCCAGGCCGACGTCGACCGTGCCGTGGCCAGTGCCAGCGAAGGGCAGAAGGTGTGGGCAGCGATGACCGCCATGCAGCGCTCGCGCATCCTGCGCAAGGCCGTGGATATCCTGCGTGAGCGCAACGACGAGCTGGCCGAGCTGGAAACCCTCGACACCGGCAAGCCACTGTCGGAAACCCGCTACGTCGATATCGTCACCGGCGCCGACGTGCTGGAGTACTACGCCGGCTTGATCCCGGCCATCGAAGGCGAGCAGATCCCGCTGCGCGAGACCTCTTTCGTCTACACCCGTCGCGAGCCACTGGGCGTGGTCGCCGGCATCGGCGCCTGGAACTACCCGATCCAGATCGCCCTGTGGAAGTCCGCTCCGGCCCTGGCCGCCGGTAACGCGATGATCTTCAAGCCCAGCGAAGTCACCTCGCTGACCGCACTGAAACTGGCCGAGATTTATACCGCAGCCGGCCTACCCGACGGCGTGTTCAACGTGCTCACCGGCAGCGGTCGCGAAGTAGGCCAGTGGCTAACCGAGCATCCGGGTATCGAGAAGATTTCCTTCACCGGCGGCACCGTCACCGGCAAGAAAGTGATGGCCAGCGCCTCCAGTTCCAGCCTCAAGGAAGTGACCATGGAGCTGGGCGGTAAATCGCCACTGATCGTGTTCGAGGACGCCGATCTGGACCGCGCCGCCGACATCGCGGTGATGGCCAACTTCTACAGCTCCGGCCAGGTGTGCACCAACGGCACCCGCGTGTTCGTGCCGCGCATGCTGCAAGCGCGCTTCGAGGCCAAGGTGCTGGAGCGGGTCAAGCGCATCCGCCTAGGCGATCCGCTCGGCGACACCACCAACTTCGGCCCGCTGGTGAGCTACGCGCACATGGAAAGCGTGCTCGGCTACATCGAGCAAGGCCGCAAGGAGGGCGCGCGCCTGCTGATCGGCGGTTCACGCGTCACGGATGGCGACTACGCCAAGGGCGCCTACGTGGCGCCGACCGTGTTCACCGACTGCCGCGACGACATGACCATCGTGCGCGAGGAAATCTTCGGCCCGGTGATGAGCATCCTCATCTACGACAGCGAAGAGGAAGTGATCCGCCGCGCCAACGATACCGACTACGGCCTGGCTGCCGGCGTGGTGACGCGCGATCTGAACCGCGCGCACCGGGTGATCCACAAGCTGGAAGCCGGCATCTGCTGGATCAACACCTGGGGTGAGTCGCCGGCCGAAATGCCGGTGGGCGGCTACAAGCAGTCCGGCGTCGGCCGCGAGAACGGCCTGGTCACCCTCGGCCACTACACCCGCATCAAGTCGGTGCAGCTGGAAATGGGTGATTACGCGTCAGTGTTCTGAACACCGTTCTGTGGGAGCGGCCGGGCGGCGCACCGCTTCAGCCGCGAAAGACATCGCGGATGAATCCGCTCCTACAAAGAATCACCGCCCCCGTAGCCCGGATGCCATCCGGGGACATTCATCCAGGTTTTCCCGGTTCGCAGCCGGGCAACAGGAGGAGCCATGACCCAGGAATTCGACTACATCATCATCGGCGCCGGTTCGGCCGGTAACGTCCTGGCCACCCGGCTGACCGAAGACGCAGACGTCAGCGTACTACTGCTGGAAGCTGGCGGCCCCGATTACCGTCTCGACTTTCGCACCCAGATGCCGGCCGCCCTGGCCTTCCCGCTGCAGGGGCGGCGCTACAACTGGGCCTACGAGACCGACCCCGAGCCGTACATGAACAACCGCCGCATGGAGTGCGGACGCGGTAAGGGCCTGGGCGGCTCATCCTTGATCAACGGCATGTGCTACATCCGCGGCAACGCGCTGGATTTCGACAATTGGGCCACGGCCAAAGGCCTGGAAGACTGGACCTATCTGGACTGCCTGCCGTATTTCCGCAAGGCGGAAACCCGCGATATCGGCCCCAACGATTATCACGGCGGCGATGGCCCGGTGAGCGTGACCACACCCAAGGCCGGCAACAACCCGCTGTTCCACGCCATGGTCGAGGCCGGCGTGCAGGCTGGCTACCCGCGCACCGATGATCTCAACGGTTACCAGCAGGAAGGCTTCGGTCCGATGGACCGCACCGTGACCCCGGAAGGCCGCCGCGCCAGCACCGCGCGCGGTTATCTGGACCAAGCCCGCGAGCGGCCGAACCTGACCATCGTTACTCATGCCACCACCGACCGCATCCTGTTTGACGGCAAGCGCGCCAGCGGCGTGAGCTACCTGATCGGCAACTCTAACAACGCGACGGAAGCCCGCGCCCGTCGCGAGGTACTGCTGTGCGCCGGCGCCATCGCCTCGCCGCAGATCCTCCAGCGATCCGGCGTTGGCCCTGCCGCGCTGCTGCGCGAGCTGGACATCTCGCTGGTGCACGAACTGCCTGGCGTCGGCCAGAACCTGCAGGATCACCTGGAGATGTACCTGCAGTACGCCTGCACCCAGCCGGTGTCACTGTATCCGGCGCTCAAGCTGCTCAACCAACCGGGCATCGGCGCGCAATGGCTGTTCGCCGGCAACGGCATCGGCGCCAGCAACCAGTTCGAGGCCGGTGGTTTCATCCGCACCCGCCCGGAATTCGCCTGGCCCAACATCCAGTTCCACTTCCTTCCGGTGGCGATAAACTACAACGGCAGCAACGCAGTCAACGAGCACGGTTTCCAGGCTCATGTCGGCTCGATGCGCTCGCCCAGCCGCGGACGCATCCAGCTCAAGTCCAAGGACCCGCGCCAGCACCCGAGCATCCTCTTCAACTACATGAGCCATGAGCAGGACTGGCAGGAGTTCCGCGACGGCATTCGCCTCACCCGCGAGATCATGGCGCAGCCGGCACTGGACCCTTACCGTGGCCGTGAAATCAGCCCTGGCGCGCATGTGCAGAGCGACGCCGAGCTCGATGCCTTCATTCGTGAGCATGCGGAAACCGCCTTCCACCCGTCCTGCTCGTGCAAGATGGGCGAGGACGACATGGCAGTCGTGGATAACCAGGGCCGCGTGCACGGCGTGCAGGGTTTGCGCGTGGTGGATGCGTCGATCATGCCGGAGATCATCACCGGCAACCTCAACGCCACCACCATCATGATGGCGGAGAAGATCGCGGACCGGATTCGTGGTCGCCAGCCCTTGCCGCGCAGCACCGCTCCCTACTTCGTCGCCGGCGAGCGCCCGGTGCGCGGCACGCCGCTACGCAGCCAGCACGACAGGTTAGTCGGGTAATTCCTGGCGGATCATCCAGTGCCCCTCGGGCGGCATCAGCCGACCGAGGTCGAAGCGATCCAGTGCGTCCGCGTCGAGCATTTCGATCTGCGGGCTCACCAGTTGCAGCAGTTTTTCGCCCTGCAGGCCACGAACGGCCAGATCCAGCGCGATGCGAGCCTGAATCACCGGTGAATCGGTGGGCGCGGCCAGCACCTGCCCCTCGCGAATCTGTTCCAGCACCCGCTCGGTGGCGTACAGCGACAGCACCTGCGCCTCGGAGCCGAGGTTGCGCACCAGCTGCGCAGCGAAGGCCGCCGCCTCGGCATTGGCGATCAGATAATCGAGATGCGGATGCTGCTTGAACAGCTCGCGCGCCAGCTGCGCCTGCCGGCTGCGATCCACCGGGCCGTAGCCGCCATGGATCAGGGTCACCTGGGTTCCCGGCAAGGCATCGCGCAGACCGCGTTCGGCATCCTGCACCCAGCCTGCATCGGCTGGGCCGGGCAGCCAGCCGACCTGAATCGGCCGACCGTCGCTGATGCGCACCAGATACTCGAGCGTGGTGCGCGCCATATCGGCGAAATCGACCCGCGAATGTGCGCTCAGCGTTGGGCACTCCAGGCGATTGACCAGATCGATGACCGGGCGGCCCGCCTTGCTCTGCACTTCTACCGCGCTGCACAGGTCATAGGTGTTGATGCTGGCGACGACGAAGGCATCGGCGCCCTCGGCCACGCAATGCTCGAACTGCTCCACCTGCACCTCCGCATGCTCGTAGCCACCAGCTTCATAGATGCCCAGGCGCACGCCCAGACGGTTGGCCTCCTGGTCCAGCCCCCAGGCCACGCCCCACCAGTAGCGGTCCTTGCCATGAGGCAGTAGCGCGCAGATCCGCCAGGGCTGGCTGGCCACCGGCAGAGGCCGGTAATCCAGCAGGCGGCCATCGGCGCGTACCGGATAGGGGAACCACTCGGCTGCCAAAAGCGGCTGACAGGCCAGCGAAAACCACAGAGAGAACCAGCGCATGAAGCCATCCTTAGCCCTTGCGGGGCGATGTGCCAGTCAACCCAGCGTAGCACTCCGATTGACTCGCGCCTGTCCGCAGCCTGCCGCGGTTGCCCCCGCTGCACCAGCAGCCTAGAGTGAAAGGCACAAACCATGAGAACAGCATGACCAACCCTGCCCTGCTCGACCCTCGCACTGCCCGCCTGCTGCCCTGGATAGTCGCCATCGCCTTCTTCATGCAGACGCTTGACGGCACCATCCTCAATACGGCGCTGCCAGCCATGGCGGGCGATCTGAACGAAGATCCACTGCGCATGCAGTCGGTGGTAATCGCCTACATGCTCACCGTGGCCCTGCTGATCCCGGCGTCGGGCTGGGTCGCCGACCGTTTCGGTACGCGACGTATCTTCTTCGGCGCCATCGCCCTGTTCAGCCTCGGTTCACTGCTCTGCGCACTGTCGGAGTCGCTCAGCATGCTGATCGGCGCACGGGTCATCCAGGGCCTGGGCGGCGCGCTGATGATGCCGGTCGGGCGCCTGGTGGTGTTACGCGCTTATCCGCGCTCGGAGCTGGTGCGGATCATGAGCTTCATCACCCTGCCCGGCCTGCTCGGCCCGCTGATCGGCCCAAGCCTAGGCGGCTGGCTGGTGGAGGTGGCCAGCTGGCACTGGATCTTCCTGATCAACCTACCGGTGGGGCTGCTCGGATGTTGGGCGGTATGGCGGCACATGCCGGACCTGCGCGGCCCTGAGCGCAGCCGCTTCGATACCGCCGGTTTTCTGCTGTTCGGCGCGGCGATGCTGCTGATCACCGTGGCGCTGGAAGGGCTCGGCGAGCTGCACCTGCCAACCATGCGCGTGGTGCTGCTGTTGCTCGGCGGCATGGCCTGCCTGGCCGCCTATTGGCTGCGCGCCGGGCGCATCGAGCACCCCTTGTTCTCACCCGCGCTGTTTCACACCCGCAGCTTCGCCGTGGGCATCATCGGCAACCTGTTCGCCCGCCTCGGCAGCGGCGCGCTGCCCTTCCTCACGCCGCTGTTGCTGCAATTGGCGATGGGCTATTCGCCGGCCCAGGCCGGGATGAGCCTGATCCCGCTGGCACTGGCGGCGATGGCGGCCAAGCCCCTGGCCAAACCGCTGATCGAACGACTAGGCTACCGCACCATCCTCACCAGCAATACCTTGCTGCTCGGCGCCCTGATCGCCAGCCTGGCGCTGGTCGATGCCGAGACCTCGACGCTGCAGTTGATCATCCAGCTAGGCCTGATCGGCGCCTGCAACTCACTGCAGTTCACCGCAATGAATACAGTGACCCTGATCGACCTGGACAACCGCGACGCCAGCAGCGGCAACAGCCTGCTGTCGGTGGTGGTGCAACTGGCGATGGGCCTCGGCGTTGCGTCGGCGGCAGCGCTGCTCAGTGGTTTCAGCCGTGAACTGGGCGACAGTGGGCATGTGTTGCAGGCGTTCCAGGCCACCTACCTGTGCGTCGGCCTGCTGTCGATGCTGGCGGCGGCGATCTTCCTGCAACTGGATGCGAAAGACGGCCGCAGCGGCCGCAATATCGAGGTTTCAGCGGACGAATGATCGGGCCTGCTACACTGCCGCCCTGTTTCGCCATCCCCGAGCACTTGCCGTGACCGCTACCGCCTTCGCCAGCCTGCCCATTTCTGCCGCCATGCAGGCCAACCTCGCCGCCATCGGCTATGCCGAGATGACGCCGATCCAAGCCGCCAGCCTGCCGCTGATTCTCAAGGGCCGCGATCTGATCGCCCAGGCCAAGACCGGCAGCGGCAAGACCGCAGCCTTCGGCATCGGCCTGCTGCACCCGCTCAACCCGCGCTACTTCGGCTGCCAGGCCATGGTGCTGTGCCCGACGCGCGAACTGGCCGATCAGGTGGCAAAGGAACTCCGCCGCCTGGCCCGCGCCGCCGACAACATCAAGGTGCTCACCCTCTGCGGCGGCGTACCCTTCGGCCCGCAGATCGGCTCGCTGGAACACGGTGCGCACGTAATCGTCGGCACCCCGGGGCGGATACAGGAGCACCTGCGCAAGGGCACACTGAAAGTCGATGGACTCAATACCCTGGTGCTCGACGAAGCTGACCGTATGCTCGACATGGGCTTCATCGACAGCATCAGCGAAATCATCGAGCAGACCCCGGCACGCCGTCAGACTCTGCTGTTCTCCGCCACCTATCCGCCTGCCATCGAACAGCTTGCCGCGCGTTTCTTGCGTAGCCCGGAGCGGGTCGAAGTGGAGGCTCAGCATGACGACGGACAGATCGAGCAGCGCTTCTACGAAATAGCGCCGAGCCAGCGCATGGAGGCGGTCAGCACCCTGCTGCGGCATTTCCGCAAGCAACCAACCGTTGCCTTCTGCGCCACGCGCCAGCAGTGCGACGAACTGGCCGCGCAACTGGAAGCCGAGAAGATTTCCGCCGCGGCCCTGCATGGCGATCTGGAACAGCGCGATCGCGATCAGATCCTCGCCCTGTTCGCCAATCGCAGCCTCAGTGTACTGGTAGCCACCGACGTGGCCGCGCGCGGCCTGGATATCACCGGGCTGGAAATGGTGATCAACGTCGAGCTGTCGCGTGATGCCGAGGTGCATATCCACCGTATCGGCCGTAGTGGTCGCGCTGGCGAGAAAGGCCTGGCACTGAGCCTGGTGGCGCCCGCTGAAGCCGGTCGCGCCCAGGCCATCGAAACCCTGCAAGGCAAGGAACTCGCCTGGTACCCATTACCCGCGGTCAAGGCAACGGGTGAGCCGTTGCTGCCGCCGATGCATACCCTGTGCATCGGTGCCGGGCGCAAGGAAAAACTGCGCCCCGGCGACATCCTCGGCGCCCTGACCGGCGATGCCGGCATCCCGGGCGATCAGGTTGGCAAGATCGCCCTGTTCGATTACCAGGCCCTGGTTGCAGTGCAACGCAATGTGGCGCGCCAGGCCCTGAAACGCCTGAGCGAAGGCAAAATCAAGGGCAGAACGCTGCGTGTGCGGTTATTGTGAGAGCCGACTCAGATCGACCGTGCTCGCTCTAGGTCGCAGGATCGCGAACGGCCTCCCGGGCTGATATAAAGGATCAAACGGCCTGGGCCGGAGTTACCCATGCGCAATATTCTGGTCATTGAAGACAGTCCACTGGTACTGAAGATCCTCGAGCATCTGTTCCGCCAGGAAACCGATCTGGAGCCGATCTTCTGCGCTTCGCTGGCCGAGGCCGAGGTGATGCTGGAAACCTCCGCTTCGCTGTTCTTCGCCGCCATCGTCGACCTGCACCTGCCCGATGCACCGGACGGCGAGAGCGTCGACCTGGTGATGCGCTATAACCTGCCGTGCATCGTGCTCAGTGGCAGTTACAACGAGCAGCGCCGTGATGATCTGCTGATGAAAGGCGTGGTCGACTACGTGCTCAAGGAAAGCCAGCACTCCTACGAGTATGCCTTCCGCCTGCTGCACCGGCTCGATCACAACAGCCACATCAAGATTCTCATCGCCGACGACTCCACGGCGCAGCGCCACTACATTCGCCACATTCTCGAGCCGCATCACTACCAGATCATCGAAGCCAGCGATGGCAAGGAGACGCTACGCCAGCTGAACGAGCACCCTGACCTCGACCTGCTGGTCCTCGACCATGCCATGCCCGGCGTCAGCGGTTTCGAGCTGGTCAAGCTGCTGCGGCAGAAGCTGCGCCTCAATGACCTGATCATCATCGGCGTGTCCGCCGACCCCAAGGGTTCGCTCAGTGCGCAGTTCATCAAGCACGGCGCCGATGACTTCCTGCGCAAACCCTTCTGCCCGGAAGAGCTGAACTGCCGGGTGATGTCCACCCTGGAGCGACGCGACCTGCTGCGCGCATTGAAGAAGGCCGCGCAGTTCGATGCCCTGACCGGCCTGAACAACCGCCGCGCCTTCTACGAGCAAGGCATGCAGATACTGCAGAAGGCGCAACGGGAAAGTCGCGAGGTCAGCGTGGCGATGCTCGATCTCGATCATTTCAAGCAGATCAACGATAGCTTCGGTCATGCCAGCGGCGACAGCGCCCTGGTGGTGTTCGCCCGGGCGATGAGCACTGCCTTCCCCGACATGCTGCTGGGCCGCCTGGGCGGTGAGGAGTTTGCCCTGCTCACCCTGCACGGCGCGGAGCATGTGGTGCAGGCACTGGATAAACTGCGCCGACAGTGCGCCGGCCTGCACTACGCCGCCGGTGCGCCTGCGCTGTCGTTCAGCGCCGGCCTTTACCAGGGTGAACCCGAAGACCTGGAAAGCCTGCTGCACGAGGCCGACATTCGCCTGTATCGCGCCAAGCAGCAGGGCCGTGCCCGCACCGTACTGGCCTGATCAGGGACCATGGCGCCTCAGCGTGGCGGCATAGCTGCCGTCTTCGCTCATGGCCTGGATCGCCGCATCGAAACGCCGGGCGATCTCGCGATGCTGTGCATGGCTGCGCCGCACCAGGATATGCAGGCCGTTCTCGCTCAACGGCAGTGGCAGAAACTCCAGCTCATCACGAATGCTGCTCAGTGTGCGCCCGAGCATGTAGCGCGCGGCTAGCTCATCTTCCAGCGCCAGCTGCACGCGCCCGGCATGCAGCTGGCGCGCGGCGATCTCGAAACTGCCGACACTGACCTTGAGCAACTGCGGGTCGCTGTCGAACTCTTTGGAGTAGGCATAGCCCCTGACCACCGCGATGCTGTGCGAATAGAGATCGGCCAGGGTCTCGAAGCGGATGTCGCTGCCCTTGCGCCGCATGAAGCGAATGCGATTGACCAGATAGGGCTGGGAGAAATAACCGTACTCGGTGCGATCGGCGCTATACCAGGCGTTGATCAGCACGTCGTAATCCCCGCGCTTGAGCCCTGACACAGCACGCTCCCAGGGCACTTCCACATAACTGGTAGTGAAGCCAGCGCGGGCCAGCGCCTGCTCCACCAGATCACTGGCCAGCCCCTTGCCGGGCAAGCGTTGATCATTGAACGGCGGCCAGGGGTCGGCCACCAGACGCAAAAGCTCAGCCGAGGCCGATGCCGGCGACAGCAGCAAGAGCAATAGCCAGGCACGCACGACGGTCATGAGTGGAGATCCATCCGAAATGATCAGTTTTAGTCATAGCAGGCACAACGCCACCCGTCACTGTCTCATATCTGAGACAGTCATTCGCAGTGTGCCTTTCTTGCCAGTAGCGCGCCGACAGAAGCGTCGGCACAGAACGGTTCGGGTAAACTTCAGCGGTTTTCGCGCGGCGCTGGCTGCGTCAGCAGATTCACCTGAGGACATCCCGTGTTGCAAACCGACGTATTGATCATCGGCGCAGGAGCCGCCGGCCTGATGTGCGCAGCCAGTGCAGCTGCCCGTGGTCGCCGCGTGCTGGTGCTCGACCACGCCAACAAGGCTGGCAAGAAGATCCTCATGTCCGGCGGCGGGCGCTGCAACTTCACCAACATGTATTGCGAGCCGAGCAACTTCCTCTCCGGCAACCCGCACTTCTGCAAATCCGCCCTGGCGCGCTTCACCCAATGGGACTTCATCGGCCTGGTGGCCAAGCGTGGCGTGCCGTATCACGAGAAGAAACTCGGACAGCTGTTTTGCGATAACAAGTCCAGCGACATTCTCGAACTGCTACTGGCCGAGTGCGCAGAAGCAGGCGCAGAGATCCGCCTCGACACCGCCGTGCAAAGCATCGAGAAAACCGACACCGGCTTCTGCCTGCAAACCGATCTCGGCGCCGTGGCCTGCGAGTCGCTGGTGATCGCCACCGGCGGGCTGTCGATTCCGACCCTGGGCGCCACCGGCTTCGGCTATCAGGTGGCCAGGCAATTCGGCCACGAACTGCTGCCAACCCGCGCCGGGCTGGTGCCGTTCACCCTCACCGATCCGCAACTCAAGGCGCTGTGCACCGAGCTGTCCGGTACCTCGGTAGAGGATTGCCGGGTAAGCTGCAACGGCCAGAGCTTCGTCGAGAACATCCTCTTCACCCACCGCGGCCTGTCCGGGCCAGCGATCCTGCAGATTTCCTCCTACTGGCAGCCGGGCGATACCGTGCACATCGACCTGCTGCCGCACATCGACCTGCCTGAATGGCTGGCGACGCAACAACGCGAGCGCGGCAACAGCGAGCTGAAAACCCTGCTGGCCGAGCTGTTCACCAAGAAGATGGCGACCCTGCTAGTCGACAGCTGGTTCAGCAACAAGCCGCTCAAGCAGTACACGCCTGGCGAGCTCAAGACGATCGCCGAGCACTTATCCGACTGGCAATTGGTGCCGGCCGGTACCGAGGGCTACCGCACCGCCGAGGTGACCCTGGGCGGGGTGAACACCGACGAGGTGTCGTCGAAGACGCTGGAGTCGCTCAAGGTGCCGGGGCTGTATTTCATCGGCGAAGTGCTCGACGTCACCGGCCACCTCGGCGGCTTCAACTTCCAATGGGCCTGGGCTTCGGGCTACGCCGCCGCGCAATACGTCTGAGACAAAATTTTGCGCCCCATTTGAAGGCGCGCCGGGAACTGCCAGCGCGGCGCAGACTCTGCTGTGAACAGCCTATACAACGCTGCAATCACAGGGATGACGCCGCATCATGACGTTCGAACAAGGCCTGATCTTCGCTATTCTAATCGCCAGCATGGGCTTGTTCATCTGGGGCCGCTGGCGCCACGATGTGGTCGCACTGGGGGCGCTGCTGGCCTGCGTGATCGTCGGCATCGTGCCAGACCGCGACGCCTTCGCTGGTTTCGGTCACCCGGCGGTGATCACTGTTGCCTGCGTGCTGGTGCTCAGCCATGGCCTGCAGCGCACTGGCGCGGTCAACCGCCTGGCGCAACGCCTGCTGCCCAGCGGCGCGGGCGCTCTAGTGTCCATCGCCGCGTTGACCAGCCTCGGGGCGCTGCTCTCGGCATTCATGAACAACGTCGGCGCTCTCGCCCTGCTGATGCCCATCGCCCTGCAGATTTCCGCACGTCTGGAGTTGCCGCCAGGACGCGTGCTGATGCCGCTGGCCTTCGGCACCATCCTCGGCGGCATGACCACGCTGATCGGCACACCGCCGAACCTGATCGTCTCCAGCTTCCGCGCCCAGCATGGCGGTGGCCCCTTCGAAATGTTCGACTTCAGCCCGGTCGGCGTGGCCGTGGCGCTGGCCGGCGTACTGTTCATCAGCCTGCTCGGTTGGCGCCTGGTACCCAAGCGCGAAGTGGGCAACGCCGCCAGCTTCGATACTGGCCATTACCTCACCGAGGCGCGGGTCAAGGCAGGCGGCAGCGCCGAGGGCAAGACGCTGCGCGAGATTGAACAGTTGCTCGATGAAGCCGACGCCCAGGTGGTGGCCATGGTGCGCAACAAGCTGCGCCTGACTGCCCCCAACCCGCGGCGTGTGCTGCAGGCCGACGACGTGCTGGTGATCGAGGCCGACCCGGCAGAGCTGGGCGAAGTGCTCGGCAAACTGGACCTACTGCTGGAAGCCGAGCGCGAAGCAAGGGAGGCCGAACAACAGAACGACAAGAACAGTGATACCGAGAAGAAAGTCAGCAACGACGAAGACCGTGCAATGCAGGAACTGCTGGTCAAGCCTGACTCCTCGCTAATCGGGCGCTCCGCCAGCAGCACGCGCTTGCGCAGCCGCTACTCCATCAATCTGCTGGCCATCTCACGGCAGAGCCATCGCTCGATCAAGCGCCTGCGCTCGACCCTGATCCAGGGTGGTGACGTGCTGCTGATGCAGGGCAGCGCCGAGGATATCGGTGAGTTCGCCAGCGACTATGACTGCGTGCCGCTGGCGGCGCGCGCCATCAACATTCCCGATCCACGTCAGGCCAACCTGGCCCTTGGCATCATGATCCTGGCCATCGTCGCGGCGGCCTTTGGTCTGCTGCCCACGGCGATCGCCTTCGCCTGCGGGGTGCTGGCCTACATGCTGCTGCGCCTGGTGCCGCTGCGGGCCGTCTACGAGTCCATCGACTGGCCGGTGATCGTGCTGCTCGGCGCGTTGATCCCGGTGGCTGGGGCGATGTCCAGCACAGGCGCGGCCGATCTGCTGGCACGGGTGCTGATGGAAAATCTGGCGCAGGGCAACGCCATCATCACCCTGACCCTGTTGCTGGTGGTGACCATGACCCTGTCGGACTTCATGAACAACGCGGCAACCGCTGCGGTGATGTGCCCGATTGCGCTGAGCGCCGCGAGCCAACTCGGCGTCAGCCCGGACGCGCTGTTGATGGCAGTGGCCATCGGCGCCTCGTGCTCGTTCCTCACGCCCATCGGCCATCAGAACAATACCCTGATTCTCAGCCCTGGCGGTTTTCGCTTCGGCGACTACTGGCGCCTGGGGTTGCCACTGGAGATCCTGGTAGTGCTGGTCAGCATCCCGTTGCTGCTCTGGGTCTGGCCGCTGTAACTCGCCGCCAGGCTAACCGTTGCACCGGGGCCACCCTGCCTCAGAGCTGCTCGATCACGCTGGCCGGCGACTGGAAGCGCAGGTCATGAGCCTCGGCGACACTGGCACAGGTGATGATGCCGCGCGCGACGTTGAGGCCAGCGAGCAGGTGTGGGTCCTCCTGCAAGGCGCGTCGTGTGCCCTTTTGCGCCAGCGCCACGACGAACGGCAGCGTGGCGTTGTTGAGCGCCAGGGTCGAGGTGCGCGCCACCGCGCCAGGCATGTTGGCCACGCAGTAATGCACCACATCATCCACCACATAGGTGGGCTCGGCATGGGTGGTGGCGCGCGAGGTCTCGGCGCAGCCGCCCTGGTCGATGGCGACATCCACCAGCACTGCGCCCACCTTCATCTGCCGGACCATCTCCGCAGTGATCAGCTTCGGCGCGGCGGCGCCGGGAATCAGTACCCCGCCAATCACCAGATCAGCAGCCAAGACCTGCTCGCGCACCGCCGCGCGGGTGGAATAGAGCGTGGTGATGCGATTGCCATACTGGGCATCGAGTCGGCGCAGTGCATCGACGCTCTTGTCCAGCACCGTGACATCGGCGCCCAGGCCAACCGCCATGACCAGGGCATGGCTGCCGACCACGCCAGCGCCGAGAATCACCACCTTGCCCGGCGCCACGCCTGGCACACCGCCGAGCAGGACGCCACGCCCACCGCGGGTCTTTTCCAGGCAGCCGGCGCCGGCCTGGATCGACATGCGTCCGGCCACTTCCGACATCGGTGCCAGCAACGGCAGGCGCCCCTGTGCATCGGTCACCGTCTCATAGGCAATACAGGTGGCGCCACCGGCCATTAGCTCTTCGGTCTGCGCCCGGTCCGGAGCCAGGTGCAGGTAGGTGAACAGCGTGTGATGGGCGCGCAACCTGGCGCGCTCCACCGCCAGCGGCTCCTTGACCTTGACGATCAACTGCCCCTGCTGGAACACCTCGGCCGAGTTCCTGGCGATCTGCGCGCCGGCCTCGAGGTAATCCGCGTCGGCAAAACCGATGGCGGCTCCGGCATGGGTTTCGACCCACACCTCATGACCGAGCGCGGTCAGCTCGGCCACCGACTGCGGCGTGAGACCGACGCGGTATTCGTGGTTCTTGATTTCCTTGGGTACGCCGATTCGCATCACCATCTCCAACCATTGCGGGCCAACAGTCTGAAGTCTAGGAAAGCGTGAGCCGTATCACAGGAAAATCCGCGAGAAAGTTCGCCCGTCCGTCACTGTCCGAACAGCAAGCGCCGCGCCTCGGCCGTGAGCAATGCCTGCGGATCGGCATTCACCTGCTCTACCAGCGCGTAGGCACGCTGCACCGCAGGGCGTGCATCGATGCGTTCGAGCCAGGCGGCCATGTTGGGGAAGTCCTGCAGCTTCTGCTGCTGCATCTTCCACAGCTTGGCCCAGGGGTAGATGGCCATGTCGGCGATGGAATACTCGCCCGCCACATACTCGCGCCCGGCCAGCTGGCGGTCGAGCACACCGTAGAGGCGCGCGGTTTCCTTCACGTAGCGGTCGATGGCATAGGGGATCGGCTCCGGTGCGTAGCGCACGAAGTGATGATTCTGCCCCGCCATCGGCCCGAGGCCGCCCATCTGCCAGTACAGCCACTGCAGCACGTCGAAGCGTGCCCGCGTCTCGCGCGGCAGGAACTGCCCGCTCTTGTCCGCCAGGTATTCGAGAATTGCCCCGGACTCGAACAGGGCAATGGGCTCGCCGTCATCTGCCGGCGCGTTATCGACGATGGCGGGAATGCGATTGTTCGGCGCGATCTTGAGAAACTCCGGCGCGAACTGCTCGCCCTTGCCGATGTGCACCGGGACGATGCGGTAGTCGAACCCGGCCTCCTCGAGAAAGATGCTGACCTTATGGCCGTTGGGTGTGGTCCAGTAGTACAGGTCGATCATTGCTTTTCCTCCACGTGGATCGCGGCCCGCTTGACCGGGCCGTGAGTCGCCTCATACGCCTGCAGGATGCGCGCGAACCAGGCGCCCAGCGCCGAATCGTCGGCCCAGGGTTGTGCGCCCAGGCACCATGCCCAGAACAACATACCGGCCAGCAGGTAGTCGCAGCCACCGGGCGCCTGGCCTTCGAGGAAGGGCTGATCGCGTAGCCACATTTCCAGCGGCGCCACGCCCTCACGGAACAGCCGCTCACCACCCTGCAAATCGGCGAACGCCTCCAGGCTCATGCCCAGCGCCTTCTCCCGGCTGCTGCGGAAGTAATCGCGATCAACGGGGTCGATCACCTGCCAGACCCGCGGGATCAGCATCTTCAACAGCGGCACACGCACCATGTTGAAAGTCAGGCGCTCGACCAGCCGGGCGCGCTCGGCAGCCAAGGCATCACCGAGCAGAGGCTGTTGCGAATATTGCTGGTCGAGGTAGGCGAAGATGGCCAGGCTGTCATGCACGGTTTCACCGTCATCGATCAGCACCGGCACCAGCTTCTGTCCGGAAAAGGCCATCAGCTCCTTGTCGGTGAGACGTGTCGGCCGGCTCTGCCAATCCAGACCCTTGTGCGCCAGCGCCAGACGTACGCGCCAGCAGTAGGGCGAGAACACCAGCTCAGGGTCGGCACCGCACAGCTCGAACAACTCCCGCATATCAGCTCCTTTAAAAACCAGTCAGTCCAAAATTGGACGAAGAAAACCTGCGCAACACCGCTCATGCGCAATCCAGGCTGGCCATCACCACTGCCACGGTGGCGCGGATCGAGTCCGCCGGCACTGCGGATTTCACCTGGGTACGCAGCCCGCTCATCACGCACTGCAGGTAGCCGGCACGGGCCGCGAGGCCCTGGGCATTGCTCAGCTCCTCGCAGGCCACGGCGCGTTCGAGCGCCTGCTGGAAAATCTGGCAGATGCCCGCCGTGGCCTGTTGCAGCACCGGCACCAGCGCTGGCTCCGACAAGGAAAATTCATTGGCGACGTTGACCAGCATGCAGCCACGCGGCACGCCATAGGGGCCGTCGTCCTCCAGCACGCTGAGCAGGCGCTCGCGGATAAAGGCGAGCGGCGAGGCGCTGGCCTGCAGCTGCTCCAGCAGCAGGGCGCGGCGCTGCGCCACATACAGGCTGAAGGCCGCGACGAACCAAGCCTGCTTGCTCGGATAGGTCTGATAGAGGCTGCTCTTGGACAGCCCGGTGGCCGCCTGCAGGTCCTGTAGCGACGCGGCCTCATAACCGCGCTGCCAGAACAGCTGCATGGCATTTTCCAGGGCCCGGTCCGGGCAGAAGCTTTTGGGGCGTCCACGTGTCGTCATACGCCGAATTTAGAACCAATCGGTCCAAATAATCAACACGATCTGCGTATCGCTACCGATACCCAGTGACCGATGAGTTCCGGTAGGCTTTATGGATCGCTTCAGATCAGGCTTCGTATGCCCCGCCCTCGCCTCCGTCAATCACTGCGCCGCCTCTGGGCACTGGACAAGTTCAGCGCCAGTCTGCGGGTATTCATCGCCCTGGCCGGAGCCCTTTCGCTGTGCTGGTGGCAGGGCTGGATGCATGGGTTGATCCCGCTGTTTCTCGGCATCATCGCCAGCGCCCTGACTGAGACCGATGACAGTTGGCAAGGCCGCCTCGGCGCGGTGCTGGCCACCCTGGCCTGCTTCAGCGCAGCAGCCTATGCGGTGGAGTTCCTCTTTCCCTATCCCTGGCTGTTCGTTATCGCCCTGGCCTTTTCCGCCTTCTGCCTGACCATGCTCGGCGCGCTCGGCGAGCGCTTTGCGACCCTTGGCTCGGGCACGCTAATTCTCGCCGTATACAGCATGATCGGCGTCGAGCAGCGCGGCGGTGTCGCCGGCCTGTGGTTGGAGCCGCTGCTGCTGGTGGCCGGCGCCGCCTGGTACGGCCTGCTTTCGGTCATCTGGCACGCGCTGTTCGCTCATCAGCCGGTGCAGCTCGCCCTGGCCCGGTTGTTTCGCGAACTGGGCAAGTATCTCAAGCTCAAAGCGGCGCTGTTCGAACCCGTGCGCCAGCTGGATGTGGAGCAACGCCGCCTGGAGCTGGCTCAGCAGAATGGCCGCGTGGTCTCCGCACTCAACGCGGCCAAGGAGATCATTCTGCACCGGGTCGGTGGCGGTCGACCGGCCCCTAAGGTCAATCGCTACCTGAAGCTGTACTTCCTCGCCCAGGACATTCACGAGCGCGCCAGCTCGTCGCACTACCCCTACAACGAATTGGCCGAAGCCTTTTTCCACAGCGATGTGCTGTTTCGCTGCCAGCGCCTGCTGCGCCTGCACGGCGAGGCTTGCCAGCGCCTGGGTAGCGCCATCGAGTTGCGCCAGCCCTTCGAATACCGCGAACTGTGCAGCCAGGCCCTGGAAGATCTGCATGCCTCGCTCGACCACCTGCACCTGCAAAGCAACCCGGCCTGGCGCCGCCTGCTGCGCTCGCTCGGTGCATTGGCCGGCAACCTCGCCAGCCTCGACCTGCTGCTCGGCAACGCCAGCAACCCCGACGCTCTGGCCGATGAGCAGGACAGCAGCCTGCTGGACCGCGAGCCGCATTCGTTGCGCGAAGTCATCGATCGGATCGGCCAGCAACTGACGCCCACTTCGCTGCTGTTCCGCCACGCGCTGCGCCTGTCCATTGCCCTGGCGGCAGGTTACGGCCTGCTGCATTTGATCCACCCGACTCAGGGTTACTGGATTCTGCTGACCACCCTGTTCGTCTGCCAGCCGAACTACGGCGCCACGCGCCTGAAGCTGGTGCAGCGTATCGTCGGCACCCTGATCGGCTTGGGCCTCGGCTGGGCATTGTTCGATCTGTTCCCCGACCCGCGCATCCAGGCACTGTTCGCCGTGATCGCCGGGGTCGCCTTCTTCGCCACACGCAGCACCCGCTACACCCTGGCCACGGCGGCGATCACCCTGCTGGTGCTGTTCTGCTTCAACCAGATCGGCAATGGCTATGGCCTGTTCCTGCCGCGCCTGGTCGACACCCTGCTCGGCGGTATGCTGGCCGGGCTGGCGGTATTCCTGATCCTGCCGGACTGGCAGGGTCGACGCCTGGGGCGCATGTTGGCGAGCACTCTGAGCTGCAACAGCGCCTACCTGCGGCAGATCATCGCCCAATACGCGCGCGGCAAGCGTGATGACCTCGGCTATCGCCTGGCCCGACGCAACGCGCACAACGCCGACGCCGCGCTATCCACCACTCTCGGCAACATGCTGATGGAGCCCGGCCACTTCCGTAAGGACGCCGACCTCGGCTTTCGCTTTCTGGTGCTATCGCACACCCTGCTCAGCTACCTCTCCGGGCTCGGCGCCCATCGTGGCGAGCAGTTGCCGCAGGCGGCCCAGGCACAACTGCTGGAACAGGCCGAAGCGCTGGCGGTCAGCCTCGATGCAATCGCCACCGGCCTGCGCGGCGAGCAGCCGCTGGCCATCCACAGCGACGAGGAGCAAGCGCTGGCACAGAGCCTGGAGCAGATAGCCGATGACGTCGACGAACGCCAGCGCCTGGTGCAGACGCAACTGGCGCTGATCTGCCGGCAGCTCGCGCCGCTGCGTACCTTGGCCGTGCATCTGCAAAAGGATCGCCACTAGCAGGTTCATGGGGCTTTCTGCCACTATCTGACGACGCCGAGCTCCCAGACCTTGCCCATGCCAGCCAATCGACACACCGCCCTCGCCTACCTGGTCTCGCTGCCGGGTCTGCTGTTGGTGTGCAGCCTGCTTTTGGCCAGCCAGGCCACCCTCGCCAGTACGCGCCTGGACGATAGCAGCACAGCACAGGATCTCTACGGCCTGGTCGACTTTCTCGCCGATCCCCAGAGCACCCTGAGCCTGGACGACGTTCGCGCTGTCGATGCCCCTTTCCAACCCTCGTTGGACCGCCGTGACCTCAGCTTCGGCTACGTGCCGGGGGTGATCTGGCTGCGCCTGGCGCTGCAATCGGATGCCCAGCAAGCACGCGTCTGGAGACTGGAGCTGAACTACGCCTCGCTGGACGAGGTGCGCCTGTATGACATCGGCGCCGATGGCGTGCGCGAGTCGCGCAGCGGCGACACCGTGCCCTACGTGCAGCGCAGCGTCGGCCATCGCAACCCGGTATTCGAGATCGTTCTGCAGCCCGGCGAACAACGCACGCTGTATCTGCGCGTCGACTCGCGTGGCAGCATGACCCTCAGCGGCGCCCTGATGTCTGCCCGCGATTTCGAGCAACACAGCCAGAACGGCTACCTGGTGCACGCCATCTACTTCGGCGTGCTGATCGCCCTGGGGCTGTACAACCTGCTGCTGTTTCTCGCCCTGCGCGAGCGGCCTTTCCTCAATTACGTGCTGTTCATGTGCGCCTTCGCCCTCAGCGTGCTGTCGCTCAATGGCCTTGGCGCGCAGTATCTGTGGTCCGAAGCTGCGCCCTGGAGCAACCGCATGCTGCCGGTAAGCCTGACGACGGCGGCGCTGCTGTCAGTGGTTTTTGCGCGTAGCTTTCTCGATACCCGCCAGTGGCTGCCGCGCTGGGACAAGGGCCTGCTGATGCTGTCCATCGCCATCAGTGGGGCCGTATTGGCCAGTATGCTGCTGCCGCTGCAGCGCGCGCTGCAGCTGATGTCGCTGACCGGCCTGATCGCCACCCTGACACTGCTGCTCACCAGTTTCGTCTGCGTCGGCTACCGCGTACCCGGCGCTCGACTGTTCGCCCTGGCCTGGCTGATGTTGCTGACCGGCGCGGTGCTACTGGCGCTGCGCAACTTCGCCTTGATTCCGTCGAACTTCCTCACCCTGTACGCCATGCAGATCGGCTCGGGACTGGAGATGATTCTGCTGTCCTTCGCCCTGGCAGCCCGTTTCAACGAACTCAAACGCCAGCGCGAGGCCGCGCTGCAGCTCAATGAACAGATCCTCGCCAAACGCGTCACTGAGCGCACCATGGCGCTGGAGCAGGCCAACCAACGCCTCAGTGAGCTGGCCCTGCAGGATCCGCTGACAGGCCTGGCCAACCGCACCGCCCTGCAGCAGCATCTGGAGCAAGCACTGGCGCGCAGCCTGCGACGCAATGAACTGCTCGCGGTAATGTTGATCGACCTCGACGGTTTCAAACCAATCAACGATCAACACGGCCATGGCTTCGGCGACCAGGTACTGGCCGAAATCGCCGGTCGCTTGCGCCAGTACATCCGCGATGCCGACCTGCCAGCGCGTCTGGGTGGTGACGAGTTCGTGGTGATCTGCGAGAACGTGCAATCGGCCGAGGATGCCCAGGACCTGGCCAAACGCCTGCTAGAAGGCCTGGACACGCCTATGTACCTGGCAGATCGTGCCGTACGCGTCGGCGCCAGCATCGGTATCGCCCTGAGTCACGGCGCCGACGATGCCACCCTGCTGATTCGCCTGGCTGATGCCGCCATGTACCGGGCCAAGGCCGAAGGCCGCAACCGCGTACAGCTGGCCACCCAACAGCTTTGAAGAGGGGCCGCAGCCCCTCTCATCACCCCAAACCCGATAGCCCGCCATGGACAAGAATCAGCTGCTGCAAGACGTACTCGCCCACCTGCAGGCCGACCTAGAACAAGCCAGCCTCGCCGCTCTCAGCGCCCACGAAGCGGCCACCCACGAAGAGAACGTCGCCGAGAACAAGTACGACACCCTGGGCCTGGAAGCGGCCTACCTGGCCAGCGGTCAGGCGCGCCGCGTCGAAGAACTACGCCAGACCCTGATCACCTGGCGCCAGTTGCGCCCGCGGCCGTTCGACGAGGTGCAAGGTATCGAACTGGGCGCGCTGATTCTGCTGGCCAGCGAAGACGGTCATGAGCAGTGGCTGTTTCTCGGTCCGCAAGGTGCGAGCATGAAGCTGCAACATGCCGGGCAGAATATCCAGGTACTGAGCAATGCTGCACCGCTGGGACGCCTGCTACTCGGCAAGCACCCCGGCGACGAAATTACCCTGCCGATGGGCCAGCGGCTGCAGGCCTTCGAGGTATTGAAGGTCGATTGAGGGCGCCTCTAAAACCGTAGGCGAGGCAGTCAGCGCAAGGCAAAAACAGGCAAAGAAGCGCAGTTTACGTGTTGTAAATGAGCATTTGACCGGGCTGGCGTTCCAGCCTGTTTTTAACGCCGCGATGGCAACGCAGGTGGTTTTTAGAGGTGCCATTGAGCGGAACTATCTGCGCCTGGGTTGGGTAATTAACGATGAACCTCACGTTTGGAGAGCCCATCATGGAAAAGCCCATCCACAGCCTGCCAGCCCTGTTCAAGCAGCTTGGCCTGCCCGACGATGCCGCCAGTATCAACGCCTTCATCAGCACACATTCGCCACTGCCGGACGCATGTAAGTTGTCCGATGCCCCGTTCTGGACGCCAGCGCAGGCCGCGCTGCTGCGCGAAGAAATTCTCGAAGACGCCGACTGGGCGCCAGTGGTCGATCAGCTCAACGTGCGCCTGCACGGCTGATACCGCGCCTGGCATCAAATACCGGGTCGCACCCTACGAACTCATCTCGCGCCAGGTCAGGAACATGCGCAGGTCGAACTCGATCTGCGCATACCCCGGCAGCATGTGGTCGCACAGCTTGTAGAACGCCTTGTTGTGATCGCTCTCTTTCAGGTGCGCCAACTCGTGCACCACGATCATCTGCAGAAAGGCCGGCGCCGCATCGCGAAACAGCGAGGCAACGCGAATTTCCTTTTTCGCCTTGAGCTTGCCGCCCTGCACACGCGAGACCGCCGTGTGCAGACCCAGTGCGCGGTGCGTGAGGTCGAGCCGATTGTCGTAGAGCACCTTGTCGATGGCCGGCGCGTTCTTCAGGTGCTCCTGCTTGAGCGCCATGACGTAGCCGTACAGCGCCTTGTCGCTCTGCACTTCATGCCGCCCCGGATAGCGCTGCGCCAGGTAGTCGCCCAACCGATCATCGGCGATCAGTTGACGGACCTGCTGCTGCAAGGCGACCGGATAACCCTGTAGATAATTCAACGATACGATCCCGAGTTCATCTGGACCGTCAGTGTAACGGATGCCGCATTACTCGCTGGGCACCACACGCAGCAAGCGCCCCTGCGGGTTATCAGTGAGCAGGTAGAGCGCGCCATCCGGCCCGCTGCGTACATCGCGAATCCGCTCGCCCAGCTCTTCGAAGAGGATTTCCTCGCCGGCCAGCATGCCGTCGCGCACACGGATGCGCCGTACGCTGCGCTCGGCCAGGGTGGCTGCGAACAGGTCATCCTGCCAGTCGGGGAACAACTCGCCGCGATACAGCGTCAGGCTCGACGGCGCGACCGAGGGCGTCCAGTGCAACAGCGGCGCGGTCAGCCCTGGCAGCTCGGTGTACGGGCTGATGCACGCACCGGTGTAGTCGATACCGAAGGTCGCCAGCGGCCAACCATAGTTGCTGCCGGCCTCGATCAGATTCAACTCGTCTCCCCCGCGCGGGCCGTGCTCGTGGCTGTACAGGCGATTGTATTCGGCATCAAAGAAGATGCCCTGCACATTGCGATGGCCGAGGCTGTAGATCTCCGGCGCAGCACCTTCCTGGCCGATCAGCGGGTTGTCCTGCGGCACGCTGCCGTCGCGGTTCAGGCGCACGATCTTGCCCAGGTGGTTGGCCGGGTTCTGCGCCTCTTCTCGCCAGTCGAAACCGTCGCCCAGGGTCAGCACCAGGGTCTTGTCGGCGAGAAAGGCGATGCGCCCACCGTAATGCGCAGCGCCGGCCTTGAGCGGCTTCGCGGTGAACAACACTTCGAAGTCGTGCAGTTCGTCATCCACTAGACGGGCACGTGCCAGACGAGTGTTGTTCGCCTCCTGCGAGCCGTGCGCATAGGTCAGGTACAGCCAGCGGTTATCGCTATAGTCCGGGTCCAGCGCCACTTCCATCAGCCCGGCCTGGGCAGCGATGAGGACCTCAGGCAGGCCCGCCACCGGCTCCGGGTCGATACTGCCATCGGCTTCGATGATACGGAGGCGCCCAACACGCTCGGTAACCAGCAGGCGCCCGTCCGGCAGGAAGGCCATCGACCATGGGCTCTCCAGCCCTTCGCTGAAGGTTTCGATGCGGTAATCCAGGGCCAGCAGCGGCGTACTGACGAACAGGGCGCAGAGCATCAGCGCACGGGTGCTTCTCAACATGGGCAACGCCTTGTCACAGAGAATCGGAAGAAGTCGGTTGCGCGCGGTAGCGCACCTGCCGGCCGAGCAGGCCGAACAGCAATGCACCGACGCTGCCGCATGCCATCAGCCCGAGCGTGCCGAACGGGCTGCGGTCGGCGGCGATCAGCGTCGGCATCGGCGCTACGGCATTGGCCAGCGCCAGCGCCGTCCAGATGGCTGCAGCGCCCGACAGTACAAAAATCAGCCAACGCAGCGGCGGCATACGCCGCGCCAACCAGGCAGCCAATGGCAAGGCAACCAGAAAGCCCAGGGCGCTGAGCAAGGCGAAGGTCGGTGCGAAACCGATCAGATCGAGGCAGGTGGTGCCAACGCGCACATCCAGCGGCATCGGCGCACCGAGCGCCTGCAAGGCAGCGAGGTTGGTCTGGGTCTGGAAGATCGAGGCGAGCAGCGAGGCCAGCAACACGGCGAGGAGAAAAGCGAGCAACAGACGTGGCTTGCTGGACATGGGTGGCAGTTTCCCGGAACGACAGTACGCGAATTATGGCGCACCCCGCCGGCCCTCACGCTTCGGGAGTTTTACAGGGTTTTACCTCTCGCCGTGTTGCTCACGCAGAACCCCGTCCATAAAAAGCAGAAGCCCCGCACATGGCGGGGCTCCGGGTCACGCATCAGGCTCAGTTGACCTTGGCGTTCAGCTCACCCTTGGCGTAGCGCTGGTACATGCCTTCCAGGGAGATCGGCTTGATCTTGGAGGCATTGCCAGCGGTGCCGAAGGCTTCGTAGCGGGCGATGCAGATGTCGCGCATGGCGACGATGGTCTTGGCGAAGAACTTGCGTGGGTCGAACTCGCTCGGGTGCTCGGCCATCATGCGGCGGATCGCGCCGGTGGAGGCCAGACGCAGGTCGGTGTCGATGTTGACCTTGCGCACGCCGTGCTTGATGCCCTCGACGATTTCCTCGACCGGCACACCATAGGTTTCCTTGATGTCGCCGCCGAATTCGTTGATCACCTTCAGCCATTCCTGCGGAACGGAGGAGGAACCGTGCATCACCAGGTGGGTGTTGGGGATGCGCTTGTGGATTTCCTTGATGCGCTCGATGGAGAGCACGTCGCCGGTTGGCGGCTTGGTGAACTTGTAGGCGCCGTGGCTGGTGCCAATGGCGATGGCCAGGGCGTCGACCTGGGTAGCCTTGACGAAGGCCGCCGCTTCTTCCGGATCGGTCAGCAGTTGGCTGTGATCCAGCACGCCTTCGGCGCCGACGCCGTCTTCTTCACCGGCCATGCCGGTTTCCAGGCTGCCCAGGCAACCCAGCTCGCCTTCCACGGACACGCCACAGGCGTGGGCGAAGGCTACGGTCTGCCGGGTGACAGCGACGTTGTAGTCATAGTCGGCCGGAGTCTTGCCGTCTTCCTTCAGCGAGCCGTCCATCATCACCGAGGAAAAACCCAGCTGGATGGAGCGCTGGCACACGTCGGGGCTGGTGCCATGGTCCTGGTGCATGCACACCGGGATGTGCGGGAATTCTTCGATGGCAGCCAGGATCAGGTGGCGCAGGAACGGCGCACCTGCGTATTTGCGGGCACCAGCGGAGGCCTGGACGATGACCGGCGAATCGGTCTTGTCGGCGGCTTCCATGATGGCGCGCATCTGCTCGAGGTTGTTGACGTTGAAGGCCGGCACGCCGTAGCCGAATTCGGCGGCGTGGTCGAGCATCTGGCGCATGCTGATAAGTGCCATGGTGTTTCTGTCTCCCGATTTGGAGGTCGTTAATCGTGCAAGCCTGCCGCAGGGGCAGGCGTTGTTCAAGTTTCGTCGTGCCGGAGCCTGTGCCCACTGCCCGTCTCGGCAGCGCCGAAGGTGTTACGGGGCCTTGCAGCCGCGCCCGATCAGGTCATCGGTCGCGGTCCAGTAGACCAGGCCTTCCTCACCTTTGGTGTGGAAGGACAGGCGTCCATCGCTGTACAGCACACCGGATGCCGCCGGCTCCTGGGTCAGGCGGTAGACTATGTCATCACCGCCCAGGCGCACATCCACCTGCTCGACACTGCCATTGGCGAAGCGCCACAGCACTTCGGTCTGGCTGTCGCACACCCAGCGATTCCACTGATCCGACACTGGCGGCTTGCTGCTGCAAGCCGCAAGCAGCAAGCCGGTGGCGGCGAGCCCTGCGAGTCTGATAGCGATCATTGTCTCTCCTTCTCAGCAACGCTGTTCCGGTGCCGGGCCAGTGGGCTCACCACTGTTCTGCTCGACACGCTGATCATCCTGAGTGGTCGGGGTTTCGATCTGCGCCGGGCTGAACACCTCGCAGGCCGCTTCACGACCACCGCCGGCGCATCCGGCCAGCAACATACCAATGACGCCCAGGGCGGCTAACTTGTCCATGACATGACTCCTTGTTCGATGATCCGGTCTTCTTACAGACCACCCGTTCACGTCAGGGTTTTATCCGCCGTGGCGCAGGGTGACTCCACTCACCCTAGCTGGTGTTTATTGTGCGCGTTGCTCCAGCACTTCCACGGCCGGCAGTACCTTGCCCTCGACGAACTCGAGGAAGGCGCCGCCACCGGTGGAAATGTAGGAAATCTTGTCCGCAACGCCGTATTTGTCGATCGCCGCCAGGGTGTCGCCACCGCCAGCGATGGAGAACGCAGGGCTTTCAGCGATGGCCAGGGCCAGGGCCTTGGTGCCGTTGCCGAACTGATCGAACTCGAACACGCCGACCGGGCCATTCCACAGGATGGTCTGCGAGGCCTTGAGCATCTCGGCGAACATCGCCGCAGTCTGCGGGCCAATGTCGAGGATCATGTCGTCTTCGGCGACGTCAGCGACGGCCTTGATGGTGGCTTCGGCGTCTTCGGCGAAGGCCTTGGCCACCACCACGTCGACCGGCAGCGGTACGCTGACCTTGGCCGCGATGGCCTTGGCGGTGTCGACCAGATCGGCCTCATACAGCGATTTGCCCACCGGCAGGCCGGCAGCAGCGAGGAAGGTGTTGGCGATGCCGCCACCGACGATCAGCGAGTCGCAGATATCGGCCAGGGAATTGAGCACGTCCAACTTGGTCGACACCTTGGAGCCGGCGACGATGGCCAGCATCGGCCGCGCCGGTTTGTCCAGGGCCTTGCCCAGCGCGTCCAGCTCGGCAGCCAGCAGCGGGCCGGCACAGGCGACCTTGGCGAACTTGGCCACGCCATGGGTCGAGCCCTGGGCGCGGTGAGCGGTACCGAAGGCGTCCATGACGAAGACGTCGCACAGGGCAGCGTACTGCTGGGCCAGCTCGTCGGTGTTCTTCTTCTCGCCCTTGTTGAAGCGTACGTTCTCCAGCAGCACCAGCTCGCCGGCCTTGACCTCGACACCGCCGAGGTAGTCCTTGACCAGCGGCACGTCGCGGCCGAGCGCCTTGCTCAGGTAGGCGGCGACCGGCGCCAGGCTATCTTCCTCACTGTAGATGCCCTCTTCCGGGCGGCCCAGGTGCGAGCAGACCAGCACGGCAGCGCCCTTCTCCAGCGCCAGCTTGATGGTCGGCAGGGACGCAAGGATACGCGCGTCGCTCTTGACCACACCGTCCTTCACCGGGACGTTGAGGTCTTCGCGGATCAACACGCGCTTACCATTGAGGTCGAGGTCGGTCATCTTCAGAACGGTCATAAATCAGTCCTTCACGGGGCTGGTTGTACGGAGGAAGTAGATGCAGCGAGAAAATGTTCGGCAACATCGAGCATGCGGTTGGCAAATCCCCACTCGTTGTCGAACCAGGCCAGCAGGTTGACCAGGCGCGGGCCGGACACGCGGGTCTGGCTGCCGTCGACGATGGCCGAGTGCGGATCATGGTTGAAGTCGCAGCTGGCGTGCGGCAGTTCGGTGTAAGCCAGCAGCCCCTTGAGCGGGCCACTTTCCGCTGCCTGGCGCAGCACGCGGTTGATCTCTTCGGCAGAGGTATCGCGCGCAGTCTGCAGGGTGATGTCCAGGCACGAGACGTTGACCGTCGGCACCCGAATGGCCTTGGCCTGGATGCGCCCCGCCAGCTCTGGCAGCAGGCGTTCGATACCGCGCGCCAGGCCGGTGGATACCGGAATCACCGACTGAAAGGCCGAACGCGTGCGGCGCAGGTCTTCGTGGTGGTAGGCATCGATCACCGGTTGGTCGTTCATCGCCGAGTGGATGGTGGTAATGGAGACGTACTCCAGACCCACCACCTCATCGAGAAGTTTCAGCAGCGGCACGCCGCAGTTGGTGGTGCAGGAGGCGTTGGAAACCAGTCGCTCGGCACCGCTGAGGCACTGCTGATTGACGCCGTAGACCACCGTGGCGTCGATATCCGCCTCGCTGGCCATCGGCTGCGACAGCAACACGCGCGGCGCGCCGGCAGCGAGAAAACGCTCGGCATCGGCGCGCGTGGTGTATTGCCCGGAGCATTCCAGCAGCAGGTCGATGTCCAGCGCGGCCCAGTCGATGGCCTCGGGCTCGCTCTGGCGCAGCACCTTCACGCAATCGCCGTTGATGTGCAGGCAGTCGCCATCGACCTTCACCTCGCCGGGAAAGCGTCCGTGGGTGGAGTCGAAGCGGGTCAGGTATTCGATGCTGGCCTGATCGGCCAGGTCGTTCAGCGCGACGATTTCCAGGCTCGCTGAATTGCCACGCTCGTGCAGCGCGCGCAGCACGCAACGGCCGATGCGGCCATAGCCGTTGAGGGCGACACGATAGGGGCGTTGTCGTGACATAGGCGCTCGCAAGGCAAAAGGAACCCGGTAGGAGCGAGCTCTGCTCGCGAACCCTGCGCGAGGCAAACAGCTTCGCGAGCAGAGCTCGCTCCTACGGAAGGGTCAGGCGTCCAGCAGTTCTTCGGCGGTGGCGACGATGTTGTCGACGGTGAAACCGAAGTGCTCGAACAGGGCCGGAGCCGGGGCCGACTCGCCGAAGCTGGTCATGCCGATGATGCGACCTTCCAGGCCCACGTACTTGTACCAGTAGTCGGCGTGCGAGGCCTCGATGGCGATGCGCGCACCGACTTGCAGCGGCAGTACATCCTGCTTGTAGCCGGCGTCCTGGGCGTCGAACACGCTGGTGGATGGCATCGACACCACACGTACCTTATGGCCGGCAGCGGTCAGTTTGTCGTAAGCAGCCACGGCCAGGCCGACTTCCGAACCGGTGGCGATCAGGATCAGCTCCGGCTCGCCAGCGCTGTCCTTGAGCACGTAGCCGCCACGGGCGACATCAGCCAGTTGCTGGGCATCACGCGGCTGGTGTGGCAGGTTCTGACGGCTGAATACCAGGGCGCTCGGACCGTCGGCGCGCTCGATGGCATGTTTCCAGGCCACGGCGGACTCCACGGCATCGGCCGGGCGCCAGGTGTCGAGGTTCGGCGTGCCACGCAGGCTGGCCAGCTGCTCGATCGGCTGGTGAGTCGGGCCGTCTTCGCCGAGTCCGATGGAGTCGTGGGTGAACACGTACAGCACGCGTTTCTTCATCAACGCGGACATGCGCACGGCGTTACGGGCGTATTCCATGAAGATCAGGAAGGTCGCGCCGTACGGCACGAAGCCGCCGTGCAGGGCGATGCCGTTCATGATTGCGCTCATGCCGAACTCGCGCACGCCGTAGAACATGTAGTTGCCGGACGCATCTTCAGCGGAGACGCCCTTGCAGCCCTTCCACAGGGTCAGATTGGAGCCGGCCAGGTCGGCCGAACCACCGAGGAATTCCGGCAGCAGCGGGCCGAAGGCATTCAACGCGTTCTGGCTGGCCTTGCGGCTGGCGATGGTCTCGCCCTTCTCGGCGACGTCCTTGATGTAGGCAGCGGCCTTCTCGGCAAAGTCGGCCGGCAGCTCACCAGCGATGCGGCGTTTGAACTCGGCAGCCAGCTCGGGGAACGCAGCGGCGTAGGCGGCAAACTTGTCGTTCCAGGCGGCTTCGGCAGCAGCGCCGGCTTTCTTGGCATCCCACTCGGCGTAGATCTCGGCCGGGACTTCGAACGGACCGTGGTTCCAGCCCAGCGCAGCACGGGTCAGGGCGATTTCGTCGTTGCCCAGCGGCGCGCCGTGGCACTCTTCCTTGCCCTGCTTGTTCGGCGAGCCGAAACCGATGGTGGTCTTGCAGCAGATCAGGGTCGGCTGGTCCACGCTCTTGCGCGCGGTCTCGATGGCCATCTTGATCTCTTCGGCATCATGGCCGTCGACGTTGCGGATCACCTGCCAGCCGTACGCTTCGAAGCGCTTCGGCGTATCGTCGGTGAACCAGCCCTCGACTTCACCGTCGATGGAGATGCCGTTGTCGTCGTAGAAGGCGACCAGTTTGCCCAGGCCCAGAGTGCCGGCCAGCGAGCAGACTTCGTGGGAAATGCCTTCCATCATGCAGCCGTCGCCGAGGAACACATAGGTGTTGTGGTCGACGATCTCGTGGCCTTCACGGTTGAACTGCGCGCCCAGCACCTTCTCGGCGATGGCGAAACCGACGGCGTTGGCGATGCCCTGGCCAAGCGGGCCAGTAGTGGTCTCGACGCCCGGGGTGTAGCCGTATTCCGGGTGACCCGGGGTACGACTGTGCAGTTGGCGGAAGTTCTTCAGATCATCGATGGACAGGTCGTAGCCGGTCAGGTGCAGCAGCGAATAGATCAGCATCGAACCATGGCCGTTGGACAGCACGAAGCGGTCACGATCGGCGAAGTTCGGGTTGCTCGGGTTGTGCTTCAGAAAGTCGCGCCACAGCACTTCGGCGATATCCGCCATACCCATGGGGGCACCGGGGTGGCCGCTGTTGGCTTTCTGCACAGCATCCATGCTGAGGGCACGAATGGCATTGGCTCGCTCACGACGGCTGGGCATCGCTGAATCTCCTACGGGGGCTGCTTCTGAATGAAGGGGGCGAAAAAAGACGCCTATTTTCGCCCAGCCAGCCCCCGCGGGGCAATGACAGATGGTCGTAGAGATCAAATCAACCTGTCTGCTCGCTCAGCACGCTCACCGCCGGGCTGCCCGGCCCACCCAGGCAGGGCGCCTGAAACAGCTCGCCATGCCAGACGCCAGCGAGCGTACGACTGAACACCAGCGACCATACCGCCGCTAGCTGGATCGCCAGCGCCACGCCGACCAGAGTGAAGAAGGTCAGCCCGGTCAGCGCCTGTAGCTCGAAGGTGGCCAGGGCGAAGACTCCGAGCGGAAAGGTGAAGCCCCACCAGCCCAGGTTGAAGGGCATGTTGTCGCGGATGTAGTGACGGGTGAACAGGGTGGCGATCACCAGCCACCACAGCCCCGCGCCCCACAGCGCCAGGCCGCCGATCAGGCCAAGGTCACGGGCCAGCTCGGCAGCGCTGGCCAAGGGTGTGCCAGCGAACGCCAGCGGCGCGGCCTGCCCCATGCTCAGCAGCCCCAGGCAGCCGGTCGCCAGCGGCCCCAGCGGCAGCCAACTGGTGGCGGCGAAATCGGTATCCGGCAATTTGTGCAGGGCCAGGCGCAGCAGCACCAGGGTGATCAGCGAGAACGCCAGCGACAGCGACAATCCCCAGAGGATGAAGCCGGCGACCAGCAGTTGCTGTGCAGCCGCAGCGCCCAGGTGCGGCGCCAACGCTCCTGCCGTGCTGGCAGCAACCTCGGGTGCGACGATAGGTAGCAGCCAGACTGCCGTGAGTTTTTCCAGTGCGTGATGCTGGCGGGTGAACATCAGATAGGGCACCAGCAGGGCACCGAGCAGCGCCAGCGCCGCATCCAGCCACCACAAGGCATGCGCCAGCACATAGACGCCCTCGCCCCAGCGCGGGACGCCCAACAGCAACAGCCCCTTGATCAGCACCGCCAGCCCCATCGGGATCGCGCCGAGAAACATCGACTGCACCGGGTGCAGCAGCATCGGCCAGACGGTGTCGCGAAACAGCGCCAGGCGCAGCAGAAACAGCGCCGTGAACAGGACGAACAGGCTGACAGCGAAGAACCACAGACCCTCCGCCAGCATCGCCAGACCAGGCAGCGACCAAGGCAGATGAGCGATAACCAGCGCCAGCACACCGGTGCCCATGGTCATGGCGAACCAGCTAGGCGTGAAGTGACGAATGAATGCGAGCGGCTCGGGCAAACGACTGAAAGGGCGCGTCATGAATCAGGTTGTCCCGTGACATGAGTGATAGCGCAAGGTTAAGAAGAGGCTTGCCATATGAAAAATACATATTCAGCATCCTTACCATGCCTTTCACTTATGTATGAATCATGAACCTCCATCACCTGAAAGTCTTCCTTGCCGTGGCAGAGGCCGGCAGCATCAGCGCTGGCGCCGAGCGCCTGCACATCAGCCAGCCGGCGGTGACGCGGGAAATTCGCGACCTCGAAGCCAGCCTCGACCTGCGCCTGTTCGACCGCCTGCCGCGCGGCGTACAACTGACCGAAGGCGGCCTGCGCCTGCTCGACTACGCCCAGCGCATCTTCAGCCTGGAACGCGCCGCCGAACGCGACCTGCGTGACTTCGCCCAACTGGAACAAGGCGAATTGCACCTGGGCGCCAGCGCCACCCTCGGCTCCTACCTGTTGCCGCCCCTGCTCACCCGTTTTCGCGCCCTGCATCCACAGATATTCGTCAGCCTCGACGTGAGCAACACCGACGCCGTCACCCGGCAGCTGGACGAAGGCCGCATCAGCCTGGGCTTCGTCGAAGGCCCGTTCGTCCGCACCGACTACGCCCATCGCCTGCTGGCACGCGACGCCCTGCTACCGGTGGTTGCGCCACACCATCCGCTGGCCGCCAGCCAGGCGCTCGCCGCGGAGAAACTGCAGGATTACCCGCTGTACATGCGCGAGCCGGGCTCTGGCGCGCGCGTCAGCGTCGAGCAGGCCTACCGCGCGCATGGCCTCGAACCCCGTGCCGGCATGGCCATCGGCAGCACCGAGGCGCTCAAGCGTCTGCTCGCTGACGGCCAGGGCATTGCCTGGCTGTCGCAGCGAGTGGTGGAGCGCGAACTGGCCAACGGTGAACTGCGCCATCTGCCGGTACAGGACCTGCAGATCGAGCGCGAGCTGCATGTGCTGTGGCGCCTGGGCGCCAGTCTGAGCCCGGCACCCGCGGCTTTCCTGGCGTTGACTCAAACGTCGGAGTAACAGCAATACCAATATCAAAACTTTTTGATATTGGTATTGCTGTATGAAAAATGACCGACTAGACTGCGCCACCATGACCCTGCGCGCCCCCCAGTTGGAATTCGACCCCTGCGACACACTCGCCGCCCTGTGCAAGGCCGGCGGCGATCCGCTGCGCCTGAACGTGCTGCGCGTGCTGAGCAACGATTCCTTCGGCGTACTGGAGTTGGCACAGATCTTCGCCATCGGCCAGTCGGGCATGAGCCATCACCTCAAGGTGCTGGCCCAGGCTGGGCTGGTGGCAACGCGCCGCGAAGGCAACGCGATCTTCTACCGCCGCGCACTGCCCAATGGCCGTCTGCATGCCGCCCTGCTGGACGATATCGACGAGCTGCCGCTGCCCGGCGATGTACAGGCACGCATCGCCACCGTGCACCAGCAGCGCGCCACCGTCAGTCGCGATTTCTTCGCACGCATGGCCAGCAACTTCCAGGCCCAGCAGGACCTGATCGCCGGCCTGCCGCAGTACCGCGACAGCCTGCTGGCGCTGCTTGATGCCCTGCACTTCGCCCCCAGCGCCAGCGCGCTGGAAATCGGCCCGGGCGATGGCGCCTTCCTCCCCGAACTGGCGCGGCGCTTCGTCCAGGTCACGGCACTGGACAACAGCCCGGCTATGCTCGAACTGGCCAGCCAACGCTGCGCCGCTGAAAGCCTGCATAACGTCGAGCTGAAACTGGCCGATGCGCTGCAGGACGCGCCAGTCACGGCAGATTGCGTGGTACTGAACATGGTGCTGCACCACTTCGCCACCCCGGCCGAGGCCTTTCGCAAGCTGGCTGGCCTGGTCGCACCAGGCGGCAGCCTGCTGCTCAGCGAACTGTGCAGCCACGACCAGAGCTGGGCGCGCGAAGCGTGCGGCGACCTCTGGCTCGGCTTCGAACAGGAAGACCTGGCGCGCTGGGCGACGGCCGCCGGCCTGACACCCGGCGAAAGCCTCTACATAGGCTTGAAAAACGGCTTTCAGATTCAATTACGGCACTTTGCCAAACCCGATGCGCACAGCGCCTTCAGCCTCCGGCAAGAAAGGAACCGATAGATGAGCGAATATTCCCTGTTTACCTCCGAGTCCGTGTCCGAAGGGCATCCGGACAAGATCGCCGATCAGATCTCCGATGCGGTGCTCGACGCCATCATCACCCAGGACAAACACGCCCGCGTGGCCGTGGAAACCCTGGTCAAAACCGGTGTAGCCATCGTTGCCGGTGAAGTCACCACCAGTGCCTGGGTCGACCTGGAGCAGATCGTCCGCGACGTGATCTGCGACATCGGCTACACCAGCAGCGACGTCGGCTTCGACGGCGCCACCTGCGGCGTGCTCAACATCATCGGCAAGCAGTCCCCGGACATCAACCAGGGCGTCGACCGCGCCAAGCCGGAAGATCAGGGCGCTGGCGACCAGGGCCTGATGTTCGGCTATGCCAGCAACGAAACCGACGTGCTGATGCCGGCGCCGATCTGCTTCTCGCACCGCCTGGTCGAGCGTCAGGCCGAAGCACGCAAGTCCGGCCTGCTGCCGTGGCTGCGCCCGGATGCCAAATCCCAGGTCACCTGCCGCTACGAGAACGGCAAGGTCGTCGCCATCGACGCGGTGGTACTGTCCACCCAGCACAACCCGGAAGTGAAATACGACGACCTGCGCGACGGCGTGATGGAGCTGATCGTCAAGCACGTGCTGCCGGCCGAACTGCTGCACAAGGACACCCAGTTCCACATCAACCCGACCGGCCAGTTCATCATCGGCGGCCCAGTGGGCGACTGCGGCCTGACCGGGCGCAAGATCATCGTCGACAGCTACGGCGGCATGGCCCGTCACGGTGGTGGCGCGTTCTCCGGCAAGGACCCCTCCAAGGTCGACCGTAGCGCTGCCTACGCCGGCCGCTACGTGGCCAAGAACATCGTCGCCGCCGGCCTGGCCGAGCGCTGCGAGATCCAGGTGTCCTACGCCATCGGCGTGGCCCAGCCGACCTCCATCTCGATCAACACCTTCGGCACCCACAAGATCGCTGAAGAGAAGATCATCAAACTGGTGCGTGACGTGTTCGACCTGCGCCCGTACGCCATCACCAAGATGCTCGACCTGTTGCACCCGATGTACCAGGACACCGCAGCCTACGGCCACTTCGGCCGCACGCCGCAGTCCAAGACCGTTGGCGACGACAGCTTCACCACCTTTACCTGGGAACGCACCGACAAGGCTGCCGACCTGCGCGCCGCCGCTGGCCTGTAAGGCTCAGCGACGACAAGAGAAGCCCTGCCCTGCGCAGGGCTTTTTCTTTGCTGGAGTAGGTGAAAGCACCCTTCACCCGACAGGCGTCGCGAAATCGTCTAGGCTGAGAATTCAATCCCAAGCACGGACGCTTGCCATGACCCGCTGGATCGCGCTGCTCCTTCTTCCACTGACCGCACAGGCAGCCCCCTGCCCCGACTGGCCAGCCAACCGCGCCAAGAGCGAACTCTCTGTCCTTAGCCAGCAGATCGCCGAGTGGGATGATGCCTACCACAATCATGGTCGCTCGCTGATCGCCGATGAACTTTACGATCAAGCCCGTGAGCGCCTGCAATCCTGGCATCAGTGCTTCCCGAACGCGCTCATTGATCTGCCAGAACCGTTGGCCGGCAGTACGGGCAAGCTCGCTCACCCTGTGGCACAAACCGGCCTGCGCAAGCTGAACGATGCGGCGGTAGCCGAATGGGTCGCCAGCCGCGACAGTCTGTGGATTCAGCCCAAGGTCGATGGTGTCGCAGTTACTCTGGTCTACCAGGGCGGCATCCTGAAACAAGCCATCAGCCGCGGCGACGGACGCCATGGACAGGACTGGACGGCGCGCGCCAGACAGCTACCAGCCATTCCCAAGCACCTGAAACAGCCATTAGATGCCGTGCTGCAAGGCGAGCTTTACTGGCGCCTGGACGACCATGTTCAGGGCCGCGACGGTGGCGCCGGAGCACGCGGCAAGGTGGCAGGCTTGATGGCACGACAGTCACTCGATGAGCAGGAAACCAACGCCATCGGCCTGTTCGTCTGGGACTGGCCGAACGGCCCTGAGAACATGCCCGAGCGCCTGAAAGCCCTGCAAAATCTGGGCTTCAGCGACAGCCTGCATTACACCCAGCCACTCAATAGCACGGCGGATGCCCGCGGCTGGCGCCAGCACTGGCTTAATGCGCCGCTATCGTTCGCCAGCGACGGTGTGGTCATACGCCAAGGCATACGCCCCCCAGGAGAGCGCTGGCAGGCCGAAGCGCCACACTGGGCGATTGCCTGGAAATACCCCGCCAGCCAGGCTCTGGCAGTGGTGCAGGCGGTGGATTTCAATATCGGCCGCACCGGACGTATCACGCCCATCCTGCGCTTGCAGCCGGTCGACCTTGACGAGCGGCGTATCAGCCGGGTCGCGCTCGGCTCGCTGCAAGCCTGGGAAGAACTGGACATTCGCCCCGGCGATCAGGTGGCGATACGCCTGGCTGGCCTGACCATTCCGCGCCTCGACCAGGTGATCTGGCGTAGCCAGGAACGCGCAGCGGTGCACGCACCCGACCCTCATCGATACCACGCCATGAGCTGCTGGCGACTCAGCGATGAGTGCCAGCAACAGCTCCAGGCCCGCCTGAACTGGCTCGCCGGCAAACAGGGGCTGAACCTGCCCGGCGTAGGACCAGGCACCTGGAGCACACTACTGACGGGGCAAAAACTGCATGGCCTGCTCGATTGGCTGGAATTCGATAGCGAGCACCTGCAGCAACTGCCAGGTATCGGTCCACGGCGCGCCTCACAGTTGCAGCAGGCCTTCGCCCAGGCCCAGCGGCGCTCACTGCAGCAATGGCTGCAGGCCCTCGGCGCACCACCTGGCATCCAGCTAGGCGCAGAGGATAACTGGGCCACGCTACTGGGTCGCAGCCACGCCGACTGGATGAAGCAACCCGGCGTGAGCCAAAAGAGCGCTGAGCGTCTGTTGGCGTTCTTCAGCCACCCCGAGGTTCAGCGCCTGGGCGCGCAACTGCAGGAGGCCGGCACCGTCGGTTTCCTGCAGCAGGAAAATTCACCGCGCGGTTGACCCGGGTCAGCAGATGACTCACTCGAGTCGAACCTCGCGCGGTAACCAGGGTCACTTCGAAGTAGACCTACACGAGGACAGACCATGATTCGTCAAACCGCCTTGCTCGGCCTGTTGCTGGCCGCCAATCTCAACGCCACGCCCATCCTCGCTGCGGAAGGCGACGGTGGCTGTACGGCCAAGCGCCAGGTCATCGAGGAGAAGATCGAGGCCGCGCGCAAGAACGGCAACACGCAGCAACTGGATGGATTGCAAGGGGCGCTGGGCAATGTGGAAATAAATTGCGACGACGCCACCCTGCACAGTGATCGCCTGGCCAGCGTCAAGGAAGCCCGTGAGGAAGTGCAGGAGCGCGAGATGGATCTGCGCGAAGCCATGGGCAAGGGCGATCAGAAAAAGATCGCCAAGCGTCAGGCCAAGTTGGCCGAGGCGCGCGCCGAACTGGAGCAGGCCGAGGCCGAAGCGCGCGCCGATCAGTAAGCGCGAAACGCCTTGTGGCAGGCCTCGCAACTGTCCTCGATGGCCTGCACTGCCGGCTCCAGCTCGGAGCGGCGTAACGGCGGAGCGGTCGTCGCCTGCACCAGTGCGGCGGTGGCCTGCTCCAGATCACGCGCCATCTTCTGGAATTGCTCCTGGCGCTGCCAGACCTCGGGATTGGCCTTGCTGCGCTCGTCGTCACGTACCTGTGGAAAGTGCTGCCAGGGCTCGTGCGACAGACGCTCGAGCTTGGCTGCGCCGCTGATGAATGCGGCTTCGTCGTAGGGAATACGATTGCGCAACATCCCACCGAGGTCTTCGCTGACCTTGAGCATCTCCTTGAACGCGGCTTGGCGCTTGCCCAACGGCGAGTTGGGGTCGACCCCACCACAAGCAGCCAGGGTCAGGCAGATGCAGGTGAGCAGCAGGAGTTTCTTCAAGGTCATCGACACGACTTCCAGGCGACAAGGGGCCGACAGTATCGCGGCTCACCCCGGCCGGGCCAAGCGACCTCTTGTCACAACGGCTGCCTTTCCTGCCTTGCAGTCAGCCAGTGTTCAGCTAGCGGACACCACGAACAACGCCGCGATCAGCCCCATCCCGGCGAACCACACCAGCGAGCGAACAGGGCCCCAGTCGGCCAGGTAGCAGATGAAATACAGCACACGGCTGACGATGAACGCCATGGCCAACTGGTCGAGCAGCGCTTGCTCGGCGCCACCGGCCTGGTGCGCGATGATCACTGCGGCGGCGAACGCCGGAGTCACCTCGAAGCCATTGAGCTGGGCGTTGTTGGCGCGCTTACGCCAGCCCTCCAGCGTGCCCAGGAAGGCGCGCGGGTCCTGATTGGCGCGCGGCCCGTAGCCGGGGCCAAGGAACTTGGCAGTGGCAGTGCCCAGGTAGGGCAGAAAGATGGCGATCAGTACGCACCAGTAGGCAAGGGTCATGGTGTGGCTTCACTCGAAAGGTCGGGAAGCCAAGCCTGAGCGAGCGCCCCGTTACCGTCCATGGCCGCGCCGGCCCATGATGCCGGCGCTTCGGCCAAGCCTGCGGCCAGACTGGCCAGTGCGGCTCAGCCGGGGAAGCGATCCTTGGCGTAGGTGATCGCCGTCTTGCCGTGAGGGGCCGGCAAGCCATCCTCACCGAGGTTGACGAACACCAGCTTGTCGATGGTCAGGATGCTCTTGCGGGTTACCTTGTTGCGCACTTCGCAGCACAGGGTGATGGAGGTGCGGCCAAACTCGGTAGCAGTGATACCCAGCTCGATGATGTCGCTCTGCCGCGCCGAGCTGACGAAGTTGATCTCGGAGATGTACTTGGTCACCACGCGCTGATTGTCGAGCTGGACGATGGCGTAGATCGCTGCTTCTTCATCGATCCATTTCAGCAGGCTGCCGCCGAACAGAGTGCCGTTGGGGTTGAGATCCTCGGGCTTGATCCACTTGCGAGTATGGAAATTCATGCAGTGTCCTCCGTGCCAGATTGGGCGCCCATGATGCGCCCGCAGCGCTGCGCTTGTCGTTGCATCGCTGGCTATGACAATCATAGCCAGGCAAATGCGACGGAAAGCCTTGGGCTGCGCCGCGTACACGGCTATAATTTGCCGGTTTCACGCAACCGGCACCGCTCCGGTTGTGCCCGCCACCTGTCCGAGGGGCGCTGCAGCAGCCTGAAAGATCTGTTTCGAATCCCCAAGCCCTGCATTCCTACAATGCTTCGCGGTAGATTCGAATCAGCCTTCCAGACTGTCAGGCTCGGATGGGGCGTTAACCATACGCATCAACGGCGCCCATTCGCAGACAACGAATGGAGTGCTATTGCATGTCTTTCAATGATTTCAAAGTCGCCGACATTTCCCTGGCCGATTGGGGCCGCAAAGAGCTGATCATCGCCGAGTCCGAGATGCCGGCACTGATGGGCCTGCGCCGCAAGTACGCCGCCAGCCAACCGCTGAAAGGCGCGAAGATCCTCGGCTGCATTCACATGACCATCCAGACCGGCGTGCTGATCGAGACGCTCACCGCCCTGGGCGCCGAAGTACGCTGGTCCTCGTGCAACATCTTCTCCACCCAGGATCAGGCCGCTGCCGCCATCGCCGCCGCCGGCATCCCGGTATTCGCCTGGAAGGGCGAGACCGAAGAAGAATACGAGTGGTGCATCGAGCAGACCATCCTCAAGGACGGCCAGCCGTGGGACGCAAACATGGTGCTGGACGACGGTGGTGACCTGACCGAGATCCTGCACAAGAAATACCCGCAGATGCTCGAGCGCATCCACGGCGTCACCGAAGAGACCACCACCGGTGTGCACCGTCTGCTCGACATGCTCAAGGCCGGCACCCTGAAGGTCCCGGCGATCAACGTCAACGACGCGGTCACCAAGAGCAAGAACGACAACAAGTACGGCTGCCGCCACAGCCTCAACGACGCCATCAAGCGCGGCACCGACCACCTGCTGTCGGGCAAGCAGGCGCTGGTCATCGGCTACGGCGACGTGGGCAAGGGCTCGGCGCAGTCGCTGCGTCAGGAAGGCATGATCGTCAAGGTTTCCGAAATCGACCCGATCTGCGCCATGCAGGCCTGCATGGACGGCTTCGAGCTGGTTTCCCCGTACAAGAACGGTCTCAACGACGGCACAGAGGCCAGCGTCGACGCTGCGCTGCTGGGCAAGATCGACCTGATCGTCACCACCACCGGCAACGTCAACGTCTGCGACGCCGGCATGCTCAAGGCCCTGAAGAAGCGCGCCGTGGTGTGCAACATCGGTCACTTCGACAACGAGATCGACACCGCCTTCATGCGCAAGAACTGGGCGTGGGAAGAGGTCAAACCGCAGGTGCACAAGATTCACCGCACAGGCGCCGGCAGCTTCGATCCGACCAACGACGACTACCTGATCCTGCTGGCCGAAGGCCGTCTGGTCAACCTGGGCAACGCCACTGGCCATCCGAGCCGCATCATGGACGGCTCCTTCGCCAACCAGGTGCTGGCGCAGATCTTCCTGTTCGAGCAGAAGTTCGCTGATCTCTCCGCCGAGAAGAAGGCCGAGCGCCTGACCGTCGAAGTGCTGCCGAAGAAGCTCGACGAAGAAGTCGCCTTGGAAATGGTCAAGGGCTTCGGCGGCGTGGTCACCCAACTGACCAAGCAGCAGGCCGAGTACATTGGCGTGACCGTGGAAGGCCCGTTCAAGCCGGACGCTTACCGCTACTAATGCGTAGGGTGGATAAGCCCTTGGCTTATCCACCGCCGACTTCCAGCAAGGTGGATGGGTAAACGCCATCCACCCTAAGTCTCCAAGGCTAGAAACCCTATGAGCCAACAACGCCGCTACAGCTTCGAGTTCTTCCCTACCAAGACCGAAGCCGGGCATGAAAAACTGATGGATGTGGCGCGCCAACTGGCGACCTACAACCCCGATTTCTTCTCCTGCACCTATGGCGCCGGCGGTTCGACCCGCGACCGCACCGTCAACACCGTGCTGCAACTCGATGGCGAGATCAAAGTACCCACCGCACCGCACCTGTCCTGCGTGGGCGACAGCAAAGCAGAGCTGCGCGAGCTGCTGAACCTGTACAAGGATGCCGGCATCAAGCGCATCGTTGCCCTGCGTGGTGACCTACCATCCGGCATGGGCATGGCCAGCGGTGAGCTGCGCTACGCCAACGAACTGGTCGAGTTCATCCGCAGCGAAACCGGTGATCACTTCCACATCGAGGTAGCCGCCTACCCGGAGATGCATCCGCAGGCACGTAACCTCGAGGACGATATCGCCAACTTCGTGCGCAAGGCCAAGGCCGGTGCCGACAGTGCCATCACCCAATACTTCTTCAACGCCGACAGCTACTTCTACTTCGTCGAGCGCGTGCAGAAGCTGGGCGTGGACATTCCAGTGGTGCCAGGCATCATGCCGATCACCAACTACAGCAAGCTGGCGCGCTTCTCCGACGCCTGCGGCGCTGAAATCCCACGCTGGGTGCGCAAGCAACTGGAAGCCTACGGCGACGATGCCGACAGCATTCGCGTCTTCGGCGAACAGGTCATCACCGAGATGTGCGAACGCCTGCTGCAAGGCGGCGCGCCCGGCCTGCACTTCTACAGCATGAACCTGGCAGGTCCCAGCCAGGCCATCTGGAACAACCTCGACCTCAAACGTTGACGGGCAGGGAGCCGCACAGCGGCTCCCACGCTCAAGGATGAGCCCTATGACAATCAAGCGCCTCTTCCCCTTCGCCTTGCTCGCCAGCCTGCACACGCCCGCTGCGCTGGCCAGCTCCGACATGACCTGCACACCGAGCTGGAAGCTGATTTCCGACCAGCTTTCGGGGTGCAACAACCTGGCCTTTCTCAGCCCCGGCAACGACAGCCGCGTCAATTTGCAACTGCTGCTCGACGACGCCGGCCACCTGAAGCTGACGCGCGAACCGCTGGCACTCGAAGGCTACGAATACGGCTACGGCCTGGTGCCCTTCAGCCTCGGCATGCTCGACCCGAGCCGCGCCCGTAGCGAAGCGGCCGAGACGGACGAGCAAGCCGCCGAGCCGGACGCGGCGTACCTGATCGAGGCCCTGCAGCGCCTGGGCGTCGACAGCGAGGCGGATGCTTTCGCCGTGCACCACTTCGCTGAAGGCGAGGGCAATCGCTGCCGCAGCAACGACCTGCAGGCCATGCGCGGCTTCGTCGATGCGCTCAGCGCCACGCCAGAGCTGGCCGCGAGCGAGACACAGGCGCTGGCCCGTTCGCGGCGCAGCCTGCTGAGCCTGTGCGGTGAGGGCGATCCACAAACGCAGGACATTCTGCCGCAAGCGACGCAACTGCAGTCGCCCGCTGCCCAGGCCTTCGGGGACTACCTGCGCGGCGCCGACGCGTTCTATCGCGGCGACTTCGATCAGGCGCATGAACGTTTCGCCGAACTCGCACACAGCGAGCAGCCCTGGCTGAGCGAAACCGCCCAGTACCTGCTCGGCCGTGTCGCGCTGAACCGGGCGCAGCTCCACGCCTTCGATGAATACGGTTTCTTCAGCCCCGAGCAGGTCGATAAAACCAACCTCGACGCCAGCGCGAAGGCCTTCGAACAGTATCTGAATAACTATCCACAGGGGCTCTACAGCGACTCGGCGCGGGGCCTGCAGCGCCGCGTGTACTGGCTTGCCGGTGACACCCGGCGATTCGCCGAGGCCTTTGCCCGGCAATTCGAGCGTGGCGCGCAGCAGGTCGACATGCCTGCGCTGATCGAGGAAATGGACGGCAAACTGCTGCCCAGCCTCGCCCCGGACGCCATCGAAGACCCGCTGCTGCTGGCCATGGTCGACCTGATTCATCTGCGCGCCCCCGGCAGCAACAGCCAGCCGCGCCTCAGCCTCGAGCAATTGCAGGCACAGCAGCCGCGCTTCGCCAGCCAACCTGACCTACATGCCTACCTGGTCGCTGCCTGGCATTTCTATCGCAGTGAGAACGCCGAGCAGACTCTCGCCGCCCTGCCGGATGCCGAAGGTGGGCCTCTGAACGCCCTCGTCTTCAGCCAAGAAACGCTGCGCGGCCTGGCACTGGAAGCCAAGGGCGAGACGACCCAGGCACTGCAGCACTGGCAGGCGCTACTGGCACGCAGCCAAGACCCGCTGCAGCAGGCACAACTGCAACTGGCGCTGGCCTTGAACTACGAGCGCAGTGGCGAACTGGACAAGGTATTCGCCGCCGCTTCGCCGATCACCACCGCGCCGATCCGCGAACGCCTGCTGGCCTATGGTGCCGGCCCCGAGCTGCTGCGCAAGCAGGCTGGCGACGCACAGGCACCTGCAAGCGAGCGGGCAACTGCGCTGTATGCCCTGCTCTACCGTGACCTGGATTATGGCCGCTACGCCGACTTTCTCAGCGATTTCGCGCAATACCCTTACAAGCCGGAACAGCCTGCGCCGCGCCTCGATCCAGGCCTGTTTGCCTGGGCCGGCGGCAGCGATGCCGGCTACGTCTGCCCGAGCCTGGTCAAGATCGCCGAACGCCTCGCCGCCAATGCCGAGGACGCCCAAGGCATGCTGTGCCTGGGCGACTTCGTCCGTGTCCACGGCCTCGACGAACACTGGCTGAACCGTCCGCCGGCGACTGGCGAACTGGGCAGCGCGCCAAGTCAGTTCCAGGGGTCGTCCTTTTCTCGCCTGGCCGCCTACCAGATGTTGCTGGCTGCGCCCCAAGTCAGCCGCGAGGACAAGGCCTACGCGCTGTTTCGCGCGATCAACTGCTACGCGCCCAGCGGCTACAACAGCTGCGACGGCCAGGACATCGGCAAGGATCAGCGCAAGCAGTGGTTCCAGACTCTCAAGCGTAGCTACGCGGACACCCAGTGGGCACAGCGACTCAAGTACTACTGGTAGGCCTGCTCCTGCTGGCAGCCGGCCTGCCGGTGCAGGCCGCGCGCGTCGACGCCGCTGAGCACCAGGCCTTCTGGCTGTGGGCCGGCGTGACGCCACAGCCGGTGCTGGCCAAAGCCCGTACCCTATACGTGCTGCAGGGGCAGATCGATGGTCCACGCCGCGCTGGCGATCCATCGGCGCGGATGCAGGCACAGAACCCGGCCACGCCCAAGCTGTCGGAGGATATCGAACTCTGGGTGGTGTATCGCGCGCATACCCTGGACTGGAGCGAGGAAGTGTTCGCCCTGCTGCTGAGCCAATTGCAGCGCTGGCAGCGTTCCGGCAACCGGGTCAGCGGGGTGCAGATCGACTTCGATGCACAAACGCTGCGTCTGGATCGCTACGCCGCCTTCCTCGAAGACCTGCGCCAGCGCCTGCCGCAGCAGTACCGCCTGAGTATCACCGGCCTGCTCGACTGGGCCGGTAATGCCGACCCGGCGGCGCTCAACCGTCTCGCCGGGGTGGTCGATGAAGTGGTGATGCAGACTTACCAGGGCCGCCACAGCATCGCTGGCTACCAGCGCTACCTGCCGAGCATTGCGCGGCTGCGGTTGCCGTTTCGCATCGGCCTGATACAAAACGGCGAATGGCAGGCGCCGGATTACCTGCAAAGCAGTCCCTGGTTCCGCGGCTATGTGGTATTTCTGCTGAACCCGAGCGAACCCGCAACCGACGCACCAGCCACCAGGCACTGAACGCCCGACACAGACAACCGCAACACCCACGGCGACAACCTATTCGAACGCCTCCGCGCCAACCTTCGGCGCAAGCTTGCCACCAGGACCACATTTCATGCTCAAACGCTCCACGATCAACGCCTCCGTCAGCCCCAAGGGCAGCCTGGAAACCCTCTCCCAGCGCGAAGTGCAGCAACTGCGCGAGACCGGCTCGGGCAGCGTCTACCGCCTGTTCCGCCAGTGCGCCCTGGCGATCCTCAATACCGGCTCGCACAGCGACAACGCCAAGACCATCCTCGAAGCCTACCCGGACTTCGAAGTGAAGATTCACCAGCAGGATCGCGGCATCCGTCTGGAGCTGATCAACGCCCCGGCCGACGCCTTCGTCGATGGCGAGATGATCGCCAGCACCCGCGAGATGTTGTTCAGCGCGCTGCGCGACATCGTCTTCACGCAAAGCGAGCTGGAGCACAAGCGCATCGACCTGGACAGCTCCGAAGGCATCACCGATTACGTCTTCCACCTGCTGCGCAACGCACAGACCCTGCGCAGCGGCGTCGAGCCGAAGATGGTGGTGTGCTGGGGCGGCCATTCGATCAGCACCGAGGAATACAAGTACACCAAGAAGGTCGGTCACGAGCTGGGCCTGCGCGGCCTGGACATCTGCACCGGCTGCGGCCCAGGCGTGATGAAGGGGCCGATGAAGGGCGCCACCATCAGCCACGCCAAGCAGCGCAACCTCACCGGCCGCTACCTGGGCCTGACAGAACCGGGGATCATCGCCGCCGAAGCGCCGAACCCGATCGTCAACGAGCTGGTGATTCTGCCGGATATCGAAAAGCGCCTGGAGGCTTTCGTTCGCGTCGGCCACGGCATCATCATCTTCCCGGGTGGCGCTGGTACTGCCGAAGAATTCCTCTACCTGCTGGGCATCCTCACCCACCCGGACAACCAGGATCTGCCCTTCCCGGTCATTCTTACCGGACCGAAAAGCGCCGGGCCGTACCTGCAGCAGCTGCATGATTTCATCGGCGCCACTCTCGGCGCAGCGGCGCAGCAACGCTACCGCATGATCGTCAACGACCCAGCTGAAGTTGCCCGCGAAATGGCCGTCGGCATCAAGGCCGTGCGTCAGTTCCGCCGCGAGCGCAACGACGCCTTCCACTTCAACTGGCTGCTGAAGATCGACGAGAGCTTCCAGCACCCCTTCGAGCCAACCCATGAATCCATGGCCAGCCTCAACCTGACCCGCGAGCAGCCATTGCATCAGTTGGCCGCCAACCTGCGTCGTGCCTTTTCTGGCATCGTCGCCGGCAACGTCAAGGAGAACGGCATCCGTCTGATCGAGGAGCACGGCCCCTACGAGATTCGCGGCGAAGCCACCATCATGCGCCCGCTGGATCGCCTGCTGCAGGCCTTCGTCGAGCAACACCGCATGAAGCTGCCGGGCGGCAGCGCCTATGAGCCCTGCTATCGCGTCATCGATTGAGGTGGCGTAGGCGCACTTCAAAGGCCATTACAAAATCGCTAATCTGGCGCAATGCCACTATTTCCGCGTCAGATTATCACCATACTTTTACTGTGCTTCTGTGCTTTCGCCGCTCGCGGTGAAACGCTGCGCCTGGTCACGGAAGCCTGGGCGCCCTATGTCTACGAGGACAACGGCCAAGCCGCAGGCCTCGACTACGAAATAACCCGCGAGGTGCTGCAGCGCCTGGGGGTAACGCTGGACCTGCAATTCCTGCCCTGGAAGCGCTGCCTGTTGGCGCTGGAACAAGGCCGCGCCGATGGAATTCTCGACATATTCCACCTCCCGGAGCGCGAGGCCGACATGCTCTTCGTCGCAGAGCCACTGAGCGAGGTCGAGCTGGTGCTGTTCCATGCACGTAATCGTCCCTTCCGCTACACCAACATGGAAGACCTGAGCGACCTGGTAATCGGTGTCTCGCCAGGCTACTGGTACAACGACGAAACCTTCCGCACCTCGACCCTGTTCAGCCGCGAAGAAGCGCAGAGCCATGAAGCCAACATGGGCAAGCTGATACGCCACCGCGTCGACCTGGTGGTCAATGACCGGCGCGCCGGCCTCTATCTGATCGCGCAGATGGGTATCGAGGGGCAAATCGACTACCACCGCAAAAGACTCGGGCGCGACCATCTGTACCTGGCGCTGCGCAAGGATCCGGCGCTGCAGCCACTGGCGCAGGCGTTCGCTCGCGAGCTACGCCGTTTCAAGCGCGAACCCGCCTATGCCCGCCTGCAGGCACGCTACGCCAGGCCACACGAACGCCAACCGTGAACCAGCCGACAGGCTGATAGGTGCGCAAGCCTTGCGCTCTGTTATAATCGGGCCTTCCCGCCAGGCTTGCGCCCGGATGCTGGTGCTCTAAAGCCAGCAGTACCGGACGGGATCACGCCCCCAATGCGTGATTCAAGCCAGGCTCTACACCCCCAGGGCCACGCCCTCACTAGTACAGGATTGCTCATGTCCTTTGCCTCCCTCGGTCTCTCCGAGGCTTTAGTCCGTGCGGTCGAAGCCGCCGGCTACACCCAACCCACTCCGGTGCAACAGCGGGCCATTCCCGCCGTGTTGCAAGGTCGCGATCTCATGGTGGCGGCCCAGACGGGTACAGGTAAGACGGGCGGTTTCGCCCTGCCGATCCTCGAGCGCCTGTTTCCGGGTGGTCATCCGGATCGCGAACAACGTCACGGCCCGAAACAGCCGCGCGTGCTGGTGTTGACACCCACTCGCGAACTGGCCGCCCAGGTGCATGACAGCTTCAAGGTCTATGCCCGCGATCTGAAATTCGTCAGCGCATGCATTTTCGGCGGCGTTGGCATGAACCCGCAGGTCCAGGCCCTGGCTAAGGGCGTCGACGTGCTGGTGGCCTGCCCTGGCCGCCTGCTCGACCTGGCCAATCAGAAAGCCATCGACCTGTCTCATGTCGAAATCCTCGTGCTCGATGAAGCCGACCGCATGCTCGACATGGGTTTCATCCACGACGTCAAGAAGGTGCTGGCCAAACTGCCCGCACAGCGCCAGAACCTGCTGTTCTCGGCCACCTTCTCCAAGGACATCACCGACCTGGCCGGCAAGCTGCTGCACAACCCCGAGCGCATCGAGGTCACGCCGCCGAACACCACAGTCGAGCGTATCGAACAACGCGTCTTCCGCCTGGCCGCCAGCCACAAGCGCGCCCTGCTCGCCCACCTGATCACTCAGGGCGCCTGGGAACAGGTGCTGGTGTTCACCCGCACCAAACACGGCGCCAACCGCCTGGCCGAGTACCTCGACAAGCATGGTCTGCCGGCTGCCGCGATCCATGGCAACAAGAGCCAGAACGCGCGCACCAAGGCTCTGGCCGACTTCAAAGCCAACCAGGTACGCATCCTGGTAGCCACCGATATCGCCGCACGCGGCCTGGATATCGACCAACTGCCGCACGTAGTCAACTTCGAGCTGCCCAACGTCGAGGAAGACTACGTTCACCGTATCGGCCGCACCGGCCGTGCCGGCCGCAGTGGTGAGGCCATCTCGCTGGTCGCTCCGGACGAAGAGAAGCTGCTGAAAAGCATCGAGCGCATGACCAAGCAGAAGATCCCCGACGGCGATCTGATGGGCTTCGACGCCAGCGCCGTAGAAGCGGAGCGCCCGGAAGTGCGCGAGCCACGCCAACCACGTGGTGCCGGCCAGAAGAAACAGAAAGCCGAAGGCGCCGACAAGCCCAAGGGCGAGCGCAACAACGGTGGTCGTCGAGACAAGGGCAAAGACAGCGGCAAGGAGCAGAAAGCCAAGCCGCAACAGCAGGGCCAAGGTCAGAACCGTCGTGGCCAGCAGCCTCGCAACCAGAATCGTGGCGCAGCCCCGGCCGTTCCCGCACTGCCGCCGGATCGCGATCCGGAAGAGTTTCTCGACGACGAAATCGACAATTTCGGCAACCGTGCCGATTACGTCCCGGTGCAGAACAAGCCGCAAGGTCGCGGCCGCCGCTCAGGCGGCGGTGCACCTGGCAATGGCGCTGCTCAGGGCCAAGGTCAGAGAGCCAACAGCAACAACAGGCAGCCCCGCAACAACACTGGCGGCAACCCAGGCAATCCCGGCAAGAATCGCCGTCAAGGTGGCCAGGGTGGTCAAGGCCGCAACGGCGGGGGCCGTGGCCGGCAGGCGGATGGTCGCATCACCTCGCTAGACCGCGACGAACTGCCACGCGCCGAAGCGGCCGTGCGCAACCCGCGCGAGAAGCAGCCGATCATCGTGCACAAGGGCTCGCGCCTGGATCGTTTCCCCAGCGCCGAACAGCTAGACGAGTTGAGCAACAGCACTCGGCCACGCGGCGAGAAGCCGGCGCTGCTGACGCGTAATCGCGAAGAGTAAGCTGCCACGCAAACAAAAACGCCACCCCATGGGGTGGCGTTTTTGCTGGTGCCGGCAGAGTCAGAATGAACAGCTAAATAGCCCTCTCCCGCCCTGCGGGCACCCCGCTCCGCGCCCCCGCCTGATCGCCAGCGATCAGGCGCTCATCGGCGTAGGAGGCGGTGCCTCCAAAAACACGCCTCTTCGCCCCATAAATGTGAGAGGGTCATCAGTGGGCCGCAAGCGGCCGCTTTCTTTACTGACGCACACCTTCGACCGAGATGATCAGCTCCACGGTTTGCGAAGCCGGGCCGAGATCCATGGAGATGTCGAAGTCTTTCAGCGTCAGGGTGGTGGTGCCCTCGAAGCCGGCGCGGTAGCCGCCCCACGGGTCCTTGCCCTCGCCGATGAACTTGGCAGCGATCACCACCGGCTTGGTCACGCCGTTCAGGGTCAGGTTGCCGGTAACGTCGGCAGTACCTTCGCCAGTGGACTTGACCGAAGTCGATTCGAACGTGGCAGTAGCGTGCTTGCTCGCATTGAGGAAGTCGGCACTGCGGATGTGCTTGTCACGTTCGGCGTGGTTGGTATCGACGCTGGCAGTCTTCAGGGTCACGCTGACTTTGCTCGCCTCGGGATTGGCGGCGTCGAAGCTGAACTTGCCGTCGAAATCCTTGAAAGTGCCGTACAGCCAGCTGTAGCCCAGGTGGCTGATCTTGAAATTGACGAAGGCGTGCTGGCCTTGCTTGTCGATGGCGTAGTCTGCCGCCATGGCCTGGCCGCCGATCAGAGCGGAACCCAGAACCAGTGCAGCGAGGGCGTTCTTCAACATGGGTGTTCTCCTTGCGAGGTTGTCGATCTAGATGGGCCTTGACCCGATTTGAATGCTTCAGCGCCCGAACATCCGCAGCAGGGTGCTGTCTCGGTCGATGAAATGGTGCTTGAGTGCAGCCAGGCCATGCAGGCCAGCGAAAATCACCAGGCCCCAGGCCAGGTATTCGTGAATGGCTCCGGCAATGTCTTCCTGTTGCGCGATACCGGTCAGGGTGGCCGGCACACTGAACAGGCCGAACACCTCGATGCCACGGCCATCGGCAGTGGAAATCAGGTAGCCGGAAATCATCACGCCAAACAGGCCGAAATAGAGCACGCCATGACCCAGTTTGGAGGCCAGACGAGTGAGCTGGCCGTGGCTGGCCAGAGCTACCGGCGCAGGGTTGAGCAGACGCCACAGCACGCGCAGCAGCATCACCGCGAACAGCAGGATACCGATGCTCTTGTGCAGGTCCGGCGCACTCTGGCGCCACGGGTCGTAGTAACTGAGCCCCACCATCCAGAAGCCAAGGCCGAACAGGCCAAAGACGACCAGCGCGACCGACCAGTGCAGCAGCACGCTGACCAGACCATAACGAGCAAAAGTGTTACGCCATTGCATGGTGGCTTTCCTAATCCAGACCCGAGCAAGACTAACTGCAAATATATCGATTTAAAGCGGAAAATTTCGCTATGAAATATCAGGAAATGCGATATTTCGCGCTTCCCCCTCAAGCCGACCCAGTTGGTATGACGCGCCGCCCATGGAGTTCCCCGGCAACGGCACCAGCGTTACATTCTGCCAGACCAGCGGCAACGCCGTGACTCGGTGACGGCTTCTGGTAGGCTGTGCCGCCGAACCCTGGGAGATAGCTCATGAGCCTGAACGATCACTGGATGCAACGCGATCTCGACGTGTTGTGGCACCCCTGCACCCAGATGAAGGATCACGAGCGCCTGCCGCTGGTAGCGATTCGCAAGGCGTCCGGCGTGTGGCTGGAAGACTTCGACGGCAAGCGTTATCTGGATGCCGTCAGCTCCTGGTGGGTCAACGTCTTCGGTCACGCCAACCCACGTATCAATGCGCGCATCCGCGAGCAACTGGACAGCCTTGAGCACGTCATGCTCGCCGGCTTCACCCATCAGCCGGTGATCGAACTGTCCGAGCGCTTGGTGCAGATCACCCCGGCCGGCCTGAACAAGGTGTTCTACGCCGACAACGGCTCCTCGGGCATCGAGGTGGCGCTGAAGATGAGCTTTCACTACTGGCTCAACAACGGCCAGGCGAACAAGAAGCGCTTCGTCACCCTGAGCAACAGTTATCACGGTGAAACCGTGGCAGCGATGTCGGTGGGAGACGTGTCGCTGTTCACCGACACCTACAAGCCGCTGCTGCTCGACACCCTCAAGGTGCCCAGCCCGGACTGTTACCTGCGCCCGGAAGGCGTGAGCTGGGAAGAGCATTCGCGCGTCATGTTCGCCCACATGGAACAGACCCTGGCCGAGCATCACCACGAAGTCGCCGCGGTGATCGTCGAACCGCTGATCCAGGGTGCCGGCGGCATGCGCATGTATCATCCGGTCTACCTCAAGCTGCTGCGCGAGGCCTGCGACCGCTATGGCGTGCACCTGATCCACGACGAAATCGCCGTCGGTTTCGGCCGTACCGGCACGATGTTCGCCTGCGAACAGGCCGGCATTACCCCGGACTTTCTAGTGCTGTCCAAGGCACTGACCGGTGGTTACCTGCCGATGGCTGCGGTGCTGACCACCGATCAGGTGTACAGCGCCTTCTACGACGACTACGCCACCCTGCGCGCCTTTCTCCACTCGCACACCTACACCGGCAACCCGCTGGCCTGCGCCGCCGCGCTGGCGACGCTGGACATCTTCCGTGACGACGATGTGATCGAACGCAACAAGGCCCTGGCGGCGCGTATGGCCAGCGCCACTGCGCACCTGGCCGATCACCCGCATGTCGCCGAAGTGCGCCAGACCGGCATGGCTCTGGCCATCGAGATGGTGCAGGACAAGGCCAGCAAGGCAGCCTACCCATGGCAGGAGCGGCGCGGCCTGCACGTCTACCAGCATGCACTGGAACGGGGTGCGCTGCTGCGCCCACTGGGTAGCGTGGTGTATTTCCTGCCGCCCTACGTCATCACACCCGAGGAGATCGATTTCCTCGCCGAGGTGGCCAGCGAGGGCATCGATATCGCCACCCGAGAGTCAATCAGTGTGGCAGTGGACAACCGTTACCCCGATCATCGCGAGCCGGGCTGAGCCTGAGGCGGTGCGCGCAGCGCACCCTACGGCTAGAATTCGCGCCTCTCTTCAAGGTGGGTAAACCATGCGCCTCTCCCGCTTCTTTATCGACGCCCCGCTGTCTCTCGGCCAGCATGAACTGCCCGAGGCCCAGGCCCATTACATCGGCCGCGTGCTGCGCCATGCCGTGGGCGATGCCGTGCAGCTGTTCGACGGCAGCGGCCACGAATACCTCGGTGAGCTGATCGAAGTGGGCAAGAAAAGCGTGCGCGTCGAGCTGCGTGAAGCCTTTGCCGGCCTAAGCGAGTCGCCGCTGCATATTCACCTCGGCCAGGGCCTGTCACGCGGCGAACGCATGGACTGGGCCATCCAGAAAGCCACCGAACTGGGGGCCAGCGAAATCACCCCCATCGTCTCGGCACGCTGCGAGGTACGCCTGAAGGACGAGCGCGCCGACAAGCGCATGGCGCATTGGCGTCAGGTGGCGATCAGCGCTTGCGAGCAGTGTGGCCGCTCGGTGTTGCCGGTGATCAACCCGCCGCAGGAGCTGGACACCTGGTTGCAGCAGATCGAAGCCGATCTGAAGCTGGTGCTGCACCCGGTTGCTGCTCCCCTGCAAAGCCACGACAAACCGAATAGTCTGGCTTTTATCATCGGCCCTGAAGGCGGTTTGAGCGATGCCGAAGTCGACCAGGCCAAGGCCGCAGGCTTCCACGCCGCCCGCCTAGGCCCGCGCGTTCTGCGCACGGAAACGGCACCCGTGGTGGCGCTGACTGTCGCTCAACAGCTCTGGGGCGACCTCCAGGCATAAGAATGTCGCTTGGACGTAACAAAATGTGATTTCAAGAGATTGCAAGATCGACAGTCTTTGTCATGCTCTTCGCGCCGCATGCGCGGGCCGCTCACCAGCGAACTGCGCACGGCCGAGGCCGACGCCCGTTAGCGTCGGCCCTCTTCCAATAACAAACAACGGGCCTCGGCACCGCCCAAAAAGCGACCGCATGCCCAGGAGCATTGCATGAACGAACTGGTCTCGACCCTAAACGGTCTGGTCTGGAGCCCGGCGCTGATTTATCTATGTCTCGGCGTTGGTCTCTACTTCTCTCTGCGCGGCCGCTTTCTCCAGGTTCGCCACTTCAAAGAAATGATTCGCCTGATGTTCACCGGCAAGACCGATGAACATGGCATCACCTCCTTCCAGGCACTGACCATGACCCTCGCCGGTCGTGTCGGTACCGGCAACATCGCCGGTGTGGCCACTGCGATCACCTTCGGTGGTCCGGGTGCCGTGTTCTGGATGTGGATGGTGGCCTTCCTCGGCGCCAGCTCGGCGTTCGTCGAATCCACCCTTGGCCAGGTGTACAAGGAAAAGCTCAATGGTGAATACCGCGGCGGCCCGGCCTTCTACATCGAGCGCGGTCTGGGTCTGAAGTGGTACGCCTGGCTGTTCGCCATCGTTACCGTATTCGCCTGCGGCCTGCTGCTGCCCGGTGTTCAGGCCAACTCCATTGCCTCCAGTGCGCAAACCGCGTTCGGTATTGACCCGAACGTCACCGCGGCGGCTCTGGCCGTGCTGATCGGCCTGATCATCTTCGGCGGTGTCAAGCGTATCGCCCACTTCACCCAGGTGGTCGTACCGTTCATGGCGCTGGGCTACATCCTGGTCGCCCTGGTCATCATCCTGCTGAACATCGAAAAGCTGCCGGAAGTCGTGCTGCTGATCGTCAAGAGCGCATTCGGCCTCGAGGCTGGTTTCGGCGCCATCGTCGGCATGGCCATCCAGTGGGGCGTCAAGCGTGGTGTGTATTCCAACGAAGCCGGCCAGGGTACTGGTCCGCACGCTTCGTCCGCCGCTGCCGTCAGCCACCCGGCCAAGCAAGGTCTGGTACAGGGCTTCTCGGTCTATATCGACACCCTGTTTGTCTGCTCCGCCACCGCCTTCATGCTGCTGATCACCGGTCAGTACAACGTCCAGGCGCCTGATGGCAGCGCGATGTTCACCGGTATCGCCGGCGTAGCCGCGGGTCCGGGCTACGTACAGACCGCGATGGAAAACATGATGCCCGGCTTCGGCAACGCCTTCGTCGCCATTGCTCTGTTCTTCTTCGCTTTCACCACCATCCTGGCCTACTACTACATCGCCGAAACCAACATCGCCTACATCAACCGCAAGGTGAAGCGCCCCATCCTCACCCTGCTGCTGAAGTTCGGCATCATCGCGGCCACCGTGTACGGCACCGTGCACACCGCCACCTTCGCCTGGGACTTGGGTGACCTCGGCGTGGGCCTGATGGCCTGGCTGAACATCATCGCTATCCTGCTCATGCACAAGGTTGCCTACAAGTGCCTGAAGGACTACGAACAACAGCTGGATGAGGGTAAGGATCCGGTCTTCCACCCCGAGAAGCTTGGCATCACCAATGCCGACTACTGGGGCAGCAACACCTCGGAAGAGAACCTGACTGCAGAGAAAACTGAAGCGCAGCAAGTGCAGCGCTGATCAACTCCCGGCAGTAACGAAAAAGCCCCGGCCAAGTGCAGGGGCTTTTTCATGGGCGCTCGCCTGAGCGCATGGTGACTTCAGATCAAACCGGCATCGGCGAGCAATTGCTCCAGTGCGGCCAGGTCGGGAATACGCACGACATCGTCACCGACACGTGCGGCACCCAGTTCCAGCGGCGCCAGCTCGACATCGGCCGCAGGCAGGTCACTGCCGACCTTCAGCGAGCGCGGGATACCCTGCACCAGCAGGGCAATGAACTTGACCTTGGGCCGCCCCCCCAGAGCGTTGATCACCGCGACACGGGCGCCACCGGCAACCTGCGCCTGGCCATCGCTGGCCGCCTCGAAGGACAACAGCGGCAAGCGCAGATCACGCCAGGCAATCTGACCGAGAAACCACTCGGGCATGCCTTCGCTGACCTGCGGTGCGCGATAGGGAATCAGCTCGGCCACGGCCACGTTGGGCAGCAACAGGGTGCGGTCGGCCAGCGGCACCAGCAGGCCGGTCAGACCTTCAGTGCTGTTCTGGGTAGCGACGGCTTGGCTCATTGAAACGTCCTCAACTGCAATGTTCGGCGAGGTGATTGACCAGGGCCACGGCCAACTCACGCGGGTCGGCGCTGAAACTGCTGTAGCCGCCCTCGCGCAGGCTGTCGGGCATACTCGGGCTGGCGCAACTGTCGGCGCGCTGGGTCCAGATCAAGCCACCCTGGCGTTTGACGTAAGCGGCAGCGGCACTGCCATCGCTGCCCATGCCGCTGAACGCGATCACACCGCACAGGCCGCCGAATTGCTGCGCCAGATTGAGCATCATCTGATCGATGGAAGGGCTGTAGGGCTCAGGCCAACCGCGTTCGGTAATCTGCATCGCACCGTCTTCGGCAAAGCCCAGTTCATTGCTGATCGGCACCACCACCACTTCACCGCACCGCACCGGATCGCCATGACGTGCCGAGTTGACGTGCCACTGGCTGTGTCGACCCACCGCCTGCGGCAGGGCCGCCTCGAAACTGGCATCGATGTGCTGGGCGTAGATGAAGCCGATGGGCAGACCACCCGGCAAGGCATCGAGAAATGCCTTGACCGCTGCAGGGCCACCCAACGAGGCAGCCAGCAACCAGACCTGGCGTGCCGGCTCGCCAGCTTTAAGCGGCGTATTGGCCAGTGTTTGCGGCAGCTCCAGACGCGCCGGACGCTGCGCTTCATCGAGCAGTGCCTGCAGGCTGGGCCCAACCGCCTGAGTCGGATCACCGACCAGGCGCTTGAGTTTGCCGAACAGGCTGCGCTCCCAGCGCGGGTAGTTCTCCGAGTGACGCTCGGGCGCGTGCCCCTCGCCGAACAACACCGGGGCACTGGCACGCTCGAGCAGGCTGTCGACCAGCGGCGAATCTTCCGACTGAGCCAGGTCCACCAACCACAGATCGGTTTCGCAGGCAGCCAGTTGCTCCTCGTCGAGCCGCGCCGGGTCGCTGTTGAGCACTACCTGATAACCGCCACCGGCCAATGCCTGCTGCAACACATGGCGCTGCAACGAGGTGTCGGCGATTACTGCAATGCGCGCGGAGGTTTTGTCTGTCATGTCCGTTTGACCCGATGGCTATCCACCAACTGAGCGATGGTCTCGAGCAGCAAGGACTCCTGATAGGGCTTGCCGAGGTATTGGTTGACGCCGATGGACATGGCCCGTTCGCGGTGCTTCTCGCCGGTACGCGAGGTGATCATGATGATCGGCAGGTCCTTCAGGCGCTCGTCGTGGCGCACCAGCGTGGCCACCTCGAAGCCGTCCATGCGCGGCATTTCGATGTCCAGCAGCATGATGTCAGGCTTGTGTTCCTGGAGCTGGGCAATAGCGTCGACCCCGTCCTTGGCGGTGACCACGTTCATGCCATTACGCTCGAGTAAACGGCTGGTGACCTTGCGCACGGTGACCGAGTCGTCGACCACCATGACCAGCGTCGGACGGTCGATTTCCACCTCTTCGCTGGCCGAAGCCTGACGCGAAGCCAGGCGCGGCATCAGCTGATTCTGCAGATGCGCATGCAGCACACGAATGGTCGCCAGCAGATCGAGAATCACCACCACGCGGCCGTCACCGAGGATGGTCGCACCGGAGATCCCGTGCACCCCGGCGAACTGCGGGCCGAGGCTCTTCACCACGATCTCGCGCGAGCCGGCCAGGCTGTCTACCTGCACCGCCACGGCGTGCTCGCTGGAGCGCACCAGAATCACTGGCAGCGGCAGGCTCTGACCCACCAGTTTGGGATGCTGGCCATTGTTCAGCAGGTCGCCCAGGTACTTCAGCTCGTAGGCCTGTCCGGCGTATTCGAAGCGCGGCGCGTCAGGCGCGTAATAGGCCTCCAGCTCGAACGGCGACACCCGCACGATACCTTCGATGGTGTTCAGCGGGATGGCGTAGAGGTCTTCGCCGGAGTACACCATCAGCGCACGGTTGACCGACACGGTGAACGGCAGGCGAATGGTGAAGCGCGTACCCTGACCCAGCGTCGAGTCGATGCTCATCGCACCGCCGAGCTGCTTGACCTCCGAGTGCACCACGTCCATGCCGACACCACGGCCGGAAATCTGCGTGACCTTCTCGGCAGTGGAGAAACCTGCCTCAAGAATGAACTGCAGGATTTCGTGATCGCTCAGGCCGCTGTCGGCGTCCATCAGCCCACGCTCGATGGCCTTGCGCCGCACGGCTTCCAGGCGAATGCCACCACCGTCATCGTCCAGGGTAAGAACGATATCGCCGCCCTCACGGCCGAGATTGAGGCGGATGGTGCCGGTCTCCGACTTGCCAGCAGCGCGACGTACATCGCTCAGCTCGATGCCGTGATCGACGGCGTTACGCAGCATATGTTCCAGCGGCGCGACGATGCGCTCGAGCACCGTGCGGTCCATTTCCCCTTCGGCGTTGCCAACGACGAACTCCACCTGTTTGCCCAGTTCGCCTGCAACCTGGCGCACGATGCGACGCAGACGCGGTACCAGGCGGTCGAACGGCACCATGCGGGTGCGCATCAGACCTTCCTGCAGCTCGGTGTTGACCCGCGCCTGTTGCAGCAGCAGGGTCTCGGCGTCGCGGTTCTTCGCCGCCAGGGTTTCCTTCAGATCGAGCAAGTCGGAGGCAGACTCGAACAGCGCGCGAGAGAGCTGCTGCAGTTGCGAGTGACGGTCCATCTCCAGCGGGTCGAAATCTTCATAACCGGCGCGCTCGGCCTCAGCCTGGTAGCGGCTGAGAATTTGCGCCTGGGTCTCGGTATCGAGACGGCGCAGTTGGTCACGTACGCGGTCGATGGTCGCTTCCATCTCGCTCAGGGTGAAACCGACATCGCTCACCTGCTGCTCGACACGTCCGCGGAAGATCGACGTCTCACCGGCCAGGTTGACCAGGCCTTCGAGCAGCTCGGCTGGCACCTTGACCAGCTCCTGTGGCGCACGGCGGGACGCTACCTCCAGTGCGGCCTCCTGCGCACGCTGTACGAACGGCAGCACCTTCGGCGCCTGCAACTGGCTTGGCACGTCACTGGCAGCAACGATCGGGTTGAGCAGATTGCTCACAGGCGCTGCCGCTGGCTCGACCTCGGCATCGGCCGCCACCGGCTCATCACCGAGACTGGCGCTAAGACGCTGGCGCAGCACGTCGAGCTCATTCTGCAGCCCTTCGAAACCGGACTGCACGTCGAGTAACAGGCTCTCCGGCCAGGGGGCGCCGTGCAGCAGAGCCTCGCTGAGATGTTGCTCCAGGTCGTGGCTCAGATCGCCAAGGCGTTTCTGCCCAGCCAGACGCGCACCACCCTTGAGGGTGTGCAGCGTGCGCAGCATTTCGTCGATGGCGCTGACATCATCGCGCTGTTCTTCCCAGCGCCCGATCGACACCTCCATCGCCTCGAGCAGGTCATAGCCTTCTTCGAGGAAGATATCGAGGATGTCGCTGTCAGCCTCCTCGGCTTCGTCGCTCTCGACCACCGCCCTGAGCTGTACCGCCGACGGCATGCTCAGTTGCTCGTCAGGGTTGGCACGAAAGCGTTTGATCGTCTCGATCAGGGCATGGCCCTGCGGCACCACCCGCTTATCTCGCACGGCCTCGAGCATCTCGGCCAAACGGTCGTGGCAGGCCTGCAACAGCGTGAACAGAACCTGGCTGGCCCGCAGGCGACCACCGCCGAGACCCTCGTACAGGAATTCCAGCTCGTGAGCCAAATCGCCGATTTCACGAATTTCAGCCATGCGCGCACCACCCTTTAGGGTGTGCAGGTCACGCTGCAGGGCTTCCAGCTCCAGGCTGTTGTCAACATCGCCCATCCACCGCTGCAGAGCGGCGCCAGCACTGTCGATGATGTCGAAACCTTCCTCGAGGAAGATTTCCACCAGTTCGGGATCACGCTCTTCATGCCAGTTGGCCAGCGTCGCACCCTGCGGCTCGAGCTCGGCAACAGGCAGTTCGTCTTCGGGTATTACCAGCTCGACTTCGTCGATCAGCGGCAACACTGCCTCTGGCTCTGCCTGTGGCGCTTCGTCGAGCACGATTTCGTCTTCGACCAGCGCCAAGGGCGGCAGCTCGAAGCTATCCGGCTCCACCACCTCGATCGGCTCGACGAGTTCGTCGTCCAGCTCCGGCTCAACCTGGGCGACAGCCGCCGACAGGCTCTGCGGCGTACCGCCCTGGCGGAACTGACGAATTGCCTGAATCAGGTCGTCACCAGAGACCAACGGCAGTCGGGCCTGCAACTGATCGAGCATCTGCGCCAGGCGATCATGGCTTTGCTGCAGCAGATTGCCCAGCGCCGGCGAATGGTTGTAACGGCGGTCGACCAAGCCCTCGTAGAGCGACTCCAGTTCGTGGCCAAGATCACCAATCGGGCGAATCGCGGCCATGCGCGCACCGCCCTTGAGGGTGTGCAGGTCGCGCTGCAGCGAGGACAGCGGCATGGTGTTGTCCGGCTCACTGAGCCAGCGCTCCAGCGCCTGACCAGCGCTGTCGAGAATATCCACGGCCTCTTCGAGGAAGATCTCGACCATTTCCTCATCAAGATCGGCGTCGACAGGGCTGGAGCCCAGCTCGGCCTCGGACTGCGACTCCAGATCAATGTCTTCGGCGACTTCCAGTTCGGCGGGTGCCTCTTGCCACAGCACCGGCTCAGCCTCGTCTTCTTGTTCCAGCTCGGCAGTGGCCTGGTCCAACTCGATGACCTCCAGCCCTTCGACGCCAGGCGTCAGCAAGGCCAAGGTATGCGGATCGATGGCTTCGCTCAGCAGATCACGTAGCGCCTGCACCCGCTCGGGTTGCGGGGTGACCTGCAAGGCCGCAGCGACCTGATCCATCATCCCGATCAGCGCTTCGTGGGCCTTCTCCGCCTCGTCGAAGAAGCGCTCGCTGACCGCCAGGCTGCCTTCTTCGACGGCGCCATAGAGATCCAGCAGGGCTTCGCAGAGCTCGTCGATCTGCGGCAGCTCGGCCATTTCGGCGCCACGACCGAGGGTCGTCAGTTCCTCCAGCAGCGCAGACAGCTCCTGGCGCTCGGACGGATGCTCACGCCATTTGCGTAGCAGGTCCTCGGCGTCCAGCAAGATATCCATGCCTTCGGCGAGGAAGATGCTGATCATCTGCGGGTCGCGACTTTCGCCGCTCTGCGCCATACGCTCGTCTTCGGCGCTGGCGAGACGCTCCTGATGCAGCGCCTGGACGCGAGCAAGAAGTGCCTCAGCGCCAGGAATGGGTGCCAGAGGCTGGGTCTCGAGATTGTCGAGACCGATACGGAACACGCCCTCGGCGCTGCTCAACAGCTCGGCAGCCGCCAGATCCACCTGGATCAGGTTGGTCTTGAACTCCTTGACCAGCTTCTCCAGCGGCGCCGCGATTTCTGCCACCGGCAGGATGCCGGCCATATAGGCACTGCCCTTGAGGGTGTGCAGCGCACGCTGCAGGTCATCGGTGACTGGCTGCGGCAGTTCCTGCGCGCAGTCGGCAAGAAAGCCAACCAGGGTATCCAGATGGGTTTCCGCCTCGTTGCGGAAAATTTCCAGCAACTGCGGGTCGAGGGGCTCACCATCGAGCGATTGGTCGTTGGCCGACTCGTCCAGCTCGACGACCTCGGTAGCGTCGTCAACGCCCACGGGCTCGGCTACCTGCTGGGTGGCCGGGGCGTTAGATTTTGGGGGCGTCAGCCCCTTGGCCAAAGCATGAGCGGTGGCCGCCAGCAGATCGACATCGTCGCGCTGACGCTGCGCCTTGGCGGCAAACTCGTCGACCAGCGCCGACATCAGCGCCACGACGTCGAGCACCACCTGCTGGACCGGCTCGCTCGGCTCTATGCTGCGATCCAGCACACGGTTTAGCAGGTTCTCGATGGACCAGGCCAGCTCGCCGATGACCAGCGCACGCACCATGCGCCCGCTGCCCTTGAGGGTGTGGAAGGCACGGCGCACTTCGATCAGCGCGTCCTTGTTGGCGGTATCGGCCTGCCACTGTGGCAGGTACTCGGCGATGGTCTCCAGCACCTCGCCGGCTTCTTCGATGAAGACTTCCAGCAGCTCTTCGTCCACCGGTTCTTCATCGGCGGGTGGCGGCAGCAGGCTCGGCGGCACGTCGGCGGCCGGTGGATTAATCGCCTGCACTGGGGCGGCCATTACATCGGCCATCGACAGCGGTTTCTCCACGGCCGGGGCTTCGACCTCGGCTGTGACCTCGGGCGCACTGGGCAGCTCGACTTCCGGCAGTTCCAGGTCCGCCAGTTCCAACTCGTCCCACTGCGGGGATTCAGCCAGCTGTTCCAGGCTCAGCTCTTCGAACTCGAGCGCCGGCTCGGGCTCGGCATCGAACAGCGGTGCAGCAACGGTCTCTTCGTTCTGCAGCGAGGGCAGCTCTTCGAGCTCGCCCAGTTCGAAGGTGAAGCTATCGGCAGTCTCGTTGGCAGCTGGCAGCTCGGGCTGGTCCTCCAGGGGCAGCAGATCCACGGCGATATCGTTTGCAGGCTCGTCCAGCTCGAACGCCAGCGGCTCGACCTCACCCAACGGTTCTTCGAGCTGCTCGTCCTCCGCGCCCAGCAGTTCGATTTCCTGCAGCGGGTCAGCCAGCGGTGCCAGACTCTCTTCCTGCGGTTCGACGCGGTCGAGAATCGAGGGTTTTTCCTTGAGCGGATAACCCAGGGTTTCCAGGCTCTCCTCGGCGACATCGAGAATCAGGTCACCCTGCGTGCCATGGTCTTCGGCCAGGCGTTCGAGGTAGTACTCGACGCTGGTGATCGCGTCGGCCAGGGTATCCAGGCTCTGCCAGTTGGGCACGGCCTTGCGCGCCAGCAGTTGTTCCTGGATGTAGCGGTTACAGGCATTGAGCAGGTCGGCGGCGCGCTGCAGCGGGATCATCGCCAGACCGCCACGGACCTGGGTCAGCAGCTCGGGCACGCGAGCCAGGTGCTCGTGGTTCCACTGCGAGGCGATGAACTCGATGATCGCATCCTTGGCCTGCTCCAGGCCGTTGCGCGCTTCCTTGATCACCAACTGGTGAATCTGCGCCACGTCGGTGGTCGGCAGATGGCTCTGCTCGTTCTGGCTGTCATCGCTCGGGCCGACCATGCCGGCCAGGGTCGCCTCGACATAGAGCAGCGCACCGGCAACGTCCATCAATACGGCATCGTTGGGCTCGCGCTGGCCGAGGGACAGGCTGTGGACCACATCGATCTGGTCGAGGATCACCTTGCGCGGCTGACCGAAGCCCAGCACCGCGAGGGTATCGGCGATCTGCTTGAGTGGCGCCAGCAGCGCGTCGAGTTCGCCAGGTTGGCTGCGATCGCTGCGCACGAACAGGTCGAGGCTATCCTTGACCCGCACCAGCTCTTCGCACAGCGCGGCGACCACAGAGCGCATGGCATCGCGGTCAGGGCCTGCCAGACGAGCGCGCTCTTCGTCCACCACTTCGTTGTCGGGCAGCGCCTCGTCGAGACGGTACTGTTCCTTGAGGGCGCGGATACGCGGCGACTGCGCCGGCGCCTTGGCCACGTAGAACAGCAGGTTCTTGGTCAGCTCGTCCGGCGCAGGCTGGTTGATCCCGTCGGCGCCCTGCTCGACCAGGCGCTTGAGTTCCTTGTCGACCTGACGCAGCAAGGTACGCACCGAGGTGCCATTGACCACGCTGCCATTGGCCAGTCCTTCGATCAGGCCGGAGGCGATCTGCCACAGGCCGCCCAGCGGGGCGTCCTTGCACAGGCTTTCCAGACGGGCGAAAACGCGGGCCATGTAGCCGAGGTTGGTAGCCAGGTCCTGGTTGCGGATAACACCGACCAGGGCCATCTGCAGCATCTGCCGCAGTTTGCGCAACAGCACCGGCAACTCGGCAGTACGCAGGCGCGCCAGGCTGTCCGACGGCAACGCCGGCAGGCGTGCGGACATGTCCGGGGAGAACAGGCTGGTTTCCGAAAGCAGCTTCTCGCCGCGGGCGGCGCGCAGGTCGTTGAGCAGCGGCAGCACGACCATCGGCAGGTCGCGGCGAGCAGTCTGGATACGGTCAAGGTATACAGGCAGCTGCAGAATGGCCTGCATCAGCACTTCCAGGGCTTCGCCCTGGTTGGCTACGCGACCTTCCATCAACGCCTTGGCCACCTGTTCCATTTCTTCGGCGAGCAGCGCAGCGCCGTAGAACTCGACCATCTGCAAGGTGCCGTGAACCTGGTGCACGTAGGTCAGGCAGAAGCGCATGCGCGTGGGGTCCTGCGGGTTCTCGACGAACGCCTCCAGGGCCTGCCGCGCCTGCTTCAGGGTTTCCCCGATCTCGCCTTTGACCCACTCCAGGGCGACATAATCATGCCGATCACCCATAGCCACTCCACTCATAAACTTGGCCTTATCCCTTGCGGGTAAACGCCAGGACTCGCTCGTCGGCCACCGGCACCAGTTGCGGGTGCTGCCAACCGGCTACTTCGCCCACGCCCACGACCAGCAGGCCACCCGGCGCCAGGCTTTCGGCCAGGCGGTTGAGGATGTCGCGGCGACGCCAGCGGCGGAAATAGATCAGCAAGTTCTGACAGAAAATCACGTCCATGCCGGACATCGGCGCCTTGGCCAGCTCCAGCACATTGAGCCGGGCGCTGCATACGCGCGCCGCCAGACTCGGTACCACCTTGAAACGTCCATCGGCCTGCGCGAGAAAGTAGCGCTCGCGCAGCTCGTCACTCACCTGCTCCAGGCGTCGCACCGAATAACACGCCTCGCGTGCCTTGCTCAGTGCGCCCTGACTGATATCCGTGCCGGTTACCGCGAAATGCTCGGGCAACTCGCTGCCTTGAAGCGCCTCTGCGGCCTGAATCGCCAGCGAGTAAGGCTCTTCACCACTGGAGCAACCCACGCTCCAGAACTCCCAGGGTTTGCCCAGGCCCGCCGCCAGACGCTCCTGCAGGTACTGCGAGAGCACCTCGAAGGACGGCGGGTGGCGGAAGAAGCGGGTTTCCTGCACGGTCAGACGATCCAGCAGGGTCGACCACTCCACCGCGCCACGCGGGCCATCGGTGACCTGACGGTAATAGCTGGCGTAATCCGTGACGCCCAGTTCGCGCATGCGCGCACTCAGGTTGGTCTGCAGAAATGCACGCCGCTGCTCGCTGATCACCACACCGGTACGCGCTTCGAGCAACGTCTGCCAGTCGTGAAAATCGGCTTGCGACATATCGGCCACCGGGCGCAATGCCCAAACGCCCGCTGACTGCATACCTTCGCCCTGAGTCATGGCTATGTAGCGAAGGCTGCCGCCAGCCCTCGCACTCCTTTATCAGGCGTCTGGCAGGGTGAAACCGGACACCGACTTGCGCATCTCACTGGCCATCTTGGCCAGGTTACCAATGCTCTTGGCGGTGGCGGTGGTACCCGAGGACGTCTGCGAGGTGATCTCCTGGATCACGTTCATGGTGTTGGAAATGTGGCCGGCCGAAGAGGCCTGCTGACGCGCGGCGTTGGAAATGTTCTGGATGAGGGCCGCGAGGGTCTTCGATACCTTCTCGATCTCTTCCAGTGCCACCCCGGCGTCCTGCGCCAGGCGGGCACCGCGCACCACTTCGGAAGTCGTCTGCTCCATGGAGATAACGGCTTCGTTGGTGTCGGTCTGAATGGTTTTTACCAGCGCCTCGATCTGCTTGGTCGCCGCCGAGGAACGTTCTGCGAGGCGTTGTACCTCGTCCGCTACCACGGCGAAACCGCGGCCCGCATCACCGGCCATGGAGGCCTGGATCGCAGCGTTCAGTGCGAGGATGTTGGTCTGGTCGGCAATGTCGTTAATCAGACTAACGATGTCACCGATCTCCTGGGACGATTCACCGAGGCGCTTGATCCGCTTCGAGGTGTCCTGGATCTGCTCACGGATGTTATCCATGCCGGTGATGGTGTTGTGTACGACTTCGTTACCCTTGTTGGCGATGGCTACGGAACGCTCCGCTACCGCGGAGGATTCCGAGGCGTTCGCCGATACCTGGTCAATCGACACGGCCATTTCGTTGATCGCCGCAGAGGCGCCGGCAATCTCCTGCGCCTGGTGCTCGGAAGCTTCCGCCAGGTGCATCGCCGTGGCCTGGGTTTCCTGGGCAGCACCGGCTACCTGAACGGCGGTCAGGTTGATCGTGGCTACCAGGTCGCGCAGCTGGTCGATGGAGTAGTTGATGGAGTCAGCGATGGCACCGGTGAAGTCTTCGGTTACCGTCGCGGCCACGGTCAAGTCACCGTCGGCGAGGTCGGCGATTTCGTCGAGCAGACGCAGAATCGCGGCCTGGTTACGCTCGTTCTTCTCGGCGGTCTCAGCCAGACGGCGGTTGGTTTCACGCACCATCACCAGACCGATGAGGATGATCGAGCCCAGCGCCAGGCCACCCAGCACGTAGCCGAACAGGGTGTTGATGGCACGGCCCGAGGCCAGGTTCTCAAAGCCGACGGCGAGTTCGGAGGCCTTGTCCAGCAGGGTCTGCGACACGGTGAAGATCGAGTTCGCCGATTCACGTACCTGGAACAGTTCTGGCGAGGTTTCGAGAATCTCGTCCACCGAGCCGGATACGAATTCGAACAGCTCGGAAATCTCGGCCAGACGTTCGAGGGCTTCCTCGTCGGTCACCTGGCTGATTTCCATCGCGGCGTTGCCTTCGAGCATTGCAGCCAGTACACGGCCGAATAGGCTGGCGTCACGACCGAACATGTCGGCAGCCTGTACCGAGTCTTCGTCACCGGCCAGTACCTTGTTCACCGAACCGAGAATACGCTCGGCCAGCAGCGACTGGCGTTGGGCCACAGAAACCTGAGCAGCCGGCGCACCGCTTTCCAGCAGGATGTCGACCACTTCCTCGTACTCAACCTGCAACTGCGGGATGGTTTCCGCCAGGGTGGAGGCTACCTGGTGCAGGGACAGCACGGTCTGTTCACTGGCCAGAATGGCGTCGGTATTCTGCCGCAGACTATCCCAGTCCTGCTGCACCGCAGCCATCTGCGCCTGCACCGACGCGGGCGCCGACGGCAAACCACTGCTGGCATCACCATCGGTCAGGTACCCCCAGCGCAGCTGGAAGTCGTTACGCGCGTCGCGCAACAGACCGAACGCTTCAGCTTTACCTGCCGCAGCTTCCGTGGCGTTCTTGGCGATACGCTGGGACAGTACGCGCAGCTCACCGGAGTGGCTGATGTACTCGGTATCGTAGTTGGACTGGGTGTTGATGTAGACGAAGTTCGCGAACAAAAGCACGATGGAAACGATCAGCACGACGAACAGCGTCGCGATCAGCGTGCTACTGCGCGCCCCGACCAACAAATTACCTGCATTGAATTTTTTCATTTTCTGGCCCCCGCCTGGACCGACCGCACTACGGTTCCCATGTAACGCCAAAGGGCCGGAAGAACCGACCCAACCGAAAATCTACTGAAAGGACACATCGAGGAAGCCAGGATCGGCCGTCAGCGCATGAGGGCTGAACACCAACCAGGGCTGTTCTCGTTGAAAGACACCGTGGATAAACGGCGCAATGCTCGCCTCGAGAGGCGGCAGTTGTTCTGAAAATGCATCCACGGGGAAGTGCTGCATACCGAAAACTTCATCGACCGTCAGGCCAGCGAAGATTTCCTGATAGTCGACCACCAGAATTCGCCGCAACTTGCGCAGCGGCGACAGCTCATTACCGAAGAACCCGCACAGGTCCATGATCGGCAGCAGGCGGCCACGCACGTTGGCCACCCCTTTGACCCAGCCTTTGACACCCGGCAGCAGGGTGTAGCGCGGCTCGTGTAGTACCTCACCCACCTCCCCCATCGGCGCGACGAAGAATCGCTCGCCCATGCGAAAGCCGATACCGCTCCAGGTCTGTACCGCCGCTTGCTGCGACGGCAGGCCGGCCGCCAGGGCTCGGCAACGCTGGTCGATCTCGAGGAGAATCTGGAAAGGAGTCTGCACGGACATGCCAGCCTTGGCCTTCTTTTTATTTAGTACGCGAGCAGCACGGCATCAGCCGGCCAGCACCGCATTGAGAGTCTTCAGCAAGGTATCTTCATCGATCGGCTTGGTCAGGTAGTCCTTCGCGCCCTGGCGCTTGCCCCAGACCTTGTCGGTTTCCTGATCCTTGGTGGTAACGATGACCACCGGGATGTGGCTGGTCTCGGCGTCCTTGGTCAGCTGACGGGTCGCCTGAAAACCGTTGAGGCCGGGCATGACGATGTCCATCAGCACCGCATCGGGTTTTTCCTGGCGAGCCAGAGCTACGCCATCGGCGCCATTTTCCGCTTTGAGTACCTGATGCCCATGCTTTTCCAACATGGCGGTCAGCTTGTACATCTCGGTCGGTGAGTCATCAACAATCAGAATTCGAGCCATGGTGTTTCCCAATACAGAAGTGGCGTACGGCGGTCAGGCCGGAACGTCAGGAGGCTTGTTCCACTGGGGTGAAGTCAGGCACGTGGGCTTTGATAGCACCGAGCAGCTCTTCCTTGCTGAAAGGCTTGGTCAGGTACTGGTCGGAGCCGACGATACGCCCCTTGGCCTTGTCGAACAGGCCGTCCTTGGAGGACAGCATGATCACTGGCGTGGACTTGAAAGCACTGTTGTTCTTGATCAGGGCACAGGTCTGATACCCATCGAGACGCGGCATCATGATGTCGACAAAGATGATGCTGGGATGCGTGTCGGCAATCTTGGCCAGGGCATCGAAGCCATCGACCGCAGTGATGACATCACAACCCACTTTTTTCAGCAGAGTTTCAGCGGTGCGACGAATCGTTTTCGAATCGTCGATCACCATCACTTTCAAACCCTCGGTATGCTGTTCCATGTTCGCCCTACCATCGCCTCGGTGAGTCGTTATATTTGCGTTATCAGTATGCCTGAGGCCCAGTCTTCGATGGGGCTTGACCCAATCGTCGGGCCTTTTTAGCACACTCTCCAGATGCAATCTATAAGCCTGCCAGGGCAGCTCCACCCTTGACCGCGCGGCCCGGCCGGCGCCACCCTGACAGCCATTGTTCGGCGCGGCCAGCCCGGCCTTCGCCCTTATCCCACGGAGTTTATCCCCCATGAGCCTTCGCCTCGGGATCGTCATGGATCCTATCGCCAGCATCTCCTTCAAGAAGGACAGCTCGCTGGCCATGTTGCTGGCCGCTCAAGCACGCGGCTGGTCGCTGTTCTACATGGAGCAGCAGGATCTCTATCAGGTTCGCGGTCAGGCTCGCGCCCGCCTGCGTTCCCTGGAAGTGTTCAACGATCCGCAGCGCTGGTTCACCCTTGGTACGGAACAGGACACGCCGCTCGCCGAACTGGACGTGATCCTGATGCGCAAGGACCCGCCCTTCGATAACGAGTTCGTCTACTCCACCTACCTGCTCGAGCAGGCCGAGCGCGACGGCGTACTGGTGGTCAATCGGCCGCAGAGTCTGCGCGATTGCAATGAAAAGTTCTTCGCCACCCAGTTTCCTCAATACACACCTGCGACTCTGGTAAGCCGGCGCCCCGACATTGTGCGCCAGTTTGCCGATGAGCACCGTGACATCATTCTCAAACCCCTTGATGGCATGGGCGGATCGCAGATATTTCGCCACCGCGAGGGCGACCCGAATCTCTCGGTGATTCTGGAAACCCTGACTCTGCACGGCCACCAGCAGATCATGGCGCAGGCCTACCTGCCTGCGATCAAGGACGGCGACAAACGCATCCTGATGATAGACGGGGAACCGGTACCCTACTGCCTGGCACGTATTCCAGCAGCCGGGGAAACACGCGGCAATCTGGCTGCCGGCGGTCGCGGCGAGGCCAGGCCCCTGACCGACCGCGACCGCGAGATCGCCGCGGCGGTCGGCCCGACTCTTCGTGAAAAAGGGCTGATATTCGTCGGGCTTGATGTAATCGGCGACCATCTGACGGAAATCAACGTTACCAGCCCGACCTGCATCCGCGAGATCGACGCCGCCTTCGATACCCGTATCGGCGAACGCCTGATGGACTGCATTGCCAAAAAGCGCGGACTAAAAGCTTGACGCAAGTGGCAGCCTGGCGCCTGCAGCTTGCAGGCGCCTACTGCTACCCGGCAGACTGCGCGACATTCGAAAGCAGACCCGATACGCGATGAACGCAGCAGCCACCCCACCGACCACCTCCTCCGCCAACGCACGACCGGCGGACCGCCTGGGATTCACCCTGTTTCTCGCGGCTGCACTGCACGCGGCACTGATCCTCGGCGTCGGTTTTACCCTGGAGTCTCCGCCGGAAATCAGCAAGACGCTGGAAATCACGCTCTCCACCTTCAAGAGCGAAGAAAAGCCCAAAGAAGCGGATTTCCTGGCGCAGGACAACCAGCAAGGCAGCGGCACGCTGGAACATGCAGCAGCCCCCAAGACCACCGAACAGGCACCCTTCCAGGACAGCGAGGTGCGCAAGGTCACACCGCCCGCCACCCCGCAACAACCCGCCAGCAAACAGGAAGCACCCAAGGCCGCGGTCGCTACACGTGCACCACAGCAGCAGAAAACTCCGGTCAAACGCGAAGAAACCAAGCCGGTACCTCAAACCCAGCCTGCACCAGTGTTCGACTCTGCTCAGTTGTCCGCCGAGATCGCCAGCCTGGAGGCGGAGCTTGCCCAGGAGGTTCAGCAGTACGCCAAACGCCCGAAGATCCACCGCCTCAATGCTGCCTCGACCATGCGCGACAAGGGCGCCTGGTACAAGGACGAATGGCGCAAGAAGGTCGAGCGCATCGGCAACCTGAATTATCCCGACGATGCTCGTCGCCAACGCATCTACGGTAGCCTGCGCCTGCTGGTGTCGATCAACCGTGACGGCTCGCTGTACGAGGTCCAGGTGCTGGAATCGTCCGGCCAGGCCATGCTCGACCAGGCCGCGCAGCGCATCGTGCGCCTGGCCGCGCCCTATGCGCCCTTCACCGGCGACCTGGCTGATATCGACCGCCTGGAGATCATCCGCACCTGGCGCTTCGAGCGTGGTGATCGCCTGTCGAGCAACTAGAGCGTCGATCGAAACGGCCAGCATACGAAACCGCGGGCGCCCTGCGTTGCCCTATGGCTTGAAGCCCGGCGGCTTAAAGCCGAAACTAGCCGCCATGAAGAACTCAGCCCCTACCTCGCTCAAGCACCACTTCCTGATCGCCATGCCGCACATGGACGATCCGAATTTCGCGCAAACCGTCACCTACCTGGTCGAACACAACGAACAGGGCGCGATGGGCCTGGTGATCAACAAGCCCAATGGCCTCAACCTGGCCGATGTGCTGGAGCAATTACGCCCCGATGAGGAGCCCGCGGCGCTGTGCCACAGCCTGCCGATCTTCGCCGGCGGCCCGGTACAGACCGACCGCGGCTTCGTCCTTCATCCCGCCGGCCCACAGTTCCAGGCGACCCTGGAGCTGGGCGAGCTGGGGCTTTCGACCTCGCAGGATGTGCTGTTCGCCATCGCCGACGGCAGCGGCCCGGATCGCTACCTGATCACCCTCGGCTACGCCGGCTGGGATGCCGGGCAACTGGAGGCCGAACTGGCCGACAACGCCTGGCTGACCTGCCCCGCCGACAGCACCATTCTCTTCGACCTGCCGTTCGACCAACGCCTGAATGCCGCAGCTGCGCGCTTGGGGGTCAACCTCAGCCTGCTGACTTCACAGGCCGGGCACGCCTGATGAGCGACAAGCCACTGCGCCTGCTGCTGGGCTTTGACTACGGCACCAAGCAGATCGGCGTCGCCGTCGGCCAGGTGATCACCGGCCAGGCCCGTGAGCTGTGCGTGCTCAAGGCACAGAACGGGGTGCCAGACTGGAGCCGTGTCGAAGCGCTGATCAAGGAATGGCAACCTGACGCCGTGGTGGTCGGCCTGCCACTTAACATGGATGGCACGCCCAGCGAGATGAGCGCCCGCGCCGAGAAATTCGCCCGCCGCCTCAACGGCCGCTTCAACCTGCCGGCCTTCACCCACGACGAACGCCTGACCACCTTCGAGGCCAAGGGCCAGCGTCTGCGCGAGGGCCAGAGTGGCGGCTATCGCGAGCGCCCGGTCGATGCCATTGCTGCAGCCTTGTTGCTACAGGGCTGGTTAGAGGAAAACTGCACGGGCTGATCGAGTCAGCCCGCACCAAGGAGTTTCGCCATGCTACCCAACCCCAACGATCTACTGCCGGCCATGGCCAGCGCCCTGACCCAGCATCTGAATCGGCGCCAGATCAGCGAACCGCGTTTTATCGGCATCCGCACTGGCGGTGTCTGGGTCGCCCAGGCCCTGCTGCAGGCCCTGAATCGTGACGACGCGCTGGGCGTGCTCGACGCGTCCTTCTACCGCGACGACTTCACCCAGAATGGCCTGCATCCACAGGTGCAACCGTCCGAGCTGCCGTTCGAGATCGAAGGCCAGCACCTAGTACTGATCGACGACGTATTGATGAGCGGCCGCACCATCCGCGCCGCACTGAACGAACTGTTCGATTATGGCCGCCCGGCCAGTGTGACCCTGGTCAGCCTGCTCGACCTCGATGCCCGCGAGTTGCCGATTCGCCCCGACGTGGTCGGTGCCACCCTGTCGCTGGCAGCCAACGAGCGGGTAAAATTGTCCGGCCCCACGCCGCTGACCCTCGAACTCCAGACGCTCGCCAACTGAGACCCTCGCGATGACGCCACTCGCCGCCAAGCGCCCGCTGCAGCTGAACGACCAAGGTCAGCTGCGTCACTTCCTCTCACTCGACGGCTTGCCCCGCGAGCTGTTGACCGAAATCCTCGACACCGCCGACTCCTTCCTCGAAGTCGGCGCGCGCGCGGTGAAGAAAGTCCCGCTGCTGCGCGGCAAGACCGTGTGCAACGTGTTCTTCGAGAACTCCACGCGCACCCGCACCACTTTCGAGCTGGCCGCCCAGCGCCTGTCGGCCGACGTCATCAGCCTCAACGTCTCGACCAGCTCCACCAGCAAGGGCGAGACGCTGTTCGACACCCTGCGCAACCTCGAGGCCATGGCCGCCGACATCTTCGTCGTACGCCATGCCGATTCCGGCGCCGCGCACTTCATCGCCGAGCACGTGTGCCCGAACCTGGCGATCATCAACGGTGGCGACGGCCGCCACGCGCACCCGACCCAGGGCATGCTCGACATGCTCACCATCCGCCGCCACAAAGGCGATTTCGAGAACCTCTCGGTGGCCATCGTCGGCGACATCCTGCACTCGCGGGTAGCACGCTCGAACATGCTGGCCCTGAAGACCCTGGGCTGCCCGGACATTCGCGTCATCGCGCCGAAGACTCTGCTGCCCATCGGCCTGGAGCAGGCTTACGGCGTGCGCGTGTTCAGCGATGCCGATGAAGGCCTCAAGGACGTCGACGTGGTGATCATGCTGCGTCTGCAGCGCGAGCGCATGCAGGGCGGCCTGCTGCCCAGCGAGGGCGAGTTCTACCGCCTGTTCGGGCTCACCGAGCAGCGCCTCAAGCTGGCCAAGCCGGATGCCCTGGTGATGCACCCGGGGCCGATCAACCGCGGCGTGGAGATCGAGTCGGCAGTGGCCGACGGCCCGCAGTCGGTGATCCTCAACCAGGTCACCTACGGCATCGCCATCCGTATGGCCGTGCTGTCGATGGCCATGAGCGGGCAGAACGCCCAACGTCAACTCAACGCCGAGGAGGCCAACTGATGCGTACCGCAATCCTCGGCGCCCGCGTGATCGATCCAGCCAGCGGCCTGGATCAGGTCACCGACCTCTATATAGATGGCGGCAAGCTGGTCGCCACTGGTCAAGCGCCGGCCGGCTTCGTTGCCGACAACAGTCTCGACGCCCAAGGCCTTATCGCAGCGCCCGGCCTGGTCGACCTGTCGGTGGCCCTGCGCGAGCCTGGCTATAGCCGCAAGGGCAGCATCGCCACGGAAACCCTGGCCGCTGCGGCCGGCGGCGTCACCAGCCTGTGCTGCCCACCGTTCACCAAGCCAGTGCTGGACACCTCGGCGGTGGCTGAGCTGATCCTCGACCGCGCCCGCGAAGCCGGGCACACCAAGGTCTTTCCCATCGGCGCACTGAGCAAGGGTCTGGCTGGCGAGCAGCTCGCAGAACTGGTCGCCCTGCGCGACGCTGGCTGCGTGGCATTCGGCAATGGCCTGGACAACTTCCGCAGCAGCCGCACCCTGCGCCGCGCGCTGGAATATGCAGCCACCTTCGACCTGCAGGTGATTTTCCACTCGCAGGATGCCGATCTGGCCGAAGGCGGCCTGGCTCATGAAGGCCCGACCGCCAGCTTCCTCGGCCTGGCCGGCATCCCGGAAACCGCCGAAACCGTAGCCCTGGCTCGCGACCTGCTGCTGGTGGAACAAAGCGGCGTGCGCGCGCACTTCAGCCAGATCACCAGCGCCCGTGGGGCCGAGCTGATCGCCGCTGCCCAAGCCCGCGGCCTGCCGGTGACCGCCGACGTCGCGCTGTACCAGCTGATCCTCACCGACGAGGCGCTGATCGACTTCTCCAGCCTTTACCATGTGCAGCCGCCGCTGCGCTCGCGTACCGACCGCGACGGCCTGCGCGAAGCGGTGAAAGCCGGCGTGATTTCGGCCATCTCCAGCCACCACCAGCCGCACGAGCGCGATGCCAAGCTGGCGCCCTTCGCCGCCACCGAGCCGGGCATCAGCAGCGTACAGTTGCTGCTGCCACTGGCCCTGAGCCTGGTGCAGGACGGCCTGCTGGATCTGCCGACGCTGCTGGCGCGCCTGACCAACGGCCCCGCCGCCGCACTGCGCCTGCCAGCCGGCAGCCTGAACGTCGGCGGCGCCGCCGATATCGTGCTGTTCGATGCGCAGGCCTCGACCATCGCCGGCGAGCAGTGGTACTCCAAGGGCAGCAACTGCCCGTTCATCGGCCATTGCCTGCCGGGCGCGGTGCGCTACACGCTGGTTGACGGGCATATCAGCTACCAGGCTTGAATGAGTAGGGCGTACTCGCGAAGCAGTACGCCTTTGGCGGGAGTACTGGGCGTGAGCGGTGGTACCGAACGCTGCATGGGCCGGCGGACTGTTCGCTGGCGCTCCTGAGTCCGCCCTACGCCCTGAAAGCCCGGGTTTCAGTAGTCCTGGGCGTAAGTTGTGGTGCCACCGGCGGGCTGCTCGCTTCGCGAGCGAGGCCGCTCTACGGGTGGTGTTCCGAGCGGCCGGCGTCCCGGTTCGCTCTGCGCCCAACGACCAACTTCATCGTTCGCGACAAGCATCGCACTCGCCACGACATTGGACGAAGTAGTGACTCGACGGTCATGATCCACGTCAGGTTAGGCAGCCGAAATTTTCCAAATGCCACCGCCCTATGACCCCGCTCGCGCCCGAAGGCGCCGGCCTGGCGTCGCGCTGGCCTTGTTCAGGAGCTTTTGATTTATGTCGCGCTTACCTGTGATCGTGGGTTTTGGGGGTTACAACGCAGCCGGGCGCAGCTCCTTCCACCATGGCTTCCGTCGCACCGTGCAGGAGTCGCTGGAACCCCAGGCGCGCCAGGAAACCCTGGCCGGATTGGCGCAGATGATGAAACTGGTGCGCGTGGTCGATGGCCAGTATCAGGATCAGAACGGCCAGACGCTGAGCCTCGCCGATATCGAAAGCCGCTACGCCAAGGAGATCCTCGCCGGCACCTTGGTGCGCCGTCTCGAGAAGCAGCACCTGGACCCGGACGCCGCCCACTGGCAGAAAAGCATCAGCCTCGCCCCCGTCAATGGCGCCAACCTGAGCTTCATCACCCAGCGCAAGCAACTGCCCGAGCCGCTGCCGGCCAACTGGTCGGTCGAAGAGCTCGAAGGCAATGAAGTACGCGTCACCCTGCATGACAGTTGCGAATTCAAGGTCGACAGCTATCGCCCGCTGGCAGTGAAATCCGCCGGCCAGTTGCCCACCGGCTTCGAGCCGAGCGAGCTGTACAACGCCCGTTTTCACCCGCGAGGCCTGGCCATGACCGTGGTCGGCGTCACCGATGCCCTACGCTCGGTGGGCATCGACTGGCAGCGCATCGTCCAGCACGTCGCCCCCGACGAGATCGCCGTATTCGCCAGCTGCATCATGAGCCAGCTCGACGAGAACGGTTTCGGCGGAATGATGCAGTCGCGCCTAAAAGGCGGCCGTGTAACCGCCAAGCAACTGGCCTTGGGCCTGAACACCATGCCGGCGGACTTCATCAACGCCTATGTGCTCGGCAGCGTCGGCACCACCGGCAGCATCACCGGTGCCTGCGCCACCTTCCTCTACAACCTGCAGAAGGGCATCGAGCAGATCGCCTCAGGCAAGGCGCGCGTGGTCATCGTCGGCAGCAGCGAAGCGCCGATCAACCAGGAGTGCATCGAGGGCTACGGCGCCATGGGCGCTCTGGCCACCGAGGAAGGCCTGCGCCAGATCGAAGGCAAGAGCGAGGTGGACTTCCGCCGCGCCAGCCGCCCGTTCGGCGACAACTGCGGCTTTACCCTGGCCGAAGCCTGCCAGTTCGTGGTGCTGATGGACGACGAGCTGGCCTTGGAGCTGGGCGCCGACATCCACGGCGCGGTGCCGGACGTGTTCATCAACGCCGATGGCTTCAAGAAATCCATTTCCGCCCCCGGCCCGGGCAACTACCTGACCGTGGCCAAGGCCGTGGCCAGCGCCGTGCAACTGCTCGGCCTCGATGCCGTGCGCAACCGCAGCTTCGTCCACGCCCATGGTTCCAGCACACCGGCCAACCGCGTCACCGAGTCGGAAATCCTCGACCGCGTCGCGGCGGCCTTCGGCATCGAACAATGGCCGGTCACCGCAGTGAAGGCCTTCGTCGGCCACTCCCTGGCCACCGCCAGCGGCGACCAGGTGATCGGCGCCCTCGGCGCCTTCAAGTACGGCATCGTGCCGGGCCTGAAGACCATCGACGCAGTCGCTGGCGACGTGCACCAGGATCACCTGAGCCTGTCCACCGAAGACCGTAAGGTGGGTGAGCAGGCGCTGGACGTGGCCTTCATCAACTCCAAGGGCTTCGGCGGTAACAACGCCAGCGCCCTGGTGCTGGCCCCACACGTGACCGAGCGCATGCTGCGCAAACGCCACGGCCAGGCAGCCTTCGAGGCCTACCTGGCACGCCGCGAGGGCACCCGTGCCGCCGCAGCCGCGTACGACCAACTTGCCCTGCTGGGCAAGCTGGACATCATCTACAACTTCGGCAACGACATGATCGACGACCAGGCGATCTCCATCACTACCGAAGAAGTGAAGGTGCCTGGCTTCGACCAGCCGCTGGTATTCAGGAAGGACGCGCGCTACAGCGATATGCTCGATTGAGCGAAGCAGCAACGACGCACAAACCGTAGGAGCGAGCTCTGCTCGCGAAGCTTCTGGATCGCCAGGGTTCGCGAGCAGAGCTCGCTCCTACAGGTAACGTGTCAAGGCTAAAGACCGCGCGCCAGCTCGATCAGCTCGCCACGCCACTCAGCGGCAGCCGGCAGCGCCAAGAAAGACGGATTGAGGAAGGATTCGCGCGCCTCGTAGGTCAGCGTCTCGCCGGCCAGATCCAGCACTTCGCCACCCGCCCCCTCCAGCACGCCCTGCGCCGCAGCGGTATCCCACTGCGAGGTGGGCGCCAGGCGTGGATAGCAGTCGGCATTGCCTTCGGCCAGCAGGCAGAATTTCAACGAGCTGCCGATATTGGCCAGCGCCGGCTCGCCGAAACGCGCGGCCAGCCCCGCCAGCAGAGTTTCCTGCGCGGCGCTGGAGTGACGTTTGCTGGCTACCAGGGTGAAACCCTGCGCAGGCGCCAGGCGCACGCTGATCGAATACTCCTCGCCCGGCACGTCGCTACACCAGGCGCCCAGACCAGCGCCGCCGTAATAGCAGCGGCCATTGGCGGGAATACCCACCACACCGAAGACCACTCGTCCCTGTTCGATCAACGCGACATTGACCGTGAACTCTTCGGAGCCGGCGATGAATTCCTTGGTGCCATCGAGCGGATCGACCAGCCACCAACGCGTCCAGGCGGCGCGCTCAGCCAGCGGAATGTCGGCGGCCTCCTCTGACAGCACCGGCACCTCCGGCGCCAGCGCCTGCAGGCCATCGAGCAGGATATGGTGCGCGGCCAGGTCGGCGGCGGTCACCGGCGAGGCATCGGCCTTCTCCGTCACCGCCACATCGCTACGCCAATACGGCAGCGTTGCGGCACCAGCAGCGCGAACCAACTCGATCACCTTCGGGATGTAGGGATGGCTCATGGACGGTACTCCCCGCGCTGAGTCAGCAGGTCGCGCACCAGGTACAGCGCCGCCAGTGCGCGGCCTTCACTGAACTGTTCGTGCTGGGCCAGGCTGGACAGCTCGCGCAGGCTGATGCGGTCGACCCGCATCGGCTCGGGCTCGTCACCCGGCAGGCGCTCTTCATACAGATTGCGCGCCAGCACCACCTGAATCTTCTGGCTCATGTAACCAGGCGACAGGCTCAGCTCGGTGATGTACTCCAGCTCGTGCGCGCCGAAACCAGCCTCCTCCTTGAGCTCGCGGTTGGCTGCCACCAACACGTCTTCACCCGGCTCGATCAGGCCTTTGGGCAGCGACAGCTGGTAGTCATCGGTGCCGCCGCAATACTCCTCGATCAGCACCGCGTGCTCGGCGTCGAGCATCGCCACCACCATCACCGCACCGTAGCCCGAGCCCTTGCCGACCAGTCGCTCATAGGTGCGCTCCGTGCCGTTGGAGAAGCGCAACTGAACTTCCTCGACACGAAACAGACGGCTGCTGGCGACAATTTCGCGAGCGAGAACCGTGGGCTTTTGGCGCATGAGGCGACTCCTTGGCGGGACCGAGCAGGTTATCATACAGCGGCTTTCGCCATTATCCGTGGCCGAGATTGCATCAAGGCGAAACAGGCCACGGATTGACCCTTACCCCCACAGGACACCTTTAAAACGTCGGCGAGGCAGTCAGCGCAAGGCGAAAACAGAGGCGAGAACGCGGAGTGTACTGTTGTACATGAGCATTCGAGCCTGTTTTCAACGCAGCGATGACAACGCAGGTAGTTTTTAAGGTGTCCGATCAGAGAGATGCGCATGCCCGTACTACCCTGGCAGCAGATCGACACCGTCCTGCTGGACATGGACGGCACGTTGCTCGACCTGCACTTCGACAACCACTTCTGGCTCACCCACCTGCCGCAGCGCTACGCCGAGCACCATGGCGTCAGCCTGGCGCTGGCCCAGGCCGAACTGCTACCGCTGTTTCGCGAGCATGCCGGTACGCTGAACTGGTACTGCACCGACTTCTGGAGCCGCGAGCTGCGGCTGTCGATCCGCGAGCTCAAGCGCGAGGTCGCGCACCTGATCGCCCTGCGCACGGATGCAGAACTGTTTCTGCGCGCCCTGCGCGAAGCTGGCAAGCGCGTGGTGCTGATCACCAACGCGCACCGCGACTCACTGTCACTGAAACTGGAACGCGTCGAGCTGGCACCCTGGTTCGAACGCCTGATCAGCTCCCACGATTACGGTTTCCCCAAGGAGGATCAGCAGTTCTGGTTCGCCCTGCGCCAGGATGTCGACTTCGACCCGGCCCGCAGCCTGTTCATCGACGACAGCCTGCCGATCCTGCGTAGCGCCGGACGCTTTGGCGTCGCCCATCTGCTCGCCGTGCGCCAACCAGACAGCCAGGCCGGGCCTAAAGATACCGAGGAGTTCGCCGCAGTGGAGGACTACCGGGAGTTGGTGCACGGACTGCCTACGACACCCTCACTGTAGGAGCCGGCTTGCCGGCGATCGTGAATGATGCCGATCGCCGCCAAGGCCAAGCCCCCGCCGCACCTGAGCGCGGGTTTAGTCAGGAATCCGCAATACCTGCCCCGGATAAATCTTGTCCGGGTGACTGAGCATCGGCTTGTTGGCCTCGAATATCTTCATGTAGGCGTTGGCATTGCCGTACTCGGCCTTGGCAATCGCGCTCAGCGTGTCGCCCTTCTTGACCGTGACGAAGCGAGCTTCGGGCGAGGGCGTGGTCACGCTGATCTGATCATCGACCTCACCGACACCGGCCACGTTGCCCAGCGCCAGGAGAATCTTTTCCTTCTCTTCCTGGCTGGCCACTTCGCCGCGAGCGATGACCTTGTCGCCCTCGACGCTGACCTCGATGTTCGGGTTGCCCAGGCCAACCTTGGCAACATGTTCCTTGAGCGATTCGGCGGCCTGCGCCTCCTGACCCACCAGTGACTCCCAGAGTTTGACCCCGGCGTCTTTGACAAAGGCAAACAGACTCATGGCAATTCCTCTCGTTCCTTGCGAATGACCGGGCAAAGCGCCCGGAGACCAAAGTCTAGTTCAGGAAACACCCCTGATTAGCGTTCGCGCATTAGAATTCGGGCAAACCAGGAGCCCCCATGGATATAAAGCAGCTGAAATTCCTCGTCGCCCTCGACGAGACCCGCCACTTCGGTCAGGCCGCTGCGCGCTGCCACGTGACCCAGCCGACGCTGTCCATGCGCTTGCGCCAACTGGAAGACGAGCTGGGTCTGGAGCTGGTCCGTCGCGGCCAGCGTTTCGAGGGCTTCAGCGCCGAAGGTGAGCGTATCCTGGCCTGGGCACGCAGTGTGCTGGCGGCACAGGATGGCCTGCTCGCCGAAGCTGCAGCCTGTCGTGGGCAACTGGTGGGCACCCTGCGCCTGGGCGTGGTGCCGCTGGCCAGTTTCGACCCGATGCGCCTGATCAGTCTGTTCGCCGAGCGTCACCCCGGGCTGCGTTTCCAGTTGCACGCGCTGAGCAGCGATCAGATTCTCGAGGGACTGGTCCGCAATCAGCTCGACCTTGGTCTGTCCTATCTCGACCGACTCGACCGCGAGCATTTCGCCAGCCTGGAACTGGCCGAAGCACGCATGGGCCTGCTCTACGATCAGCGCCACTTCCACTTTGTCAGCAGCAGCCTGCGCTGGGAACAGTTGGCTAACCTGCCCCTGGGTCTGCTCTCCACCGGCATGCACTTTCGCCAGTCCATCGATCACAGCTTCCGTGCTCGCGGCCTGAGCCCGCAGGTACGCCTGGAGGCCGATGCCGTGCACCACCTGACTCAAGCGGTCAGCGCCGGGCTGTGCTGCAGCGTTATGCCATTGCCGACCGGCGGCGCTCCGACCGACGGTCATCTGCGCCTGCTACCCATCGAGGACGCTCATACCCTGGCACCTCAGGGCCTGATCATGCGCCGCAGCGCCCCTGCCTCACCGCTCGCGCAAGCCTGTTTCGAAGAGGCACGAGAGTGGCTGGCGAACGCTTGATAGATTTGCTCGATCAACACATCAAAGCCAACGATTAGACGCTCCCCGCCCATGGGCCTAGGCTTAGCTGTGTCAATCTGTCACAGAGCGCGCCTCGATGGCCAAGCCAGCCGCCCAGCCGCACATTGCCAGTGCCTATACCTACGCCGAACTCGGTGACGGTCGCGCCCAGCACGCTGCACTAGCCGAAGAATGTGCCCTGGCGATCAGCTACAACGACCTGAACCAGGCGGTGATGATGGTTTCGCCCCATCACCTGGAAGATTTTGCCGTCGGCTTCAGTCTTGGCAACGACCTGATCAAGTCGATCGACGACATCTATGACATCCAGTTGCGCGGCCTGGGTGACAGCCGCGAAGCCCGCTTGCAGGTCAGCAGCCGCGCCTTCTGGGCGCTCAAGCAGCAACGCCGACAAATGGCTGGCACCAGTGGTTGCGGCCTGTGCGGCGTGGATGCACTGGAACAGGCGCTACCAGCCCTGACCGCCCTACCCGGCGCAGCATTACCGCCACTTGAACATCTCACCGGACTGCGCGAGCGCATTGGTGAGCAACAGCAACTGGCACGCCACAGCGGCGCGCTGCATGCCGCCTTGTTCATCGATGCCAGCGGTGAGATTCGTCTGTGCCGTGAAGACATCGGTCGCCATAACGCCCTGGACAAGCTGATCGGCGCCATCGCCCGCGAACGTATCGACACTCACGGTGGCTTCGCCCTGGTCACCAGCCGCTGCAGCCTGGAACTGCTGCACAAGGCGGTACGTGCCGGCATCGGCACCCTGGTGAGCCTGTCCGCGCCCACCGCACTGACCGTGGACTGGGCGCGGCGCCATCGCCTCAACCTCATCCACCTGCCCCATCACAGCACGCCGCGGGTCTACAGCCCTGCGCCTGACGAAGAAGAACGACCATGAGCCTGCAACCCGTCAATCCTCGCTATAAGCCCTACAAAGGCCCAGCCGCTGGCTGGGGTGCACTGAACGCCGTGACCCGCTTCTGGCTGGACAGCAAGCAGCCGTTCAAGAACCTACGCGCGCTGCTCAAGACCAACCAGAACGGCGGTTTCGACTGCCCCGGCTGCGCTTGGGGCGACTCGCCCGAAGACGGCCATATCAAGTTCTGCGAGAACGGCGCCAAGGCGGTCAACTGGGAAGCCACCAAACGCCGCGTGGACCCGGCCTTTTTTGCCCGCTACACGGTCAGCCAACTGCGCGAGCAAAGCGACTACTGGCTCGAATACCAGGGCCGCCTGACCCACCCGATGCGCTATGACGCCAGCACCGATCGCTACACGAAGACCACCTGGGCCGAAGCCTTCGCCCTGATTGCCAGGCATCTGAAGGCGCTGCCGAGTCCGGATCACGCCGAGTTCTACACCTCCGGCCGGGCCAGCAACGAGGCGGCATACCTCTACCAGTTGTTCGTGCGCGCCTATGGCACCAACAACTTCCCCGACTGCTCGAATATGTGCCACGAGGCCAGCGGCGTCGCCCTCGGCCAAAGCGTGGGCATCGGCAAGGGCAGCGTGACTTTCAACGATTTCGAGCATGCCGACGCCATTTTCGTCCTCGGCCAGAACCCCGGCACCAATCACCCGCGCATGCTCGAACCGCTGCGCGAGGCGGTCAAACGCGGCGCCCAGGTGGTCTGCTTCAACCCACTGAAGGAGCGTGGCCTGGAGCGCTTCCAGCATCCGCAACACGCGCTGGAGATGCTCACCAACGGCTCCGAGCCGCTGAACACCGCGTTCTTCCGTCCGGCCCTGGGCGGCGACATGGCCGCCATGCGCGGCATCGCCAAGTTCCTCCTGCAGTGGGAGCGCGAGGCGCAGGCCAAGGGTGAAGCAGCGGTGTTCGACCATGCCTTCATCGCCGAGCACACCGATGGTGTCGAGGCCTACCTGAAGCTGCTCGACGACTGCAGCTGGGAGGCGCTGCAGGCTCAGTCCGGCCTGAGCCTGCAGGAGATCGAACAGGCGGCGCGCATGTACCGCCGCGCCGAGCGGGTCATCATCTGCTGGGCCATGGGCATCACCCAGCACCACCACTCGGTGGCCACCATCCAGGAAATCGTCAACCTGCAACTGCTGCGCGGCAACCTCGGCCGCCCCGGCGCCGGCCTGTGCCCGGTACGTGGACACAGCAACGTGCAGGGCGACCGCACCATGGGCATCAACGACCGCCCGCCGGTCACGCTGCTAGACGCCCTGGAAAAGCGCTTTCAGTTCAAGGTACCGCGCGAGAATGGCCACAACACCGTCGAGGCGATCAACGCCATGATCGACGGCCAGGCCAAGGTATTCATCGGCCTCGGCGGCAACTTCGCCCAGGCCACGCCGGACAGCCCGCGTACGCACAAGGCGCTGCAGAGCTGCGACCTCACCGTGCAGATCAGCACCAAGCTCAATCGCAGTCACCTCACCGTCGGCCGCGACGCGCTGATCCTGCCGTGCCTCGGCCGTACCGATATCGACCTGCAGGCCAGCGGCCCGCAGGCGGTGACGGTGGAAGATTCGTTCAGCATGATCCACGCCTCCTACGGCCAGCTCGAACCGCTCTCCGGTAGCGAGATGCGTTCGGAGCCGGCCATCGTCGCCGGGATCGCCAAGGCCACTCTGGGCAACCACCCGGTGGACTGGGACGCGCTGATCGCCGATTACGACCGCATCCGCGAACTCATCGCCGACACCATCCCCGGCTTCCAGGATTTCAACCAGCGTGTCGCTCACCCCGGCGGCTTCTACCTCGGCAACTCGGCCGGCGCGCGCCAGTGGAAAACGGCATCCGGCAAGGCCAATTTCAAGGCCAATGCGCTGCTCGACGACCTGCTGCCCCCGCAGGTGCGCGAAAGCGGTGAGACGCCGGATCTGATCCTGCAAACCCTGCGCTCGCACGATCAGTACAACACCACGGTGTACGGCCTCGACGACCGTTATCGCGGCGTGCGCGGGCAGCGCGACGTGCTCTTCGCCAACGAGGCGGACATCCTGCGCCTGGGCTTCAAGCCAGGTCAGAAGGTGGACATCCGCTCGTTGTGGAATGATGGCATCGAACGCCGGGTGAGCGGTTTCACCCTGCTCGCTTTCGATATCCCGGCCGGCCAGGCCGCTGCTTACTTCCCCGAAGCCAATCCGCTGGTGCCGCTGGAAAGCGCCGGCGTCGGCAGCAGCACACCGACCAGCAAGTTCGTCGCCATCCGCCTGCAGGCTGCCAGCGGCGGCAATCTGCTGGGCAGCAGCGCAACAAGCTGACCGGCGGCCAGGAACCTCGTACAGAAATCGCTGGTCAATGGCATAACGCTCGCCATCTGGCGGTTTCTGTTATCGAGGTGTCCATGAAGTCTCTGCAACTCTTCTTTCTTTCCCTTGGCCTGACTAGCGGCGGTTTTGCCTTTGCCGGCAATACCGAGGCCGGCCTGGGCGGCGCACTAGGTGGCGCAGTGGGTGCGATGGTTGGTCAGCAGGTCGGTGGCAACACTGGCGCCGCGGTCGGTGCCGGTCTCGGTGGCGCTGCCGGCAGCATGGTCGGCGCGGATCGCCGCAGTCGTACCGAAGCCGCCATTGGCGGCGCCCTGGGCGCAGCAGGCGGTAACGTCGTCGGCCAGCAGGTAGGTGGTAACACCGGTGGCGTGGTCGGCGCAGCAGTCGGCGGTGGTGCTGGTGGCGCGCTGGGCAACTACATGGGCAACGCCAGCTACGACGATGATCGTCGCGGCAAGCATCACAAACACCATGGCAAAAAACACAAGAAGCACCACAAACACTGGCGCCGTCACTGACGGATGCTGAGCACCCAGGGCTCATGGCGACGACCGAAGGCCACTTCGACCTGCGCCTTGAACCCTGTTTGTTCGTAGCTGCGCTCCCAGCCACGCGCCAATTCACGATAGGCGTAAGGCACACTCAGGCGGTCATTCTCCAGGCGAATGGTGGCGCCATAACCGGCTTCAGCAGCGTGACGATAGGGTTCGATACGCCCGGCCAGTAACACCTGACGCTGCCGATCCGGCCAACGCTGGCGCAGCACCTGCGCATCCACGCCCGCATCCACCAGCATCAAACGGCTGGCCTGTTGCTCGACGAATTGCAGGCGACGCTGGCGATCATCACGCTCCTGCTGTAACACCTCGCTCTCTGGCTTGGCGTGCAATTCAGCTTCGGCCCCGCTCAGAGCCTGCCGCGCCTCGTCGACCTGACCTCGGTACAACGGTCCATCCAGCTCCAGCACTAACCAGACCTGGCGTGCAGGCTGTCTGTTCAAGGTTTGCTCATCGGTAGCGGAGAAACCCAGCTCGCGCAGCTTGGCCTCGTCCAGCCAGGGCAACTGCCAACCATCACCGGGGCGCTGCCAGCTCAGTTGCAGACGCAGTACGCCATCGTCCTCATCGCGCAACCAGCCACCGTAAACGCGCTGCAGCTCGCGCTCGCTGAGCAGCAGTTGCGCCTCGGGCTCACCACTGCGGTTGTACCAGACGCCGCCCAGGGCGACGGCATTGCTCAGCAACACCACACCAAGGCCAAGCCATGTTGCCCGCTTCATCGTGCACCTCCCGACGCGTTGCGCCGCCAGCGTTGCAACACCACCAGCAGTAGCACGGCGATCAACCCGAGCAGGAGGAAGAACAGGTAGCGCGGCAGCAACTGCCACCACCAGTCGAACAGCTTGACGAAGAGCATGATCAACGCGAAGACCAGGCCGGTGTTGACCACCTCGCCCCAGCCGCGGCGAATGCCGAGCCATATCGTCAACCCGGCGAGGACGAAACCGAGCGTCTGGTAGAAGGCCTCGATCCAGCCCGTCGACCAGTCGAGATAGCTGCCACCTCCCCAGTAGGACAGCACCAGCACCGGACCGAGCAAGTAGAGCAGCCCCACCACTCGGTAGCAGGCGGCAAAGCCCGGATAACGCCGCTGCTCAAGCACTTGCGGCACGAGCAACAGCGCCGCCAGCGGCATGAACAGCTCCGGCCACTCACCCAGCGACCACCAGTGCCAGCCCGCCCAATCACCCAGGCGAGCCGCGATAAACAGACCGAAGCAGAGCAACCCCACTACCAGCAAAAGGCGCTGCTGGCACTGGTAGGCAAGCAGCAGCGCCAACGCGCCCCACGGCAGCATGGCCTTGTCCGACGGGGTGATATTGAAGATCTGCCCAAGCATCGACAGATTCAGCACGAAGCAGACGAATGCCAGCACGGCGGCCAGCTTGGCGTAGTAACCGGAGGCATCGCGCGCCTGCAGCCAGAAGCACAGCAGCAGGCTGCCCAGGGTACTGCCTACCAAGATGGCGACCTGCGCGAAGGCGTCGAAAAGTCCCCAGAACTGGTAGAACAGAAAGAACAATCCGGCCGCCAGCGCCAGCGCGCCGAACAGTGAGGCCAGGCGCATCCCCAGTGACAGCTGGCGCGCACGAGCATCGGCGTCGATATCCAGCGTCTGGCGAAAGTGCGCCAGCAATTGGCGATGATGGTCGGTGACGGCTTGTTCCTGTGTCGCGCTCAGTTGCAACACCTGCTCCTGACGCAACTCCGCCAGCTCCTCGCGGAAGGCGGCGATGCGGGCGGCTCGCTGTTGCGCCTGCTCACGCTCGAGATCGGACATGGGCACTCCCTGGCAAATGACTGCCCACAGCCTAGCAGGCCGGACTAGCTCGTGAGCAAGCGCTCCAGCGCAGCACGCAAGGTCTCGGGGATCGCTACTGGGCGATTGCTCGTCCGGTCGACGAACACATGCACGAAGCGTCCGGCAGCGCAGGCCTGCTCCTCACCTACCTTGAAAATCGCCAGCTCGTACTGCACCGAACTGTTGCCCAGCTTGCCCACGCGCAGGCCGACCTCGATGGCGTCGGGGAAGGCGATGGAGGCGAAGTAGTCGCAACTTGAGCTGACCACGAAGCCGACCACTTCGCCGTCATGGATATCCAGACCACCCTCGGTGATCAGGTAGGTATTCACCGCACTGTCGAAGTAGCTGTAGTAGGTCACGTTATTCACGTGGCCGTAGATGTCGTTGTCGTGCCAGCGTGTGGTGATCGGCTGGAAGTGGCGGTAATCGCCACGCAGGTGTTGGGGTTGGTTCATCGAGGGTCCTTTGAACTGTGCGATGCGCGCGTGTGCCCAGGGTACAACCACAGGTAGGGTACGCCATGAAGCTGGAAGAATGGACAGCGCGCACGACCTGGATACCTCGTGACATCCTAGCGCTCGGCTTGGCGATCAGCGCGGCCACCCAGGTGCCAACCGAGCACACCCCATAGCGCGGCACAGAGTCCACCGACACTGGCACCTGCGGCAATAAAGGCGAACAACCGCCGCGCCTGGGCGCCATCGAACACGTCGGCCATCAGGCTCCAGGCCACCGAGACGACGAACAGGTTGTAGACCGAGATCCACACGTAGAACACCCGCGCCAGCCATACGCTGTCGTGGTCGAGGTGAAACAGCAGGACGAAGGCCAGCAGGTTGAGGCAGAAAAAGCCGTATACCCAGTCGATGAAGTGAATACGCGGGACTTTCGAATTGAGCCAGGCGAACAGCGGCACCGCCAGCAGCATGACGATGAAGGTCGCAGTGAACAGCCACTGCAGATTGTTCACACCACCGGTGATGCCCATCGCCTCACGGATCGGCCGCAACATGAAATAGCCGGCGAACAGACAGAAGAACAAGGCAAAACCGGCCAGCACTGCAGCCAGTTCCTTACCTTCGACATTGATCGCACGCGCCAGGCGCCGGGTAAGCGCCTGCATCTCAGGCGAACAGCTCGATGATGCGTTGGCGCTGCGCCGCGTCGGGCAGGCGGCCCTGACCGGCAAGGATGTTGTCAGCCATGTAGCGCGGGTTGGAGGTGGCCGGGATCACCGCCGTTACCGCCGGGTTGGCAAGGATGTACTTGAGCATCAGTTGTGCCCAAGACGTGGCATTGAGCTCCACCGCAGCCCAGTCCGGCAGGCTCTTGCCCTTGACCCGATCGAACAGGGCCGAGCGCTGGAAAGGCCGGTTGATCAGCACTGCGATGCCCTTGTCGGCACAGTAGGGCAACAGCTCGCACTCGGCGCTGCGCTCACCGATGGAGTAGTTGAACTGGACGAAATCCACCGGTTCCTTGCGCAGGACCTCGAGCAGGCGCTCGTGGGCGGAATCCAGATAGTGAGTCACGCCGATGTAACGTACCCGGCCCTGTTCTTTCAGCTCGCGCAACAGGCCAAGCTGAGTGCTGGTGTCCTGCAGGTTGTGCACCTGCATCAGGTCGATGGTGTCGGTCTTGAGCGCGGCGAAACTGGCTTCGACCTGCCGCTCACCTGCTGCGCGCCCGGAGGAGGACACCTTGCTGGCCAGGAACAGTTTCCTGCGCATGTCGTCTTCTGCGGCCAATGCACCACACACGGCCTCTGCTCGTCCGTAGCTGGGCGCGGTATCCACCAGACTGGCGCCACCATTGACCAGCGCCTGCAGCACCTCACGCAAGGGTTGTAATGCCTCGTCGGTCATCGCCACATCGTGAGTACGCGAGGTCCCCAGGCCGATCACCGGCAGCAGTTCACCAGTGCTGGGAATCGCCCGACTCAGCAAAGTGCCGGAAGCGAAGACGGATGACGGCAACCAGGGCATCAGGGCGGCTAATGCCACCAGGCTGGCGCTGCCGTGCAGGAATCGACGACGACTGGGCATGGCGTGGCTCCTCTAATCAGTGACCGGTTGGTTATAGGCACTGACCACGCTCAGACCAAGACGTTACATCCGTTGCCGATCAGGTATCGGGGAAAGAAAGCATGCCGGTGAAAGGCCTGCAGCCAGGCTATGACGGGGGAAAGAGGGGAAATACGGCAGGCCACGGACGCAATATCCGGTAACCAAAAACGCCGCTGCGCCAGGCGGGATAACGGCGCAGCGGTCGGGAAAGAGTTATCAGGCCGCGCGCGTGGCGGACTCGCTGATCAGCATGCCGTGTGACACCAGATAGCAGCGCCTGCCGTTGCGTAGCGTCATGGGGCTGCGACTGGCGATCACCCAGCCTTTGCTCAATAACTGCTCGATGTGCGCCCGCAGTGCGGGTAGATGGCGCTGTTCCTTCATGGCCGACTCCTCATGTAATGGGTGACACTGCACCCAGTGGCTCATCCGTGACACATATCGCAAAATGGTAGTGGCGCAATGCCAGGAAAGAAAGCGGCGCGATTATGTAATTTCTTGTAGGGCATTCGCTATACCCCCGTCACATCAGGGCTGCGCTGACTCCGCTTGCGGCTCTTTCCGAGGGGTGGAAAACATCAGCTAATCGTCTTCCAGTTTGCCCTAGTGCTTCAGTGCCAGATCGGGCAGGTAATGCTGGAGCAGATTCCATGGCATGCGCTTGCCCTGCGTTGGCAGCAGGTGCAAAGCCTGCGCGATACGGGCCATCAGCAATGGCCTGCGGGGTCGTTCGGAAAGAGGCGCAGAACCTCGAGTGAGCGCCACGACTGGCCTCAGACGCCCGAGCAGCGCTAAGCTGTGGCGATGACCACTCCCTACCTGACCTCGCAGCAGACCAGCAGCACGGATGCCGCCAGCAGCTTGCGGCTGGGTGGTGACTGGACGCTGGCCCACTACAGCCAGCTCGAACCCCAGGTGCTGGCCCTACGCGAACGCCTGCAGGGCGAGGAGTCCGTCGACCTGAGCGATCTGGCCGCGCTGGATACCGCCGGCGCCGCGTTGCTGGTGGAACTGTTCGGCAGCGAACGCCTGCGCCAGCTCAGCAAACAAAGCGAATTCAACGAGCAACGCCGCGCACTGCTACTGACAGTGGCCGATGCCATGGCCGACAGCCAGCAGGCTCAGACGCCGCCGGAGCCGTCGGTGCTGCGTGAGGTGCTCGGGCACATCGGCGAAGTGGTCGAAAGCATGTGGCACCAGGGCCGCGCGTTGCTCGGGTTCATGGGCCTGACCCTGACCAGCATGCTGGCGATACTGGTGCGGCCGACGCGCTGGCGCCTGACCTCGCTGACCGCGCACTTGGAGCAATGCGGGCTCAATGCCGTACCCATCGTCGCCCTGCTGACCTTTCTGGTGGGCGCCGTGGTGGCCTTTCTCGGTGCGACCATCCTCGCCGACTTCGGCGCCAGCATCTACACGGTGAATCTGGTGGCCTTCTCCTTCCTGCGCGAATTCGGCGTGCTGCTCACTGCGATTCTCATGGCCGGCCGCACCGCCAGCGCCTTCACCGCGCAGATCGGCTCGATGAAGGCCAACGAGGAGATCGACGCCATCCGCACCCTCGGCCTGAGCCCCATCGAACTGCTGGTGCTGCCGCGCGTTTTCGCCATGCTCATCGCCCTGCCGATATTGACCTTCATCGCCATGCTCAGCGGCATGCTCGGCGGCGCGCTGGTCTGCGCGCTGTCACTGGATATTCCGCTGGCCATGTACCTGTCGATCCTGCAGGAAAGCGACCTGCTGCGGCACTTTCTGGTCGGCCTGCTAAAGGCGCCGATCTTCGCCTTCCTGATCGCCCTGATTGGCTGCCTGGAAGGTTTCAAGGTCAGCGGCAGCGCGCAGTCGGTGGGCGAGCACACCACCTCGGCAGTGGTGCAATCGATCTTCGTGGTCATCCTGCTCGACGCCCTGGCGGCGTTGTTCCTGATGGAGATGGGCTGGTGAGCCGGGAGACCGTCATCGAGGTACGCGACCTGAGCAATCGATTCGGCAGCCAGGTGGTGCACGAGCATCTGGATTTCGATCTCTATCGCGGCGAGATCCTCGGCGTGGTCGGTGGCTCCGGTACCGGCAAATCAGTGCTGCTGCGCAGCATCGTCGGCCTGCGCCAACCCAATGCCGGCACCGTACGGGTGTTCGGCGAAGAACTGCTGAGCCTGTCAGCCGAGCGGCGCTCGCAGCTGGAGCGGCGCTTCGGCGTGCTGTACCAGCGCGGCGCGCTGTTCTCCTCGCTGACCGTCAGCGAGAACATCGCCCTGCCGCTGATCGAACACGCCGGTCTGTCGCGCGCGGCAGCCGAACGCCTGGCCAGGGTCAAGATCGCCCTGGCTGGCCTGCCGCAGGATGCCGCCGACAAATACCCCAGTTCGCTGTCCGGCGGCATGGTCAAGCGCGCCGCCCTGGCCCGCGCCCTGGCACTGGACCCGGACATCCTGTTTCTCGACGAGCCCACCGCCGGCCTCGACCCGATTGGCGCGGCGGCCTTCGACCAATTGATCCGCACCCTCAGCGACAGCCTCGGTCTGAGTGTATTTCTGGTGACTCACGATCTGGACACGCTCTACAGCATCTGCGACCGGGTCGCGGTGCTGGCGCAGAAGAAGGTGCTGGTGGCCGACCGCCTGGACGTGGTGGCTGCAACCGACAACGCCTGGATTCAGGACTATTTTCACGGCCCGCGTGGACGCGCGGCTGCACAGGCCGCCGCAGCGGTAGGGAGTCAATGAATGGAACCCAGAGCCCATCATGTGCTGATCGGCCTGTTTACCGTGCTCACGGTGGGCGCCGCGCTGCTGTTCGGCCTGTGGCTGAACAAGGCCGGCGCTGATCGCGCCGTTACCGACTACGAGGTGATCTTCAACGAGGCGGTCACCGGCCTGTCGCAGGGCAGCGCCGTGCAGTACAGCGGGATCAAGGTCGGCGACGTGATCAGCCTGGGGCTCGACCCGAACGATCCGCGTACCGTGCGGGCGCGGATTCGTATTGTCGGCCACACGCCGATCAAGCAGGACACCCGCGCCCGCCTGGCGATCACCGGCATCACCGGCCTGGCGGTAATCCAGCTGCACGGCGGCAGCCCGGAAAGCCCGCCACTGGAGAGCACGGATGGCGAACCCGGCATCATCATCGCCGACCGTTCGCCCCTGTCGCGGCTGATGGCCAACGGCGAAGACCTGGTGGTCAACATCACCCGCCTGCTCAACCGCGCCAACCGCATGCTGTCACGCGAGAACGCCGAGCGCGTGTCGCGCACGCTGGAAAATCTGGAGCAGGCCACCGCCGGCATCGCCGAGCAGCGTGATGAGCTGGGTGAAACCCTGCGTCAGACCAGTGCCGCCACCCGCGAAGCGGCCGAACTGATGCGCACGGCCAATCGCCTGCTCGATGGCCAGGGCAGCCAGGTGCTGGAGAACGCCGAACGCCTGATGGCCTCGCTGGAACGCAGCAGCCGCAATATCGAGGAGCTGCTGCAAAACAACCGCAGCGCGCTGGACAACGGCATGCAGAGTCTCGGTGAGCTGGGCCCGGCAGTTAGCGAACTGCGTGACACCCTCGGCGCCTTGCGCAGCTTCTCCCGTCGCCTGGAGCAGGACCCCACCGGCTACCTGCTGCGCAACGACAGCATCAAGGAGTTCCAACCATGAAGCGCCTGTCCCTGCTGCTGGCCGCCGGCCTGCTCAGCGCCTGCTCGATCCTGCCGCAGAGCGAGCCCCTGGATATCTACCTGCTGCCAGGCGCCACCCTGCCGGCACAAACTCAGCGCGTCGACTGGTCGCTGCGGGTCAACAGCCCGGTCAGCAACCAGTTGCTAGACGGCACGCGCATCGTCGTACTGCCCGAGCCCGGCCGGGTCAACACCTACCAGGGCGTGCGCTGGAGCGAGCGCACGCCGCAGTTGCTGCGTGGCCGCATGCTCGACGCGTTTCAGGATGACGGCCGCGTTCAGGCATTGAGCAACGAAGAGCAACGTCTGCAGGCCAACCTGGAGCTGGTCAGCGACCTGCGCAGCTTCCACAGCCAGTATCGCGATGGCATTGCCGAGGCACTGATCCAGCTCGACGTGCGTCTGGTCGACGGGCGCGATCAGCGCATCCTCGCCAGCCGCCGCTTCAGCGTTAGTCAGCCGGCGAGTGATACGTCGATTGCTGCAGTAGTGAAAGCCTTCGGCCAGGCTGGCGATCGATTGTCCCGCGAGCTGGTGGACTGGACGCTGGCCGAAGGGCAACGCGCTAACCCGTAGGGTGCGCCGCGCGCACCGAATCCTGAGCGCCGATGGTGTACACAAGCTGGCCAGGTAGCCCGGATGCAATCCGGGGCATAGCGACCCGTATTCCCCGGATTGCATCCGGACTATGGGATTTACCTTTGTAGGAGTGAGCTCTGCTCGCGAGCCCTTTGCTGCAGCAATATTCGCGAGCAGAGCTCACTCCTACAGACCCGTCAACCACTCGCGCACCTCGGCGTAGGGGTAATCCTCCAGCGCGGCGAAGCCGGCCAACTGACGTGCCTTGAGCTTGGTCAATAGCGGCGTGGTCACGCCACAGAGAAAGCGCGTCAGACATTCGTGGCTCGGCCTGTAGCCGGCGTGCTGCTGGTGCTTCTCGATGAAGGCGGCGCACAGCGCCTCGGCATCACGTCCGCTCAAGGGCGGTAGTTCCGGAGGCTGCGGCAAGGTCGCGACCTGACCCCGACACACCGAACAGTGCCCACAATGCTCGGGCGCCTGTTCGTCACCAAAGTACAAAGCGAGGCGCCGGCTCAGGCATTCGCGGCTCTCGAACAAACCGAGCATGGCCTGGATTCGCGCGATTTCGCTGGCCTCGTGGGCGCGGAAGTGCGCGTGAAGATCGTTGGCCAGGGCTGCCACATCGAAGTCACCATCGAGCACGGCGTAGACCTCGGTCATCTGCTTGCTCTCCAGCTCCAGCCAGCCCCTTTCCTGAAAGTAATCCAGCGCCTTGACCACCCGCGCACGTTCGGCGCCGTGGTCGCGATACAGCACGTCGAAATCCAGGGTGCTCCAGGTTCGCGCGCGCCGTGAGCTGGCAAGAATCGCCTCGACGAACTGGCGGCGCTCGCCCTCGAACTTGGCCAGCAGCACGTCATCCTCCAGCAGCAGCTTGAAGCGGTACTCGGCGAAGTAGGCATAACGCGGGGCGATGATGCCGCGCAGTTCCAGCTGCACCAGCAGGGTCTTGAGTGGCAACGCGCGAATATTGCTCAGCTCCGACAGCTGCCCAAGCATCAGCTCCCACTGCCCGCCCGTGCCGACCGCGCGCAAATCATCGAGCACGGCGCGGATACCGCTGAGCTCGGGCGTATCGCTAAAAACGAAATTTTCCAACACGCTGAGGCCATCGCGGCTGGCCAGCACCAGGCAGTCCGAGGCCTGGCCGTCACGCCCGGCGCGGCCGATTTCCTGGCTGTAGTTCTCCACCGACTTGGGCAGGTCGAAGTGCACCACGTTGCGGATATCACGCTTGTCGATGCCCATGCCGAAGGCGATGGTGGCGACGATGCACTCCAGCTCGCCAGCCATGAAACGGCGCTGGATCGACTCACGTACGTCATGGGCCATACCCGCGTGGTAAGCGCTGACCGCCAGACCGTCTCGCGCCAGTCGCTCGGCGACCTGCTCGGCGGTCTTCTGCTGGGTGACGTAGACGATGCTCGCCTGGCCGCGCCGTGGTGCCAGCCATTGCTGCAGGCGCTGCGCCTTGGCGCCACCGGGCACCGGCTCGACCAGCAGATTGAGGTTGGGCCGGTAGAAGCCGGTGGTGACCACGTCCGTCTCGGCAATGGCGAATTTTTCGCGCATGTCGGCGATTACCTTGGGCGTTGCCGTGGCGGTCAGCAGCAGCACCTGCGCGATACCGAACTGACGCTGGTAGTCGGGCAGCTTGAGGTAATCCGGGCGGAAGTTGTGGCCCCACTCGGAGATGCAGTGCGCCTCGTCGACCACCAGCAGGGAAATCGGCACCTGGGCGATGAAGTTGCGAAAGCGTTCGTTCTTCAGGCGCTCCACCGAGATCATCAGGATCTTCAGCTCACCGCTGCGCGCGCGATTCATCACCTCGGCAGCCTGCTCGCGGCTCTGCGCCGAATCGATGCTGGCCGCCGCGATGCCATGGGCATGCAGGAAGGCCAGCTGATCCTGCATCAGCGCCAACAGCGGCGAGATGACCAGGGTCAGGTGCGGCAGGTGCAGGGCCGGCAGCTGGTAGCACAGCGACTTGCCCGAACCGGTGGGAAAGATCGCCGCCGCCGAGCGACCGGCGAGTACGGCGCTGATCACCGCTTCCTGACCGGGACGCAGCTTATCGAAACCGAAGACACGTTTGAGGGTAGACATGCGCTGTCACTCCATTGACCGCTGAATGGTCCCTGACCATAACGCGGTTAGGTAGGGTGCGTCATGCGCAGGGACGTATTGCAGTGCGTAGGGCGGGCTCAGGAGCGCCAGCGAACAGCCCGCCGCCATGCCAGGTTCGGCCTCGCAACCTGCACCTAGCGCAGCAATGGCGTACTGCCTTCGGCGAGTACGCCCTACTCCTGTCACTCCATTGACCGCTGAATGGCCCCTGACCATAACGCGGTTCGCCAGGGTACGCCATGGAACGTAGCCCGGATGAAATCCGGGGGCTGCCTGGCACCGCTCCCGGATTGCATCCGGGCTCCGCGACCACCACGCCATAAATGACAAAGCCGCCCGAAGGCGGCTTTGTCAGAGAGCACGGGTCAGCTTACAGCTGCGGGCCGGCGTTCTTGATCGCTTCGCTGACATCGAACTTCTGGAAGTTGTCGATGAACAGCTTGGCCAGGCCCTTGGCGGCTTCGTCGTAGGCGTTCTTGTCTGCCCAGGTGTTGCGCGGGTTGAGCAGGTTGGTTTCGACGCCCGGCACCGACTTCGGCACATCCAGGTTGATGATCGGCAGGTGCTCGGTCTCGGCACCGATCAGCGCACCGCTCTGGATGGCGGCAATCACACCACGGGTAGTGGGGATGTTGAAACGCTTGCCGACGCCATAGCCACCGCCAGTCCAGCCGGTGTTGACCAGGTAGACCTTGGAGCCGAAAGCGTTGATGCGCTTGATCAGCAGCTCGGCGTAGACGCCAGCCGGACGCGGGAAGAACGGTGCGCCGAAGCAGGTGGAGAAGGTCGACTTGATGCCGCCGCCCGAACCCATTTCGGTGGAACCGACCAGCGCGGTGTAGCCGGACAGGAAGTGGTAGGCCGCCTGCTCGTTGTTGAGGATCGACACCGGCGGCAGAACGCCGGTCAGGTCGCAGGTCAGGAAGATCACGGCATTCGGCTCGCCGCCCAGGTTTTTCTCGCTGCGCTTCTCGACGTACTCCAGCGGGTAGGCGGCGCGGCTGTTCTGGGTCAGGCTGTCGTCGGCGTAATCCGGAGTACGGCTGTCGTCGAGTACGACGTTTTCCAGCACGGTGCCGAACTGGATGGCTTTCCAGATCACCGGCTCGTTCCTCTCGGACAGGTCGATGCACTTGGCGTAGCAGCCGCCTTCGACGTTGAACACCACGCCTTCGCCCCAACCGTGCTCGTCGTCACCGATCAGGTAACGCGATTCGTCGGCGGACAGGGTGGTCTTGCCGGTGCCGGACAGGCCGAAGAACAGGGTCACGTCGCCTTCTTCGCCAATGTTGGCAGCGCAGTGCATCGGCAGCACATCTTTTTCCGGCAGCAGGAAGTTCTGCACGGAGAACATGGCTTTCTTCATTTCACCGGCGTAACGCATGCCGGCGATCAGGACTTTCTTGGCGGCGAAGTTGATGATCACGCAGCCATCGGAGTTGGTGCCGTCACGCTCGGGCACGCACTCGAAGTTGGCGACGTTGAGGATCTGCCACTCGGCCTTGCCAGCCTGGTTATAAGTAGTCGGGTTGATGAACAGCTGACGGCCGAACAGGTTCTGCCAGGCGGTCGCGGTGGTCATCTTCACCGGCAGGTAGTGCTCTTCGGCGGAACCAACGTGAACGTGGGAGACGAAGTGCTCCTGAGCGGCGTTGAACGCGGCGACGCGATCCCACAGGGCATCGAACTTGTCGGCCGGGAACGGACGGTTGATGGCGCCCCAGGCAATCTGCGCCTCGGTGCTCGGCTCCTGAACGATGAAACGATCAGCCGGCGAGCGGCCAGTGCGATGACCAGTACGTACGACCAGCGCGCCGTTGGCGGCCAGTTCCCCTTCACCACGGCGAATGGCTTCTTCGACCAGTTGCGCGGCGCTGATGTCGGTGTACACGGCGTTGTTGGCTTGCGTCATGAGGGTCCCCGTCGGCCGCTGGCCGAGTCTTCCGAACGTTGTGTAGTACAGGGGCAACTGCACTACACGGTAAAAAAGTCGCGGGAGTATGCCAGAAAAGCGAACTACTTGGCAGCCTCCGATCTGATAGAGAACGGCTATCGTTTAGAAAAGCTCATCAATGCCGCGTCTGCGACGGTGCCTCGCTACCGGCACCGGCGAACAGCTGGGTAATGTCGGCGGCGTCGAAGGCGTAGCGCTCGTTGCAGAACTGACAATCGATCACCACGCTGCCACCCTGCTCGGCCAGCAACAGTTCGGCATCGGCCTGGCCGAGGCTGACCAGGGCACTGGCCGAGCGCTCACGCGAGCAGCTGCAGCGGAATTGCAGCGGCTGCTCGTCGAACAGGCGCACGTTCTCTTCATGGTAGAGGCGATGCAGCAGGGTCGGGTTGTCCAGGCCGAGCAGCTCTTCGGCAGTCAGGGTGTCGGCCAGGGTCAGTACGTGGTTCCAGCTCTCGGCGCGTTCTTCCGCTTCGGTCTGATGGTGCGGCGGCAGTTGCTGCAGCAGCAGGCCGCGCGCGCGCTGGCCGTCGGCCTTGAGCCAGAAGCGGGTCGGCAGCTGTTCGGAGCTGGCGAAGTAGTTGGACAGGCACTCGGCCAGGTCGACGCCATCCAGATCGACGATGCCCTGGTAACGCTGGCCACGAGTCGGGTCGATGGTGATGGCCAGCACGCCATTGGGCATCAGACTCTGCAGGTCGGCATCGGCGCCGATCTGCTCGGCGTCATAGCGGGCAATGCCGCGCAGCTCACGAGCGCTGGAGCATTCGACCATCAGCAGCGACAGCGGGCCGTCGGAACGCGCCTGCAGTACCAGCAGGCCGTCGAACTTGAGGGTGCCGACCAGCAAGGCGGCGGCGGCCATCATCTCGCCGAGCAGTTGCGCCACTGGCTGCGGGTAGGCGTGCTTGGCCAGCACATGAGCGTAACTTTCGCGCAACGCGACCATTTCGCCTCGCACGTCGGTGTCGTCGAAGAGAAAGCGTTGACTGAAGTCGTTCATGGCGGCTGGCCCGAGGTCTGAAAAGGGCTGGCGATTTTATGCACAAACGCCAGCACAACCAAGGCCCGAACGTCATGTGCAGTCGTTCACGTCCCTGCCATCGCCCCCTGAACCTGGACTGAACGACAGTGTTGCCGGCCTTGTACTGGCGCCAGCACTGCCTATCATCCGCGCGCCTGAGGTCAGACCTGTCATAAATCTGCAAAGGGATTTCCCATGTCGAGCACGTTCATCAATCGTCACTGGCAACCACGCGCCATGCTGGTCTGCCATGTCGTGGCCGTCGTGCTGCTCGTCAGCTGGCTGTGGCAGCCCACGCGCGAGCTTTGGAATGTCTTCGATGTGTGGCTGTTCAAACTGCTCAACGACCCGGTCCATGCCGGCGGCCTGTGGGCCCATATCTGGGCCATCGGCAGCATGCGCCCGGTCGATGCTGGTGTCGGCGTAGTGATGCTGGCGGTGATGCTCAAGGCCGATCTGGTATTTACCGGGCCGCAGGTACGCCGAGCGCTGTTCGCCTTTCTGGTCGCCCTGATCGTGATGCTGCTGATGCGCGTGCCGTTCGCCGACCTGGTCGAATACATGGGCTGGCAGCACGCCAGCCCTTCGCTGGTGGTAGAAGGCAGCGCGCGCCTGACCGAGATGTTCCCGGCCTGGGAAGAACGCTGGGACCTGAAGGACAGCGCCAGCCGCAGTTTCCCCGGTGACCACGCCTCGGTGCTGCTGATCTGGGCTTATTTCATGAGCTTCTTTGCCCGCGGCTGGCGTCTGCTGCTGGTCTGGGCCATTACCGTGATCGGCATCCTGCCGCGCCTGGTGGCCGGTGCTCACTGGGGGGCGGATGCCTTCGTCGGCGGCGTATTCCTCAGCCTGCTGGCCCTGGCCTGGAGCTGCTACACCCCGCTGGGTTATCACGCCAGCGAATGGCTGGAGAAGGTCACCCTGCCGATCACTTCGCGCCTGGCCAAACTGCCACTGCTGGGCCGCATGAGCATCGTCAGCGGACGCTGAACGAGAAAGTGAGAGCGAGCTCTCTCGCGAAGCTTTACCGCAGCTCGCATTCGTGAGCAGAGCTCGCTCCCACAGGCTTGCGCCTAATCCTCATCCGCCCAGGGGTGGCGCAGCCCACCTTCCTGCTGCTCGTTGAACTGATGGATCTGCCGGCGTTGCTTCTTGCTCGGTCGACCATCGGTCTGCATACCCACGGCGCCAGCTTTGCGCATGGCCGCGGCCTGCTCGCGGCGGGCGATACTTTCTTCCGTCTCGCGATACAGCAGTTGCGCCTCGGGCGCACCACGGCGGACGCTGGATAATGCCAGCACGACCACGGTGCGTTCATCGAAGCCGGTGCGCAGCACGTACTCATCACCGATCTTCGGCTCCTTGCCCGGCTTGCAGCGCTCGCCACGATGGTGGACCTTGCCACCTTCTATAGCCGCCTTGCACAGGGCGCGCGTCTTGAAGAAGCGTGCCGCCCACAGCCATTTGTCCAGGCGGATCTTGTCGTCGTCTTTTTCGCTCATCTCACTCTCTGAAGGGTTCAGCTATTCGCACGCGCGGCAGATGCAGTTGTCACACGACACAACTAGAATGCGCGGAATCATAGGCGTTGTCGGCCGCAGGGGACACTCTCACCTTGAAGACTTTCGACCAGCTCAGCGTGATCGGCCTGCGTGAGTGGATCAATCTGCCTGAGCTCGGCATCATCGGCCTGCGCGCCAAGATCGACACCGGCGCCAGCACCTCGAGCCTGCACGCCAGCGACATCCAGCCGTTCCAGCGTGACGGCGAGGACTGGGTACGCTTCACTGCCTACCTCGGCACTCAGGTGCAGCGCCGCCACCGTTGCGAGGCGCCGCTGGTCTCGGTCAAACGTATCAAGAGTTCCAATGGCCAGGCGCAGAGCCGCTATGTAATCCGCACCCACCTGGCCCTCGGTGATCTGCTGTGGCCGGTGGAATTCACCCTGGCCTGTCGCAAGACCATGCGTTATCGCGTACTACTTGGCTCCAAGGCGCTGATCACCGGCCAACTGGTGGTCAATCCGGCACTCAGCTATGTGCAGGACAAACCCTCACTTTCCTCTGCCCTTCCAGGTGCCCAATGAAGATCGCCGTGCTGTCGCGCAACCCGCGCCTGTATTCCACCCGCCGTCTGGTGGAGGCCGGCCAGCAACGGGGCCATGAAATGGTGGTGATCGACACCCTGCGCGCCTACATGAACATCGCCAGCCACAAACCGCAGATCCACTATCGCGGCCAGGCCATGGACGGCTTCGACGCAGTGATCCCGCGTATCGGCGCCTCGGTGACTTTCTATGGCTGCGCGGTGCTGCGACAGTTCGAGATGATGGACGTCTACCCGCTCAACGAGTCGGTGGCCATCAGCCGTTCGCGCGACAAGCTGCGCGCCCTGCAACTGCTGTCGCGCAAGGGCATCGGCCTGCCGGTGACCGGCTTCGCCCACTCCCCCGACGACATTCCCGACCTGATCCAGATGGTGGGTGGCGCGCCGCTGGTGATCAAGGTGCTGGAAGGTACCCAGGGCATGGGCGTGGTACTGGCCGAAACGCACAAGGCAGCAGAGTCGGTGATCGAGGCCTTCCTCGGCCTCAAGCAGGACATCATGGTCCAGGAATACATCCAGGAGGCCGGCGGCGCCGACATTCGCTGCTTCGTGGTCGGTGACAAGGTGATTGCCGCGATGAAGCGCCAGGCCAAGGCTGGCGAGTTCCGCTCCAACCTGCACCGCGGCGGCAGCGCCAGCCTGATCAAGATCACCCCGGAGGAGCGTATGACGGCGGTGCGCGCGGCCAAGGTCATGGGCCTCAACGTCGCCGGTGTCGACATCCTGCGCTCCAACCATGGCCCGCTGGTGATGGAGGTGAACTCCTCGCCTGGCCTGGAAGGTATCGAGACCACCACCGGCAAGGATGTCGCCGGCATGATCATCCAATACCTGGAAAAGAACGCAGAGCCCGGCCAGACCCGCACCCGAGGGCGCGGATGAGCCCAGTGTTCGACGGCCGCCTGGCGCTGATCGCCCCCGCGGCGGCGATTGCCGAAGACGTACTGGAAGCGACCCTGGCGCAGCTCGACGTGCTCGGCGTGCGCTATCACCTGGGCCAGCACGTGCGCGCCCGCCATCGTTACCTGGCGGGCACGCCGGAGCAACGCCTGGACGACCTGCACCAGGCCTTCACCCTGGCGGATATCAGCGCCGTCTGGTGCCTGCGTGGCGGCTACGGCTGCGCACAATTGGTGGCGGATATCGACTGGGCGCTGCTAAGCCAGGCCAGCCCACGGCCGCTGATCGGCTTCTCCGATCTGTCGATTCTGCTAGAGGCCTTTGCCCAACGGGGGCTGCCAGCCATTCATGGTCCCGTGGCTACTGCGCTCGGCCATCAGACGCTGTCGGCGCCCGGCGGCCAACGTGAGCGCCTGACTTCGATGCAGGCGCTGTGGAGCCTGCTCAAAGGCCAGCACCGGCAGTTGCCGCTGCGCCATATCAGTGGTCCACAACATGTCGTCGAGGGCACCTTGCAGGGCGGCAATCTCACGGCCCTGGCCAGCGTCTGCGGGACGGCGGCCGAGCTGCGCCTGGCCGAGGATTCGATCCTGATCCTGGAAGACGTCGGTGAGCCCTACTACCGCCTCGAGCGCAGCCTCTGGCAGTTGCTGCACAGTTTCGCCGGGCAAAGACCACGCGCGGTGTGCCTGGGCAGTTTCACCGACTGCCCGCGACGCGGCGTGCAGCACAGCATGGAGCAGATCATCGGCGAGTACCTGGCGCCGCTGGGCGTGCCACTGTACGGCGATCTGCCCAGCGGGCACGGTGACGTCAACTACCCTTGGCCCTACGGTCAGCGTGCACGTTTGAGCGGCGGCAACCTGAGCTGGTAACCCGCTCAGCGCTGACGCGCCTGCATCCAGGCGAGAAACTCGGCCTCGGCCATCGGCCGACCGAACAGATAGCCCTGTCCCAATGTACAGTTCTGCTCGCGCAGCAGCGCCAGCTGGCTGTCGTGCTCGATCCCTTCGGCCACGCATTCCAGGCCCAGGTTGCGCGCGATCATCTGGATGGTCTGCACCAGCATGCGCCCGCTCGCCTCGCCGTCCAGATCGGCGACGAAACTGCGGTCGATCTTCAGCCGATCCAGCGGCAGACGCTTGAGATAGGTCAACGACGAGTAGCCCGTGCCGAAGTCGTCGATGGCGAAGCGTACGCCCTGCGCCTTGAGCTGCTGCATGTTGCCGATGCAGCGCTCGACGTCTTCGAGCAGCACGCCTTCGGTGATTTCCAGCTCCAGCGACTGCCCCGATACACCGTAAGCGCGCAGGCACTGCTCGACTCGCTCCACGCAGCCCGCCTGACGCAGCTCACGCGGGCTGAGATTGACCGCCAGCACCAGTCGCGGCCATTGCGCCTGCCAGCGCGCCAGCGCCGCACAGGCCTGCTCCAGCACCCACTGGCCAATGTCCTGGATCAGCCCGGTTTCCTCGGCCAGCGGGATAAACTGATCCGGACCGATCTCACCGCGCTCCGGGTGCATCCAGCGCAGCAACACCTCGGCGCCCGCCACGCTGTTGTCAGCCAGCATCAGCTGTGGCTGGAACACCAGCTGCAGTTGCTGGCGCGCGATGGCCTGGCGCAGCTCGCTCTGCAACTGCAGGCGTTGGTCGATGGCAACCTGCATCTCCGGGGCGAAGAAATGCAGGGCGTTGCGCCCGGCATGCTTGGCCCGGTACATGGCGGTATCGGCCTGCTTGAGAATGTCCGAGGCCTGCTGCAGGCCCAGTGGATGCAGGGCGATGCCGATACTGGCGCTGATCGCCAGCTCATGACCGTCGATCAGGCAACTGCCCTGCAGGCCACGCAACAATTTCTCTCCCACTGCCGCAGCTTGCTCGGCAACCACTTGCGGCTCATGCCCCAGGGCTTCGAGCAGCACCACGAACTCATCACCACCGAGGCGCGCCAGGGTGTCTTCAGTACGCAATTCGGCAGCCAGGCGTGTGGTCACTTCGACCAGCAGTGCATCGCCAACCAGATGGCCCAGGCTGTCGTTGACCGTCTTGAAATGATCCAGATCGATGAACAGCAGCGCGCCCAGGCTGCCCTCGCGATTCTCCCGGTCCATGGCATGTTGCAGGCGATCGAGCAGCAGCCGGCGATTGGGCAGGCCGGTGAGTTCGTCGCTGTAGGCCAGGCGCTCAATCTCGCGCTGATAGCGCTGGCGCTCGGAGATGTCGGTGACGCTGGCGCGAATCAGCAGGTTCTCCCCCGGCATGCGTACCAGGCGCACCTCGCAGGGCAACTGGCGACCGGCGCTGTCGCGATGGTTCCATTCGAATACCGGCGCTTCACCGGCGATGGCGCGGCGCAGGAAGGCCTTGCCAGCGCGGGAGGACAGCCGACCATCGGCCTGACACACCGGGCTGATGCTCTGAATCGACTTGCCGAGTAGCTCATCGCGGCGATAGCGGAACAGGCTCAAGGCGTTCTCGTTACATTCGACGATACCGCCCTCAGGATTGAACAGCAGGATCGCCTCGGGCGCATGCTCGACCAGCGTTCGATAGCGCGCCTCGGCTTCGCGCCGCGCACTGATGTCCTCGACCAGCAGCAGGAACAGTGTCTGCCGGCCGCTACCACGTACGGCGCGCAGGCTGACACGCGTGAAGACCACCAGGCCATCGGCACGCAGGAAGCGCTTGTCCATTTCGAAGCCATCGCTGCTGCCCAGCAGCACCTGCTCGACATGGGCCTGTTCGACCGGCAGATCATCCGGGTGCGACAGCTCGCGCCAACTGCTGGCGAGCAATTCGTCACGACTGCGGCCGAGGATGCTGCACAGCTTCTGGTTGACCTCCTCCCAGCCAAAGCTCTGGGTGGTCAGTGCCATGCCGATCAGCGGCGCCTCGAAGAACAGGTGCAGCCGCTCGTCACGCTCGCGCAGTTGCGACTCGGTGCGTTTGCGCTCGCTGATGTCCTGCACCACGCCATAGATGCGCACCAGGCTGCCGTCTTCATCGCGTTCGGCCATGCCGCGCAGGCGCACCAGGCGTCCGCCCAGACGCGCCGCCAGGCGCACCTCGATATCCAGGTCGTCCATGCCGCTGAGCGCGGCCTGCAGCGTCTGCATGATCAGTGCCTGGCTCGGCGTATCGTAGTAATCCAGCACTTGCTGCAGGTCAGGCGGCCCTTGCTGGATATCACGGTCGACGATGCGGTAGCAGCCATCGCTCCAAGACATGCCGTAGTCGCTGATCTCCAGCACCCAGCCCCCCAGACTGGCGATGTCTTCGGTCTGGCTGAACAGATGGCTCTGACGCAGTAATTGCGAGCGCTGCAGCTCGACCTTGGCCGCCAGTTCGACGCGCTCGGTGACATCGTGCTGCAGCCCGACGAAATGGCTGATGCCCTGGTCGTCGCGCATTGGCGCCAACACCACCTCGTTCCAGAACGGCCTGCCGTCCTTGCGATAGTTACGCACCACCGCATGGCCGCTGCGCCCCTCTCGCAAGGCACGGCGCAACGGTTGCAACTCCAGCTGGGCGCGGTCCTGGCCGAGCAGGAAACGGCAGTTGCGCCCTAACGCCTCCTCGGCGCTGTAGCCGGTTATCTGGCTGAATGCGGAATTGCAGTACACCAATGGCATGTCCTCCTGGCGCACATCGGCGATAGTCACGCCCAGCGGGCTGGCCTCTATCGCCAGGTTGGCGCGGGCCAGTTGCTGCTGCATCTGCGCGCTGCGCGCCAGCGCCTGACGCAGGTCGCCGAGCACACGGCCCACCAGCAAGGTAGCCCCCATCAGCAGCACCACCGCGAAGTGCAGCTGGTCACGCTGCAGATCCAGCTCGCCGAAACTCAGGCTGTCGCGCAGCAGCGGTAGCGGCAGAGTCGCGGCGTACACCAGCAGCACGCCATACAGAGCACCAGCAAAGGCGTGTCGTAGCGCCAGGACCAGCATGCTCAGACCAAGCAGCGGCAGAGCGAACTGAGCCGGTAGGCTGGTGCTGAGCAGCATCAGTACCAGAAACACCCCAGTGGCCAACAACCAGCCAGTTGGCGAGCGACTGATGTTCAGCGTTGGCGCGGCATTGTCCACCGGCGCGTGGGTCCAGCCGCGGGCGCGCAGCAGTGGGGTACAGAACGCCAGCAGGGGCGCCGTCAACGCGAGCATATTGATGGTATCGCCCAACCAGACCGACAAACTGGCTTGCACCCACTGCTCGCTGGTCTGGAAACCAGTCAGCCACAGGTTGCTCTGCAAGCCGAGCGCCACCAGCGTGCTCGGCATCAACACAGCGAAGGCGAGGAATCGGAGCAGATCACTCAAGCGCCCCAGGGCGGGGTCGAAAGGCTGACGTCGCAACAGCCACCAGCCCAGCGCGACGGCGGCGGTTTCCGGCAAGGCATAGAGCGGCGCCAACTGCCAGGGCAGGCCCCATAACGGCACGCAGAACAGAGCATTGAGGTACAACGCAGGCAGCACCCGCGGGCCCCACCACAGGCACATGGCAAGGCCGAGCACCATGGGCAGGTAACACAACGCCACCCCGTCATTCAGGCGGGTCGCCAGGGAAATCCAGGTTGCCAGATGGAAAATCGGCAGCGGCAGCCACCAGGTCCAGTTGGGCAAGCGGTCGGGGAAGGCGGCGGGCATGCAGGCCTCGAGTTGATGCGCTGGCACAGCATAGCCCAGCGCCAGAGCCCTTGGCAGCATATTGCCAGCACACAGACCGCCGCCAGGACGGTCGGTCGTCTGCTACACCGCGTCGCGCGGTAGCAGCAGGCCGAGCGGCAGGCGTACCCGCGCCTCCAGGCCGCCGCCGGAGCGGTTGCGCAACTCGACGCTACCACCATGCAGCGCCGCGATGCGTTTGACGATGGCCAGACCCAGGCCGGTGCCGCGCCCACCACGCGCCCGATCACCGCGAATGAAGGGGTTGAAGATGCTGTCCAACTCGGCCGGATCGATACCGTTGCCACGGTCCAGCACGCTCAGCACCACATAAGGCGCGTTGTGGTCGCCGGCTAGGCTGGCGACCACCTCGACGGCATCACCACCGCCGTGATTGAGGGCGTTCTCCACCAGATTGGTCAGCAGCCGCTTGGTCGAAACGCGGCGCAGCGGGAACGGCGGGATCGGCTCGAGGCACAAACGCACGCGCTCGCCATTCTGGTTGTAGGGTGCCAGGGTTTCGCGCACCAGTTCGGAGAAGTCCAGCTCCTCCACCGGCTCGTCGCGGCCGTCGCGGATGAAGGCGAGGAACTGATCGAGAATGGCGTCCATGTCCTCGATATCGCGCACCATGTCGTCGGTGAGCTCGGTGTCGTTATCCATGAATTCCAGGGCCAGCCGCAGGCGAGTCAGCGGCGTGCGCAGATCATGAGAAACACCGGCCAGCATCAGTTCGCGTTCGCGTCCGGCCTGTTCGACGTCCTCGGCCATCTGGTTGAAGGCACGGTACACCTCGGTCATCTCGCTTGGCGTATCACCCACCGGCAGGCGCACGCTGCGCCCCTGACCAAGCTGGCGAGCCGCATAAACCAGGCGCTTGAGCGGCGCATTGAGCTGGCGCACGAAGATCCAGGCGGCGGCCGTGGACAGCAGGCCGATACCAAGGAACCAGCCAAGTACGCTCCAGATGCGTTGGCCACGCAGCGGATGCGGATACATCGGCACCCGTACCCAGCCGTCGCCAAGGCTCGGCGCGTGCACCCACAGCGCCGGCGGCGTGGTGGCACGCACGTGGGTTTCGGTATCGGGGCCCAGCTCGGTTTGCATCTGCCGCTGGAAGATCTCGCTGTAGGGCCAGTGCTGCTCGCTGGCTGGCACCTTGTCCCGCGGGATGCGCTTGAGTCCGGCGGCCTGGGCGATGTGGTCGCGATCATCAGGGTTGGCTGCCCAGTAGGCGCGCAAGGTCAGCGCCGCGCCGTGGCTGTACTGGCGGTCGACCAGTACATCCTCGTTCATCATCAGGTACACCAGGGTCAGTGCCTTGGAGAACAGCACGACCACCAGCACCAGCCACAGGGTGCGGGCGAAGAAGCTTTGCGGGAACCAGTAGGGGGCTTTCATCAACACATAACCGAAGGAGCGAGCGCTGCTCGCGAAAATGTGGCTTCGATTCGCGAGCGGCGCTCGCTCCTACAGGTCACTTGTTGCCGTCGGGAACGAACACGTAACCCACACCCCAGACAGTCTGGATATAGCGCGGCTTGGACGGGTCCGGCTCGATCAGGCGACGCAGGCGGCTGATCTGCACGTCGATGGAGCGCTCCAGCGCATCCCATTCGCGGCCACGGGCCAGGTTCATCAGCTTGTCGCGGGTCAGCGGCTCGCGCGCATGCTGCACCAGCGCTTTGAGCACAGCGAACTCGCCGGTGGTGAGCATATGCACTTCCTCACCCTTCTTCAGCTCGCGGGTGGCCAGGGACAATTCGTACTCGCCGAAGCTGACGCTTTCGTCCTCGCTACCCGGCGCACCCGGCACCACCGGCGCCTGACGGCGCAGCACCGCCTTGATCCGCGCCAGCAGCTCACGCGGGTTGAAGGGTTTGGCCAGGTAGTCGTCAGCACCCAGTTCCAGGCCCTGGATACGACTGGACTCATCGCCTTTGGCGGTGAGCATGATGATCGGCATCTGGTTGCCCGCTTCGCGCAAGCGGCGGCAAGCAGAAAGGCCGTCTTCGCCGGGCAACATCAGGTCCAGCACCACCAGATTGAACAGCTCGCGCGCCAGCAGACGATCCATCTGCTCGACGTTCTCCACTGCGCGAACCCGGTAGCCCTGCTCATCGAAGAAGCGCTCGAGCAAGCGGCGCAGGCGGGCGTCGTCATCGACGATGAGGATCTTCTCGCCTTCGGCGACAGGGGCAGCGGACTGGGTCATGGCGTCTCCTTGGACAGCCGTACTGAGGACGGCAAGTGGCGGCATTATCGCTCAGGCGCATGGGTGGGCGCTTTAGCCATTGTTAGCAGATTTTTCCCCAACGGTTCGCAGCTCTCGCGAATGCGGTGTTTATAATGCGCCGCTTTCGTGTCTGGCCAGCGTCTTTGCGGCCGCCCTGTCGCTTCAGTGGGTAGTTTTCATATGGATAGCATCAACAACCGTATCGCCGATGAACTGGGCGTGCGCCCGCAACAGGTTGCCGCCGCCGTCGCCCTGCTCGACGAAGGCTCCACGGTGCCCTTCATCGCCCGTTATCGTAAAGAAGTGACCGGCAGCCTCGACGATACCCAGCTGCGCCACCTGGAAGAGCGCCTGCGCTACCTGCGCGAGCTCGACGAACGCCGTACGGCGATCCTCGCCAGCATCGAGGAGCAGGGCAAGCTGACCCCCGAACTCAAGCGCGAGATCAACCTGGCCGACACCAAGACGCGCCTCGAAGACCTCTACCTACCGTACAAGCAAAAGCGCCGCACCAAAGGCCAGATCGCCCTGGAAGCCGGCCTCGGCGAGCTGGCCGATACACTGTTCAACGACCCGAATCTCGCGCCCGAGCAGGAAGCCGAGCGCTTCATCGACGCCGAAAAGGGCTTCGCCGACGTCAAGGCCGTGCTCGAAGGCGCCAAGTACATCCTCATGGAGCGCTTTGCCGAAGACGCCGCGCTGCTGGACAAGCTGCGCAGCTTCCTCAAGGACAACGCCACCCTCAGTGCTCGCCTGGTGCCGGGCAAGGAAAACGAAGGTGCCAAGTTCAGCGACTACTTCGAACACGACGAAGCGCTCAAGGGCGTGCCGTCGCACCGTGCGCTGGCGATTTTCCGCGGGCGCAACGAAGGCATTCTCAGCGCCAGCCTGAAGGTCGGCGAAGAGCTGCCCGGCGCCATGCATCCGTGCGAGCTGATGATCGGCGAGCGCTTCGGTATCAGCGCGCAAGGCCGTGCCGCCGACAAGTGGCTGGCCGAGGTGGTGCGCTGGACCTGGAAGGTCAAGCTGTACAACCACCTGGAAACCGACCTGCTCGGCGAGCTGCGCGAAAAGGCCGAGGACGAGGCGATCAGCGTCTTCGCCCGCAACCTGCACGACCTGCTGCTGGCTGCCCCGGCCGGCCCGCGCGCCACCCTGGCGCTCGATCCGGGCCTGCGCACCGGCTGCAAGGTGGCGGTGGTCGACGCCACCGGCAAGGTGCTGGAAACCGCCACCGTCTACCCGCACGCGCCGCGCAACGACTGGGACGGCACCCTGGCCATCCTCGCCAAGCTCTGCGCCAAGCATGGCGTCGACCTGATCTCCATCGGCAACGGCACCGCCAGCCGCGAGACCGACAAGCTGGCCGCCGAACTGATCAAGAAAGTACCGGGCCTGAAACTGACCAAGGTGATGGTCTCCGAGGCCGGCGCCTCGGTGTACTCGGCCTCGGAACTGGCCGCCCGCGAATTCCCCGATCTCGACGTCTCCCTGCGTGGCGCAGTCAGCATCGCCCGCCGCCTGCAGGACCCGCTGGCCGAGCTGGTGAAGATCGACCCGAAATCCATCGGCGTCGGCCAATACCAGCACGACGTATCGCAGCTCAAGCTGGCGCGTAGCCTGGACGCGGTGGTGGAAGACTGCGTGAACGCCGTCGGCGTGGATGTGAACACCGCCTCTGCCGCCCTGCTGGCACGCATCTCCGGCCTCAACGCGACCCTGGCGCAGAACATCGTGCAGTACCGCGACGCCAACGGCGCCTTCGCCTCGCGCGCCGAGCTGAAGAAGGTACCGCGCCTGGGCGAGAAGACCTTCGAACAGGCTGCAGGCTTCCTCCGCGTGATGAGCGGCGACAACCCGCTGGACGCCTCCGCGGTGCACCCGGAAACCTACCCGCTGGTTGAGCGCATCGCCCAGGACACCGGCCGCGACATCCGCTCGCTGATCGGCGACTCGAGCTTCCTCAAGCGCCTCGATCCGGCCCAGTTCACCGATGAGCGCTTCGGCCTGGTCACCGTCGGCGACATCCTCAAGGAACTCGACAAACCCGGCCGCGACCCGCGTCCGGAGTTCAAGACCGCCGAGTTCCAGGAAGGCGTGGAAACCCTCAATGACCTCAAGCTGGGCATGGTGCTCGAAGGCGTGGTGACCAACGTCACCAACTTCGGTGCATTCGTCGACATCGGCGTGCACCAGGACGGCCTGGTGCACATCAGCGCGCTGTCGGAGAAGTTCATCAAGGACCCGCACGAGGCGGTCAAGGCCGGCGACGTGGTCAAGGTCAAGGTGATGGAAGTGGACATCCCGCGTAACCGTATCGCCCTGTCCATGCGCATGGGCGATACCCCCGGCGAGAAAGTCGAAGGGGCACGTGGCGGCCAGTCGCGCGCTGGCAACCGCGGCGGCAATAGCCCACGCAGCGAACGCCACTCCAGCCAGGACAAACCGGCACCTGCCACCGGCGGCATGGCCGCCCTGTTCGCCAACGCCAAGCAGTTGAAGAAATGAATATGACCGACAACACCGACAACGTAGGCGCCAGCAGCGCCTTTTCCCGCCTGCTTGGCCTGGAAATTCTCCAGGTCGGCGGCGGCGAGGCCCGCGTGCGCCTGACACTCACCGACGAGCTGCGCAACCTGCACGGCAAGCTGCACGGCGGCGCGCTGTTCTCGCTGATCGACACCGCCATGGGCCAGGCCAGCCACAGCCTGGGCGATGGCGGCCCGAGCAGCGTGACCCTGGAGTGCAAGATCAACTACATCCGCCCGGTGTCCGAGGGTAGCGTGCTGTGCCATGCCAAGGTGCTGCACGCTGGGCGCCGTACCCAGGTGGTGGAAGCCGAAGTGCTGCAGGGCGACAAGCTGGTCGCCAAGGCACAAGGCACCTTCGCCTGCGTGTAATCGGCGCCGCTCGTGCTGGTCTAATCTGGTAAACCGTTCGCCCCTTGCAGAGTGCAGGGGCGATCCCCATATTGTGGCGACTGCCCAGTTAGGAATTGCATCTTGAGCGATCTTCTCTCCCGCCGCCTGGCTCAGCTCGGCGAGCCGGCCAACCTGTCCCTGCTGGGTGAGTGTCTGCACGGCATCGAGCGCGAATGCCTGCGCGTCGATCGCGACGGCCAGCTGGCCCTGACCCCGCACCCTCAGGCGCTGGGCTCGGCGCTGACCCATGCGCAGATCACCACCGATTATTCCGAGTCGCTGCTGGAGTTCATCACCGGCACCGCCAACGATCCGGCCGCCACCCTCGCCGAACTGGAAGACATCCACCGTTTCGCCTACGACAAGCTCAATGACGAACTGCTGTGGAGCCCGTCGATGCCCTGCCCTCTGCCGGACGAAGAGACGATTCCCATCGCTCGCTACGGCAGCTCCAACATCGGCCGCCTCAAGTACGTATACCGCAAGGGCCTGGCACTGCGTTACGGCAAGACCATGCAGTGCATCGCCGGCATTCACTACAACTTCTCCCTGCCCGAGGGGCTGTGGCAGCTGCAACAGCAGAGCGAAGGCAACGAACAGAGTGCGCGTGACTATCAGTCGGCCCGCTATATCGCCCTGATCCGCAACTTCCGTCGCTACAGCTGGCTGCTGATGTACCTGTTCGGTGCCTCGCCGGCGCTGGACAAAGGCTTCATGCGTGGCCGCCCGCACCAGCTTCAGGAACTGGACGCAGGCACCCTGTACCTGCCCTACGCCACCAGCCTGCGCATGAGCGACCTGGGCTACCAGAGCAGCGCACAGTCCGGCCTGACCCCCTGCTACAACGACCTGGCCAGCTACACTGACAGCCTGCGCCTGGCGGTGGGCACGCCCTACCCGGCCTATGTCGAGGCAGGAACCAAGCGCGGCGACGAATGGCTGCAGCTGAACACCAACATCCTGCAGATCGAGAACGAGTACTACTCGAGCATCCGTCCGAAACGCGTCACCTACAGCGGCGAGCGACCGATCCAGGCGCTGATGAGCCGTGGCGTGCAATACGTGGAAGTACGCTGCCTCGACATCAACCCCTTCCTGCCGCTGGGCATCGACGTGGCGCAGGCGCGCTTCATCGACGCGTTCCTGCTGTTCTGTGCCCTGGAAGACAGCCCGCTGCTGGAGAACGGCGAGTGCAGCAGTTGCACCAGCAACTTCCTCAAAGTAGTCAAGGAGGGGCGGCGTCCCGGCCTGCACCTGCAGAAAGGTAGCCAGCAGGTAGAACTCAAAGTCTGGGCCAGCGAACTGCTTGAGCGCATCCTGCCGTTGGCCGAACTGCTCGATCGCAGCCAGGACGGCAATGCGCACGTCGAGGCCCTGGCGCAGCAGCAAGCCAAGGTCGCGGATGTGGAAATGACGCCGTCGGCACAGGTACTGGCGATTCTGCGTCAGGGCAAGAGCTTTACCGAGTTCGCCCTGCAGCAGAGCCTGCGTCACGCCGAGTACTTCCGCGCTCAGCCGCTCAGCCCACAGCAGCAGCAGGCTTTCGAACAGGCCGCGCACGACTCGCTGGCCGCGCAGGCGGAGCTGGAAGCGCAGCCCACAGGCGATTTCGACGCCTTCGTCGCGGCCTATCAGGCGAGCATCCTGGCGCTGGCCGTTTAGGTCTCAACGCAGCCAGGGCCGCGCGCACCTATACGCACCGGGTAACCGCGGTGCGTGCGACGCACTCTACGTGCCCGGTTGCACGGGCGACGAAGCGTCGACTGCGTCACAAAGCAAACCAGCGGAGCAAAAGCCAGGATGGGCGGCCATACCTATGGCCGCTCGGCCAGCTAGCATTGCCGGGTAAAGGACGATAGACGAGCAGCGCCCATGGCCAATGACGCCACGCCGCAATGGAGCCTGGAGAGCCTGACCAAGGCCTACCAGCAAGGTTATATGGCCGGCCTCACTGGCCAGGCCCGAACGCGACAACCCTACCCGGACGAAATCCCCGCAGCAGCGTGGGAAGCCGGCTGGGACGACGGCTTCGAGCAGATGCGCTTGCAGCAGCACAGCGCCTGACACTCTGAACGCATTGTGGGAGGGGCTTTAGCCGCGAGCGGTGAACCCGTCGCGGCTACATGCTCGGCCTTGGCCTCCCGCATCGCTCCAGTGTAGGAGCGGCTTCAGCCGCGAAACTCGCGGATAAATCCGCTCCTACAATTGCAGCCTGCTCTCGCCTCGCCTACAACGCCTTCTCGAACACCTTCGAATTGCGCTGGTAGTTGTACAGCGATGCTCGCGCGGTGGGCATGCGCTCGACGCTGCTCGGCTCGAAGCCGCGCTCGCGGAACCAGTGGGCGGTGCGGGTGGTGAGCACGAACAGGGTCTTGATCCCCTGCGCCCGCGCCCTGGCCTCGATGCGTTCCAGCAACTCGTCGCCACGGCCGCCATGGCGGTAATCGGGATTGACCGCCAGGCAGGCCAGCTCGCCACAGTCGGAATCGGCGATGGGATAAAGCGCCGCGCAGGCGATGATCAGGCCTTCGCGCTCGACGATACTGAACTGCTCGATCTCGCGCTCCAGCACCTCGCGCGAACGGCGCACCAGAATCCCCTGCTCTTCCAGCGGGCTGATCAGCTCGATCAAGCCACCGACATCCTCGATGGTCGCCTCGCGCAGGGACTCGAACTGCTCCTGGGCCACCAGGGTGCCGTTGCCGGTACGGGTGAACAGTTCGCTGAGCAGCGCACCATCGGTGGCATAGCTGACGATGTGGCTGCGCTTCACGCCGCCGCGACAGGCTTCAGCGGCGGCATCGAGTAGCTCGCCCTGATAGTTGCTGCCCAGGCGCGCCAGATGCGCCGGCACCTGCTGCGGACGCAGTTCGCGCACCAGCTTGCCGTTTTCGTCGAGCAGGCCATCCTCGGCGCCGAACAGCAGCAGCTTGTCCGCGCCCAGGTCGATGGCGGCGCGGGTGGCGACGTCCTCGCAGGCCAGATTGAAGATTTCCCCGGTCGGCGAATACCCCAGCGGCGACAGCAGCACGATACTGCGCTCGTCGAGCTGGCGGTTGATACCCTTGCGGTCGATGCGCCGTACTTCGCCGGTGTGGTGGTAGTCGACGCCATCGACCACACCGATCGGCCGCGCGGTGACGAAGTTGCCGCTGGTCAGGCGCAAGCGCGAACCCTGCATCGGCGAGGCCGCCATGTCCATCGACAGACGCGCCTCGATGGCGATGCGCAGCTGGCCGACGGCATCGATCACGCATTCCAAGGTCGGTGCGTCGGTGATGCGCAGGTCGCGATGGTAATGCGGGGTCAGGCCACGGGCAGCGAGGCGCGCCTCAATCTGCGGGCGCGAGCCATGCACCAGCACCAGGCGCACGCCGAGGCTGTGCAGCAACACCAGGTCGTGGACGATATTGGCGAAATTCGGATGGGCAACACCCTCGCCCGGCAGCATGACCACGAAGGTGCAGTCGCGATGGGCGTTGATGTAAGGCGAAGCGTGGCGTAACCAGGTGACGTAGTCGTGCATGAGCAATCCATTAGCGTCGAGACGTAGGACGGGCATAGCCGTCATGTTCGGTTAGAGAGTCGCTCTCATCGTCGCTGCACGTCGTCACTCCGGGTCAGGCAGTAGTGTTGGATCAGTTGGCGCAGTATCGCCACAGTTGGTTCGATACGGGCCAGCTCCAGGTGTTCCCCGGGCTGGTGCGCACAGTCGATATCGCCGGGGCCGAGCACCAGCGTCTCGCAGCCAAGGCGCTGAAGATAAGGCGCTTCGGTGCCGAATGCCACCGCCTGCGCGCTGTGCCCGGTCAGCCGCTCGGCCAGACGTACCAGCTCGGCATCGGCACGCTGCTCGAATGGCGGCACTTCGGGGAACAGCGGACCATAGTCGATGCGTACCTGATGCTTGAGCGCCAGCGGCTGCAGCTTGCCGCGAATGGCCTCACGCAACTGCTCCGGGTCCATGCCCGGCAATGGGCGCAGGTCGAACTCCAGCGCACATTGCCCGCAGATGCGATTGGGATTGTCGCCGCCGTGGATACAACCGAGGTTGAGCGTCGGCTGTGGCACGCCGAATTGCGGGTTGTTGAATTCGCGCTGCCACTGCGCACGCAGGCCACGCAGCTCACCCATCACGTCCTGCATGGCCTCCAGCGCGCTATGCCCGAGACTCGGGTCGGAGCTGTGACCGCTGCGCCCGAGAATATCGATACGCTCCATCATCACGCCCTTGTGCAGGCGGATGGGTTTGAGGCCGGTCGGCTCGCCGATCACCGCCGCACGGCCAAGCGGCCGCCCGGCCTCGGCCAGGGCGCGGGCGCCAGCCATGGAGCTTTCTTCATCACAAGTAGCAAGGATCAACAACGGTTGCTGGAAAGGCTGATCAAGCAGCGGCCGCACGGCTTCGATAGCCAGGGCGAAAAAACCCTTCATGTCGCAACTGCCCAGCCCCACCCAGCGGTCGCCCACTTCGCTCAGCTTGAGCGGATCGGTCTGCCACAGGGCCGCATCGAAGGGCACAGTATCGCTGTGCCCAGCCAGCACCAGACCACCCGGGCCGGAGCCATAACTGGCGAGAAGATTGAACTTGCCCGGGGCGATCTGCTGGGTTTCGCAGGTGAAGCCCAGGTCACCGAGCCAAGCGGCAAGCAGCTCGATGACAGGCGCGTTGCTCTGGTCCCAGTTGGGCTGGGTGCAGCTCACCGAGGGCGCTGCGATCAGCGCGGCGAACTGCTCTCGGAAGGACGGCAAGGGCATCGGCGATCTCCTGGGTCGGAGCCCCAATCATAGGGGCATCCAACCTCAGGGGAAACCGTCAGGCCGGGATCAGACCCCGCCGAACAGCGCGCGCAGGATGAAGAAGAAGATGATCGACAGGATCGCACCGGCCGGCAGGGTGATAATCCAGGACAGGAAGATCTTGCCGATCATACCCAGGTTCAGCGCACCGATGCCGCGCGCCAGGCCGACACCGAGAATGGCGCCGACCAGAGTGTGGGTGGTGGATACCGGCAGACCCAGGCCCGAGGCGCTGACCACGGTGGTAGCAGCGGCCAGTTCGGCGGCGAAGCCGCGGCTGGGGGTCAGCTCGGTGATTTCCTTGCCGATGGTGGCGATTACCTTGTAGCCGTAGGTCGCCAGGCCGACCACGATGCCCAGCGCGCCCAGCAGCAGAATCCAGCCCGGTACCAGCGACTTGTCGCCAGCGGCCAGGTCACCGCCACTCTGGATCACACCGACGATGGCCGCCAGCGGGCCAACGGCATTGGCCACGTCGTTGGAGCCATGAGCGAAGGCCATGGAGCAGGCGGTGAAGATCATCAGGATGGCGAACACCTTCTCCACGCTGGAGAAGTGGAAAGCCTTGTCAGCTTCGGCGTCGACATGAATGCGGCTGAGCAGCGCGATACCGATCAGCATGACCAGCACGCCGATACCGATCGAGAGCAGGAAGCCTTCGGTGCTGGAGAGGTTCAGGCCGACATGCTTGAGACCCTTGGTCATGGTCATCAGCGAAATCATGAAGCCGGTGATGAACATGTACAGCGGCACGTAACGCTTGGCGTTGAGGAAGGGATTGTCGGTGTCGATGATCAGCTTCTGCACGCTGACGAACAGGCAGAAGGAGATGGTCCCGGCCAGCATCGGCGTGACGACCCAGCTGGCGACGATGGGGCCGACGCCGCTCCAGTGCACGGCATCAACCGATACACCGACTGCGGCGAAACCGATCACCGCACCGACGATGGTGTGGGTGGTGGACACCGGCCAGCCGCGCATCGACGCCACCAGCAGCCAGGTGCCTGCCGCTAACAGAGCCGACATCATGCCCAACACCATGAGGTTGGGGCTGATCAGATTGGCATCGACGATGCCATTCTTGATGGTTTCGGTCACCTCGCCGCCGGCCAGGTAGGCACCGGCGAACTCGAAGACCATGGCGATGATGATCGCCTGTTTGATGGTAAGTGCACGCGAGCCAACGGATGTACCCATAGCATTGGCTACATCGTTGGCTCCAACACCCCAGGCCATGAAAAAACCGAAAAGGCAGGCAAGAACGAGCAGAACCAGCCCGTAGTCCGCAATCAGAGACATAAATTAGTTTCCGTAGATCCCAGAAAGGACACTGGCGCTTAGCGCGCCAGCAGTTGTTCCAGTCGGTTGCCCACTCGTTGGGCACGGTCGGCGACATCGCCGATCCAGTCGATGATCTGATAGAGGAACATCACATCGACCGGGGGAAGGTCCTTCTCCAGCTTGAACAGGTTGCGGCGTACCTCGATCTGCAGGCGGTCGGTATCGTTTTCGATCGAACCGAGCTCCTCGATCAGGTTTTCCACCAGCACTGCTTCGCGGCCGGCGAAACCGGTTTCGAGCAGTTCGTCCAATTCGTTCATTGCCTTCAGCGCCTGGGCGCTGGCGTCCACACTGCGCTGTACGTAGGTGCGCACCAGTGGCTGCAGTGGCTGCGGAATAGCCATCTGCCGGCCGAGCATCAGACCAGCGATGTCCTTGGCACGGTTGGCGACTTTGTCCTGTACACTGAGCAGCTCAAGCAGGTCCGAACGCGGCACCGGCAGGAACAGGCTCTTGGGCAGGTGCAGGCGCACGCTTTTCTTCAGCTTGTCGGCCTCGTGCTCCAGCCGGGACATCTCCTGTTGCACCTGTTCTACCTTGGCCCAATCCTCGGCCATGATGGCCTCGAAGAAGGGAACCAGGTTCGCCGCGCACTCGTGGGCCTTGGCGATATGCTGTTGCATGGGGCCGATGGGTGAACGGCCGAACAGGCTGACAAAGGGATTGATAGGCATAGGGTAAGCCCCCGTTTTGAGAAGGCCGCAAGTATAGGGACCGGATTCGTCATTCGCCAGCGCGCGTCATCGGTCTGTCACATTTTCATAAAAGGCTATCTAGCTCTCGACCATGGTCAAAGAAACCGAAATCAAACTGCGCGCCAGCCGCGCCACCCTGGCCGCCCTGCGCGAGCACCCGCTGCTGAAGAAACGCAACAAGAGCGGCTGGCAGCGCGGCGAGCTGTTCAATCAGTACTACGATACGCCGGACCGTGACCTGGCCAGCGCCAAGGTTGCCCTGCGCCTGCGCCGTGATGGCGAGCAGTTCATTCAGACGCTGAAGAGCCGCGGCCAGAGCGTTGCCGGCCTGTCCGAGCGCAACGAGTGGGACTGGTACCTGAGCAAGGCCAAGCTCGATCTGAAAAAGCTCGACGACAGCTGCTGGCCGGCCAGCCTGGCCGAGCTGGACAAGAAAACCCTGCAGCCGCTGTTCACCACCGACTTCGTCCGCGAGAAGGCCGAGATCGCCTGGGGCCGCGGCAAGGCCAAGGTGGTCATCGAGGCCGCTCTGGACCTGGGCAAGGTGTTCGCCGGCGAGGGCGAAGAAGAGATTTGCGAGCTGGAGCTGGAACTGCGCCAGGGCGAGCCTGCAGCCCTGCTGGAGTTGGCCTGCGAGCTGGCCGCCGAGCTGCCGCTGATGCCCTGTGATATAAGCAAGGCCGAGCGTGGCTACCGTCTGTTCGATGCCGGCAGTTACAGCCTGAGCCTGCCGGCTCCCGAGCTGACGGCCGAGATGAGCCTGGACGACGCTTTCGCGGCGCTGGCCTGGCATCTGTTCGGTGCCAGCCAGCGCCTGGCCGAGCAATATCGCTGGAACGGCCACTGGAGCCTGTTGCAGCAATGGCTGGAGCAACTGATCGACCTGCGCGCCCTGCTCGCCAGCCTCGGCCAGGCAGCGCCGCGTGCCAGCTCGCGCGAATTGCGTGAAGCACTCGATGCCCTGCTCGACGATTGGCGCCCACGTCTGGCGGCGGGTCAGGACGACGACAGCATGCGGCGTAATGCCCCAGCGCTGTTCGCCGCCGAGCTCGATGGCTGCCGCTGGGGCCTGCTGTCGCTGAAACTGTCGCACTGGCTGCTGCTACGTAGCTGGACGACAGAGCGCAACAATCGTGGTAACCGCCAGGGCGCCGCCGCGCTGGGCAACTGGCTGCCGACCCTGCTGAACGAAGAAGGCACTGCCCTGCAACTGCGTCGCTACCAGCAGCAGCCGGAAGACCTGGCCGAGCAGATGCCGCGCCTTGAGCGCCTGCTGGTCTGGCTGCGCCTGGCCCGTGGCGTGCTGGAAGCCCCCGAGGTCGACCGCCTGTATGGCGAGCTGAACAAGCTCTACGAACTGGCGCAGCAAGCGCTGGACGACGAGCAGCGCCAATTGCGCGCAACTCAGACGCAGATCGTGAGCAGCCTCAAGGGGTGGAAGGCGCTGGTGAAATAGCGGCTGGGCCTCACAACCTTCGCGGCTGAAGCCGCTCCTACAGATCGCGGTACCGCGCCGATCAGTGACACCATGAAAAACGGGCCCCGCGGGGCCCGTTCTGCTTTCAGCCAGAAGCTCAGTTGCTGCCAGGGTTGCGACGGCTGTCGATGACCTGCTGCCAGGACGGATTGGCGGTCTCGTCCATGGCCTGCTGCATGGCCTTCTTGCGTTTTTCCTCGGCGCGATGGGCGAAGAACCAAGCCAGGAAGGTGGCGAACGACACCGCCAGCAGGATCAGGCTGGCCACCGCGTTGATCTCCGGCTTAACCCCCAGGCGCACGGCGGAGAAAATCTCCATCGGCAGGGTGGTCGAACCCGGACCGGAGACGAAGCTGGCCAGCACCAGGTCGTCCAGCGACAGGGCGAAGGACATCATCGCCCCTGCTGCCAGCGACGGTGCGATCATCGGCACGGTGATCAGGAAGAACACCTTCCACGGCCGCGCTCCCAGATCCATGGCCGCCTCTTCGATGGACATGTCCAGCTCACGCAGACGCGATGACACCACCACCGCCACATAGGCCGAGCAGAAGGTGGTGTGGGCGATCCAGATGGTGGTCATGCCGCGCTGCATCGGCCAGCCGATCAGTTGTGCCATCAGCACGAACAGCAGCAGCAGCGACAGGCCGGTGATCACTTCCGGCATCACCAGCGGCGCGGTAACCAGGCCACCGAACAGCGTGCGTCCCTTGAAGTGGGTGATGCGGGTCAGCACAAAGGCCGCCAGGGTGCCCAGCGCCACTGCCGCGATGGCGGTGTAGCAGGCGATTTCCAGCGAGCGCATCACCGAGTTCATCAGCTGGGTGTTGTCCAGCAGGCCGACGTACCACTTCACCGACCAGCCGCCCCACACCGTTACCAGCCGCGAGGCGTTGAACGAGTAGATGACCAGGATGACCATGGGCAGGTAGATGAATGCCAGCCCCACCCAGAGCATGATGCTGGAGAAACTGAAACGCTTCATGGGCGGCCCTCCAGCTCTTTAGCCTGGTTACGGTTGAACAGGATGATGGGCACGATCAGGATCGCCAGCATCACCACCGCCAGGGCGGAAGCCACCGGCCAGTCGCGGTTGTTGAAGAACTCCTGCCACAGCACCTTGCCGATCATCAGGGTCTCCGGCCCGCCGAGCAGTTCGGGGATGACGAACTCACCCACCACCGGAATGAACACCAGCATGGAGCCGGCGATGATGCCGTTCTTCGACAGCGGCACGGTGATCCGCCAGAAGTTGTTGAAGTTGCTCGAGCCCAGGTCGGAGGCAGCTTCCAGCAGGCTCAGATCATGCTTCACCAGGTTGGCGTAAAGCGGCAGGATCATGAACGGCAGGTAGGAATAGACCACGCCGATGTACACCGCGGTGTTGGTATTGAGGATCTGCAGCGGCGTATCGATCAGACCGATGCCCATCAGCAGGCTGTTAAGCAGGCCGTTGTTGCCGAGAATGCCCATCCAGGCATAGACGCGGATCAGGATCGCGGTCCAGGTCGGCATCATGATCAGCAGCAACAGCACGGTTTGCTGCGACTTCGGCGCACGGGCGATGGCATAGGCCATCGGGTAGCCGATCACCAGGCACAGCAGGGTACTGAAGAACGCCACCTTCAACGAACCCAGATAAGCCGACAGGTACAGCGCATCCTCGGTGAGGAAGATGTAGTTGCCGAAATTCAGCAGCAGGGTCAGCTTGTTGTCCGCCCACTGGTAGATTTCCGTGTAGGGCGGAATGGCCACGTCGGCTTCGGCGAAGCTGATCTTTAGCACGATGACGAACGGCAGCAGGAAGAACAGGAACAGCCAGAGGAACGGGATGCCGATAACGGCATGCCGCCCACTGGGCAGATAGCGCGAGAGCTTGGCCAGTTTCATGATTGCAGTACCACGCCGCTGTCGTCTTCCCAGTACACCACCACCGGATCGTCCCAGGTCGGACGCTTACCACGGCGCTCGGCGTTGGCGATGAAGCACTGCACCACCTGACCGGAAGTAAGCTTGACGTAGTACACCGAGTGACCGCCGAGGTAGGCGATGTCATGCACGTGGCCACGGCTCCAGTTGTACTCGGGGTGCTCGTGGTCGGCCGGCAAGGCGGTGGCCATCAGCAGTTTTTCCGGGCGCAGGGCGTAGCTGACGGACTTGTTCTCGGCACGGGTGCTGACGCCGTGGCCAATGTAGATCGGCTTGTCCAGGTGCGGACAATCGATGATCGCGTGGTCGGCCTCGTCGCTGACGATCTGACCGTCGAACAGGTTGACGTTGCCGATGAATTCACACACCAGGCGGCTGGTCGGGGTCTCGTAGATGTCCACCGGGCTGCCGGTCTGGGCGATCCAGCCCAGGTGCATGATGGCGATGCGCTGGGCCATGGTCATGGCCTCCTCCTGATCATGGGTGACCATCACGCAGGTCACGCCGACGCGCTCGATGATTTCCACCAGTTCCAGCTGCATCTGCGAACGCAGTTTCTTGTCCAGCGCGCCCATCGGCTCGTCGAGCAGCAGCAGTTTCGGACGCTTGGCCAGTGAGCGTGCCAGGGCCACGCGCTGACGCTGGCCGCCGGAAAGCTGATGCGGCTTGCGCTTGGCGTACTGGGTCATGTGCACCAGCTTGAGCATCTCGGCCACGCGCTCGTCGATCTCGGCCTTGGGCAGCTTGTCCTGCTGCAGACCGAAGGCGATGTTCTGCGCCACGGTCATGTGCGGGAACAGCGCATAGGACTGGAACATCATGTTGATCGGCCGCTGATAGGGCGGCATGTCGGTGATATCGACACCATCGAGAATGATGCGCCCGGAGGTGGGCCGCTCGAAGCCGGCAAGCATGCGCAGCAGCGTGGATTTACCGGAGCCGGAGCCACCGAGCAGAGCAAAGATTTCGCCCTTGTTGATGGTCAACGAGACGTCGTCGACGGCCACGGTCTCGTCGAACTTCTTGGTCACCCGATCGATCTTGACCAGCACCTCTTTCGGTGTCTGATCCCCCTCGAGGGCTTTTTTGTAGGCGCTGGAGGCAACAGCCATTTAGGAAAACTCCCGGAAGATTGTGCCCGACCCCTGCGGCCGGGCAGGAACGATTACTGACCCGACTTGACCTTGGTCCAACTGCGGGTCATCAGGCGCTGCACACGCACCGGCAGCTCGGCAGAGATATACAGCTTGTCTAGCACCGACTGAGGCGGGTACACGGACGGGTCGTTGCGGACCTCCTCGTCCATGAATTCGTCCGCCTTGGTATTGGGGTTGGCATAACCGACGTAGTCACTGACTTCGGCGATCACCTCAGGCTCGAGGAGAAAGTTGATGAAGGCATGCGCCTGCTCGGCGTTCGCCGCGTCGGCCGGGATGGCCATCATGTCGAACCAGAGGTTGGCGCCTTCCTTGGGGATGCTGTAGGCGATTTCGATGCCCTTGCCGGCTTCGTCGGCGCGGTCGGCGGCCTGCAGGATGTCGCCGGAGAAGCCGGCAGCCACGCAGATATTGCCGTTGGCCAGATCGCCAATGTACTTGGAGCTGTGGAAGTAGGTGACGTAGGGACGCACCTCCAGCAGCTTGGCCTCGGCCTTGGCGTAGTCATCGGGGTTGGTGCTGTTGGGGTTCAGGCCCAGGTAATTGAGCATGGCCGGGATCATTTCATCGCCCGAGTCGAGGAAGGCGACGCCGCATTCACTGAGCTTCTTGATGTTTTCCGGTTCGAACAGCACGGCCCAGGAGTCGATCTCCTCGACACCGAGTGCGGCCTTGACCTTCTCGACGTTGTAGCCGATGCCATTGGTGCCCCACAGGTAAGGCACGGCGTACTGGTTACCAGGGTCGTTGGTTTCCAGTTGCTTGAGCAGCGCCGGATCGAGGTTGTCCCAATTGCTCAACTTGCTGCGGTCCAGCGGCTGGAAGGCGCCCGCGCGAATCTGCTTGCCAAGAAAATGGTTGGAGGGCACCACCACGTCGTAGCCGCTGCGGCCAGCGAGCAGTTTGCCTTCGAGGGTTTCGTTGGAGTCGAAGACGTCATAGATCGGCTTGATGCCGGTTTTCGCTTCGAACTTGGCCAGCGTCTCTTCGCCGATGTAATCGCTCCAGTTGTAGATGTGTACCGTGGACTGGGCCAGCGCGGCACTACAGAAGGCGGAAGCCGCCATCGCGATCAGAGACTTGGGCAGGGTAACTCGCACTGTATCATCCTCGTTTTTGTGTGCCGCCCGAAAAAGGCGCGGCACTTTATAGGAAAATCGTTCGTCGATCAGCGGCCGCTTTTGATTCTCGTCCAGTCACGGGTCAGCCAACGCTGCACCTCGGGCGTACGCTCCTCGGCAACATAGAGTTTGGCCATGACCTCCTCACTGGGATAAACGCCCGGGTTGTCCCGTACGCTCTCGTCGACCAGCTCGGTGGCCTTGAGGTTGGGGTTGGCGTAGGCCACGTAGTCGCTGATCTTGGCGATCACGTCGGGGCGCAGCAGGTAGTTGATGAATTCGTGGGCTTCGGCGACGTTCTTCGAGTCCTTGGGGATGGCCAGCAGGTCCGCCCACATGGCGGTGCCTTCCTTGGGAATGATGTAGATGATCTCGTCGCTACGACCGGCCTCTTCGGCGCGGTCAGCGGCCTGCAGCACGTCACCGGAGTAGCCGAAGGCGGCGCAGATGTTGCCGTTGGCCAGGTCGGAGATGAATTTGGAGCTATGGAAGTAGGTGATGTAAGGGCGCACCTTCATCAGCTGCTCATAGGCCTTCTCGTAGTCTTCACGCTTGGTGGTATGCGGCGACAGGCCCAGGTAGTTGACCGTTTGCGGCAGCACTTCGTCGCCAGAGTCGAGCAATGCGATGCCGCAGGAGGCGAGCTTCTCCGCGTATTTCGGGTCGAACAGCAGCTCCCAGGAATCCAGTGGTGCATCGTCACCGAGCGCGGCGCGCGCCTTGGTGGCGTTCAGGCCGATGCCGTTGGTGCCCCATAGATAGGGCACCGAATATTCGTTGCCGGGGTCGCCCGCGGCCAGGTTTTTCATGATGGTCGGGTCAAGATTGACCAGATTGGGCAACTTGGATTTATCCAGCTTCAGGTAGGTGCCGGCACGTACCTGCTTGGCCAGGAAGTGGTTGGTCGGAACCACCACGTCATAGCCGCTCTGGCCGGTGGCCAGCTTGCCATCGAGGGTTTCGTTGGAATCGAAAACGTCATACACCACCTTGATACCGGTTTCCTTCTCGAACTCGGCAATGGTGTCCGGCGCAATGTAGTCGGACCAGTTGTAGACCTTGACCACACGGTCGGCGGCCTGGGCAACAGACATACCAATGGCAGCGGCGATCAGGCCAGCCAGCAGGGTAGAACGACGCATGACGTTTCCTCTTCTTGCGATTTGGGTACCTGGCGGGCGAACCCGCCAGGCGGCGTTGCTTCGTCGCTTAGCGACCGGACTTGATCTTGGTCCAGCTGCGGGTCATGTTGCGCTGCACACCTGCCGGCAGGTCCGGGAAGGTGTAGATCTTCTTCAGCACTTCCGGCGTCGGGTAGACGCCCGGATCGTTGCGCAGGGCTTCGTCAGCCAGCGCAACGGCCGCCGCGTTGCCGGTGGGGAACTGGGTGAAGTTGCCGATCTCGGCGATCACCTCCGGACGCATCAGGTAGTCCAGGAAGACATGCGCGGCCTCGACGTTCTTGGCGTCCGCCGGGATGGCCAGCATGTCGAAGAAGCTGCCAGCGCCTTCCTTCGGAATGTTGTAGCCGACTTGTACGCCGTTGCCGGCTTCCTCGGCACGGGACTTGCCCTGGTAGATATCGCCCGAGTAACCGACAGCCACGCAGATGTTGCCGTTGGCCAGGTCGGAGATGTACTTGGAACTGTGGAAGTAGGAGATCGATGGACGAATCGTCAGGAACAGCTCTTCGGCTTTCTTCAGCTCGTCAGTGCTGCTGCTATCCGGGGCATAGCCCAGGTAGTGCAGGGCGGCCGGCAGAATCTCGGTCGGCGAATCGAGGAAGGAGACGCCGCAGGACTTCAGCTTCTCGATGTTCTCGGGTTTGAACACCAGGTCCCAGGAATCGACCGGAGCGCCGTCGCCGAGCACGGCCTTGACCTTGTCGACGTTGTAACCGATGCCGATGGTGCCCCACATGTAGGGGATCGAGTACAGGTTGCCCGGATCGCTCGGATCCAGCGCCTTGAGCAGGTCGGTGTCGAGGTTCTTCCAGTTGGGCAGCTTGGACTTGTCCAGCTTCTGGAATACGCCGGCCTTGATCTGCTTGGCGAGGAAGGGGTTGGACGGAACCACTACGTCGTAACCGGAGCTGCCGGCCAGCAACTTGGCTTCCAGCACTTCGTTGCTGTCGAAGACGTCGTAGACAACCTTGATGCCGGTTTCCTTCTCGAAATTGGCCAGGGTGTCAGGTGCGATGTAGTCGGACCAGTTATAGACGTGCAGCACCTTGTCGTCAGCCTGAGCAGCGCCTGCCACGGCCGCAGCCAGGGACAACGCGAGAAGGGTCTTGCCGAATGTTTTCATGCGTACAGCTCCTGTTGTTGTGTCGATATTCCAGAGGTCGCGCAAACCGTTCCAATCAGGACGGCTCACGCATTCTGGCGCAGTCTGGCAAGGTCATGGCACCGCTGACAACTTTCCGTGACTGCAGGCTTTCAGACCGACAGGTCACGCAGGGTCAGATCCAGGCACTTGCGTGCTTTATCTACCAGCTCATCCACTTCCGCCTGGCTGATCACCAGAGGCGGCGCAATGATCATGGTGTCGCCCACGGCGCGCATGATCAGACCGTTGTTGAAACAGTGGCCGCGGCAGATCATGCCTACCGCCTTGTCACCCGGATAACGTGTGCGCGTCGCCTTGTCCTGCACCAACTCGATGGCGCCGAGCATGCCGACGCCGCGTACTTCGCCCACCAGCGGGTGATCCGCCAGCTCACGCAGACGACGTTGCAAATACGGTGCCGTTTCCGCTTTAACCCGCTCGACGATGCCTTCTTCCATGAGAATGCGCAGGTTCTCCAGGCCCACCGCAGCGGCCACCGGGTGGCCGGAATAGGTGAAGCCGTGGTTGAAGTCGCCATGCGCCTCGATCACTTCGAACACCTTGTCGCTGACAATCAGCCCGCCCATCGGCACGTAACCCGAGGTCAGGCCCTTGGCGATGGTCATCAGATCAGGCTTGAGGTCGTAGTACTGGCTGCCGAACCACTCACCGGTGCGGCCGAAACCGCAGATCACCTCGTCGGCAACGAACAGAATGTCGTATTTGCCGAGGATTTCCTTGATCCGCGGCCAGTAGGTTTCCGGCGGGATGATCACGCCACCGGCGCCCTGGATCGGCTCGGCGATAAACGCTGCAACATTTTCTTCGCCCAGTTCGAGAATCTTCTTCTCCAACTGGTCGGCAGCCCAGATGCCGAACTCTTCCGGCGACTGCTCGCCACCCTCGCCGAACCAGTACGGCTGCGGGATATGGGCGATGCCCGGAATCGGCAGGTCGCCCTGCTCGTGCATGAACTTCATGCCGCCGAGGCTAGCCCCGGCCACGGTGGAGCCGTGGTAGCCGTTGTCGCGACCGATGATGATTTTCTTGTTCGGCTGGCCTTTGCATGCCCAGTAGTGGCGCACCAGACGCAGCATGGTGTCATTGCCTTCCGAACCCGAACCGGTGAAGAACACATGGTTCATGCCAGCCGGCGCCAGCTGGGAAATGGCGTGGGCCAACTCAAGCACCGGCGGGTGCGCGGTCTGGAAGAAGGTGTTGTAGAACGGCAGTTGACGCATCTGCGTAGCGGCGGCTGCGACCAGCTCCTCGCGGCCATAGCCGACGGCCACGCACCACAAGCCGGCCATGCCATCGAGGATCTTGTTGCCCTCGCTGTCCCACAGATGCACGCCCTTGGCCTCGGTGATGATGCGCGGGCCATTTTCGGCCAGTTGCTTGTAATCACTGAACGGCGCCAAGTGGTGGGCCTTGCTCAGGGCCTGCCACTGGGCAGTCTTGGGATTGTTCGCTTGCTTGTTCATTGCCTACACCTTGCTAACACGCAGCGCCAGCGGCGCTACGCAGAAATTCGTGGCGCCGGCCGCGCCAGGCACGGCCGGTAGCCTTTTACACCGACAGCAGGAGGAACTCGCGTTCCCAGGAGCTGATCACGCGCTTGAAGTTCTCGTGCTCGGCACGCTTGACCGCGACATAGCCACGGATGAACTTCTCGCCGAGGAATTTCTCGGCGTCCTTGCACGCTTCCATCCGCTCCAGAGCGCTCTCGATGGTCACCGGCAGGCGCAGGTTGCGACGCTCGTAACCACGGCCCTTGACCGGTGCACCGGGCCTCACCCCGCCGACCATACCCATGTAGCCGCACAGCAGAGTAGCTGCCAGCACCAGGTACGGGTTGGCGTCGGCGCCGGCCAGGCGGTTTTCCACGCGACGGTTCTGCGGAGTCGCCTCAGGCACGCGCAGGCCGACGGTACGGTTCTCCTCGCCCCACTCCACGTTCACCGGCGCCGAGGTATCGGGCAGGAAGCGGCGGAACGAGTTAACGTTCGGCGCGAACAGTGGCAGCAGCTCGGGGATGTACTTCTGCAGCCCCCCGATGTGATGCATGAACAGCTCGCTCATGGTGCCGTCGTCGTTGGAGAAGATGTTCTTGCCAGTCTTCAGGTCGACCACGCTCTGGTGAATGTGCATGGCGCTGCCAGGCTCGTCGGTGATCGGCTTGGCCATGAAGGTGGCTGCCACATCATGCTTGAGCGCGGCCTCACGCATGGTGCGCTTGAACACCAGAATCTGGTCGGCGAGGTGCAGTGCATCGCCATGACGGAAGTTGATTTCCATCTGCGCCGGACCTTCTTCGTGGATCAGGGTGTCCAGATCCAGGCCTTGCAGTTCGCACCAGTCGTACATGTCTTCGAACAGCGGGTCGAACTCGTTGGCCGCATCGATGGAGAAGCTCTGACGGCCGGTTTCCGGACGGCCGGAGCGACCAACAGGCGCCACCAGCGGGAAGTCCGGGTCGCTGTTGCGCTTGGTCAGGTAGAACTCCATCTCCGGCGCGACGATGGGCTTCCAACCCTTGTCGGCATACATCTGCAACACCTTCTTGAGGATGTTGCGCGGCGACAGCTCGATGGGGTTGCCCTGCTTGTCGAACGTATCGTGGATCACCATGGCGGTGGGCTCGATGGCCCAGGGCACGACGAAGACAGCGTTGGGGTCCGGACGGCAGAACATGTCGATGTCCGCCTCGTCCAGCAGGTCGTAATAGATATCGTCCTCGACGTAGTCGCCGGTCACGGTCTGCAGCAGCACGCTCTCGGGGAGGCGCATGCCCTTCTCATCGAGGAACTTGTTGGTCGGCGAGATCTTGCCGCGGGCAATGCCGGTCAGGTCGCTGATCAGGCATTCGACTTCGGTGATTTTGCGTTCTTTCAGCCAGCTCGTGAGCTGGTCTAGCTTGGTACTCATAGAGACCTCAGGGTTGTAGAACCTGCTTTTGTTATAGCGGGTTCAGCGTTGCCCCGCCCTCTCCCTGCAAGCCTCACCAAAGGCCTGGAAGAAGGCGAGATATTCGTGTGGATGCTACTAGGGGTGCGACACCTCCGGTACCCGACTTTGCACACCACAGAAAGAAAATCGCTCACCCTTGTATTCGAACATCGGGCCGTCTATCTCGCGACATAGCACGCACCCGGCGAAGCAGGCGAGCGCCTTGTGTATTGCAGGACGCGGGCCAAGGCGCGCAGCAGACAGCGTCACACGGCCGCGTACGCTATCGTGCTGGGTATGCAATGAACGAAAAACCGGATCAGGCAGGTCGTGCGACGCGCCAGATACAAAGAAAGGATGTTGCCGCATTGCAGCAGTCATGCTCATGACCGCTGGTGCCCGCATGATATGCAGATTCGCCTCGCTGTTGCGGGAAGAGGTAGCGTGACCGATGGTCCTGGCACAAGCGCTGACGCCGATGGCCGGCAGGGAAAACATGAGACACCCGTATTATTGCTGTTATGGGTTTGAACCGAGCTTAGCCTTGTTCATTTTTTTACACAATAGCTCTGTAAAAAATTGAACACACCCCGCTGAGCACCTTGAAAGATCAAGGTTTGGAGCCCCCTGAAAGGCCTTGAAATGCCCCAAAAATGGCCATCACGCCCCACTAGAGGGCATCATGTGGCCTGCTTGACAGTAAAGTGCGTTTCGGATTGACTCACACCCATGCAGTCGCATGATTGATATATTTAACAAAAAGGTGTTGCATCATGTCGGTACCCCCGCGTGCCGTTCAGCTTAACGAAGCGAACGCGTTCCTCAAGGAACATCCCGAGGTCCAGTTCGTCGACCTTCTTATTGCAGATATGAATGGTGTGGTGCGCGGCAAGCGCATCGACCGGAACGCCCTTCATAAGGTGTACGAGAAAGGCATCAACCTGCCCGCCTCGCTCTTCGCCCTCGACATCAATGGCTCCACCGTCGAAAGCACCGGCCTTGGCCTGGACATCGGCGACGCCGACCGTATCTGCTTCCCCATCCCCAATACCCTGTGCAACGAACCCTGGCAGAAGCGCCCGACCGCACAGCTGCTGATGACCATGCACGAGCTGGACGGCACGCCTTTCTTCGCCGACCCGCGCGAGGTATTGCGCCAGGTGGTACAGAAGTTCGACGAACTGGGCCTGCGTATCTGCGCAGCTTTTGAACTGGAGTTCTACCTGATCGACCAGGAGAACGTGAACGGTCGTCCGCAGCCGCCGCGCTCGCCGATCTCCGGCAAACGCCCGCACTCGACCCAGGTCTACCTGATCGATGACCTCGACGAGTACGTCGATTGCCTGCAGGACATGCTCGAAGCCGCCAAGGAGCAGGACATCCCGGCCGACGCTATCGTCAAGGAAAGCGCCCCGGCGCAGTTCGAAGTCAACTTGCACCACGTCGAAGACGCGATCAAGGCCTGCGACTACGCCCTGCTGCTCAAGCGCCTGATCAAGAACATCGCCTACGACCATGAAATGGATTCCACCTTCATGGCCAAGCCCTATCCAGGCCAGGCGGGCAACGGTCTGCACGTGCACATCTCGCTGCTGGACAAGAAGACCGGCAAGAACATCTTCGCGGCCGAAGATCCGCTGGAGAACACCTCGCTGCGTCATGCCGTCGGCGGCATCCTCGACACCATGTCCGCGTCGATGGCGTTCCTCTGCCCCAACGTCAACTCCTATCGCCGCTTCGGCGCGCAGTTCTACGTCCCCAACGCGCCGAGCTGGGCACTGGACAACCGCACCGTGGCCGTTCGCATCCCCACCGGCAGCCCGGATGCCGTGCGCATCGAACACCGCGTGGCCGGCGCCGATGCCAACCCCTACCTGATGCTGGCCTCGATCCTCGCCGGTATCCACCACGGCCTGACCAACCAGATCGAACCGGGCGAGCCGATCGAAGGCAACTCCTACGAGCAGCTTGAACCCAGCCTGCCGAACAACCTGCGTGACGCGCTGCGCGAGCTGGACGACAGTGAGGTGATGAACAAATACATCGACTCCAAGTACATCGACATCTTCGTCGCGTGCAAGGAAGCCGAACTGCAGGAGTTCGAGACCACCATCTCCGACCTCGAGTACAACTGGTACCTGCATACCGTGTAACACCGAGAAAGCCGGCCGCAGACTCTGTGAAAACTACTACGCTCGGCCATGCTGCGTTTTCACAGGGTCTGGAGCCGGCTTCTTTTTGCCTGCCAACTGCCAACCGACAACTCCGACGCCCCGCGTCGGGGCCGGCGGTTCGCCGCACGGCGACTCCGCTGACATGAATCAACCTCCGGCAAGCAAGGCCGCCGGATACTGTTGCCTTCATCCATCGGGGAGCTACTCATGCAACGCGCTATTGCCGCCGTGCTGCTGGGCCTGAGCTGTGGCCTGGCCCAGGCCGCCGACAGCATTCGGGTCTACAACTGGAACGATTACATCGCGCCGCAGGTGCTGGAAGACTTCACCCGCGACACCGGCATCGAGGTCGAGTACCACACCTTCGCCAGTGCTGAAGAACTGGCCGCCGTACTGCAAAGCGGCCAGCCCATCGACATCGCCGTGCCCTCGCACAGCGAGCTGCCGGCGCTGATCGCCAGTGGCCGCATTCGCCCACTGGACTTCAACCTGCTACCCAACCGCACGCACCTAGACAAGCAGTTGCTGAGCAAGCTGGCTGCGGTCGACCCACAGAACCAGCACGCCGTGCCGTACCTGTGGGGCGCGGTCGGCCTGGCGATCAACACGCCGCAGGCCGAGGCGGCCTATGGCGGACCACTGCCGGACAGCTGGAGCCTGCTGTTCGATGCCAAACAGAGCCTGCGCCTGGCCAGTTGCGGCATCAGCGTGCTGGATGCGCCAGATGAAACCCTGTCGCTGCTGCTCAACTACCAGGGCCGCAGCCTGGCGCGCAGCGCACCAAGCCGGGTCGAGCGCGCCGGCGGAGTGCTTGAGGCACTACGCCCGAACCTGCGCTACGTCGACAGCGAGCGCTATATCGCAGACCTCAACAACGGTCGCCTGTGCCTGGCCATGGCTTGGGTCGGAGACGCCCTTGCAGCGGCGCAGGCCGGCCAGCCGGTACGCTTCGTGGTACCGGACGAAGGCTCGGTGCTGTTCATCGACAACCTGGTAATTCCTGCCAACGCCGCTCGGCCGGACCTCGCTCACCGCTTCATCGACTACCTGATGCAGCCGCAGGTCATTGCCCAGATTACCGCTGAAACGCTCTACCCCAACGGTAATGCCGATTCGATGTCGTTCATCGATAAAGCCCTACTGGAACAGCCCGGCCTTTATCCGGATCAGGACACCAAGCGCCGCCTGCATCCGCTGGAAGTGCTTTCGGAGAAGCATGCCCAGGTTCGCAGCGATGTGTGGCAGCGGTTTCGCGACGGTAGCTGATGACGGCGGCGATGCTTGCCTCGCCGCCGCCTGCTGACGTCCAATAGCGCCTCGACCCACGAGGACTCAGCCATGTCGCGCCCCGCCAGCACCCGCAAGCCACGCGCCAGCAGCCAGGCCCGTATCGCCGTGATACTGGCGGCAGCACGCGAACTGCTGGCCGAGCAGGGCATGGCCAACCTGTCGATCTACACGGTGGCCGAGCACGCAGGCATTCCACCGTCGTCGGTGTACCACTTCTTCGCCAGCGTGCCGACACTACTCGAAGGCCTGACTGCAGACGTGCACGCAGCCTTTCGCGCCTGCCTGCAGGAGCCGGTCGAACACGCCAGTCTGAACACCTGGCATGACCTGTCGCGCATCGTCGAACAACGTATGCTGGACATCTACGCGCGCGACGCCGCAGCGCGCCAGCTGATCCTCGCCCAGCATGGCCTGGCCGAGGTAACCCAGGCCGACCATCAGCACGACATCGAACTGGGCCGCCTGATGCAGGCGCTGTTCGACCGCCACTTCCCCCTACCGCAGCTACCGATGGATATCGATGTCTTCGCCCTGGCCATGGAACTGGGTGATCGCGTCTATGCCCGCTCTGTACAGCTGCACGGCAAAATCACGCCACGCCTGGCCGAGGAAGGCATGCGTGTGTTCGATGCCTACCTCGGCCTGTACCTGCCTGCTGCCCTGCCGAAAAGACCTTCGCCATTGGCGTAATCCCCCGTAGGGTGCGCCGTGCGCACCGATGGTATCTGGGCCCGGCTCGATCGCGGCGCGCAGCCTAGGCGACACTGCACGCCCATGGTCATAACCAATATAAATCCGACAAAATCGTATAAATTTTGCTAATTCAACAAAAAGCACCTTATAATACCGATATTTATCGGATATAAAACGAGCATCCAGCCTTGATCAAGTCCAGCCACGGCACTCTGAATGGGCCGCCGAAGCGGCTTGCGAACGAGCCAAGAGGTGCTTTATGTCCCGTATCGTTACCGTCGCTGCGACCCAGATGGCCTGCTCCTGGGATACGCCCGCGAACATCGCCAATGCCGAGAGGCTGGTACGCCAGGCTGCCGCACAGGGCGCGCGAGCACTGGCAGCGTGTGCAACAGGGCCATGCCGGCGCCAACCTGATGCCGCTGGTGGCAAGCAACCGCATCGGCCGCGAGGAGCAGGACAGCTACGACATCACCTTCTACGGCAGCTCGTTCATCGCCAACCAGTTCGGCGAGAAAGTCGAGGAGCTGAACCAGACCGAGGAAGGCGTGCTGGTGCACAGCTTCGACCTGACCTAGCTGGAGAAGGTGCGCACCGCCTGGGGTGTGTTCCGCGACCGCCGGCCGAACCTATACTGGCCGCTTTCCACGCTCCACGGAAAAGCACCGTCGATCCGGTAGGGTGCGCTGTGCGCACCCAGCCCTCCAAACACTTTGCCGGTGCGCATGGCGCACCCTACGGAAGCGAAATATGACCACGTTGACCACGACTCCACGCGCCGATGGCTTCCACATGCCTGCAGAGTGGGCACCACACAGCCAGACCTGGATGGTCTGGCCCGAACGCCCGGACAACTGGCGCAACGGCGGCAAGCCGGCGCAGGCAGCCTTCACCGCCGTGGCCAAGGCCATCGCCCAGTTCGAACCGGTAACCGTCTGCGTATCCGCGGCGCAGTACGAAAACGCCCGCGCACGCCTGGATGACGCCAACATCCGCCTGGTGGAAATCACCACCGACGACGCCTGGGTGCGCGACACCGGCCCGACCTTCGTGACCAATGCCAGTGGCGAAGTGCGCGGCGTGGACTGGGCCTTCAATGCCTGGGGCGGCTTCGATGGCGGCCTGTACTGGCCGTGGCTGCATGACGATCAGGTGGCGCGCAAGATTCTCGAGATCGAAGGCTGCAAGCGCTATCGCACGGAAGGTTTCGTCCTCGAAGGCGGCTCGATCCATGTCGATGGCGAAGGCACCCTGATCACCACCGAGGAGTGCCTGCTGAACAAGAACCGCAACCCGCACCTGTCGCGCGAAGAGATCGAGAATGTGCTGCGCGATCACCTCTCCATCGATACGGTGATCTGGCTGCCGGACGGTCTGTATAACGACGAGACCGATGGCCACGTCGACAACTTCTGCTGCTACGTGCGCCCCGGTGAAGTGCTGCTGGCCTGGACCGACGATGCGAACGATCCCAACTACCCGCGCTGCCAGGCCGCCATGCGCGTGCTGGAAAGCGTGCGCGACGCCAAGGGCCGTCAGCTGACCGTGCACAAGATGCCGATTCCAGGCCCGATTCATGCCACCGCCGAAGAGTGCGCGGGCGTCGACATCGTCGACGGCAGCCAGGAGCGCAGCCCGGAGGTTCGCCTGGCCGGCTCCTACGTCAACTTCCTTATCGTCAACGGCGGCATCGTCGCACCGAGCTTCGATGACCCGAAGGACGAAGAGGCGCGCGCCATTCTTGAGCGTATTTTCCCCGAGCATCGCGTGGTGATGGTGCCAGGCCGCGAGATCCTTCTGGGCGGCGGCAATATCCACTGCATCACCCAGCAACAGCCGGCGCCGCAACAGCGCTGAAAATTGCTCGCGCAGAGTTCAAGTAGATCCTGACCAAGCCGATAATATTGGTCGGGATCATCCCCGTATCCTCTCGAGCACATCATGTTCAATAAAGCCCTCAAGCAAGCCCTGGAAGCGGCTCGTCAACAGTTGCAAGCTGCTCTCGCCAGGAAGGCTGCCGTCGATCGCTCGACGGCCATGATCGAGTTCAAACCCGACGGCACCATCATCGGCGCCAATGACAATTTCCTCACGACCGTGGGCTACCGCCTGGAAGAAATTCAGGGCCAGCACCACCGGTTGTTCTGCTTTCCCGACTACCAGGCCAGCGCCGAGTACCGGCGTTTCTGGCAGCGCCTGGCGGCCGGCGAGTACATCCGTGATCGTTTCCTGCGCCGCAACAAGCAGGGCCAGGAAGTCTGGCTGGAAGCCAGCTACAACCCGATCCTGGGCGCCGATGGCCGCGTCGAGTCGGTGCTCAAGCTGGCCACCGACATCACCACCCTGGTGGCCCGCGAACAGGAGCAGGAGAGCATGATCGACGCGATCGGCCGTTCCATGGCCGTGATCGCGTTCAACCTCAAGGGCGAAGTGCTGGAAGCCAACGCCAACTTCCTGCAAACCATGGGCTACCGCCTGGACGAAATCCGCGGCAAGCACCATCGCCTGTTCTGCACTCGCGAAGAGGCCGACTCGCCTGCCTACCGCGACTTCTGGGCACGCCTGAATCGCGGCGAATTCTTCTCAGGGCGATTCCAGCGCATCAACCGCCACGGCGACATCATTTGGCTGAGCGCCACCTACAATCCGGTGTTCGACGCCAGCGGCACGCTCTACAAGATCGTCAAGTTCGCCCGTGACATCACCCCGCAGGTGCAACAGCAACAGGCCGAATCTGATGCAGCCAAGCTTGCCTATGAAATTTCCCAACGCACCGACGACAGTGCCCGGCATGGCGCCGAGGTGATCAGCGAAACCGTCACGATGGTGCGCGGCATCGCCGACGAACTTTCCCGCGCAGCCGAGGGCATTAGCGCGGTCAGCCAGCAGTCGGAGATGATCAGCAGCATCGTGCAGACCATCCGCGGCATTGCCGAGCAAACCAACCTGCTCGCCCTCAACGCCGCTATCGAAGCGGCGCGCGCAGGCGAGCAGGGCCGCGGATTCGCCGTGGTCGCTGATGAGGTACGCAGCCTGGCCGCGCGTACCGCACAGGCCACGGTGGAGATCGTCGAGGTGGTCAAGCGCAACCACGAGCTGGCGCAAGACGCCGTAGACAACATGCAGTCCAGTCAGCACAAGGTCGAGCAGGGTGTGGAGCTGGTCAACCAGGCCGGGCAGGTGATCGAGGAAATCCAGAACGGCGCACGGCAGGTCGTCGATGCCGTGCGCCAGTTCGCCGAGGCGCTGGAGGAGTACTGATCACTCGAATGGCTGCGGCCGCGGTGTGTCATTGTTAGACGGCGGCAGGATCGGCAGGGCGAAGCTCGGCTGCTCGCCGGTCAGGGTCTTGAGGAAGGCGGTGATCTTGCCAATATCGCCTTCGCTCAGCTGCCGGCCGAGCTGCAGGCGCGCCATGATGTCCACCGACTCTTCCAGCTTCCAGTAGGCACCGTCGTGGAAGTAGGGATAGGTCAGTTCGACGTTGCGCAGGGTCGGCACCTTGAACTTGAAGCGGTCGGCATCCTTGCCAGTCAGACCGGCAACGCCTTCGGCGGGGTTGCTGGTTTCATAGGGTTCTACCAGGCCCATCTTCTGGAACGAGTTGCCGCCCAGCGCCGGGCCGTTGTGGCAAGCCACGCAGCCGATGGACTTGAACAGCTCGTAACCTTCCAGCTCGGTCTTGGTGATGGCCTCAGCATCCCCCTTGAGCCACAGGTCGAAGCGCGAGTTGGGCGTGACCAGGGTCTTCTCGAACTCGGCGATAGCATCGGTCACTTCGTCCAGGGTGATCTCGTCGGTTTTGTACACGGCCTTGAACGACTCGCGGTATTGCGGGATCGAGCGCAGCACGTCGACGGCGAGAATGTGGGTAAAGGCCATTTCCATCGGGTTGGCGATAGGGCCGGCGGCCTGTTCCTTGAGGTCGGCGGCGCGGCCATCCCAGAACTGCGCGAGGTTGAGACTGGAATTGAGCACGGTCGGCGAATTGATCGGCCCTTGCTGCCAGTTGTGGCCGATTGAGCTCGGCAGGTTGTCGCTGCCCCCCATCGACAGGTTGTGGCAGGAGTTGCAGGAAATGAACCCCGAGCGCGACAGGCGCGGGTCGAAGAACAGCTGCTTGCCCAGCTCCACCTTGGCCGGATCAGTGATCTCGGCCGGTGCGATCGGCTCGACGGGTTCGTTGGCCGGTAGATTGGCCCAGGCGCTGGCGCCCAAGCACAATCCGGCCAGCAGGGTCAGAGTGCGCATGTGTGTATCTCCTCAGGTATTGGCTGTTCTGGTTATGTCTCGACCATGCCCAGCGCACACCCGGGGCGACTTGATCTGCATCAAGTCGCATGCGCATCTCGCCTCAGTGGATATGTTTCATTTCATTTTGCAGGTGTTGATACCCAGCAATGGATACGCCGGGCAGAAACGGAAGATGCCGGTCGCCAGTGGCACCACACCGATCCAACCCCACAGGCCGATGACACCGGCAAGACTCAGCGCGATAAGAATCAGACCTGCGGCGATGCGCAGACTGCGGTCGAGCGTTCCAACATTGGCTTTCATCGAGGTTCTCCAGGTCAACGTCCGCGCCGGCCTTCCAGCGCAGTAAAGATCAGCATGCCGGCGAGCATCGCCGCGACGAACAGTAGCGCCTGCCAGTGCCCGCTCAGCAGGATGGCAACAGCCGGCCCCGGACAGATGCCAGCGATACCCCAACCGACCCCGAACAGCAGGCTGCCGCCAATCAGGCGAGCATCAAGATCGCGGCGGGTCGGCAACTGCATGGCGCCACCCAGCAGCGCCTTACTGCGCCGCTGCGCCAGGCTCAACGGTAACGCTGCTACGCCTATGGCCCCGGCCATCACCAGCGCCAGCGAGGGATCCCAATTGCCGGCCAGATCGAGAAATGCCAGCACCTTGGCCGGGTCGGCCATGCCCGCCAGCAGCAGGCCCAGACCAAACAGCAGGCCGCAGACGAATGCACTGAGTCTGGCCATCCTCAAGCCCCCAGCAGGTGACGCAGAACAAAGACCGTGACGAAACCCGTGGCCATGAAGCACAGGGTTGCCAGCATCGAGCGCGGCGACAGGCGGGAGATACCGCAAACGCCGTGGCCGCTTGTGCAGCCCGAGCCATAACGGGTGCCGATACCGACCAGCAAGCCGGCGACGATCAAGCCGAGACTGCCAGTCTCGAAATGAATCGACGGTAATGCCGCGAACAATCCCCAGAGCAGGGGCGCCAGAAGCAGGCCAACAAGGAACGCTGCTTTTTCGCCGCGCCCTTCGCCCTGACGCTGCAGCAGGCTGCCGAGCAGGCCGCTGATACCCGCTACCCGGCCATTGGCCAAGGCGAATATGGCAGCCGCCAGACCAATCAGCGCCCCCCCAGCCAGGGCGCTCCAGGGTGTGAAGCTGGCCCAGTCGATGTTCATTGCCGGCCCTCGCAGAACAGGCGGTAGAGCGTCTCGATCACCGCCAGCGCCGCCGGGCTGCTGATGCGATAGAAGATCTGCTTGCCGTCACGACGGGTTTCCACCAACCCCTCGCGGCGCAAGACCGCCAGTTGCTGGGACAGCGTCGGCTGCTGGATACCAAGCAGCGCCTCCAGCTCGCTGACGTTGCGCTCGCCTTGCGACAGCTGGCAGAGCAGCAACAGGCGATCAGGATTGGCCAACGCCTTGAGCAGTTGCCCGGCGGCGTCGGCATTGGCACGCAGCTGCTGGATATCGATGGGCTCAGTCATGGAACACCCTCACTCAATACAATATGTATTTTTATATACTGTATTCCGGGTAAGTGTTAGCCCAACCGACCAGCGGTTAAAGAGGGAATTGAACGGGCCTTACAAGAGCGCGCCTACCTGCATCAACCGATGCATGCAGAGTACAAATCGTGGGAGGGGCTTTAGCCGCGACAAGACCTCGTCGCTCAAGCGCCTCCAGCCACACGGAGTATCGCCACTCCCAGTGGTTACATACGGGCTACCACTGACGCCCTGCATGCGGATTCACTAGCAGAGCACAGAAACACAGAAACCCGCCGCAGCGGGTTTCCGGGTAGAGGCCTGATGAATCAGGCGTCGGCGTCAGCGGCAGCCTGATAGGCGGCAGCGTCCAGCAGCTTGTCCAGCTCGCTGGTGTCGCTCGGTTTGAGCTTGAAGAACCAGCTGCCATAGGGGTCGCTGTTGACGCTTTCCGGGCTGTCAGCCAGCGTTTCGTTGATGGCGATCACTTCGCCGCCAACTGGCGCATAGATGTCGGAGGCAGCCTTGACCGACTCCACCACACCGGCTTCCTGGCCGGCGTTCAGTTGCTTGCCGACTTCCGGCAGCTCGATGAATACCACGTCGCCGAGGGCTTCCTGGGCGTGGTCGGAGATGCCCACGGTCACGCTACCGTCAGCCTCCAGGCGCGCCCACTCGTGGCTGGCGGCATAACGCAGATCGGCGGGGATATTGCTCATGTTTGATTCCTCGTAAACGGTGACGGCAAGTGGGCCGTCTGGACAATTTAGCAGGCCGCAGCGCCAGGGGAAGCCAGCACCGCGACCTGATGATTCAGATAAGGGTTTTACCGTTGCGCACGAAGCTCGGCCTGACCACCCGCACCGGGTACCACTTGCCGCGGATCTCCACCTCGGCACGATCCCCGGTCGCGGCCGGTACCCGCGCCAGCGCGATGGATTTGTTCAGCGTAGGCGAGAAGCTGCCACTGGTGATCTCGCCATCACCAATGCCATCAACGCGTACCACCTGGTGTGCACGCAGCACGCCGCGCTCCTCCAGCACCAGCCCCACCAGCTTGCTCGGGCAGCCGGCGGCGCGCTGCGCTTCCAGCACTGGACGACCAATGAAGTCGCGCTCGGCTGGTTCCCATGCGATGGTCCAGGCCATGTTGGCAGCCAGCGGGCTGACCTGCTCGTCCATGTCCTGGCCATACAGGTTCATGCCCGCCTCCAGGCGCAGGGTGTCACGCGCGCCCAGGCCAATCGGCGAAATACCGGCACCGACCAGATCGTTGAAGAAAGACACCACCTCTGCCGCCGGCAGCACGATTTCCAGACCATCCTCACCGGTATAACCGGTTCGGGCGATGAACCAGTCACCCTCGGGCAGACCCTGGAACGGCTTGAGCTCGTGAATCAGCGCGGCGCGTGCCTGGGTCACCAGCTCGGCAACACGGGCACGGGCCTTGGGGCCTTGAATGGCCAATACCGCGAGGTCGCGGCGCTCGCGCACTTCGACAGCGAACTCGGCGGTCTGGGCGTGCATCCAGGCCAGGTCCTTGTCGCGAGTCCCCGCATTGAGCACCAGGCGGTAGCCCGGTGCCGGAGAAGAAGAGCCAGTCAGGTAGACAATCAGGTCATCGACCACCCCGCCCTGCTCGTTGAGCATGGCGCTGTACAGCGCCTTGCCGGGCGTCTGCAGGCGCGCCACGTCACTAGCCAGCAGGTGCTGCAGGTAGGCCTGCGCCTGCTCACCGCTGACGTCCACCACACACATGTGCGAGACATCGAATACGCCGCACTCGCGGCGCACCTGATGATGCTCCTCGACTTGCGAACCATAGTGCAGCGGCATGTCCCAGCCGCCGAAATCCACCATCTTGGCCCCCAGCGCCAGGTGCAGCTCATAGAGGGGGGTGCGCTGTCCCATGGGTAAATCTCCTTCCGGGCTTGGCGAAGCGATTCAGACCCCCGAGAAGCTAGCTGCGTTGCCATTGCTGCGTTACAGCCAGGCTCAAAATGCTCATGTGTATGAGCACAGTCGGGCGCGACCCCGGCCGTTTTTCACCTGGCTGCGCCTTGCACTGGCCGCCTCGCCTACGCTTCTCGGCACGTCCGCCGGGTTACCCCGGCTCGCGAATGGCGCGCATTGTAGCCGCATGCGTCCGGGGGGTCATCCTGGCTTCAGGTCGTAGGGCGGGTGTAACCCGCCATGCCCCGACACTGGCGGGTTGCACCCGCCCTACATCGCTGTCTTGATCAACCGAAACTGCGGGCCGAGCGCCTTATCAGCAGAATCACCGGCAGCAGGCCGACCAGCACCAGGGTCAGCGCCGGCAGCGAGGCGCGCGCCCACTCGCCTTCGCTGGTCATCTCAAATACCCGTACAGACAGGGTGTCCCAGCCGAACGGGCGCATCAGCAGAGTCGCCGGCATTTCCTTAAGCACATCGACGAATACCAGCAGCGCGGCCGACAAGGTGCCCGGTAGCAGCAGCGGCAGATAGACCCTGAAGAACAGCCCGAAGCTGCCAACACCGAGGCTGCGCGACGCCTCCGGCAGCGACGGGCGAATCCGCGCGAGGCTGGTTTCCAGCGGCCCGAACGCCACGGCCATGAAGCGGATCAGATAGGCCACCAGCAGCGCCGTGAGGCTACCCATCAGCAGCGGCTTGCCGGCTCCGCCCAGTGCCGTGGACAGCGGAATCACCAGTTCACGATCGAGGAAACTGAAGGCCAACATGATCGCCACCGCCAGCACCGAACCGGGCAAGGCATAACCGAGGTTGCCCAACGCCACACCGAAACGCACGCTGCGATTCGGCGCCTGACGCCGGGCAAAGGCCAGCAACATGGCCACGCTCACCGTGATCAGCGCCGCCATGCCGCCCAGGTAAAGGGTATGCAGGATCAGCCCGGCGTATCGCTCATCGAGGTCGAAGCGACCGCGCTGCCAGAACCAGGCCAGCAGTTGCAGCAGCGGGATGACGAAGGCGCAGGCGAATACCAGACCGCACCAGGCGCTGGCCGCGAAGGCCTTCCAGCCGTGCAGGTGATAAAGCGCCTTGCCGCGCGGCCGCTCGTTGGCCGGTCGTGCGGCGCCGCGGGCACGACGCTCGCCGTAGAGCACCAACGCCACGGCAAGCAGCAGCAGACTGGCCAACTGGGTAGCACTGGTCAGGCTGTAGAAGCTGTACCAGGTCTTGTAGATCGCCGTGGTGAAGGTATCGAAGTTGAACACCGACACCGCGCCGAAATCCGCCAGGGTCTCCATGATTGCCAGGGCCAGACCAGCACCGATGGCCGGGCGCGCCATTGGCAGCGCCACCCGCCAGAACGCCTGCCAGGGGCTTTGCCCGAGCACCCGGGCCGCCTCCATCAAGCCCTTGCCCTGAGCCAGGAAGGCGCCACGGGCGAGCAGATAGACGTAGGGATAAAACACCAGCACCAACACGATGATCACCCCGCCGGTCGAACGCACGCGCGGCAGGCGCAAGCCACTGCCAAACCATTCGCGCAACAGCGTCTGCACCGGGCCGGCGAAATCCAGCAGGCCAACGAAAACGAATGCCAGCACGTAGGCGGGAATGGCGAAAGGCAGCATCAGCGCCCAGTCCAGCCAGCGCCGACCGGGAAACTCGCAGAGGCTGGTGAGCCAGGCCAGGCTCACCCCCAGCAGCGTCACCCCTACGCCGACACCGATCACCAGCGTCAGTGTGTTACCGATCAGCCGCGCCATCTGCGTCTGCCACAGGTGCGCCCAGATCTGCTGATCCACGTCGTGCCAGCTCAGCAGCAGCACCGACAGCGGCATCAACACCAGAACGGCGACGGCAAGGACGATGGGGTACCAGCGACGCTGGACGGGATGCGGCACGCGGATTCCTCGACTACGGAAATGACGACGCCCCGGCTAGGCGGGGCGTCGCAGTATAACGGCAGCGCTGTGCTCGTCGATGATCGTTACGCGCTTACTGCCAGCCAGCACGATCCATCAGCATGGTCGCTTCGGCCTGGCGCTTGCCAGCCACTTCGGTGGCCACGGTATCGGCCTTGAAAGTTCCCCAGGAAGCCACCTCGGCAGACGGTTTCACCGCCGGGTTGGCCGGGTATTCCTGGTTAACACCGGCGAAGATGCTCTGCGCTTCTGCGGTGGTCATCCATTCCAGCAGCTTCTTGGCCTGTTCGGCATGCGGTGCATGCTTGGTCACACCAGCACCGGCCAGGTTGACGTGCACGCCACGGTCGTTCTGGTTCGGCCAGAACGGCTTGACCTTCAGATCCGGCTGCTGCTTGTGCAGACGGCCATAGTAGTAGGTGTTGGTGATGCCCACGTCGCACTGACCGGCGTCGATGGCTTGCAACAGCGCGGTGTCATCCGGGAACACGTCGGTCGCCAGGTTATTGACCCAACCCTTGACGATTTCTTCGGTCTTCTCGGCGCCATGGGCTTCGATCAGGGTGGCGGTCAGCGACTGGTTGTAGACCTTCTTGCTGGTGCGCAGGCACAGGCGGCCCTCCCAGTTCTTGTCCGCCAGCGCTTCGTAGGTGGACAACTCTTCCGGCTTGACGCGCTCGGTGGAGTAGAAAATGGTCCGTGCACGCAGCGACAGGCCGGTCCAGCTGTCGGTGCTGGAGCGATACTGAGCGGGGATGTTGGCATCGATCACGTCGGACTTGGTCGGCTGCAGTACGCCTTCCTGCTCGGCCTGCCATAGGTTGCCGGCGTCGACGGTGATCAGCAAATCGGCCGGGGTGTTGGCACCTTCAGCCTTGAGGCGGGCGATCAGAGGGGCTTCCTTGTCGGTGATGAACTTCACCTTGACCCCGGTTTTCTCGGTATAGGCATCGAATACCGGCTTGATCAGCTCATCGATGCGGGCGGAGTAGACCACCACTTCATCGGCAGCCTGGACGGCAGTTGCCAGGGTGCTGAGAGTGAATGCGGCGAGGAGCGCGTTACGAGCCTTCATGGGACCAGCCTCTTGTGGATTACAAAGTGGCTGAATAGTAGTGAATGTTATTTACCTTCTCAACGTAAACAGCAAGACCACACACAGCAGTTATTACAAGTTGCGTCAGCTCAGACTCGTGCCAGCTCCGGCAAATCGCCCGTTAGCCCAAGCGCCTGACGCACGAACAGCGCCTTGGCTTCTGCCTGGCCGTCGACCAGATCAAGGCCGACGTTGCGCAGTAGGCGCAACGGCAACGGGTCAGCCTGGAACAGACGCTGGAAGCCCTCCATCGCCGCCATCATCGCCAGGTTGTGCGGCATGCGCCGACGCTCGAAACGGCTCAGCACGCGCTCATCACTGAGGTTCTCACCTCGCATAGCGGCATGCAGCAACACCTCGGCCAGCACCGCCGCATCGAGAAAGCCCAGGTTGACGCCCTGCCCCGCCAGCGGGTGGATGGTGTGTGCGGCATCGCCGATCAGCGCAAGCCCCGGCTCCACGTAGCGCTTGGCATGGCGTTGACGCAGCGGGATGCACAGACGGCGATCGGCATGCAGCACCTTGCCCAGACGGGATTCGAAAGCCTTGCCCAGCTCGGCGCAGAAGGCCTCATCATCCAGCGCCATCAAGCGCTCGGCTTCGACCGGTACGGTGGACCAGACGATCGAGCACCAGTGCTCGCCGGCCGGCCCGGCCAGCGGCAGGAAGGCCAGCGGCCCATCATCGGTGAAACGCTGCCAGGCAGTGGCCTGGTGCGCACGCTCGCAGCGCACGCTGGTCACGATGGCGTGGTGCAGATAATCCCATTCGCGCGTCGCGCAACCGGCCAGGCGGCGCACCGCGGAGTTGGCGCCGTCGGCCGCGACCAGCAACGGTGCGCGCAACTGACGGCCATCGGTAAGCGTCAGCAGCCATTCATCGCCGCTGCGGCGCAGTTGCTCCAGGCGTGCGCCGGGCAGCAGGCCGATCTGGCTGTCGTGCAAGCGCTCGAGCAGGGCATCCTGCACCACGCGATTCTCGACGATATGGCCCAGCGTCTCGGCATGCACGCTGGCGGCAGCGAAGTGAATGCTGCCGGTACCGGAGCCATCCCACACGCGCATCTCGCCATAGGGGCAAGCACGCCGTGCAGCGATGCCTGGCCAGGCGCCCAGGCGCTCGAGAATGCGCTGGGTGGCCATCGACAATGCGCTGACGCGCGGCTCGAACGGCGCCTGCGCATCGAAGGGCGACACGCTCAGCGGGCTGCCGTCGACGATCAGAATATCCAGACCGCTGTGCTCCAGCGCCAGAGCCAGGGTGCTGCCGACCATACCGGCACCGACGATGATCAGATCCGCGCGCATATCCATTTCCTCAATCCGTAGGGTGCGCCGTGCGCACCATGGCATGCAGGGTGGTGCGCACGGCGCACCCTACAAGAGCTGGAGCGCGCAATGCTGGCGAGCAGGTCGAGACCATTTCTGCCGTAGCTGGAAAGACACGCTGCAGGTCATAAAACGCGCTCACAGGCTGCGGGTTCCCATACCCATCGCCTGCCGGGCGAACCAGCGCTTGGCTGGCGGCAGCAGGTCGAGGCCGAGCAAACCCAGGTTGCGCCCGGCAGTCAGCAGCGGCTGTGCGTTGCTGAACAGGCGCGTCACCCGGTCGGAGAAGCCGACGGTCATCTGTTGATCGAGCTGCTGCCGTTGCTGGTAACGCTGCAGGGTGGCGAAATCACCCAGCGGCGTCTCGCTGTCGATCAGCACCTCGGCCAACGCCAGGGTATCGCGCAGCGACAGGTTGTAGCCCTGGCCGGCGATGGGGTGCAGGCTGTGCGCGGCGTTGCCCAACACCACCAGATGCGGACGCACCTGCTCCTGCGCCTCGACCAGGCTCAGCGGATACAGATGCCGCGCACCCACCTGGCGCAAGGCGCCCAGGCGATAACCGAAAGCCTGCTGCAACTCGCTTAGAAAACTCGACTCGCTGGCGCGCAACAGACGTTCGGCGTCAGCCGCGGCGCGCGTCCAGACCAGTGCACAGCGGTTATCGCTCAACGGCAGCAGCGCCATCGGGCCGTCATCGGTGAAGCGTTCGAAAGCCTGCCCACGATGCGCTTCCAGCGGGCTGACGTTGGCGATCAGCGCACTCTGCCCGTAAGGCTTGCTGCTGACGCCGATGCCGAGCTGCTCGCGAAGACCAGAACGCCCACCATCGGCAAGAATCGCAAGGTCGCAGTCAAGGCAGGTTTCGTCGTTCAGGGTCAGGCGATAGCCATTGTCGAGGCGCTGCATGCCGACCACTTCGGCCGGGCAGCGCCATTCGATCACATCCGCATCCAGCGCCTGCCACAGGCAGTGGCCAATCCAGGCGTTCTCCACCACGTAACCGAGCGCCGGCACGCCTTCTTCGATGGCTTGCAGGCGCGTGGCGCCGAAGCGGCCGCGGTCGGACACATGGATCTGCTGAATCGGCTCGGCCCGCTGGGCGATGCTCTGCCACAGACCGAGGCGCTCGTAGATCAACCGACTGCCGTAGGACAGCGCGGTAGAACGCGCGTCATAGCTGGGCTGGTATTCGCTGCCCGGCGCGAAGGGTTCGATCAGGACGATGCGCCAGCCACGCTGACGCGCCGTCTCCTGCAAGGCCAGCGCCAGGCTGGCACCGACCAGACCGCCGCCGATAATCGCCAGCTGTACGCGTGACATAGGCTCAGGCCGCCTCGCTACGCGCGGCCGCCATCAACGCCTCGATCTCAGCGACCGACTTGGGCACACCGTTGGTGAGAATCTCGCAGCCCTTCTTGGTCACCACCACGTCGTCTTCGATGCGCACGCCAATGCCGCGCCATTTCTTGGCGACCTTGTCGTTGTCGGGGGCGATGTAGATGCCCGGCTCGACGGTCATCGCCATGCCGACTTCCAGCACGCGCCACTCGCCGCCGACCTTGTAGTCGCCAACATCGTGCACGTCCATCCCCAGCCAGTGGCCGGCGCGATGCATATAAAAGGGTTTGTAGGCTTCGCTGGCGATCAGCTCATCGACTTCACCCTCGAGCAGGCCCAGCTCGACAAGACCGGCAGTGATCACGCGCACGGTGGCCTCGTGGGCTTCGTTCCAGTGCTTGCCGGGTGCGATGTGCTTGAAGGCCTCTTCGTTGGCCTTGAGCACCAGCTCATAGATGGCCTTCTGCTCGGGCGAGAACTTGCCGCTGACCGGGAAGGTGCGGGTAATGTCGCTGGCGTAGCAGTCGATCTCGCAACCAGCGTCGATCAATACCAGATCGCCGTCCTTGAGCACCGCGTCATTCTCGCGATAGTGCAGGATGCAGGCATTGCGGCCAGCAGCGACGATGCTGCCGTAGGCCGGCATCTTCGCCCCGCCCTTGCGGAACTCGTAATCCAGCTCGGCTTCAAGGTGGTATTCGAACAGCCCGGCGCGGCTGGCCTGCATCGCACGCACGTGAGCGCGCGCACTGATCTCGGCCGCCTCCTTCATCACCTTGACCTCGGCGGCCGACTTGTACAGGCGCATGTCGTGCAGCAGATGGTTGAGGGCAACGAATTCGTTCGGCGGCGTGGCGCCCTGGCGAGCCTTGGCGCGGATGTGGTTGACCCACTCCATCAGCCGATGATCGAACTCCTGGTTGCTACCGATGGCGTAGTAGACACGCTCGCGACCTTCGATCAGCCCCGGGAGAATGTCGTCGATATCGCCAATGGGGAAAGCATCGTCGGCGCCGAAATGCTTAACCGCGCCGTCCTGACCAGCGCGCAGGCCGTCCCACAACTCACGCTCCGGGTCGCGTTCACGGCAGAACAACACATATTCACCGTGCTCGCGGCCAGGAATCAGGGCCATCACCGCCTCCGGCTCGGGGAAACCGGTGAGGTACTGGAAGTCGCTGTCCTGGCGGTAGACATGCTCGACGTCACGATTGCGGATATACACCGGCGCTGCCGGCAGAATGGCGATGCTGTTGGGTTCCATCTGCGCCATCAGCGCCTTGCGCCGACGGGCATATTCGGACTTGGGGATGCTGATCAAGGCAGGCTCCGACGAGAATCAGTGCAGGGATGGTTTGGCAGCAGGTGCCGCAGGCTTGGCGCACTCGGTGAACAGCAACAGCGGCGCCACACGCAGGTATTCCATCACCTCCATGTAGTCGCTCTCACCATCTTCGGATTCTTCCAGGGCGCTCTGCACCTGGGCGATGGCGGAGAGATCCTGCAACACTTCCATGGCTTCGGCGCTCAGCGCACCGTCGCGAACGGTCAGGCCAAAACCACCGAGAAAGCCCTGGCACCACTGGCCCAGAGCTGTTGCGCGCTGCGCCAGCGGGGTTTCGTCATCCGGCAACAACAGCACCACGGTGATGTCTTCGCTGCACAGCTCACCCTTGACCATCTCCTGCAGGCCGATCAGCGCCTGGCGCACGTTATCCTGCGGCTCGCTGCCAAGCAGATCGGCAGCGTCGAGCAGCCAGGCATCGGCATCGAAGCCGGCACCCGCGCAGCTGCGACCAAGCAGCAGGCCATGCAGTTCGGCAGGAGAAACGGAATGCCCGGCACTGTTCAACAGAGCGGCGAAGGCGACGTAGGGAGAACTTGGAATCGACATAGATAGCTAGGCGCCAGGCGGCGCAATCTCTAGAATGGAGGCCTCGTATCCTAGCACCGGCAGACGCGCCAAGACCATCCGAGGCCGCCGGTGTGATGTCGTCATCTGCATCACATCACTGCCAACCGTGGTTTGACCCAAGAAGGGCGCTTCTAGAAACGTAGGCGAAGCAGTCAGCACAAGGCAAAAACGAGCGAAAAAGCGGAGTTTACGAGTTGTAAATGAGCATTTTGAGCTTGTTTTTAACGCAGTGATGACAACGCAGCTAGTTTTTAGAGGTGCCCTGAACGGGACAGGCCTATATAGTCCAGCCATTCCCTCCCATAGCGAGAGCCCATGGAAGACGCCGAACTGCACGCATTGACCGCCAAGCTGGAGCTGCTGATCCAGCGTGTCGAGCAGCTAAAGGCTCACAACCGACTCCTGCTGGCGAATGAACAGGCCTGGCGCGAGGAGCGCGCTCATCTGATCGAAAAGAACGAATTGGCCCGGCATAAGGTCGAATCGATGATTTCGCGCCTCAAAGCCCTGGAGCAGGACTCATGACCCAGTCGAAAACCGTGACCGTCCACATTCTGGACAAAGAATATTGCATCGCCTGCCCGCAGGATGAACGCGCCAACCTGGAAAGCGCTGCCCGCTACCTGGATGGCAAGATGCGCGAGATCCGCACCAGCGGCAAAGTGATCGGCGCTGATCGCGTTGCCGTCATGGCCGCGCTGAACATCACCCACGACCTGCTGCACAAGCAGCAGCGCCTGGACCAGGACGCCAACTCCACCCGCCAGCAGGTGCGTGATCTGCTCGATCGCGTCGACCAGGCCCTGACCGACGACTCGACATCCTGAGCACCGGCATGCCTGCCTGTTCGTCGCAGACTGCCCCTCAAGTGCTCCATTGGGGTATACTGGACGCAACTTCCTGGGGTGTGCGCCAGTCGGTGATGTCCCTGAGCCGATACGCACAACCACGGGGGTTGCAAGTTGGGGCCGGTGTGCATGTCCGCCTGACGGAAAGCCTTAACGCCTCCTGCAACCTCCACCTTGAACTTTCGGGTTCAAGGGCTAAACCGACAGCGGCACGCCGGGAAGTCATATTTTCCAGCAGCGCGTTTCAGCACTGCCTGCCTCAGCACAACCTCACCTCATGACCACGTCCAGCACTCCCAGTCGCCCGCAACTGCGCCGCGTGCTGCGTCAGCGTCGACGTGCACTCAGCCGCAGCCAGCAACGTCTTGCCGCACGCAACCTATACCGCCAGCTGGCGCAAAGCCCGCAGTTTCGCCGCGCCAGGCATATCGCCCTGTACCTGCCCAATGACGGCGAGATCGATCCGCGCCCGCTGCTGGCCGCCGCACAGAAACGCGGCAAGCACACCTACCTGCCAGTGCTAAGCGCCTGGCCACGCACCAAGATGGTGTTTCAGCGCGTCAGTCGGCACGAGAAACTGGCGGGCAATCGCTTCCGCATCCTCGAGCCGCGCCCGCAAGCCAAACGCCAACGCAAGGTGTGGGCGTTGGATCTGGTACTGCTGCCGCTGGTGGGCTTCGATGATCGTGGCGGGCGCCTGGGCATGGGCGGCGGCTTCTACGACCGCAGCCTGGCTTATCTGCGAATACGCAAAAATTGGCACATGCCGACACTACTGGGTCTGGCACATGAATGTCAGCGGGTGGATGAACTGGCCATGGCCAGCTGGGACGTGCCCCTGCAGGCGACAGTGACGGACAGGACGTGGTATTGAGTTGAGCGATGCGGCACCGCGTTCCCTGCGGCGCTTACGCTGGCTGCCCGCGAATCAGGGCTGCTGCGTTACATTGATCGGAGCGTCGCTCTGTCGCTCCCAAAGACTCTGGGTGTAACCCGTGGTAACCACACCCAGACTGAACAGTACGACGAGAACCCACAAAAGATCTGGCTTGCGTTTCATTTATTGCCTCCCCCTTCAAGGCAATGCGCGCGTTGGTCGCGCGTTATTGTTTTATCCAATACGACAGCGCCAAGCGTTTAGCCGGGCATTTTCCTTCAGTGCCATGCACTGTGCAATTTCCGACGCCAACCGGCCGTCGGAGATCCCCCTCAAACGAGCGTCCGCTTACGACAGACCTGCAGGAGCAAAGTTCATGCCTTATTGGCTGATGAAGTCCGAACCCGATGAATTGTCCATCCATGACCTGCAGCGACTGGGCAAAACGCGCTGGGATGGCGTGCGTAACTACCAGGCGCGCAACTTCATGCGCGCAATGCAACCGGGCGACCTGTTCTTCTTCTACCACTCCAGCTGCCCGCAACCCGGTATCGCCGGCATCGCGCGTATTGCCGGCGAGGTGTATCCGGACCCAACCGCGCTTGACCCACACAGCCACTACCATGACCCCAAGGCCAGCGCCGAGAAGAACCCCTGGAGCGCCTTGGACGTCGAGTTCGTCGAAGCCTTCGACGAGGTACTGGCGCTGCAACACCTGAAGAACAACCCGCTCCTGGCCGAGCTGGCCCTGGTACAACGCGGCAGCCGCCTGTCGGTGATGCCGGTCACGGAGGCCGAGTGGACGGCGATTCTCGCCATGCGTTGAGTCCCCCACAGCAGTGTGCTATCACCACAGCACGCTTCAGGAGTTATCCATGCCAGCATCCTCCGCCTGGCCAGCGCGCCTCGCGCTGGCGCTTCTCTTATTGGTGCTGAGCAGCGCTAGCGTATTGCTATGGCGCCAGATCGAATCTGCGCAACAACAACGCGTCGACGAGCGAGTCGGCTACCAGGCACGCAGCCTGGCACGGCAGCTGGAAAGCACGCTGCACCTGGAAGTGGCCAGCCTCGAACGCATCGCCCGCTTGTGGAACAGCCTCGGCCGCCTGCCACGCGCCAGCTGGGACGAAGAAGTGGAGCTTGCCCTACGCGGCTTTCCTGCCTACCAGTCGATCCAATGGGTTGGCCCCGACCTGCATATGCGCTGGCTGCTGCCAGTAGCCGGCAACGAAGCGGCGCTGAATTTCGCCTGCACCCGGAGCACCCCAATTACCCATTGGCGATGGAAGCTCGCGAGAGCGGTGAACAACGTTTCTCCAACAGCTTCGATCTGGTCCAGGGCGGACGCGGTTTTGTTCTCTATACACCGCTGTACCGCGAGCTGAATGGCAGCAAGGTGTTCGACGGTTTCCTGCAGGGCGTATTTCGGGTCGAGCCGCTGATGCTGCAGCTACTCACCCAGATCGACCGCCAAGCCTTCAACCTCGAATTGCTTGAGAACGGCCACAGCCTGTTTCGTCATGGAGCAGCAGATTCCGAGACGCAGCACAGCCTGCAACTGCACCTGAGCCTGCTCAACAATCAGGGCTTCAGCCTGCGCCTGAGCCCCACTGAACAACTGCTCGATCAGCTGGACTCGCCGCTGCCCGACGTCGTGCTCGGTGCCAGCCTGACCATCAGCCTGCTGTTGGTTGCCGCACTGGCTCTGGCGCTGGAGAACAGCCGCCGAGCCCATGCCCTGCAGCAGGCCAATCGTCGCTTCAAACTGGAAGCCGAACGCCGTGAAGAAACCGAGCAACGCCTGCGCGAGAACCGCGAGCGGCTACAACTGGTACTGGACCTGACCGACTCCAGTCATGACGGACTGTTCATCTTCGACAGCAGTACCCGCGAGCTGCTGCACATGAATCAGGCCACCTACGCCACGCTCGGCTACCGCCCCGAACAGTTCGCTGAGCTACTGCGCGATGATCCAGAGAAGCTCCTGCCAGGCTTTCACAGCTGGCTGGAACAGGCGCGCCAGGCGCAAAGCAACAACCTCTCGCGGATTTTCCAGCGCGAGTTGATTCGCCGCGATGGCAGTCGCCAGCCGGCCGAAATCAACACCCAGTTGGTGCAGTTGCACGACCGCGAATACCTGATCGCCGTCTCCCGCGACAACAGCGAGCGCCTGCAACTGGAGGCGCAACTGCAGCGCCTGTCGCAACTCGATGGCCTGACCGGGTTGTACAACCGCCGCTATTTCGATCAGCAACTGCTGGCCGAATGGCGCCGCCTGCGCCGTCTCGATGCGCCCCTGGCGCTGCTGATGCTGGATATCGACTACTTCAAGCCCTACAACGATGCCCTCGGCCACCTCGCCGGTGACGATGTCCTGCGCCGGGTCAGTGCAGCCCTGCGTGAAAGTCTGAACCGCGAAGGCGACACCGCCTGCCGTTACGGCGGCGAGGAGTTCGCCATCATCCTCGTCAACACCCATCAGGAGGGCGCCGAGCAGGTCGCCGCACGCATCCATGCGGCGGTTTCCAGCCTGGATATCAAGCACCCAAGCAGTCCGCTGGGGCGTTTGACCCTGAGTATCGGCATCACCGTAGTGGATCCGGTGATTAACGAACAGCCAGGCGAATTGCTCGCCCAGGCCGATCAGGCGCTGTACCGTGCCAAACATGAAGGGCGTAACCGCACCTGCCTGTGGCAGCCGCCCGTGCTTGACTTGCATCAAGCCACCTGAGGCCCATTCGGCAGACAATCGACAGGTCGTGAAAACTCCGCAACCGGGGTTCAACAGGGAAGCCGAAATGATCAACGTCAAATCTCGCCAGGCCGTTCTGCTCGCTGCCGCCGTCGCCGTACTGGCTGCCACAGCCTGGTGGCAGCTGCGCCCGAACGGCCTGGGCGAGGGCTTCGCCAGCGGCAACGGACGCATCGAAGCCACCGAAGTGGATGTGGCCACCAAGCTGGCCGGGCGCGTTGCCAACATCGAGGTCGACGAAGGGGACTTCGTCGAGCCAGGCCAGGTTCTCGCGCGCATGGACACTCAGGTGCTCGAGGCCCAACTGGCGCAGGCCCGCGCCCAATTGCGCCAGGCCGAGAATGGCCAGACCACCGCCGCCAGCCAGATCAGCCTGCGCCAAAGCGAGAAGCTGGCTGCCGAAGCCGTGGTGCGCCAGCGCCAGGCCGAGCTGGATGCCGCACGCAAACGTCACGCGCGCAGCGCCACCCTGGTCAAGCGCAACGCCCTGGCGCAGCAGACGCTGGATGACGATCTGGCCCGCCTGCAAAGCGCCGAAGCCGCGCTGGCCGCCGCGCGCGCCCAGGTCAGCTCGGCCGAGGCCGGTATCGCCGCCGCGCAATCGCAGGCCATCGAAGCGCAATCAGCGACTGAGGCCGCCCGCGCCAGCGTCGAGCGCCTGCAGGTGGACATCGATGACAGCCTGCTCAAGGCGCCTCGCGCCGGTCGCGTGCAATACCGCGTGACCCAACCCGGTGAAGTGCTCGGTGCCGGCGGCAAGCTGCTCAACCTGGTGGATCTCACCGACGTCTACATGACCTTCTTCCTGCCCGAACGCCAGGCCGGTCGCGTCGCCCTCGGCAGCGAGGTACGCCTGGTGATCGATGCCGTACCGCAGTACGTGATTCCGGCCAGGGTCAGCTATGTCGCCAGCGTCGCCCAGTTCACCCCGAAGAGCGTGGAAACCGCCAACGAGCGCGAGAAACTGATGTTCCGGGTCAAGGCGCGCCTCGATCCCGAGTTGCTGAGCAGGCACCTGCAGCAGGTCAAGACCGGCGTACCGGGCATGGCCTACCTGCGCCTCGACCCTGACGCCAAGTGGCCCGCGCATCTGGCGATCAAGGTTCCGCAATGAACGCGGCGGTCGCACGCCTGAGCGGCGTCGGCCTGCGCTACGGCCAGACCCACGCGCTGCAACAGGTTGAGCTGGCACTGCCGGCCCGCTGCATGGTCGGCCTGATCGGCCCCGATGGCGTCGGCAAGTCCAGTCTGCTGGCGCTGATCGCCGGGGCGCGGAAGATTCAGGACGGCCGCGTCGAAGTGCTCGACGGCGACATGGCCGATGCCCGTCATCGGCGCAATGTCTGCCCGCATATCGCCTACATGCCGCAGGGTCTGGGCAAGAACCTCTACCCGACGCTGTCGGTGTTCGAGAACCTGGATTTCTTCGGCCGCCTGTTCGGTCAGGACGCTGCCGAGCGCGAGCGGCGCATCGACGACCTGCTGCGCAGCACCGGTATGTCGGCCTTCCGCGAGCGTCCGGCGGGCAAGCTGTCAGGCGGCATGAAGCAGAAGCTGGGGCTGTGCTGCGCGCTGATCCACGACCCCGACCTGCTGATCCTCGACGAGCCAACCACCGGCGTCGACCCGCTGTCGCGCAACCAGTTCTGGGAACTGATCGCGCGCATCCGTGCACAGCGTCCGCAGATGAGCGTGCTGGTGGCCACGGCCTATATGGAGGAAGCCGAACGCTTCGACCACCTGGTAGCGATGGATGCCGGCCGCGTGCTGGCTGAAGGCAGCCCGGCCGAATTGCGCGAACGCACCAACTGCGCCAGCCTGGAGCAGGCCTTTATCGCGCTGTTGCCCGAAGAGCGTCGGCGTGGCCATCAGCAGGTGCTCATTCCACCCCTGCAAGACAGCCACGAGATCGCCATCGAAGCCAAGGGTCTAACCATGCGCTTCGGTGATTTCGTCGCCGTCGATTCGGTGTCGTTTCGCATCCGCCGGGGCGAAATCTTTGGTTTTCTCGGCTCCAACGGCTGCGGCAAGAGCACCACCATGAAGATGCTTACCGGCCTGTTGCCAGCGTCCGAGGGCGAGGCGCTGCTGTTCGGCCAGGCAGTTGACCCGCGCGACATGGCCACGCGTAAGCGGGTCGGCTACATGTCCCAGGCGTTCTCCCTGTATGGCGAACTGACGGTGCGGCAAAACCTGGTGCTGCACGCGCAACTCTTTCACGTACCCGCCGAGGAGATCGAGCCACGCGTGGCGCAGATGGCCGCACGCTTCGACCTCGGCGAGGTCATGGACATGCTCCCCGAGCGCCTGCCATTGGGCATCCGCCAGCGCCTGTCGCTGGCCGTGGCGGTGATTCACAAGCCGGAAATCCTCATCCTCGACGAGCCCACCTCAGGCGTCGACCCGGTGGCGCGTGACGGTTTCTGGCAACTGATGCTCGACCTGTCACGCCAGGACGGCGTGACCATCTTCATCTCCACCCACTTCATGAACGAGGCGCAGCGCTGCGACCGCATCTCGCTGATGCACGCCGGCCGCGTGCTGGACAGCGACACGCCGCAGGGCCTGATGGACAAACGCGGCCTGGACAACCTGGAAGCCACCTTCATCGCCTACCTGCAGGAAGCGGTTGGCGAGCAAGCGGTCAGCGAGGCGCCGCCGCTGGAACAGGCGCCGCCACAACAGCGTCAACGCTTCAGCCTGCGCCGCCTGCTCAGCTATGCCCGCCGCGAAGCGCTGGAGCTGCGCCGCGACCCGATCCGTGGCGGCATGGCGCTGCTCGGCACCGTGCTGCTACTGTTCATCATCGGCTATGGCATCAGCCTCGACGTCGAAGACCTGACCTTCGCCGTGCTCGATCGCGACCAAACCACCACCAGCCAGGAATACCACCTCAACCTGTCCGGCTCGCGCTACTTTCTGGAGAAGGCGCCGCTCTCCGACTACGACGAGTTGGAACGGCGCCTGCGCAATGGCGATATCAGCCTCGCCGTGGAGATTCCGCCGCACTTCGGTCGCGATCTCAAGCGCGGCGACAATCCGCAGATCGGCATGTGGATCGACGGCGCCATGCCGACCCGCGCCGAAACCATCAAGGGCTACGTCACCGGCCTGCATCAGCACTACCTGGCAGAGCTGGCGCGCCGCTCACCCCAGCCGCAGGCAGCCAGCGCCGCCGAACTGGAAGTGCGCTACCGCTACAACCCGGACGTGGAAAGCCTCAAGGCCATGGTGCCGGCGGTGATCCCGCTGCTGCTGATGCTGATCCCGGCGATGCTCACGGCGCTGGGTGTGGTGCGCGAGAAGGAGCTGGGCTCGATCATCAATCTCTACGTTACCCCGGTCACCCGCCTGGAATTCCTGCTCGGTAAACAGCTGCCCTACATCGCCCTGGGTTTGTTCAACTTCATCCTGCTGATGCTGCTGGCAGTCACGGTGTTCGACGTCCCGCTCAAGGGCAACCCGCTGACTCTGCTGGCCGGCGCCCTGCTCTATCTGGCCTGCGCCACCGGACTCGGCCTGCTCATGTCGACCTTCACCAACAGTCAGATCGCCGCCGTGTTCGGCACCGCCATCGTCACCCTGCTGCCGGCCATCCAGTTTTCCGGGCTGATCTACCCGGTGGCCTCGCTGGAAGGCGCGGGCGCGCTGATCGGCCAGCTCTACCCGACCTCGCAGTTTCTGGTGATCAGCCGCGGCATCTTCTCCAAGGCGCTGGAGCTGCAGGACCTGACCGGCTACTTCACCGCTCTGGCCCTGACCATCCCGCTGCTGACGCTGCTCAGCGCTAGCCTGCTGCGCAAACAGGAGGTCTGATGGAACGCCTGGCCAATATCCTCCACCTCGGCATCAAGGAGCTGCGCAGCCTGCAGCATGACCTGGCGCTGGTACTGCTGATCATCTGGGCCTTCAGCATGGGCATCTACTCGGCCGCCACCAGCATGCCGGAGAGCCTGCACAACGCCGCCATCGCCGTGGTCGACGAAGACCAGTCGCAACTCTCCGAACGGCTGATCCAGGCCTTCCAGGCGCCCTACTTCCGTACCCCGCAACGTATCGACCTGAACGAGATGGATCGCGGCATGGATGCCGGGCGCTACACCTTCACCCTGAACATTCCGCCGAACTTCCAGCGCGACGTGCTCGCCGGTCGCAGCCCGGCAATCCAGCTCAACGTCGATGCCACCCAGGTCAGCATGGCCTTCACCGGTGCCGGCTACATCCAGAATATCGGCGCCAGCGAGGTGGCCGAGTTCGTCCGCCGCTACCGGGGCGAGCTGCAGCAGCCAGCCGAACTGGTGGCACGCATAGAGTTCAACCCCAACCTGACGCGCGCCTGGTTCGGCTCGGTGATGGAGGTGATCAACCAGATCACCATGCTGTCGATCATCCTCACCGGCGCGGCGCTGATTCGCGAACGCGAGCACGGCACCGTCGAACACCTGCTGGTGATGCCGGTGACGCCACTGGAAATCATGCTGGCCAAGGTCTGGTCGATGGGGCTGGTGGTGCTCTCAGCTGCGGCGCTGTCACTGCTGCTGGTAGTGCAGGGCTGGCTGCAGGTGCCGATCGAGGGTTCGATTGCGCTGTTTCTGGTTGGCGCGGCGCTGCACCTGTTCGCCACTACCTCGATGGGCATCTTCTTCGGCACGGTGGCGCGCTCGATGCCGCAATTGGGCCTGCTGATCATCCTAGTGCTGTTGCCGCTGCAGATCCTTTCCGGCGGCACCACGCCGCGCGAAAGCATGCCGGAGCTGGTACAGCAGATCATGCTGGCGGCGCCGACCACCCACTTCGTCGCGCTGGCCCAGGCCATTCTCTATCGCGGCGCGGGGTTCGCGATCGTCTGGCCCTACATGCTGGCCATCGCCGGCATCGGCGCGCTGTTCTTCATCGCCGCGCTGACGCGTTTTCGCAAGACCTTGGCACAGATGGCCTGAACAACCCGGAGCTGGCTTTTCGTAGGAGCCCCGCCCCGGGGCGAAGCTTTTCCATTGCCCCGCGGTTCGCGGCGGGGCGCCGCTCCTACGCATTCACAGCGTCGACGCGTGACTGACTACGCCGCCGTTCACTGAATGATCAGATTGTTGAACAGCAGGTCTTCGACGATGGGCTTGCCCTCTTCGCCATTGATCGCGTCCTGCACCTTCTTCAACGCTTCCAGGCGCAGGTTCTCACGGCCATCGGGGGCATTGATGGTCTCGCTGGTCTGGGCCGAGAACAGCATCACCATCTGATGACGGATCAGCGGCTCATGCTGTTTGATCTTCTCCTCCGCCTCGGTACCGGTCACACGCAACGACACATCAGCCTTGAAGAATTTCAGGCGGTTGCCGGTATCGGCCAGGTTACCGATCAGCGCTGGCGTCAGGTTGTAGTAGAGCGTCGTCGGGGCTTCTTCCTTCTTCTCCGAAGACGCCAGGGCAGGCAGGCAGATCGACAGGCTCAGCAACAGGGCGGTCAACAGTTTCACGTTCGGCACTCCATCGGGGATGTGCCTAGCATAGCCATCCACAGGCCAGCACCCAAGCCCAGTGCTTATGCCGACCTATCAGGCATCGGCATGCTCGTTGACCCACGGCAGGCACTTTCTACACTGCATGGCACCCTGCAAGAGGAATGACCTTCATGAAAGCCCTGCTGTGCAAAGCCTTCGGCCCTGCCGACACCCTGGTACTGGAAGACCTGCCAAGCCCCGAACCGAAGACGAACGAGGTGCTGATCGAGGTGCAGGCCGCCGGGGTCAACTTCCCCGACACACTGATCATCGAAGGCAAATACCAGTTCAAACCGCCCTTCCCCTTCGCCCCGGGCGGCGAGGTAGCCGGCGTGGTCAAGGCCGTGGGCGAGAAAGTCAGCCACCTGCGCGCCGGTGATCGGGTCATGGCGCTGACCGGCTGGGGCGGTTTCGCCGAAGAAGTCGCCGTGCCGGCCTACAACGTGCTAGCAGTACCCAAGAGCATGGACCTGACCACCGCAGCCGCCTTCGGCATGACCTACGGCACCTCCATGCATGCCCTCAAGCAACGCGCCAACCTGCAACCGGGTGAAACCCTGCTGGTGCTCGGCGCCTCCGGCGGCGTTGGCCTGGCAGCGGTGGAAGTCGGCAAGGCCATGGGCGCGAAAGTGATTGCAGCAGCGAGCAGCGCCGAGAAACTGGAAGTGGCGCGCAAGGCCGGCGCCGACGACCTGATCAACTACAGCGAACAAAGCCTCAAGGACGAGGTGAAGAAACTCACCGGCGGCCAGGGCGTGGACGTGATCTACGACCCGGTGGGCGGCCCGCTGTTCGAGGAAGCCTTCCGCAGCATCGGTTGGAATGGCCGCTTCCTGGTGGTGGGTTTCGCCGCCGGCGGCGGCATCCCGGCCCTGCCAGCCAACCTGCCACTGCTCAAGGGCGCCTCCCTGGTCGGCGTATTCTGGGGCTCCTTCGCCCAACGTCAGCCACAGGACAACGCCGAGAACTTCCAGCAGCTGTTCGCCTGGCATGCCGAAGGCAAGCTCAAGCCGCTGGTGTCGCAGACCTTCCCGCTTGAGCGCGGCGGAGAAGCCATCGCTACCCTCAGCCAGCGCAAGGCCGTGGGCAAGGTGGTGGTGACCGTTCGCTGAAGTGCGTAGGCAAACACGTCGGCGCGCATCTGGTGGGCGTCCATACCGGCTTCGACCAGTGCATCGAGGGTGGCGTAGACCATCGCCGGTGAGCCGCTGGCGTAGACGTGCAAAGCCTTGAGGTCGGGGAAGTCTTCGCGCACCGCTTCGTGCAGCAGGCCGCAGCGGCCTTGCCAGCCACACTGGTCGCTGACCACCTGATGCAGGTGCAGATTGTCCAGTTGCTGCCAGTCGGCCCAGTGCGGCAGCTCGTAGAAATCCTCGGGTCGCCGCGCGCCCCAGTACAGGTGTACCGGGTGGGCGAAACCAGCGGCGCGGCAATGCTCGATCAGGCTGTGCATCTGGCCCATACCGGTGCCCGCGGCGATCAACACCAGCGGTCCATCGGGCAGATCGGCAAGGTGGGTATCACCATAAGGCATCTGCACGCGAGCCATGCCGGTGCTGCGCAGATGCTCCAGCAGGGCAATGCTGCTGTCCTCGCGCGCGAGGATATGCAGTTCCAGCTCACGCCCGGCATGCGGCGCCGAGGCCAGGGAGAAGGCCGACATTTCGCCATCCGGGCGCAGCAACAGCAGGTACTGCCCAGCGTGATAACGCGGCGCCTTGCCGGCTGGGGTTCGCAGGCGCACACGAAACACGTCGCCACCTACGTCCTGGCATTCGATCACCTGGCAACTCAGCTCGCGTACCGGCAGCTCGCCCGGCGCCAGCACGCCATCCCAGTGCAGCACACAGTCTTCCAGCGGCTCAGCCAGGCAGGTGAACAGCTCGCCATGGTCCAGCTCCACGCCGTTCTGCCTGACACGGCCTTCAACCAGCAGCGCAGCGCAGATATGGCAGTTACCGTTGCGACAGCTTTGTGGGCAGTCGTAGCCCAGGCGCCGGGCGCCATCGAGAATGCGTTCGCCCGGTTGCAGGGCGAGGGTGATGCCAGAAGGTTGCAGGGTGACGTTCATCAATCGATTCCCAGCTCGCTCCACAGCGCGTCGACACGCGCCACCACGGCCGGATCCTTCTCGATGGCGCGGCCCCACTCGCGAGTGGTTTCACCGGGCCACTTGTGGGTGGCGTCCAGGCCCATCTTCGAACCCAGGCCGGAGATCGGCGAGGCGAAGTCGAGGTAGTCGATCGGCGTGTTGTCGATCATCACCGTGTCGCGCTTGGGGTCCATGCGCGTGGTAATCGCCCAGATCACGTCATTCCAGTCCCGTGCGTTGATATCGTCGTCGGTGACGATAACGAACTTGGTGTACATGAACTGTCGCAGGAACGACCACACACCGAGCATTACGCGCTTGGCGTGGCCCGGGTACTGTTTCTTCATGGTCACCACCGCCATGCGGTAGGAACAGCCTTCCGGCGGCAGGTAGAAGTCGGTGATCTCGGGGAACTGCTTCTGCAGGATCGGCACGAACACCTCGTTCAGCGCCACGCCGAGGATCGCCGGTTCATCTGGCGGCCGGCCGGTGTAGGTGCTGTGGTAGATCGGATCGCGGCGACGGGTGATGCGCTCGACGGTAAACACCGGGAAGGTGTCGACCTCGTTGTAGTAGCCGGTGTGGTCGCCGTAGGGGCCCTCCGGTGCGGTCTCGCCCGGATGGATCACGCCCTCCAGCACGATCTCGGCACTGGCCGGTACTTGCAGGTCGCTACCACGAGCCTTGATCAGCTCGGTGCGATGACCACGCAGCAGGCCGGCGAAGGCATATTCGGAGAGCGTATCGGGCACTGGCGTCACGGCGCCGAGAATGGTCGCCGGATCGGCGCCCAGCGCGACGCACACCGGATAGGGCTTGTCCGGATGCTTCTGGCACCACTCGCGGTAATCCAGCGCGCCGCCACGGTGGCTGAGCCAGCGCATGATCACCTTGTTGCGGCCGATCACCTGCTGGCGGTAGATACCGAGGTTCTGCCGTTCCTTGTTCGGGCCTTTGGTGATGGTCAGGCCCCAGGTGATCAGCGGCGCCACGTCACCCGGCCAGCAGTGCTGGATCGGCAGTTTGCCGAGGTCGACGTCATCGCCCTCCTCGATCACCTCATGGCACGGCGCATCCTTGACCACCTTGGGCGCCATGGAAATAACCTTCTTGAAGATCGGCAGCTTGCTCCAGGCATCTTTGAGGCCTTTCGGCGGCTCCGGCTCCTTGAGAAAGGCCAGCAGCTTGCCGATTTCGCGCAGCTCGGAGACATCCTCGGCGCCCATGCCCAGCGCCACGCGCTTGGGCGTACCGAACAGGTTGCCGAGCACCGGCACGTCGAAGCCCGCGGGCTTTTCGAACAGCAACGCCGGGCCGCCCTTGCGCAGGGTGCGGTCACAGATTTCGGTCATTTCCAGAACGGGCGATACCGGGGTCTGGATGCGCTTGAGTTCGCCGCGCTTTTCCAGTTCACGGATGAAGTCGCGCAGGTCGCGATACTGCATGCAGGAGCCTCGTGTCGGACAGGCAGGAGTCGGCCGCAAAGTTTAGCGCCGAAGTCGGGCTTTCAGAAGGCTTGAAAGCTTCCAGATACGACAAGGCCGGGTTTCCCCGGCCTTGTGGCAAGACATGAACCGCTTATTTGCGCTTCATCGACAAGAAGAACTCATCGTTAGTCTTGGTCGCCTTGAGCTTGTCGATCAGGAACTCGATGGCGGCAATCTCGTCCATCGGGTGCAGCAGCTTGCGCAGAATCCACATGCGCGACAGCTCTTCCTCACCGGTCAGCAGCTCTTCACGACGAGTGCCCGACTTGTTGATGTTGATCGCCGGGAACACACGCTTCTCGGAAACACGGCGATCGAGGATCAGCTCCATGTTGCCGGTGCCTTTGAATTCCTCGTAGATCACTTCGTCCATCTTCGAGCCGGTTTCAACCAGCGCGGTGGCGATGATGGTCAGCGAGCCGCCTTCTTCGATGTTACGCGCGGCGCCGAAGAAGCGCTTCGGCTTCTCCAAGGCATGGGCGTCGACACCACCGGTGAGTACCTTGCCGGAGCTCGGGATGACGGTGTTGTAGGCACGCGCCAGGCGGGTGATGGAGTCGAGCAGGATGACTACGTCCTTCTTGTGCTCGACCAGGCGTTTGGCCTTCTCGATCACCATTTCGGCGACCTGCACGTGGCGGGTCGGCGGCTCGTCGAAGGTGGAGGCGACCACTTCGCCGCGCACGGTGCGCTGCATCTCGGTCACTTCTTCCGGGCGCTCGTCGATCAGCAGAACGATCAGGTGGCACTCGGGGTTGTTGCGGGTGATGTTCGAGGCGATGTTCTGCAGCATGATAGTCTTGCCCGCTTTCGGCGGAGCGACGATCAGGCCGCGCTGGCCCTTGCCAATCGGCGCGCAGAGGTCGATCACACGACCGGTGATGTCCTCGGTGGAGCCGTTGCCGGCTTCCATGGTCAGGCGCTGATTCGGGAACAGCGGCGTCAGGTTCTCGAACAGGATCTTGTTCTTGGCGTTTTCCGGGCGGTCGAAGTTGATGCTGTCGACCTTGAGCAGAGCGAAGTAACGCTCTCCTTCCTTCGGCGGGCGGATCTTGCCGACGATGGTGTCACCGGTACGCAGGTTGAAACGGCGGATCTGGCTGGGCGAGACGTAGATGTCGTCAGGGCCGGCCAGGTAGGAAGAGTCGGCACTGCGCAGAAAGCCGAAACCGTCCTGGAGGATCTCCAGCACGCCGTCACCGGAAATTTCCTCGCCGCCTTTGGCATGCTTTTTCAGCAGGGCGAAGATGATGTCCTGCTTGCGCGAACGAGCCATGTTTTCCAGGCCCATTTGTTCGGCCATGTCCAGCAGTTCGGCAATCGGCTTTTGCTTGAGTTCGGTCAGATTCATAGGAATGACGTGATCATCGAGAGGAGAAGAAAGCTGTTAGCTTGAGAGGCCGCGCCGCAGAGAAGGCGACAGGATCGCGAACGAATTCGTATAGGAATGAATCGGCGACGGCGTGCAGAGAGCTGCATGGAGGATGCAGCGGGATCGAATTTAACACCGTGAAAAAACAGCGTCTAGTCCCGAAAACGAAAAAACCCCGCCAATTCAGAGCGTGTGAAAACGCACTGACGCCAGAAAAATCCAACGCCCCGACTGGTTCGGGGCGTTGGTGTTTTTGATGCTTGGAAATGGAAAGCGGGATTTACCCCAACAGTTCGATCAACCGACGGGCACCCATCACATTGATGGCACGCTTCAGGTTGTAGGCGTTGACCGCCAGGGCCATTTCCGTCCGAGCG
>NZ_SCFY01000040.1 GCF_007049795.1 Ectopseudomonas mendocina
GTAATGCCTGTCGCTTCCACCAGCTCCGGCACCGTCCGGTTCAAGGGCGGCATCATCTGCCGCACCACCCACTCCCGATGCTCTATCGAATAACGCGTCACACGGCTCTCACTTCCGCCCACCGACCAAGACTCATCGAATCAACTCACACGACAACTATCCTGACGCGGCGGGTAGAGCAGTACCCTTTGTGGATGGGGGATCAGTAAGGCCTGCCCAATTAAGACAATTAAAAGGATCAAGGTATTGATCCAATTAAGGGCTTAATGAATGGGCCACTTTGCGGAGTGGCCGTTGTGGCTTTTGATGCCGTGTGGAGCGGCTGATCTTCTGTTCAGCGTCCATCGCTTGCGCACTGGCTCGTGGCTGCTCAGCTCAGTCAACGGAATCGATGGCTCCCACGCTCCTGCGTGGTAACGATCATGAAACGACTGCTTTTGGCCGATTGCAGCCAGCCACGACGGGCAGCTATCGGCCAAAAGCAGACGCTTAGGGGCAAACCTCTAATATGAATCTCTGCGAGTCGACTCAACGACGGTTAAGGCTTACAGCTACAGCTCTCCGGCATGCCAGCGGGCCTCTTGGTTAGCTAGCGCCTGTGAAATTGCAATCAACTCATTTGATGGCAGTTGTTCCGGCAGCGGGTCAAGCCCCGCGCTGGCGAACAGTTGGCCGTAGCTATTGCGCAATTCGGCATATGCCAGGTCACGGCGCAGGTTGGCCTGTAGTGCATTCAGTTCGCCCTGAATCAGCTCCAGTTCGCCAATGCCCTGGGCTTTATAGCGGTTACGCAGTTGCTCGACGATTTGGCTATCGAGTCCGGCCAGTTGTTGGCTGGTCTGGAACTGGCGCTGTGATTCGTTGAAGTTGGCATTGGCTACATAGAGCTGCGCCAGAATCGCCATGGACATGGCCTGACGGCGTGCTTCGGCTACTTGCTCACCGGCTTTGGCGACATTGATGGAGGCAGGGGCCGACAGCACATTGAACAGGTTCCAGGTGATCTTCACGCCATAGTCGGCCCAGCTCTGGTTAACCAGAAAGCTGTTGCTGTCGTAGTGGCCGCCGGCCGAGAACTCCAGACCTGGCAACAGACGCAGCATCGCCTTGCGTGTTTCTGCGGCGCTGATGCGCGCCTGGTAGTCCTGCTCACGCAGCTCCGGGCGGGTAGCCAGGGCTTCCTGCTCTAGTACGCCAAGGTCAACCTTGAGCTGGGGCACTGGGTAATCATCGCTGGCCGCCAGGCTGACAGTACTGCCGATTGGCAGGTTGATCAGCGTAGCCAGCTCGGTTTTGGCCAGGGATAGAGCGCGGCGCTGATCTTCCAACTGGCGGGTGGCTTCGATCAGGGCACGCTGGTAGCTGAGGGCCTGAATCGGGTCGCCGATGCGTTGCTCACTCAGGCGTTGGCTGTTATCGCGCGCCTGATCGACCCGCACCATCAAACTGTCTATCTGGCTGAGCAGGCGTTCTGCCGCCAGGGCGCGCCAATAGGCCGAACGCACATCCTGGATGATGGTATTGAGCACCTTGCGGCGGCGCTCCTCAACGATCAGGCGCTGATCGCCTTGCTGCTTAGCGCTGACGTAGGCCACGCCAAAGTCCAGCACGTTCCACACCATGGTCAGGTCAGCTACTCCACGGTCGCGATCCTGCGAGGTGGAGGGCTCAAGCGACTGGGTTCCGGTCTGAATGCTCTCACTGCTGGAGGCGCTGACATTGTCGCGCCCAGCGTAGCCTGCGGAGAGCGCCATGCGCGGCAGCATGTCGAAGGTGGCGAGGTCGACCTGGCGCTGCGCCAGGGCTTCTTCCATCACCTTAAGGCGGCTTTCAAGGTTGTACTTGACCGCGCGGGCCATGGCGTCATGCAGGGTCAGCGGGCCATTGAGCGGCTCCTGATCCTTGAACATGTTCTGCAGGTCAGTTTGGGCGCGTTGTTCGCTGACACTGCGGTCGATGGGCTGACTGGTGACGGCACAACCGCTGATGGCCAGCGCAAGCAGGCTTACGCCGAGCATTTTTTGGTTTTTATTCATCCTTGGCCGCCCCCTAAAAACGGCTTGAATCTTGTTATTTAATTTTGTCGTCGTATTTAGGCTTGTGTTTGTACGCTCTCAAGCTGACCCAGTGCCTGGGCCAGTTCGCGCACCTGGCGTTGCTCGACCTCGTGCAGTTCGTGCAGTTGCTGGCTAAGCGTTGGTGCGCCAAACGTGCCAGGCCGAGATCCTTCGGTACTGCCCCATTTCTTGCCATCGAAGACTTCCAGTTGTTCTGTTTCCTGCTGGCTGTCTTGGCCGAATATGTTGGAGAGTGAGCTGGAGCCGAAGACCCCGCCATCTCCACCACCGAAGCCTAGGAATCCACTTCCCGAGCCATCGCCGCCAATGTCATTGGAGCTGCTGGCGAAGACCTGTGCAATATAGCTCGGTGCAAGGGCGTTTTGGTTGATAAAGATATTGCCCAAGGTTGGGATACCGCTACCGATGGTTGGTATCTCGAACAGTGGTGGCGGAATGAGTGGCGACTGGGTAGTCGACGGTGAAGGCACGGGGGTCGTTGGCTGCAAGGGTGCAGGTGGTAACGCGGGTGGCTGACTTGGTGGGTTGGCGCGGAACTCCGGGTCGCCATTCTCGATTACCAGTGCCTGCGCTGTATCGACGGCGTAGTTGTTGGAATCGGTGCTGCCGGTGCCGGCATTGCCTGCCAGGTCGGTGTAGCCGGTGTTGTCCAGGGTGATGACGTTGCTGGTGTTCTCGACGCTGGCTGTCGGGGTGAATATGGCGGTCCAGGTAATCCCCCCGTCGCCGCTGGACAGACCGCTGAGTACACCGTTGGAAACGGTGAAGTCGGCGCTGGTAAGGCCGCTGACCGCTTCGTTGAAGGTGATGGTCACCGTGCTGGTTTCACCTGCGGCGAGCGCAGTGTCGGCGACGACGATACTGGCGCTGGGGCGCAGCGTATCGACGGCGTAGTTGTTGGAATCGGTGCTGCCGGTGCCGGCATTGCCTGCCAGGTCGGTGTAGCCGGTGTTGTCCAGGGTGATGACGTTGCTGGTGTTCTCGACGCTGGCTGTCGGGGTGAATATGGCGGTCCAGGTAATCCCCCCGTCGCCGCTGGACAGACCGCTGAGTACACCGTTGGAAACGGTGAAGTCGGCGCTGGTAAGGCCGCTGACCGCTTCGTTGAAGGTGATGGTCACCGTGCTGGTTTCACCTGCGGCGAGCGCAGTGTCGGCGACGACGATACTGGCGCTGGGGCGCAGTGAGTCGATGGCGTAGGCCTGGCCGGTGAAAGCGTTGGTGATGAGGTTGTTGGCGTTATCGATGATGCCGGAGCCAGTGGCGTTCAAACCCAGGCTGCCCAGCCCGGTGATGGAGTCGACGGTAACCTGATAGGTACGCGGGTCGATCTGAACTACTGATTGCAGGCTGGCGTTGACGCTGCCGCTGGTCGCCAGGCTGAAATCGCCAATATCGACGCCACTGACATCTTCAGTGAAGGTCACGGTAAAGGTGACGCTGGATGCATTGGTGGGCGAGGCAGCGTCCAGGCTGATGGCGTTTACTTGCGGAGCAACGGCATCGACCAATACGCCGGTCGTGCTGCCTACTGCGTTCAGCGTGGTGGTGCTGTTGTTGCCAGCCGTATCGCGCAGACTGCCGCCATTGGCATCAATGCTGCTGCCCAGACTGATGCCGTTGCTGTCCATCTGACCGCTAACCACTGTCAGGCGGAAGACCAGTGCGCTTGTGCCTGAGCCCGATAGGTAGCTGGCATAGGCAGTGCCACCGGTATCCAGGGTGATCGCTATGCGGGGCGTGCCCCCGCTAGTATCGACTGTTACGTTCTCCGACAGATTGACGGTGAAGTCCAGGTTGTCGCCCGCTACATAAACGCCATTGGCCGGTACCAATACCGAGCTGACAGTGGCTGCAACCCCATCGATGACAATGGCTTCATTGGCGGCCAGGGAGCCAGCAGTGCCCGGAGTCGGCAGGGTGAGTACGGCATTGTCGGCGGTGATGTTCTGGATGGTCGCGCCATTGAGCGACAGGGCTGCAGTGGACTGGTAGTCCAGGTCGGCGCTGAGGTCGCCGGGTTGCACGGTATAACTGAAGGTCAGTGTGTTGCTGCCGGAGCCGGATACATAGGTCGCGATGCGGTCGGTGAGGCCTGTCTCCAGCAGCAGTGTGGGCGTGCCGCCAGTGGTGTCGACCGTCACTGCCTGGTTGAAGGTGGTGGTGATGGTAATGGTATCGCCCACTTTGTAGCTGCCATCAGGTGTGGAGGCGCTGACATCGGTTATCCGCGGGTTGAGGCTGTTGACCGTGATATTGACGTTATCGGTATCGGTCTGTGTACCACCGCTGCCGCTGCTGCCCAGGTCACTGGTGGTGATAGACAGGACAGCTGCACCGTTGTAGCCGCTGGTAGGCGAGTACGTCAGGGTGGCCAGGGCGGCGTTAATATCGGTAATGCTGCCGCTAAAGACCAGGCTGGAGTCCGCGGTGCCATCGCCAGTGGTGAATGACAGACCAGCGGTGCCGGCGAGTGTCAGCACGCCATTGGTGACACTGAGCGTCACTTCGACACTATTGGCGCCAGCATCCACGTCGCCGATGCTGATCTGGTTGCCGTTGCCATTACTGAATACCAAGCTGGCATCCTGGTCAACGCTCTGCGCCGCAGGTATCGAGTTGACCGGGGCATCGTTCACCGCGGTTACATCCAGGGTCAGCGTGGTGCTGTCGGTCAGTGCGCCGCCGCTGCCGGAGTTGCCGCCATCGTTGATCTCGATGGTCAGCGTGACGTCCGAAGTGACGCTGCTGGCGGTGGTGAATACAACGCCAGCAGCCGAGATAAACGTGTTGATGTCGCTGATGCTGCCGGTCAGGGTCATGGCGCTGCTGGTGCCGCCCACGGTGACGCCAGCGGCGCTGGTTGCGCTCAGGCTGCCGCTGGGGACCGACAGGGTCACGGTCACCGGCGAAGTGCCGGCGTCGACGTCACTGAAGCTGATGCCGCTCAGGTCGCCCGGCTCATCCTCGAAAATGGCGATGGATGGGGGCGCGGTGATCACTGGCGCATCGTTGACGGCGCTGACCACGATATCGAAGGTGTCGCTAACGTTGCCGCCATTGCCGTCGTTGGCGGTTACTTCAATGCTCAGCGTGCCGGCATCAGCGTTGCCCGGCGTGCCGCTGAAGGTGCGGGTGACTGGGTCGAAGCTGAGCCACGCGGGTAGGAGGCCGCCACCGGCCAGTTGTGCGGTGTAGGTCAGCGTGTAGCCAACATCCACGTCACTGAAGGTGTTGGCGGCGAATTGGAAGTTGAAGGCCGTGTCTTCGCTGGCATTCTGGTTGGCAATGGCATTGGCCAGCGTGGGGGCGTCGTTGGTGTTGGCCACATGGATACTGAAGGTGTCGGTAACGCTGCCGCCGTTGCCGTCGCTGGCAATGAGATCGATGTTCACCGTACCGACATTGGCATTGTCCGGCGTGCCGCTAAAAGTGCGGGTGACTGGGTCGAAGCTGAGCCAGGCGGGTAGGAGGCCGCCACCGGCCAGTTGCGCGGTGTAAGTCAGGGTGGCACCGGCATCCACGTCGCTGAAGGTGTTGGCTGCGAATTGGAAGTTGAAGGCCGCATCTTCGCTGGCATTCTGATCGGGGGTCGCGTTGGCCACAGTGGGGACATCGTTGGTATTGGCCACGACGATGTTGAAGGTACCGGTAATGCTGGCGCCGTTGCCGTCGTTGGCGATGACATCGATGCTCAGCGTGCCGACATCGGCGTTGAGTGGCGTGCCGCTGAAGGTGCGGGTCAGTGCATCGAAGCTGAGCCAGGCGGGCAAGGCGCCGCCGCCGGCCAGTTGCGCGGTATAGGTCAGGGCACCGGCATCCACGTCGTTGAAGGTGTTGGTGGCGAACTGGAAGTTATAGGCCGCATCCTCGGTGGCATTCTGGTTGGGAATGGCGTTGGCCACAGTTGGGAGATCGTTGACCGCAGTAACCGTTACGGTCGAAGCGATATTGGGTGTTGCAGTACTGTTACTGCCACCGCTGTCGGTGATCTGGGTAATAGTGACCACCCGGTTGGCGCTGCCAGGATCGTCGCTGGTATTGCGGTAAGTAATCCCGTCGATCAGCGTACCCATCTGCGTATTGTCGCGGGTCATGCCAGTCAGGGTGAGGGTGGCGGTACCGGCCGCCACGCTGACGCTGTAGTTGCCAATGCCGGTAATAGTGCCGCTGTTGCCATTGCTCAGCGCGATGTCGGTACCGCCAATGCTGAGGATTTCCGCCGTGCCGTTGCTGACGTTAGTGACTGTTAGCGCCGCGCCGCTAAAGGTTTGCCCGCTGTCGTTTGTGACGGCAGTAATAGTGCTGAACAGATCGACCGCGCTGCCGTTCTCGGTGAAGGTGGGGTTGGCGGCGGTGGCACTGAGTGATGGGGCGGCGCTAGGAAGTACTGCTGCTTCAAAATTCAGGTCATCAACAACAACAATGGTGTCATTACCGGTAATCCTGATTTCATCAATGTACTGCCATGCACTGGAGAAGGTCAGCGTGCCGCCAAAACCAGCAGGGAAACCATTTTTGGTGTAGGTCACGGAGCCTATCGAGTCCGATATTCCGGTGTTCACTGTGTCGGACGCTACCTCAACGCCATTGAGGTAGCCCTTGATCGTCAGGTTCGGGCTTGTACCGACGTCAGTGCCTGTGTCAATTTCCATCGAGGCGAGGCGAAACTCTGCTCCGTCCGCAGAGGCTATTCGTGCATCGACTGGTCCGGCGACCACTGTGGCACCGTCATAGTTGAACATCACCGCCAGATCACCGCCCCCTGTGATGCTAACGAACGCAGCGGACTCAGTGAGACCTACCACTGCGCCGCTACCCGAAGTTGGTGTGACCAACGTGTAGGTCACACCAGCGATGGTTTCCCCAGCATTATTCAGATATCGCTGCGACTCGCTGTTGAAGTTCTGATCAGCCGGTGCTGCCAATAGGCTCTGATAGCCGCTCAGGTTGAGTGATGTTGCGTCAATGTCACCCGCTTGGCGTTCCAGCTGCCAATCACCGCCCTTGATGGCTGCCCCTGTTGCGTCATCGGAGGCAGCCACATCGGCCTGAGTCAGGCGGGCCAGCTCGCTCAGCAGCGTCGCGCCCTGCGCGCCTTCGCCGGTATCACAGCCATAGATCAGGATATCGCCATCGGCTGAAAGTGCCGCGCCAATGGCATTCAATTGCTGGGCGTGCTGGCCGATGTTCCGGCTGTTCAGCCATGTATTCCCCAGCTCGACCGTGCCGTCTGCACCGTGGCTCAAAAGGTGGATGGCATCGACGTCGGCACGATCCTTAAGGTAGTCGGCGATCTGCTGCAGACCGTCTTTGCTGCTGTCGAGCACCACGACTTCTGTGCCGCTCGGTAGCCCGGCGATCAGCGCCTGGGCGTCCTGCAGCTTGCCATCGACAAACACTATTTCCTGACGTTGATCGGCCGTGGCCGTAGGCAGTGTGGCGGCAGTCGCGTCGAGGCTGTCGGTGGGTTGACTATCGTTGGGTTGGCCAGTCGCTGCCTGCGTGGCGTCTGGCTGCGCGGCATCGGCCACGGTGGCAGCTACGGCACCGTCGAACAGCATGCGTGGTTCGAGGGACAGAGCTAGGGGCGAGCGGCTAGGCGCTGCGTTGGTACTGGTAGAGGCGTTCTTATTCTTGTTCCAGAACATGGCGCAGATCCCTGTGATTGCATACAGCCACTAAATAAGTAGGTGAATTTCGCTGGCTTCCGTCGCTATTGTCAATGGCCGCGCGCGGCCAATCTGACCGAATGGACTAGAAACCGCTCTCGCGCACCCCCAGTGCGGCGACTCGGCGCCAGATGGCGGCGAGGATGGATTCGCGGCGGCCATCGAGTATGACTATGCCCAGCTGCGGCTGCGTGGGGGCCGTTAGCGCCTGTTGCGGGGCCAGCTGCACACCGTACTGGGCCTGTAGTGGTTGAGCGCGTTGCTGCTCGTCGCGACGCACGGCAATTGGCCCGCCGTGATCCGAGGCCAGCGCGGCTTGGTCGAGATAGGCAGCACCGGTGGTGTCCACCTCGTTGAGCGTCACCGCCAGCGCCGGGCGCAACGGGTCGGCACTGGCGATAAAGTGGCCGCTGCTGCCGGGTTCAACACGCCACAATGATTCTTCTGCCAGGTAGCCGCGCAGGCGTACCTGCTGTGCGACGACGTGCAGCAGCGGTTGCTGAGGCGACAACCACAGCCCAGATACCAGGTCGGTCGGCAGGTCACGCACCACGCCGTCGTGCGGCGCGCGCAGCTGCAGGCGTTGACGCTGAGCGGCGAGCCCGCGGTATTCGGCGACGGCGGTGGCCAGGTTCTGTTCAAGGATGGCGCTATCGGCCGCCGTTTCGCTACGCCCGGCCTGGCGCTTGAGCTGCAACTGAAGAATCTCGATTTCACTGCGGACGATGGCCAGGCGCGATTCAAGGTCAGGGGACTCAAGTTCCAAGAGCAGATCGCCGCTGCGCACCGCTTGGCCATTGTTGGTGTGTAGCTGCTTGAGACGCGCAGCCAGCGGCGCATGTAGCGCACTGACCCGACTGGCTTCAAGTAGCGCTGGAACTTCCACAGCGCTGCGCCAGGGCACCAGCAGAATGCCTAGTAACCCCAGCAGTGCTATGCCAAGCAGCAGGCTTTTGCCTGGATGCGCCTGCTCACGGCGTTTCCACCACTCCTGCATCTCGCGCCAGATCGGCAAGCCGATAAACCAGGCCAGCTCTACCAGCATCAGGAAGATGCCCAGCAGTTTGAAGAACATGTGATAGACCGCCACGGCGATACCAATAAATAGCGCGGCGCGCCATAGCCAGGAGCCATAGCCCCAGATCAGCAGTTTGCGCTGCATGGCCGGCGACCAGGGCTCTGGCGCGGGCTCGCCGTAGCCGAACAAAGTCTCGCGCAGGTGCCAACGGCACAAGGCAAAGCCGCGGCCTTGCAAGTTGTCTACATCCCACAGGTCACTGAGCAGGAAATAGCCGTCGAAGCGCATAAAGGGGTTGAGGTTGATCACCAGGGTGGTGATCCAGGTGGCGCTGGCCAGCATAAAGGCGGCAGTGCGGGCCGGGCCGTCTGGCAGCAGCGACCAGGCGAGCAGGGCAATGCTGGCTAGTAGCAGTTCGGCGAGTACGCCGCCAGCGCCAATCAACAGGCGCGAACGACGGTCGTTGACGCGCCATGCGTCGCTCACATCGGTGTAGAACATCGGCAGCATGACCATAAAGGCCAGCCCCATGCTCTGTACCCTGCAGCCCGCGCGCTTGGCCATATAGGCGTGGCCGAACTCGTGGCAGAGCTTGGCAAAGGTCAGGGCGATGGCAAAGGAAACCGCTCCGCCGAGGCTGAACAGGTGCGGGAAGGTGGCGATAAAGCGTTCCCAGTCGCGGGCAGCCAGAAACACGCCTAGGCATAGCAGTACGGGCAACCCGTAGCGCAGCAGGCCTGGACCGTGACGATTGAGCCAGGGCCAGGTGCGGTCGAGAAAGGCGTCTGGTCGCCACAGCGGAATACGAAAGAACAGGTATTGATGCAGCAGTTTCTGCCACAGCCCCTGCCGTTGCTGAGCTGCTTTGCTGGTGTAGCTTTCACGCTGCTCGCTGTCGAGGGCGGCAATCAGGTCATGGCCACGGAGAAAACGCAGCAGCTCCTCCAATTCGCTGTTACCCAGCGGCAGGCCGGGCTCACGATTGGCGGCGTGAAGCACGTGCTCGGCATCGCCCAGTTGCCAGTGCCGCAGCAAGCGCATGGCGGCGGCGCCGAGTTTGAAATAACGACCACGCAAGGGGTCGGCGAGGGTCCATTGCGGTGCGCCGTCCAGCGTCGGGCTGGCGGGTGACAGTTGCAGATCAGCACGCAGTGCGGGCAGTTGCATTTACAGGCCTACCGTCTGGCGCAGAGCGGCAAGCGGCCGCCGCAATAAATAGAAAGCTAGTGGGCCGCGTTCGCCATAGATTTTTGCCGTGCCGCGCAGACCGATCCGCGGCGGTGACTGATCAAACGTGGCATCCAAGCGATAGGCAAGCTGGCCGCTGGTCGTCTGCTGTGCTTCGTAAGCACTGCGTTGCAGTCGCGCGGAGTGGCTATGCAGGGGAGCGCTGTCGAGGAATAGGGCGATTTCGGTACCCGGCTGGAAGTCCAGGGCATCGGCCACGGCCAGTTCGATACGCAGTTCGGCTTGATCAGGGGCGGCGATTTCCATCAGTCGCTCGCCCGTTTGTACCGGCTTGCCGGTCCAGCGCTGGGCATCGGCGAATACTGCAATACCATCGCGTTCGGCGCGTACATCACTGCGTGCCAGCAATTCACGGGCATAGTCGCGCTCGGCACGTTTCTGTTCCACACGGGCGGCGTACAGGTCAATCCGTGCGCTCGAGTCGGCGTCGGTAAAAGCCCGCTGGCTATTGGCTTTGAGTTCCGCCTCGGCAACATTCAGGCTGCGTTCGGCTACATCAGCCTGGGCCCTGATGCTGGTGGCATCGAAGCGCAACAGGATGTCGCCTTTACTCACAGGCTGGTTGGGCTTGACCAGGAACTCGGTAATTACTCCGTCCAGCGGCGCGGCTACCACCTGGCCGCCCAGGGGAACCACCTGCGCCGGGGCCAGGACTGATTGGCGCACCGGTATTAATAACAGCAGCAAGGCGGCGAGCGTGGCACCTATGACCTTCTTGCGCGGCCAGCGTAAACGCCAGGGTTTACCAGGTTGCAATGCCAGCCAGGCATGGCTGTAGGCATCGCCCAGTTGCATCAGCAGCGCCTGTTCGGCGTCAGTCCAGGGGTGGTCGCGGGCAATCCACAGCCCGCCATATGGTTGTTGCTGTTTATCCAGTAACGGCAACCAGAACACGGCTGCCGCCGACAGGCACTGCCAGTCAGCCTGGGATTGCGCATCCAATGACTCCGCAGGAATGACCTGCGCCTGTGTCGAGCGCTCCTGTGCAAGAAGCTGACTGGCAGCGTGTTCGACAAAGGCAACAAACGGAGCGTTAGGCTCAACCACGCTGACGCCGGTCAGGGCACGCACCTTGCCGGCAATCAGCAGGGCTGCATGGCGATAGCCGAATAGGCCTTGGGCGTCATTGGCCAGAACATAGGCCAAGCTATCGATGTTCTTTGCCGCGCGGGCCTGGCGTTCGAGTTGCAGGAACTGCGCGAAGACCCGTTCAGCCAGGCCTGGTACTGCCGCGCTCATTGCGCCTCCGCAAACTGTGCGCTGCCGCTCATGCCGGCGAGCAGACCCTGAGTCTCCGGCGGCAGGCTGCCGATCAGCTGCAGGGTCTGGCTGCCTTCGTCGATGCGTGCGCCCAGACGTTTGATTTCGACCTGTAAGGGCTGGCCAGTTTCATCCGGAGTGAACTGAAATGTCGCACCGGGTTTGAGGCGGCCGAGCCAACTGGAGGGCACCAGCAGATGGACTTCCAGCGTGCGGTTGTCGACGATCTCCAGAAGGGCCGTGCCGCCTGCGACACTTTCGTGGGGTTGCACCCGTCGCTGCACCACGCTGCCATTGAAAGGGGCGGTGACGCTGCAACGTTTGACCTGCACCTGATAAACCTGTGTTTCCGCGAGTGCCTGGGCCTGCTTGGCTTCGGCAAGCGCCACTTCAAAACGGCCAACCGAGTTCAGGGCTGCCAATTGCTTTTTGTGGGCGAGCTCTTCACGCGCGGCCCGGCCCGCCGCTTGGGCTGCATTGAGCTGGGCCTGATAGGCACTGCAGTCAAAGCGCACCAGAACATCACCCTTCTTGAAGTCCTGACCATCGGTGTAGGGCATTTCGATGATGCGTCCAGCCAGCTCGCTGGAGAGCACTGCCTGATCGCGGGCACGTAATACGCCGCGAGCGGCACGCTCTGTACCTACTGAAGTTGGAATGTCGAGCAGAGGGTCATCCAGTGGCTCCTCCGCCCACGCTGAAGTGGCCATTAGGCTTAGCAGTGCCCAAAGCATAATTTTCATACAGACTTCCCTAAAGTCGACGCCTCACGGGAGTTTACTAGAGAACAGCTGAGCAATAGGGACGTAGTTGGGAAGTGAGTCGCCCCTCGCTTTGTAGGTGCATCCGAGTGGCTGCTTTTGGCCGGTTAGCGACCACTTCTCAGGCTAGCCATGCTTGTCCTCCCACATGTGGAGGACTTGCCATCCCGCCGCGTCAGGATAGTTGTCGTGTGAGTTGATTCGATGAGTCTTGGTCGGTGGGCGGAAGTGAGAGCCGTGTGGCGCGTTATTCGATAGAGCATCGGGAGTGGGTGGTGCGGCAGATGATGCCGCCCTTGAACCGGACGGTGCCGGAGCTGGTGGAAGCGACAGGCATTAC
>NZ_SCFY01000041.1 GCF_007049795.1 Ectopseudomonas mendocina
TGTTGGCGCTGATGGAAAATTGACCCACCCTGCCGATTGAAATTTGACCCAGGGCGGATTGCTGATTTTGTTACCAGCAACTGTGGATAAGTCTACCGAGCGGGGGCCGGGGGAGAGGGTGTACCATTGCGCCCCCTCTCCCTAACCCTCTCCCCGTGGGGAGAGGGGACTGTTCGGCGCTAAGTTAGCGCTTGCTGTCAGCTCCTCCCGGATTGCTCCGGGCTACGGTGCGCACGGCGCACCGCAACGAGATCAAGCGAAACTCAATCGCCCAGTGCCGCCAACTGATCAGCCTGGTATTCGGCAAGCAAAGGTTCGATCACCGCTTCCACGCCACCGGCAATCACTTCATTGAGCGAATACAGGGTCAGGTTGATGCGGTGGTCGGTCACCCGGCCCTGCGGAAAGTTGTAGGTGCGGATGCGCTCGGAGCGGTCGCCCGAGCCCACCAGCAGCTTGCGCGTTTCGGAGATTTCCTTGTGCGCCGCCGCTTCCTGTTGGTCCTGCAGCTTGGCCGCCAGCCAGGCCATGGCCTTGGCGCGGTTCTTGTGCTGCGAGCGCTCTTCCTGACATTCCACCACGGTGCCGGTGGGAATGTGGGTAATGCGGATCGCCGAGTCGGTGGTGTTGACGTGCTGACCGCCGGCGCCGGAGCTGCGATAGGTATCGACGCGCAGATCGGCCGGGTTGATCTCGATGGCGGCCTGTTCGTCCGGCTCCGGCAACACCGCTACGGTGCAGGCAGAGGTATGGATACGGCCTTGGGATTCGGTCTCCGGCACGCGCTGCACGCGATGTGCGCCGGACTCGAACTTGAGCTTGGCGTAGACGTTGTCGCCCTCGACGCGGGCGATCACTTCCTTGAAGCCGCCGTGCTCGCCCTCGTTGGCCGACAGCACCTCGACCCGCCAGCCCTGCCTCTCGGCATAGCGCGAGTACATGCGGAACAGGTCGCCGGAGAAGATCGCCGCCTCGTCGCCGCCGGTGCCGGCGCGCACTTCCAGATAGACGTTGCGGCCGTCATTGGGGTCTTTCGGCAGCAGCATGCGCTGCAGTTTGTCTTCCAGACCGACCAGCACCTCCTTGGCCTGATCCACTTCCAGCTCGGCCATCTCACGCAGATCTGGGTCGCTGTCCTTGAGCAGTGCCTGGGCACCCTCGAGGTCACTCTGTACCTTGCGCAGCTCGCGGAAGGTGGCGATCACCGGCTCGATTTCGGCGTATTCCTTGGAATAGGCGCGGAACTGCGTCTGCTTGGAAATCACCTCGGCATCGCCGAGCAGCGCCGTGAGTTCCTCGAAGCGGTCGCTGAGGTTGTCCAGCTTGTTCAACAGTGAAGCTTTCATTGCAGACCTTTGTCCTGCGGCGCGCTCTCGTCGAGGGCGAACAATTCCTGGGCCAGGCTGAGCGCGTCGACGCGCCCCTCGGCGGTGAGTTTCTTCATGCGTACGCTGGGCGCGTGCAGCAGCTTGTTGGTCAGGCCTCGCGCCAGTTGCGCCAGCACGTCCTCGGGATTGCTGCCATTGACCAGCATGCGCTGGGCCTTGGCCAGTTCCTCGTCGCGCAGGCGTTCGGCCTGCTGGCGGTAGGCCTTGAGCACATCGACCGCAGCCAGCTCGCGCAGGCGCTGCATGAAGTCGTCGGTGCCGGCAGCCACCAGTTCCTCGGCAGCCTGCGCTGCGCCCTGGCGGCTCTTGAGGTTTTCCTCGATGACTTCGTGCAGGTCATCGACGGTATAGAGGTAGACGTCATCCAGCTCGCCCACCTGCGGCTCGATATCGCGTGGCACGGCGATGTCGACCATGAAGATCGGCTTGTGCTTGCGCTTTTTCAGCGCGCTTTCCACCGCACCCTTGCCGAGAATCGGCAACTGGCTGGCGGTGGAGCTGATGACGATGTCGCTGTGCGCCAACTCGTCGGGAATGTCCGAGAGCAGCACGGCATGGGCACCGAATTGCTCAGCCAGCTGGCTGGCACGCTCCAGGGTGCGGTTGGCGACAACGATGCGCTTGATGCCCTGATCGTGCAGATGGCGCGCTACCAGGCTGATGGTCTCGCCAGCACCGATCAGCAACGCCTGGCTGCGGTGCAGGTCGGCGAAGATCTGCTTGGCCAGGCTCACCGCAGCAAAGGCCACGGATACCGGGTTCTCACCAATGGCGGTATCGGTGCGTACGGTCTTGGCGGTACTGAAGGTGGCCTGGAACAGACGCCCGAGCAGCGGGCCGACGGTGCCGGCCTCACGCGCCACGGCATAGGCGGACTTGAGCTGGCCGAGAATCTGCGGCTCGCCCAGCACCATCGAATCCAGCCCGCACGCCACACGCATCATGTGCCGAACCGCATCGTCCTCGCTGTGCACGTAGGCGCAGGCACGCAGTTCGTCGACGCTCAGTCGGTGATAATCGGCCAGCCACTGCAGCACTTCGTCGCTGCTCAGCTGATCCTGCTCCAGGTACAGCTCGCTGCGGTTGCAGGTGGAGAGGATCGCTGCCTCACGGCTGGGCGTCAGCCGACACAGCTGCTGCAACGCCTCGACCAGTTGCTCAGGAGTAAAGGCAACGCGCTCGCGCACCTCTACCGAGGCGGTCTTGTGGTTGATACCGAGGGCGATAAAGGCCATGCAGGGTCGCTGAGGGGCAATACGGGAGCCGGCAATTGTCCTACTTCGCCCCCGAGAGAACAACTCCCGCGACCTATTGTCCCAATAGACAGTTCGCCGCATCGTCCTGGCCAGTGGGCTTGCTCCAAGGCTTGTGTCATGATGCCGCGAACGTCGCAGGGCACGCGCCAGCACGGCCCCCGCCCCGGAATAACGCACGACAAGGCACTATGAACAGACCCCTCGCGTTGCTCACTGCATTCGCCTTCCTCAGCGGCTGCCAAACCTTCGCCCTCAGCGAGCCGGACGGTACGCCGCCGGTACAGGAAGCCGACCAGACCACCCAGCTGGAGCCGAGCGAATACGGCTCGTTCAGCCAGGAAACCCTGTTCGCCCTGCTCACTGCGGAGCTGGCCGGGCAGCGCAATCGCTTCGATATTGCCCTCGGCAACTATGTGCAGCAAGCCAACGCCACTGGCGATGCCGGCGTTGCCGAACGCGCCTTCCGCATTGCCGAGTACCTCGGCGCTGAACAGCCTGCGCTCGATAGCGCACTGATCTGGGCCCGTAACGCGCCGAGCAACATCGATGCGCAACGCGCCGCCGCCGTGCAGTTGGCCCGCGCCGGCCGTTACGACGAATCCATGACCTTTATGGAGCAGGTGCTGCAGCGCCAGGGCGACACCCACTTCGATTTCCTCGCCCTGTCCGCCGCAGAAACCGACCCGGACACCCGCGCAGGGCTGCTGCAAGGCTTCGACCGCCTGCTGAGCAAGAACCCGGACAACAGCCAGTTGCTGTTCGGCAAGGCCATCCTGCTGCAACAGGACGGCCGCGCCGAAGAGGCCCTGGAACTGCTCGAAGACAGCGCTGCGAGCACCAACGAGGTGTCGCCGATCCTGCTGCGCGCTCGCCTGCTGCAGAGCCTCGACCGCGGCAAAGAGGCCATGCCACTGCTGCAGAAAGGCATCCGCAACAACCCCGAAGACAAGCGCCTGCGCCTGACCTACGCGCGCCTGCTGGTCGAGCAGGATCGCCTCGACGACGCCAAAGGCGAATTCTCCAAGCTGGTGCAGGAAAACCCCAACGACGACGACCTGCGTTTCTCCCTGGCCCTGGTGTGCCTGGAAGCCGAAGCCTGGGAAGAAGCCATCGTTTATCTGGAAGAGCTGGTCGAACGCCGCAGCCATGTCGATGCCGCGCACTACAACCTTGGCCGCGCTTATGAGGCGCTGAACGACAACGACAGCGCCCTGCAGGAATACGCCCAGGTCGGTCCGAGCAACGACTATCTGCCGGCCCAGCAACGCCAGGCCGAACTGCTGTTCGCCCAACAGCGCATCGACGAAGCCAGCGCGCGCCTGGCCCAGGCACGCGACGCGCAGCCCGATTACGCCATCCAGCTGTACCTGATCGAAGCCGAAGGCCTGAGCAATCGCCGCCAGGTCGAGCCGGCCTGGAAAGTGATCAACGAGGGCCTGGAGCAGTATCCCAACGACCTCAATCTGCTCTACACCCGCGCCATGCTCGCGGAAAAGCGCGACGACTTGGCCCAGCTGGAAACCGACCTGCGCTACATCATCCAGCGCGAGCCGGAACACGCCATGGCACTCAATGCCCTCGGCTACACCTTGGCCGACCGCACCACGCGCTATGAAGAAGCGCGCGAGCTGATCGAGAAAGCGCACCAGCTCAACCCGGACGATCCGGCGATTCTCGACAGCCTTGGCTGGGTCAACTACCGCCTGGGCAACCTCGACGAGGCCGAGCGCCTGCTGCGCCAGGCCCTGGAGAAATTCCCCGACCACGAAGTCGCCGCGCACCTCGGCGAAGTGCTCTGGACCCAGGGCAAACAGCGCGAAGCCAAACGCGTTTGGCGCGACGCGTTCGCCGATGCGCCAGACAGCCCCATTCTGCGTGACACGCTGTTGCGCCTGACCGGTTCCGAGACTCTTTGATGCTTCGTCACCTACTCGTATTCAGCCTTATCGCCCTGCTTGCCGGTTGCGCCGGCCTTACCTCGCACGAAGCGCTGGAAGGCCAGGGCGACCCGGCCAAATGGAAGGCTCACAAGCAGCAGATCACCCAGCTCGATGGCTGGCAGATCAACGGCAAGATCGGCATTCGCGCCCCGCAAGACTCCGGCAGCGCCACGCTGTTCTGGCTGCAGCGCCAGGATTACTACGACATTCGCCTGTCCGGCCCGCTCGGTGGCGGCGCCGCCCGCCTGACCGGCCGCCCGGGTGACATCCTGCTGGAAGTGTCCAACCGTGGCCGCTACCGCGCCGAATCACCGGAAGACCTGCTGCGCGAGCAACTGCGCCTGGACCTGCCGGTGTCCAACCTGCTCTGGTGGATTCGCGGCCTGCCCGCCCCGGAAAGCCGCAGCCGCATCACCCTCGATGGCGAAAGCCACCTGGCGCAGCTGGAACAGGACGGCTGGAAGGTCGAGTACCAACGCTACACCGAGCAAAACGGCTACGCCCTGCCCGAACGCCTGAAGCTTTACGGCCAGGACCTGGAAGTGACCCTGGTGATCAAGGACTGGCAGCCGCGACAGTTGGGGCAGTAACGCCCCATCGCCCTCTCCCCCGGCCCCTCTCCCATAAATGGGAGAGGGGAGCTCAACGCATCACGCTAGTTCTCTTGCAGCACCGTAGCCCGGATGAAATCCGGGAAACCCGGCGCCCCTCTCCCCGGATTGCATCCATGCTACGAACTGAGCATTTCGCGGCTAAAGCCGCTCCTACAGGGGGAGGCTGCGCTTTTGTAGGAGCGGCTGGGCGGCATTCCGTTTTAGCCGCGATGCTCCTCTGACGCACCTGCCGATGCATTTCCCGAATACAATCGCCCCCATCTCGCGACGACGCCCAGCCCTGACCATGACCGCCATCCCCACCCACGCCGAACTACGCCGAACTGATCCTCCCCGCCCCTGCCAAGCTCAACCTGATGCTGCATATCCTCGGCCGTCGCGCCGATGGCTATCACGAGCTGCAGACCCTGTTTCAGTTTCTCGACCACGGCGATGAGCTTGGCTTCAGCGTCCGCCAGGATGGCGAAATCCACCTGCATACGCCCATCGACGGCGTGCCACATGACAGCAACCTGATCGTGCGCGCCGCCAGGCGTTTGCAGGAAGTTTCAGGCACCGCGCTGGGCGCCGATATCTGGCTGGACAAACGCCTGCCCATGGGCGGCGGCATCGGCGGTGGCAGTTCGGACGCTGCCACCACTCTGCTCGGCCTCGACCACCTGTGGCATACCCAATTGGGCGAAGATCGCCTGGCCGAACTGGGTCTGGCCCTGGGCGCCGATGTGCCGGTATTCGTGCGCGGTCGCGCGGCCTTTGCCGAGGGCGTTGGCGAGCGTCTGACGCCCGTCGAACTGGAGGAACCCTGGTTCCTCGTCGCCGCGCCGCAAGTCTTTGTAAGCACAGCAGAAGTTTTCGGCTCGCCCGAGTTGACACGGGATACGCCGCCCATTAAAGTTCGCAGCCTTCTTGCGGGGGGTGGTCGAAACGACTGCCAGCCGGTCGTAGAGAAGCGTTACCCTGAAGTTCGTAACGCTTTGATCTTGTTGAACAAATTTGTTCAGGCTAGATTGACCGGCACTGGAGCTTGCATATTTGGGAGCTTCCCAAATAGGGACGATGCTGATAAAGTCGCCCGCCAACTTCCAGGCACTCTGCCGAGTTTTGTCGCTCAAGGTCGCAACATTTCGATGCTGCACCGCAGGCTCCAAGCATTGGCCAAGAAGTGAATGCTCAGCATTCGGTTATACGATACAGGGGCGTCGCCAAGCGGTAAGGCACCAGGTTTTGATCCTGGCATGCGTTGGTTCGAATCCAGCCGCCCCTGCCATTTTCCATACCCATCCAGGTATACCCCCAGCCGGCAGGTACTGCGCGTGTCCAAGATGATGGTCTTCACGGGGAACGCAAACCCCGATCTGGCGCGACGGATCGTTCGTCAGCTGCACATTCCCCTCGGCGATGCGTCGGTCGGTAAGTTCTCCGACGGCGAAATCATGATCGAAATCAACGAAAACGTCCGCGGTAAGGACGTCTTCCTGATTCAGCCGACCTGTGCACCCACCAACGACAACCTGATGGAACTGGTCGTGATGGCTGATGCCTTCCGCCGTTCCTCGGCGACTCGCATCACCGCAGTCATTCCCTACTTCGGCTACGCCCGTCAGGATCGCCGCCCGCGTTCTGCACGTGTGGCGATCAGCGCCAAGGTAGTGGCCGACATGCTCACCGTGGTCGGTATCGACCGCGTGCTGACCGTCGACCTGCACGCTGACCAGATCCAGGGCTTCTTCGACATTCCGGTGGACAACATCTACGGCTCCCCGGTCCTGGTCGATGACATCGAAGACCAGCGCTTCGACAACCTGATGATCGTCTCCCCCGATATCGGCGGCGTCGTTCGTGCCCGCGCCGTGGCCAAGAGCCTGGGCGTCGACCTGGCGATCATCGACAAGCGTCGTGAGAAAGCCAACCAGTCCGAAGTGATGCACATCATCGGTGACGTCGAAGGCCGTACCTGCATCCTGGTCGACGACATGGTCGACACCGCCGGTACCCTGTGCCACGCCGCCAAAGCGCTGAAAGAGCGCGGTGCCGCCAAGGTCTACGCCTACTGCACCCACCCGGTGCTGTCCGGCCGCGCCATCGAGAACATTGAAAATTCGTCGCTGGACGAGCTGGTGGTCACCAACACCATCCCGCTGTCCGCAGCAGCGCAGTCTTGCTCGCGTATTCGCCAGCTCGACATCGCCCCGGTCGTCGCCGAAGCGGTTCGCCGCATCAGCAATGAAGAATCGATCAGCGCGATGTTCCGTTAAGGAACCCGCTGACGTTAAGCGCCCCGCCTCGTGCGGGGCTTTTTGCCCTACCGCCCGAGGCTGGTCGCAAGCCAGAAGGCGGTTTGGTTATTTTGGAGAAGTGAAATGACTGTTGAATTTGCCCTGAATGCCGAAGTGCGTTCCGACCTGGGGAAAGGTGCGAGCCGCCGCCTGCGTCGTAACGTGTCCATGGTCCCTGCCGTGATCTACGGTGGCGACAAAGCCCCGCAATCCATCAGCCTGCTGGCCAAAGACCTGGCCAAGCTGCTGGAAAACGAAGCTGCCTTCAGCCACGTCCTGAGCCTGGACGTTGCCGGCACCAAAGAAAACGTACTGATCAAAGCCCTGCAGCGCCACCCGGCCAAAGGCTTCGTTCTGCACGCTGACTTCGTTCGCGTCGTTGCCGGCCAGAAACTGACCGCCCACGTACCGCTGCACTTCATCAACGAAGCCAGCTCCGTTGGCGTCAAGCAAGGCGGCGGCGAAGTTCTGCACGCCCTGAACGAAGTCGAAGTTTCCTGCCTGCCGAAAGACCTGCCGGAATTCATCGAAGTCGACATGGCTGCGGTCGCTGTTGACCAGACCGTTCACCTGTCCGACATCAAGCTGCCGAAAGGCGTTGAGCTGGTTGCTCTGGCCCACGGCAGTGACCTGCCGGTAGCCAGCATCCACCTGCCGCGCGTTCGTGAAGAAGCTGCCGGCGAAGGCGCTGCCGAGTAATCGTCAGTAGCTGGCCCGGCATGCGATCACGCCGGGCCATGTTCACGAAAGGGCTCCTGTATGACTGCCGTACAACTGATCGTTGGCCTGGGTAACCCCGGCCCCGAATACGACCAGACCCGGCACAATGCAGGGGCCCTTTTCGTTGAGCGCGTGGCCGCCAGCCAGCGCGCCAACCTCTCCGTAGATCGCAAATATTTCGGCCTGGTGGGCAAGTTCGTCCATCAGGGGCGCGAAGTTCGTCTACTCATCCCCACCACCTACATGAACCGCAGCGGCCAGTCCGTGGCGGCCTTGGCCAATTTCTTCAAGCTCAAGCCTGAAGAGATCCTGGTGGCCCACGACGAACTCGACATGCCACCCGGCGTCGCCAAGCTCAAACAGGGCGGCGGCCACGGTGGGCACAACGGCCTGCGCGACATCATCGCCCAGCTCGGTAACCAGAATAACTTCCATCGCCTGCGGCTCGGCATCGGCCACCCGGGGCACGCCAGCCTGGTCTCCGGCTACGTACTCGGACGCGCCCCACGCAGCGAACAGGAACTGCTCGAGCAGAGCATCGACTTCGCCTTGGACGTCCTGCCGGAAATACTCGCCGGCGACTGGACCGTGGCCATGCGCAAACTGCATAGCCAGAAGGCCACCAAGTAACCACCTTTCCCCCGAGGGACACATCATGGGATTCAACTGCGGCATCGTCGGCCTGCCCAACGTCGGCAAGTCCACCCTGTTCAACGCCCTCACCAAGTCCGGCATCGCCGCAGAAAACTTCCCCTTCTGCACCATCGAGCCGAACAGCGGCATCGTGCCCATGCCCGACCCGCGCCTGGATGCCCTGGCCGAGATCGTCAAACCCGAGAAGGTCATCCCCACCACCATGGAATTCGTCGACATCGCCGGCCTGGTAGCAGGCGCGTCGAAAGGTGAAGGCCTGGGCAACAAGTTCCTCGCCAACATCCGCGAGACCGACGCCATCGCCCACGTGGTGCGCTGCTTCGAAGACGAGAACGTCATCCACGTCGCCAACAGCGTCGACCCCAAGCGCGACATCGAGATCATCGACCTCGAACTGATCATGGCCGACCTCGACAGCTGCGAAAAACAACTGCAGCGCGTGGCTCGTACCGCCAAGGGTGGCGACAAGGAATCCGTGGCGCAAAAGGCCCTGCTGGAAAAGCTCATCCCCCACCTCACCGAAGGCAAGCCGGCACGCAGCCTGCTCAAAGACCTGGGTGACGACGAGAAGCGCCTGGCCAAGACCTTCCACCTGCTCACCACCAAGCCGGTGATGTACATCGCCAACGTCGCCGAAGACGGCTTCGAGAACAACCCGCTGCTCGACGTGGTGCAAGCCATCGCCGACGCAGAAGGCGCCATCGTCGTACCGGTGTGCAACAAGATCGAAGCCGAGATCGCCGAACTGGACGATCTCGAAGAGATGCAGATGTTCCTCGAAACCATGGGCATGGAAGAGCCTGGCCTGAACCGCGTGATCCGTGCCGGTTACTCCCTGCTCAACCTGCAGACCTACTTCACCGCAGGCGTGAAGGAAGTACGCGCCTGGACCGTCAAAGTCGGCGCCACCGCCCCGCAGTCGGCTGCCGCCATCCACACCGACTTCGAAAAAGGCTTCATCCGCGCCGAAGTCATCGCCTACGACGACTTCATCCAGTACAAGGGCGAAGCCGGCGCCAAGGAAGCCGGAAAATGGCGCCTGGAAGGCAAGGACTACATCGTCAAAGACGGCGACGTGATGCACTTCCGCTTTAACGTTTGATCGTTGTAAGCAGTGCGTGAACAGAACCCCGCCTTGGCGGGGTTTTGTTGTTTTTGGGGTGGGGAATTGATGGATTAGGGCTGGCGGGAGCTGGGCATTATGAAAAAGCGCCACCTCCCTCGGTAGAAGCTGGAAGCCTGTAAAAACGGGGCTTTCGCCAGTGCCGGCTATTGGCTAGTATCCATTGCATGGTGTTTTGAGGCAGAAAGGGGACACCCCTTTGCCTGATCCGTGGCGCTCCTGGGTCAGCCAGCACGCCCTCCCCTGCATGGAAGCTGCCGCATGACTCGACTCCTCCTTGCCCTGTTCGCCATCCTACCGCTGATCTGCTCTGCGGAAATCTACAAGTGGACGGGTGAGAGCGGGCGCGTTCACTTCGGTGACAAGCCAAAGGACAAGGATCAAGCCGAGCAGCTCTCGCCCAAGATCAACTCCTACGAAAGCGTCAGCTACGAATCCTTCACGCCAGCCCAAGGCGCGACATCGCAGCGCGTCATCATGTATTCAGCTGCTTGGTGTGGCTACTGCAAGCAGGCCCGCCAGTATTTCCGGCGTAACGGCATCAGCTTCGTCGAATACGACATCGAGAAAAACCAGAATGCTCGCAGAGCCTATAACGCTATTGGCGGTAATGGTGTGCCCGTCATATTAGTCGGGAGCAAGCGACTGAATGGATTTACTACTGTAGATTTTCAGAGTATTTACCCGTGACACTCTACAAGAGAAACATATTTCTCCCGACTTTCACCTAGGACTTCTTGTGACTATAAAAATAGCAATAACCCTTATTGACGCAACGAAAAGAGAGTGGGAATTCACAAACATAAAAGAACTAAGGGCCTTCATCCAGAAAGAGTTAGGTTTCTGGACAAATAGCAGTTCATCCTCATCATTAAACCAGGGCAACACTAGAAAACACCCTTACTTTGACTGTATAAACTTTTTTCAAACTGCATTAGATACAACATCAACATGGGAAGAAAAGCTTGACTCATGGGATGACCAAGCTTATAGAGCTGCATACCAAGAACTGTATAGAAATTCCTTGCAGCATCTATCTCCAAGATGGATATGGAGCGGGCATCCATTCACAGCTCAATTTATTGACTGCCAAGCAACCTATGGATTACAGGCCGCATCAGCATTCTCTAGCTTTGTAATCGAGAAGAAGATAGTAGACACAACTACTCAAGCAGGTTTCATAGGAACAGTTATAGCATATGAATTTTGATCTTGCCCAGCAACCGTGGACACAGTTTCAAGCACTCATCCGGGCCTCGTAGGCTTGCGGGCTGATGTGCCCCAGCGTGCTATGTCGCCGCTGG
>NZ_SCFY01000042.1 GCF_007049795.1 Ectopseudomonas mendocina
AATGGTGGCGCGTTCTTCAACGCTGAGTTCGGAATAAGACATAGGGGCAGCACCGTACCGGAAAGGTCAGGTGTTGCACTCAGTTTTTGCCGCCGCCCTGTTTTTCTATGCATTAACCCCGAAAAACGGGGTCAATGACTAGAAATGCATTCATTAAGTTGGCTATGGACTGGGGTCGTCGTCTGGCCTTGATCGCCTTTTCCAACTTGGTACATAAGCTGGTTTTGATGCGGTTTCCTGCGCATTAACTTTTAAAGTTGCAGATTTATTATCTGTACTTACAGTCGGCATATCAAAATATTTACGACCAAACTTTTCAAAAGCTTCTTCAAGCTCAAGATCCCGTGATCTGATGCGAGGTTTTATATCAATAATCTCAGGTTTATTGATATGGTCACGCGCCTTGCTTAGTAATTTTGATGATTTTTCTTTTAATGCTTTAGCTGCTTCAAATACCTCAAGCGCTATGATTTTCGCAGTGATGATATATCTCTCTGCGCGCAATTTATTAATAACGAATATCGAGTCATTGGCCGCGATACGAGAAACTGAGCCCAATGGTTTGCGATTCTTTATAGCCAGCTCGCGGCGAATTTGAGTGACGCGAGGGCCTTCGTGAACTGTTGGTAAGCGATCAAGTTTATTGGCTAACTCCTGGTCACCTGCATCGAGCGCTGCTTGGCGCTGGTCTTTTAAACTGCGGCAATCAACACGAGCATCAATATTTGCAGCTTCTAGGGCTTGGTTCGTTTTATCTTCGACCATCTTTCTGATCCACAGAATTTCATCTGGGCCAGTCGACATATCATCGAGCACGCGAGTTTTAGCACCGAACGTACCGTCAGCATTAATAACGCGAGTTGTGAACATGATGTGAGCATGGAAGTTGCGACCATCACCTTCACTATCAGGAAGATGGTTAGCCACTTCCACTCCTACGTCATAACGCTCAACCAGGGCATCAGCAATCGATGCAGAGAGAGCGTGTCGCTCCATCCGGCTTAGCTCATGGGGCTGCGCGAACAACAACTCTCGCGCCACGGTGCTGTTCTTGCGCTTCTCAGCGAATTCGGCTGCGTTCCAGAGCGTGTCAGTGTCCATGGCAACACAGCCAGCAGGTAAGTGCATGGACACATGGTCAACGCCTGATCGACGGGTGTAATCAAAGATTACGCCCGTGCGTTCGTCGATAACTTCTTTGCCCGTGCGATAAGCAGCAGCAGCCGTCGCGGAGCGACCGGCTGATCTGCTGATTGTTTTAACGCTGGCTGAATATATCGACATGGCTGCTTTTGCTTTTTGCTTTTGTTTTTGGCTTCTGCCACCGGCCAGGTCGCGCGCAAACGTAGTTTGCATAAGTGCGCCCTTGCGGGATATTTAAAGCATCACATATGCGCACGAGTCTTTGCAACTTCGATATTGAAATTACGTAGGATGTCAATGATAATAAATAAAGATAACAACAATAATAAAGGTGAGCGTCATGGCAACAGGTATTGATGATCTAAAGAAAAAGAGAGATCAGTTGAACGCGAGAATTCAAAAAGCAGAAGCGCTGAAAAGGGACAATGACAGTAAAGCAGATACGAAGGTAAAAGTTTTGGTCGGCGCTGCGGTTTTGAATAGCATCAAAAATGGCGGTAATTCAGAGCTAGGCATGGCCAAATTGATGACAACATTGCAGTCATTTTTGACGCGAGATAGAGATCGAGAAGCTGTGCTTGGAATTGATGGAAAAGGATCGGAGGCGTTTAAGCGGTTATCTCAGAAAGAGAAGCCAGCTGAACAAGAGAAGGCTCAGCCCGAGCCGGCGTGAGTCGAAGAAGTTGTACGAAACTGGTTGACAAACTAGGTACTAGCATAACGAACGCCGGTTCGTTATGATTAGCCGTATCTGCCTGCGGCACAGCCGAAGAATACGAAGAAAAAAGCAGCAGACAGAAAAAAGCCCGCAGGGTGCGGGCTTTAATCTGGGATCGAAGTTTAAGTTTGGCGACCGGAACCTCGACCCCTCTCGTAAATACAGGGTAATTTTATGCACTATATCTGCAAAAAATCAAGCATTACAGGTCGCCACCTGCTCTTTGGAGCAAGGTGGTGGCCATGCAGCAACTAGCACTTTTCGAGACTCCCCGTCTCCCGCGCAAGCCATACTGCACCGACGATTTGGACTATGGTCTGATGGTTCGTCCGTTGCATATTGCGATCCAGAAGCGCTACATCCAGCCGAATCCGCCTGGCATAGCCAGTTACCTGGCCTTCGACATAGATCGTGGGGATGCCGGTGCAGCTTGGCTTGATAGCAACGCGCCGCGTCCTAACTTCATCATCAAGAATCCCGAGAACGGCCACGCGCACTATCTGTACGCCCTGGAGCATCCGGTCTGCACGACCAGTGCCGCGCGTATCAAACCGATGCGATACCTAGCTGCCATTGAGGCTGCCATTGCGCGGGAGCTCGGTGCCGATGCAGGTTACTCGGGTTTGATCATCAAGAACCCGTGTCACGGCCACTGGCAGACGATCATAGTCGAGCCGAATTTCTACAGCATGAGCGCGCTGGCCGAGCACCTGGATCTTACTGCGCGTCCTGCGAACGATGAGCGCGGCTGCCAGTCTGGCTTGGGTCGCAACTGCACTATCTTCGATACGCTCCGCCAGTGGGCCTACAAGGCGGTTACTGACTACTGGAAGCCGAATGGTGAGCTTGCCTGGTCGAAGGCTGTACGCGAGCGAGCACACGTCTATAACGTGTTTCCTGAGCCGTTGCAGCCGAAAGAGGTGAATCAGATTGCTAAGAGCGTCAGCAAGTGGGTCTGGAAGCATTTCAGCCCGGCTGCGCGCCAGGATCTGATTGAACGTACGCATACGCCTGAGTTGCAGGCGAAGCGAGGCGCGAAGAAGGGCGAAGCGAAGCGGCAAGAGCTGATGGATAAAGCGATGTTGCTGACTCTGGCTGGTTACTCGACAAGGGAGATTGGCGCGCAGCTTGGTGTTACTGCGATGACAGTTAGCAACTGGATCAAGCGCTCAAAGGCCAAAGATGAGAATTAATCCCATCTTTGTAAAAAAGCCTATATCAGCACCGCTAGCTGTCTTTGGGCGAGCCCGAGACGTTAGGTGTAAAAAAGCCTATATCAGATAACAGCCCCCGGAGGGGGTGCTTTGGCTTTTTAAAAATGGATTCAGGGGGATAGGTAGAGAATATCTTTACCTGTACAGCTAGAAGGCAACGCCAGGGATAACACCAGTCACCGGACAATGTCGGTGAGTAACGAGTCAGTAGAACCATGATGCCTCCTTTCCTTGGCCCTGTGAACTCGACAGCCCGCTGTTCTTAGGTATACCCGCAGGCCCTTGCTGGTTATGCCCGTAGCATCGTCTATCGGTCGGCTATCGGTCTGGTGATGCCCTCTAGTTCGCTCACCATTCGCTTCAGTCTTCTTGCTGTCAGCAGCACCTTAAAGTCTTTGCTTTCTTTTAAATTTTTGCCTGCTTGCTCTAGCAGGGCTATGACCTTTTCGTGTTGGTCTTCGCCCGCTATCACGCTCGATATGAGCTGATCCATCTCTGCTTGTGTCGTTTCGAGAAATGTCATGCCGAGGGCAAACATGCCCAGCAAGTGTTCATTTTTGTACATGCTGCCGCTCCAGGTGGTTTGGCGGCATCGTCAGGCGCTACGCCCAGAAGATCAAGACTGAAAAAAACAGCTAATTTCTGTTAAAATCCGCGAACACGCAGAGAAATATACATTGTGTTTGAACACCCAATGCAGCTGACAGACAGCGAGATATACAGCCTTCGTGAAGAGATGCGGGCCGACTTGGCGGCCATGCAGCAGCTACAGCTCGACAACGAGCGAGCGAATCCCCTGGTTCTCGCAGAATCTGCCAATGGCTGTCAGCGAAGCCCACAGGCGGACGGGCTCACGCCTGGATCTGACCGGCAACCAGGTACTGCCGATCCTGCCTTCTAAGCTCCAGGCATCGCCCTTTCTGACGGCCCTGAAATCACGCATGGCGCCGGTTTCCACCAGGGCGCTGAGCGTGTCCTGGTCAATTGCCGTTTTCACTCAAGCGGCTCCCGTTCCTGGTCGTCAGGCTGCTCACGGCTCGGAAACTCATCGCCCGCCGCAGGGGCGTTTTCCCAGTCGAGATCGATGCCCAGTTGCTCCGCTCGCCATTCGACATAACCGGTCTCGATCATCTGTTGTGCGACTTCACCTGGTACGCCGAGTCTTGCGCAGCGGTCGAGCTGATCATCGAGCCAGCTGAGGAAAGCGCGGCGCGGTGCTGGGCAGTTCCCGAACTGGCGTTCGAGCTGATCTGCGAGGGGTTCAACGATGCTCATGCATACCTCCGGATGACAATAACGCCAGTCTAGCCGTTACTGGTTTACCAGTGGCCTGGGTATTGGTTTCCAGCCGGCAGCAAAAAGCCCACCGAGGTGGGCTTGTCTGTACGGGGCAATTTAACAATGTCTCCGTTATGCGCACCCCAGAAACGACAAAACCGCCTTTGGGCGGTTTTGTACAAACCCCCACTGACGTGGGGAAAGTGAAGCATTTGAAGCACCCCCACTGACGTGAGGAAAGTGAAGCATTTGAAGCACCCCCACTGATGTGAGGAAAGTGAAGCATCCACCCGCTGGGTGGTGAAGTTGCTGACCCTTTCGGATCTCGTTCAGCCGAAGCTTTACGTTTTTTCTAAGCTGCCTAAATGGCAGTGAAGTGTGTCGCACCCACCCGCTGAGTGGTGCTATCCGCGCGAACAATTCCATCTTACGAAGCAGTCTCTCACCTGTCAATAGATGAGAATGAAAATCGTTTAGTATACTTTGTGTACTAGAGCTTCGCCAGCTCGTGAGCCGTGATCAGCAGGTCTCGGCGACGTCCCTTCATCCTCTCCCTCCACTTCCAGATGGGTTTCGAATCGGAAACCCCGTGCGCATACCCTCCAGTCGTGAAGGCACGATGAGGCATCTACGTGCAGGGGCAGACCCATGGCTAAAAAAGTTTCGAAAAACCCTAGAAATCGACGGGTTCAGATGGCGACGGAACATAAATACATGATCGAAAGGAAAAAACGATCATGAACAAACTCAATACCGTCGCTACCGTCCTGGTGGCATTGCTCACCCTGGTCGATGTTGGCCACAACATCGGCATTATCCCCACCTACACCCCGGCTCCAGAGCCTGTTCCTAAGGAGATCCAGGTGCCCATGCCGCCGCCACCTGGCGGCATGCTATTGGCACAGCTGCCCGCTTCGCTTGCGCGGTAAATGGTCGGTCATCTCCTATCAGAAAACGCTTGTGGGAGTGGTCACATGGTGGTAAGTTAGTTAATAAGTTAGTTAGTAATTGTACTAACTAACAAACTAATGAGGTGCCATATGGCACGACCATCGCAATTCACCGAAGAGGACTACACCCGTTACATCGAGGGCCAGCTGACCGCAGGTAGGTCGTTCTCGGAGATCACTCCGAATGAGCTGCAATCGAATGTTGGCGGCAAGTACGGTAAGTGCCAGGAGATGCTGAGCCTAGTGACCAGCAAGTTCGTCCAGGAGCAGGGCGAGCAGCGTCTGGAAATGCCGCAGTGGTTCAAAGACTTCGTGTCTGCTCAGGAAAAGCAGGCGCGTGAAGCGGCTCAGGGTCAGTGGTTGCACATTGGTCGTGAGATCAAGAAGACCACGGACGAAGCCGCACAAGCTTTTGAGACGCAGCTGGCGAAGTACCGGCAGGACAGTGAATCGCACCTTGCGGCCGTGAATCGGCTAGAGACCGAAGCAGATGCGCTAAACCAGCAGATCGAGCAGCGCCAAGAGGAAGTGGCGCGCCTGTCGGCAGAAGCTGTGCGCAAAGATGCGGACATCGAGCGACTGACCCGCGACCTGGCCAGCCTGAAGGCTGAGCTGGCGGATGTTGAGTCCAGGCTCTCGGCAGAGCGTGAGGCAAGAGCAAAGGCTGAAGGCGAGATTATCGGTTACCAGCGTGAAATCGAATCACTGAAGGCTGACCTGATCAAGCGCGAAGGGCGAATTGAAACGCTGGAGATCGAGGCTCGAAAAGTCGGTGATTTGTCGACTCAGGTCGCTTCTCTGCGGAACTCATTGGATCTGGCCAATCAAACATCTGAGCGCATGAAAGTCGAGCGTGATCAGGCTGCGGTTGAATCGGCAAAACTAGCTCAGCAGGTCGATGATTTGCGCCTGGATCTCGTATCGCTGAAAGCAGAGCACAAGGAAAGTGAGGCTGCCCGCACAGCGGTTGAGCGTGAAAAGGCGAAGATCGAGGGCAAGATTGAGCTGCTGGAAGAACAGTTGAACAAGCTTAAAACCGCCAAGGATTAAGCTGTTCGGGGTGGCTCTTGAGTCACCCCTGCTCTACTGCCTTGTAGATTGCCAAATTGATGATTGCGGCTCTGGACTGTCCCATCTTGTGAGCCATGGCGTCGACCTTCTCCAGCAGCTCGGTCGTGATGGTCAGGCTGATCTGCTCTTTCTTGCCTTTTTTGACGCCCTTCCTGGTTGTCGCGGGGGGCGCTGCTGCGTCCGGTGCGCTGCTAATGAACGCTTCAGCTGCGGCGGTTGCTGGGCCTGTTTGCGGCCTCTTTTTAATTGTCATTGAATATCACCTTAATATTAAAAACGTATCGTTAAAGTATTAAAATAGTATTGAGATAAGCTTTTCAAGCTCTTCCGATGCTTTCTTGTCGCTTGGTTTCAGTTCGAGTACGGAAAGCCCTTGGCCTGCGGCATTGGCAAACGATTTCCGACGCCTGATTGGTGCGTCGAGGAATTCGAATTGGGGCAGATCGGCCAGGGCCTCAACCGCATCTCTATTGTCGCTGGACTTATCGCCGGAGTCGGCGCAATTGAGCATCGCGTAAACCTTGAGACCATCACGGACGCTGCGAGCTTCGTCGACCAGGCTGGCGATATCATCTAATGCCCACACGTCATAGCTGCGCGGCTGAAACGGCACTAGGAGAACGTCAGACAGAACCAGCGCCGCTCGCAGAGCTGTGGAGTCACGTCCACCGGCATCAATGATGATGTCGTCGTATTTGCTGCCCTGCTGCTGCACCTGGGCGCGTAGCGTTGATCCGTCCGGGTAAGTTGAACAAGCAATGCCAGGCGTTTGCCCGCTTTCAGCGCGGATGCTGATGGCTGTTTGTGCAGTCCCTTGCCGGTCACCATCGATCAGCCATACGTCGCGTCCTGAAAGGGCCCTGGCTATTGCCAGTTGAACGGCCAGGGTTGTCTTGCCGACGCCACCTTTTGTATTGCCTACTGTTAGTATCATCTTGCACCTTTTTTAATATTAAAAAGATATTAACATAAGATTATTTTAATCTATTTATTCGCAAGTTAATAGGCTGTTGGCTGGCTACTAATTCATGATGGTTATCGGCCGCCAGATATCTATCTGGTAAGTTCGCCGCCATGGCTAAGAAACCGCGAAAACTCAAAGAAACTGCACCTCGCTTCGGCATTGGCGAGCTGTATGGATACAACCTGGTTCAGATCTCGCCCGCTGAGCGTCGAGAGCTGGCTTCTGAAAATCTCAAGTCGAAGAGTGCGCGTGCTACGCAGCTGTGCCCATTCAATGCGAGTAAGCAAAACGCGAAGTGCTCTAAAGATGGTGGCGTCTGCTCGCTGAGGCAGTATGCCTATCAAGAGCACCCGGAGAATGGACGTGCTGTAGGTGTGCCGTCAGCAGGGGCGCAGGGTGAGTTTCGCGCCACGTGCCCATATCGCTTTCATGAAGACCTTGAGGTTTTCAAATGGGTTGGTGAGGTGATCCTGGGCGATCCTGATCCCCGTCTTGTCAGTGAAGTGGGCTTCCTCGAAGCAGGAGCCACCACGGACAACGAAGGCGGTGAAGATGTTGGCAGGATCGACATGGTTTTGGTCAGCAACAACACGGTTCCTGGTGCTCCGATGGATTGGGCTGCCCTGGAGATCCAAGCGGTTTATTTCTCTGGCAACGCCATGCGTGGGGAGTTCGTTGCTCTCAGTGACGACACGGTTGATTGGGTTGTGTTCCCAGCTGGTAAGCGTCGCCCAGACTATCGGAGCAGTGGGCCTAAGCGGCTGATGCCACAGCTTCAGATCAAGGTGCCAACCTTGCGGCGCTGGGGTAAGAAAATGGCGGTTGTTGTGGATCGAGCGTTCTTCGATTCCATCGGAGAAATGGACAACGTCGCTGATATTTCAAACGCGGACATCGCTTGGTTCATCGTCAAATTCGAAGAAGTGCCTGGTCAGAACCGAACCCGCATCGTTCGAGATGAAGTGCGCTATACGACCCTGGAGCGTTCTGTAGAGGGACTTACCGGTGGTAAGCCAGTTCCTCTGCCGACATTCGAAGGGCGTATCTCATCGAAGCTTGTTGAACCAGAGAGTCTGGCCAGCTTGGCTGGCCAGATCTCGTTTGAGGATGATGAAGCCCAGGACGATTAGGCGTAAGCGGCTACGCTATCGTTCTTCTGTTCCTGTCCAACCTTCAGGCTTTCCAGGTGGCAACGCAGTTGGTCGGCAATGGCTTTTGCCATTAGAACCGGAACCGCGTTTCCGACTTGCTCATACTGCGATACGCGAGATCCAACGAAGCGATAGGTGTCAGGGAAAGACTGGAAGCGAGCAGCTTCACGCACGGTCAGTGTTCTGTCCTGGTCGGGCAAGAAAACGGTTCCCCAGTGTGGGTCGCACTTAGTCAGCATTGTCCCCGACAGCCCATCGTTATGGAGTCTTCCATAGCGCTTTGTATGGTCAGACTTTCTAGCGCGCTGCATGCCCTTTGGCAGCAGTTCATGGGGAATATCACGCCATGAACCACCAGGCTTCACATGCTTCATGCGCTCGGCATTCTGCTTAGAGAGCTTGGCCGCAACGTGGTTAAACGTTTCGTGCGCACCGTTGCGCATTGCTTCGGCATAGGCGCTGTGAGCCGCAGTCTGGTACTGGACGACTTCAGCACCTTCGCCCATTTCCAGGCGCGGTAGATCGCCAATAGCGTCACCGACACTCACATACGGTTGTAGGTGGATGCGGTCGTTCTCTGATAGCTGGAACGTCATCGTGCCGCCGCCACGGAAATTAGCGCGGCCAACGGCAAAGTGTGTCGGTACAGGGTGTTGTACTTCGCTGAAGCGAGATCCCAGAAGGATGAGTCTCCAGCGCTCCTGTGGAACCCCGTAGTGCGCCGAAAACATAATTTTGGCCGTTACGTGATAACCCAAACCAGTGAAAATTTCGGTTATCAGGCGGAATACTTTGCCGTCACCAAGTGAGAGCAAGCCAGGCACGTTCTCGAAGAGAAACGTCTTTGGCTGAAACTCCTCCAGGAAGCGCTCGTAGTGTCTGAACAGTGCATTCCGAGGGTCTTCGAGAAAACGATCAGGGGCGTTGATCGAAAAGCCCTGGCAGGGGGGGCCACCAACCAAAACGTCCAGCTCACCTGGCTCAAGGCCTAGACGTTGCCGAATCTCCGCTGGATCCACATCTTCGATAGATCGGCAGTCGGCGATTGCTTCAGGATGATTGAGCTTGAACGTCTCGATTGCTTCGGGCATCACATCGTTGCCGTAGAGGCTGACATAGCCAGCTTTCCTGAAGCCTTCAGTGATTCCACCCGCGCCACAAAAGAGATCGATTGTGCGCAGCGGCTGTTTTTTCTTTCGAGATCCACGCGCCTTTTTGAGGGCAGGTGTCCTGTCGGTGATGTCACCCGCACCCACGTAGATTTCGTTACCTGCTTCGATTGCCATACCATGCTCACTAGCCATTGCTTCTACTCCTTGCAGTAGACATTGGTTAGGTGTGGCCAGGGCCGCAATCCCCGGTCACACCGATCTCTCACTTACTCATTATCGACGTGGCGCAACCGGCCACAGTCGTTCGAACCTTGCTGGGTTAGCTGCCGTGTATTGAACGGTGTGCTGGATGTTCCTATGGCCCAGGTAGTCCTGGATTAACCGTGTATCTGCGCCCTGGTTTGCAAGCTCGTACCCGCATGCGTGGCGCAGCATGTGCGGGTGAGCCGCTAGGGGTAAATTGGCTTTTTCTCCATAGCGACGAATGGCATCCCAAGCTGTGCGCCGGTTCAGAGGATTCAGACGCTCTGAAACGAAGAACGCATCATTACCTGGGTTCATCTGAGCCCTGACTTTTAGCCAGGACTTGATAGTTTTCAGTTCATCAGTACGAAGTGGGTGAGTCGTAGAAAGGCCTTGCTTCAAGCGGAAAACGTGTAAGACACGGCTTTCAACGTCCACCTGAGACAAGTTCATGCCGCATGCCTCTGATACGCGTAGGCCATGGCGGAACATGAGAAGCAAAAGGCAGCGATCACGAGCTTCATGGCGGCTGTCTTTTGTCGCAGCAATCAGACTCTCGACTTCGAGCTGAGTCAGGTGTTTTCGTTGCTCGATCATTTTGTCCAATCTTCGATTCAAAACAAACGGCGCAATCCCGCGCCGTACCGTCAAAGGATACCACCACATTGGACAAAAGGATTCATTTTGTCCTTAGTTCTACCGCACATTTTGCAACCCTGGTTTGGGTTCCAGGCCTTTCTCTGGTTGCGCCTGCCATAGGCTTTGACTGTGATTATATACAGTATTTATAACCAGCTCTCAGGGCAGGTCAAGAATTCCGGCAGGCTTTCTGGCCAAGCTGATCAGTGGCTGCGACCCCCTTCGGGTCGCCCCCCGCGTCAGACTCGCCTGACGGGGCGAGAGGGATGGGGTTTAAGAGCAACCCCATCCCCTCTCCTAAGGCTGTCTTTTTGTGGGCGCGTCAATGGGCAAGGCTTCGCCCGTGCCTCCGTTCGATCACCTGCTGCGCAGCTGACGAGCCGGGGGCGCGGCCCATGACTCGCTCAGTGCGTCCAGTCGGCTCCTGGACGGATCCAATTCAGAAATAAGGTAGGTTTTCTTACTGCGCCGATAAGGGCTCTTGAACGACGACAGGCAGTCAATGGCGGCAGTGATCGGCTCGTCAGTCGCCCTGCGACTGACGAACGGTCGCGGACGGCGGAGCGCACCATTGACGGCGCTCTGGCTTCTACAGCCTCTGCGGAGGCCTGTGTGGTGTGATCTTCACCACGCAGGCCGCTCGCCTCCCTGGGCGAGTCCAGGGTGGCTTTTGACCTTCTATGCAATGACTGGGCGGTTGCAGGAGCTGAGTGCAACACGGTCATTGAATTGAAGCTGGAGCATCATGCCGCATAGTCATGGCCTTCTGCATCACCTCACCCATAACTT
>NZ_SCFY01000043.1 GCF_007049795.1 Ectopseudomonas mendocina
CTTATTGATTAACAAGGAGTTTTTGAAGCGCTTCATCGCTGAAGTGGCGCGCATTCTACATCCAGCAGAATGCGCGTCAAGCTTTAATTGCAGTTTTGTTACTTACAGCGCGTCGAGCGCCTCACGCAGACCGCTACGCCGTTCCACATGTCGCTGTACCGCCTGCTCGAAGATGCCTGCGCGAGTTTCAATCAGGCTGAACCAGTGGCGAGCCCGCGTGATACCGGTATACACCAACTCCTTGGTCAGCACTGGATTGAGGCTATCGGGCAGGATCAGCGCACAATGGGCGAACTCCGAGCCCTGCGACTTGTGCACCGTCATAGCGAACACCGTCTCCACCGCACTCAGACGACTAGGCAGGATATGGCGCAAGGCGCCGCTGCCATCATTGCGTGGGAATACCACTCGTAATACCTGGCGCATGGGTGCGCCCGGAACCTCTGGTGGCTCAGGTAAGCGCAGCGCGATGCCGATATCGCCATTCATCAATCCCAGGCTGTAGTCGTTGCGCGTTACCAACACAGGCCGACCTTCATACCAGCCATGCGCCTGCTCAAGGAGCCCACGCCGGACCAACGCTTCAGCGATACGCTCGTTGAGCGCCTCCACACCCCAGGCGCCCTTGCGAACGGCGCACAGCAACTGGAACTGATCGAACGCCGCCAGAACCCCGGCCGCCCAATCATCCCAGGCTTGCTCACTCGATTCTGGCACCGGACGCTGCGTCTGCATCACTTGTAGGTAATGCGCATACCCCTGCGGACGCGACTCACCGTCGCCCTGCCCGCCTATGAGCAGACGTTCTAAACCGCGATCCTGCTCACCCGACAGCCGCAGCACATGCAGGTCATCCGCACCGGCTGCCAAAGTCGCACGAGCCGTCTGCGCATCGCCCTGGTTCACTGCACGTGCCAGGCGTCCGATACCCGAGCCACTGCCGAAACGGCGCGAGTGGCGCAGCATAACGATATGCTGCGCCAGCGCCTTGTCACCGGGCACTAATGCCGGATCATCAAGCCGCTCGCCCGTCTGGCTTTCCAGCCAGGCGCGCGTCGCTTCGCTGTAGCCGCCGCTTTCCGCCTCTCGACACAAGTCGCCCAGCACCGCGCCAGCCTCTACCGACGCGAGCTGATCCTTGTCGCCCAGCAGAATCAAACGCGCATGCGCTGGCAGCGCGTCCAGCAGGCTGGCCATCATCTCAAGGTCGATCATCGACGCCTCGTCTACCACCAGCACATCCAGCGGCAGAGGATTGGCGGCATCGTGACGAAAATGACGACTGCCAGGACGACTGCCGAGCAAGCGATGCAATGTCGTCACCAAGGTTGGAATCTGCTCACGCACCTGCTCGTCCAGCGCCAGGGATTGCACTTGCGCGCCGATGGACTCGGTCAGCCGCGCCGCTGCCTTGCCGGTGGGCGCTGCCAGACTCAGGCGCAGCGGCTCGCCAGTGGCCATGGCCGCCTCCTGCAACAAAGCCAGCAGGCGTACCACCGTGGTGGTCTTGCCGGTGCCTGGTCCTCCGGTGATCAGCGTGAAACGGCCCTGAGCGGCCATGGCGCAAGCGAGCTTCTGCCAATCGGTCAGACGCTGTCCATCCACCACCAGCGTTTCAGGAAAGAGTGAAGCCAGGCGTATCGCCAAGTCACTCGGGGCTGCAGCATTAGCCTGCAGACGCCGGGCGATATTGCCTGCCACCTGGCGCTCGTAGTTCCAGTAGCGGCGCATATATAAGCAGGTGCCACTGAGCACCAACGGCGCTCCCTCGGACTCTAGCAACGCACTGCCGGAGCAGGCCGCCAACCAGGATTCCAGACTGAGTCCGGCCAGCACCTGAGACGGCAGAATCGTTGCCTCTTCCGCATCATCCCCTTCCGGCGGCAAGGACAGAGTGAAGTCCGGGTTGGCCAAGGTCGCCGCCAGATCCAGACAGACATGCCCCTGGCCCAATTGGTGACTGGCCAGTGCGGCGCCGAGCAGCAACAGGGGCGAAGCCTCCGGATCCAGTTCGGCGAACAGCTGCGCCAGCGCACGATCCAGTTCACGTAGCCAGCCGCGCTCGCTCCATATAGAAAGCAAGGCAAAGAGTTCAGCGCGATCGCGCAGCGCCGGCGCAAAGGTCGTACTCATGCTGCGCCCTCCTCGGCTTCGCCCATGAACAGCGCGTCCAATCGCTCGATCAGCTCGCGCGGCGGCCGTGCCAGATAAGCGCCCTGCTGCGGCGCACGCAAGAATAGGTAGAGCGCGCCCCCTACATGCTGGTCGTAGTCATAATCCGGCAGGCGCAGACGCAGTTGCCGGTGCAGCGCCAGCACATAGAGCACGTATTGCAGGTCATAGCGGTGGCTGGCGATGGCCACCTCCATCGCTTCACGGGTGTAGCCGCTATCGTCGCTGCCGAGCCAGTTGGACTTGTAATCCGCCACGTAGTAACGCCCCTGATGTTCGAATACCAGATCGATGAACCCCTTGAACATGCCATTGAGGGTGTCGGCACGCAGCGGCTGCCTGGCCATGCCCGGCAATTCGTACTGCTGCACCCACTGATCCAGCAGCCTGACATCGACCCCACGTGCTTCGAACCAGAACTCCAGCTCGGGCTGATATTGCGTCAGTTGCGCCAGCACCACGGCATCCGTGCCAGTCAGCGGCAGCGGTTGAGTCAGAAACGCCAGCAACCAGTCCAGCAGCGGATCGATCCAGTTTTCCAGGCCGCGACGCTGGCAGCGCCTGGCTAGAGCCTCGCGCAATTTAGAAGGTTCCTGCGCCAGCGCGGCGAAGCCTTCCTGCGCCGCCATTTCCAGCAGACCGTGGAGGAAGGTGCCCGGGTTCGGCCCACGCGGGAAGCGATGCAACCCCAGGGCGGATGCCGGCAGTGGCGCCAGGGCCAGCAAAGGATCTTCATCGTCGATGGCGTTCTGCATCGCCGGACTATCGGGCGCGGCGTATTCATGGCGACTGACCTGGCTGGGCGCATCCTCGTCCAGGCGCAGCGCACTGTAGGAGGCGATCCACCAATGTTCGGCTGCGCGTCGTACTGGCGTACGCCAATGCGGCTCGAACTGCTCATCTTCGATCATGCGATAGCGCTGCTCGCTGGCGGGCGGCACCGGCGCCAAGGTGCTTTCCAGACCAGCAGCAAATGGCGCGAGCCAGTTGGCGAGTTCGCCACTGGCGCCCAGCGATACAGCACCACCGAGCAGGTAGCCCAAGGCCGACTCATGCAGACGCGACTTCTTACCATTACCGATCTTCAGGTCTGCTACGCCCAACCAGCAGGCATGACGGGCACGGGTCAACGCCACATAGAGCAGGCGCAGATCTTCACCCAGACGCTCACGCTCAGCGCGCTCCAGGCTGTCTTCATCGGCCTTGAGCACCAGTCGGCGGCGCTCACCGTCGTGGATTTGCAACGGTTTCTTGTCATCCACCGGGCGGAAGGCGCAGATGAACGGCAGGAACACCAGGGGATACTCCAAGCCCTTGGATTTGTGGATGGTCACCACGCGCACCAACGCTTCGTCACTCTCCAGACGCAGCACCTGCTCGTCGGCAGCCTGCCCCTCGCCGGCCAGCAGCTCGCTCAGGTGGCGAATCAGCGCCAACTCACCATCGAGCTCGGCGGCAGCCTGCTGCAGCAGTTCGGCCAGATGCAACAGGTTGGTCAATATCCGCTCGCCATCGTCACGCCCCATCAGCCTTTGCGGCAGCTCGAAGTCTTGCAGCAACTGGCGCAGCATCGGCAGCACGCCCTGGCGCTGCCAGCGCTGACGGTAGTCGCGGAACTGCATGACGCGGCGTTCCCAAGTGCGCTCGTCGAGATTGAGCTGCTCCAGCTCGCTCAACGCCAACCCCAGCGTCGCGCTGGCCAGCGCTGCACGCAGCGGGCGATCCTGATCCGGCTCAGCGCAGGCACGCAGCCACAGCAACAGGTCACGCGCCTCCTGGGCGGCGAACACCGAATCCTTGTCGGAGAGGTAGACGCTACGCACACCGCGCGCCGACAGCTCGCTGCGAATGGCCTGTGCCTCATTGAAATCACGCACCAGCACCGCGATGTCGCTGGGCCGCAGAGCACTGAGCGCACCCTCCTTGCTAAAGCCGGCCTGCCCGCGCTGGCCTAGATCAAGCAGACGTACGATCTCACTGGCTGCACCCGCCGCCATGGCGTCCAGATAGGCGCCTTTGGCAACCGGCTCGTCGCTCTCCAATTGCCACACCGTCAGGGCTGGTTGCGCCTGGCCGTCGACACTCCAGACTTCGCGTCGACCTTGCGCGGCCACCTCGATAAAAGGCAGATCGTCACGCAGCAGGAACGCCCCCTCGCCGCCCTCGCGCTGCTCTGCCCTCAGGAAAACGCCGTTGACTGCATCGACCATGGCCTGGCTGGAGCGGAAGTTCTTTTCCAGGTTGTAGTGGCGGCCGACGGTTGCACGACGCGCACGCAGGTAGGTGTGAATGTCGGCGCCACGGAAGGAATAGATGGCCTGCTTGGGGTCACCAATCATGAACAGGCCGCAGTCGTCGCGATTGGCTTCGACCTCGTAGAGCGTATCGAAGATACGGTACTGCAGCGGGTCGGTGTCCTGGAATTCATCGATCATCGCCACCGGGAACTGGCGGCGGATCACCTCGGCCAGGCGCGGGCCATTGCTGCCTTGCAGGGCAGCGTCCAGGCGCACAAGCATGTCGTCGAAACCCATCTCCGCACGCTGACGTTTCTCCCAATCGAAGCGCTGGCGAACCCAGGCCGCAGCATGGCGCAGGGCAGCGTCAGAAGGGTCAGGCAAGGCATCGAGTTGCGCCTTAAGTACAGCCATCGCGTCCAGCGCGGGATGATCAGGCGCCTCGCCCTTCCAGGCTTCGGCCAGGCCGTCGGGGGTCAGCCGAGTGAAGCCTGTACCCAGGTCGAGACGCGGCTCTTCGCCGCCAGCCCACTCGCGCAACTTGGCCAGCCAGGGGTTGTAGAAGCGCGCCTGGATTTTCTTGCCGTCCACTTGCCTGGCCGCCACCGCTGCATCCAGCAACAGCTGCAGCTCCTCGGCCCAGGTCAGCCAAGGCGACTTGAGCTCGGCCAGGGCCTGATCACGCTGCTGCAGCGCGTAATCGAGCAACTCGCCCAACGACTGCGTCGTCCCCTCACTCTCCTCACCCAGTAAGGGACGCAGCCTGGCGCCAAGACCGTCGGGAGTCCCCCAGACGCTTGCCACCCATTGCAGCGCGACGCCCTGCAACGGATAGCAGCTCTGCCTCCAATAGTCGCGCACCACCTCGGCCAACAGTTCGCTATGGTCGGTCTCCAGGGTCTGGCTGAACAGGCTGCCGCTGTCGAAGGCGTGCTCACGCAGCATACGCTGGCACCAGCCGTGAATGGTGGACACGGCGGCCTCGTCCATCCACTGCGCTGCCAGCTCCAGGCGGCGGGCACACTCATCCCACTGCGTCTGGGGGAAATCACCGCGCAGCTCACGCAGCAGATCATCGCCCTGGGCATCACCGCGGAATACGGTCGCGGCCTCGACCAGGCGTGCGCGAATCCGGTCGCGCAGTTCGCGCGTGGCCGCATCAGTAAAAGTCACCACCAGAATCTGCGGCGGTAGCAGTGTCTCGCGGAACGCGGCGTCGCCGCCATGGCCGAGAATCAGCCGCAGGTAGAGCGCGGAAATGGTGAAGGTCTTGCCTGTACCGGCGCTGGCCTCAATCAAGCGGCTGCTGTGCAGGGGAAACGTCAGGGCCAGTGGGCGCTGTTGGCTCATGCTGCGTCCTCCTCGAGCGCCTGGGGATGACTGTCGAGCAGCGGCTGGTAGAGCCGCTCGCTCCATGCCGGAAACTGACTATCGGCGGTAAGCGCGGCGTAATTCGGGAACTGCCTGGCCAGACTGGCGCTGCCCTGAACTTCACCTGTGAGGTTGTAGCTGCCCTCGTAGACACTGCGGGCCTTGTCCTCGTTATTGTCCTGCAACCAGGCCAACGAGGTTTTCAGGGCGACCGGCAGAGGTGCCTGCATGCCGGCGCTCCAGGCTTGCAGCCAAGTGCTCAGCACACGAGCTGCGTGCTCAGCAGGTAGGGACTCGAACGCCAGGCTGCGATCTTCGCCGACCAGCAAGGTGGTCAGCGGCACACCACTGGCCGCGGCGATGACATGCAGTACATAGGGCCGCAGCAGACGATGCCATTTCCAGCTCTTGTCCTTGTGCAATGCGCCCGGCAGCAGCTCCAGGCGCGCCAGACTGCCATCAGCCTTCTGCCTCAGCCCGGCGAGCCAGCCATCGAGTTCAACACCGGCTGCACTGAAGAGCAGACGTTGTGGCAACTCGACCAGGATCGGCCAGCACAGGCAGAGCCACTGATAACGCCGCAACTGCGCCGGCAGCGGCTCCAGCAAGGCGTTGCGATACTGTTCGCCGAAACCAGCCAGTGGCAGGACACCACTGCGTTGCAGGCGATCAGCTGCCGCCCTCAGCGCATCGTCGTGGTCCCCGTCGCCTGCTACCGCCGCCTTGAGCAAGGTTTCCTGCAACTGGTAACGCTGCAGACCGTCGAGGGCGAACGGCTCGCTATCGAGCTGCGCCTGCTCTTGTTCATCGAGAAACACCTTGAGACGGCGGGTGAAAAAACACTTCACCGGGTCCCGCAGGAACGACTGCAACAGCTCAGGCGTGAGCTGATGTCCCTCCTCCCAGGCCGATAACGGCGCTGCGCTCTCACCCGCCAAGGCTTGGCCATGGAGGGCGGCCCACTCGTGGGTATAACTGAACAACTGCGTCTCGCCATCGAAGTAGCGGCGACTGAAAGGTTGCAAAGGGTGCTCGGTGGTCAGGCCATGCAGCAGGTCGCCGCTACCGGCCAGCGCCCAGGCACCGGACAGATGGTCGCGCAACTGACCGACCAACACGGAAGGCGGACGCTCGCTGTTATCACGAATGCTGCGCCCTACCCAACTGATATAGAGACGATCACGCGCCGCCAGCAGCGCTTCGAGCAGCAGATAGCGATCATCCTCGCGGCGCGAGCGGTCACCGGGGCGGTAATCGCCAGCCATCAGGTCGAAATCCAGCGGCGCCTGGCTGCGCGGATAGTCGCCATCGTTCATGCCCAGCAGGCAGACCTGACGGAACGGAATCGCGCGCATAGGCATCAGGGTGCAGAAATTAACCGCTCCGGCGAGAAAGCGCTGACTCAGCCGCCCCTGATCGAGCCCGCCGAGCCAGGCTTCGCGCACCACTGGCAGAGTCAGCGCTTCGTCCAGCGTCGCAGCCTCGCACAGCTCCAGCCAGGCATCCAGCGCATCGAGCAACTGAGTCGTGAGCACGTCTTCGCGGTCGTTTTGCGGCAGGAAGAAATCGCCGAGCACGCTGCGCAAGCGTTCGCCCCACTGACCCGGCGTGGCCGGCTCGCGCAGCTGCTGCAGGTATCGGTCGAGGGTTTCCAGCAAACGCGTTACCGGGCCGATCAACGCAGCATCGAGCCCGCCGATCTCGTCGTAAGGTTCGATACCGGCAAAGGCGTCGGCCGAGCCCACTGCGTAGCCCAGCAGCATGCGCCTCAGGCCGAAGCGCCAGGTGTTCTGCTCCAGGTTCTCACCCAGGCCCAGCGATTGCCGCTGGCTCGCATCCAGCCCCCAGCGCACACCGGCACCCTCCAGCCAGCGGCGCAGCGTGGGTAGCTGATCCTCGGCGATGGCGAAGCGCTGACGCAACGCGGCAACATCCAGCAGATCAAGAATCTCGCTGACGCTGAAGCGGCTTTCCGGCAGACGCAGCAAATGCTCCAGCGCGATGATCATTGGCTCCTTACCGCGCAGTCCCTGGTCGGCCAAGGTGAAGGGGATGAAACGCGAATCGTCGCTGGCGAACTGGCCGAATACGGCCTGAATATGCGGTGCGTAGGCATTAACGTCCGGCACCATGACGATCACGTCGCGCGGCCGTAGCGTGGCGTCCTCGCTGAAGCTGGCCAGCAGTTGATCGTGCAACACCTCCACCTCGCGCTGAGCGCTGTGGGCGATATGAAAACGCAGCGAATGATCACGCACGGGGTCGACCGGCGGCCAGGTGCTGCGCGTTTCCGCCAGAGGACGCAGGTCGAGAATATCGTTCTGCAACTGGCCGAGCAGGCAGCTCTCACTGGCAGGGCTGAACAGGTCGATGCGCTCGAACTGCTCGCGGTAGCGCTGCGGCTCGTCGTACTGATCCAGCAGATTGATATAGTCACGCCCCTGCTTGCCCCAGGCTGCGAGCAATGGCTGCCCATGCTGGTGCATGTCTTCCTGCTCGAACAGGCCGATCTGGGCACTTGGTCTGCCCTTGCGCTGCTGACGGCGGTATTCGTGGCGCAGCAGATCCTTATCTTCGACGATATCGCCCCAGTGGTGCTGACAAGGATTGTGCACGTAGAGCATGACCTGACTGAAACGCGCCATGGCCGCCAGCGCTTCCAGCACCTGGGCCGGCAACGAGGAAATACCGAAAACGGTGATGCGTCGAGGCAGCCCAGGGGGCGCTGCATCCAGCTCGCCCATGCGCGCGACGAAACGCGGATGCACACCGGCGCGGCTCTCGGCCAGGTGCTGCTCGCCGACATCCGCCAGCAAGGCACGCCACAGCGCGGGTTGCCAACGGGAATCGCCCTCCAGCACCCTTTCGCCACCGCGCGAGGTACGCAGACGATCATGCCCGGCAGCCCAGTCCGCCAGCCAGTCGGCGCGATAAACCTGATATTGGTCGAACAGATCGGCCAGGCGCTCGGCCAGTTGGTGGCGCTTGCGCAAGTCCTGGTCATCGGCGAGGAAGCGGCGCAACGGAGCGAACGCCTCCTCGGCCAACAGGCCCGGCAACAGCCGCATCAGACGCCAGGTCAGCGGCGCCTTGTCCAGAGGCGATTGCTGCGGGATCGCGTCCTTGCCCAGCACGTTGCGGTACGCCTGCCATAGAAAGCGCGCTGGCAGGTCGACATCCAACGCCGCCGCGATGCCACAGCCATCACGCTCGGCCAGCGCCAGCTTGAGCCACTGGGCGATGCCATTGCTCTGTACCAGCAGCACCTCGTTCTCCAGCGGCCGCAGCGGATAGCGCCGCATCCACTGCACCGCCAGCGCACGCAGCTCTTCGAGGTGGTTGCCGTGAATGACGATAAGGCCGGGGGACAGCTCCGGGCTGGCGGGCATCGACTGACTCCTGTCGAAAATCGAAGCGCAAGTTTGCCAGCATTTGCTGTTGAGGTGAGCCATCAACACCCACGTCAAAGACGACTCGGTGCATTCGAAAGAATGCTAGAAAACGAAAAGGCCGGTCAGTGACCGGCCTGGATGGCGCTACGGGCCAGCTTCAGTCGACCATCAGCTTGTCGCGATTCTTATTCAAGGTAGCCTCACCGATACCCTTGACCTCAAGCAATTCGTCAACCGAAGCAAAACTGCCGTGGGCCTCACGATAAGCCACGATAGCCTGAGCCTTGGTCGCGCCGATACCTGCCAGCTCACGCTGGAGCGTCTCCGCGTCAGCGGTATTGAGATTGACGGTTACAGCCTGATCAACCTGCGCAGAAACCACGTTGGCGGGTTCGGTTTTCGCAGTTTCTACTGCGGACACAGTGAGGGAGAAAGAAGTGAGGATCGCGAAGAGAACGGAGGAGAGGTAGATTTTCATCATTTTAACGTTCCTTGTAGGTCAGTAAGACGAGCACATTAGGCTCAATCCTCAACCTAGACGCTATTTCCTCCCTGTCAAATTGCCATGGGCAAGATCAATCACTACTCAACTACCGAGCTGGACAAACTGATCGATGAAGCCAACAGGATTTCGGCCACCGACTCGCGCGGGCCGGCCCTGACAATTTTGAGGAGAATGGCAGGATGAAAAAAAGTCCCGCAAAAGTCCCTGACACAAAAAAGCCTGGTCATCACTGACCAGGCTCTAATGTAGGGATTTGTTGGTCGGGACGGAGTGATTCGAACACTCGACCCCTTGCACCCCATAAAGGTAATTTACCTACCAACGCAACCCAAAGAAATCCAAGAACCGCCTTAAAACCCTTATAAAACGGGCCCTTCACAGGTTTCACTGTCCAATCGGTTGCTATACCATCCAATCAAAGCCTACGAGAAACGGTGACCATACGGTGACCAAGCTAGGAATGCGATGGCAACGATAACTGACAAGCAAATGGCTGCTAAGCCTGCAAAACCAACCTGGCTGATTGAAGATGCCCCTCGTGGATGCGGTCGCTTTATGGCGAGGCTTAGGCCAAACGGCGAGCGACACTTCTACTTTCGTTATACGAACTCAAGCAGCGAGCGCGTCTTTCTCCCACTGGGCGTCTATGACCCTGCCGGAATAGACGGCTTGACCCTAAAAGAAGCCAGGGCCAAAGCAGGTGAGCTTTCTCGTCTCTATCAGGGCGGCGTTCGTGATCTACGCGAACACTTCCAGGCCGAAGAAGAAGCCAGAACAACCGCAAGAGAAGCAGAGCAGAAGCGCCTTGCTGCCGAGAAGGCAGCATTTGAGGCAGCTGAAGCAAAGCAAGCGGCAAGAAAAACAGTTCAAGACCTCTTTGATCACTGGGCCAAGGTTGACCTGATCAACCGAAAAGATGGCGGAGATGAGGTACGCCGGATGTTTGATCTTGCCCAGCAACCGTGGACACAGTTTCAAGCACTCATCCGGGCCTCGTAGGCTTGCGGGCTGATGTGCCCCAGCGTGCTATGTCGCCGCTGG
>NZ_SCFY01000044.1 GCF_007049795.1 Ectopseudomonas mendocina
TGAGGATCGCAGTTATCCGCGGGCGGTCAAACCCAAGCCGTCCAAGTATCCGACCAGAAATAAAAATGCCAGTCAGCTTAACTGACTGGCATTAGCCCTTCGGGGCGGTTTTTTATGGGCGTTGCTCAGGTTACTGCTGACCCCAGGGAAGGATCGGAATGGCCGTCACCGCATTCTGCGGGCTGCCCTCGATCACCCGGTCGCTGTAGACCAGATACACCAGCGTGTTGCGCTTGGCGTCGAAGAAACGCACCACCTGCATGGTCTTGAACACCAGCGAGGTGCGCTCCTTGAACACCTCCTCGCCGTCCTTGAGCTTGCCCTTGAAGGCAATGGGGCCGACCTGGCGACAGGCGATGGAGGCCTCTGCACGATCCTCGGCCAGGCCCAAGCCACCCTTCACGCCGCCTGTCTTGGCGCGCGACAAGTAGCAGGTCACACCGTCGACCTTGGGGTCATCGAAAGCTTCGACGACGATCTTGTCGTTCGGCCCTACCCATTTGAATACCGTCGACACCTCTCCGATGGTTTCGGCCAGTGCCAGGGCAGGTAGCACCAGCAGGCTCAGCACACATCCCTTGAATAGACGCATCTTTCTCTCCTAGAACCTGTTCACGATCTCGCGAGCTAGAGCCATACAATACCGGTGGCGGCCCCGCAAAAACAGGCGAGGAAGCGCAGTGTACTTCTGTACATGAGCATTCCGAGCCTGTTTTTAACGCAGTAGGGCCGACGCGCAGCAGATCGTGTACAGGCTCTCAAACCAGAATGAGATTATCCCGGTGCACCAACTCCGGCTCATCGACATAGCCCAGCAGCTTCTCGATGGCATCGGACGGCTGACCGATGATCTTCTGCGCCTCCAGCGCACTGTAGTTGACCAGGCCACGGGCAATCTCGCGGCCGTCAGGCGATACGCAGACCACCATCTCGCCGCGACGGAAACTGCCCTGCACCGCCTTCACGCCCACCGGCAGCAGGCTCTTGCGGTCCTGGCTCAACGCCTTCACTGCGCCAGCGTCCAGCACCAGGGTACCGCGCGTTTGCAGGTGGCCGGCCAGCCATTGTTTGCGCGCCGCCAGCAGGCCACGCTCGGGCGCCAGCAGCGTGCCCAGGCGCTCGCCGTACTTGAGGCGGGCAAGCACCTGCTCGATGGCGCCGCCAACGATGACGGTATGCGCGCCGGAGCGCGCAGCCAGACGCGATGCACGCAGCTTGGTCTGCATGCCACCACGACCCAGGGCGCCACCGACACCACCGGCCACGGCATCCAGCGCCGGGTCATCCGCACGGGCCTCGTGAATCAGCTTGGCATCGGGATTGTGCCGCGGGTCGGCGTCAAACATACCGTCGCGATCGGTGAGGATAACCAGCAGATCGGCTTCGACCAGGTTGGCCACCAAAGCGGCCAAAGTGTCGTTGTCGCCAAAGCGAATCTCGTCAGTGACCACCGTGTCGTTCTCGTTGATCACCGGCACCACGTCGAGATCGACCAGCGTGCGCAAGGTGCTGCGCGCGTTCAGGTAGCGTTTGCGGTCGGACAGATCATCGTGTGTCAGGAGAATCTGTGCAGTACGGCGGCCGTGCTCGGCAAAACTGGATTCCCAGGCCTGCACCAGCACCATTTGACCGATCGCGGCGGCAGCCTGCAGCTCGTGCATCGCACTAGGTCGACTGGTCCAGCCCAGGCGGCTCATACCGGCCGCCACAGCGCCGGAGGACACCAGCACCAGTTCCACGCCCCGCTCACGCAGCGCGACCATCTGCTTGACCCACACTGCCATGGCCGCACGATCCAGGCCACGCCCGTCAGCGGTCAGCAGCGCACTGCCGATCTTCACCACCCAGCGCCGCGCGCCGGTCACCTTGTCACGCATGATCTTCCAACCTTAGCCAGAAAATGATGGGGTCCACCCCACCTACAAAAACGCCGCAATTAAGCGGCGTTGGAAACTTGCTTAATCCCGGACGTAAATGATTTCCGGGCCATCGTCGTCTTCTTCGTCGAGGAAGTCATCGTCCTCGTCGATATCGTCGACACTGCGCACACCGGATTTACGCAGCGCGCGCTGATCATCCAGCGCCTGCAGACGGGCACGCGCCTCGTCTTCGATGCGCTGATCCAGCTCGGCCAGCTCTTCGGCGAATACCGGGTCCTCGGCGATGCGTTCGGCACGCACTTCCAGGTAATGCATGATGTCGCGGCTGATGCGCTCGGTGCCGTCGCGGCTGATGGCCGAGACCACATAAACCGGACCCTGCCAGTTCAGGCGGGCAACGATATCGGCCTTGCGCGCCTCGCGCTCGTCTTCGGGCACCTGGTCCATCTTGTTCAGCACCAGCCAGCGATCACGCTCGGCCAGCGCCGGGCTGAAGCGGCCCAGCTCGTCGATGATCACCTGCGCAGCCTCGGCCGGATCGCTTTCGTCCAGCGGCGCCATGTCCACCAGGTGCAGCAACAGGCGGGTACGCGCCAGGTGCTTGAGGAAGCGAATACCCAGGCCAGCACCGTCGGAGGCGCCTTCGATCAGCCCCGGGATGTCGGCGACGACGAAGCTCTTGAAGCGATCGACGCTGACCACACCCAGGTTCGGCACCAGGGTGGTGAAGGGGTAGTCGGCGACCTTCGGCTTGGCGGCGGAAACCGCGCGAATGAAGGTGCTCTTGCCGGCATTGGGAAGGCCGAGCAGGCCGACATCGGCCAGCACTTTCAGCTCCAGCTTGAGATCACGCGACTCGCCCGGCTTGCCTGGCGTGGTCTGGCGCGGCGCACGGTTGGTGCTGGACTTGAAGCGGGTATTGCCCAGGCCGTGCCAGCCGCCTTGGGCAACCATCAAGCGTTGACCGGCCTTCACCAGGTCACCAATCACTTCCTGGGTGGCCACGTCGATCACCGTGGTGCCGACCGGCACCGGCAGGATCAGATCCTCGCCCTTGGCCCCGGTGCAATCGGTGCTGCCGCCCTTCTCGCCATTCTGCGCATTGAATTTGCGCGTATAGCGGTAATCGATCAGGGTGTTGAGGTTGGCATCGGCCTCGAGGAATACCGAGCCGCCGTCGCCACCATCGCCGCCGTTGGGGCCGCCCTTCTCGATGAATTTCTCGCGACGGAAGGCCATCATGCCGTTACCGCCGTCACCGGCTTTTACAAAAATCGAAACTTCGTCGACAAATTTCATGAATACGCCTCCCGCAAGCGCTGCGGGTCAACAGAACAACGTAAAGGCCCTTGCCGGATGACCCCACGCAAACAGCGTGGCGTTATGGGTGATCGGGCAAGAACCCAAGGATACAGAAACAAAAAAGCCCCGTCCTACGGACAGGGCTTTTCCAGCGCGTAGGCGATTAGGCCTGGACGACGCTCACGTAGCGACGGCCGAAAGCGCCCTTCACTTCGAACTTGACCACGCCTTCGACTTTAGCGAAGAGGGTGTGGTCCTTGCCCATGCCCACGCCGAAACCCGGGTGGAACTCGGTGCCGCGCTGACGAACGATGATGTTACCGGCCTTGATGACCTGACCACCGTACATTTTCACGCCAAGGCGTTTACTTTCGGAATCGCGGCCGTTACGGGTAGAACCGCCAGCTTTTTTGTGTGCCATGAGTCAATACTCCTATAAAGGGATCGGGGCCGACGAATCAGGCCTGGATACCGGTGATTTTGATCTCAGTGAACCACTGACGGTGGCCCTGACGCTTCATGTGGTGCTTACGACGGCGGAACTTGATGATGCGCACTTTGTCGTGACGGCCTTGCGAAACGACTTCGGCAACCACTTTAGCGCCATCTACGACCGGAGCGCCGATCTGAACGTCGTCGCCATTGCCGATCAGCAGAACGCGATCGAAAGTCACGGCTTCGCCAGTGGCGACTTCGAGCTTCTCGATCTTGAGGAATTCGCCTTCGGTGACTTTGTATTGCTTGCCACCAGTAACAATTACTGCGTACATGGTAAATCTCCGTTAATCCTGCTCACCCAGCGCTTTAGAAAAGTCGTTATTGGCTGGCATGGCTGCTCGGGGCCGGAAGTGACGCCCTTGCAATTGCGTAAGGCAGGGAAATGCCCAGGGGGAAGTTCAGGGTGCGCGATTGTACGCAAGCGCCGGACGCTACGCAAGGGGCGCCCGTGCTTGCCTTGACAGCCCCTACCCTGCCACCTAGCATGCCGCGCAACCTCAGAGGAGCACTAGTCGCCGATGCAACCCCAGGCTTTCTACCGCGTGGTAGCGGACGATTTCACCGCCGTCGATGACATCATTCGCCAACAAGTGGTTTCCCGCGTGCCGCTGGTGGAAAAGATCGGCGACTATATCATCTCCGCTGGCGGCAAACGCCTGCGTCCACTGCTGGTACTGCTCAGCGGCCGTGCATTGGGTTACCAGGCCGACGACCTGCGCCTGCTCGCCGCCACCATCGAATTCCTGCACACCGCCACCCTGCTGCATGACGACGTGGTCGACATGTCCAACATGCGCCGCGGCCGCAGCACCGCCAACGCCCAATGGGGCAACGCACCAAGCGTACTGGTGGGCGACTTCCTTTATTCACGCTCGTTCGAAATGATGGTCGAGCTCGGCTCCATGCCCGTGATGAAGATTCTCTCCCACGCCACCCGCGTGATCGCCGAAGGCGAAGTGCTGCAGCTGTCCAAGGTGCGCGACGCCAGCACCACCGAAGAGACCTATATGGAGGTCATCCGCGGCAAGACAGCGATGCTGTTCGAGGCCTCCACCCATGCAGCCGCCGCACTGGGCGGCGCCAACGAAGCGCAGCGCGAAGCCCTGCGCACCTTCGGCGACCATCTGGGCATCGCCTTCCAACTGGTCGACGACCTGCTCGACTACAAGGGCGACGCCGCCAGCCTGGGCAAGAACGTCGGCGACGACCTTGCCGAAGGCAAGCCTACTCTGCCGCTGATCTTCACCATGCGCGAGGGCACCGAGGAGCAGGCTGCCCTGGTGCGCCGAGCCATCCAGAAAGGTGGTATCGAAGATCTGGAAAGCATCCGTGCCGCGGTCGATGCAGCCGGCGCTCTGGATTACACCGCCAGGCTCGCACGTGACTACGCCGAACGCGCCATCGCCTGCCTGGAAGTGCTACCGGCCGGCGAATATCGCGACGCACTGATCGAGCTGAGCCGTTTCGCCGTCGCTCGTACGCATTAAGCCCAGCGGTGCGCACGGCGCACCCTAAAGTCCAAGTCCAGGCCGCCGCTCGCAGGGTGTGCACTGACAGAAACGAAAACGCCCCGAACCAGTCGGGGCGTTTTTCATTCAGCCGCGGTTTACAGTCGCAGGCCGCCGTCCAACTCAAGGATTCGACCGGTGTAGTAGTCGTTCTCCAGGATATAGGCCACCGAGTGAGCGATCTCGGCCGGCTTGCCCATACGTTTGAGCGGAATACCCGAGGTCATCTTCTCCAGGGCTTCCGGCTTCATGCTGCCGGTCATCTCGGTCTCGATGAAGCCCGGTGCCACGCCTGCGACACGAATACCATAACGCGCCAGCTCCTTGGCCCAGACCACGGTGTCGGCAGCGACACCCGCCTTGGCAGCCGAGTAGTTGGCCTGGCCCATGTTGCCCGCGCGGGAAATGGAGGAGATGTTGACGATCGCACCCTCGTTCTTCAGCTCGATCATCTTCGCCGCTACTTCGCGAGTGCAGAGGAACACGCCGGTCAGGTTGACATCGATCACCGCCTGCCACTGCGCCAGGCTCATCTTGGTCATTTCGCCATCCTTAACGCGGATGGTCAGGCCATCACGCAGGATGCCGGCATTGTTGACCAGGCCATTGATTGCGCCGAAGTCATCGGCCACCTGGGCGACCATATGGGTCACCTGCTCTTCATCGGCAACGTTGCAAAGGTAGGCACGGGCGTCGCCACCGGCAGCCTTGCAAGCGGCCACGGCTTCGTCGAGTTTTTCCGCGTTCAGATCGACCAGCGCCAGCTTGGCGCCCTTGGCCGCCAGGTACTCACCCATGGCGCGGCCCAGTCCCTGGCAACCGCCAGTGATGATGATGACTTTGTCTTTCAGTTGCATCGCTTTATCCCCTCAAGGTGCAGCATTTACCGACCCCGCTGATGCCCGCTAACCGCTATGCTAGGGCGTCTGTCCGTTTCTTAGAATCTGTTCACGGCCTTGCGAGCTAGAGCGATACAAGGCAAAAACAGGCGAGGAAGCGCAGTTTACGAGTTGTAAATGAGCATTCCGAGCCTGTTTTTAACGCAGTAGCGCCGACGCGCAGCTGATCGTGAACAGGTTCCTACAGATTCTTTGCGAGGAGTCATATAGGTGAGCGTGAAAGCCGGCAAGCATGCACGAGAATTGCTGCTCAAGGAATACCGTGGCGTGCTCAGCACCCACTCCAAGGCCATGCCGGGTTTCCCTTTTGGATCGGTGGTGCCCTACTGCCTGGACGCCGAGGGCCGGCCGCTGATCCTGATCAGCCGTATCGCCCAGCACACCCATAACCTCGGGCAGGACGCCAAATGTTCGCTATTGGTCGGCGAACGTGGCGCAGAGGATGTGCAGGCGGTCGGCCGCCTCACTTTGCTCGCCGAAGCACGACAGTTGCATGACGAGAGTGAAATCGAAGCGGCCGCACAGCGTTATTACCGCTTTTTCCCCCAGTCGCGCGACTACCACCGGGCGCATGATTTCGATTTCTGGCGACTGGAGCCGGTGCGCTGGCGCTTCATCGGCGGCTTCGGGGCCATTCACTGGCTCGACCAGGTAAACCTGGCCAACCCCTTTGCGACGGACGGCAGCGAAGCGAGCATGGTCGAGCACATGAACGAAGACCATGCCAAGGCCATTGCGCATTACGTCGAACTGGCCGGCCTGCCGCAACACGAACCGGCGCAAATGGCCGGCGTCGACACCGAAGGCTTCCACCTGCGCATCGGCCAGAGCCTCTACTGGCTGGCCTTTCCAACATCCTGCAACAACCCGGGGCAAGTACGCGAAGCCCTGGTAACACTGGCTCGCGCCGAGAGCTGGCCGACCAGTGGTGCGCCTTCAGCTTGAATTCAGGCCATCACCCCATACTTAACTCCTACTGGAAGCCCACTTCCGCCAAGGACCCACTGAAATGCGCGCCTTTTTGTTTCTCTTCCTGCTGTTCCCGATCATCGAGCTGGCCCTGCTGATCAAGGTCGGCAGCGCGATTGGCGTGCTGCCCACCCTGCTGCTGATCATCGGCACCGCGATTCTCGGCAGCGTGCTGCTGCGCGTCGCCGGAGTCGCCACTGCCTGGCGCGCCCGTGAAAAACTCTCGCGTGGCGAGCTGCCCGAGCAGGAAATGCTCGAAGGCCTGCTGATCGCCGTCGGCGGTGGCCTGCTGCTGTTGCCGGGCTTCATCAGCGACATCTTCGGCGTGCTCTGCCTGATTCCGTTCACCCGCCGCCTTTTGGTTGGCAAGATTCGCCGCCGTGCCGAGGAGCAGGCCCTGCGTCAGCGCGCCTTCTTCGATGACCAGGCCGCCAGCTCCGGACAGACTCGCCCCAACGTGCTCGAAGGCGAGTACGAGCGCCGCGACTGACCCCTACAGTTCTGCAGGAGCCGGCTTGCCGGCGAGCCCTCTCTGGCTGATCGCCGGCAAGCCGGCTCCTACACACGTTCGCCCCTCCCTGCAGCGCAAAAAATTTCACCCCCGCCCCTTGAAATGCCCTTGCCCGCGGGAGAGTCGCATAAAAAATCCGATGCTCAAAACAAGCATCGGATTTTCGTTTCAGCGCGCAGAAGGTCAAGCTGTAGTGCTTAACTGACTGGC
>NZ_SCFY01000045.1 GCF_007049795.1 Ectopseudomonas mendocina
CCAGCGGCGACATAGCACGCTGGGGCACATCAGCCCGCAAGCCTACGAGGCCCGGATGAGTGCTTGAAACTGTGTCCACGGTTGCTGGGCAAGATCATCCTGACTGAAAATGGGCTCAAGAGCCTAGCGCAATTCGTTACCGGCGATATTTCTGAATCACAGTTTTTTCTGCTTGCGCCGATTGAGCTGTCGTCCAGGGTCGCCGCTGCTGCCGAGCATCAGAAAGCTCTTGAGCAACAGCAGCAGGTTGAGCGGGAGGAGGCTGAGACTCGCCACGCAGCCATGATGGCTCGCTTCCATGCAGAGAGAGTCCAGCGCGAAAGCGATCCGAAATTCATCGCTCGCCAAAAGAATCGCGAGCTGAGAGAAAAGTACGGTGTTTATGGCTTCGTGGATGAGTCTGACTTCAGGCAACTGATGGCTATTTTGAGCAAGCTGGACAGTGCAGAACGTCTTTCCGAGGCAGAGACCCTATGGCTGAAGAGCCAGGGCAGGGAGTACGCAACTGAGGAAATCCTCCATGCCCACAATCGGCTTGAGGCCAACTACTACCTGGGCGAGTTTCGCAAGGCGGGAGATATCTGGCAGTTAGTGAATGCTAGTAGTCACCTGCGCAAATGCGATGCCTCGCAGGAAGCGCATGATCTCCTGAATAAGATCCAGGATGGTGCCCTAAAGCAAGCCAAGCTGAAGTCGGCGGTTCGCACTACCCATGGTGGCGTGATGCGCGATCTGGGTCGCTATAACGATGCACTCCAGTTGGCGGATGAAGCGCATCGGCTTTTGCCGAATAGTTTTCGACCCTGCACTCTTCTGGGGGCATTGAATATTGAGTTGGGGCACATCGCCGTGGGCCATGACTGGTATTCGAAGGCTGAGGAGCGGGGCGCTAAACCTGGCAGCATCGAGTCAGAAATTTGGTCTCTGTTAGGGCGTATGCCGCTTGAGAAACGAGATTCTGTGATTGGCCAACTGTTGAGTATTGACCCTGTTCAATACGCTTGGCTGCGCAAGAAATCCGCCGGAAAAAACCATTAACGCTGAGAGCTTCACTTATGGGGTGGCTACGCGCCCCTACAGCACAGCTAATAAATCAAAGGGTAGTAGAGGGCAGGCTATGAGCTGTGATGCGGATAATTTATTGGGATGTTTTACTGAGCTTGAGATTGCTGCTGGCGTGCCGAGTCTTGTATATGGCCGAAGCTCTGGATATTTAGACGAAGAAGAGAGCCATGGCGAGCAGGAAATGGCTCGTAGCAGCGCGATTGATCGAAATAAAGAAAGTGAAGCAATACGAATGTTGGCTGGTTTGGAGGACAAATCAGCGATGAGGGAGGTTCTTTATCGAAAGGTCTTGAGCGACTCCGTCGACTACATGATCATGCGCTATGCAAAAAAAGAAGACCTTCCGGCTCAGTATATTAAAATTGTCAAGGAGGAAAATTGTCTTGGTATTTTAATAAGAGGGTTTCTTAAGCGTGTTGCCGGCCTTCCCCTCGATACGAGGCTAGTAGGTGAAATAGATAATCTCATCCTTACCATCAAGGAAAATAGCTCTAGGGAAATAGTTTACGATAGAGTAGGGCGAATTCAGTCTTTTATCCATGGCAAGGTTAATGCCGCTCAAGGTTTCGGGGCACATATAAAACTACCTGCTATGCATATGCGCAACTTGCTGTCGGCATGTCGGCTTAATCTCAATATAGAAGAGATAAATGGTCGTGATGGAGGGTATTTATTGGATATCGCTGTAAAGAGTATTGGGGCAGCGGAGAGGGAAAGTGTAAGTCCATTAAAGCTTATGAGATTGCCTGTTAAAAACTATATTCCCTATTGGCGTGTACGTCACATGAAAGGTCTATCTCACTATGCTGAAATTAGGACGCGGGGCGTGCTAAGTGCCCTCATGATGGTTAGTGATGCATTACCGTTTGATGAATTTCTTAAAGGACTTATCAATGCATATAGTAGGCGTAATTAGACTAGAAAAATATTAAAGCCTGCCTATGTAGTAAGTAAGGCAGGGGCGCCTGGTGAAAGGCGCCCCTGGGTTGCTAAGCAACATTTAGTCGCTTGAACGGTGGCGTGTAGCGCCCGTGGAACACTCGTGCGGTAGCTACAGTAGATTTCGTCGTCTAGATAGAGATTTATTCCACATGTTCACCAGCTACAAGGTCAAAAGACCACGGATGATAATACATTTGTTAGCTAACAGTAAGCAACAGGGCTGATACGTTAGGACTATGATGGGGCGGCTTGTGGTGCATGCCTTCATGGAAAGTAAGAAGGGGGCGCCTGGTGACAAGGCTTCCCCTAAGTTGCTAAGCCACATTTAGTCGCTTAAACGGTGGCGCGAAGTGCCCGTGGAACACTCGTGCGGTAGCTACAGTAGATTTCGTCGTCTAGATAGGGATTTATTCCACATGTTCACCAGCTACAAGGTCAAAAGACCCGTGGGTTAGCATATGTATCTAACTCAAAGCACGCAACCAGAAATCATTCATCAGGTACGGTAAGGGGGGCGTGTGCTGCGCAGGTAGAAATTCTGTCGAACAAATCGGTCTTGAGTTTACGTGAGCGAAGAATCTCTTTGTCGAAGGCTGTGCGAGCCTGATCAAGACTCTCGACTTCCTCAAAGCCGTAGCGCTGGTAGTCGGTAGCTCCAAGCGAAGAGCCTTCATGCACTTTCTTTACATAGGAAAATGACTTGGAGATCGTAAAGTGAAGTGGCTTTAGATAGCTGAATAAGTCGCCTTTGCAGATCAGGCCAACTTTTCTGAATCGTGTAAAGAAATTCACGCTTCCTTTGTGGTTAAAAATCTTATTTTTATAGAGGACAACCTTATTTTCCTTGAAAAGCCAATATCGGCCAATATCGAACCAATAGCCCTTGTCTGCAATGGACTGGATTTTTAAATCCCCCATGCGGCTAGAGATAATGTCCCTATGGCTTTCTAAAAAGTAGTCAAGCTCACTTTTAAGGATTGAAATATGAAGCGAATCAACATTGCAATAACAAAGCTCCACGGATGGGTGGGAGAGAAAACGTTCAATAACCTGTAGCATTTTGGCTCTGGAGTTTGAAATTATTTGTGCGGACAGGCTGAATACGTTGTCAGGTGAATCAAATCTGATAATCCTTGCGGAATAGCCATCTGGTGTTTGCTTAATTTTAAGTGTTCGGTGATCCAAAGCAATTCTTAGCTTGTCATCAAGGGAGGTGGCATCTGAAAAATCGAAAAAGCCCTGTGCACCCACCCAGTCGATGAGATCGTTAATGGTTTGGAAGTGTCGAGTGATGTAGCGCTTCTGGTTTGTTGCGCTGTGCATTGTTGCAAGGCGGAACTTACTTAGCGCCTCCATGTCTCTGCTAGATTGGGCTTTATAGTTCTGGCGTTCTCGATAAATGCTTTCGGATTTTCGTAGCAATGGATGCGGTACGGTATTTTGGCTGATAAAGCCCTCTAGGATTTCCACCTCGCCAAAGTATTTGGCGTATGCTTGGATTTCGTTCCTAAAAAGTAGTACCTCGACTTCGTGAAAGACATCAAGGTTGAAGTAGAAGTTCTTGTTTCCTATAACGTACCGAAAAGGGTGGCAGGTTATAAAGAAGCTTGGCTTAGGGTGCCTTAGTAGGGTTCTATAAAGTCCTGGGGCTAGATTTGTAATATCAGTCACTGAGTTGCGAAGGTCGACATGGTGTATGGATTTTGGTTCTATAAACTTTTCCTGGATGCAAGAGGCGTACATAGAGTTGAAATCAAACGCTACAATGGCCCTGTCTGACCTTTCCTCTTTTAACTTGAAGACTTCTTGGTAGGGAAGATGGTATGCCAGGGCAAAATAGCGATCTAATCCATTTTTAAATCGCAATTTTCGCTCGATCCGGTAAAGGTACTCTGTCGATATGCCATCACCAATACTCCTGCCGCGGAGCCCCATTTTACGGATCCGGGAAAGCATTCGAACTAGAGTGTCATAGTTGCTCTCAATATTGGGAACGTAGCGAATTCCATCAAAAATCGGAAATTTAGTCTCAAAAACACCAACGTCGCAGTCCATGTCCACCAGCGTCTCCAGTAGTAGATTGCGCTCCTTAATGGTTAGGACTATGAGCCTAGAGGCTATCTTTCTGTCTAGCTTGGAAAGCCAGTCCCTGGCAAAGTGTCGCTCGCCTCGGTAGAAAACGTGCTCGCCGTCAGTTCCTATTGGTTCAAAGCTGAAAAAAGGAACATCGGAGGGCTTTTGGGAGCCAATGCGAACAGGTTTACGATGCTGCGGATTTTTCACGTCAATTAGATTGATGATCTTGTCGAAGCGGCCCAGCACAATGCGCTTAAGTTCTGACTCAATTTCTATCACGTGTAACCCCGGACTGATCACGATTTGATGCATGATAACTAAGACGAATTCTTTAGGGATGGTCTGAAGTAGTCGTGTATTTCTGGCTGACTTCAGCCCCCGCCGATTTTGAAAGCGGCGAATCGATCAAAGACGATCAGGTCATCCGCTCATTTCTTTGTTTTTAGCCGCCGCGAGCACCTCGCGGCAGCCATTTCCCACATTACAGGCGCACCTCGCCTGCACTCGTCAGTAAATGTCTGCGCGCCATCCACAGGTTCGACAGCGCGAACAGTGTCACCAGTTGCGCCGTGTTCTTCGCAAGACCACGGAAGCGCGTCTTCACATAACCGAACTGGCGCTTGATAACTCGGAACGGGTGCTCGACCTTGGCGCGCACCTGGGCCTTGGCCTTCTCGATCTTGCGCTTGGCCTTGTATAGCGGGCTGCGCTTGCCTAGGGATGGTCTGAAAAAGTCATTTCACGAAAAATGGAGCCCAGTAACCATGCGGGATACAGGGCGGCGGTTTCGCGAAAAACGGGCTTTTTCAGAGCCTCCCTAGCTTCTTGTATGTACTGCGGCGGGCGGCGATCTGCCAGATCACCTCCCGACCTGGGTGAAGGCCAGCGGAAACGCGCGGCTTTAGAAACCGTTGGCCGCATCCGATTCTGATCCTGGGCCACTCAGCTGGGATTTGTATAACTGCTGCGGTTAGTTGCAGCTTGTAGAGCAGCCAGCCATTCCACTCAGGCGGTAACTGCGAACCTGGCTCATACTCTCCAGCCCCAGCTCCACTCGATCTGCCACAGCCTCTACAAGCTCGATCTCGGGATGTAACAACACGCCTTCACCGCTCAATACAATTTCGGCCTGGTTGACAGGCGGTGGCAGTAATCTGGCCATCGAGACGAATCCTTTTGGAGGAGTGGCAATACTAAGGAAACTCCGAACAAACCAGCGCCAATCTGGCCGTAGCTTGCTCAACGCACTTCCAGGTCGACCGCAGCCGGCTGATTCATCCAGAAACCCGGGTTTTCCCCGGGTTTCTGCGTTTTACAGGCGCACCTCTCCCGCTACAGTCAGTAAATGCCGGCGCGCCATCCACAGATTTGACAGGGCAAACAGCGTGACCAACTGAGCGGTGTTCTTGGCCAAGCCACGGAAGCGCACCTTGGTGTGGCCGAACTGGCGCTTGATCACCCGGAACGGGTGCTCGACCTTGGATCGCACCTGCGCCTTGGCCTTCTCGATCTTGCGTTTGGCCTTGTACAGGGCACTGCGTTTGCTCAGCTGCTTATAGGTACTCCGGCAATGTGCGTTTTACCTCCAGCAGCCCTACAGCATCAAACCCAAAAAGGGCGCCGGCGCTAAGTTCTCGTACTGCTCAGAGCTGGTCAGCAAGATTTACCAAGACTGCAAGGTTCGATGCATAAAAGTCCCTAAGGGCGTCTTAGTCAATCCTTGCCACTTCGACCGACTGGCTGATAAAGGCGAAGCGTGCCAAGACATCACGGATACCGTGCGGCCTTTCCTACCGTTCCTCAGGGAATACAAGGCCATGCTGGAAATGCAGGCAAAGGTATTTATTGGTGGCTTGCGGCTGAACCGCTATCGCGACAAAGAGAGGAAAGATCTACTGGCTAGTGTGCAGGGCCTAGCAAAGTCAGGACGCCTATCTCATGAAGCGCTGGTTGCGATGGCAAATCAGATCGAGGCAATGGAAGGAAACATGAATTTCCGGTTCTGGGATTCCATACCTCGATAATGACGGAGCCCCCCTAGGCTAGTATGAGTCGTAGCCCCGACTTTCTGGGCCCCTCACACCATCAGGGAGATCAGCTTCGTCAAGGCCGGATCAGTACGTTTTTGGCCGCGTCCTGCCTGATGCGACTGACTAGCACCGACCAGAAGCAGCCGTTCGCTCCGCTCAGCCTCGACCTCAACGTGGCTCGGCCCCTTGCGCCGCGTAGCGCTCCAAGAGCGGTACCTGACAACGCTCCTTCAGGGACTTAAGGCGCTGCTTGTAACGCTCCCCATCCGGGTGGCCGCAGGCAATAAGTCGTCCCACGCGTCCCATTACACGGCGAAACGTGGGTTCCAACTGCGCCCAACTGGCACCTTGGCTCGCTTGATCTTCCGCCTGTTTGACCGCTGCACGGATGGCTTTGCGCTCTGCCTTCGTAAGGCCAGGCGCTTCATTGAAGACCGATAGGCCGGTGACTTTAAGAGGTTCGAAGCCCGCTTTCGCCAGTATCGTTTGGCCGCGTGTACGTACGGTAAGCGTCCGCCGAACTCACCTTGCGTGATTCAGGCAGGTACCCACTGATGCGGCAGTAGTTGGCCGATCTCACTCGCCCGCTGCGTCGGCAGTCG
>NZ_SCFY01000046.1 GCF_007049795.1 Ectopseudomonas mendocina
CCAATCGTGTGCCTGAACCCGGAGCGGGAAGCGGTACTGCAGCAAACATCAAAGGCAGCGTGACACGCTCACGCGACAACTACCTTGAAAATCGCCGAGACCCAGAATATAAAGCGCGGGACGTGTTCATAGGCAACCGCAACCCGCGCCGTGCCTTGTGTCAGGTTGGCACCCTCAAGGGAGAGTGGAACCATCATCAACTTACCGAAACTTGGCCCGATGGAGCACACGATGTCACCTGCCGAGATTGAGCTGCGCCTGTAAGCACTAGCAATCTCTTGGGAAGTTCTAAGCAAAGCATCTTCAGTTTTTACTCCTGACTCATCCGCCATATCTGCGGGCCGAATGTAAGGAATACCGTCAGGCACATTTTCGCCAGCTTGAACAATTCCATAGGTGATAGGCCGCGAAGGATTCACGACCTGTTTAAGACGCTGAACGCGCCAATCGCACGGCACATCCCCGAACCACTCACCCCCCGAATCCTTGTATTCCGGATACTTAGGAAAACTCATGCCGACAGCCCCTCAATCATCTGCTTGATACGGTCGGTGCAGGCTTTCAGGTCGCGGTCGATCTCTTCCAGCGGGCGCGGTGGCTGGAATACATAGAAATGACGATTGAACGGAATCTCGAAGCCGACGATGCCGACTTCGCCGTCCTGCGCATCCGTCTTGCTCTCGTCGATCCAGGCATCCGGCACATGGGGTTTCACTTCGCGCTCGAAGTAGTCGTACACCGACTCGCACAGCGGCACGTTTTCGTTATCGCGCAGGCCGGCATCGGCTTCCGGCTGGCCTTTGACCAGGCAGATATCCGCTTCGGGGTCGCGCTCGCTTAAGCCGCTGAGGATGGCCTTCAGCTCCGGTGTGCTGGGGAATACGTCGTGGGCGCTGAGTACCTTTTTCAGCAGCTTGCTGAACTGCTCGCGGTTGCGGTGCTGCTGGCTTTCGTCCATCGCCTGCAGGGCTTCGATCAGGCGCTGACGGGCCGGGGCTTCCATCTTCTCGATGGCTTTTTCTTCCAGCACCTTGGTGATGCGCTCGGCGTTAGCCTGAAAGTTCAGGCGCAGCGGACGCTCGACGGTGATGCGCCGGTAGCCGAAGGCTTCAACGGGGAAGATCTTGCTCTGCGCGGTTTCCTCGAAGCGGCCATACAGGCGCACCAGCTCGTCGATCTGTTCGTCAGTAATGTACTGCCGTTTGCTGCCCAGCGATTTGCGCATCTTGGCGTAGTGCTGGCTGCCGTCGATCAGTTGCACCTTGCCTTTTCGTTCGGCGGCTTTGTGGTTGCTCAACACCCACACATAGGTGGCGATGCCGGTGTTGTAGAACATGTCGGTGGGCAGGGCGATGATGGCTTCGACCAGGTCGTTCTGCAGCAGGTAGCGGCGAATCTCCGACTCGCCCGAACCGGCACCGCCGGTAAACAGCGGCGAACCGTTGAGGATGATGCCGATGCGCGAGCCGCCTTCACGCGGGTCACGCATCTTGCTGACCAGGTGCAGCAGGAACAGCAGCGAGCCATCGGACACACGCGGCAGGCCAGGGCCGAAGCGGCCGTTGAAGCCCTTTTCCGTGTGCTCGTCGGTGATCTGCTTCTGTACCTTCTTCCACTCCACGCCGAACGGCGGGTTGCTGAGCATGAAGTCGAAGCGGCTGTCGGCCAGTTGGTCGTCGGACAGGGTGTTGCCCAGCTTGATGCTGGTGACGTCCTGGCCCTTGATCAGCATGTCCGCCTTGCAGATGGCGTAGGACTCGGGGTTGAGCTCCTGGCCGTGCAGCGACACGGTGACCTGCTGACTGATCGACTGTATGTACTCGTCGCCCTCGGAGAGGAAACCGCCGGTGCCGGCAGTCGGGTCATAGATGGTGACGATGCTGTTGGGCTTGAGCTTGTCGTCCTGCCCGGTGATCACCAGCGAGGTGGTCAGGTGCACGATATCGCGCGGGGTGAAGTGCTCCCCGGCGGTTTCGTTGGAGCTTTCCGCGAACTTGCGGATCAGCTCTTCGAAAATAATGCCCATGCCGAAGTTGCTGATGCGCTCGGGGCTCAGGTCGGTGGCGGCAAAGCGCTGCACCACCTGATACAGCAGGTTGGCGGCGGCGAGCTGCTGGACGAAGTCTTCGAAGTGGAAGTGCTCGAAGATCTCGCGGGCATCCTTGCTAAAGGACTGCACATAGCTCATCAGGTCGGCGGCGGTCTGGGTGTCGGACAGCGTGCCCAGGCTCAGCTTGGAGGCATTGAAGAACTGCTGCCCGGCAGCACGGAGCAACAGCCGCTCACGCACCAGGTCGGGCCGGCCTTCCTGCGCATAGGACTCTCGGATCACCGCTTCCTTGGTCGGCTCCAGCACACATTCCATGCGCCGCAGCAGGGTGAACGGCAGGATGATGCGGCCGTACTGCGACTGCTTGAAGTCACCGCGCAGCAGGTCGGCAATCGACCAGAGAAAGGCGGCCGTCTGGGAATGGTTTTCCGTGTTCACGCTACTGCTCCAGGTGATCGGTCAAAGCAGGTACTTTAACCTGCTGAGAGTCACCAGGTCAGTTCAATACAGTCTGTGGCCTTATCCGCAATCGTACGCAGCGAAGGTACGCGCGCCGCAGGCAATCAGTTAACAAACGATGGTTAACAAGCCGGTTAACAGGGTATTGGCTCGTTTGCGGGGCGCTGCAGAGCAATCCCATGCGACCTGACGCGCCGCCAGCCGCGTGCGAGGGTGATACAGGTGCTATCTATCGGATGCGGTATGGCCTGGCCTGGCCAGGTATCCAGAGCATTGGTATCCAGGCTGGTATCCACAGAAATGCGTGTTTATAGGGCTAGAGCCGAGGGCCGAAAAGTCCCAGGGAAGGAAGGTTTCGTGCCCAGTACGCACGCGATGCCTACGGCAGGCGTTAGCCCTTGATCTCCGTACCTGAAGCGATAACGGATAGCCGGGCCAGCCAAGACAATGGTTAGCAGGGAGGGGTAGTGGCTTGCTTAGTGCGGAAGCGACATTGACAAAAGTTAACATTCCTCCGTCACCGAGGTGTGAAACCTAGGCGCCTGCGAGCGCTTTACAGTAGATGACAGGTTTTGACAGGTTCACGGTTCGGTAAACGCAAGTGCGCACGCCAGTGGTGCGCAGCCTGGTACGCACGGAAACCTGTCATTTGGGTTGCCTTCCCAAGAGGCTTCGCAACCAGACCACTATCCCCGTAGGTTGCTTCGGGATCGTAGGCCGCGAGTAGGTGATCATCGGCATGTCGAGGTACGAGAGGTCATCCTCTTCGTCTTCCCCTTTGCCTTGGCTGTCTTCCTTGTCGTGGTTGTCCGTCTTGTACATGGCTGCCTCCGGCTTGGTGAGCCGCTGACATTAGCACCAGCGGTAACTGCTGAGTGATTCCCGTCACGTTGATTTGCGCTTGCTGTTGGGCCGTGCAGCCAACTTGGTTTTCAAAGCCGGTTACCACGCGGTTTCCACAGCAAGCATATTTTCAGGGTCGGCTTCACCGGTACGGACTCACCTAGAAAAGTTCGACCCCGGTTCAGATGCCTCAATCGGAACAGATGGCTTTGGGAGGGCTCAATTGATCACTGCGGCCGGGAAACGACCTATCAAGAAGCGAGAAAGTGGGGCTCAACGTTGGCCAGCAACAGGCACCGTGTATGCCTGCATGTATGCCTTGAATTTTTCAACATTAGAAAATCATTAGTAATCAGATAGTTAGCATTCCAGTTCAGGTGACCCCGGCCCAATTCAAGCAAGCATAAACCCCTGATTTTCCTAGAGAACTTCAGGGGTTTTGTGTTTTCAGGGGCAGCAACTGTCCCGAAAGTGTCACAGCAGGATCAGGCTACCAATAATCCGGTTTGACAATGGCAGGCTTCCTGGGAAGCGGCACCTTTGGCGGGAGCTGGAAAGCCGCAAGCTCCGACTCGGGAATGTGCCGGCGGATCCAGTGGGCATGATCTTTCAGTGATCCCGGCGGATCCCGCTGTTCGTGGCGATGCGGAAGAATCACGCCAATTCGGATGTGCGGGAAGTCCGAGCGAATGGCAGCGAGAGCAGGCGCCAGGTCAGTGTCACCCGATACCAGCACGATCTGATCCAATTGCAGATCCACAGACCGGCATGCTGCCCGGTACATGCCTAGAGCCAGATTAACGTCCGTCTCTTTCTCTTCGAGCTGCCAAATCGCCACCTGATCTTGCCTGGAAGGCTTCTGACCATCGAGGTACCTGGGCGCATAGCCCTTGGCCAGCCGGTGCGTACCGAGCGTGACCGAGACGCCTCTCGCCTGCAAGGCGCGGATATAGCGATTTTGCGCATCGTTGGAGACCTGGCCACGAGTCGCAAGCCTGGCGATGACAGGAGAAGTGAAGTAATCGACAGAGACCAGTTCGGCCGAAGGCTCCTGTATCCGCAAGATCTCGGCAAGCAGCGCAGGCAGATCCAACCATTTGTGGTCGGAGCCATGCAGGACGCCGTAATAGAGGTTGTAGCCGTCTACGAAGAAAGCTGTACGCACAATGCCCTATCCCTAGAAACGAAAAAACCGGCTTTGTGGGCCGGTTTCTTCACCCGAGGCTAAGGCTGAACTGAATCGGCCCGCCAAGGGTTGAGTCGTGAGGAAAGTATCCCCTAAAACCGAACACGCTTCAACACGCTTCAACACGAATCAACACGATCTCACACCAAGCTGATCAGTGATACCCGCGATAGGATTCAGCTTCACCGCCTCAGCCAGATGCTCCGGTGCCAAGTGCGCATAGCGCATGGTCATCGCCAAGCTGGAGTGACCCAGGATTTTCTGTAGCGTGAGGATGTTCCCGCCCCTCTGCATGAAGTGGCTGGCGAAGGTGTGGCGCAGTGCGTGGCTGGCCTGCCCTTTAGGCAGCACGATCCCCGATCGGCTCAACGCTCGACGAAACGACGTGATAGCGCCGGTGAACTGGCCGTGACGCTTCCAATGATCACGAATGAACGATTCCAGCTCGGGCTGGATCGGCACGGTTCGCACCTTGCTGGATTTGGTCTTGCTGTATGTCACAGCACCATTGCGAAGCCTGGACGGCGTGAGACCTTCCGCTTCTGACCATCGAGCACCAGTGGCCAGACAGAGCAACACGATAGGTTCAACATGCGGGTTGTCGCAGCCTTCGCGAATGGCGGTCAGCAGATCGGCTATCTGTTCCTGGGTCAGCCAGGACAGTTCCCGTTCTTCGATCTTGTAAGGCTTCATCAGCTCCAGGGGATTGGCGTAATCGATCTGGCCGAGGCCTCGCAGCTCGTTGAACACGGCCCGGATGTAACCCAGTTCATTGTTCAGCGTCTTGGGTGTGATGCCGGCCTCTGCCCGCAAGCGGCGATCATGGGCGTAGGTGGCCGGGTCGAGCTTCATGGCGACGGGGTCGCGTAGACGAATGCACAGGGCATCGAGCTTGGCCTTTCTGCGCTCACCATCCTTGAGCATATGCCCGTGCAGATCGAACCACAGACCAACCAGCTCCGAGAGCCTGCGGCGATCCTGGGCCTTGGGGTTCCAGGCTGGGTCAGCGGCCTTGTTGGCGGTGATGTACTGCTCATAGCGCAGGGCTTCTGCCTTGGTCTTGAACAGCTTGCGAAAGCGCTGGCCACGGATCGGCTGAACGTCTGCGAGCCATCGGCCATCAGGCTGCTTTTTGACGGTCATACTGCCCTGCCCCACCTTACGTGCCGCTCCTCCAACATGCCCTTGATGTGCTTGTAGAGATCACGCTCACTCATTTCCTTGGCCGCGTAGTGATCCCGTATAACGGGCCAGCAGTCCCATTGTTTTAGGGTGGAGAACGCCTTTTTTACGCCCACTCGCTCCCGTGCCAGCAGGCTGACGAAGTTTCCCAGGAATAACTCGACGTTCTTGCCGGAGAAGCCACGCGAGGTCTTGTAGCTGCGCTTGTACTCGGTGTCATCCAGCAGCGAATCGACCGGCAGATCGACGCGGGCATCTTCACGCAGCAGAGTCCAGATCGGTTCGTAGTAGCCAGGGCGGGCCAGCAACTTGAACTGCTGCATGCCGTAGCGCCAAAGGCCGTCGAGGTGTGGAACAAAGGCGGCATTGTTGCCGCTGACCGAAAACTGACCCAGTAGAGGCTGTTCTGCCGACTGAAAACTGACCCAGGTGTTCAACTGCTTCTGCTCAATTTTTGAGCAG
>NZ_SCFY01000047.1 GCF_007049795.1 Ectopseudomonas mendocina
CGCTCGGACGGAAATGGCCCTGGCAGTCAACGCCTACAACCTGAAGCGTGCCATCAATGTGATGGGTGCCCGTCGGTAGATCGAGCTGTTGGGATAAGTCCCGTCCTCCATTTCCCGTTATCAAAAACACCAACGCCCCGAACCAGTCGGGGCGTTGGATTTTTCTGGCGTCAGTGCGTTTTCACACGCTCTGTTCATCGCGGGCTTTTTATTGCCCGAATTCAGCGTTGGCGATTCCAGAAAGCTGCGATCAGCGGGTCCTTGAGGCGTTTTTCCAGCGCGAACAGACCAATGTCATAAGCGGTTAGCGGTGGCTGGATGTCGTAGATGCGAATGCGTGCGGTCAGTGGGCTGTTGTCCAGTACGATCTGCGGCACCACCCCGATACCGAAACCCAGGCTAACCATACTGACGATCGCTTCGTTGCCGCTGACCTGGGCATAGATGCGCGGCTTGATGTTGTGGCTTTTCAGCCAGCGATCGGTACGTGTCCGTGCCAGGCCCTCTTCCGAAAGAATCATCGGCACGTCTTTCCAATTCTCTGCCGTTGGATTCTTTAGTTGTTCCTCGTTCAGTAGTTGAGGCGCTTGGGGGCCGATAAAGCGCAAGTCAGAGCGCGTGATTGACTGAAACTTGACCCCGGCCGGCAGGCTGTCGGGTAGGGCGCCGATGGCCAGGTCTTCCAGCCCTTGTTGCACGCGCTCGACTGCTTTCGCCGGATCGCCGGTATGCAGTTTCATTTCGATGCGCGGGTAGTCCTGACGAAAGCTGCTGAGGATGTCGTAGAGGAAGCTGTAGCTCGCGGTGACCGAGCAGTACAGCGACAGCTCGCCGTGCAGGTTCAACTGGTCCTGCATGAAGGTCTGGCGAATCGCCTGCCAGCCATTGATGACCTCGCTCGCGTACTCGCGAAACTGCTGGCCCTCGCGGGTCAGGCGGACTGAACGGTTGTCGCGAACGAACAGCGCAGCGCCGACTTCGTCCTCTAGCTGCTTGATGCTGCGGCTGAGCGCAGAAGGGCTGACATGGTGCTCGCGGCTGGTTCGACCGAAGTGCAGGTTGTCAGCCAGGGAGAGAAAAAGCCTGAGGGAGTGACTGTCCATTTATATTTCATAAATCGGCATGTGGTGTTGCAAATATATCATTTTACGCAATGGTTAGAATCACTTAAGGTCTCTCTGTCGCGGTGCTCCGCACCCCATCCTTTTCGATACACAAGAGCCAAGAACATGAAAGTTTATTACGACAAAGACTGTGACCTCTCGATCATCCAGGGCAAGAAAGTTGCCATCATCGGCTACGGCTCCCAGGGCCACGCTCAGGCGTGCAACCTGAAAGACTCCGGCGTCGACGTCACCGTCGGTCTGCGTAAAGGCTCCGCTACCGTTGCCAAGGCTGAAGCCCATGGCCTGAAAGTCGCTGACGTGGCTTCCGCCGTCGCCGCTGCCGACCTGGTAATGATCCTGACCCCGGACGAATTCCAGGGCCAGCTGTACAAGAACGAGATCGAGCCGAACATCAAGAAGGGCGCCACCCTGGCCTTCTCCCACGGCTTCGCCATCCACTACAACCAAGTCGTACCGCGTGCCGACCTCGACGTGATCATGATCGCGCCGAAGGCTCCGGGCCACACCGTTCGCACCGAGTTCGTCAAAGGCGGCGGCATCCCTGACCTGATCGCTGTTTACCAAGACGCTTCCGGTAATGCCAAGAATGTCGCCCTGTCCTACGCTTCGGGCGTTGGCGGTGGCCGTACCGGCATCATCGAAACCACCTTCAAGGACGAGACCGAAACCGACCTGTTCGGTGAGCAGGCCGTTCTCTGCGGCGGTACCGTCGAACTGGTCAAAGCCGGTTTCGAAACCCTGGTCGAAGCTGGCTACGCGCCGGAAATGGCCTACTTCGAGTGCCTGCACGAACTGAAGCTGATCGTCGACCTCATGTACGAAGGCGGCATCGCCAACATGAACTACTCGATCTCCAACAACGCCGAGTACGGTGAGTACGTCACCGGTCCGGAAGTGATCAACGCCGAATCCCGTCAGGCCATGCGCAACGCCCTCAAGCGTATCCAGGACGGCGAATACGCCAAGATGTTCATCAGCGAAGGCGCCACTGGCTACCCGTCGATGACCGCCAAGCGTCGCAACAGCGCCGCTCACGGTATCGAAGTCATCGGTGAGCAACTGCGCTCGATGATGCCGTGGATCGCTGCCAACAAGATCGTCGACAAGGCCAAGAACTAAGGTCTGCGATGTGCGAAAGAACGCGGCTTTATGCCGCGTTTTTTCATTCTGGGGCGAGGCTTCTGGTATAAAGCCAGCTCGCTGATTGGCGAACTGAGTTCAGTCGTCCCGGTCGAAATTTGTCAAACCCGTTGCAAGGTGCTGTTCATGAGTGAAGGTCCCGAGGATCAAAAGCCGGCTGGCGATAATCTGGAAAGCCTGCTGCCGATCGACGAGCACATAGAGGAAGGACAGGACGCGGAAGGGCGCAAGGTGCGTCACCGTGGCATTTACCTACTGCCCAATCTGTTCACCACGGCTAACCTGTTCGCCGGTTTCTACTCCATCATCAACGCGATGAACGGCAACTTCTATGTGGCTGCTGCCGCTGTGTTCGTCGCCATGGTGCTCGATGGTCTGGACGGCCGCGTGGCGCGTTTGACCAATACGCAAAGTGCGTTCGGCGCCGAGTACGACTCGCTTTCCGATATGGTGGCCTTCGGCGTTGCGCCAGCGCTGCTCGCATTCGAATGGGCACTGGGTAGCATGGGCAAGGTAGGCTGGATGGTCGCCTTCATCTATGTTGCTGGCGCGGCATTGCGCCTGGCGCGTTTCAATACGCAGATCGGCAGCGTCGATAAACGGTACTTCATCGGTCTGGCCAGTCCGGCTGCGGCGGGTGTGGTTGCCGGTACGGTGTGGGCGTTCAGCGATTTCGGTATCAAGGGCTCGAACATGTCCTTTGCCGTGGCGCTGCTGGTCGCTGCTGCAGGGTGCCTGATGGTCAGCAACATCAAGTACTACAGCTTCAAGGACTTGGACCTGAAAGGGCGCGTACCTTTCGTGGCCATTCTGGCCGTGGTGCTGGTGTTCGCGGTGGTGTTCAGCGATCCGCCCCGTATCCTGCTGCTTATCTTCCTCGCTTACGCAGCCTCCGGTCCGATTCAGTACCTGCTGCAATTGCGTCGTCGTAAATCTGCCTGATGCTGTAATTTCTTCTGCACTCCGTGGTCTACAGTTCGTTTCTCGAACTGTAGTCGCGGAGTCGCCATGCTCATCCGAGTACCTCCCTCTTCTCGGGCTCTTGAGTCCGAAGTCACCCCGGAATCCGTTTACCTTTCCCGTCGCAAGCTGATGCAGGGCTCGCTGGCGCTGGCTGCGATGGCGGCTATGCCCGGTTGGGCCAGTGCCGAAGCTCAAGGGCGCTACAGCGATGTCGAGCCCGCCAAGGCGCCTGGCTGGTTCGAAGAGAAACTGGCGGCCACGCGCTGGCAAGCGATTACGGCTGAAGGTGAAAGCATCACGCCGTTCAAGGACGCGACGCACTACAACAACTTCTATGAGTTCGGCACAGGTAAGGGCGATCCGGCGGCCAATGCCGGCAAGCTGCAGGTCGAGCCCTGGACAGTGATGGTCGATGGCGAGGTGGGCAAGCCGGGGCGCTATGCCATCGAGGATCTGGTCAAGCCGCATGCGTTCGAAGAGCGCACCTATCGACTTCGCTGTGTCGAGGCCTGGTCCATGGTCATTCCCTGGTTGGGTTTTCCTCTGGCCGAACTGCTCAAGCAGGTCGAGCCCACCTCATCGGCTCGTTATGTGCGCTTCGAAACGCTGGTCGATCGTGAGCGCATGCCGGGCCAGCGCTCGGGGTTCTCTCTGATCGATTGGCCTTATGTCGAGGGTCTGCGTCTGGACGAGGCCATGCATCCGTTGGCCTTCATGGCTGTCGGCATGTACGGCCGAGTGCTGCCGAACCAGAACGGCGCTCCCTTGCGTCTGGTGGTGCCTTGGAAATATGGCTTCAAAAGCATCAAGTCCATCGTACGTATAAGCCTGGTCAACGAGGCGCCTAAAACTACTTGGGAGCGCATTGCGCCGAACGAGTACGGCTTCTATGCCAACGTCAATCCGCAGGTGGATCATCCGCGCTGGTCTCAAGCAACCGAGCGGCGTCTGCCCAGCGGGTTGTTCAGCCCCAATGTGATCGACACCCGGATGTTCAATGGATATGAGGAGGTCGCTGACCTCTATGCCGGTATGGATCTGGCGAGGTACTACTGATGCGCTACAGGCTCTGGCGCGTCGCCGTGTTCCTGGCGGCATTGGTGCCGCCACTGTACTGGCTGTACTGCGCTGTTTTCGGTCTTCTGGGGCCTGACCCTGGCAAGGTGCTGGTTGATAACCTGGGGTTAGGAGCCCTGATCCTTTTGTTGATCACCTTGGCAATGACGCCGCTGCAGCAGTTGACCCGCTGGAGCGGTTGGATCGCCGTACGTCGGCAGTTAGGTCTATGGTGCTTTGCCTACGTAACGCTGCACCTGTCCGGCTATGTGTTGTTTATCGCTGGGGTGCGCCTGGACCTGGTGCTCCGCGATCTTACCGAGCGCCCCTACATCATCGTGGGGGCACTGGCCTATATAGGCTTGCTTGCCTTGGCCGTTACTTCCAACCGCTTCAGTATCAGAAAGCTGGGCCGTAAGTGGAAGGCGCTGCATCGCCTGGTTTACGCGATCCTGCTGCTGGCTTTATTGCATATGCTCTGGGTGATGCGGGCTGATCTGGGGGAGTGGCTCGCTTATGCGTTGATCGGTGGCGCGCTGCTGCTGATGCGCCTCTCCGCTGTAGCGGGCGCATTACAGAGAGCAGGCGTCCTTTTTCGAGAGAATCCAAAGAAAATTGAAATATAAGCTTGACGCACGTTCTGCTGGATGTAGAATGCGCGCCACTTCAGCGATGAAGCGCTTCAAAAACTGCTTGTTAATCAATAAGTTAAGTTGAGTGAAGGGCTTGCAAAACTGGATCTGGCGTGTAGAATGCGCGCCGGTCGACAGGGTGGTGGTTTGGTCCTGTTGGTGGTTCGGTCGAATGGATCGAAAGCGGTAGAAAAGAGGT
>NZ_SCFY01000048.1 GCF_007049795.1 Ectopseudomonas mendocina
GTAATGCCTGTCGCTTCCACCAGCTCCGGCACCGTCCGGTTCAAGGGCGGCATCATCTGCCGCACCACCCACTCCCGATGCTCTATCGAATAACGCGCCACACGGCTCTCACTTCCGCCCACCGACCAAGACTCATCGAATCAACTCACACGACAACTATCCTGACGCGGCGGGTAATTACTTTCCCTGAGGCTACTAAACAGTCCAGGATGGGGTTTAGTTTGGATGCTATTCGAAATTTTGTTGGGCCTTTACGAAGTATTTCGTTTTTGTCCACCCAATTGAATAGGTGTGGGTTTTTGCAGTTAGATTGAATCCAAGTGTACAGAATTTCTGCGTCACTAATAATGCTGGGCATAAATGTGAATTCCTTTCGGAAGGTTCTGGAGCATTCGAGAACGATTATTTCTGCTGATTTAAGTGATTCCAGGCTAATGGTCTCATTCCCAAATTCAAAATAGTGCAAGAGTGCCGCCACACGAGCGATATTTTCGCTGAGCTTAGATGCGTGATCCTTGGATCTTTCGTACATTCCTCCTTCATTTAGTTCCGATTCTATCTTGTTGTATGTTTCATCCCAGTGTGCAGTTGCGGAGCTTGAAAAGCTAATTATTTGTTTTTCTGTGGACGTATCTCGAAGGCGGTTCATGCATTTTTCTAGTAGGCTGTGAGCGCGTGAGTTGTATCTTGCGAGAGTTTCTTTGTTTATGGATCTGTCGTTTATGAAGCGCGTTCCTTGGGTCGAGTTAGGGTGAAATACCAGTGCTCGTGACAGCAATCCAACGGACCTGGCTTTATCACCTTTTTTCTCGAGATAGTCTCGCAATATATCGGGCTGAATCATGATTCCTATTGTTAGTCTGGCGTCATTCAATGAGCAGCCCTCAGTGCTTGATCTTGCTACTTCTATCGGGCTTCCGGTCCACAGCGCGTTAATCTTTCCGTAGTCATTAAAAACTCCCTTTAAAACAGAAATTCCTTCACTTGACATCAATGCAGCCCAGGGCATGTCCTGGGTCATGCCTTTCATTAGAGCCGCTGTAGTTGAGTCTTCATAAAAAGGATTGAAGGCTCGTGGTCGTTCAGGCTTTGTCTCTTGATGACGAAGTAGGGTGCTTTCAAGTATTTGATATTCATTTTCTGATTCTAATGTGTTGCTCATGTCTTTTATTATCTTTCGCTTTTTTGCTTCCCAGGCTTCGAGCCTAATACTCCAGGAGAGTAACTCTCTTCTGTGAAGGTCTAGCGCTTCTCTTACATATTTCCTGATATACTCCAGAAAAATACTCTCGACTGTTGACTTTCGCTCTCCAGAAGTTGCGATGATTATTATCAGAAGTGAGATTGGTCCGATCATATTTTCTGATCTTTTTACATCGATTAAAGGCTGGCATAGCATTGAGATTGTCGATAGAGCTGAAGCGAGAACTAGTTCAAGTGGAGCTTGTGTGGTCTCTGCTACTTCAACAATGAATTCTTTCAGAAGAGGGAACTCATTGAGTGCGGTGAGTATTTTTTGGTTGGTGGATTCTTGGTTCATGTGATGCCTCTTGTGGGTGATTTCTTCGTGAGGATTTCAGAGCTCAATGGTTTAATTTATTGAGTTTTGGTCGCGGCTATTGATCCATGCCATGACGGACTCCAATCGCCAACCAACAGCGCCGCCATTGCTCCGCCCTGATAATCGGACTTGCTTGGGGAATGTAGGGTCGTACCTTGGAGATCGTGGGTTTAGCCAGTCATATACGCATGAACGAGAGATTGAGAGGATTTTGATCAGTTGTTTTAATCGAATTATTTGGTTTTTTGACATGTCATCCTTATAAGTTTCGGGCTGTTTAGTGCATGGCTCCGGTTTTGAGTTGTGCGCTGTTTGATTTAGCTCTGCCTGATGAAAGGCTTTTGGATGTTTTTGAATAGGACTAGCTCTTACTTCGTATTTGTCAGTCATTTCGTGCCTCCGATTAGTCGGGGCGATCCTAGATCTGTGTTGGGGCGGGGTCACGGTTTCTACTTGCAGGTTATTTTTTACTCCTAAGCTAAAAAAATTGATTTGCATGCGTAAGTGTGGTAGCGGATCTCGTTGGTGTGCGGGGGATGAGGGGCTAAATGTCCGCGATAGCTGCGATAGCTATCGCAGCTATCGCGGGCTGATGACAGTCGCTGCTGTGCTCAGGAGTAGGGGGTGAGTCCTTTTCCTGCGGTGGGGTGGGTGTTTTGATAGGGTGGGGCTCGCTGGGGACGAGCGCTGATCCGGCGGCTTCTGGTATGGGTTGAAGGCTGAGTCAGCAATTGGAGGGGGTTTATGGCGTGTGATGTGCCTACTGCTAGGTATTACGGGGCCTTGGTTACTAATGACTCTTTTAAGGTCTTAGTTCGCAAGGATGCCGAATCTGTTGGGAATGTCTTCTTTAGGTGGGAGCATGGAGAGGGGGACGTATCAGATCTGCTGGTTCGGTCTCGCTTGGATAGTGATTTTGGTATAAGTGCTGAAATTATTGAGTGGCCTGACTCTATTATTTATACAAAGGGCGGGTCGCTTGCTAATTTTATAATGCATTACTCAAGTGGAGATATAGCTGCCGCAGGTCTTCAGTGGGCCTCGCTGGACACTGCATGGGCGCGAGTGTTTGAGTTGGATGATGAGATGGAGATGTTAGCTGACTCTGCATCGCTAGGTACTCTGGATGAGTGTATCCAAAAGCGAAGACGCATGCTTGTCGAAGAGGTTTTTGACGACGAGAAAAAGAAGTGGTTCGGGCGGTTTGATAGGCTCTGTGAGCGTGTGCGAAGTGTGCTCAATAGAGATTTTATTTGCTATGGTGGTGTTGGTGTTTATTCTGAATATGTCAGACTGTCGATTCGCTCGATTAAAATGAGGCTGAGGAAGCAATCTGATTTAGATTCATATTTTGATAATTTGTATTCTAGGGTGGCTGGATTTGGTAGGAGTGCTGCCCGAGAGAAAAAGCTTGTTGAGGTGATACACGTTAACCTGTTTTTTGCTTATCAATATTTGATGCGTGGTAATTATGCTGAGCATGCTGCTAGATGCAGGGAGATTTTGGGTTTTTTAGTTGAGCTTGAAAAAATCTATGGTGGGAGCTCGCTGGAAATAAGGCGGCGCGCTATTAAAGGTGGGCGTGCTCGATGGCAGGATCATGATAAGGCGGCGCGCGTCAAAGCTGATCAGGACAAGGCTGATCAAATTAAAAGGATAGAGCTTGTTATTCTTAAGGCTCTTGAAAATAAAAAATTATATCGAAAAACTGATCGATCTGAGGTTATTGCAGGGAAGGTGGCTGGCGTAGTGCTGGGAGAGATTTCAATGCTGGGTTTAGGGGGGTGTGATTTTGGAGAAGGACTTGCAGTTGTACATTTGGAATTTCATAATAGAGAATAAGGCTGCAAGGAAATTGGTGAAATAAAAATCAGGTGCGGCGGTTTTATTCGAGTTGCGTGGCTGTTATCTTTTTTAAGTGGTCGCCAAGTGAGTGCCATGCTTCGGCCATTTCCTTGGCGTAGCTATGCCTTTGGTAGGTTCTTTTTACTTTGTTCTCTTCTGTGTGGTTAAGGCATCTCTCCGCGACTTCAGGAAGAACACCTAAGGCTGTCATAATCGTCGCGCCGGTTCGCCTCAGGTCATGAGGTGTCCACTTCCCACCTTTTAGTGACAAGGCGTGAGAGTTGGCGCTGCGGTTGCTCATTGTGGCCTGATCTGGTTTTCGTTGCCTATCACCAAGCTGCTTGGTGACTGTTTTGGAGCAGACTGGTCCTGTCTTTTTTGTGTTTGGATAGCACCATTGGCATTCGCCAGAAATTGCTTTTACCCTTTCAAATTGGTGCTTAGAAAAATTAGATAGCGTTACCGTATGAGCCTTTCCATTCTTGCTGTTTTCGGCAGGAATAAGCCAAGTCCCTGCTTTTAGATCGATATTTTCCCAGCGGGCATTCATGAGTTCGCCTATGCGGCAGCATGTGGATAAGGCGATCCATATAGCGGCCTCAGTCGATACGAGAAGACCAGCATCTGGCAAAAGCTTCGCTAGCGTTGATATCTCTTCATCGCTGAGTACTCTATCTCGCTCGACATCTTTTCCACCGATCTTTGCTTTCCGGATGCTTGCGGTGGGATCATGATCTTGCCCAGCACGAGTGGACACCCCGTTAAGCGATAAACTGCAACGAGGTGAACCATGGCAAGAACCGCTACCCCGATGAAACAGAACCGTAC
>NZ_SCFY01000049.1 GCF_007049795.1 Ectopseudomonas mendocina
GCCCGAAGGCTGCCGTTTTCATTTATCGCTCAAGCGTCAAAGCCGCGTACTGAACCAGGACAGCACCAGGGCTGCACCCAGGCAAATGCCACCGAAGCGATAGAAGAAGCGGTTGATCCGCAGGGTACGCTCGTCCTGAACCTCGGTTTCATCCAGCTCGCCTTGCGCCAGCACTCGCGCTAAGCCGCGCTGCTCGCGCAAGTGAGTCATCAGGCACAGCCAGGCGCCCGCCAACACGAAGAACAATGCCAGCGAATTGACCGCCCCGGCCGGATGGGCGAGGAACAGTGACCACAACATCTGCAGCGACATGCAACACCTCAAGAACAGCATGGTGCAGCAACCTCGCCACCGCACCAGAATGGGGATTTTGGCCGAGAAGCGGTGCGTCTCAACCCTCGAAAAGTCGTCGCGCAGTGTACTGAAATACCTCTTTTATAAGGTTCGTTTCCGACGAACGCGGCCCGCTATCCCGAAATCGTCTGAAAACTGTCATATGCCTGGTCTAGGGTTTGTATCTCCAAGAGTGACCAAGCAGTCACGACTGTTGCTGGAGCCAAACCTCAATGTCCCTGGAGGACCTGCCATGCTCAATTCTCAACCGCTGGACCGCGATTACCTGATCGACTCGCTGGATGAAGTGGACGCCGTGGTCGACGAGCTTTCTTTCAACGTGCAGGACCAGCACTGGCTGTGTACTGCGCCCTTGGCGGCCATGAGCATTACGACCTGCCGGATATCGACAACCGTACCGGCATGAGCCTGCCGGAGTTCTACGCCGAAGCAGCATGAAGACCCAGGACAAATGAAAACGCCCCGCAATGCGGGGCGTTTTTTTATAACGATGCGCCGAATTACTGCAGCAGTACCTGGCCGATGGTCGGGTCCTTGAACGCACGAGTCAGCGCGTCGCTGAGCACGTCACCCACCAGCTTGCTGTTGGTCTGCTGGTTCGGTGCGGTGCCGAAGCGCTGGTTCAGCGAGGCACCGTAACGGCCGGTATAGCGGCGGCTGCCGCCCTGCACGTCAGCGCGAATGGAGGCAGAGATATCAGCCTCGGTGACGTACATACCCTCTTTCGGCGACTGATACTTGAGGTCCGCCAGGGTGATGGTCAACTGTGGCGCGTTATAAGCATTGGGCGACGGTGTAAAACCGAGCAGACGCACAGCCGCTTCGGCCTCAGCCTGCAGCTTGGGCAGCACATAATCGGGGTTGACGCTGATGGAGCTGGTCTCTGGATACAGACCGCCGCGGGTGCCAAGCACCGGCGAAGGACGGCCGTCGACCACGCGCACCACCACCGGCTGACCCTGGCCGACTGGGGTCAGCGAACTGGTCAGCTTGGGTTGTGGGGTGAGTTGCTGAGGGCTGAGGGCGCAACCGGCCAGAGTCAGGCTGGCGGCAGCAAGCAAGGCGATCAACGCACGGTGCAGCATGCTCATCTCTCCGAGTGAGGTAAAAGTGGCCGGCAGTATAACCAGCGCGGCCTGAGGCCGACAGTAGCGCTGCATAGGACCGTTGGCATATCGCTGCGGTTCCTGTCATCAGCCTGTCACCGCGCGCGGGCATAAAGTACCTGTCACCACGCTGGAGCCTTCGCCATGCTGTTGCGCCGCCTGTTCAGCCACGCTCGCCCGATGCGCCATTTTGCCCTGATTGATGATCGTGGCGTTTGCTGTGCGCTGCGGCAGATGCAGGAACACCCGATCCAGGCGGGATGGGTGGAAATTCGCGAGCCGAGCATCTCCTGGCTGGGCGCCCCACTGCCCGCCGGTGCCCGGCTCACCCCGGTCGCCACACACGCATCAGCAGCCCGCCCGTTGGCGGCCTGACCGGTGAAAGAATAAAAGTCACGCAGGGGCTCAATTTCCCCTCATTCACCGTTATAATCACGCCCCGATTATAAGGACGTCTCCTGATCGGGCCGAACGACCTCGCCGATGCAACGTCATCGCCCCGCCCCAGAGAGTCGCCCACTTCGAGCTGCCGCTTCCGGCCAGCCGCTTTCAGCCCATATGCAGAGCAGTTATGCAGCCATGCATTGCATGATTTGCACGGGCAAAAGCGCGCCGAGGCAGTCGAGCTTTTGAGGTTCACCGCTCCAAAAGAGCGTGAAAAAGACGGTTTTTACAAACTTCACAAGAGTGTGGCGAACAAATGAACAGTTTTGCGTCCGCAAATCCCAGCCTTGACCCTCCCCGCCGAACGACAGGGCATCACGCCTGAGTCTGCCGGTATCGCCCTGAAAGGCCGAACGGCCTTCCATCTGGTGCAGTTTTTCTTGGAGAGAGGTTAATGGCGCACAACGATTCCCAAAGCGTAGATGTGGTGCTGGTTGGTGCCGGCATCATGAGCGCGACCCTGGGCGTACTGCTCAAGGAACTCAACCCCGGCATCACCCTGGAAGTGGTGGAGCTGCGCGAGTCCGGCGCAGTGGAAAGCTCCAACCCCTGGAACAACGCCGGCACCGGTCACGCGGCCCTGTGCGAGCTGAACTACACACCGGAAGGCGCTGACGGCAGCATCGACATCAAGAAGTCGGTGAACATCAACGCCCAATTCGAGGAGTCCAAGCAGTTCTGGGCCTACCTGATCGAAAAAGGCGCGATCAACTCGCCGAAGACCTTCATCAACCCGGTCCCGCACATGAGCTTCGTGCGCGGCAACAGCGGTATCGCCTTCCTCAAGAAGCGTTTCGAGGCCCTGCGCCAGCACCACGCCTTCACCGAGATGGAGTACACCGAAGATCGTGCCACCATCGCCGAGTGGGCGCCGCTGCTGATCCCGGGCCGCGACAGTGGCGAGCCGCTGGCGATGACCCGCGTGCAAGCCGGTACCGACGTCAACTTCGGCGCGGTCACCGAACAGATGCTCGCCTACCTGACCACCCAACCCAACGCCAAGGTCACCTGCAACCAGAAGGTCACCGACCTCAAGCGCGACGGTGACGGCTGGCTGGTGAACATCAAGGACACCCGCTCCGGCGCCACGCGCAAGCTCAAGAGCAAGTTCGTCTTCCTCGGCGCTGGTGGCGGCGCACTGCCGCTGCTGCAACTGTCCGGCATCCCCGAAGGCAAAGGCTTTGGCGGCTTCCCGGTGAGTGGTCAGTGGCTGCGTTGCGACAACCCTGAGATCGTCAAGCAGCACCAGGCCAAGGTCTACAGCCAGGCTGCCGTCGGCTCACCGCCCATGTCCGTACCGCACCTCGACACTCGCGTAGTGGACGGCAAGAAATCCCTGCTGTTCGGCCCTTACGCCGGCTTCACCACCAAGTTCCTTAAGTACGGTTCATTCCTCGACCTGCCGCTGTCGGTACGCCCCAACAACCTCGGCCCGATGCTGGCGGTGGCGCGCGACAACCTGGATCTGACCCGTTACCTGATCAAGGAAGTGATACAGTCCGAAGAGCAGCGTCTGAACACCCTGCGCGGCTTCTACCCGGAAGCCAAGGCCGAGGACTGGCGCTTGGAAGTGGCCGGCCAACGCGTGCAGATCATCAAGAAGGACAGCAAGAACGGCGGTATCCTGCAGTTCGGCACCGAACTGGTGGCAGCTGCAGACGGCACCATCGCTGCCCTGCTCGGCGCCTCGCCGGGCGCTTCGGTGACCGTGTCGATCATGCTCGACTTGATCCGTCGCTGCTTCCCCGAGCAAGCCAAGAGCGAAGGCTGGCGCACCAAGCTGGATGAGATCTTCCCGGCCATGGCCGAGGTTCTGTCCCACGACGCCGAGCGCTATCGCCAGGTACAGACGCAATCGAACCAGCGCCTGCAGCTCGATACACCCAGCGCCTGATCGTCACGCACAAAAAACCGCCCTTCGGG
>NZ_SCFY01000004.1 GCF_007049795.1 Ectopseudomonas mendocina
TAATGCCAGTCAGTTAAGCTGACTGGCATTTTTATTTCTGGTCGGATACTTGGACGGCTTGGGTTTGACCGCCCGCGGATAACTGCGATCCTCACGAAGCTCGGAGAGGTGTATAAGAGACAGATGTAGCAGTCACCGCAAGGTGCCTGCCCTCTGAGGCAGTCCAACTTTCGCGGTGCGCCCAGCGTGCCGCACCCGGCCTAGCCGGATTTTACAAACCCGCCGACCACTCAAGAGTCGGCAAGTTGGCCATCAATTGTTAGGAGAGATCGACAATGAAGCTTCGTCCTCTGCATGACCGCGTCGTGATCCGTCGCAGCGAAGAAGAGACCAAAACCGCAGGCGGCATCGTGCTGCCGGGTTCGGCCGCCGAGAAGCCGAACCAGGGTGAAGTCGTTGCCGTCGGTACCGGTAAGGTTCTGGATAACGGCGAAGTCCGTCCGCTGGCCGTCAAGGTCGGTGACAAAGTGGTATTCGGCCCTTACTCCGGCAGCAACACCGTCAAAGTCGACGGCGAAGACCTGCTGGTAATGGGCGAGAACGAAATCCTCGCTGTCATCGAAGCCTGATTCCCACGAATCTCCGTTTAACCTTCAAAAATTTGAGGACTGATCAAAATGGCTGCTAAAGAAGTCAAGTTTGGCGATTCCGCCCGCAAGAAAATGCTCGTTGGCGTCAACGTACTGGCCGACGCCGTCAAAGCCACCCTCGGCCCGAAAGGCCGTAACGTGGTGCTGGCCAAATCCTTCGGCGCCCCGACCATCACCAAAGACGGTGTTTCGGTTGCCAAGGAAATCGAACTGAAAGACGCCTTCGAAAACATGGGCGCCCAGCTGGTCAAGGACGTAGCGTCCAAGGCCAACGATGCAGCCGGTGACGGCACCACCACCGCTACCGTTCTGGCTCAAGCCATCGTCAACGAAGGCCTGAAGTCCGTCGCTGCCGGCATGAACCCGATGGACCTGAAGCGCGGCATCGACAAGGCGACCACCGCCATCGTTGCTCAGCTGAAAGACCTGGCCAAGCCATGCGCCGACTCCAAGGCCATCGCCCAGGTAGGCACCATCTCCGCCAACTCCGACAGCTCCATCGGTGACATCATCGCCGAAGCCATGGACAAGGTCGGTAAAGAAGGCGTCATCACCGTTGAAGAAGGCTCGGGCCTGGAAAACGAACTGTCCGTCGTAGAAGGCATGCAGTTCGACCGCGGCTACCTGTCGCCGTACTTCATCAACAAGCCGGACACCATGGTTGCCGAGCTGGAAGGCCCGCTGCTGCTGTTGGTCGACAAGAAGATCTCCAACATCCGCGAACTGCTGCCGGTTCTGGAAGCCGTTGCCAAGGCTGGCCGTCCGCTGCTGATCGTGGCTGAAGACGTCGAAGGCGAAGCGCTGGCTACCCTGGTCGTCAACAACATGCGTGGCATCGTCAAAGTCGCTGCTGTCAAGGCTCCGGGCTTCGGCGATCGCCGCAAGGCCATGCTGCAGGACATCGCCATCCTGACCGGCGGTACCGTGATCTCCGAAGAAGTTGGCCTGTCCCTGGAAAGCGCCACTCTGGAGCACCTGGGTAACGCCAAGCGCGTCGTGCTGAACAAGGACAACACCACCATCATCGATGGTGCTGGTGCCCAGGTCGACATCGAAGCCCGCGTTGCACAGATCCGCAAGCAGGTCGAAGAAACCTCTTCCGACTACGACAAAGAGAAGCTGCAAGAGCGTCTGGCCAAGCTGGCTGGCGGTGTTGCCGTGATCAAGGTTGGCGCTGCCACCGAAGTCGAGATGAAAGAGAAGAAAGCCCGCGTTGAAGACGCCCTGCACGCTACCCGCGCAGCCGTCGAAGAAGGCGTGGTACCTGGCGGCGGTGTAGCCCTGGTACGTGCCCTGCAGGCCATCGACGGCCTGAAAGGCGACAACGAAGACCAGAACGTCGGTATCGCTCTGCTGCGTCGCGCTGTCGAAGCGCCGCTGCGTCAGATCGTTGCCAACGCCGGCGGCGAGCCGAGCGTAGTGGTCGACAAGGTCAAGCAGGGTTCGGGCAACTTCGGCTTCAACGCCGCGACCGACACCTACGGCGACATGATCGAGATGGGTATTCTCGATCCGGCCAAGGTTACCCGCTCGGCGCTGCAAGCTGCTGCTTCCATCGGCGGCCTGATGATCACCACCGAGGCCATGGTTGCCGAAGCGGCTGACGACAAGGCTCCGGCCATGCCTGATATGGGTGGCATGGGCGGTATGGGTGGCATGGGCGGCATGATGTAAGCCGACCGGCTCCCACGCAGCACAAAGAACCCCGCGCCCGTCGCGGGGTTTTTTATTGCTCGCGAAGCAGCCAGACCGATCGGAAGTTCACCGACATTTCCTGTGGACTCAGGAACGTTGTTTGCTTATGTTTTGTTACAAGCCTGAACAACGTAGTAAGCGTTCACGAGACGAGCACTGCGCAAACCTCCAATAGAAGAAGAAAAACATGGCCCTTTGCAGCACGAGCGAAATCCCTCAGCAGGCATTCCAACACTGGTGGCAACAGCAAGGTGATTGGGTCGAAGAGCCCAACGTTCGTCGCGGCGGCGAAAGTGGTGTGCAGCGTCTGCTGGATGAAACCGGCGTGCTCTACGCCAAGAAACAGATCGGCCATATCTACCGCAGCCTGCTGCACCCGCAGGGGCGGCCCACCGTCCTGCGCGAACGCAAAGCCCTGCAGGCCCTGCCCTCTCTGGGCGTGATGGTGCCGCGGATGATCTATTGCGGTATCGATTATGACCAGCAGCAAGGCTGGCGCGGCCTGCTGGTAACCGAGGCATTGGAAGGCTTCGAGAACGTCGAGCTCTGGTATGCCCAGGGCGGCCGTGAAGCGTGCGGCGAGGCAGTGCATGCCCAGTTGCTGCAACTGGTTGGTGCAACCCTGGCGCGCATGCACCTGGGACGCTGGCAGCACGGCTGCCTGTACGCCAAACACATCTTCGTGCGCATCAACGGCGAAACGCCGCAGGTGGCCCTGCTCGATCTGGAAAAAAGCCGTCGCCGCCTGACCCGCCTCCAGGCCGCTCAGCACGACCTGCCGCAACTACGACGCCATAGCCCCTGGTCCGACGCCGACTGGCAACAACTGTTGCAGGGCTATCGCCAGATATTCGCCGATGGCGCCAAAGGTCTCGGCACAGCTATTGCCTGAGTAAATGGCTGCCGGCCCAGTGCCGGCAGTGCTTTATCCGCAACACCTCGCTCCATCCGCATTACCCCCACCAGGAAGTGGCTCTACCTCGCACCTTTTCGCCAGGTAACGAGAAAGGCTGCAGGCGACTGCACCTGCCAAGGCCGGCTGTTACACAGCGCCGTGACCGGCACCTAAGGTTACGTTAAGACGTTACCTGCACCATTGTTGAACCAACCGACCAGGCCCGAGTCCCAGCACAGCCCCGGCTGATGCCAGCTACACGCTAAGACCGTTCGTCGCATGAGACGACGACGAGGCAATGGGTGATCTAGGTTTAGCGAACAGCGTTTGGCAGTGCTTTCAAGGGGTTAGCAAAATGAAATTAGAAATAGCACGAGGTTTTTTCCTTGCCCTCGCACTCAGCGTAACGGCAATCGCCGCCGCAGCCTGGCAGGAGCCCGGCCCACGCGTACTGGAAGCGCAAGCCTGCACCGCTGTGGAACCCTGTCCAACCGCGCCTTTGCGCAAGCAGGTACAGCCCGCAGCCAACCCGGACGCCAATCTGCTGGTGCTAATGTTCGGCCTCAGCGGCGCGATGAAGGGCGAGCAGTAACGGCATACGCTCAGCCACTACTCGCGAAACGGGCCTACCAGTATTACCGGACGGCCCGCCATAGGAGTCCTCCGCGCAGTTCGAGCAATCTCCTCCTGCTTACCAGCATCACTTGCAAGCACCTAGATCCCCACTTGCTAATCGCTACCTGCAATATCGAGTGATGGCTAATATCGCTTCGCAGCTAAAGCCCCTCCTACAAGAACGTGGCGATACCAGCGGCCTTGCCTTCACACCCCCGCAATCAACCGCTCGATGATCTCCCGCCGCTCAGGATGCTCCGGCACCTGAATGCCAAACTCCTCGCGCAACACCCTGAGCACCTCATCGACCCCCTGCAACTGCACCCGCTCACTCGCCTGCCCCAGGCGGTGGATGGCGAAGCTGCCATTGTTCAACGTCTTGCGCAGGCCGGACCCGGTGCGCGCGGCGATCATCTGGCCGAGGAAGGGCGAATCCGGGTGGGTGCACACGTACCAGTTACCCACCACGTAATCGATATCCGCCACCTGCTGCAGATCGAACACATACATCGCCCGCCAGCTGCCGGCGACCAATGCGCGCAGGGTGTAGGTGCCATCCCCCAACGTCAGGCGATAGGGCTCATGCGGTGTGGCCTGCTCAGCCTCGCTGTCGAGCAGCAGTGGGCCGGTCGGCACCATACCGCCGAAGCCGACGTCGCTGATGTAGCGCACGCCATCGATGGTCACCAGCACCAGCATATGGGTGCGTGCCGGCAGGGCGTCTTCCGGGCCACCCATCACTACGCGGCCGGTCAGCCCGCGCGCGTCGAAGCCCAGCGCCTGCAACAGCAGCAGGTACAGGCGGTTGAGTTCGAAGCAGTAACCGCCACGGCCCTGGCGTAGCAGCTTGTCCTGGATCGCGGCGGGCTCGACCTCCACCGGCACGCGCAGCATGCTGGCCAGGGTTTCGAAGGGGAATTCGGCAGTGTGTCGCGCCTGCAGCTCACGCAGGGTCTCGAGGCTCGGCGGCGGCGCCGACGCGTAACCCAGGCGCCCGAGGTAGGTGTGTAGATCCAGCATGAATGGCTCGGTCATCGTGCATCTCCCTTTCTACTGCCGGCTGTTTTACCAGAGGGCGGGGATAGACGATATGCGATGAGCCGCATGGCGTGCTCGAGTCAGCGCTTTCGGTTTGCGGCAGTCGGCACACACAAATCGACAGAAATGCGCCAATCTATTGTTCATCGTACGAGCTTGCCCGAGGACTCCATGATGCACCTGCGCCGTTTCTGCACGCTTTCCCTGTTACTCATCTTGAGCGGCTGCGGCGCCGGTGAGACGGCCGCCACGGCGACACTGCAGGCTGAGCAGGCCAAACAGGCTCAGCAGCAAATGGAGCAGCTCAAGCAGCAGATTGACCAAGCCAATGCAGCGAACACCCAACGCCTGCAGGAGGCCATCGATCAGGCGCAGTGAGCGTCGCCTCCTGCAGGGCGCCTATCCATACAGCGGCAAGCTGCTTGCCGCGAACAATGCGCTGCCTGAAAACAGGGAGGCCGGTCACAAGACCGGCCTTTTTCCTTGATGCCCTGCCGTTATCCGCGCGTACTGGACATTCGGCACTTCCCTGATGGCGATAAGCCTTTATAGTACGCGCCCCTATCAGCACTACGACAAGGATGTAATCCGGATGTCTTCCCTCAAGTCTGCCGCCATGCTGGCAGCTGCACTCATCGTCAGTGGTTGTTCCACCGCCACCTGGGTCAAGCTCCCCGACGACAGCGCGCTCATCGTCAACGAGCGCCCGACGCTTCACAAACAAGGCCTGATCAAGACTCGCCCATTTTCATGGGGTGCCGCAGCAGGCGTTCCTTATCGTCTGGAGGACAGGCAATCCCATGTCATCCAGAGCGGCCGCCTGAAAACACGCTTTCGCGTTGCCTCGATCTTCTGGCCACCGGTCGGCATAGCCTATTGGCCGATGGGCTTCGGCCAGCGTTGCTACGACCTGACCGGTCCGGCGCCACAGACCTGTACTCATCAGGATCTGATCGACCTGCGCAGGAACCATCGCCTCTCCCGCTGACGAAAACGGGGAGCCAATGGCTCCCCTTTTTTCTACCCACTCGAATCAACGATTGCTACCAGCGCCGTAGGGTTGGTCAGGTATTGCGTCGCCGGTGCTTGCACGTTCATTCGCGGCTGAGGCCGCTCCTACGAGAAGCCCGAGCACCGCGACCAAGAAAAAGGCCGATCACGTGATCGGCCTTTTCGTTAGCGCTTCAACTCACTCAGCCATTGCTGGGGAAGGCGAACTGCGCGGCCTCGTGGCTCTTGCGTGCCGGCCAGCGTTGGGTGATGGCCTTCTTGCGGGTGTAGAAGCGCACGCCATCCGGGCCGTAAGCATGCAGGTCGCCGAACAGCGAACGCTTCCAGCCGCCGAAGCTGTGGTAAGCCACCGGTACCGGCAGCGGCACGTTGACGCCGACCATGCCGACTTCGATCTCGTCGCAGAACAGGCGAGCGGCTTCACCGTCACGGGTGAAGATGCAGGTGCCGTTGCCGTACTCGTGATCGTTGATCAGCTGCATGGCTTCTTCCAGGCTGCCGACGCGGACGATGCACAGCACCGGGCCGAAGATTTCGTCGGTGTAGATGGTCATCTCCGGTGTCACCTTGTCGAACAGGGTGCCGCCGACGAAGTAACCGTTCTCGTTGCCAGCGACCACTAGGTCGCGGCCATCGACCACCAGCTTGGCGCCCTGCTCGACCCCGGCGTCGATGTAGCCCTTGACCTTGTCGCGCGCTGCAGCGGTGACCAGCGGGCCCATGTCGAGGCCGCAAGAGGTACCGGCACCGATCTTCAGCGCCTGGATCTGCGGGACGATCTTCTCGACCAGCGCATCGGCGATCTGGTCACCCACGCACACGGCCACGGAGATGGCCATGCAGCGCTCGCCGCAGGAGCCGTAGGCCGCGCCCATCAGTGCGCTGACGGCATTGTCCAGGTCGGCATCGGGCATCAGCACGGCGTGGTTCTTGGCGCCGCCCAGGGCCTGCACGCGTTTGCCACGCTTGGTGCCTTCGCTGTAGATGTACTCGGCGATCGGCGTCGAACCGACGAAGCTCAGGGCCTTGACCTCGGGCGCTTCGATCAGCGCGTCGACCGCGTCCTTGTCGCCGTTGACCACGTTCAGCACGCCCTTGGGCAGGCCGGCCTGGTTCAGCAGTTCGGCGATGAACAGGGTGGAGCTGGGGTCGCGCTCGGACGGCTTCAAGATGAAGCAGTTACCACAGACGATGGCCAGCGGGTACATCCACAGCGGCACCATGGCCGGGAAGTTGAACGGGGTAATTCCTGCCACGACACCAATGGGTTGCAGGTCGGTCCAGGCGTCGATGTTCGGGCCGACGTTGCGGCTGTATTCGCCCTTGAGAATGTCCGGGGCGGCGCAGGCGAACTCGACGTTCTCGATGCCGCGCTTGAGTTCACCGACGGCGTCTTCGAGGGTCTTGCCATGCTCGGCGCTGATCAGTGCGGCGATTTCGTTCTCGTTCTGCTCCAGCAACTGCCTGAAGCGGAACATGATCTGCGCACGCTTGGCCGGCGGGGTGTTGCGCCAGGCCGGGAAGGCAGCCTTGGCGGCGTCGATGGCCAGTTGCATGGTGGCGCGATCAGCCAGGCCGACGGCGCTGGTGGAGTCGCCGGTGGACGGGTTGTACACCGGGGCGCTGCGACCGTTGCCGGCAACGCGTTCGCCGTTGATCAGGTGCGGGATGTGGCTCATGGGGTTCTCCAAGGTCAGGCGTAGGGTGGATGACGCTCTTTTCATCCACCTTGGGGATTCGATGATTGGTGGATGGGAAAAGCGCCATCCACCCTACGGTTCAATCCAGTTTGTTCAGGACATCGCCAACGGCATTGAAGACGCGGTCGAGGTCTTCGATCTTGGCGTTGAAGGTTGGGCCGAACTGCAGGGTGTCGCCACCGAAGCGCACGTAGAAACCGGCCTTCCAAAGAGCCATGCCGGCCTCGAACGGACGGATCACCGCGTCACCGTCACGCGGGGCGATCTGCAGGGCGCCAGCCAGGCCGCAGTTGCGAATATCGATTATGTGCTTGGTACCCTTCAGGCCATGCAGCGCGGCCTCGAACTTCGGCGCCAACTCGGCGGACTGCTGGATCAGATTCTCGCGTTTGAGCAGCTCCAGCGTCGCCAGACCGGCGGCGCAGGCCACCGGGTGCGCCGAGTAGGTGTAGCCGTGGGTGAACTCGATCATGTGCTCCGGCGACGGCTGTTGCATGAAGGTGTTGTAGATCTCACTGCTGGCGATCACCGCACCCAGCGGGATGGCGCCGTTGGTGATCTGCTTGGCGACGTTCATCAGGTCCGGGGTCACGCCGAAGAACTCCGCGCCGCTCCACTTGCCCATGCGGCCGAAGCCGGTGATGACTTCGTCGAAGATCAGCAGGATGTTGTGCTGGGTGCAGATTTCGCGCAGGCGCTGCAGGTAGCCCACCGGCGGCACGAGGGCGCCGGCCGAGCCGGACATCGGCTCGACGATCACCGCGGCAATGTTGGAAGCGTCGTGCAACTCGATCAGCTTGAGCAGTTCGTTGGCCAGCTCCACGCCGCCGGTCTCGGCCATGCCTTTGGTAAAAGCCATGCCCGGTTGCAGGGTGTGCGGCAGGTGGTCGGCGTCCATCAATTGGCCGTACATCTTGCGGTTACCACCGATGCCGCCGAGGGCGGTGCCGGCGATGTTGACGCCGTGGTAGCCACGGGCACGACCGATGAAGCGGGTCTTGGAGGCCTGGCCTTTGAGGCGCCAGTAGGCCTTGGCCATCTTCACCGCGGTGTCGGCGCACTCGGAGCCAGAGCCGGTGAAGAACACGTGGTTGAGGTCGCCCGGCATCAGGTCGGCGACCTGCTCGGCCAGCTTGAACGACAGGGGGTGGCCGTACTGGAAGCCCGGCGAATAGTCGAGGGTGCCGAGCTGCTTGGCCACGGCCTCCTGGATTTCCTTGCGCGAGTGGCCGGCGCCGCAGGTCCACAGACCGGACAGGCTGTCGTAGACCTTACGGCCCTGGTCGTCGGTCAGCCAGCTGCCTTCGGCACCGACGATCAGACGCGGGTCGCGCTGGAAGTTGCGGTTGGCGGAGAACGGCATCCAGTGCGCATCCAGCTTGAGCTGGCTGGCCAGGGACGGGGTTGCGGTCTGCGGCATGTTCATCGGAGGAGCCTCGAGCTGGCAGCGTTTGGGAGATTTGTAGTCCGACAAGCCATATAGGCACCATGCGAATCGCGGCTAAAGCCGCTCCTACAAAAACCTGTCTGTTGCCAGCAAAGGTGCCACGGGTATAGAGTCAGTAAAACAGTACTCTTCTTATCTTCAGTTCAAGGCTTACTAAACAAATGAGCAGCCGCCGTCCCGATCCGCTGGCCCAGGTCAGCGACTTTGAAATCCGCCTGCTCAAGCTGTTTCGCAGCGTGGTGGAATGCGGCGGTTTTTCCGCAGCCGAAAGCGCCCTGGGCATCGGCCGCTCGGCCATCAGCCAGCAGATGAGCGACCTCGAACAACGCCTCGGCCTGCGCCTGTGCCAGCGCGGCCGCGCCGGTTTCGCCCTGACCGAGGAAGGCCGCGAGGTGTACCAGAGCACCCTGCAATTGCTGGCGGCGCTGGAAAGCTTTCGCACCGAGGTCAACGGCCTGCACCAGCACCTGCGTGGCGAGCTGAACATCGGCCTGACCGACAACCTGGTGACCATCCCGCACATGCGCATCACCAACGCCCTGGCGCGGCTCAAGGTGCAGGGACCGGACGTGCGCATCAATATCCGCATGACGCCGCCGTCGGAGGTGGAACAGGGTGTGCTCGATGGCCGCCTGCATATCGGCGTGGTGCCGCAGGTAGGCGCCCTCTCCGGTCTGGAATACCAGGCGCTGTACGACGAGCGCTCGCTACTCTACTGCGCGGTCGGCCACCCGCTGTTCTATGTCGATGACCAGCAGCTTGAAGACCAACGTCTCAACGCTCAGGAGGCCATCGCCCCGACCTTCCGTGTGCCCCCCGAGGTGCAGAGCCACTACCAGGCGCTGAACTGCACGGCCAGCGCCTCGGACCGCGAAGGCATGGCCTTCCTTATTCTCACCGGGCGCTATATCGGCTACCTGCCGGACCACTATGCCCAGGCCTGGGTACAGCAGGGTCGCCTACGCGCGCTCAAGGCCAGCAGCCGCTTCTACGACATCAACCTGGCAGCGGTCACGCGCAAAGGCCGCCGTGCGCACCTGGTGCTGGAGAGCTTTCTCGAGGCCCTGGCTGAGGCCTGAGCGCGCACCAAAAAAGCGCTCAGGCACCAATAACGGGCAAGTCCTTAGTCCCTGCGGCGCCCGATCAACCCAGTCGAAACCAGACTTATCGGTGCAGAACGCCGATATCATGTCGCCATATTAATGACGGCAAGTTTCTTGCTGGCAAATCGCCAGGGCGATGATCGCACTGCGCTTACTCCCTTCGCATGGCCGGCCACTCGGCTGTCGTTACTCCTGGTTCTCGAGGCTCATGATGTTCTTCTTCAAACCGGTTCTGGCGTTGATGAACCGCGCGCGTTACGCCCACAAATTCCTGCTGATCTTTACTGTGTTCATGCTGCCCTACTGCTGGCTATCCGTGAGCAAGCTGCTCGACGTCAACGCCACGCTGGAGCAGTCGCAGCACGAGCTACAAGGCCTGCAGACCATCGAGCACTACCTGCCGGTGTATCGCCAGGCCCTGGAGCAGGCCGGCATGCATGTGATCGGCTATGCGCGTAACAAGGACGACGCCAAGCAGGAGATCGAGCGCCGCAGCCAGAGCTTCGTCGCGGCCATCGCGGAACTCAATGCCAGCCTCGATAGCGGCGTGTTCGCCGACATGAAACTGGCCGAAAGCGACCCCGGGTTCAACGCCGACAAGAAACTCTCGGTGCAGGGCCTCAGCTCGCAGATGATCGAGCACGCCGCCTCGGTGCACGACCTGAGCGCCAACATGCGCGAGATCGCCGCCTTGTCCAAGTTGAGCCAGGACAGCAACCCGCGCATCTACCGCAACGTAGACCTGCTGCTCAATCAACTGCTGCCGCTGTACGAAGTGCTGACCCAGACCCGCACCTATGCTGGCTACATGACTGCCTACGGCTTCCTCGAATCCTCGTCGCGTTCGGCCATCACCAACCAGCTCAGCACTCTGCAACGCTACGCCGGCGGCATCGAGGCCAAGGGCAACGCCGAGGCCCAGCAGTTGATGACGAGCGCCGCGCGAGATGCCGCCGAGCAATACAAGCGCGAGATCGTCGATATCTATACCCGGAGCGGCTACTTCGACCAGAACGCGGTGGAACACTGGCTGCAGCGCTACGAATCCTATGCGCCGCAGGCAGCCGAGCTGGACAAGGCCGCGAGCCTGCTGCTGGAGGAAACTGCCGGACTGCTGCAGGCTCGCACCGACGCCGACCTGCGCGAACTGGTGCTGTGGGCTGGCACCCTGCTGGTGGTGATCGCCTTGCTGGTGTACCTGTTCGTTGGTTTCTACCTGTCAGTGCGCGGCGCCATTCGCGACCTGACCAATGCCACCCGACGCATGGCAGAAGGTGACCTGCGTCAAAGCGTGAAGACCGCTGCGCGTGACGAGCTGGGCGACCTGGCCCAGGACTTCAACGAGATGCAGACGCGCATGAGCGAGCTGATCGCCCAGGTCGCACGCTTCTCCGAAACCACCCTGGACAAGGCGCAGAGCGTCAGCGACAGCGCCTCCACCAGCCAGCGCAGCGTCGAGCGTCAGGCCAATGAACTGGAGCTGATCGCCACCTCGATGAGCGAGCTGGTCAGCAACGTTCAGGAGGTCAGCCAGAACTCCCACGTGACTGCCGACAAGGCCAATACCGCGGGCGAGAAATGCCGCGAAGGCCGCGTGCAGGTCGATCACGCCGTGTCGCGCATCAACCAGCTGTTCAGCGAGATGGACGACTCCATCGGTGCCATCACCTCGGTAGAAAAGGAAAGTGAGGAGATCGCCAAGGCCGTCGACCTGATCAAGAGCGTCGCCGAGCAGACCAACCTGCTCGCCCTCAACGCCGCCATCGAGGCCGCACGTGCTGGCGAACAGGGCCGCGGCTTTGCCGTGGTCGCCGACGAAGTACGCAGCCTGGCTATTCGCTCCCACGAGCTCACCGGCGAGATCGACCAGACCATCGGTCGCCTGCGCCAGCAAGTCGGCAGCGCGGTGAAGACCATTCGTGGCAGCCACCAGAGCGCGGCGCAGAGCGTCGAGCAGATCACCCTGACGGCGAACATCTTCGAGCAGATCACCGGCAGCATGGATCAGATCATCGACCACAACATCCAGATCGCCTCGGCCGCCGAGCAGCAGGCTGCGGTGGTTCAGGGCGTCGAGCAGAACACCCTGGAGATCAAGAGCCTCAGCGACAGCAACGCCCATGAAGCGCAGAGCACGGTGAACGTCAGCGACGAGCTGACCGGCATGACCCGCAACCTGCACAGCCTGATTGCCAACTTCAAGGTATGACCCGCGTGGCCGTCAGCGAGACCCGATCACGGCCGGCCTGGGGTGACGCAGCCGACGCAAACGGGCTTTTTCACGCCGTAATGCTTGTCACCCAGGCGGTGCTGGGGTATCTGTGCAAACGCCCCGCTCCCTGATCAGTCCGGAATCGCCTCATGACCTTCGAAGTCCCCGCCCACAGCGCCAACGACAAGCCCGCCGGACGCATCCGCCAGAAGAACGAAGAAGCCATCATCAAGGCTGCCGAGGAAGAATTCGCCCGGCACGGCTTCAAGGGCACCAGCATGAATACCATCGCGCAGAACGTCGGCCTGCCCAAGGCCAACCTGCACTACTACTTCAACAACAAGCTGGGGCTGTACCTGGCCGTGCTGAGCAACATCCTCGAACTGTGGGACAGCACCTTCAATAATCTGAGCGTCGATGACGACCCGGCCGAAGCGCTGGAACGTTACATCCGCGCCAAGATGGAATTCTCCCGGCGCCAGCCGAAGGCTTCGCGCATCTTCGCCATGGAAGTGATCAGCGGTGGCGACTGCCTGTCGCAGTACTTCAATCAAAACTACCTGGACTGGTTCCGTGGCCGTGCTGCGGTGTTCGAAGGCTGGATCGCCGCCGGCAAGATGGACCCGGTCGACCCGATCCACCTGATCTTCCTGCTATGGAGCAGCACCCAGCACTACGCCGACTTCGCCTCGCAGATCTGCCGCGTGAAGCAGAGCTCGCGCCTGACCAAACAGGACTTCGAGCAAGCCTCCGATCAACTGGTGCAGATCATCCTCAAGGGCTGCGGCCTGACGCCTGCTGCCAAAGCCTGATGGCCTTCACCCTGCTCGGCCCTTGTGAATACCGCGAGGAGATTCGCAAGAGCCGCTTCATCGTCCTCGCCGCACCGATTGCCAGCGCGGCCGAAGCACAAGCCTTCATCGACAGCCGCAGCGACCTGGCGGCCTCGCACAACTGCTGGGCATGGAAGGTCGGCAACCAATATCGCTTCAACGACGACGGCGAACCGGGCGGCACCGCGGGCAGGCCGATCCTCGCGGCCATCGAAGGGCAGGACTGCGATCAGGTCGTGGTGCTGGTGATTCGCTGGTACGGCGGCATCCAGCTCGGCACCGGCGGCCTGGCCCGCGCCTACGGCGGCAGCGCGGCGAAATGCCTGCAGGCCGGCGAGCGCCGCGAACTGGTGCTGCGCCAATCCTTCACCTGTCATTTGCAGTTCGCCGAACTGCCGGTGTTCAAGGCGCGTCTGAACGAGTTCGACAGCCTGATCGAGCGCGAGGATTACGACGCCACCGGCGCATGCCTGCACCTGGCCGTGGCGCCGGCCGAGCGCGCCGCGATGGAGCGCTTGCTTGGCGATATCAGTCGCGGCCGCGAAAGCCTGAGGGCGCCATGAAGCGGACGACTACTGCACTGCTGCCGCTGCTATGGCTAGCCCTGCCGGCCCTGGCCGAAGTCCAGGAGCAGTTGCAGGAGCATTACTACGACCTGCAGGTGGCGTCTGGCGAGTCCCTCAGCCGCGCCATCGACCAGGCCTCGCCGATTCGCCAGAACGGTCAGATCTATCACGCCTATACCCGCTGGAAGGCCCAGTGGAATTTCTGGTGGCGCGAGCAACGCGACGGTCGCTGCCAGATCGACCTCACCCGCACCCGGTTGAGCGCCACCATCACCCTGCCCCGCCTCGGTGGCGGCGACGCACAGCAGCGCCAGCGTTTCGAACAGTACCTGGGCGCACTGCGCGAACATGAGCTGGGCCACTACCGCATCGGCCAGGCTGCCGCCGCCGAGATCGACACCGCCCTGCTGCAAACGCCCGAATACCCCAGTTGCGCCGAGCTGCAACAACAGGCCAATCAGCGCGCCAATGCCATCCTGCAGCGACATGCCGAGCAGGAGCGGCAGTACGACCAGCAGACCGGACATGGTCGTAGCCAGGGCGCCTGGTTGACGGAATAACACTGCAGCAAAAATGTAGGAGCGGCGCCCCGCCGCGAATAGTGGCTGGACGCACTCGAAAAGCTTTGCCCCGGGGCGGGCTCCTACAAGGGATTGCCGTGCCGGGCTTATCGGATCGGCATTCGCTATGCTGATCTTCTTTCTCATCCGCAATGGAGCCTGACATGACTGCCCCCCGATCCATCCTGATCATCGGTGCCTCACGTGGCCTCGGCCTTGGTCTGGCCGGTGAATTCGCCGCCCAGGGCTGGGCCGTGACCGCCACCGTGCGCAGCGCCGCGCAACAAGCGCCGCTGCAGGCACTGCCCGGCGTGCGCGTAGAGCAACTGGAGATGACTGATCCGGACAGCCTCGAGCAGTTGGCCAACCGCCTAAGCGACCAGCGCTTCGACGTCATCTTCGTCAATGCCGGGGTCGCCGGCCCCGAGCACCACAGCACTGCACAGGCCAGCGCCGAGGAAATGGGTCAGCTGTTCCTGACCAACGCCGTCGCCCCGCTGCGCGTGGCCGAGCGCCTGCTGCCGAACCTGGCCGCCGAGCATGGGCTGATCGTGTTCATGAGCTCGATCCTCGGCAGCATCGAGGCGGGTGCCGGCCTGGGCATGCCGCTATATGGCGCCAGCAAGGCTGCGCTCAACCACCTCGTGCAGTGCTTCGTGCGCACTCAGGACAACCCAAAACTCGGCGTGCTGCTGATGCACCCAGGCTGGGTACGCACCGACATGGGCGGCGCCGACGCCCCGCTGGATATCGACAGCAGTTGCAAGGGCATGGTCGAACAGGTCAGCGCTGCCGTCGGCCGGCCAGGCCTGCGTTACCTCGACTACCAGGGCAATGCGCTGCCCTGGTAAGCCTCACTGCGACCCGATCGATATTGGTCCGTGTCATGTGGCCAATATGCAATCGATGGGTTGAGCTTGGCGAAACCCATCAATCGTTCCCCGGGTTTCGCTGCGTTCTACCCAGGCTACTTGCTGGGGCTTCGAGCAAAACCCAAGGCATTGGAGTTACGAATCGCGGCTGAAGCCGCTCCTACACGAATGCCGCCCTATATACCGTAGTAGCACGCGCGAATACGGTGCATTGTGCACAGCGCACGGAGAGACGCGCACCAATGGCAGGCATTGCAGTGCGCTCGGCCATAGGCGAGAGCCCATAAAATGGATTTTCTGACTCACTGGCCAAGTTTTTGCTTTATCCCCGCTCAGTCATGTTCATGAGCGCTTCCCATGTCCGCCCCACCCGCTTCCCCACGCCTGCAGCTGACCGCCATCAGCAAGCAATACCCCGGCTGTCTGGCCAACGACCGTATCGACCTGACCATCGCCCCCGGTGAGATCCGCGCCCTGCTCGGCGAGAACGGTGCCGGCAAGAGCACCCTGATGAAGATCATCTACGGCGTGACCCAGCCCAGCAGCGGCGAGATTCGTTGGCAGGGCCAGGCCCTGAAGATGCGCGATCCGGCCATGGCGCGCGGCCTGGGCATCGGCATGGTGTTCCAGCATTTCTCCTTGTTCGAGACCCTGAGCGTGGCCGAGAACATCGCCCTGGCCATGGGCGCGGGCGCCGGTACGCCGAAGCAACTGGAGCCGAAAATTCGCGAGGTGTCGCAGCGCTACGGCATGGCGCTGGAGCCGACGCGTCTGGTCCACAGCCTGTCCATCGGCGAACGCCAGCGGGTGGAGATCGTCCGTTGCCTAATGCAGGACATCAAACTGCTGATCCTCGACGAGCCCACTTCGGTGCTCACCCCGCAGGAGGCCGACGAGCTGTTCGTCACCCTGCGCCGCCTGGCCGCCGAGGGCTGCAGCATCCTCTTTATCAGCCACAAGCTCGGCGAGGTACGCGCGCTATGCCAGAGCGCCACGGTGCTGCGTGGCGGCCGCGTATCCGGCCATTGCGTACCGGCCGAGTGCAGCGACCTGGAGCTGGCGCGGCTGATGGTCGGCGATGCCGAGGGGCTGGAAAGCAGCTACCCGAAAGTCAGCGGCGGTCTGCCACGGCTGCGCGTCGATGACCTCAGTTGGCACAACCCCGACCCGTTCGGCTGCTCGCTCGAACGCCTTCGCCTGGAGGTGCGCAGCGGCGAGATCGTCGGCATCGCTGGCGTGGCCGGCAATGGCCAGGATGAGCTGCTCGCCCTGCTCAGCGGCGAAACCCGCCTGCCACGCGGTGAGCGTGAGCGGGTCAGCATCGATGCCGCGCCAGTGGCCAATCTGCATCCCGATGCGCGGCGCGGGCTGGGCCTGGCCTTCGTCCCCGCCGAACGCCTCGGCCATGGCGCGGTGCCGGAGATGAGCCTGGTGGACAACGCCCTGCTCACTGCCTTCGGCCAGGGCTTGGTCAAGGACGGCCTGGTGCAGCGCGGCAAGGTGCGAGCGCTGGCCGAGCAGATCATCCAGCGCTTCGCGGTGAAGACGCCGGATGCCGACACGGCGGCGCGCAGCCTGTCCGGCGGCAATCTGCAGAAATTCATCCTGGGACGCGAGATTCTGCAGAACCCGAAACTGCTGGTGGCCGCGCACCCGACCTGGGGCGTGGACGTTGGCGCCGCTGCGGCCATCCACCGTGCGCTGATCGCCCTGCGCGATGCCGGCGCGGCGATCCTGGTGATCTCCGAAGACCTCGACGAGCTGTTCCAGATCAGCGACCGCATCGGCGCACTGTGCAGCGGGCGGCTGTCGCCGCTGGCCGAGACAGCGCAGGTGTCCACCGTGGAAGTCGGCCGCTGGATGGCCGGTGAATTCGATCAACCCGCCGCCGCTGCGGCCTGCTGACGGAGCCGTCATGTTGTTATCCCTGGAACCGCGCGGCCAGGAGTCGCGCCCCATGCTCTGGCTGTCGCCGCTGTTGGCCGCCGTACTGACGCTGCTGAGCGGCATGCTGCTGTTTACCCTGCTCGGCCATGACCCGCTGGAAACCCTGCACACTCTGCTGATCGCCCCGGTCAGCGACTGGTACGGCGTCTCCGAACTGCTGGTCAAGGCGCTGCCGATCCTGCTCTGTGCCCTGGGCCTGGCAGTCGCCTACCAGGCGCGCATCTGGAACATCGGCGCCGAAGGCCAGTTGCTGTTCGGCGCACTGGCCGGCAGCGCCATGGCCCTGCAACTGATCGACTGGGAAAGCCGCTGGGCACTGGTTTGGGTGGTGCTCGCCGGCACCTGCGCCGGTGCGGCCTGGGCCGGGCTTACCGCCTGGCTGCGCACGCAGTTCAACGCCAACGAAATCCTTACCAGCATCATGCTCAACTACATCGCGTTGAACCTGCTGTTGTTCTTCGTGCATGGGCCGCTGAAAGACCCGGCCGGTTTCAACTTCCCTGAGTCGGCCATGTTCGGCGATGCCAGCCGCCTGCCACTGGTCAGCGAGGACGGGCGCCTGCACGGCGGCCTGTACCTGGCGCTGCTGGCTCTGGTGGCGGTGTGGGTGCTGCTGCACAAGAGCTTTCTCGGCTTCCAGATCAAGGTGCTCGGCCTGGACAAGCGCGCCGCCGGGTTCGTCGGTTTTCGCGAGAAGCGCCTGGTGTGGTTCGCACTGCTGGTCAGCGGCGCGCTGGCTGGCATGGCGGGCGTCGGCGAAGTGGCCGGGCCGATTGGCCAGTTGGTGCCGCAGGTGTCGCCGGGCTACGGCTATGCGGCGATCACCGTGGCCTTTCTCGGCCGTCTCAATCCGCTCGGCATTCTGTTTGCCAGCCTGTTGATGGCGCTGCTGTACCTGGGTGGCGAGAACGCGCAGATGAACCTCAATCTGCCGCAGGCGATCACCCAGTTGTTCCAGGGAATGATGCTGTTCTACCTGCTGGCCTGCGACGTGCTGATCCTCTACCGGCCCCGGCTGAAGTGGAAATGGGCGAAGCGCGAGCGCCTCGCAGAAGCGACCACCTGAACCCTATTTTCCTGTGGGAGTGGCTGGGCGGCATTGCGCTTTAGCCACGACAAAAGCTCGCCGCTGAAGCGCCTCCCACAAAGAGCCTGACTGCAAAGGAAACCCCATGGATCTCGATCTGTTGACCAATATTTTCTACGCCATGGTGCGCACCGGCACACCGCTGCTATTGGTGGCCTTGGGCGAGGTGGCGTGCGAGAAGAGCGGCGTGCTCAACCTCGGCCAGGAAGGCATGATGCTGTTTGGCGCAGTGATCGGCTTCATCGTCGCCTTCAGCACCGGCAGCCTGTGGCTTGGCGTGTTGCTGGCCATCATCGCCGGCATGCTGCTGTCGCTGCTGTTCGCTGCCGTGGCGCTGGGCTTCAACGCCAACCAGGTGGCCACCGGCCTGGCCCTGACCATCTTCGGCGTCGGCCTGTCCACCTTCGTCGGCGCCGCCTGGGTCGGCAAGCCGCTGACCGGCTTCGAGCCCGTCGTTGTCCCGCTGCTGTCTGACATCCCGCTGATCGGACGCATGCTGTTCGCTCAGGACGTGCTGATCTACCTGTCCTTCGCCCTCTTCGCCCTAGTGGCCTGGGTGCTGCTGAAAAGCCGTGTCGGCCTGATCATCCAGGCCGTCGGCGAGAACCCGGACGCCGCCAGCGCCATGGGCCTGCCGGTGCTGCGCGTGCGTACCCTGGCGGTGCTGTTCGGCGGCGCCATGGCCGGCCTGGCGGGCGGTTACCTGTCGCTGGCCTACACGCCGATGTGGGCAGAAAATATGACCGCCGGCCGCGGCTGGATCGCCCTGGCGCTGGTGGTGTTCGCCAGTTGGCGCGTATTCCGTGTGCTGCTCGGCGCCTACCTGTTCGGCCTGGCCAGCATCCTCCACCTGGTGGCGCAGGGCATTGGCCTGTCGATCCCGTCGAACCTGCTGGCGATGCTGCCTTACGTCGCCACCATCGTGGTGCTGGTGCTGCTCTCGCGCGATGCGATCAAGACCCGGCTGTATGCGCCAGTGTCGCTGGGCCAGCCTTGGCAGCCGGGGCATTGATGCCCCCATAAATCGCGGCTGAAGCCCCTCCTACAGGGTGTGCGTCGCTTGTGTAGGAGCGGCTTCAGCCGCGATAAGCTCTACAGCCACACCGCATCCCATAGCGGGTAATCCGCTACCCGTTTCACCAGGCCTGCCCGCACAGGATTGGCAATCACGTAACGCGCAACAGCTCGTAAATCCTCTTCCTGACGCACAGCCCGATCATGAAAGCCGGGCTGCCATAACGGGCCAACCCGAGACAAACGCTGATTGATCTGCCGTGAGCTGCGGCCTTTCACCTGGCGCATCAGCTCATTCAAGGTGGCGCTCTCCAGCTGCACTAGCCAATGAAGATGATCAGGCATCACCACCCATGCCAGCGAGTGCACTAGTCCGGTCTCATGAGCCTCGCGAAGCTCGGCGACCAATAGTCGCCCGAGAGAGAAATCCTGGAGAAGCGCTTCTCGGCCATACAGTACGGCCGTCAGTAAATAGATCCGACCAGTTTCGGAATAACGTCCACGGCGTAGTGCTCCTGCATGTGGTTTGTCTGAACGAAGCATTCCTTTGCCTCCTGATCGTGATTGGTTCTGTATAGCAGTTGATCGCGGCTGAAGCCGCTCCTACAAAAACACCGCGCGCCGTGTAGGAGCGGCTTCAGCCGCGACAGGCTTGTTGCCCCTGACTCCAGAGTCAGCTATCTTCCGCGCACGTCATTTCCGACGCACCTGGATCAGCAGACAGGGTCAACACTGAGCTGGCTTACCTGACATCAACCTCAGAGGAGCCTGCTCATGGCAGCTACCCGTATCTGGATCAAGAACCCCCTTGCCATCTTCACCGCCAATGACCTGGACGCTTCCGGCGGCCTGGTGATCGAGGATGGCCGTATCGTCGAAGTGCTCAGCAAAGGCCAGCAACCTGCCGCGCCCTGCCAGCAAGTGTTCGACGCCCGCGAGCACGTGGTGCTGCCAGGCCTGATCAATACCCACCATCACTTCTACCAGACCCTCACCCGCGCCTGGGCGCCGGTGGTCAACCAGCCGCTATTCCCCTGGCTGAAGACGCTCTATCCGGTCTGGGCACGCCTCACTCCCGAGAAGCTCGCCCTGGCCAGCAAAGTGGCACTGGCCGAACTGCTGCTGTCCGGCTGCAGCACCGCGGCCGATCACCATTACCTGTTCCCCGGCGGCCTGGAGAACGCCATCGACGTGCAGGTCGAGGCAGTACGCGAACTGGGTATGCGCGCCATGCTCACCCGCGGTTCGATGAGCCTGGGCGAAGCTGACGGTGGCCTGCCGCCGCAGCAAACGGTGCAGCAGGGTGAGGTGATCCTGGCGGACAGCCAGCGCCTGATCGGCCAGTACCACGAGCGCGGCGAAGGCGCGCAGATCCAGATCGCCCTGGCGCCCTGCTCGCCCTTCTCGGTGACTCAGGAAATCATGCGCCAGAGCGCCGAACTGGCCGAGGAGCTGGACGTGCGCCTGCATACCCACCTGGCCGAAACCCTCGACGAGGAAGACTTCTGCCTGCAGCGCTTTGGCCTGCGCACCGTGGATTACCTGGACAGCGTCGGCTGGCTCGGCTCGCGCACCTGGCTGGCACATGGCATTCATTTCAACCCTGACGAGATCACCCGTCTGGGCGCTGCCGGCACCGGCATCTGTCATTGCCCCAGCTCCAACATGCGCCTGGCTTCGGGCATCTGCCCCAGCGTCGAGCTGGAAGCCGCCGGTGCGCCGCTGGGCCTGGGCGTCGATGGCTCTGCCTCCAACGATGCCTCGAACATGATCCTCGAAGCGCGCCAGGCGCTGTACATCCAGCGCCTGCGCTACGGCGCCGAGCAGATCACCCCGCAGCGCGTGCTTGGCTGGGCCAGCAAGGGCTCGGCGAAACTGCTGGGGCGCAGCGACATCGGTGAACTGGCTGTAGGCAAGCAGGCCGACCTGGCGCTGTTCAAGCTCAATGAGCTGCGCTTCTCCGGCAGTCACGATCCACTCTCCGCACTGCTGCTGTGCGGCGCCGACCGCGCCGACCGGATGATGATCGGCGGCACCTGGCGCGTTATCGATGGGCAGATCGAAGGGCTCGATGTGGCGCAGCTGATCGCCGATCACCGCCAGGCGGCGCGTGAGCTGATCGCGGGCTGATATCGATTGCGATGCCCCAGCAGGCCGAAATTCGCGGCGGGGCGCCGCTCCTACAAAACCGCAGGCCTCGACATGACGTGTGCTATCAGTTGCCTGACTCAATTGTAGGAGCCCCGCCTCGGGGCGAAGCACTGCCTGTGACGCACCACAACACGGCACCTCACAACACCGCGCACCAATCCAGCTCCAGCATCGAGCCAGGCAAGCAGCCAGAACGGCAGCAGTACGCCTATCTGTCCTGTTGGTCAGCTTTTTGCAGTCATGGGATCAGCCAACCAACAGCTATCCCAAACACAAGACTGGAGTTCCACCGATCATGTTCGAGAAGAGCAAGAAACCGCTGCTGCGCACCCTCGTCGCCGCCCTGGGCTTGGGCGCCATGCTCAGCGCCTCCGCCGCCGATCCCTTGAAAGTCGGCTTCGTCTACATCGGCCCCATCGGCGACCACGGCTGGACTTACCAGCACGAACAAGGCCGGCAAATGCTGATCAAGGAAATGGGCGACAAGGTCACCACCAGCTTCGTCGAGAACGTGCCGGAAGGTGCCGACGCCGAGCGGGTGATCCGCAACATGGCCAACGGCGGTTTCGACCTGATCTTCACCACCTCCTTCGGCTACATGAACCCGACCATCAAGGTGGCCAAGCAATTCCCCAAGGTGACCTTCGAGCACGCCACCGGCTACAAGCAGGACAAGAACGTCGGCACCTACCTGTCGCGCTCCTATGAGGGTCGCTACGTTGGCGGCTTCCTCGCGGCGAAGATGACCAAGACCAAGAAAGTCGGCTACATCGCCTCCTTCCCGATCCCCGAGGTGATCCGCGACATCAACGCCATCCAGCTGGCGCTGGACAAGTACAACCCGGGCACCGAGATCAAGGTGGTGTGGGTGAACACCTGGTTCGATCCGGGCAAGGAATCCGACGCTGCCAACGCGTTGATCGATCAGGGTGTGGACGTGATGTTCCAGCACACCGACAGCCCGGCACCGATCCAGACCGCCGAGCGCCGTGGCATCTACTCCGTCGGCTACGCCTCGGACATGGCCCACTTCGGGCCCAAGGCCGTGCTCACCTCCATCGTCAACGACTGGGGCCCGCATTACGTCAAATCCACCCAAGCAGTGATCGACGGCACCTGGCAGCCGCAGGACTTCTGGGGTGGCCTGGCCGAGGACACCATCGAACTGCCGATCAGCGACCTGGTGCCGGCTGACGTGAAGAGCGAAGCCGAGCAGATCATCGCCGACATTCGCAGCGGCGCGTTCCACCCCTTCACCGGCCCGATCAAGGACCAAAGTGGCGCGGTACGCATCGCCGAGGGCGTGAGCGCGACCAACGCCGAGCTGGCCTCGATGAACTACTACGTGGAAAACGTGAAGGCCGAAATACCGAAGTAATTGGCTGGCGGGTTGCACCCGCCCTACGGACTGAAGCCGCTCCCACACCTGTAGGAGCTGCTTCAGCCGCGATAATTTGGAAATCACCGATGCCGTCCCTGCTTATCTCAGCAGAACCGCATCACCGTGGCGCCGGCCTTTGGTGCCACGCATCGCTGCCCTGGGTACGAGAAGACTCGCAGCAACATCCCGGAGCTTTTATGAACAGCCTGCCCATCATCGACATCGCCCCGCTCTACGCCGACGACGCTTCGGCCTGGCCTGCCGTCGCCGAGCAGATCGACCGCGCCTGCCGCGACTGGGGCTTCTTCTACATCGTCGGTCACCCTATCGGCGCCGAGCGCATCGACGCCCTGCTCAGTGCGGCGAAGACCTTCTTCGCACTGCCCGCCGAAGAGAAACTCAGGATCGATATCACCCAGACCGCCCACCATCGTGGCTACGGCGCCATCGCCACCGAGCAGCTCGACCCGAGCAAGCCGAGCGACCTCAAGGAAACCTTCGACATGGGTTTTCACATGCCCGCCGATCACCCCGAGGTGCTGGCCGGCAAACCCTTGCGCGGGCCGAACCGTCACCCGGATATGCCAGGCTGGGCTGTGCTGATGGAACAGCATTACGCCGACATGCAGGACCTGGCCAAGACCCTGCTGCGCGCCATGGCCATGGCGCTGGAGATCGAGCACGACTTCTTCGACGCACGCTTCCATGAGCCGATCAGCGTGCTGCGCATGATCCATTACCCGCCGCGCCACACCGCCACCAGCAGTGATCAGCAAGGCGCTGGCGCACACACCGATTACGGCTGCATCACCCTGCTCTATCAGGACGATGCCGGCGGCCTGCAGGTGCGTGCACGCGATGGCGAGTGGATCGACGCGCCGCCGATTGCCGGCAGCTTCGTGGTCAACATCGGCGACATGATGGCGCGCTGGAGCAACGACCGTTACACCTCGACGCCGCATCGCGTGATCAGCCCGCAGGGGGTGGATCGCTACTCCATGCCGTTCTTCGCCGAACCGCATCCAGACACACTGATCGACTGCCTGCCGAACTGCTCCAGCGCGGATGACCCGGCCAAGTACACACCGGTGACCAGCGCCGAGTACCTGCTGTCGCGCTTCGCCGATACCTATGCCTATCGGCGTGAGGAGATGCAGGGCTGAAGCCGCCGTCGCCGCCAACTGTAGGAGTGGCTTCAGTCGCGAAATTCGCGGATGAATCCGCTCCTACAGGAGACTCAAGACACGACCGGCATAATGATGGCTCCCGCGCCCCGAGTGGGAGAACAGCCGCGGGTGGATGACACTTTTTTCATCCACCGTTTCAACATCGGAGCCTGCACATCGGTGGACATGAAAAGCGATGTCCACCCTAAGCAGCCGGCCATGCGGCGCAGCACGATCCTGTCCCAAGGGTTAAACTTTGCCGTTACCCAAGCCTGACAACGAGAACCGACCATGCCCGAATGGCTGAATGCCCTGCCCAAGGCTGAACTACACCTGCATCTGGAGGGTTCGCTGGAGCCCGAGCTGCTGTTCGCCCTGGCCGAACGCAACCAGATCGCCCTGCCCTGGGCCGATGTCGAGACCCTGCGCGCGGCCTATGCCTTCAACAACCTGCAGGAATTTCTCGACCTGTATTACGCCGGCGCCAACGTGCTGCGCACCGAGCAGGATTTCTACGACCTGACCTGGGCCTACCTGCAACGCTGCAAGGCGCAGAACGTCATCCATGTCGAACCGTTCTTCGACCCGCAAACCCACACTGACCGTGGCATTCCCTTCGAGGTGGTACTGCGTGGCATCCAGCAGGCGCTGCTCGACGGCGAGAAACAGCTGGGCATCAGCCACGGTCTGATCCTCAGCTTCCTGCGCCATCTGCCTGAAGAAGAGGCGTTCAAGACCCTGGAACAGGCCATGCCGTTCCGCGATGCCTTTATCGGCGTCGGCCTCGACAGTTCGGAAAAAGGCTTCCCGCCGCGTCTGTTCGAGCGGGTGTTCGCCAAGGCACGCAGCGAAGGCATGCACGCGGTGGCGCATGCCGGTGAGGAAGGCCCGCCCGAATACATCTGGGAAGCGTTGGATCTGCTCAAGATCAAGCGCATCGACCACGGCGTACGCGCCATCGAAGACGAGCGGCTGATGCAGCGCATCATCGACGAACAGATCCCGCTGACCGTCTGCCCGCTGTCGAACATCAAGCTCTGCGTGTTCGAGCACATGGGCCAACACAACATCCTCGAGATGCTCGAGCGCGGTGTGAAGGTGACGGTGAACTCCGATGACCCGGCCTACTTCGGCGGCTACGTCGGCGAGAACTTCGCCGCTCTGCACGAACACCTGGGCATGACCGAGTCACAGGCCAAACGCCTGGCACAGAACAGCCTGGACGCGCGTCTGGCCTGAGCAAGGCTCATCGCGGCTAAAGCCCTCCCACGGAGCGCGAGTACTGTGGGAGGGGCTTCAGCCGCGACTGTAGTATCAGTGTTCCGAGAGCTTGCGCCGCTTGCCAGTCACCATCGACAACGGCAGGTTCTCGCGCAGCCGATAGCTCTCGAACAAGGCGGCGGCGATATGCAGACCGACCAACGCCATCAGGCCGTTGGCACAGAATTCGTGGATTTCCAGCGGCAGATCCGCGCCCCAGAAATAATCGACCTCCTCCATCAGAAAGCCGGTCACACCCAGGCCGAGCATCAACCCCATCATCAGGATCATCACTAGGGCACCCAACGGCGAATGACCCATGCGGTGATACGGCTGCCCGGAAATCAAGACGCGCAGGTGCTCGCTCAAACGCGCACGGCAGGGCCAGAAATCCGCCCAGCGCGCCGCCGGCGTACCGACGAAACCCCACACCAGGCGGATCGCCAGCCAGGCCACCGCGTAGTAGCCGAACCAGCGATGCCAGTCCTCGCCTTCTTCAGTGAAGAAGTAGTTGGCCAGGAAAGCGCCGGCCAGGGACCAGTGGAACACACGCACCACTGGATCCCACAAGCGCACGGTCGAGGTGCTCATCAGCCTTCCACGTTGCTCTTGACCGGCTTGCCGCTGACCGGATCGAAGTAGACCTCGACCTTCTTGCCATCCTTGTCATGGCCGTAGATCTCGTAGCAGTTGCCACCAGTGACCTTGAACTTCTTGATCTCGTAGCCCTGGGCTTTCAGGTCAGCCTGGAACTTGTCCTGATCCTGCCACTGGGCCTTGTCGGCGGTGGTGCATTCGGTGGCAGCGAAGGTCAGCGGGCTGGCCAGGGCCAGAGACAGCAGAAGCAGTTTGCGCATGGTGAAGTCCTCTCGGATGCAGGGGGAAGTTGTGTCTGCGGGGACTACTTTCGCGCCGCAACCTTAAGGCCGTATTAGCACGCGAAAAATCGTAGCCCGGAGGCAATCCGGCAAGGTCGGCAGAGGTCCCCTCTCCCCAGCCCCTCTCCCATGAATGGGAGAGGGGAGCAACAGCACTGAGGCGTCAGAAGTCGAAATCGACCTTGGCCCAGAGGGTACGACCCGGCTCGTCGATACGGGTGTCAGCCGGGAAGCCGAAGCCAGCATCACCCGCCAGATTGAGGTGCTCGGCGTAGTTCTTGTCGAGCAGGTTATCCACACCGGCACTGAGCTTGACCTGCTTGCTCACGCGGTAGGCACCGTTGAGCGAGAGCACGCCGAAGCCGGCACTGTCACCAAAGTCCTGCCCCACCACATTGCCGCGCCCTTCGGCGATGCGCCCCTGACCATCGACCACACGCCACAGGGCGCCGACGCTCCAGTCATCACGCGCATAGGTCAAGCCCAGGCGCGCCTCCAGTGGCGGCATCTGCGGCAGAGCCTCGCCGTCACTGCTGTTCTTACCCCAGGCGTAGGCCAGGGTCGCGTCGGCCTTCCAGTTGGAATCGAAGGCATAGGCCACGCCCAGTTCACCGCCCATGATGCGTGCGTCGACATTGTCAGCTTGCGTGTTCATGCCCCGGTAGTCGAACAGGATGTAGTCGCGGATCTGCCCGGCATAGGCCGAGGCCCAGGCCTGCAGCTTGTCGTCCTGGTACTGGATGCCGATATCGAGCTGGGTGGTCTTCTCCGGCTCGATGCCGTCGAAGGCGTTGTCCGCGCCGGCTGGGCCATTGAGACCGGCGGAGAACAGCTCCCAGTAATCGGGGAAACGCTGCACGTGGCCGATGCCGGCATAGACAGTGGTCGGCGAGGCGGACAGGTCGTGCTCGTAGCGCACGAAACCGCTGGGCAAGGTATCGGCACGGGTCTCGCCCGCCGTCGGGTTGGGCGTGGTCATGCCCATCATGCTGGTGAAATTCTGCCGGTAGTCCTTGGCCGAGGCGCGATCCAGGCGTGCGCCGGAGATCAGCCGATCACGCTCGGCCAGGCTCCAGGTGGCTTCGGCGAACACGCCGTAGTTGTGCATCAGCGCGTCCTTGTCCCAGGGGAAGCGATCAGCGTCGACATAGGGCATGCCCATCATGCCGCCGCTAGAGCTGCGCTGGCGGTGTTCGCTGCGCTGCGCATCGACGCCGGTGATCAGCTCGACGTTGTCCCACTTCCAGGTCGCGGCCAGGCGTGCGCCGAGAGTGCGACGGTCGACCTGCGCCGCCATCGGCCCGGCCATCATGCTGCTTGGGTCCGGCACGCGCAGACGGAAGTTGTCCATGATGTGGTCGGCGTAGTTGTAGTAGACCTTGGCCTCGACCTTATCCAGCACGCCACCGAGGTTACTGCGCTCGATGCGCAGGCCGAGGCTTTCGCGCTTGAACTGAGTGCCGTCCATGCCACGGCCACCGTAACGCGCTTCGCCATCGCCACGGCCAGCCGTGAGTTCGATCAGGGTATCGGCATCCGGGGTCCAGCCCAGGGCCACGTCGCCATTCCACTTGTCCCAGCGCGAGGCGATGGTGTCGCCGTCACCGTTGTCGTAATCGTCCGACTGCGAGCGGTTGCCCATCACCCGCAGGTAGCCCTGCTCGCTGCCCACGGCTCCATCCAGGGTTCGGTCGAAACGGCCATTGGAGCCGGCCAGCACACTGGCATGCAGGCGCGCGCCCAGCTCACCGAAACGCTCCGGCTCGCGGTCAAAACGCACCACCCCAGCCGAAGCACCCGGCCCCCAGATCACGGTTTGCGGGCCCTTGGTAACAGTTAGCCGATCGAAGGTTTCTGGCGAAATGTAGGAACTGGGTGCGTCCATCCGCCCCGGGCAGGCGCCGATCATCTGCCCGCCATCGGTGAGCAGCAGCAGGCGCGAGCCAAACAGCCCGCGCAACACCGGGTCACTGTTGCTGCCACCGCTACGAATCGCGGAGAAACCGGGAATGGTCTTGAGGTAGTCGGCCGCATCGCTGGCCGGCACCGGCTGGCGTGGGTCCTTGGGGTCGGCCACCACGGTCAGCGGCGAGCTTTGCTGGATCGCCGTGATCACCGTGGGTGGCAGTTCGTGCACATGCTCCTCGGCAGCCTGCAATGCAGTCATGGAGCACAGGCCACAGGCGACGGCCAGGGCGGACAAGGGAAAACGAGGGGGCACGGAAGCAGCGCCCGAAACGAAGGAAACGGACATGCGAATACCTGAAAAGTCGATTGGCGAAGAGGCTTGGTAATTGCCTCATGGATTAGTGACTTCAGGCGCGCATGGGCGGTGCGCGTGACAACGCATGAGGGTAATGAGCGCAAGGCAGCGACTGCGTCGGCCGCACGTTGCCAGTGTGATCAAGCGGCCCCTGCCACCGCATCGCCGACCAAGTGTCGTCGGCCAGCACCGGGCAGTGGGAGAACAACGAGCAGTAGCCGCAGGCGTCCGCCTGTAGCACCGGCTGGCTCTTGTCGAGCGAGACCGGCACGCTACCTGCCCCGTCATGACAGCTGAGCTCGCTCAGCCAGCGCCAGTCAGCCGGCTCGGCACGCAGCTGCGACGCCAGTGGCGCCAGCATGATGAGGACGAACGTCAGCAGCCCAAGCTGGGCGGCGAACGTGCGCCTGCGTGCCGTGAACAGCATCAGTGCTGGTGCTTGCCGTGGTCGTGAGCGTCGCCATGATCATGGCCTGCCGGTGCCTCTTTCTGCACCGCCACCTCGACCTCGACGGCCCCGGCTTTCTCGAAGGTCAGGGTCAGCGGGAAGCGCTCACCGTCCTTGGCCTGCTGTTTCAGGTTGAACAGCATGACGTGATAGCCCATGGGCTCGAACTTCACCTCACCACCAGCGGGGATGGCCACGTCCTGCACCTGCTGCATTTTCATCACGCCACCTTCGTGCACATGCTCATGCAACTCGGCCTTGCCGGCCACAGGCGTGCTGGCGCCTAGCAGACGATCGGCTTCACTGCCCTTGTTGTGGACAACGAAATAAGCGGCAGCAGTCGGCGCCACCGGCGGCATCTCGCGCGACCAGGGGTGATCGATGTGCAGTTGACCGGCTTCGTACTCGTGGGCCTGTACCAACAGCGACGGCAGCAGCAGGGTGAGGCCGAGCAGGGTTTTCTTCAGGGTCATGGGTGTTGCCTCCTGGTTTGGAATCGAATCATGGGTCGAGCGTACAACGTCTTGCGACGATCAAGCTGTTAGTTCATGCCTGCGGTTGGGCCGCTGGCCGTAGTTGGCGGTAGCGTGCGAGCAGCCAGTCGAACGCGAGGAGCAGCAGCAGCGAAGCGCCGACCAGTGGGAAGATCACGCCGAGCACGATCATCACGCCGATGGCGGTCTTCCAGCGCGGCAGGTCGTGGCGCAGCGGCGGCACGCCCAAGCGTCCGGCAGGGCGGCGTTTCCACCACAGCACCAGACCGCTGACGGAGCTGAAGATGATCAGCAGGCACACCGCCGCCATCAGCAGTTGGTTGGCCAGGCCAAACAGCTTGCCTTCGTGCAGCATCACCCCGGTTTCAACGGTTTTCGCCACCGGGCCGTAGTCCTGCCAGCGCACGTCGGCGAGTACCGCACCGCTGTATTGATCGAAGTGCAACGTGGCGTCGTTGCGCGGGTCGTCAGCGAACAACGCGACGGTGTAAACGCCCTGCTCGCCTTTCGGCAGGCTGATGCTGTAGCCGGGCTGGACACCACGCTCGGCGGCGCTGTCGACCACATGCTGCAGCAAGTTGGCGGAGGTAGCTGCAGGTTGATGCCCGGCATGGCCGTGATGCGCGGCATGCGGGTCGGAAGCCGGCAGCGGCGTGACTTCCACCGCCCAGGCCACGGTCTGCTGGCTGCTGCTATTGAGGCTGCCGGTCAGCTGCCCGGATTTGGGCACGTCATCCCACATCGCGGCAGGAAAGTGATTCCAGGCGCCGGCGAACTGCGCACCCCAGTAGCCCGTCCAGGTCATGCCGGTGAGCAGCATGAACAGCAGCAATGCGCTACCCCAGAAGCCGGTCACCGCATGCAGGTCGCGCCACCACAGGCGGCCACGCGCGCTCAGGCGCGGCCACAGCACACCCGCCCCGCTGCTGCCGCGCGGCCACCACAGGTACAGGCCGGATACCACCAAGACGATGCCCCAGCCCGCGGCCAGTTCGATCAGCCGGTCGCCGACGGTGCCGATCAGCAGATCACCGTGCAACTTGCGCACTACCGCCTGCAGATTCCACAACGCATCCTGGGTGCCGAGCAGGCTGCCATTGTAAGGATCGATGAACAGGATCAGCTCCTGGCCGTCCTGATTGATCACGAACTGCGCGCTGCGATCCTGCGCAGCGGGCGGCAGGTATTTGCTGACCGCCGCCTGCGGGTAGGCTTCGCGGACGATGGCCAGTTGCTGATCAGCACTCAGGCGCTGCTCGGCGACCGGCACCTGCAGCAGGTCGGCGTACATCCAGGTATCGAGCTGCGGTTTGAACAGGTAGATGATCCCGGTGACCGACAGCAGGATCATGAACGGAATGACGAACAGCCCGGCATAGAAGTGCCAGCGCCAGGCCAGGTTGTAGAACGAGGTGGACTCACGCATGGCAGGTGCCTCCATCAGGGGTTTCATGAAAGGGGTTCACAACGACCCTCCTTCGTTTCGCAGGAGCGCGTTTCTGCGCTTCGGCACTCGTGCACGACGTAAACGTCGCCAGCCCAGCACCGTGCCGCTGAGGCAGATCACCAAACCGCCAAGGCTGAAGGCGATGATCAGGGCTTCGCGCAGCAACGGGCGCTCCAGTAGCGGCGGCCAGTCCCAGCTGTGCAGCAGGTTGAACAGCCAGCGGCCGACCCGCTGGCGCTGGTCATGCCGCGCGACCATCTCGCCGCTGGCCGGGTCGAGGTAGACCCAGGTCTGCTCAGGGTCATCGAAGCGCACCCGCAGCACCGGCAGCGGTCGGTTCTGCGAGCCGTACATGCTTTGCGCATCGCGGGCGAAGTAGTAGGTATCGAAGCGCTCCAGCCACTCGCTTTGCAGTGCCGCAGCTGGCGCCATAAGGTGGGCCGTATCGAGCAGTTGTTCGCGGGGCAGCTGACACAGCAAGGTCTCGCCGTGCAGCATGCGGCTCTCGCCGCTCGTGCCACCAGATAGGTGCTGCCATCGAGGCGACGCCATTCCAGCTCGACCACATCCAGCTCGGTGCGCAGCAGTTGCAGTGCGCTGCTGACGGAAAGCGAGATATCCGCCGCCCGTAACTCGCCGCCCTGCATCAGCGCAGCGTCGAGGCGCGAACGGCTGTCGGTGGCGCCCCAGGGCCGCATGGACATCAGGCCACTGAAGATCCACGCCACCAGCACGACGCCGAACAGCAGGCCGCCGATATGGTGCCAACGCAACCAGCCACCGGAGTATGGGCTGCGGGAACCGTTGCGATAGGGCTTGCGAAAACGCCAGCGCATCAGACCAACCACCATGCCCAGTGCGGCCATGGCCGTGCCCAGCAGGGACAGGCCGATCACCAGTACGCGCCAACCATTGTCGAAACCGAAGCCACTACGTAGCGGATAGAGCCAGTGCAACCAGGCACCCAGCCAATTCCAGCGCCGCTCCTGCAGGCTGGCATCACGCACTACTTCGCCAGTCTTGCCCGACAGGTAAAGCCAGGTACGCTCGGCATCGCCCAGCTCGACCAGATGCAATGGGCGCTCGGTATCCAGCGCACGTGAATGCGTCCAGACATCTTCCTCGAACTGGCCGCGATAGCGCAGCGGCACGTCGCCGGCATATTGCCGGGCGCCAGCCAGCGCCCAGGCTTCGTCGGCGCGCGCCAGGGGCTCACCTCTGAGCGCATCGAGGGTCACGCGGCGCCCGTCGGCCAGCTCCAGCAGATAGAACGGCTGGCCGCCCAGGCTGCTCAGGCGCAGCCGCTGCAACGGCAGCTGCGCCCATTGCGCCGGCACCTCGGCGCAGCAGCTCGTGGGCAGTGCCGGTAGATGCCCGAGGCGCTCGCTGCCGGTCAGCTTGGGGTAGCCGACATACAGCATCACCACCCCGGAGACGAACCACAGCGCCATCAGCAGGCACAGGCTGATACCCAGCCAGCGATGCCAGAGGTACAGCTGGCGTTTCAGCGCCATCAGTAACGCCACTGCACAGCCACTTCCAGGCTGCGTGGCTCGCCCAGGTAGTACTGGGTGTTGCTCTGGTGGATGAAGCGGGCGTAGGTCTCGTCGGTGAGATTGCGCAGCCGCGCGCTGAGCTCGGTGTGAGCATCCAGATCGTGCTTGAGGAACAGCCCGTAGACCGTGTACGACGGCACCCACATGGTGTTGGCGGTATTGGCGTAGACCGAGGAGACATAACGCGCATCGGCCCCCACCTGCCAGTCCGGCGCAACGTCATAGGTCAGCCAGAGGTTGGCCACGCGCTCGGGAATGTTCACCGGGTTCTTGCCTTTGCGCGATACCGCCACACCGCCGACGTTTTCGTTGAACTCGTCGTATTCGGCACGTACCCAGGCGACGTTACCGGCGGCGAGCAACTGCGGGGTGATCTTGAACGAAGCAGCCAGTTCGACACCGGTGGAGGTCTGCTGCCCGGCCTGCTCGGTGGTATTTGGCACACTGGAAGATGGCACCGAAATGTTCTTGCGCACGATACGGTAGGCCGCCGCTGTCGCCGAGCCGCGCCCATCGAGGAAGTCGAACTTGCTGCCCACTTCCACCTGGCGTCCGGTGCTCAGGTCGAAATCGGCGACCTGGGCGACCGAGGCGCTGGTCAGCGTGCCACCTGGCGGCTCGGCCGAGGTGCTGTATTGGCTGTAAAGGCTGATGGCATCGGTGAGGTCATAGACCAGACCGACACGCCCGGTGAAGGCATCCCAGCGGCGATCCAGCTCGACGCGGGTCGCATGCTCGACCACCTCGAAGTCGATATGGTCGTAGCGCAGCGCAGTGATCAGAGCCAGACGATCGGTCAGCCGGGTACGGTTCTCGACAAAGGCAGAGGAGGTATCGGTCCAGGTACTGCGGCCCTTGGTACGTGGGGCGTCCATGCCTGGGATGTCGAGAAACTTGCCCGGGTCGAAACCGTTGGGGTCGACCGTGTCGAAGTTCGCCGAGATCGACAGCGGGTAGTTGGTCTGCTGGTTGCGGCTGTACTCCAGACCGAAGGCCCAGTCGCTGGCCCGGCCGAACAGATCGCCGGCATGGGTCAGCTCGAAACGGTCGCCATTGACCTCTTGATCATGCCGTTGGCGATAAGCTGCCAAGCGCGAGACTTCGGTACCCGCGGCGTTGTAGATGTAACGCTCGAGATTGCGGTAATCGCGCTGACCCTTGTAGTGGTAGAAGGTGTTGCGCAACTGGGTAGAGTCGTCGAGGCGGTAGTCGGTGATCGAGCGCAGCCAGCGAGTGCGTTGCTCGTAGCGGCCATCCTCGACGTTGTAGTTGTTGAAACGGTTGTGTTTGTCGATACGCAGTTTGCCACTCAACGGCTGCAACACCGGCGAGCCCCAATACGGGCTGTCTTCCTGCTCCTCCAGGTACTCGATGGCCAGAGTGTGGGAGAGCTGGTCGTTGATATCGCTGAGCAGGGAAAAGGCCAGATTGCCGGCCCCATTTTCCTGGCGGTCGATATAGCCATTAGTGTGAGTGCGGCTGTAATCCAGGCGCGCATAATGCCGCGGCCCGTCGCCCTGATTGAGCGCCTGATTGACGCCGATGGCGGTTTCCCAGGTGTCGTAGCGCGAGTAGCTGACGCGCCCTTCCAGGCTGTCCTTGTCACGGCTGGCAAGCTTGGTGATGTAGTTCAGGCTGCCGCCCACCGCGCCACTGCCATTGAGGAAGGACGACGGCCCACCAAGCAGTTCGACTCGGTCGTAGATCCAGGCGCCAACAGGACGCGCCGAACCGCCGTACTGCAGGTTGATGCCATTGAACAGTTGGCCGATCTGCGCGCCATTGAAGCCCCGATAGGCTACGTAACCGCCCCAGCCGGGCGGTGCTGAGGCGTTCACGCCGGGCAAGGCATTGGCGGCATCTTGAAAGTTGCGTACGCCCAGGCGCTCCATGGTCGCCCGATCCGCCACGCTGACCGAGGCCGGATTTTCACGAACGCTGAGATTTAGGCGCGAGCCGCTCTCGATGGTTTTGTCCAGGTTGATGCCAGTAGCCTCGTCGGGCTCGGCAGCAACGGCAGATACGGTGCTGGCAGGCAGCGTCAGGGCGTCATCTTGCGCCCAGGAAAGGGAGGCACTGCAGGCGAGCAGCGCCAGGGTAGTCATGCGAAACATGTAAGGCTTCCAGGCTTTTGTTAGATAAGCCCGCACTCGACCTGGCCTCAAAGCCAGGTCGAACGGGCGATTTCAGAGCGCAGGAAGCAGGGAGGGAGAAGCGCGAGGGTTGGCGGGAGGCCAGCGATAGCGGGAAAGACGCGGGATATGCAGGGCTGGCAGCGGACGCACGCGTTCTGCAGCGAGCAGACCGAGCAGCCCGAAGAACGCCGCCAGGATGATCGCACTGAACAGGCTGGCCAGGGCGCAGCCCGTGCCGGTGGCCGGGTTCGGCGCGACGATGCCGGAACCATCGAGGTTAGCGCCCGCGCCAAAATTGCCATCGAACGAGCAGTACTGGCCGTCCAGACCGCTGAGTTGCATGCCGGCCATCTGGCCGTGGCTGATCGCGCAGACGAACGCACTGAACAGGATGCTGAAGTACAGCACCCAGGCAGTCAGTGAGCGGTCTTTTCGGGCCAGTTTCATGGGGCGCGACTCTAAACAGAGGATGGCAGCGCGACACTGCGGTGCGTTGCCGCAGGCGTTTGATGCAGGAGTCTAGCAGAGGCTCATGTCTTTATCGCGATGAGTGTTAACACCACGGCGCAACGTCCAGCAAACGCTGGCAACGCAGTTGCACGAATTCGCGCAGCAGATGCACCGCCTTGCTCAGCTGAGCACGGTGCGCACACACCAGATACAGAGGCGTCGGCTCGCCCAGCCAGTTCGGCAGCAGCACCTGCAGGCGCCCTTCGCACACGTCTTCGGCGACATCCAGCCAGGACTTGTACACCACACCCCGCCCGGCCACGGCCCAGCGCCGGGTGACATCGGCATCGTCGCAGACCCGGTCACCCGCGACATTCATCAGCACCTCGCGCTTGCCATCCTGAAAGTGCCAACGATCATAAGCACGGCCATGCAACATATAGAGCAGGCAGTTGTGCTGATGCAGCTCCTCTACGCTCTGCGGCGAACCGTGCTGGGCGATATAGGAAGGCGAAGCGCAGAGCACTCGACGATTATCCGGTGCCACCGGCAGCGCCACCAGGCTGGAATCCTCCGGGGCGCCGTAGCGCAGGGCGATGTCCACCGGCTCACGAAACAGATCGGTCACCCGATCTGCCAGCAGCAGGCGCAGCTGCAGTTGTGGATGCTCGCTCTGGAACTCGTCGAGCCAGGGCAGCAGCGTATTGCGCCCCAGATCCGAGGGCGCCGACAACTGCAGCACACCGCGAATCCCTTCCTGGCTGCCAACCAGTTGCTGGCGCCCTTCCTCCAGGCTCTGCAGCGCCAGCCGGGCATGCACCAGATACAGCTCGCCCTCGGGCGTCAGGCGCAGGCTGCGCGTCGAACGTGCCAACAGGCGCACCTGTAGTTGCTGCTCCAGACGCTTGAGGGCGGCGCTGGCCACGGCTGGCGACACATCCAGCAGCCGCGCCGCAGCGGAAAGGCTGCCGGTTTCGGCGGTACGCACGAAGAGTTGCAGGTCGTCGAAGCGAAGCATGGTCATTTACTTTCAAAAAAATGATGAAAGAGACTCTATTACCAGCCTATTTTTCTTGCCACACAAATAAACGAACATAGCTCCACTACCTCCACCGGAGCCAACCATGACCACCGCTCTCACACTGATCGCCACCATCAAGGCCCTGCCAGGACATGCCGAGGCAGTGGCCGCGGGCCTGCAACGTCTGGTCACGGCCACTTGCGCCGAGCCAGGCTGCCTGCAGTACGCACTGCACCGCAACAAGGAGGACTCGCACCAGTTCGTGATGATCGAACAATGGCGCGACGCCGAGGCACTGGACCAGCACCGCGCAGCGCCTCACTTCGTACATTTCACCAACACATTCGGCGAGCGGCTTGCGGGCATCGATCTGCTCCCTCTGCAACCCCTTACCTGATTTCTCACAGAGGACCATTTCCATGAAAGCCGTCGCTTACTACCAATCCCTGCCTGCCGAGCATCCCGAAGCGCTGCAGGACGTGCAGCTGGCCGATCCCACTCCGGGCCCGCACGATCTGCTGGTCGAGGTTCGAGCCATCTCGGTCAACCCGGTCGACACCAAGATCCGCCATGGCGTTATCCGCCTTGGCGATGCGCCGGACAACGGTGCCGCCAAGGTGCTCGGTTGGGATGCAACCGGCGTCGTCAAAGCTGTGGGCAGCGAGGTCAGCCTGTTCCAGCCCGGCGACCGAGTGTTCTATGCCGGCGCCATCGACCGTGCTGGTGCCAACAGCGAACTGCACCTGGTCGATGAACGCATCGTTGGCCATATGCCGGGCAGCCTGTCTTTCGCTGAAGCTGCCGCCCTGCCACTGACTGCCATCACTGCCTGGGAACTGCTGTTCGAGCGCCTGCAAGTCGCCGAGGGCTCGGTAGACCAGGGCCAGAGCCTGCTGATCGTCGGCGCCGCCGGTGGCGTCGGTTCGATCCTCACCCAACTGGCGCGCCACTTGACCGGCCTGACCGTGATCGGCACTGCCTCGCGCCCGGAAACCCAGGCCTGGGTTCGTGATCTGGGCGCACATCATGTGATCGATCACAGCAAGCCGCTGAGCGAGGAACTGGCGCGCATTGGCATCGGCCAGGTCACCCATGTCGCCAGCCTGACCCAGACCGACCAGCACTACGCGCAACTGGTCGAGTGCCTGGCGCCGCAGGGGCGTCTGGCGCTGATCGACGACCCGCTGCAACCGCTGGACGTGATGCAGCTCAAGCTCAAGAGCCTGTCGCTGCACTGGGAGCTGATGTTCACCCGTTCGCTGTACCAGACCGCAGACATGATCAAGCAGCATCGTCTGCTGGAGCGGGTCTCCGAGCTGGTCGACGCCGGCGTGCTCAAGACCACCCTCGGTGAGCATTTCGGCACCATCAATGCCGCCAACCTGCGTCGCGCCCATGCGTTGCTGGAGAGTGGCAAGGCCAAGGGCAAGATCGTACTCGAAGGGTTCTGAGGCCCGATGGTGTGGTGGGCTGAAGCGGATCGTCGCCCGGCCCATCCGACAAACCACGGCACTCCCTTAAGGTGGGCGTAGGGTGGGCTTCAGCCCGCCAGCTCTTGCATCCAGCCCCGTCATCACGCTGCTTATCGCAAAGCGTTCTTAACGCTGGTCGACCCTTTGACCCACGTCAGAATAAGGTCATGTGAGCGGACTATCCTGACTTTCCCCAAGTAGCGTCGACGACTCGTCGCAGCTCAAGGAGGTGGTCAACATGAAGATTGTCGTCCAACCGCAGAATCAGGGTGGCGAATGCCTGTGGCAGGTGCGCCTGGATCAGCATTGCGTGAGTTTTCGCAGCGAAGAAGAGGCGCAGCAGTTCGTTGCCAAGCTCGAAGCGCGGCTGCGCGCGCCGCATAACCTGCCCGACTGGCCCGTGCAGCGTCAGGCAAGCTGAACCTCAGCCCTGATTGCAATGACGCTGGATGTGCTGTGCGCACCGAAAAAAACGGGCTAGCCCTCGGTGTGCACGGCGCACCCTACCTCGCCAGGCCGCCAGTCATCAGGCGCAACGCCGGGCTGCGCAACATATCCAACACAGTGTCGACCAGCGCAGGCGCCTGCTGCGCCAGGTCGAAATTGGGCACCAGTAGCCAGTTGGCCTCAATGCCTTCCATATAGGCATGCAGGCACACGGCCGCTCGCGCGCAATCCAGATCCTCGGGCAACTGGCCCTTGTTGACTGCATTGCCCAATGCCTTGGCGATACGTTGATCGCACTCCAGGCTCAGCGCCTGCATGCGTTCACGCAGTCCAAGCAGCTCACCGGTGTATTCGCATTTGTAGCGCAGGATGTCATGGGTGCGGTGAGTCTGTGGCTCACAAGCCAGCCGTGTCAGCGCCGTGATCAGCAATTCACGCATGCAGCCCAGCGGGTCGGGCTCGTCCTCACTCTCGCTGGCACGCGCCAGTTCCTCGAGCGGCAGGCGCAGGCGTTCGAGCATCGCCTGAAACAGGTCTATCTTGTTCTCGAAATGCCAATAGATGGCGCCGCGACTGACGCCGGCTTCTTTCGCCACTTCGGCCAGCGACGCACGGGAAACGCCCTGGGCATGGAACACCCGCTCAGCAGCATCGAGTATTTGCACCCGCGTCGCCTGCGCTTCCTCTTTGGTCCTTCTGGCCATTTGTCACCTACTTTTGCCTTGCAGTAATCCTTCGGTAAGGAAGGACGGGCGAGAGTATGCAGGCAGCTTTAGGCATTTACAAACATTCACGTACGTAAGTATATTCCTCCATCGATTTTTTCCCCTGCCTTCGTACCCTTCGCCCCTTGGGCCATGATTCGATAAAACGAGGTTCTCAGATGCACTCGAAGCCAGCCTTCGCTGTCTTGGTTTCCGCCATCGCCGTGGCAATGCTCAGTCTTACCGGCTGCCAGGAATCCAGCGCCCCCCAGACCCAGCAAACGCCGCAAGTCGGAGTGATTACGCTCGAGGCCAAACCCTTCACCCTGACCAGTGAAGTGCCAGGTCGTACCAGCGCCTATCGCATCGCCGAGGTGCGCCCTCAGGTCAACGGCATCATTCAGAAGCGTCTGTTCACCGAAGGCAGCGAGGTCAAGGCAGGTCAGCAGCTGTACCAGATCGACCCCGCCACCTACGAAGCGGCATACAAGAGCGCCCAGGCCACGCAGCTGTCCGCCAAATCGCTGTCTGATCGCTACAAGCTGCTGGTCAACGACAAAGCCGTCAGCCAGCAGGCCTACGACGAAGCCCGCGCCGCCAGCCTGCAGGCCGACGCCGCACTGGAGCAGGCGCGTATCGACCTGCGCTACACCAAGGTGATGGCGCCGATCAGCGGGCGCATCGGCCGTTCCGCAGTGACCGAAGGCGCGCTGGTCAGCAACGGCCAAGCCAACGCCATGGCCACCATCCAGCAACTCGACCCGATCTACGTCGACGTCACCCAGTCGAGCAAGGAACTGCTGCGCCTGCGCCGCGACATGGCCGAAGGCCGTCTGCAGAAGGCTAGCGAGAACGCCGCCAAGGTCGCGCTGAAGCTGGAGGACGGCAGCCGCTACGCCCATGAAGGCACCCTCGAATTCTCCGAAGTCGCGGTGGACGAAAGCACCGGCTCGGTGACCCTGCGCGCCGTTTTCCCCAATCCGGACCATCTGCTGCTTCCGGGCATGTTCGTGCATGCCGAGCTGCTTTCCGGGGTCAAGCAAAACGCCATCCTCGCCCCGCAGCAGGGTGTGACCCGCAACCAGCGCGGCGAGCCGACAGCGATGGTGGTGGGCGCCGACAACAAGGTGGAGCAGCGTGTGCTCAAGGCCGATCGCACCGCCGGCAGCGCCTGGCTGGTCGAGGATGGCCTGCAGGAAGGCGACCGCCTGATCACCGAAGGCCTGCAGTTCGTGCAGCCTGGCGCCGAGGTGAAGGCCGTGCCGGCGACGAACGTCAAGACCGAACAGCCTGCCCAAGACGCCGAACAAGCCAACGGCCAGGACTAACGGAGAAGTACTGAATGTCCAGATTCTTTATCGACCGGCCGATCTTCGCCTGGGTGATCGCCCTGGTGATCATGCTGGCGGGTGGCCTGTCCATCCTCAAGCTGCCGATCAACCAGTATCCAAGCATCGCGCCGCCCGCCGTTTCCATCCAGGTCAGCTACCCGGGCGCCTCCGCGCAGACGGTGCAGGACACCGTGGTGCAGGTGATCGAACAGCAGCTTAATGGTATCGACGGGCTGCGCTATGTCAGCTCGGCCAGCAACTCCGACGGCAGCATGGAAATCGTCGTGACCTTCGAACAGGGGGTCAACCCGGACATCGCTCAGGTCCAGGTGCAGAATAAACTGCAACTGGCCACTCCGTTGTTGCCGCAGGAAGTGCAGCAACAGGGCATCCGCGTGACCAAGTCGGTGAAGAACTTCCTCATGGTCATCGGCGTGGTGTCGAAAGACGGCAGCATGACCCGTGAGGACCTCTCCGACTACATCGTTTCCAACCTGCAGGACCCGATCTCGCGGACCAAGGGCGTCGGTGACTTCCAGGTGTTCGGCGCGCAGTACGCCATGCGCATCTGGCTCGATCCGGCCAAGCTCAACAGTTTCCAACTGACCCCGGTCGATGTGCGCAGCGCCATCCAGGCGCAGAACGTGCAAATTTCCTCCGGCCAGTTCGGCGGCCTGCCCGCCTCGCCGGGCAACCAGCTCAACGCCACCATCATCGGCAAGACCCGCCTGCAGAGCCCGGAAGAGTTCCGCAAGATCCTCCTCAAGGTGCAGACCGATGGTTCCCAGGTGCGCCTGGGCGACGTGGCCAAGGTCGAGCTCGGCGGCGAGAACTACGCGATCAACGCGCAGTTCAACGGCCTGCCGGCCTCCGGCCTGGCGGTTCGCCTGGCCACTGGCGCCAACGCCCTGGACACTGCCAAGGCGGTACGTGAAACCATCGCCAATCTCGAGCCGTTCTTCCCGGCCGGCATGGAAGTGGTCTTCCCCTATGACACCACGCCGGTTATTTCGGCTTCCATCGAAGGGGTGGTACACACCCTGTTCGAAGCCATCGTGCTGGTGTTCCTGGTGATGTTCCTGTTCCTGCAGAACCTGCGCGCCACCATCATCCCGACCATGGCGGTGCCGGTGGTACTGCTGGGAACCTTCGGTGTGCTCGCCGCGTTCGGCTTCTCCATCAACACCTTGACCATGTTCGCCATGGTGTTGGCCATCGGCCTGCTGGTGGACGACGCCATCGTGGTGGTGGAGAACGTCGAGCGAGTGATGCGCGAGGATGGCCTGTCGCCCAAGGAGGCGACCAAGAAATCCATGGGCCAGATCCAGGGTGCGCTGGTCGGTATCGCCCTGGTGCTGTCGGCGGTGTTCCTGCCAATGGCCTTCTTCGGCGGCTCCACCGGGGTGATCTACCGGCAGTTCTCCATCACCATCGTCTCGGCCATGGCACTGTCGGTGCTGGTGGCGCTGGTCTTCACCCCGGCGCTGTGCGCCACCCTGCTCAAGCCCATCGACAGTGACCACCACGAAGCCAAACGCGGCTTCTTCGGCTGGTTCAACCGCACCTTCGAGCGCGGCAGCAATGCCTATCAGCGCGGTGTTGCGGGCATGATCAAACGCAAGGCGCCGTACCTGATCCTGTATCTGGTCATCATCGCCATCATGGCCTGGATGTTCACTCGCATCCCCACCGCGTTTCTGCCCGAGGAAGACCAGGGCGTATTGTTCGCCCAGGTGCAGACGCCGTCCGGCTCCAGCGCCGAACGTACCCAGGTGGTGGTCGACGAGATGCGTGAATACCTGCTCAACGACGAGGCCAGCACGGTCAAATCGGTATTCACCGTTACCGGCTTCAACTTCGCCGGCCGCGGCCAGAGCTCCGGTATGGCCTTCATCATGCTCAAGCCCTGGGGCGAACGTCCGGGTGAGGAGAATGGCGTAGCCGCACTGGCGCAACGGGCGCAGATGCACTTCTTCAGCTTCCGTGATGCGATGGTGTTCGCCTTCGCCCCGCCGGCGGTGATGGAGATGGGTAACGCCACCGGTTTCAACTTCTTCCTGCAGGACCAGGCTGGCGTCGGTCACCAGGTGATGAACGAAGCACGCGACAAGTTCCTGCAGCTGGCCAACCAGCATCCGGTGCTCGACAGCGTGCGCGCCAACGGCCTGCGCGACGAAGCGCAGTACCAGCTGCTGATCGACGACGAGCGCGCCCGCGCCCTCGGCCTCTCGCTGTCGGACATCAACAGCACCCTGTCGATCGCCTGGGGTGCCAGTTACGTCAACGACTTCATCGACCGCGGTCGGGTGAAGAAGGTCTACCTGCAGGGCGTGGCCGACGCACGTATGGCCCCGGAAGACCTGAACAAGTGGTACGTGCGCAACGACCAGGGCCGCATGGTGCCGTTCAGCGCCTTCGCCAGTGGCGAGTGGACTTACGGCCCGCCCAAGCTGGCGCGCTATAACGGCGTGTCGGCGGTGGAAATCCTCGGTGCGCCGGCGCCCGGCTACAGCACCGGTGATGCCATGGCTGCCGTCGAGGAAATCGCCTCGCAACTGCCGCAGGGCGTCGGCTACTCCTGGACCGGTCTGTCCTACGAGGAGCGCCTGGCCGGCTCGCAGACCACGGCATTGTTCGTGATCTCGGCCATCGTCGTGTTCCTCTGCCTGGCAGCGCTGTACGAGAGCTGGTCGATCCCGTTCTCGGTGATGCTGGTGGTGCCGCTGGGGATCATCGGCGCGCTGCTGTTCACCGAGCTGCGCGGGCTGTCCAACGACGTGTTCTTCAAGGTCGGCCTGCTCACCACCATTGGTCTGTCGGCGCGTAACGCGATCCTTATCGTCGAGTTTGCCAAGGCGCAGTACGAACAGGGCATGACCTTCGCCGAAGCGGCCATCGAAGCCTGCCGCATGCGTCTGCGCCCGATCATCATGACCTCGCTGGCGTTCATCCTCGGCTGTCTGCCGCTGGCCATCGCCAGTGGTGCCGGCGCGGGCAGCAAGCACGCCATCGGCACCGGGGTGATCGGCGGCATGCTCAGCGCGATGATCCTGGCGATCTTCTGGATTCCGCTGTTCTACGTAGTGGTCTGCTCGATTTTCGAGAAGAAGCGCCCCGAGCCGGCCAGTGAAAACGAGAAGGAGGTACTGCAATGAGGCAGTCCCTGTTGTCCCTGGCCGTGGCCGCTGCTCTGCTCAGCGGCTGCAGCCTGATTCCCAACTATGAACGCCCTGACGCTCCGGTGGCCGCAGACTGGCCGCAAGGCGAGGCCTATGGCAACGCCGCCAGCGAGGGCAGCCGCTCCGCAGCAGACCTGCAATGGCGCGAGTTCTTCCGCGACCCGGCACTGCAGCGACTGGTGCAGGTGGCGCTGGAGAACAACCGCGACCTGCGCGTCGCCGCACTGAACGTCGAGGCCTACCGCGCGCTGTACCGCATCCAGCGCGCCGACCTGCTGCCCTCGGTGTCCGCTGACGGCGCCGGCACGCGCCAGCGCCTGCCGGCCGATCTGAACCAGACCGGCGAAGCCCGCACCAGCGGCCAGTACAGCGCGACCCTGGGCGTCAACGCCTGGGAGCTGGATTTCTTTGGCCGTATCCGCAGCCTCAGCGAGCAGGCCCTGCAGCAGTACCTGGCTACCGAACAGGCGCAGCGCAGCACGCAGATCAGCCTGGTGGCCAGCGTCGCCAACGCCTACCTGCAATGGCAGGCAGATCAGGCGCTGCTGCAGCTGACCCAGGACACCCTGAAGACCTTCGAAGAAAGCTACCAGCTGACCCAACGCAGCTTCGACGTCGGCGTCGCCGACGCCCTGGCCCTGAGCCAGGCGCGCAGCTCGGTGGACAGCGCCCGCGTCAGCCTGGCCCAGTACCAGCGCCTGGTCGCCCAGGATCGCAACGCCCTGACCCAACTGCTCGGCACCGGCCTGCCGGCCGACCTGCCGCAGGGCCTGGCGCTCAATGCCGAACTGCTGGAACAGGTTCCTGCCGGCTTGCCCGCCGACCTGCTGCAGCGTCGCCCCGACCTGCTGCAGGCCGAGTACCAGCTCAAGGCGGCCAACGCCAATATCGGCGCAGCGCGCGCGGCGTTCTTCCCCAGCATCAGCCTGACCGCCAATGCCGGCACCGCCAGCAGCCAACTGTCCGGCCTGTTCGACAGCGGCTCGGGCACCTGGCTGTTCCAGCCGCAGATCAGCCTGCCGATCTTCAACGCCGGCCGCCTGCGCGCCAACCTCGACTATGCCGAGCTGCAAAGCGATATCCGCGTCGCCGAGTATGAGAAAGCCATCCAGGTGGCCTTCCAGGAAGTCGCTGACCGCCTCGCCGCACGCACCACCTATCGCCAACAGCTGGACGCCCAACGCGCCCTGCTGGAGACCACCGAGACCTACTACGACTTGGCCGAGCGCCGCTACCGCACGGGTGTGGACAGCTATCTGACCCTGCTCGATGCCCAGCGCCAGCTGTTCAGCGTGCGCCAGCAGCTGATCACCGACCGCCTGGCCCAGCTCAGCAGCGAAGTCGAGCTGTACAAGGCCCTGGGTGGTGGCTGGAGCGATACGGGGAGCAATGCTCCACAAGGTTGACCGCGCGTAACCCGCTTCAAGGACGACCTTCCCCAACGCGCCGCCCCCGCAGTCTTTGCGGGGGCGTTTTTTTGTACGAGTTCTGACGGACTGACGCCGCACCGTAGCCCGGATGAAATCCGGGACCCTGAGGCTTGGCGATAGCTGTATGGCGGCAATTCGGATGCGGCCTGAAGTTCGCTTTCGCGAATGAATTCGCTCCTACAGAAATCTGAAGCCGCATGATTCAGTGGCAGACACCCGAGGCCTCCGAGAACGTTGAAGGCGACTGCTGCGCAGTGCCCTCTCTGTAGGAGCGAATTCATTCGCGATCCGCTCGCCCCGATTTCGCCCTAAGAGCGCCGTGCCGCCACTCAGGCCAACGCAGCCAGCAGCTGCGCGCAATCCTGCGCATGCAACTCGGTCAGCTCCGGCCAGGGGTTGTCCGGCAGGTTGACCAGTACGCCGCGCGCGCCCGCAGCCTGGGCGCATTCGAGGTCGAAGCGGTAGTCGCCGACCATCACCAGTTCCTGCGGTTTGACCGCCCAGCGCTCGGCCAGATGCAGCAAACCGCCCGGGTGCGGTTTGGGCGGTGCCTCGTCGCGGCCGAGGATATCGGCCGTGGCGAAGCAGTCATCGAGGCCTATGGCCTGCAGGGTCAGCAGGGCCAACGGATGGGCATTGCGAGTCAGGATGCCGAGCTGGCAGCCGCGCTCGCACAGCGCCCTCACCAGCTCGATGGCCCCTGGTGCCGGGCGTGAGGCCACTGCCAGCTCGCGTTCGTGCTCCAGCAGCCAGGCATGCTTGGCTGCTGCCTCGTCTGCCGGTAGCGCCGCCAGGTGGTGGAGGATGTCGTCTTCCTGAGGAATGCCCAGCGCCCGCTTGATCGCCGGGAAATCATGCACCGCCAGGGTCAGGGTGCCGTCCATGTCGAACACCCAGTGACGTGCTTCGCGCAGTACCTTCACTTCCAGTCCTCGCGCACGCGCGTCAGCCCCTCCTGAGCCACCGACGCGACCAGCTCGCCCTGGCGGTTGTAGATGCTGGCGCGGGAGAAACCACGAGCATTGCCCGCCCAGGGGCTGTCCATGGCATACAGCAACCAGTCGTCCATGCGCAGGTTGCGGTGGAACCACAGCGAATGGTCGAGACTCGCCACCTGCATGAATTTCTGGAACACCGACACGCCATGCGGCTGCATCGAGGTGGTCAGCAGATTGAAGTCACTGGCATAGGCCAGCAGGTACTTGTGCAACTGCGGGTCGTCCGGCAGGTCGCCAGCGGCGCGGAACCACACGTACTTGACCGGTTCGCAAGGCTGCGGAGCAAAGGGGTTGATCAGGGTGACCGGGCGAATCTCGATGGGTTTGTCGCTGATCGCACGCTCGCGCATGCGCTCGGGGATCATTGGTGCCACCATCCGCGCCAGATCGGTTTCCGACTTCAAGCCCTCGGGGCCGGGTACGTCCGGCATCTGACTCTGGTGGTGGAAGCCCTCTTCTTCATATTGAAACGACGCACTGCAGAAGAAGATCGGCTTGCCCTTCTGCACCGCCACCACGCGACGGGTGCTGAAGCTGCCACCATCGCGGGTACGCTCGACCTGATAGACCACCGGCAGGCTGGCATCGCCAGGGCGCAGGAAGTAGCCGTGCATGGAATGCACGTGACGCGCTTCCTCGACCGTCTGGCTGGCAGCGGAGATGCACTGGCCAAGCACCTGGCCGCCGAACAGCTGGCGAAAACCAAGATCCTGGCTGCGGCCACGGAACAGGTTTTCCTCGATCTGCTCCAGGCTGAGCAGCGCCACCAGATCATCGAGAACCTGAGTCATGGGGTGTCGTCTCCTTGCATGGGGGTATACGCAATTGCGGGTAGGCCGGCAGCGATGTCAGGCGTTCATCCCAAACGGCGCGGCCAAGGGTGAAATGGTAAAGACTTTGCAGCCCGCTGTCGGCATCTCCAAGCAACTCGCGCAAAGCATCGTCGAAATAGCAACCGATGCCCGTACCGGAAAGCCCTGCCGCTTCGGCTTCCAGATAGAGCAACTGACCGATCTGGCCACACTCCCAATAGAGCCTGGGATAGCGCCAGGTGCCATTGGCCAGGGCGCGCTCCACCCGCGCCAGCATGGCCAAGGCCACGCAGCCATCGGCGGCGATGTCCTGGTCGCAACTGAGAAATCCCGCCAGACCACGGGCATCGCCTTCGAGCAGGCGGTACAGCGGCAGCTCGGCATCCACTCGCTGCCATTGGTAATCCTCGCGTAGCGGCTGTACACCGTTGCCCGTGCGATCCAGCCAATACAACCCCGGCGCCAGCCCCTGCACGCGGTGCACGAAGAGCAGCAGATCGATCTCGCTCGGCTCGGCGCTCACGGCGAAGGTTACCGGCGAGTGCTGCGGCAGCAGGCGGCGCAGCCAGGCCAGCAGCAGTTCGGCCTGGATGCCGCTGCGGCCGTCCATGGCCTGCGCACTGCGCCGGCGATGCAGGATCGGCCGCAGCGGCAGGCCGGGGTTGTCATTGCGAGCGCTGGCTGCCTCCGCGCTCCAGGCAGCACGCGCACGCGCCGGCGCGCGGCACAGTGCGTGTACGCGTTGCAACTCGGGCCAGTGGCGATACTCGCGCGACAGACGATTGGGCGCCCCAATCCGCTCGAGGTGCGCCAACCCGTTCAGCAGGGTTTCGGGCAGCGCGAACTCCATCGCTTGCGCCGGGCCGATCCACAGCAGGCAGTCGCCGTGTTCGGCCTCATGAAAGTCGTCTCCGTCCAGTCCCAGCAGGCCGTCCAGACGAGCCTCGGCCACGCCATGCAGCATGCGCACCTGCCACCCCTGCACGCTAGCGGCGATGGCTAGCGCCGCCAGGGCATGCCCCAGGTCGTGCTGGCAGTAACGGTAGGCGCGCTCACCATACTTCCAGGCCTCGCGCCAGACGATGCTGCTCAGCCCCAGGAGAAAGCCACCGGGCGGCAGACTGTCGGCAAGCTGCCGGCCAAGCGGCGGCGGTAGCTCGCTGCGCACCTCCAGCGCATGCATATCCGGCGCGTAGTGGGCCAGCACACCGCCCTCATCCACGCCCCCCGGCGGCAGCAACAGATAGGCCTCGGTCGGGTGCAGATTGCCGGATGACGGGTTGACCCGCAGCGCCCAGCGGCTGCCGCCAGCCTCCTTCCAGGCGGAGATAGCCAGGCTGTCGTACAGCAGCTGCGAGATGCTGGCCAGATCCACTGGCGCGGGTGCTGCCTGCGGACCGGCGAATACAGTGTCGTACGCTGGCCCCTCTTCCATCGGGCGGTGGTACAGCTCGATCAGCCGTGCGCCCTCGTAGCGGCGAAACGGCGCGGGCTGAGTCGCCCAATCCAGACGTCCCGGCCCCGGCGCGAAACGTTCAGGCTCATGCTTGCTGAGCTGGTGATAGGCAAGCACCTCGCTCATTGCTGCGCCTGCCACTGCTCACGGCGGATGCGATAGAGCACGTGAGGTTGCATCGGGTGGCCATCCGGCACACGCGGATGGAGAAAATCGCCACTTTCGTCACGCTGCATGCCGATACTGCGCATCACCGCCTGCGACGGCAGGTTGGCAGGCACGGTAAAGCTCACCACCTCGTCCAGCGCGAGGCGTTCGAACGCCACAGCCAGTGCCGCACGCGCCGCCTCGCTGGCATAGCCCTGGCGCCAGTGCGCCCGAGCAAGACGCCAGCCAATTTCCACAGCCGGTACGAAGGGCGCCTCGAAACCGACCTGAGCCAGACCGGTGAAACCGATCAGCTCGCCGTCGTCGCGCCGCTCCAGTGCCCAGAAGGTGAACCCATGTTGCTCGTGATGTGCACGCAAGCGCGCCAGCAACTGGGCACTCTGCTCGGCATCCAGCGGCTCAGGGAAATGGCGCATCACCTCGATATCGGCATTCAGCGCGACCAGCGCCGGCAGATCACTGTCGCGCCAGGCGCGCAGCAGCAGGCGTTCGGTGGAGGTTTCGATCAGGGGCATGGCAGTTGTCTCGATTGGCTGCGACCATAAGCCGTCAATTCGCTTGAGTCGTCATTGTATGCCGCTACCGCTGGTCTACCACGAGGATTACAGCCCGCCCTTCCCGGCCGGGCATCGCTTCCCCATGAAGAAATTCCGCCTGCTGCGCGATCACCTGGTCGATAGCGGCCTGACCAGCGATGCCGAACTGCAACGCCCGGAGCTGTGCCCGGCGGAGATTCTCGCCCTGGTTCATTGCCCGGACTACATCGCCCGCTACATGGCCGGCGAGCTGCCCTCCGAGGATCAGCGCCGCCTCGGCCTGCCCTGGAGCGAAGCGCTGGCGCAGCGCACCGTGCGCGCCGTGGGCGGCTCGTTGCTGACCGCCGAACTGGCCCTGCGCCACGGCCTGGCCTGCCACCTGGCTGGCGGCACGCACCATGCGCACTATGACTTTCCCTCGGGTTTCTGCATCTTCAACGACCTGGCGGTGATCGCCCGTTACCTGCTCGAAGCGGGTCGCGTGCACCGCGTGCTGATCTTCGACTGCGACGTGCACCAGGGCGACGGCACCGCACGGCTGCTGGAAAACGAGCCGGACGCGATCACCGTATCGCTGCACTGCGAACAGAACTTCCCGGCGCGCAAGGCGCAGAGCGACTGGGACATCCCCCTGCCACGCGGCATGGGCGACGCCGATTACCTGAAAGTGGTGGACGACACGCTGAACTACCTGCTGCCGATCTACCAGCCGGACCTAGTGCTCTACGACGCAGGTGTCGACGTGCATAAAGACGATGCCCTGGGCTACCTGCAACTCACCGACGACGGCCTGGCCGCCCGCGATGAAGCCGTGCTGCAGCACTGCCTGGGGCGCGACATTCCGGTGCTGGGGGTGATAGGCGGCGGTTACTCGAAGGATCACGTCGCCCTCGCCCGCCGCCACGGCATCCTCCATCACAGCGCCGCAAGGGTGTGGGCGGCGCGAGGGTTGCGCTAAGGATCAGCCGGCCTGCACCTTGTCCAACGCCTGCTCCAGTGTGGTCACGGTGCGGTCGATGTTGCCCAGTTTGTCCAAGCCGAACAGACCAAGGCGGAAAGTCTGGAAGTCCGCCGGCTCGTCGCACTGCAGCGGTACGCCGGCAGCGATCTGCAGGCCAATGGCGGCGAACTTGGCGCCGGTCTTGATCTGCGCATCGTCGGTGTAGCAGACCACCACGCCCGGCGCCTCGAAGCCCTTGGCAGCAACGCTCCTGAAGCCGCGCGCAGCCAGTAGTGCACGAACCCGGTCACCGAGCTCCTGCTGTTGCTCACGTACCTTCGCGAAGCCGAGGGCCTTGGCCTCCAGCATGGCATCGCGGAAACGCGCCAGGGCATCGCTGGGCATGGTGGCGTGGTAGGCATGACCGCCCTGCTCGTAGGCCTGCATGATCTGCAGCCACTTCTTCAGGTCACAGGCGAAGCTGGTGCTCTGGGTCGCCTCGACACGCGCCTGGGCTGCCTCGCTCAGCATCACCAGGGCGCAGCAGGGCGAGGCGCTCCAGCCCTTCTGCGGGGCGCTGATCAGCACATCGATGCCACAGGCCCGCATGTCCACCCAGAGGGTGCCGGAGGCGATGCAGTCGAGCACGAACAGGCCACCGACGGCATGTACCGCATCGCTCACCGCGCGCAGGTAATCATCCGGCAGGATCATCCCCGAAGAGGTTTCCACGTGCGGGGCGAACACCACCTGTGGTTTCTCGGCGGCGATGGTGGCCAGCACCTCGTCCAGCGGCGCCGGCGCGAAGGCAGCCTGAGGGCCATCGGCGACCGGGCGCGCCTTGAGCACCTGGGCCTCGGCTGGAATGCGGCCCATGTCGAAAATCTGCGTCCAGCGGTAGCTGAACCAGCCGTTGCGGATCACCAGGCACTTCTGCTCGGTCGCCAGTTGCCGTGCAACCGCTTCCATGCCATAGGTGCCGCTTCCCGGTACCACCGCCACGGCATGGGCGTTGTAGACCTGTTTCAGGGTGGCGGAGATATCGCGCATCACACCCTGGAACGACTGCGACATATGGTTCAGCGAGCGGTCGGTGTAGACCACCGAATATTCGATCAGGCCATCGGGATCGATGTCGGGACAGATTTGGGACATGGCAGGCTCCAGCCGAAAAAGGTTCGAACAGAACCTGCCCCAACCCCGAGCAAATGACAAGGCCGCAAGGCTCTCGGGTAGAATGCGCAGCCTTTCTCGGACCGTTCCGCCGCCATGACCACACGCACGTCCCCCAACGCTCATCACGTTGCCATTATCGGCGGCGGCCCTGCCGGGCTGATGGCTGCCGAAGTGCTGGCGCAAGTCGGCGTGTGCGTGGAGCTGTTCGATGCCATGCCCTCGGTGGGGCGCAAGTTCCTGCTGGCGGGCGTTGGCGGCATGAACATCACCCACTCCGAGCCCAAGGACGCCTTTATCGGCCGTTACGGCGAGCGCCAGGGCGAGGTCGCGGCGCTGCTGCGTGAGTTCGATGCCGATGCCCTGCGTGCCTGGATTCATGGCCTGGGCATCGACACCTTCGTCGGCACCTCCGGCCGCGTGTTCCCCAGCGACATGAAGGCCGCGCCGTTGCTGCGCGCCTGGCTGCGCCGCCTGCGCGAGCTGGGCGTGGTGATCCACACCCGCAGCCGCTGGCTGGGCTGGAACGAAGATGGCAGCCTGCGCATCGCCGGGCCGGACGGCGAACGCGCCATAGTCAGCGATGCCTGCCTGCTGGCACTGGGCGGCGGCAGCTGGGCGCGCCTGGGCTCAGACGGCGCCTGGGTACCGCTGTTGCAGGCGCGCGGCATCGAAGTGGCGGCGTTGAAACCGAGCAACTGCGGTTTCGAGGTCGCCGGCTGGAGCGACTACCTGCGCGACAAGTTCGCCGGCGCGCCACTGAAGAACGTCGCCCTCGCTTTGCCCGATCAGCCCGCGCGTATCGGCGAGTTCGTGCTGACGGCTGGCGGTATCGAAGGCAGCCTGGTGTACGCCTTTTCCGCCGACATCCGCCGCGCCATCGAGGCCGATGGCCAGGCGCTGATCCACCTCGATCTGCTGCCGCAGATGCCACTGACCAAGGTGCAACAGGCGCTGGCCAAGCCGCGTGGCAAGCACTCGTTGGCCAAGCACCTGCATCGCCAGGCGGGACTCGACGGCGTGAAGGCCGCGCTATTGCGCGAGCTGGCACCTGCTGCTGCCTTTGCCGAGCCGGCCGATCTGGCGCCCTGGATCAAGGCGCTGCCGATTACCCTGTTGCACCCCCGGCCGTTGGATGAGGCAATCAGCAGCGCCGGCGGCGTGCCCTTCGCGGCACTGGATGACGGTCTGATGCTCAAGGCACTGCCCGGCGTGTTCTGCGCCGGCGAGATGCTCGACTGGGAAGCGCCCACCGGCGGCTATCTACTCACTGCGTGTTTCGCCAGCGGGCGGGTCGCGGCGCAGGGCGTACTCGACTGGTTACAAGCCGTGTAGTTGTGGTGGGCCGGGCGGCGCTCCACTTCAGCCCACCAAAGCTGGCCGCTGTCGGTGGGCTGAAGCCCACCCTACGGACTGGCTAAGGCCGTAGGGCGGGTGCAACCCGCCATATCCGGTTGGCGGGTTTAACCCGCCCTACGCCTGAAAAACCGCTGAAACCACTGTGACGCCGCACGGGCTGCGACTATGCTGAGCTTCAGCGCTCTCCCACACAGGTAATCCCCCGCCGTGATCCCGCTGCTGGTCTGCGACGACTCCAATATGGCGCGCAAGCAATTGATCCGCGCCTTGCCGGCTGAATGGCCGGTTTCCCTCAGTCAGGCGAGCAACGGCGAGGAGGCGCTGGCGCTGATCCGACAGGGCCTGGGCCAGGTCATGCTGCTCGACCTGACCATGCCGGTGCTCGACGGCTACCAGACCCTCGCGGCGCTGCGCGCCGAAGCGCTCAAGAGCCAGGTCATCGTGGTGTCCGGCGACGTGCAGGAAGAAGCCGTGCGTCGCGTACGCGAACTGGGTGCGCTGGCATTCATCAAGAAACCAGCCGATCCGGAAATCCTGCGCCAGACGCTGATCGATCTGAAACTGTTCGACCCTCAGGCCACACCGGCCGCGCAGGCCCAGGCTGCGGCATTGTCGGAGTTCAAGGTCAGCTTCCGTGATGCCCTGCGCGAGGTGAGCAACGTCGCCATGGGCCGCGCCGCTGCGCTGCTGGCCAAGGTGCTCGGAGTATTCGTGCAGCTGCCGGTGCCACAGGTGAACATCTTCGAAGTCAGCGAACTGCACATGACCCTGCTCGACGCCCAGCGCGGCGAGCGCTTCAGCGCCATCTGCCAGGGCTTCATCGGCGAAGCCATCGCCGGCGAAGCGCTGCTGCTGTTCCATGATTCGGAAGTGAACGACATGGCGCGCCTGCTCGGCTGGCAGCCAAAGAACGAAGCGCAAACCTCGGAGATGCTCCTGGACCTGGCCAGTATCCTGATCGGTGCTTGCCTGGCCGGCGTTGCCGAGCAACTCGACCTGCGCTTTTCCCAGGGCCACCCGCAGCTACTGGGCCAGCATGCCAGCCTTGACCAGCTCATCCAGGTCAACCGCCAGCGCTGGCGCAAGACCCTGGCCGTGGAGATCAGCTACAGCCTGGAGGGCCACGCCATTCATTTCGACCTGCTGCTGTTGTTCACCGAAGACTCGATCAAGCGCCTGACCGCCAAGATCGGCTACCTGATGGAGTAAGGCCATGCCCGCGCAGATCGATATCAAGGAAGTCCACTGGCTGCTCGACATCGTGCAGTGCATCGACGTCGGCGTGGTAGTGCTCGACCGCCAGTACCGCGTCGAGGTGTGGAACGCCTTTATGGAAAACCACTCGGGATTGGGCCCGGATCAGGTACAGGGCCGCTCCTTGTTCGAGCTGTTCCCCGACATCGACCGCCCCTGGCTGGAGCGCAAGGTGGAAAGCGTGGTGCAACTGGGCACGCGTGCGTTCAGCCTGTGGCAGCAACGCCCCTACCTGATGCGTTTCAAAAGCTACCAGCCGATCACCGGCCAGGCCGACTTCATGTATCAGAACGTCACCCTGTTGCCGCTGGCGGGCCAGCCGGTGGAGCATGTGTGCCTGGTGATCTATGACATGACGGCGGCTGCCGTGGCCGCACAGGCTTGATCCGCTAAGCCGTAGGGTGCGCCGTGCGCACCAGCCAACCTCTTCTGAGTTCGGTGCGCATGGCGCACCCTACTTTTTTCCGCCCTTGGGCTTGCTGCCGAAGCTCGGCACCTTGCGCACCGCCTTGGCTTTGGGCTTGGCGTCCTCTTCCTCGAACCAGCGGCCGAGGTGGATATTGCCCTTGCCCGCCGGCTTGGCGGCACCGGGAATCAGTTTCTGCTTGGGCTTCTTCGGTTTTTTCAGGACCTGGCCACCCACCGCCGTCTGCGGTACGCGGTGATCTGGAATGAAGTCCGGCTCGTCGACACGCTTGATCAACTGCTGGGTCAGGTTCTCGATCGCCGCCAGTTGATCCACCTCGTCGGCGCAGACCAGGGAGATCGCCTCGCCCGTGCTACCGGCGCGGCCGGTTCGGCCGATGCGGTGCACGTAGTCCTCGGCGTTAATCGGCAGGTCGAGGTTGACCACCAGCGGCAGGTCATCAATATCCAGGCCGCGCGCGGCCACGTCGGTGGCCACCAGTATCTGCACCTCGCCAGCCTTGAAGCGTTCCAGTGCACGCAGGCGACTCGGCTGTGGCTTGTCGCCGTGGATCGAGTCGGCTGCCACGCCCATGGCCAGCAGCTCCTGTTCGAGCTGGTCGACGCCCTTGCGGGTCTTGGCGAAGACCAGCACCTGGCCCCAGCGTTTTTCTTGCAGCAGGTGCAGGAACAGCTCGCTCTTGCGCTTCTTGTCCACCGGGATCAGCCATTGCTTGACGGTCTTGGCGGCGGCGTTGCGCGGGCTCACTTCCACCGATAGCGGGTCACGCAGCAACTCGCCAGCCATCTGCCGAATGGCATCGGAGAAGGTGGCGGAGAACAGCAAGGTCTGGCGCTTTTTCGGCAGCGCGCTGAACAGCTCATCCAGCTCGCGGGCAAAACCCAGGTCGAGCATGCGGTCGGCTTCATCCAGCACCAGGGTCTGCAGTTGGGAGAACTTCACGGCGTTCTGTCGATACAGGTCGAGCAACCGACCTGGCGTGGCCACCAGCACGTCGACACCCTTGCGCAGCTTCATCATCTGCGGGTTGATGCTGACCCCGCCGTACACCGCGTAGCTGCTCAACGGCAGGTGCTGGCCGTAGGTCAGGAAGCTCTGCAGCACCTGCTCGGCCAGTTCGCGGGTCGGCGTCAGCACCAGCGCACGCACGCTGTTGCTGGTGACCTGCGGGCCTTCCAGAGTCAGGCGTTGTAGCACCGGCAGGGCAAAACCGGCGGTCTTGCCGGTGCCGGTCTGCGCGGCAGCCATCAGGTCGCGGCCCTTGAGCACAGCGGGAATGGCCTGGCTCTGCACCGGGGTCGGCGTCTGGTAGTCGAGGTCAGCAAGGGTGCGCAGCAGCGGCTCGATCAAACCGAGGGAAGCGAAGGTCATGGAGGGTAACCGCAGGAAGTAGAAGAACTGGCGCGTAGTTTACCCGTTCACACCATTCGTAGGAGCGGCTGGGCGGCATTACGTTTCAGCCGCAAAATTCTGACGGCAAACCAACCAACCGTAGGAGCGGCTTTAGCCGCGATAAAAAGCTCGCGGCTGAAGCCGCTCCTACAGACACGAGGCAAACTCAGCTGGCAGTGGCCAGCAACGCCCGCACCTTGGCCGCCGAAAGGTTCTGCAACTGGCAAAGAAAGGCATGATCGGCCTGGTGCCGGCCATGGCGCTCACGCAGTAGGCCGAACAGGTGCAACGTCAGGTTCGCGGCCATCTCGGCATCGGCCAGCGCACGGTGAGCACGGCCGGTGTCAGGCAAGCCGGCCCAGGCGTTGAGGTTGCCCAGTTTGTGGCTGGGCGCCTCCGGTAGCAGGCGCCGCGACAGCAGCAGCGAGCAGGCGAAAGGCTGCAAGCGACGACGACGCACCCGAGCCAGTTCGGCGTCCCAGAACTTCTGGTCGAAGGAGGCATTGTGCGCCAGCAGCGGCCGCTCGCCGATGAAGTCGGCCACCTCGTTCATCACCTGATCGGACGGCGGCGCCTTGCGCAGCATGGCGTTGCTGATGCCGGTGAGCTGCTCGATGAACGGTGGCACCCAGGCGCCACTGTTCATCAGACTCTGGTAGCGGTCGACGATGCGCCCGTCCTCGATGATCGCCACGCCGATTTCGGTGGCGCGCGCCTGGCTCGGCGATACGCCAGTGGTTTCGAAGTCGATGACGGCGATGGATTCCACGTAAAACCTCAGTTATTGCGTAGTAACAGTTCGCCCTCGATGGGCACATAAAGGCTGGCGGCGCGGATCAGCGACTGCGCCGTCAGCCCCGGCGCGCCGAAGGCGATGGCTTCGACGCCACGGCTTCTTACGCGTTCGAGCAGCAGGTCGAAATCGCCGTCGCCGGAGGCCAGCACGATCTCGTCGACGCGCTCAATGGCGTCGAGCACGTCGATGGTGATGCCGACGTCCCAGTCGCCCTTGGCCGAGCCGTCGGCACGCTGGATATAGGGTTTGAGCTTCACGGTGAAACCCAGCTTGCGCAGGATCTGCTGAAACTGCTGCTGTTTGGCGTCACCCCGGTCGATGGCGTAGGCGTAGGCCTCGACGATCACCCCACGGCGGCTGACCTCGGCCCACAGCACGCTGTAGTCGAAATGGCAGCCATGCACCTGGCGCACCGTGTAGTAGAGGTTCTGCACATCGGCGAATACGGCAATCTTCTTCACCTGGAGTCCTCGGGGGCGACGAAGGCGCCAGTATGCCAGAGCTGGGCGGCAGGCGCGCCCAGGGCTGGCCCGGGCGCGGCGCAGCCCCTATCCTTGGCGCCATGACGCCTCTACAACAGCTGTGCCAGCGTAACCTCGACCTGCTCCAGCGCCAGGGAATAAGCCACCGCCTGGTCGAGCATGAGCCAGTGCTGGATTACCCCACCGCCCATGCCGTGCGCCCACGTTTCGGTCTGCGCGGAGTGGAGAGCAAGAGCCTGTTCCTGCGCAACGGTGCACAGCGCTACGCCATGCTGATCACCCTTGAAGGCGCCCGCGCCGACTGGGCCAGGCTCAAGACGCTGCTCGGCAGTCGCCCGCGCATCGCCAGCGACGAGGAACTGATCGAGCAAACCGGCTGCGTTCCGATGTGCGCCTGCCCGTTCGGTCATGACGCCAGCATCACCCTGCTGATCGACCGCGCGGTGCTGACCTGCGAATTTCTGCTGTATTCGCCCGGCCCGCCCGAACTGACCCTGGAAGTGCCCGGCGGCGAACTGCCGCGTCTGCTCAAGGCGCAGCCCAACGCGCAGCTGGAGTACTCTTGAACCCACTCGACTGCCCCGGCGAACGGCCACAGCGCCCACGCCCCCATACTTGGTGACCTGCCGATGAAGCCTCTGTCCGTCCTGCGTGACGCCTGGTTTTTCTCCAGCCACAACCTGGCGGCCATTGCCCGCCTGACCCTGCCACTGTTGCTACTCGAAGCAATCGCCCAAACGTTGCTCGCCGCCCAGCTCGGCGAAGGCGCCAACCCGGCCTATGGCGTGCTGCTCGGCATTCTCTTCTACCCGCTGTACGCCGCGCCGCTAATTCTCTTCCTGCACGCCCGCAGCATCGGTCAGACGCCCGGCAATGCGCAGCTGTTCGCGGCGGGCCTGCAGTTGTGGCCGACCTTCGCCCTGATGGCGGGGCTGAGCACCCTGGCAATCATGCTCGGGCTGTCGATGTTCATCGTACCGGGCATCTGGATCATGATGCGCCTGGCCTTCTCCGAACTGATCCTGGTGCTGCGCCAGGAGCCACCGCTACGCGCACTGCAGGCCAGCTTCACGATGACCGAAGGGCGCTTCTGGCCGGTATTCGCCTGCCTGGCCAACGTGCTGGTACCGCTGTGGCTGCTCGACTGGTGGACGCAGCCGAGCCAGAGCGACACCCTGCTGTGGGTGCTGCATCAGGCCGGCAACGGCTTCCTGCAACTGTTCGCCATCGTCGTGCTGTTCCGCCTGTTCATGCTGCTCGAACCGCAGCCAGCGGCGAATGCCGAGAACAGTGACTAGCAGGCTGTTGAAAAACTACCTGCGTTGCCCTTGCTGCGTTAAAAACAGGCTCAAAATGCTCATTTACACCCCGTAAACTCCGCCTTTTCGCCTATTTTTGCCTTGCAATGGGTGCCTCGCCTACGTTTTTCAACGACCTGCTAGGCTTGCAGCTTTGGCCGCGTAAGGAGAGCGCCATGAGCGAAACGAACCCGAGCATCCTGTCCCACGTATCGATCGGCACCAATGACTTCGACGCCGCCAGCGCCTTCTACGCCAAGGTGCTGGCGACCCTCGGTTGCCGGGAGATCATGCGCCACCCCGGTGCGGTGGCCTTCGGCCGCGAGTACCCGGAGTTCTGGGTGCAGACACCAATCAACGGCCAACCCGCAACACTAGGCAATGGCAGCCACTTCGGCTTCGTCGCTCCGGACAAGGCCTCGGTGCATGCGTTTCACGAGGCGGCGTTGGCAGCCGGTGGCAAGGACGAAGGCCAGCCAGGGCCGCGCCCGGATTATGGCGAGCCCTACTACGGGTGTTTCGTCAGAGATCTCGACGGCCACAAGATCGAGGCTGCCTTCTGGGACGTGGAACTCATGCTGGCGGGTGCGGCGCAACACGAGCACGGCTGAGGTCGGCCTGGCCACCGCGGGCTGGTATCGCAGCGCGGCGTTGGCGACCCAGCCTGCGCGTAGCAACTCATCGAGCGCAGCAGCCAGCTCTGGCATACGCGCCAGGCGTTTGCGCGAGAAACCGATATAGAGTTCGGTGCGCGCCTCGGGTTGGTAGGCAGCCTTGGCGATTCGCCCGGCCAGCTTTGGATCGAGCAGGGAATAGTCGACCTGGCAATCGGTGCCGACCAGAACATCGATACGACCGCGCACCAGCATATCCAGCAGTTGCTGTTCGCTGCTGACACCGACCTTGTCCAGCGACCTGTCGTCGTCGAATGGCTGGAAGTACACCGACTCCAGCACGTAGCCGATGCGCAGGCCGCGCAACGAGGCGTAGTCGTTCAGCCAATGCCGGGCTGGCGTAGAAACGCGGGGAGCAGGCGTAGTAAGGCACGTCCAGATAGCGAATGTAGCGCTCCCGCTCGGGCGTCCTGGCCAGGCCGGTCATCAGGTCCGCAGAGCCCTATTCCAGCGCCGCCAGGCCTCGCGCCCAGGGCGCCCGCTGCACCTCGAAGTGCAGGCCGGTACGTCGTGACAACTCAGCGAGCAGATCGATATACAGCCCCTGCAACTGGCCATTCTCGTCTTCCATGCGAAAGGGTGGCCAAAGGTCGGTTATCACCCGCAAGGGCTCGGCTGCGCCGGCGCGGTACAGCGGCGCCAGCATCAACAGCACGAGCAGCCAGAGGCGCATCAGTGGCGCCCCGAACCCTGCGGCCGCAAGCCGGACAGGCGTGGCAACAGCACGCGCTCGAACAGCCTCGGGAAGAAGCGCGCCAGCACCCGCGCGCGCCAATCGACATTCGACAGCACCAACAGACGTCGGCGCTTTAGCGCCCCCTGGTAGATGGCCTCCGCTACATCCTGCGGCGAGGCGACCTTACCCATCGCCAGCGGTGCCTGTGCGGCCACCGAGCCGTCGCCAACCAAGGCGTTCTTGCGCAGATCGGTAGCGGTGAAACCGGGGCACACCAGCATCACATTGACTCCCGAACCTTTGAGTTCGTAGCGCAGCGTCTCGAACATGCCATGCAGCGCATGCTTGCTGGCGTTGTAGGCACTGCGATAGAGCAACGGCGCGATGCCCGACAGCGAGCTGAGCACGATGACCTGGCCGCTGCGGGCGATCAAGCTCGGCAGCGCCGCCTGGGTACAGTGCAGCGCACCGAAATAGTTGACCGCCATGACCCGCTGGAAGACCTCCAGGCTGGTCTCGGCGAACGTGCTGCGGTGGGTGATGCCGGCGTTGTTGACCAGCACGTCGATCCCACCGAAATGATCGACCGCCAGCGCCACGGCGCGCTGCACGGCCCCAGCATCGGCGACGTCACAGAGCAGACCGAGCGCTTCGGCGTTGTGGTGATCGGCCAGGTGCTGCACCAGACTGTCCAGCGCCGCCTGATTGAGGTCGAGAATCACCAGGCGCGCGCCCGCCTGTGCCAGGCGCATGGCCAACGCCCGGCCAATGCCAGCGCAGCCACCGGTGATCAGCACCACCTTGCGGTCGAATACCTTGTTGGCAAATACCTTGCGATACATGCACGGCTCCCCAAAGCCAAGTGTTGGCGACGCTGCCAGTCAGCATCCCGCATGACGGCCGACGGCACGGCCTGTCGAACCTTTCAGCATGGTACTGCAGCCCCTGGCCGCTGTCCCTGGCGGGCGAAACGGAGCGGGAACCGCTTAGCACTGCGCATGCCTGGGCCGATCCGACGCACTCGGGTATCCTCGCCTCCTTCCAGCATAGTCACCCGTTTCATCATGTCTCTGCATCGTCCGCTTCGCCTGCTCCTGCTCATCGCGCTGCCCTCGCTCGCCGTGCTGCTCGCGTTGGTCTACGCCCTGACCTGGCGCCCGCAACCCCATGAAGAGGCGGCCGTGTCGTGTAGCGGCCAGGTCGCACAACTGCAACCTGGCCAAGCGCTCAAGGTGATGACCTGGAACGTGCAATACCTGGCCGGCAAACGCTACGTGTTCTGGTACGACCTGCCCGGCGGCGATGGCCCGGACGAACGCCCGAGCAGCGAAGACCTGGCCCTGACGCTGGATGAAGTGGTGCGCATCCTGCGCGACGAAAAGCCGGACGTGGTGCTGCTGCAGGAGCTGCATGACAACGCCAGGGCCAGCGACTACCAGGACCAGTTGGCCCTGTTGCAGGCGCGCCTGGGCGATCTCTACCCCTGCAGTACTCAGGCGTTCTACTGGAAGGCCGGCTTCGTCCCGCACCCGCACATCCTGGGCAGCGTTGGCATGAAGCTCGGCACCCTCAGCCGCTTCCAGATCGCCCGCGCCGAGCGCCTGCAATTGCCCATGCTCGAAACGGATCTGCTGAGCCGTCAGTTTCAACTCAAGCGCGCGCTGCTGGTCAGCTACCTGCCGATTCGTGGGGGTGAAGAGTTGGTAGCGATCAACACCCATTTCGATGCCTTCGCTCAGGGCGCGGACATCATGCAGCGCCAGGTAGAGATGACCGACGGTCTGCTCCAGCAATTGCAAAACAGCGACAAACCCTGGGTGCTGGGCGGCGATCTCAACCTGCTGCCACCCGGTCAGTTTCAGCATCTTCCGGAGGATCAACGTAGCTGGTACGCCGCCGACAGCGAACTGCAGGACCTGGCCCGCCGCTACCCGATGATTCCCAGCCTGCAACAGGCCAGTGGTGACGACCAGGCCAGGTGGTACACCCATTACCCCAATGATCCGGCCGCCAGCGGCCCGGACCGCACCCTCGACTACCTGTTCTACAGCCCACGCCTGACCCCACTCGCCAGCCAGGTTCGCCAACGCGATACCTTGGCCATCTCCGACCACCTGCCGGTCATAGGTCGCTTCTTTCTACCCAGCGAGGAATAACCGGGGCAGGGCTGGACAAGTCCACCGAGACTTGTCCATGCTCGGCGAGCGCCACTCGATAACAACGAAAAGACGGCGAAGAGCCGCGATACCCGAATGCCAAGACGCTTCTGCCTGATATTCATCGCCCTGCTTTGGTTACACGCCGCCCATGCTGCCGAAACCAGGCAACGCGTTCACGTCGGTTACTACGAGTTTCCACCCTATTCCTATACCGACGCACAAGGCCAGCCCAGTGGTTCGGGCCTGGAGCTGACCGCCCGCCTGCTCGACGAGGCAGGATACCAGGCGGACTTTCGCTCCTACCCCGGCGCCCGCCTCTACGGTGGCCTGCTCGACGGCAGCATCCAGCTCTGGGCCGGGGCATCCGGCAAGCCCGAGCTGGCCGGCCACACTCTGGAGAGCCGACACCTGCTGGGGGAAATCACCCTCAACCTGTACTTTCGCCTCGACACGCCGGCGCCCATCATTCCGGACGAGCTACAGGGCCGTGGGGTGATCATGATCACTGGCTACAGCTACTGGCAGGACGTCAATCAATGGCTGGAAGATCCGGCGCGCAACATCATCCATCACCGCACCCGCAGCCATACCTCGGCTCTGGAAATGCTCCAGCGGCGGCGCGCCGATTACCTGCTGGACTACCGCGCCCCCGTCGAGCAGGCGATGCGCACGCTGGGCATGGACGAACTACCCTTCGTCGAAGTGCAACGCCTGCCGCTGAGGCTGATCTACTCTCGCCATGCACCAGGTGCCGAGCGCCTGCGCGACGACCTGGACAAGGTTTACCAGCGCTTGCAGGAGTCAGGCGAGAACCTGTGGCTTTACTGACCCTTCAATCGCCTCGCAGCCTGGCCAGCGCTCGCTCGAGACTCGCGTGCGACAGCTCGCCGAGATGGCTGCCAATCTGCCGCCCCTCGGCGTCGTAGAACAGCGTGGTGGGCAGTGCACGCGAGCCCACCAGTAGCCCCAGCTTGACCTGTTCGTCGAGCAGCAAATTGCCCAGGCTAAGTTGCTGCGCAGCGATGAACTCGCTCACCAGCGCAGCGCTTTCTCCCTGATTGACGAAAAGAAAGGTGATTGCCGCCTCACGCTGCTGCGCCTGCATCAACACCGGCATCTCACGCCGACACGGCGGGCACCAGGTAGCCCATAGATTGACCACCAACGGCTGGCCCGCGTAGTTGCGCAGATTCACAGGATTACCCTGCATATCCCGCACCTGCAGATCGGGCAGCCGCGTACCCTGCTCCAGCGCCTGCAGCACCAGGCTGCCGCCCAGCCATAGTGCCAGGCCAACACTCATCGCCACCCCCAACGGTCGCCGCAGTTGTGCCCGATGCCAGAGATACCAGGCGCCCAGCATCAGCCCGGCGAGCACACCCGGCCAGGCGATGAAGCCTCCATCACGGATGTCTACCACGCGCCACGGCTCATCGCGGTAGTAACCGGCATACATCAGCACGAAGGCCAGGCGCGCCACCAACAACCCCAGCATCAGCATGCGAAACAACTGACTTTCCGGGTTGCAGCCGTGGCGACGACCGATCAACCAGCCAATTAGTGTGGCCAGCAGCAGACTGCCCAACAGCAGCACATGGAATACACCAAGGGCCAAAGGCCCGATGTTCAGCGTCAGCATCGGCTTCTCATTTTCTTGGCTTGGCCCGCGCAGTGGGCTCGGCAATCAAGGGATCGTCCGGCCAGTAGTGCTTCGGATACCGGCCTTTCAAATCCTTCTTCACCTCGAGATAGGTATTGGCCCAGAAGCTGGCCAGATCCTGGGTCACTTGCACTGGGCGACGTGCCGGTGACAGCAGGTGCAGCTTGAGGCCCAAGCGACCACCAGCGATGCGCGGCGTGGCGGCCAGGCCGAACAACTCCTGCAGGCGCACGGCGAGCACCGGCGGACTTTCCGTGTAGTCGATGGCAATGCGCGAGCCTGACGGCACGCTCAGCGCGCGCGGTGCCAGTTCGTCGAGGCGTTGCGGCAACGGCCAGGGCAACAGCGTCTGCAGGATCGAAGGCAGATCGAGGTTGGCGAAATGGCTGAGGCGATTGACCTTGCTCAAGACTGGCGTCAACCACTGATCGAGGCTGGCCAGCAGCGCGGCATCCGACAAGTCCGGCCATTCGCTTTGCCCCTGCTGCTGAATGTCCAGCTCGCGCAACAACGCCACACGCGCCTGCCACTGGCGCAACTCGGGCGTCCAGGGCAGTAACTCCAGCCCCTTGCGCCGCACCAGGCCGACCAATGCCCGGCCGCGCGCGGCCTCATCCAGCGCCGCCAGCGCCTGGCGTTCCAGCACCAGTTCGCCGACCTTGCGCTGGCGCTCGGCGCGCAGCACGCCCTCGCGCTCATCCCAGTCGAGCACCTCCAGCGTCTGCACCTGCTCGGCCAACTCCCCGACGAACAGCGCCGGGTCGAGATCGGCAGCCAGGTAGATGCGTTCCTCGCGCTGGCCCTGGCGACTGCCCAGGTCAGCGACCACCAACCATTCGTGCTTCATCAGGGCATCGGCTTCACCGAACTGCGCCGCGCGGCCATTGGCCAGGCGGTAATCGGCGCCACCGGCACGGCGCTGCTGGGCGATGCGATCCGGGTAGGCGAAAGCCAGCAGGCAGCCGAGCCAGCGTGGGTGCTCGGGGTCACTCACCGCCTGAGTCACCGGGCGATTCTTGATCAGCCCGTGAAACTGTTTCGCCAGTTGCCGCGCGCGCTGCACACCACCCTGGGCACTGCGCGCGGCGCGGCTTTCACCAGATAACAGGGTTAAGCGGCTGTGCAGATCAGCGCCACCGCCGCGCAGGATATCGCGCTCGGACAACAACGCCGCCAGGTCGCAGGCCAGCGTACCGAGGCCCAGCGCCTGGCCGCGCAGCAGCAGATGGGCGATGCGCGGATGGCTCGGCAGCTCGGCCATGGCCTGGCCGTGGGCATTGAGTACGCCACGCTCGTCCAGCGCGCCGAGGCGACCGAGCAGATCCAGCGCCTGGGCGTAGGCGGCGGGAGGTGGCACGTCGAGCCAACTCAGCTCCTGCGGCGTCACGCCCCAACGCAGCAATTGCAGGGCCAGACCGGACAGATCGGCCTGAAGGATTTCCGCACAGGAATAGGCGCTGAGCTGCTCGTGCTGCGCCTGTGACCACAATCGATAGCAAGCGCCCGGCTCAAGACGCCCGGCGCGACCGGCGCGCTGGGTAGACGACGCGCGGGAGATACGCTGGGTATCGAGGCGGGTCATGCCGCTGGCCGGGTCGAAGCGCGGCACCCGCGCCAGGCCGGCGTCGATGACCACGCGCACGCCGTCGATTGTCAGGCTAGTCTCGGCGATGTTCGTCGCCAACACCACCTTGCGCTTGCCTGCCGGGGCCGGCTCGATGGCGGCGCGCTGGGCGGACAGTTCCAGCTCGCCATGCAACGGGCAGAGCAGGATATCGTCGCGACCGTTCAGCGCCTCACCCAGTTGCTCGGCCACGCGGCGAATCTCGGCCTGGCCCGGCAGGAACACCAGCAGGCTGCCGGGCTCGTCGACCAGTGCCTGCTGCACCGTCTGCAGTACACGAGGCTCAATCCACTCGCCCGGCTGAAATGGCGCGCTCCAGTGGATATCCACCGGGAACATGCGGCCCTCACTGCGCAGCACCGGCGCATCGCCCAGCAACGCCGACAGGCGCTCGCCTTCAAGGGTGGCGGACATCAACAGCACCTTGAGCGGCGCCTCGCCACTGTCCGCCGCGCGGAACATGGCGCGGCCATTCAGCGTCAGCGCCAGCGCCAGATCGGCGTCCAGGCTGCGCTCGTGGAATTCGTCGAAGATCACCAGGCCAACGCCCTCCAGCGCCGGGTCGTCCTGTAGACGGCGGGCGAGAATGCCCTCGGTGACCACCTCGATACGGGTGTTTGGCCCGACCTTGCTGTCCAGACGAATGCGATAGCCGACCGTCTCGCCGACACGCTCGCCCAGTTCACTGGCCAAGCGCTCGGCCGCAGCGCGCGCTGCCAAACGGCGGGGCTCGAGCATGAGAATCTTCTGCCCGCCCAGCCAGGGCGCGTCGAGCAGCGCCAGCGGCACGCGGGTAGTCTTGCCGGCGCCGGGCGGCGCCTCCAGCACCACTTCGTGGCGGGCGCTCAGTGCATCGCGCAAATCAGGCAGCAGCGAATCGATCGGCAGGGTGTTCATCATTTCTCCACAGCAGGCCGGCGATTATAAAGCAGCCGCGATGCGGCGAACCGCCAGCGCTGCCGCCGGTCTTATCGACAACCGATGCAACCCGCGGCTTTGCAATGGCGAACTGCTATAGTTGCGCCACTTTTTCCAGGAGGTGCTCATGCGCACAAAATCCCGTGTCATCGCTGGCGTTGTCGCCGCTACCCTGCTCACTCAACTGACCGCCTGTGGATCAATCTTCTACCCGGATCGCCGTGGCCAGATCGAAGGCAAGATCGACCCGGCGATTGCCGTGGCAAACGCCGTCGGTATCCTGTTCTATGTGATTCCCGGCCTGATCGCCTTCGCCGTGGACTTCGCCACCGGCGCCATCTACCTGCCCGAAGGCCAGACCGTTCAAGTCGACCCGCAGCAGCTGCAGAAGCTGATCGGCGAAGACGGCAAGGTCGACCAGTACGCGCTCAAGACCCTGATCGAAACCAGCACCGGCCACCAACTGCCGCTCGATGATCCACGCCTGATCCAGCACAGCGGCAGCGCCGAGCAATTGGCGGCCTACGGCCTGCGTCCGGCGGCCTGAGCCCATGCACAACCCGCAGCATGCCCGGCTGATGCGCCTGGCCACCCGCGCAGCGCTGACCGTAGCGCTGACGCTGGTGCTGGCCAAGGCGATTGCCTGGTGGCTGAGCGGTTCGGTCAGCCTGCTGGCCGGCCTCACCGATTCGCTGCTCGATAGCGCCGCCTCGCTGATCAACCTGATCGCCGTGCACTTCGCCCTGCGCCCGGCCGACGAGGATCACCGCTACGGTCACGGCAAAGCCGAAGCCCTGGCCGGGCTGGGTCAGGCACTGTTCATCGGCGTCAGCGCTGTGCTCATCGGCCTGCAGGGCATCGAACGCCTGCAATCTCCACAACCGCTGGAGGCCGAAGGCGTTGGCATCGCCGTCATGCTGCTGTCGCTGGGATTGACCGTCGTCCTGCTGACCTTTCAACGCAAGGTGGTGCGCGAGACCGGTTCTACTGCGATTCACGCCGACTCGCTGCACTACCGATCCGACATCCTGCTCAACAGCAGCATTCTGCTCGCCCTGTTGTTGACCCGCTTCGGCTGGTTGCAGATGGATGCGATCTTCGCCATCGGTATCGCCTTCTACATCTTCTGGAGCGCCATCAGCATCGTACGCGGCGCGGTGGCCGTGCTGATGGACGAGGAGTTGCCCAGCGAAACCACTCAGCACATGTACGCGCTGGCCAATGCGGTACCTGGCGTACTGGGCTCGCATGACCTGCGCACACGCATTTCCGGCACGCGCTGGTTCGTCCAGCTGCACCTGGAGTTGCCGGGCGAGATGAGCCTGTCCGACGCGCATGCGCATTGCGAGGCCGTGGAAAAGGCGATCCACGCGCATTACCCACGCGCCGAAGTGCTGGTGCACGCCGATCCGCAGGAGGTGGTCCAGCACTGACCGCATGCTCCTGCCCCGCCTTTCGGCACGCCTCAGACAACGGAAATTTCAGGCAATAAAAAAGGGGCCTTGCGGCCCCCTCGGGAAATCTGTCCGGTGCTGGCGATGTTGTCGCCGCTTTCCTCGCCCGCCTGGTTGGGCAGTGCGGACCCGGGTGCCGGTGCGGTCCGGTAGGACCGTCGGCGCCGGCTCACCTGGTTGGGCGAGGCCGGTAGGACTTGTCGTCCGGGCCGTGAAACTGAGAGAAAGCTTACGCCCGCCGCGCCGAAATAAGATTGCTAATATTGCTTACAAATTTACCAATTGCGCAATTTACAACTAAAGGAGCACTATCTGGCGCAATCAAATAATGAGCCAGATAAAAAATGGACAAACTCGACCGTTACGACCTGAATATTCTCGCCGAATTGCAGCGAAACGCTGCCCTGTCCAACCAGGAACTCGCCGAACGTATCGGCCTCTCGCCATCGCCCTGCTCGCGCCGGGTCAAGCAGCTGGAAGACGACGGCTACATCACCGGCCAGGTCGCCCTGCTCGACCGCAAGAAGCTCGGCCTGAGCCTGACCGCCTACGTGCTGATCGGCATGGACCGGCACACACCGGAGCGCTTCGAACACTTTCAGGATGAAATCCGCAAATGCCCGGAAGTGCTGGAATGCTGCCTGGTCACCGGTATGGACGCTGACTACCAGCTCAAGGTGGTAGTGCCGGACATGGATCATTACCAGAAGCTGCTGCTAGGCACCCTGACCCGTATCGATGGAGTATCCAGCGTGCGTTCGAGCTTCGTGCTGCAGCAGATTCTGTCCAGCACGCAGTTGCCGTTGCAGCACCTGCGCGACTGAAAGTCGCAGGGTGAAACGGATCATGCCGCGCCCTGGGTCAGGCCGCGTATAATTTTCGCCCTGCGTTTTCCCTGCGAATCAACGAGGCACCATGGAAACCGAACAATTTGAAGCCCTGATGATGTACGTTCTGGTGGGCGGCCTGATGCTGTTCATGTTCTTCATCATCTGGGACCTGGCGAAGAAGTCCAAGGCCGGCCGCCTCGGTACCGCCATCCTGTTCCTCGGCCTGGGCCTGTGCCTGTTCGCCTTCCTCGCCAAGCCGATCATCACCTACATTATCGAGACCGCGCGCGGCATTCACGGCTGACCCAGCCAGCCAACGTAATCAATCCAGGCCGCCGCAAACGCGGCCTGCAGCCCACTCAAGGAGTGACACATGAGCGCCGCCAATCTGGTGATGCAAAGCTATGGACGCTGCTGCGCCAGCCCGGATTTCTTCGACAGTTTCTATCGCCACTTCCTCGCCAGCTCGCCGCTGATTCGCGAGAAATTCGTCGACACCGACATGAGCGCGCAGAAGCAGCTGTTGCGTCAGGGCATCCTCAACCTGGTGATGCACGCCCGCGGCATGCCTGACACCAAGCTGCGCGCCCTCGGCGAATCGCACTCGCGTGAGCGCCTGGACATTCGCCCGGAACTCTACGACCTGTGGCTCGACGCGCTGTTGCTGACCATCGGCGAACACGACAAGGAATGCGACGCAGACGTGCGCCAGGCCTGGCGTGAGGTGCTGAACAAAGGTATCGCCGTGATCAAGGCCGGTTATTGATTCAGGTCAGGGTCGCCGGCCCGGCCTCTGCGACAAAACGCCCGCTGCCCTGAGCACGGGTGCGCGCAGCCCAGGCGGCCCCACGACACACTAGGTTCTGAAACAGTCGTCATTCCCGCGAAGGCGGGACCCTAGAAACTGGGCTCCCGCCTGCGCGGGAGTGACGGTATATGGATTTTCAGTGCTTCATCAGGCAAGCCGCGCGCCTCTACGGCAAACGCGCGGGCACCTCACGCCACTGCCCAGGCTGCAACCCATCCAGCCGCCACGGCCCGATGGCCACACGCACCAGGCGCAAGGTCGGCAAGCCGACAGCGGCGGTCATGCGCCGTACCTGGCGATTGCGCCCCTCGCGAATCACCAACTCCAGCCAGGCAGTCGGCACGCTTTTTCGAAAGCGCACCGGCGGGTTGCGTTCCCACAGCTCGGGCTCGTCCAGGCGCCGCGCCTCAGCCGGCAGGGTCGGGCCGTCATTGAGCGTCACGCCATCGCGGAGCTGCTGCAACTGTCCATCGCTCGGCTCGCCTTCCACCTGCACCCAGTAGGTCTTCGGCAGCTTGTGCTTGGGGTCGGCGATACGCGCCTGCAGGCGGCCATCGTTGGTCAGCAGCAGCAAGCCTTCGCTGTCACGATCCAGACGCCCGGCCGGGTAGACGCCTGGCACATCGACGAAGTCCCTGAGTGTGGCGCGGCCCTGCTCATCGTTGAACTGGGTGAGTACGTCGAACGGCTTGTTCAGGATCAACAGCCGCGGCTGCGCAGGCGGAGCCTTGGCCACGCGACGGGGAGCGGCTGGGCGACGACTGACGGGGGGACGAGGGCGTGACATGCAACGGGCTTCGATGAAAATGAGCTGCGCAGTGTAACCCACGATAAGCGGCGCTGATGGTGCTTCCACGTCTTGCCAGAGCGACTAAGCTGCGAGTTTACCCCTGCGATCAGGAGCCACCGATGAGCAATAACGCCGAACTCGCCACCTTCACCGGCTGGGCTGCCACGGCACCCAAGGCGCCATTGGAACGCCTGAGCTACGACCCCGGCCCGCTCGGCACCGAAGAGGTGGAAGTGGCGGTGGAATACTGCGGCATCTGCCATTCCGACCAGTCGATGATCGACAACGAATGGGGCAATGCACGCTACCCCTTCATCCCCGGCCATGAAGTGGTCGGCACCATCGTCCGTCTCGGCGAGCAGGCACGCGGTCTCAAGCTGGGTCAAAGAGTCGGTATCGGCTGGTACAAGGGCAGTTGTATGCACTGCGGCTCGTGCATGGAAGGCTCGCACCAGCTGTGCCGCTCGGTGAAGCCGACCATCGTCGGCAGCCACGGTGGTTTCGCCGACCGCCTGCGCTCGCACTGGGCCTGGGCCGTGCCGCTGCCCGACGGCCTCGACCCGGCGCTGGTCGGCCCGCTGTTCTGCGCCGGCTCCACGGTGTTCAGCCCACTGCTGGAGTTCGACATCAAGCCCACCGACCGCGTTGGCGTGGTTGGTATCGGCGGCCTCGGCCACCTGGCGCTGCGCTTTCTCAACGCCTGGGGTTGCGAGGTGACGGCCTTCACCTCGTCGCTGAACAAGCAGGACGAAGCCAAACGCCTGGGCGCGCACAAGGTGGTGGCCTCCACCGACAGCGCGGCGATGAAGGCCATTGCCGGCACCCTGGATTTCCTTCTGGTCACCGCCAGCGCCGACCTGGACTGGGCCAACCTGATCGGCACCCTGCGCGGCAAGGGCCGCCTGCACTTCGTCGGCATCGTGCCCAGCGCCATCCCGGTGCATGTGTTCAACCTGATCCCGCAGCAGAAGAGTCTGTCCGGCTCACCGGTAGGCTCGCCGAAAAACATGGCGACCATGCTCGAATTCTGCGCTCGCCATCAGATCCTGCCACAGGTCGAGCAATTCCCCATGAGCCAGGTGAACGCGGCCATCGACCATCTGCGCAGCGGCAAGGCGCGCTATCGCGTGGTGCTCGACGCGAGCAAATGACAGCGCGGGCGCAGAGCTGGCATGCTCTGCGCCCCGTTTCATCCAAGATGCCTGCCGTTATGCCGCTGACTCTCGACACACCCACCGATGCCGAACTGCCCACCCTGGTGGAAATCTGGGAGGCTGCCGTGCGCGCCACTCACCACTTCCTGCCGGAAAGCGATCTGCAGGTGATCAAACCGTTGCTCCGCGATCAGTATTTCCCGGCCGTGCAATTGACCTGCGCGCGCGATGAGTCAGGGCGAATACTGGGCTTTCTCGGCACCAGCGAGGGCATGGTGGAAATGCTCTTCGTCGACCCCGCCTGCTACGGCCAGGGCGTGGGCAAGCGACTGATGCGCCACGCCATCGACGTGCTGGGCGCCACCCGGGTCGACGTCAATGAGCAAAACCCGCAGGCCGTCGGTTTCTACCAACACCTGGGGTTCGTCGTGACCGACCGCTCGCGCCTGGACGGCGGTGGGCGGCCCTTTCCTATCTTGCACATGACACTCAAGCGCTAGGCCAGGCCGCCACGACTCCTTCCAGCGCCTGCTTGAGCTCGACCCGGCTGGCTGCCGCGGCGAGGCTGATGCGCACGGCATTTCCCGGATTGGCCTCGACCGCGAACACCTCGGCCGGCACCACCTCGACGCCATGCTGCCGGCACGCCTCGGCCAGACCAGCCGGCGTTGCAGCATCCAGCCACAGGTGCGGCGCCACCGCCCTGCCCTGCGGCATACGCGGCCCGAGCACGCGCGCGGCCAGGCGCCAACGCTGCTGCAATTCCTCGATCTGCCAGGCCAGGCGCTGTTCGGCGATGCCGCTTTCGATCCATTCACAGCCCAGCGCCAGGCTCAGCGGTGTCACCGCCCAGCGGGTGGCCTGAGCTTCGGGATCGATGCGTTCGAGCAGCTCCGGCGCGCCGGCGATAAAGCCCAGACGCAAGCCGGGCGCGACACTCTTGGACAGGCTGCTGATCAGCAGGCAACGCTCCGGCGCCTGTACCGCCAGCGGAGCCTCACTACCAAGCACGCCGTAGACATCATCCTCGATGATCCACAAGCCACGACGTCGCGCCACCTCGGCGATGGCCGCGCGGCGCTCGGCGTCCAGGCTGGCGCCAGTGGGGTTCTGCAAACAGGGCGTGAACACCGCCACGCGAGCACCGGTGGCACGGGCAACGCGATCGAGGTCATCGGGCAGGATGCCGTGCTCGTCCATCGCTACACCATGCAGTGGCAAACGCAGTTGACGCGCGGCGGCCTTGATCCCCGGCGCAGTGTAGCGCTCTACCAGGATCGGCTCGCCCGCCTCGCAAAGCGCCAGCAGCGCCGCCGACACGCCTTGCTGGGCGCCGGCGCAGAGCAGCAAGCCTCCCGGCACCAACTCCAGGCCGCGTCGGCGCATCCAGGTCACGCCAGCCAGGTGCACACGCTCGACCAAGGCTGCAGATGGGTATGCCTGCAAGGCGTCCAGCTCCCCCCGTGCAACCAGTGCGGCGAGGCTGATGGAAAGATCTTGGTTGTCCGGGTCATGCACCGGTACGTTGGTCGACAGGTCGATCAGCTCGCCCTGCGCGGTCGGTTGCTTGAGCCGGAACAGACTCGCCTCACGGCTGCCGGCGAGCACGTAGGTGCCACGGCCGACCTCGCCGGAAACCAGGTGCCGACGCGCTGCCTCACGGTAGGCAAGCATCACCGTGCTCGGGTTGATGCCCAGCGTCCAGGCCAGACGTCGCTGCGGCGGCAGCCGCTCACCGGGCTTGAGTTCACCCCGGCCGATGGCCGCGGCGATGGCCTCGACCAACGCCAGGTAAGTGGGTAAGGCGCTGTCTTGAAGGTCAGGAAGCCACATTGCTTGCCATGCAATATAAAGATTTACCCATACAATGCGCCGCACTAGCATCCGGGTCAACGCCACTCGGAGTGCCTGCCATGTTCGACCTCGCCCAATTGCGCCAGAGCGCCGCACTGATTCACCGCCACATGGCGGCCACGCCGCAACTGACCTGGCCGCTGCTCGCCCAGCGGCTGGGCTGCGAGGTCTGGGTCAAGCACGAGAACCACGCCCCGACCGCGGCCTTCAAGGTGCGCGGCGGGCTGGTCTATATCGACGCCCTGCTGCGCCGCGAACCGCAGGTACGCGGGTTGGTCACCGCCACCCGTGGCAACCACGGCCAGAGCCTGGCACTGGCGGCGCGCGCCGCAGGACTGGCGATTCGCATCCTGGTGCCGCATGGCAACGCCCGCGAGAAAAACGCCGCAATGCGCGCTCTCGGCGCCGAGGTGATCGAACATGGCCGCGACTTCGACGAGGCCCGCGCCGAGGCCGCGCGCATTGCAGAACGCGATGGCCTGCATTGGGTGCCGTCACTGCATGAGGATCTGGTGCGCGGCGTGGCCACCTACGCCCTGGAACTGTTGGAGGCGGTTCCGAATCTGCGCCGGGTCTACGTGCCCATCGGCATGGGCTCGGGCATCTGCGGGATGATCCGCACCCGCGATCTGCTTGGCCTCGATACCGAGATCGTCGGCGTGGTCGCCAGCGGCGCCGACGCCTATGCGCAGAGCTTCGAGCAGGGCCGCCTGGTGCAGACCGAACGCGCCGATACCCTGGCCGACGGCATGGCCTGCCGCCAGCCGCAGCAATTGGCGCTGGACATGGTTCGCGCGGGCGCCGCACGCATCGTGCGGGTCGACGACGAGGAAATTCGCGCCGCCATCCGCACCTATCACGAGGACACCCACAACCTCGCCGAGGGCGCTGGCGCCGCGGCGTTGGCCGCCCTGATGCAGGAGCGTGAGCTCAATGCCAGCCAGCGCGTGGCCGTGGTGCTCAGCGGCGCCAACATCGACCGCGCAGCACTGGCCGAGCTGCTGCGTGACGAGGCGCCCGTCGCGGCCTGACCTAGCGGAACGGCGGCTCGTCGAAGCTGCGCAACTTGCGCGAGTGCAGCGAATTGAGCTGGCTACGCATCAGCTCCAGCGCGGCGATGCCGATATGCAGGTGCTGCGTCACCGCGCGCTCGTAGAAGGCGCCCGCCGCACCGGGCAGCTTGATCTCGCTGTGCAGCGGTTTGTCCGATACGCACAGCAGCGTGCCGTAGGGCACCCGCAGGCGATAGCCTTGGGCGGCGATGGTGCCGCTTTCCATGTCCACCGCCACCGCGCGTGACAGGTTGATCAACGGCCGTTCCTGGGCCCAGCGCAGCTCCCAGTTGCGGTCGTCGTAGGTCAGTACGGTGCCGGTACGCAGGCGCTTCTTCAGTTCGTCACCCTCCTCGCCAGTGACCAGCTTGGCCGCTTCCTGCAGCGCCTGTTGCACTTCAGCCAGCGCCGGCAGCGGAATATGCGGCGGCAGCACGCGGTCGAGAATACCGTCGCGGCGCATATAGGCATGGGCCAGCACGTAGTCGCCGATGGTCTGCGACTGACGCAGGCCGCCACAGTGGCCGATCATCAGCCAGCAATGCGGACGCAATACGGCAAGGTGGTCGGTGATGTTCTTGGCGTTGGATGGGCCGACGCCGATGTTGACCAGGGTAATGCCGTGGCCGTCCTCGGCCTGCAGGTGGTAGGCCGGCATCTGGTAGCGGTGCCAGACCACGTTCTCGATGATTGCCTGCATCTCGCCTTCGGCCATGCCACGCTCGATCACCACGTTGCCCGGCAGCACCATGCGGGTGAAGCGCGAGTCGCCCACCAGCATGTCCAGACCGTGGCGGATGAACTGGTCGACGTAACGGTGATAGTTGGTCAGCAGGATCCACGGTTGCACATGGCGCCAGTCACTGCCGGTGTAGTGCTGGATGCGCTTGAGCGAGAAGTCGGTGCGTGCCGCGTCGAACAGCGCCAGCGGCAGCGGGTCGATGTTCTCCCAGTCGTACAGGCCGTCGGCAGTGCCGTCGGTGGCGGCGGACAGGTCGGTGCTGGGGAATACCCGCGCCAGCTCGGCGGCGGTCACGCCACTGCCGGCCAGTTCATCGCCACCCTCGACCACATACGGGTAAGGAATGTTCTGCTGGCTGCGGCCGACTTCCACACGCAGGGTGAAATCGTTCATCAGCGGGCGCAGCTGCTCCAACAGGTATTTGCGAAAGGCCGCCGGCTGGGTCACGGTGATGGCGTAGGTGCCCGGCACCTGCACCTTGGCATAGGCGCGCACGGTGGTCGGCACCTCGCCCTGGCACAGGTAGGTCAGGCGCAATTCGGGGTAGCGGAACAGGCAGTGCTCGCTGGCATCCGGGCGGATGCGCTCCTTGAGGTAACGCTTGAGCGCGTGGCTCAGGGCGCCGGTGGCCTCCTGGTGCAGGGCGGCGAGGCGGTCGACTGCTTCTTCGGGGGTATGGGCAATGATGAAATCATCTGAGCAGGCTTTCACTGTGCATCTTCCTGACTGAACGTACGCGCCTATCTTGCCTGCATACGGTGACGAAAACATAGCGCGACAGACCTCACATCGCGCTACCAACGACTAGGCTTGGAACAATTGTCCAGAGGTCATCTTCATGCGTCGTGCAATCGTTGTGCTGTTGGTCGTGGCCTCATGCTCAAGTACTCAAGCCGGTGAACTCGATGGCCACTACCGGGCCACGCTCGACGGCCAGTCGAGCGAGCTGATCCTGCGTCAGAACGACACCGTGGTGGAAGGCGAGTACATGGAAAACCAGCATCTGCGTCTGATCGTCAAAGGCCGTTACGACGGCAAGCTGCTACGTGCCGAGATCAGTGACCCACAGACCGGCCTGCTGCTGGCCAACATGAACGCCACCTATGCCAACGCCATGCTCAACACCAGCATTGCGGCGCGCAATCCCCGCAACCGCGAGGTGCTGGAACGCCAGGCATTGTTCCAGCGCGAAGCCGCAACAACGGCGGCGACGCCTTCCGTCGCAGGCGCTCAGGATTCGGCGCTGGTCGGCACCTGGGTACACGAGAAGATCATCAACAGCGGCGGCGCCAACTTCGCCTCGTTCAACACCCTGATGACCCTTCAACTGAATGCCGACGGTAGCGTCACCCAGTGGAGTCGCTCGGCCGGCGGCGGCAGCGACTGGAGCTACGACAGCCCCGGCGAGGTGCAGTACAGCGGCCACTGGCGCAGCCAGGACGGCATGCTGATGGTGCGCCTGGCAGGCGCCGCCGATTATCAACCCGCCGCCTACTACCGCTTCAGCGACCAGTACCTGGTCACCGAGAGCAATACCGGCAAGATGATCTAGCAGCGCCGCCGCTAAGCGACTGGGTCAGGCCGCCTGATGCAGGCGCACGTTGAACAGCGGCCCCTGGCTGAAGCGCGACAGCACCTTGGCACCAGCCAGCACACCCAGGTCGATCAGCGGCTCGATCAGGATCACGCTCATGTAGGCCAGACCGAAGCTGCCCACGGCTGCCAGGTTTTCGCTGGAGAAGCCGTGACCATAGAAGGCCCAGAACGCGACCCAGGCGACGATGCCACCCTGGTAGGCAGTCGACAGCGCCAGTGCCTGCTTGTAGGAAAGATCGACGTAGGCGGTACCCGGCGCAACGATGCGCTTGGCCAGCAGGCTGATGCCCCACAGCGGGATCAGCAGCGTGGTGACGTTCATGCCGTACTGCGGCAGGTCGAACTGAGCGAACAGCAGCCCCTGCAGCAGCAAACCAGCCGCCAGACCGATGGCTGCGGCACCAGCGCCGAACAGCAACAACAGGGTAGAACCAAGGATCAGGTGCACCTCGGAAACCCCCACCGTATGATGCGGAAACACCTCGAAGAAGCAGAACACCAGGGCGGTGGTCAGCAGGCTGCGCAACGCCAGGGCGGCGACACCACCGTTGCTGCGTACGCTGTCCAGGGCGAGTTTGGCGGTCAGGCCGAAAGCGGTAACGGCTGTTGCGTAGCTGAGCAGGATCTTGGCGCCTTCGACGACACCGGGCTCGATATGCATGCGAGTTCCTTGTTCGCGCCCACCGCGCGACGATTCGGATAGAGGGTGGGCGAAACGCCCGTTGTCGATGGCAGGCCTCCTGGCTCACGGCTTGGCACTTCGCCCGCCTTCCCGACCGGAGTCAGTGGCATGAGGGCATCGTTCGCCGCTTACAGTTGCGGGGGCAGCCAGGGCATTGGCGAGAGTCGCCGCACCCTGTTCCCTTTTCATCCACGTCACAAACGTGCACGCAGAACCATCGGCGGCAAGATTACTCGCATGCTCGGCTAAAAAACAGCGTGCAGGGCCATCCGCATTCGGGCCTCGCTCAGGCCGGCAGCGTCACCACTGCCATAGTCACCGAAGCCTTGCTGTACAGGCGTTTCTGGCCGCCCTCTTCACCGAACACCTCAGCCTCGACCACAGTCGCCTGGCGCCCGGCCTTGAGCACTTCGGCGCGACAGAACAACCGCGAGCTGCGCGCCGGGCGCAGAAGGTTGACCTTGAACTCCAGGGTCAGCACCGTCTGCCCCTCGGCTACCAGCGTCGCGGCGGCAGCACCGGCAGCATGATCGGCCAGAGTGGTCTGCACACCAGCGTGGATGAAACCGTTCTGCTGCAGGTGGCGTGGCAGGATGTTCAGCTCCGCCTCGACCCAACCTGGGCCGCAGTCGGTAGCTCGAATGCCCAGGTCGTTGATGAAGTTGGCATCGGCGAAGCCTCGCTCGACCAACTCACGATAACGCGGATGTGCTTGCATGCGGACCTCCGGTCAGGCCAGGTGCGGCGTGCTACGCGCCAGCAGCGCCTCGACGTCGACACCGCGTGGCAGGGTGCCATAGACGCGGCCACGGCCTTCCAGCCGGCTGGCGATAAAGGCATCGGAGACAGTGGCGTTGCCCGCCTCCAGCAGCAGCTTGGCCTGCAGCGCCACGGCCATGTCTTCGGTGAGCTGGCGCGCGCGGTACTGGATATCGGCGGTATCGGCAAAATCGGCTTTCAGACGCTGAATATGTGCCTTCAGACGAGCATCGCCATGGCCATCGCCCAGCTCGGCGAACAGCGCATCGAGTACGCCCGGTTCCTTGGACAAAGCGCGCAGCACATCCAGGCACTGCACGTTGCCGGAGCCTTCCCAGATCGAGTTGACCGGTGCTTCCCGGTACAGGCGCGGCAGGATGGTTTCCTCGACGTAACCGGCGCCGCCCATGCATTCGCTGGCCTCGTAGATCATTTCCGGCGCGCGCTTGCAGATCCAGTACTTGCCCACGGCAGTGACCAGACGGGCGAATTTGTCTTCCTGCGCGTCATGCTGGTGGTCGAGCGCGCGGCCCATGCGCATGCACAGCGCCAGCGCGGCTTCGCTCTCCAGCGCCAGGTCAGCCAGCACGTTCTGCATCAACGGCTGGTCGGCGAGCAGCTTGCCGCCGACCTGGCGATGCGCGCAGTGGTGCGCGGCCTGGGTCAGCGCCTGGCGTATCAGACTGCTGGAGCCGACCATGCAATCGAAGCGGGTCATGGCCACCATCTCGATGATGGTCGGCACGCCACGGCCTTCCTCGCCAAGCATCCAGGCGAAGGCGCCGCGGTATTCCACCTCGCTGGAAGCATTGGCCCAATTGCCCAGTTTGTTCTTCAGGCGCTGGATGTAGAACGCGTTGCGCGTGCCGTCCGGGCAGTGACGCGGCAGCAGGAAGCACGACAGGCCCTTGTCGGTGTAGGCCAGGGTAAGGAAGGCATCGCACATCGGCGCCGAGCAGAACCACTTATGGCCAACCAACTCGTAACCCTGCCCCGGCCCGCCGAGGCCGATGGGATAGGCCCGGGTGGTGTTGGCGCGTACGTCGGTGCCGCCCTGCTTCTCGGTCATGGCCATACCGATGGTGACGCCGGTCTTCTGCTCCATCGGCAGGTTGCGCGGGTCGTATTCGGTGGCAAGGATCTTCGGCAGCCACTGCTCGGCGACGTTGGGCTGCAGGCGGATGGCGGGCACGGCGGCAAAGGTCATGGTCAGTGGGCAGCCGCTGGCCGCTTCGGCCTGGCTGTGCATATAGGTCAGGCCAGCGCGTGCGACATGGGCGCCGGCGCGCGGGTCGGTCCAGGGTAGCGACGGCAGGCCGTGCTCGACCGCCGTGCGCATCAGCTCGTGGTAGGCCGGGTGAAACTCCACCAGGTCGATACGATTACCGTAGCGGTCATGACTCTTGAACACTGGCTTGTTCTCGTTGGCGAGAAAGCCGGCCTGCATCAGGGCACCGCCGGCCAGCGCACCATAGGCGCTCAGGCGCTCGTCTGCCCAGGCGCCGTCATAACGACGAGTCCACTCCTGCAATGGCAGATCGAGTCGATAGAGGTTGGCGCCATCCAGGCTCGGCACCTGGTTGAACACCTCGTGGGTTTCGGCATGCAGGCTGGGTCTCATCGCGTGGGCTCCTCGGCGCCGACGGCGCGCAGGCAAAAGGTGGCAAGGCTGGCGCTGACCTGCGCCAGCTCCAGGGTGGGTTGACCGGCTTCGCGCGCAGCGCGAGCAGGTGGCGACAGAGGGCCGACCAGCGCTTCGGCAATCGCGCCGACCAGGCAGGCCGCCATCAGGCCGATCTGCTCGACACGAAATTCACCGGCCCCGGCGCCCTCCTCCAACAGATCGATGAACAGTTCGGCGTAGGCTTCGCGGTAAAGCAGGCGCTGCTCATCGACCTCCGGATCGACCGGTTCGGCGATCAGCGCAAAAGCCAGGCGGCGGCTGTGCCAGGCGCGGGCGGCGAACTGCTCAAGACCGATGCGCAAGCGCTCACTGGCGCTGCCCGACCCGCGCAGGGCGGCGGCCAGGGCATCCACCTCACGCTGACTGGCAGCGGCGAAGACCTCGGCGGCCAGTTCGCCCTTGCTACGAAAGTGGCGGTACAGACTGCCCGTGGCGATACCGACATCATCGGCCAGCGCCTGCATGGTCAGGGCGGCGAAACCACCCTCTGCCACTCGCAGCAAGGCGCAGTCGAGGATGCGCTGGCGCTGCGCCTGATCGCGATCGAGTCGAGCTTCGGTGATGCGATAAGCCATGGTCTGAATCCTGATTCACTGCATGCAGTGAATCAGGATTCAGACCATGGCTAAAGGGACGATCCGGCCAAATCTGCCGCTGAATCGGGAATGAGGTTGCTCGTGCAAAGCTGCACCTGTAGGAGCCAGCTTGCTGGCGAGCATCGATCTGACAGACCCCAAGCATCGCCGGCAATCCGGCTCCTACAAGGCGGAGCGATTTTAATTACGCTCCACGAAGAGGCGTCAGAGCGGAGCGGCGCCACCGGAAACCGTGGCTGGGCGACACAACACCCAGTCGTGCAGCAGTACACGCAGCTCCTCGAACTTCACCGGTTTGGCCAGGTAATCGCTCATTCCTGCGGCCAGGCAGCGTTCGCGGTCACCGCTGTGGCTATGGGCGGTGATCGCCAGCACCGGCAGTTCGGCGCACCCCGGCAGGGCACGCAGTGCGCGGCAAGTGGCGAAGCCATCCATCACCGGCATCTGGCAATCCAGCAGTACGGCATCGACGCTTTCACTGCGCAGCAGCTCCAGCGCTTCGGCACCGTTGTCGGCGGTGCGCACGCGGTAGCCCAGCTTGAGCAGCATGCCGCGGGTTACCAGCTGGTTGATCGCATTGTCCTCCACGATCAGTACCGTGCACTGCTGCGCCTGGCGCTGCAGCGCGCCGCCCTGCGGCCGAGCGGGGCGCACGCCGATCACCTGCGGCTGCAGCGGCTGGGTCAGCGGCACGTCGAGACGAAAACGACTGCCCTGCCCCGGCTGCGACTCGTGACTGAGCACGCCGCCAAGCAGATCGACCAGTTGCCGGCAGATTGCCAGGCCGATGCCCAGGCCACCGTACTTGCGCGTCATCGAGCCATCGAGTTGATGGAAGCGCTGATAAAGGTCGCCGTCGACGGGGGCGAAACCGATCCCGGTATCGCTGACCACCACACTCAGCGGCAGGTTGCTGCCCACGCTGCCAACGCGGCCGACCTGCAAGCTCACGCCGCCCTGGCTGGTGAACTTGATGGCGTTGTCCAGCAGATAGCCCAGCGCCTGTGCCAGCTTGGCCGCGTCTCCTTCCAGGGTGTCGGGCAGGTTGTCGTCCAGTTCCAGGGCGAACGTCAGCCCCTTGTCTTCGGCGCGCGCCGCATACTGGGCACGCAGACCGTCGAACAGCCCGCGCAAGCTGAACGTCTCGCGCCGCGGATAGAGCTTGCCGGCCTGCAGCTCGGTGAGGGCGAGGATATCGTTGACCATGCGCATCATGTCGCGTGCGGAGGTCGCGGCGGTCTTCTGGTACTGCTCCAGCTCGATGTCCATCTTCACCGTCTGCATCAGCTCCAGCGAGCCGATCACGCCATTCATCGGCGTGCGCAGTTCGTGGATGACGGTGGCGAGGAACTCGTCCTTGAAGCGGTTGCTGTCGGCCAACTCCTGGTTCAACGCTTCGAGCTTGCGTCCGGCTTCCTGGAGGATGCGCGTGCGCTCTTCCTTCATCGCGTTGATGCGATCAGCCAGAGCCAGCGACAGCAGGCCCACTTCAAGCGCCGAGCCGATCTGGCTGGCATACATGGTGAGAAACACGTTGGGCAGGTAGCCGAGCACCATCAGCGTGTTGACGATGCCGCCGATGAGAAAGGCGGTCCAGGCGAAGATGAAGTACCGCGCCACGCGCATACCGCGCAGCCAGGCGAGGATGCCGGCAGCGAAGATCACCACGGTGAACAGCAGGGCCAGGTAGGTGGCCAGACGCAATGCCGTGGCATAACTGATGCTCAGCGCCAGGATCATCACCCCTGCGCCGCAGGCCATAAGCAGCAGCAACAGGCGATCGACCCAGGGGCTGTGTTCGCCTGTGTGCAGGAAGCTGCGAGCGAACTGGCAGCCGAACAAGGCGGCCGATCCAATCAGAAATGGCGTCGCGGCATTGGCCCACCAGGGGTTGTTGGGCCAGAAATACTCGATGCCGGCACCGTTGACCGAGACCTGATACAGGCCGAACGAGGCGATATAAAGGATGTAATAGAGGTAGCTGGTGTCGCGCACGCTGAGGAAGATGAACAGGTTGTACACCAGCATCACCAGCAGCACGCCGTAGATGATGCCAAGCACATAGATACGCGCGGGCTGCTCTTCCAGATAGGCGTTGGGTGCCCACAGTGTCAGCGGCGCCTGGATCGAGCCCTGGCTTTCCAGGCGCAAATAGATGCGCTTGTTCTGGTTCGGCTCGAGATTCAGCTCGAACAGGTAGTTGTGCTGGCGGATCTGGCGGGTGTCGAAAGGCAAAGAATCGCCGGTACGCTGTGCCAGAGTGAAACCACCGGCCTCGTCGGGGAGGTAGAGCTCAAGGTGATCGAGCGGCGGATAGGCCAGTTCAAGCAGCCAGTTGCGTGGGCCCTGTGCCTGCTGCGGCAAGTAGTGCAAATCCAGCCGCAGCCAAAATACCGAGCGTGAATAGCCGGCGTTGAGCACGGGTTTGTCATGCAGACGGAAACTGCCTTGCACAGCCGGCGAGGCGATGTCGTCGATGCTGGCATCGCCGCGCACGTCCTCGAACACGTACATGCTCTGCCCCAGAGGCAGAGTGCGCATCTGTTCGTCGAAGGTAACGGCGCCCACAAGCGAGGAAAAAACGAGGCTCACGATGAGCAGGAGCAGCCGGTACATACGACTCCAAAACCCTGTCGGACAACGCCCAGGCCCCCATTAGCCCATCAGATGGCGCCGTCACGCACGGCAGACTTATATTCGAATCGCTCTACTCTAGGGGCTGTTGAGGCGCTTTTCCAGATTCAGACGGCAGTTTAAGCAGCGCCTCACCTATCGCCTCAGCCAGGTACTGCAGGGAAAACACCCCGCCGTAGGTCCAGGTCGAGGGCATCGCGGCGAAGCGCTGCTCGCGCACGAACGGCATGGCCTGCCACAGCGGTGAGGCGAACAACTGCGCCTCTTGGGGGAAGGGTTCGATATGCAGCACCACACCCTCTTCGATGCGACCCAGTGCGGTGATCGGTACCTGAGTGATGCCCCAGGGGCTCGGCGGCAGCTCCAGTGCCGGCTGCAGGCCGAGCAGCGCCAGCGCATGTTGCGGCATGGAGTTGGGGCCGTTGATGAAGGCGGCGGTCGGCGACGAGAGGCGTATCACCGTGACCGCCGGCAGGCGCTTCCCGTAATGAACCCGCAGTTGCTCACGCCACCGCGCCAGTTCGGCGTCCATCGCCTGCAGGCGTTGCCTGGCCAATGCCTCGCGGCCGAGCGCGCGCGCCAGGTCGAGAAACGCCTCGCGCTGCACCTGCTGATTGTCGTGCTGCTGACTGAAGCCCTGGTACACCTGAACCGGTGCAATACGTTCGAGCAGTGGGCGAATATCTTCCAGCAAAGGCGGGATGACGATCAGCTCAGGCTGTAACTCGGCCAGCAACTCGAGGTTGGGCTCCAGGCGCGAACCGCTCGACGGCACGCTCTCAGGCAACGTCGGCCTGACCACCCAGGCGCGGTAGTCACCGGCATCGGTTACTGTCAATGGCGTCACATCGAGCATCAGCAGATGCTCGGTGGCCTCCCAGCTCAGCGCCGCCACCCGAGGCGCGTCGCCGGCCCACACCGGCGCCAGCCAGAGCAGCAGCACGCTCAGCAGCCACTGCCTCATCCCTGCCTCCCGCGAATAAGCAGAAACACGAAATATCCGCCACACAACACCGAGGCGACAATGCCTACCGGAATCTGCAACGGGAAGATCAGGGTGCGGCCAACCCAGTCCGCCAGCAGCATCATCACCGCGCCCAGCGAGGCCGCCAGCAGCAGTTGCGGCAGTACACGGCGCGCGCCGAGCATCACCGCGATATGCGGGGCCAAAAGTCCAAGAAACGCTACTGGCCCGAGCAGGCTGGTGACCAACGCACACAGCAGCGCCACCAGCACCAGCAACGCCAGACGCAAGCGCGGCACGTTCAGGCCACGGCTGGCGGCCACCCCGTCGCCGATGCCGATCAGCGTCAGGGCGCGCTGAAACAGCAGCGCCAGCGCGCCGAATAGCAGCACGCCCAGCGTCAGCCCCAAGGCTTGCGCCGGTGTGGCGCGGTAGGTAGAGCCAGCCAGCCAACCGAGCAACGCGAACGAGTCGCCACTGCCCTTGGCCAGCACGAACTGCAGCGCCGCGTTGAGCAGCGCGCCCAAGGAAATTCCCAGCAGCGCCATAAGCGCTGGTGAGTAGCGATGACGCCGCCCCAGCAGCATCAACACCGCCAGCACCGCCAGACTGCCGACGAAGGCCGCCAGCGGCGCGACCGCGCCTAGCAGAGCACCACCGAAGATGATCAGCGCGAGCATCACCGCCAGCGTGGCCCCGGCGGAGAGCCCGAGGATATCCGGGCTGGCTAGCGGGTTACGTAGCAAACGCTGCAGCAGCAGGCCGGAAATCGCTAGGCCAGCGCCGGCCGAAGCAGCAGTGAGCACACGCGGCCAGCGCAGCGACCAGACCAACGCCGACGGCCACTCAAAACGCCAGCCATCGATACCGCGCGCCATCCCAAGCGCCACGGTAAGCGCCAGCAGCGCGAAGAGCGCCACCCACAGCGCACTGCGCCAACCGAAGCGCTCGGCGCCACGCGGCAGTTGCAGACCACGCGGATCTTCCGCAGCCAGGTGGCGGCGCGCCAACCACAACAGCACTGGCGCCCCGATCAATGCGGCGGCAGCACCACTGGGCACCAACTGGCCACTGAGACGATTAGCCAGCAGTGCCAGGGCGTCGGTGCCAAGCAGCAGCAAGGCGCCGAGCAGCGCACTGTAAAAAAGCTCATCACGCGCCGTGCGGGCACCGAGCATCTTCGCCAGATTCGGTGTGAGCAGGCCGATGAAACCGATCAGGCCGACCGCCGTGATCGACACCGAACACAACCACAGCGCCGCCAGAAACAGCACCAGCATCACCGGCCACAACGCCAGGCCACGGCCCTGGGCAGCATCGCCGCCAAGCTGCAGCAGGCTCAACGGCCGCGGCGCCAGGATCAGCAGCGGCAGCGCCAGCAATAGCTTGGGCCACAGCCACTGCACCCAGTGCCAGTCGATCTGCGCTAGATCACCCGCGCCCCAGACGAACAGCCCCTGGGTGTACTGGTTGTTGATCAGGACCAGCCCGGCAGCCAGGGCGCCGAGCAACAGATTGATGGCCATGCCACCCAGCACCAGCGGCAGCCCGCCAATACCACTGCGCCCGGCAATCAGCAGCACCAGGCCGACTGCCAGCAGCGCACCGAGCAGTGCCGCCCACTGCCCATGATCGGCCGCGAAGGTCGGCACCAGCAAGGTGGCCAGCACCAGCCCGAGCCAGGCCCCGGACGAAGCGCCGATGGTCATGGGCGACACCAGGCGATTTTGCGTGATTTGCTGCAGCAGGCTGCCGGACAGGCCCAGCGCAGCGCCCGTCAGCAGCGCCATGCTCAGCCTGGGTAGAGCCGACAGTTGCAGCTGCAGAAACTCGAAGCTGTGCTCGGCAGAGGCAAGCATCGCCCACAGTTCGAATGGAGCGAGATCGGCCGCCAGCCACAGGTGCAGGAGTGCCAGCGGCAGCAGCGCGAGCAGTGTCAGAAGGTGGCGTGACGACGCCGAGACTGCCGCCATGCTCAGGCCACCACGGCAATTTTGCGGGCGCTGCCGGGCTGTTCGATCAGTTCGATATCGATGTCGTAGAGCTGGCTGAGCAACGGCCCGCTGAGCAGCTCGTCCGGGCTGCCGTCGAAGAAGATCCGTCCCTGCTTGAGGGCGATCACCCGATCAGCATGCCGAGCGGTGAGGTTGATGTCGTGGAGGATGGCGACGATGCCGCGTCCGCTGTCGCGATTGAGCTGGCGCAGCAAGCCCATCAGCTCGTACTGATGCGCCAGGTCCAGCGCCGAGGTGGGCTCGTCGAGCAGTAATAGCGGCGATTGCTGGGCCAGCAGCATGGCGATCCAGGCACGTTGGCGCTCGCCACCGGAGAGGCTGTCGGCCAGGTGATCGGCGTAATGGGCGACATCGGTCTGGGCCAGCGCCTGATCGACCGCCGCATGGTCCTCGGCGCGCCAGCGGCCGAGCAATCCACGCCAGGGAAAGCGCCCCAGGCGCACCAGCTCGCGCACGGTCAGGCCGGCGACGTCGGGTAGGTGCTGCGGCAGGAAGGCCACGCGCTGGGCAAAGTCACGGGCGGAGAAACCCGCCAGGTCGCGCTCGTCGAGCTGCAGCGAGCCTCGGGTCGGCTGCAGCTGCCGCGCCAGCAGGTTCATCAGGGTCGACTTGCCCGAGCCGTTGTGGCCAAGAATCACGGTGAAGCGATCACCTTCGAGGTGCAGTTCGTCCACTGCCAGCGTTACCCGCTCACCACGACGCACTTCGATATCACGCAGATTCAGCATGCCTGAGCCAGCTCCTCACGCAGACGCACCAGGCGCTCATCACGGCGCAATTTCGGGCAGGTGCTGCACAGCTCGCCGTCGCAACGCCGAAAATGCTGGCAACAGGCCTTGCGCTCCAGGGTCAGGCAGTCACGTCCATCCTCCAGGCGCACTTCCAGCAGGTCGCTACCACCACGCAGCCCCAATGCCTCCAGCCAGCGTGCCGCCAGCACGCGCAGTTGCTGGTTATCCAGAGTCAGTTGGCGCTGTACCAGCAACAGGGCGGCCAGCACGTAATCGGCCGCCAGACGCTGGGCCAGCTTGCCGTGGATGCTTTGCACCTGACAGAACTCGACATGCTGGCGGCGTAGAAGGTCGGCCAGTTGGGTGCCTGCAAGGTTGATCAGCTCGTCCTCTGCAGCCCGTTGCGGGCAGTGATCGGAAAGACAGAAGCCCAACACCACACCACTTTGAACATCCTGCCCAAGCGTCGACAGACAGGGCATACGCTGCACCAGATGCACGCCGAGCAAGGTCAGGTAGATGGGTTGCCAGACCAGGTAGGTCCAGCTGCGCACCGCCCAGTAATGCGGCCCGGCCTCGGGGTGAGCCTGGCGCCAGTACTGATAAAGCGTAGCGATACGCTGTGTGTTGCCATCGCTGCCGCAAACCAGCAGATCAGCCTCGGCATGACCGATACGGCCCTGCAGCCCAGGCAGACTGCGGGAAATCACGTCGAGCAAGTGGTGAAGGTCGTGCATCGCGGCGAACCCGGACGATGGAAGCAGTGCGAGGGGCGAATTTAATCATTGATACGCATCTGCATCAAATTATCATTCGCCACTCAAGACTCACGCAGCCTTGGTTTTTTGCACCAGCAACGGGAATAGCGCCGCAGTCAGCAGCAAGCCGACAGCACCGACCCAGAACGGCATGGCCTGCCCGTAGTGGCTGACCAGCAGCCCCGCACCGTAGGCCGAGCCCATATTGCCCAGGCACTGGAAGATGTTGATCTTGCTGAAGTCCACCGCGTAGTGCTCTGGCGAGCTGAGTTCGAACAGCAAGGCATCCAGGCGCACGGTGACTTGATACAGCGCCCAACCGAACAGCACTCGGCCGAGCAGGATCAGCCACTGATCGCCGAAACCCTGAATGAAAGTGGCTGCCGCGCCCAGCAGCAGACCGGCAAGAATGCCATCACGGGTGTTGCCCTGCTGGGTCGCGCGGCGCCCCCACCACAGCGCCAACACGGCCACAGCGCCAGGCAGCGCATAGACGAAACCGGCCGCCATCTCGCTGTTCCAGTGCGCCACCTGCTGCCAATAGACGGCAAAGAACGGCCGGGTCACGTAACCGACGAAATAGAACAGCAGCATCACCAGACACAGGCGGTAGATCGCCGGCAGGCTGCGCGACTCGTTCTTCACCGGCGCCTCGTCGCTTGCCGGCTGCTCGCCTGGTGCCGGCAGGTAGCCACGCACCAGGTGCATGCAGATGGCCATCTGGATGAAGTCGCCAGCAGCCATTACCAAGAACACGTCGCCAATGTTCATGATCTGCAGGATCAGGCCGCCCAGCGCGGCACCGAGAATGGCGCCGAAGTGCACCACCACCGACAGGGTGCCGATGGTCTGGGTGTGGTTGTCCTGCTGCTGCAGGCTCATCACGTAGGGATACATCAGCAGGTAGCTGCCCTTGAACACCACCATCAGCAGCGACACTACCCAGAACAGCGCCAGCGAGTCGATGAAATAGCAGGCAGCGGTCAGGCTGCCGGCCATCAATTGCGCGCTGATCAGAATGCGCACCGGGTGCACGCGCTTGGCCAGGCGCGCCCAGAGCGGGAACACCGACATGACCACCAGGCTGACCACCGCCAGATAGAGGCCGACATGCTGCTCCGGCGGGTTATCGAAACGCTCGGCGAAATACTGCGGGTAAAAAGGAATGATCAGGTTATCGGTGATGACCGCCAGGGCGGTCATCATGATCAGGCAGGTACGCAGCGTCATTGGAGGCATTCGGGCAAGGCGGCAGGGCCGCGCATGATGCCATCCCCAGGCCGGTTAATGCCAATACAGACGAGAATCAGAAAGGCTAGCAAACGGCATGGCGTGCAGCGACTTCAGGTCTGTTAGTGATAAGCTCGCGCACCATGAAAACGCCAAACTTCCGCCCCGTAGTGCTCTGTATGTCCGGTCACGACCCCAGTGGTGGTGCCGGCCTGCAGGCTGATATCGAAGCCCTGCTGGCTCAAGGCTGCCACGCCGCCCCGACGGTGACCGCCCTGACCGTGCAGGATACCGTCAACGTCTCCGACTTCCGTGTGCTCGACCGCGACTGGGTACTGGCCCAGGCCCGTGCAGTGATCGCCGACATGCCGGTCGCCGCCGTCAAGCTGGGCATGCTCGGCTCGGTAGAGATGGTCGAGAACGTGCTCGAAGTGATGAGCCAACTGCCTGGCGTACCACTGGTCTGCGACCCGGTGCTGCGCGCCGGCGGCGGCGGCTCGCTGGGCAAGGATGACGTCGGCTATGCCATGCGCGAGCGCCTGTTCGCCGTGTCCACCATCGCCACGCCGAACCTGCCGGAAGCGCGCATCCTCGCCGAACTGCCGGAAGGCAGCGCCGATGAGTGCGCCGAGAAACTACTACCCTTCATCGAGCACCTGCTGATCACCGGCGGCCACGGCGACGAAGCCGAAGTGCACAACCGCCTGTACAGCCGCGATGGAAGTCGCCACACCTTTACCTGCGCACGCCTGCCCGGCAGCTACCACGGCTCCGGCTGCACCCTGGCCAGTACCCTGGCCGGTCGCCTGGCGCTGGGTGAAGAGCTGGTCAGCGCGGTGAAAAGCGCCCTGGACTACACCTGGCGCACCCTGCGCGACGCCGAGCAACCCGGCCACGGCCAGTACGTGCCACGCCGTTTGCCGCTGGATTACGGCCAATGAGTCTGCGCGGCCTCTACGCCATCACCGATACCCCTCTGCTGGCGGGTGGCAAGCTGCTGCCCTACGCCGAAGCGGCGCTGGCTGGCGGCGCGCGCTTGCTGCAGTACCGCGACAAATCAGGCGATGCCATACGCCGTTTCGATGAAGCGCAGGCACTGGCCGAACTCTGCCAAAGCCACGGCGCTACGTTGATCATCAACGATGACCTGGAACTGGCTGCGCGCCTGGGCGTCGGCCTACACCTGGGTCAGACCGATGGCTCGCTGGCCAACGCCCGCGCCCGTCTCGGTACGGATGCCGTTATTGGCGGTACCTGCCATGCCCAGCTGGAGCTGGCCGAGCGCGCCGTCGCCGAGGGCGCCAGCTATATCGCCTTTGGCCGCTTCTTCAACTCCAACACCAAACCCGGCGCCCCGGCTGCCACCGTGGAGCTGCTAGATCAGGCCCGCACGCGCTTTGCCCAGCCCATCGTCGCCATCGGCGGCGTGACCCTGGAAACCGCACCCAACCTGATCGCCCGCGGCGCCAGCATGGTCGCCGTGATCCACGCCCTGTTCGCTGCCGACTCCGCACTTGAGGTAGAAGACCGCGCCCGCGCCTTTGCTGCGCTGTTCTAACGCGAAGGACCGCAATGACTAACAAATACGCATTGATCGACCTAGAAAACATACAGCCCGCATCCCTGCAAAAACTCAAGAATGAGGGCTATCGACTCAAGGTGTTCGTGGGCGCCAACCAGTCGAAGATCAATGTCGAGTTAGCCGAAGAAATCCAACAATTTGGCGATAACGCCCAGTACATACGTCTGCACAATAGCGGCAAAAACGCGCTCGACTTCCATATCGCCTTCTACCTCGGACAACTCGCCAGCAAGGAAACCGGATGCCAGTTTCTGGTCATATCCAAGGACACTGGCTACGATCCGCTGCTAAAACACATGCGCGACCTGGGAATCAAAGCAAACCGCAGCGCTGCCGCCGTAAACGCCGTTTCCACAACGACCCAAGCGACCCCACCCCAGAGCAGTGCCAGCAAAAAAGCACCTGCCCAGATGACCATGGCCGAACGAGTGACATTCGCCAGACACTATCTGCACAAGGCTGGCAAAGCCAAACCGGCAAAACGCAAGACTCTGGCCACCGCCCTGGCATCGGCCTTTCAAAAGAAACTCAGCGACCTCGTGATCGATGACCTGATCAATGAGCTCAGCAAACAAGGTGTCGTGATCGACAACCAAGGCTCGATCACCTACAAGCTAAACGCCTAGAAGGAACCTGCCATGTCCCGCTCCGAAATCCTCTTCGCCAACGCCCAGAAACACATCCCCGGCGGCGTCAACTCGCCGGTGCGCGCCTTCCGCAGCGTCGGCGGCACACCGCTGTTCTTCAAGCACGCCGAAGGCGCTTACGTGGTGGATGAAGACGACAAGCGCTACGTCGACTATGTCGGTTCCTGGGGCCCGATGATCCTCGGCCACAGCCACCCGGACGTGCTCGACTCTGTGCGTCGCCAACTGGAGCACGGCCTGTCCTACGGCGCGCCGACCGCCCTGGAAACCGAAATGGCCGAGCTGGTGTGCGGTCTGGTGCCGTCGATGGAGATGGTACGCATGGTCAGCTCCGGTACCGAGGCGACTATGAGCGCCATCCGCCTGGCCCGTGGTTACACCGGCCGCGACAGCATCATCAAGTTCGAGGGCTGCTACCACGGCCACTCCGACAGCCTGCTGGTCAAGGCCGGCTCCGGCGCCCTGACCCAGGGCGTGCCGAACTCCGCAGGCGTGCCGGCAGCCTTCGCCAAACACACCCTGACCCTGCCGTTCAACGATATCGATGCCGTGGCCGAGTGCCTGGCACAGGTCGGCAAAGAAGTGGCGTGCATCATCGTCGAGCCAGTGGCCGGCAACATGAACTGCGTGCCGCCGGCGCCAGGCTTCCTCGAAGGCCTGCGCGAGCAGTGCGACAAGCATGGCGTGGTGCTGATATTCGACGAAGTGATGACCGGTTTCCGCGTCGCCCTCGGCGGCGCACAGGCTCACTACGGCGTCACCCCGGACCTGACCACCTTCGGCAAGATCATCGGCGGCGGCATGCCAGTAGGCTGCTTCGGCGGCAAGCGCGCGATCATGGAATGCATCGCCCCGCTCGGCCCGGTCTACCAGGCCGGCACCCTGTCGGGTAACCCGCTGGCCATGGCCGCAGGCCTGACCACCCTCAAGCTGATCAGCCGTCCGGGCTTCCACAGCGAGCTGACCGACTACACCTCGCGCATGCTCGCCGGCCTGCAGGAACGCGCCGATGCTGCCGGCATCCCCTTCGTCACTACCCAGGCAGGCGCCATGTTCGGTCTGTACTTCAGTGGCGCGGACGACATCGTCACCTTCGCCGACGTGATGGCCAGCGACAGCGCACGCTTCAACCGCTTCTTCCACCTTATGCTGGATGGCGGCGTGTACCTGGCGCCGAGCGCCTTCGAAGCGGGCTTCACCTCCATCGCCCATGGCGACAAGGAGCTGGACATCACTTTCGCTGCCGCCGAGCGCGCCTTCGCCGAGCTAAAAAAAGCCTGATGCAGTACAGCACCGCCTTCAGTGATGCGTTGCTGGCACTGGCGTGCGCCGCCTGTGTCTGGCTGACCGGCCGGGCACGCGGGCGCTACGGCGAAGGCGATCAGCCGGCGCTGTTCTGCGCGCTGCTCGGTTTTCTGCTGCCGGCTGCCGCGGCAAGCATCGGCGTGATTCGCTACGGCTTCGACCCAAGCTGGCAGCCCGCACACCTGTGGCTCTCGCAGGCCAGCAGCTTTCTCGGCCTGCCCCTGCTCGGTGCCGCGGCATTGGCGCTAGGTCGCGGCTGGGCCTGGAGCCGACCGAACTGGGGGCGCATCCTGCTCGGGCTGTGCGCCTTCTTCGAGCTGTTCCGCCAACTTGGTTATATGGAGGACTACCGCCTGGCGCTGAATCTGGCCACGCTGGTGCTGATCCTCTATGCCGGCGCAGTCCAATGGCCGCGCCGCGCGCCGGCAATCAGCGCAGCCGTGGTCGTGGGCCTGTTCCTGCTGGCCGGCGTGGCGGTCGGTACCGAGGGTGTGATCGGTCCGCTACGCCGCATTGACCTGTTCCATGTGCTGTTGGCGCCAGCCTATCCGCTGCTAGCCTGGCTACTGCTGAGCTTGCCTGGAAGCGCGAAACGACAGACCGGGTAAAGCCTTTGTAACACCCCCCCGGTTTATTCCATAATGCGACGGTCGGCACGTTTTGCGCCGACCGGGCACGTCACCCGCCCTGAATTGCCGAGGTCCCGTTATCCAGATGAACCGCACCGGCCGCACCCTGTCCCTGGGCTGCCTGTTGCTTTTCCTCCCGCTGTTTGCGTTTGCAGGCGGCAATTCCCTGCTGATCCCCGCTAGCGGCAGCTGTGCCCTGAACGCCTCCCCCGAAGAGATGCCTGACGCCCTGGCCAGCTGCCAGGAGATGGCGCGCGCCGGCAACATGCAGGCGGCCTATGAGCTGGGTGAGTACTACTACGACGGCAAACGCACCCCACGTGATCTCAAGCAGGCCCTGACCTGGTTCGAACGCGCCTCGCTGCAGGGCCACGCCGAAGCACAGTTGCGCCTGGGCACCATGTTCTTCCGTGGCGAAGGCGTACCGGCCAACAACGTGCAGGCCTACATCGTGTTGAAGATGGCATCGGTCAACGGCTCGGACGAAGCCATGGACAGCGCCGACCTGGTGTCGGCACAGATGCGTCGCGATGAACTGGAAATCGCCAGCCAGGTGCTGGGGCAGATCTTCCGCAGCTATCTGCTGGAGCTGCAGACCGCCGAAGGTCGATCGCCCTTCTCGCCGCTGCCTTAAAAACACTGGTGCGCGCGGCGCCCCCTACGACTCTGAGCTTATTTGTCCGGCATCGGCATGGGGAATGGCATGACGTTGCCGCCGCCCTTGGCTTCGCTGATCTTCGCCGTGCCCAGACGCTCTACCTCGTCGATGCGGATGATCGCGTGCATCGGTACGAAGCTGCGCACCACACCCTCGAACTGCGCCTTGAGCTTCTCCTCGCTGGGGTCGACCACCAGTTGGCTGCGCTCGCCGAAGACGAACTCCTCCACTTCCAGAAAGCCCCACAGATCGCTCTGATAGATCTGCTTGGCGTACATCTCGTACACCTGGCCCTGGTTGAGAAAAATCACCTTGTAGATGGGATCGCGCTTGCTCATGAAGACTCGAAGTCAGGAAAAACGGGGCGCGCAGAATAGCACAGCGCCGCATGCGTAGCCCGGATGCAATCCGGGCTATAGGAACTGAGCGGTAGCATCCCCCCCGGCACACGCCTATAATACGCGGTCATTTTTTAACCACCTCAGACAGTGCCATGACCAAGAAGCTCTATATCGAAACCCACGGTTGCCAGATGAACGAGTACGACAGCTCGCGCATGGTCGACCTGCTGGGCGAGCATCAGGCCCTGGAGGTCACGGAAAAACCCGAAGAAGCCGACGTGATCCTGCTCAATACCTGCTCGATCCGTGAGAAGGCGCAGGACAAGGTGTTCTCCCAGCTCGGCCGCTGGCGCGAGCTGAAGCAGGCCAACCCGGACCTGGTGATCGGTGTCGGCGGCTGCGTGGCCAGCCAGGAAGGCGCGGCGATCCGCGACCGCGCGCCCTATGTCGACGTGGTATTCGGCCCGCAGACTCTGCATCGCCTGCCGGAAATGATCGACGCCGCGCGCGTAACCAAGACCGCCCAGATGGACATCAGCTTCCCCGAAATCGAGAAATTCGACCGCCTGCCCGAGCCGCGCGTCGACGGCCCTAGCGCCTTCGTCTCGGTGATGGAAGGCTGCAGCAAGTACTGCACCTTCTGCGTAGTGCCCTACACCCGCGGCGAGGAAGTCAGCCGTCCACTGGTCGACGTGTTGATGGAAATCACCTCCCTGACCGAGAAGGGCGTGAAGGAAATCACCCTGCTCGGGCAGAACGTCAACGGCTATCGCGGGGAAGCCCCGGACGGCCATATCGCCGACTTCGCCGAACTGCTGCATGCCGTGGCGGCCCTCGATGGCGTCGAGCGCATTCGCTACACCACCAGCCACCCGCTGGAGTTCTCCGACGCGATCATCCAGGCCCACGCCGAGATCCCGCAGCTGGTCAAATACCTGCACCTGCCGGTGCAGTCCGGCTCCGACCGCATCCTCGCGGCGATGAAGCGCAACCACACCGCGCTGGAATACAAGTCGCGCATCCGCAAACTGCGTGCAGCGGTTCCGGACATCCTGATCAGCTCGGACTTCATCGTCGGTTTCCCCGGCGAGACCGAGAAGGATTTCGAGCAGACCATGAAGCTGATCGAGGACGTCGGCTTCGACTTCTCCTTCTCCTTCATCTACAGCTCGCGCCCCGGCACCCCGGCCGCCGACCTGGTCGACGACACCCCGGACGAGGTGAAGAAACAGCGCCTGGCCCTGCTGCAGCACCGCATCAACCAGAACGGCTTCGAGAACAGCCGGCGCATGGTCGGCACTGTGCAACGCATCCTGGTCAGCGATTACTCGAAGAAGGACCCGGGCATGCTCCAGGGCCGCACCGAGCAGAACCGCATCGTCAACTTCCGCTGCGATAACCCGCGCCTGATCGGCCAGTTCGTCGACGTGCACATCGACGACGCCCTGCCGCACTCGCTGCGCGGCACCCTGCTCGATACCGAGCCCCTCCACTAGAAGACGCAGCCGCCGACACTTTGCGTTGTCGGCGGCCAGCGTTATGCTGCCGTTCCATACCTAGCCAAGTGACGATCACTCCATCACCTTGAACGCCTCTCTAGAACCTCATCGCTTCACCCTCGAACCCTTCGAGGCCCGCCGTTTCGCCAACCTCTGCGGCCAGTTCGACGAGCACCTGCGCCTGATCGAAGAGCGCCTTGGTCTGGAAATCCGCAACCGTGGCAACCAGTTCGAAATGCTTGGCAGCGCCGACAAGACCCAGGCCGCCGAGCAACTGCTGCGCAAGCTGTACCGCGAAACCAAAGCCACCGAGCTGTCGCCCGACCTGGTACATTTGTACCTGCAGGAGTCCGGCGTCGAGGAACTGGTCAACCCCAGCAACCTTCCGCAGGTGACGTTGCGCACCAAAAAGGGCGTGATCAAGCCGCGCGGCGCCAACCAGCAGCGCTACGTCAAGGCGATCCTCGACAACGACATCAACTTCGGCATCGGCCCGGCCGGTACTGGCAAGACCTACCTGGCCGTGGCCTGCGCGGTGGACGCGCTGGAACGCGAGCAGGTACGACGCATCCTGCTGGTGCGCCCGGCGGTCGAGGCCGGCGAGAAGCTCGGTTTCCTGCCCGGTGACCTGGCACAGAAGATCGACCCCTACCTGCGCCCCCTGTACGACGCGCTATACGAGATGCTCGGCTTCGAATACGTGGCCAAGCTGATCGAGAAGCAGGTGATCGAGATCGCGCCGCTGGCCTACATGCGCGGCCGCACGCTTAACAACAGCTTCATCATTCTCGACGAAAGTCAGAACACCACCGTCGAGCAGATGAAGATGTTCCTCACCCGTATCGGTTTCGGCTCCACCGCCGTGATCACCGGCGACATCACCCAGGTCGACCTGCCGCGTGGAACCAAGAGCGGCCTGGCCCACGTCATCGAGGTACTGCGTGACGTGCCCGGCATCAGCTTCACCCACTTCAAGCCCAAAGACGTGGTGCGCCACCCATTGGTGCAACGCATCGTCGAAGCCTACGAGCGCCACGACGCACGCCTGAACGGCAAGGGCGACGACCACGATGCTTGAACTGGACCTGCAACTGGCCACTTACGGCCAGCACCCGGACGAGGCGCAACTGCGCCGCTGGTGCGAGCTGGCCCTGCGCCAACGCACGGCCGATTCGGAGCTGACCATCCGCCTGGTCGACGAGGCCGAAGGTCGCGAGCTGAACCACACCTGGCGGCACAAGGACTACGCCACCAACGTCCTGTCCTTCCCTGCCGAGATTCCCGATGGGATTCTCGACATCCCGCTGCTGGGCGACCTGGTGATCTGCGTGCCAGTGGTCGAGCGCGAAGCGGCCGAGCAAGGCAAGGCGCTGGAGGCGCACTGGGCGCACCTGGTGATCCACGGCTGCCTGCACCTGCTGGGCTATGACCACATCAAGGAAGACGAAGCCCTCGAGATGGAAGATCTGGAACGACAATTGCTCGCCGAATTGGGTCATCCCGACCCGTATGCCGGTGACGAATCTCCTAATGAAAAGGACCCCGAGTAAAACGCCATGAGCGAAGACCGATCGAGCAACGAGCAGAAGTCCTGGTTCAACAAGCTGACCCAGGCTTTTGCTCATGAGCCGAGAAACCGCCAGGAACTGCTGGAAGTCCTGCGCGAAGCCCACCAGAACAAGCTGCTCGACAGCGAAGCACTGGCCATCGTCGAAGGCGCCATTCAGGTCGCCGACCTGCAGGTACGCGACATCATGGTGCCGCGCTCGCAAGTGATCAGCATCAAGGCCAGCCAGACGCCCCGCGAGTTCCTGCCCGCCATCATCGATGCCGCGCACTCGCGCTATCCGGTAGTCGGCGAGAGCCTCGACGACGTGATCGGCATCCTCCTGGCCAAGGATCTGCTGCCGCTGATCCTGCAGGGCGAACAGCCCAACTTCAACATCAAGGACCTGCTGCGCCCGGCCACCTTCGTGCCCGAGTCCAAGCGCTTGAACGTGCTGCTGCGTGAGTTCCGCGCCAACCACAACCACATGGCCGTGGTCATCGATGAATACGGCGGCGTCGCCGGCCTGGTGACCATCGAGGACGTGCTCGAGCAGATCGTCGGCGACATCGAGGATGAGCACGATGTCGAGGAAGACGGCTACATCAAGCCGCTGCCCTCCGGCGACTACCTGATCAAGGCGCTGACCCCCATCGACAGTTTCAACGAAACCTTCGACAGCGAGTTCTCCGACGACGAGTACGACACCGTCGGTGGTCTGGTGATGAGCGCCTTTGGCCACCTGCCCAAGCGCAATGAAGTCACCGAGATCGGTGAATTCCGCTTCCGCGTGCTCAACGCCGACAGCCGCCGCATCCATCTACTGCGCCTGACGCCGGTTAGCCGCTGAGTCTCAGCCGCCCTTGCCCAGCGAGGGCGGCCGCTTCCCCCTGCGCCATTTCCGCTCTACCCTTGCGCCACCCTGATTCCAAGGATCTAACCATGCTGCAATGGATCACTCGTCCAGGCTGGCCCGGCCACCTGCTTGCCTGCGGCGCAGGCGCCCTCACCACCCTGGCGCTCGCCCCTTTCGATCTCTGGCCATTGGCCGTGCTGTCCATTGCCCTGTTCTATTTCGGCTTGCGCCATCTACGCCCCGGCCAGGCAGCGCTGCGCGGCTGGAGCTACGGCTTTGGTCTGTTCGCCGCCGGCACCAGTTGGGTGTATGTCAGCATCCATGACTATGGCGCGGCATCACCAGCACTCGCGGGCTTTCTCACCCTGGGTTTCGTCGCCGGCCTGGGCCTGCTCTTCGCCCTGACGGCCGTCCTCTGGGCGCGCTGGATACGCCGCAACGAAGCGCCACTGGCCGACGCCCTGGCATTCGCCGCACTATGGGTCGCCCAGGAAGTGTTTCGCAGCTGGTTCCTCACCGGCTTCCCCTGGCTCTACGCCGGCTACAGCCAACTCGAAGGACCGCTGGCCGGCCTGGTGCCAATTGGCGGAGTCTGGCTGTCGTCCTTCGTCATCGCCCTGTCGGCCGCGCTGATCATCAACCTGGAGCAACTGCGCAAGCACAAACCGCGCTACCTCTGCGCCCTGCTCCTGCTGTTGAGCCCGTGGCTCGCAGGCCTGGCACTGAAAGACCACAACTGGACCCGCGCCGCCGGCGACAGCCTGACCGTCGCCGCCGTGCAAGGCAACGTCGAGCAGAACATGAAATGGGACCCGGCCCAGCTCAACGCGCAGCTCGCCCTGTACCGCGACCTCAGCTTCAGCGCCAAGCAGGTCGACATACTGGTCTGGCCGGAAACGGCGATACCGGTACTCAAGGATATGGCGCAAGGCTATATCGGCGTGATGGATCGCTTCGCCCGTGACCGCAACAGTGCGCTGATCACCGGCGTACCGGTACGGCAGTCCAACGAGCGCGGGGAGATTCGCTATTACAACGCGATCACCAGTTTCGGCGAAGGCCAGGGCACCTACCTCAAGCAGAAGCTGGTGCCGTTTGGTGAATACGTGCCCCTGCAAGACCTGCTGCGCGGCTTGATCGCCTTCTTCGACCTGCCGATGTCCGACTTCGCCCGCGGCCCGAGTGACCAATCACTGCTGCTGGCCAAGGGGCATCGCGTCGCGCCTTTCATCTGCTACGAAGTGGTCTACCCGGAGTTCGCGGCGGCACTTGCGGCGGACAGCGACATCCTGCTGACGGTAAGCAACGACGCCTGGTTCGGCACCTCCATCGGCCCGCTACAGCACCTGCAGATGGCACAGATGCGTGCACTGGAGGCCGGGCGCTGGATGATCCGCGCGACCAACAACGGCATGACGGTGATTATCGATCCACAAGGGCGCATCCAGTTCGGCTTGCCGCAGTTCGAACGCGGCGTGCTCTACGGCGAAGTGGTGCCCATGCAGGGGCTCACGCCCTACCTGCAATGGCGCATCTGGCCACTGGCGATTCTCTGCGCCCTGTTGCTGGGTTGGGCCCTGCTGGCCAGCCGCATGGCCAAGACGCTGTAGTGCGGTCTCGCGAGCGAAGCGAGCAGCCCGCCAGCCCTCGGAGTGTAGAACCCGCAGGCGTACTGCCTGCGGCGAGTAAGCCCTACTGCTTACCGTAGACAATGGGATACGCCAACAACCCGATGGCCTCGTTGAGCAGCTGACTGCTCTGCCAGATAGCCCTCGACTCCGGTAGCCAGCCACCCAGCGGGCGCTCGTAACCCGCACTGAGATAGCCCATCGGCGCGGTGATCACCTCGAAGCCGGCCTGCTCGAAACTCCAGCGTGCACGCTGCATATGCCAGGCCTGGGTGACCAGCACCACGCGCCGCACGCCCTGGGGCTGCAACAATTCAGCGCTGCGCACGGCATTCTCCCAGGTGGTGCGGCTTTGCTCCTCCAGCCAGCGAATCTCCAGCCCGTAGTCGAGGCGCATGGCATCGGCCATCAACGCTGCCTCACTGGGCAGCTGGCCGTAGTGCAGGCCGCCAGTGGCAGCAAGTGGCAGGCCGGAGGCACGCGCCAGGCGCGCGGCGTAGCGCAGACGTTCCAATGCCATCAGCCCAGGCTGATCGGTACGTCCCCAGCCCGGATCATTCTGCTCGCGCCCGGCACCGAGAATCACGATGGCGTCGGCACGCTGCGCCAGCGTCGCCCACTGCGCCTGCTCCAGCACCGGCTCACGCTCCAACCAGGCAGCACTCCACTGCGTCACCGCAGGCAGGCTCATCAACCACAGCCCACCGAAACCCACGGCAAAGCAGGCAAACGCGAGCCGGGGAAAGCGGCGACGCAGCCACCAGCCCAGCGCGATCAGCAGGAGAAGAACGCCTGGCGGCATCAACAGTTGTTTAAGGATGAAGCGAATCGGCATCAGGCACCTCCGGGGCGCCCAAGCCTAGCAGGTTGGTTTTCAACTAGCCGCTAACGCGGATTGCCGCTGCGAAACAGACTGGAGCCACAGGCCTGGCAAGCTCGTGCATCCTGCCCTCGATGCCAGCTGACGGGCGCACCGCAGAGTGCGCAACAAAGCGCCTGACGCCGCTTCATCACGGATTTGACCCTGCCCATCGGCTTGCCGCCAACGGACTTGGCACCGCGCAGTGGCTGACGCTGTATCAGCGCCAACTCTTCAGCCGCCGCGTGCCAGCCGCGCAGCCAGTGCAGGTCACGATTGAGGTAGGCGCGGATCAGCTCCAGCTCCGCCGGGCTCAGCCCATCAAGCTCCAGCTCACGCAGCGGCTCGGCATGCAGGCGACTCGCGGTATCGGCCTCTTCCAGCGCCAGGGCAAGCCTTTGCAGCAGTCGCTCGTAAAGGCCACCCCCTCGTTCCGCCTGCCGTGCATCCACCATCTAACCACCTCGCGAGCCCCGACAACCGCGGCCTTGAGTAAAGCTTAGCGAAGGCCCTGCGTGCAGCCTGGCGCCGCGACCAACGGCGGGCTCGGCATAATCTGGGTTTCCCTCGATAGACGGCGCTCATGTATGCTACGACGTTTCCCGCAAGCCCCATTCCTTCAGCGCCAGAGCCATGCACGAACAGTACTCGCCCCGTGAAATAGAAGCCGCCGCGCAGTCCCACTGGGACGCGCAACAATCCTTCGTCGTCAGCGAACAACCCGGCAAGGACACCTTCTACTGCCTGTCGATGTTCCCCTACCCCAGCGGCAAGCTACACATGGGGCACGTGCGCAACTACACCATCGGTGACGTGATCGCCCGCTACCAGCGCATGCAGGGCAAGAACGTGCTGCAGCCGATGGGCTGGGACGCCTTCGGCATGCCGGCGGAAAACGCCGCGATGAAGAACCAGGTAGCGCCGGCCAAGTGGACCTACGAGAACATCGCCTACATGAAGTCCCAGCTCAAATCGCTGGGCCTGGCCATCGACTGGACGCGTGAAGTCACCACCTGCAAGCCGGACTACTACCGCTGGGAGCAGTGGCTGTTCACCCGCCTGTTCGAGAAGGGCGTGATCTACCGCAAGAACGGTACCGTCAACTGGGACCCGGTGGACCAGACCGTACTGGCCAACGAGCAGGTCATCGACGGCCGTGGCTGGCGTTCGGGCGCGCTGATCGAAAAGCGCGAAATCCCGATGTACTACTTCAAGATCACCGCTTATGCCGAAGAGCTGCTGAGCAGCCTGGATGAGCTGGATGGCTGGCCCGAGCAGGTCAAGACCATGCAGCGCAACTGGATCGGCAAGAGTTTTGGTGCCGACATCGTGTTCGACTACGACGTCGCCAGCATCGGCATCGACGGCCAACTGAAGGTCTACTCGACCCGCCCCGACACCCTGATGGGCGCCACTTATGTCGCCGTGGCCGCCGAGCATCCGCTGGCCCAGCGCGCCGCCGAGGGCAACCCGGCCATCTCCGCCTTCATCGCCGAATGCAAGGCCGGCTCCGTGGCCGAGGCCGACATGGCCACCATGGAGAAGAAGGGCGTGGCCACCGGCCAGTTCGTCATTCATCCGCTGACCGGCGACAAGCTGCCGGTATTCGTCGCCAACTACGTGCTGTGGGGCTATGGCGAAGGTGCGGTAATGGCGGTGCCAGCGCATGATGAGCGCGACTTCGAGTTCGCCAACAAGTACGACCTGCCGATCACGCAGGTCTACGCCGGTGAAGGCAAGGACTACGACGCCAGCACCTGGCAGGACTGGTACGGCGACAAGGCCGGCCTGACCACCATCAACTCCGGCAAGTACGACGGCCTGGACTTCAGCGCCGCCTTCGACGCCATCGTCGGCGACTTGGAAGGCAGCGCGCACGGCGCGCGCAAGACCCAGTTCCGCCTGCGCGACTGGGGCATCAGCCGCCAGCGCTACTGGGGCTGCCCGATCCCGATCATCCACTGCGACGCCTGCGGCGACGTGCCGGTGCCGGAACACCAGCTGCCGGTAGTGCTGCCCGAAGACGTGGTGCCGGATGGTGCTGGCTCGCCGCTGGCCAAGATGCCCGAGTTCTACGAGTGCAGCTGCCCGAAATGCGGCGCACCGGCCAAGCGCGAAACCGACACCATGGACACCTTCGTCGAGTCGTCCTGGTACTACGCGCGCTATGCCTCGCCGCAATACACCGGCGGCATGGTCGACCCGGCTGCAGCCAACCACTGGCTGCCGGTAGATCAGTACATCGGCGGCATCGAACACGCCATCCTGCACCTGCTGTACGCGCGTTTCTTCCACAAACTGATGCGCGACGAAGGCCTGGTCACTTCCAACGAGCCGTTCAAGAACCTGTTGACCCAAGGCATGGTGGTTGCCGAAACCTACTATCGCACCCTGGAAAACGGCGGCAAGGACTGGTTCAACCCGGCCGACGTCGAGGTCGAGCGTGATGCCAAGGCCAAGGTGATCGGCGCCAAGCTCAAGAGCGACGGCCTGCCGGTGGAAATCGGCGGCACCGAGAAGATGTCCAAGTCGAAAAACAACGGCGTAGACCCGCAGGACATGATCGACGCTTACGGCGCCGACACCTGCCGCCTGTTCATGATGTTCGCCTCGCCGCCCGACATGAGCTGCGAGTGGTCGGATGCCGGTGTCGAAGGCGCCAACCGCTTCCTGCGTCGCGTCTGGCGTCTGGCGCAGAGTCACGTCAGCGCCGGCCTGCCGGGCAAGCTGGATGTGAACACTCTCACCGACGAGCAGAAGGCTGTACGCCGCGCCATTCACCTGGCCATCAAGCAAGCCAGCAACGATATCGGTCAGCACCACAAATTCAACACCGCCATCGCCCAGGTGATGACCCTGATGAACGTGCTGGAAAAGGCCGCCACCGCGAGCGAACAGGATCGCGCGCTGCTGCAGGAAGGCCTGGAAATCGTCACCCTGCTGCTCGCGCCGATCACCCCGCACATCAGCCATGAGCTGTGGAAGCACCTGGGTCATACCGATGCGGTGATCGATGCGCAGTGGCCACAGGTCGACGAGTCGGCCCTGGTGCAGGACAGCCTGACTCTGGTGGTACAGGTCAACGGCAAGCTGCGTGGCGAGATCATCGTGGCAGCCAGCGCCAGCCGTGAAGACGTCGAGGCCGCCGCTCGTGCCAACGAAAACGTGCTGCGCTTCACCGAAGGCCTGAGCATTCGCAAGGTCATCGTGGTGCCAGGCAAGCTGGTCAACATAGTCGCCAACTGATTAAGCTCGGCGCCACACATGTGTGGCGCCGTGATCCGCCAAGGGGATATGAGAATGATGAAACGGAATCTGCTGATCATCGGCCTGGCTGGCCTGCTCAGCGCGTGCGGCTTCCAGCTGCGTGGCACCGGCGACGTACAGTTCGCTCTCAAGGAACTCGACGTCAGCGCGCGCGACGCCCACGGCGACACCGTGCAGCAAGTGCGCGAAATCCTGGAGAACAACGATGTTCGCGTCTACTCCGGTGCGCCCTACAAACTGGTGATCGCCCGCGAGACCGAGAATCGTCGCAGTGCCAGCTACAGCAGCGGTGCGCGTACCGCCGAGTACGAGCTGACCATGGGCCTGGAATACGAGATCCGCGGCGCACAGAACCTGCTGCTGACCGGTAACAAGGTGGAAGTGCAGAACTACTACCAACAAGACGACAACAACCTCGCAGGTTCCGACCAGGAAGCGGCTCAGCTGCGCAGCGAGCTACGCCGTGAAATGATTCAGCAACTTGCGCAGAACCTGCAGCAGATCACTCCAGAACAACTGGACCAACTGCAGCAAACCGCAGAAGCCCGCGCCAAGGCCGAAGCCGAAGCCCTGGAAGCGGCTCGTCGTGCTCGCGAGAGCCAGGTCGCCCCGCAGCAGTCGCCAATCGAACTGCCGTCCCGCTAAAGGCTCAAGGGCCGCCTCTGCGGCCCGACGCCCCGCCTGCCTGATGACATCAACTCGATGAAGCTTGCCCCCGCGCAACTCGGCAAACACCTGCAAGGCACGCTCGCACCTGTCTATGCGATCAGCGGCGACGAGCCATTGCTGTGCCAGGAAACCGCTGACGCCATCCGTAATGCCTGTCGCCAGCAGGGGTTCGGCGAACGCCAGGTGTTCAATGCCGAAGCCAACTTCGACTGGGGCAACCTGCTGCAGGCGGGTGCCAGCCTCTCGCTGTTCGCCGAGAAGCGCCTGCTGGAACTGCGCCTGCCCTCCGGCAAGCCAGGCGACAAGGGCACCGCCGCCCTGCTCGAGTACCTGGCCCGCCCGCCCGAGGACACCGTCCTGCTGCTGAGCCTGCCCAAGCTCGATGGCAGCACGCAAAAATCCAAATGGGCCAAAGCGCTGATCGACGGCCAGGTGAGCCAGTTCATCCAGATCTGGCCGGTAGATGCCAATCAGCTGCCGCAGTGGATTCGCCAGCGCCTCGCGCAGGCAGGCCTGAGCGCCAGCGCCGATGCGGTGGACATGATCGCTGCGCGGGTGGAAGGCAACCTGCTGGCCGCCGCTCAGGAAGTGGAAAAGCTCAAGCTGCTCGCCGACGGCAACCAGGTCGATGCCGAAACCGTCCAGGCCGCCGTGGCCGACAGTGCGCGGTTTGACGTCTTCGGCCTGATCGACTGCGCCCTCGCTGGCGATGCCGCACACGCCCTGCGCGTCCTCGAAGGGCTGCGTGGCGAAGGTGTGGAAACCCCGGTGATCCTCTGGGCGCTGGCACGCGAGATTCGTCTACTGGCCGGCATCGCCCACCAGCAGAGCCAGGGTATTCCCTTGGACAAAGCCTTCTCCAGCGCCCGCCCGCCGGTCTGGGATAAACGTCGCCCCCTGGTTTCCAAAGCCTTGCAGCGTCACAGCAGCAAACGCTGGGGCCAGTTGCTGCAGCAGGCGCAGTTGATCGACGCACAGATCAAGGGCCAGGCGCCCGGTGATCCTTGGAGCGAGCTGGCACTGCTGACCCTGCAGTTAGCCGGACAGCGTCTGCGCCTGTAATTGTTGCTGCCCACCCTACGAGCTGAAAGGCTTCGCGAGCAGAGCTCGCTCCTACGAGCTCCCCATCCAGACCGCAATCTGGACATTTTCTGTACAGCGGCGCATAGTCTCCGCCGCCTGCATTGGCGCAGGCCAGTCTGCATGAGGAAACGCCATGAGCAAGAAAGCCGGCAAACGGCCGAACAAGGCCAAATCCATCGTCGCCCAGCCACTGTTTCGCTCCCGCCAGGAACGACCACAGAAAGGTAAAGGCAGCTACCGCCGCGAAGCCTCCCACAATTGGGAGGCTTCTTGCTTTATGGGCCTCTTCGCTTCGCTGATAGCCCAGAATCCCCGTCGAGCATGCTAAGGTAACCGCCTGCTTAAACGCCTTGAGATAGACATGCCACACCAGCTTCCACGTCGCGCCCTGGCTCTGCTTCCTCTCCTGCTACTGGCGGCCTGCGCCCAGGCCCCAGCGGAAAATCTGCCTACCACCACTGCCCCGGCAGCGGTCCAGACTGCAGCCGAAACGCCCTTGCCCAGTTTTGCCGACTGGCGCCAGACGATGCGTAGCGAAGCGATTGCCGCCGGCATCGACGCAGCGCTGTTCGATCGCGTATTCGCCGGCGTCACCCCCGACCCTGCAGTGCTTAAAGCAGATAGTAGTCAGCCCGAGTTCACTCGCCCGGTGTGGGAATATCTGGACGGTGCCGTCTCCTCCAGCCGTATCGGCCGCGGCCGGGTACTGCTAGCGCAGCACAGCCTGGTGCTGCAACGCATCGAGCAGCAGTACGGCGTCGAAGCCCCGATCCTGGTAGCCATCTGGGGCCTGGAGAGCAACTTCGGCAACAACATCGGCAGCAATAGCGTCATTCGCTCCCTCGCCACCCTGGCCTATGACGGTCGCCGCCAGGGCTTCTGGCGCGCCCAGTTGCTGGCTGCGCTGCAAACCCTGCAGAACGGCGATGTGTCCAGCGAGCGCATGATCGGCTCCTGGGCCGGTGCCATGGGGCAGACCCAGTTCATGCCAACGACCTACAACCAGCATGCCGTCGACTTCGACGGCGATGGCAAACGCGATCTGTGGGGTTCTTCGACCGACGCACTGGCATCCGCCGCACATTATCTACAGGCCTCTGGCTGGCAGCGTGGTCAACCTTGGGGCTTCGAGGTGAATCTACCGAACGGCTTCGACTATGCCCTGGCCGATCCCGATCAGCGCCGCACGCTGGCCGAGTGGGCAGAGCTCGGCGTCCGCCCGCTGGCACCGACAGGTGCGGCCGCCAGCGCCCGCGCCAGCCTGCAACTGCCTGCCGGCCACAAAGGCCCGGCCTTCCTGTTGTTGGATAACTTCCGCAGCATCCTCAAGTACAACAACTCCACATCCTACGCGCTGGCCATCGGCCTGCTCGCCGACAACCTGCTGCGTCCAAGCGAAGTCAAAGGACAGTGGCCGCGCGGCGAGCGCCAGTTGGGTCGTAGCGAGCGCGTCGAACTGCAGGAGCTGCTGACCAAGGCAGGATTCGATCCCGGCCCGGCCGACGGCATCATCGGCGCCAATACGCGCAAGGCCATTCGCGCCCTGCAACTGCAGTTGGACTGGCCAGCCGATGGCTACCCCAATACCCAGTTGCTGGAGCAGCTGCGCACACGCTGAATCCAGACCTGTCCCGGAAAGGGCTTGCCATGCGAGCCCTTTCCGAGCTGTCGCAGCGGCACCCAGGAAGCACCTTGTCGGTGCTTTGTCGACAGGCGGCCTCAACGTCTGCATACACCTTCTGTGGTAGACTGGCCGGCGGCCAAAAGCCACCTGCCCACGGAGCCTCTACCGGAGCCCAGATTTCCGATGTCCGACACCTCCTCGCCCAAATCCGTCGCCAGCGGCGAAAAGTTTCGCACCGCCCAAGGCATCACCGCGATCAAGGATGGCCAGAAGCGCCGCGCCTCGGCCGAGCCCCAGGTTTTCGAACCCAAGCCCAAGTGGCTGCGGGTCAAGGCCCCTGGTGGCAGCCGCTTCGAGGCGGTCAAGCGCAACGTCGGCGAACACCGCCTGAGCACCGTTTGCCAGGAATCGCATTGCCCGAACATGGGCGAGTGCTGGTCCAACGGCACGGCCACGATCATGCTGATGGGCTCGGTGTGCACCCGTGCCTGCCGCTTCTGCGCCGTGGACACCGGCAACCCCAATGGCTGGCTGGATCTGGAAGAGCCGCAGAACACCGCCAAGTCGGTGGAGCTGATGGCCCTGCGTTATATCGTGCTGACCTCGGTGGATCGTGACGACCTCGAAGACGGCGGCGCCGGCCACTATGCAGCCTGCGTGCGAGCGATCAAGGAAAACACCCCGCAGGTGGTAGTTGAGGCCCTGACTCCGGACTTCGATGGCGATCACCAGGCCATCGAGCGCGTGGTCGATTCCGGCCTGGAAGTGTTCGCGCAGAACGTCGAGACGGTCAAACGCCTCACCTATGTGGTTCGCGACCCGCGCGCTGGCTACGAGAAGACCCTCAAGGTGCTCGAGCACGCCAAGAAACACCGCCCGAACGTACTGACCAAGACCAGCCTGATGCTTGGCCTGGGTGAAACCGACGAAGAAATCCTGGAAACCATGGATGACCTGCGCGCCATCGGCGTGGACATCCTCACCCTCGGCCAGTACCTGCAACCCACGCGCAACCACCTCAAGGTGCAACGCTGGGTCAGCCCTGAAGAGTTCAATCGCTTCCGTGACATCGGCCTCGAAAAAGGCTTCATGGAAGTCGCCGCCGGCCCGCTGGTACGTTCCAGCTATCGCGCCGACCGCGTGTTCGAGAAGAACAACCTGGGCCTCGCCGCCCCGGTTCCGGTGCCTGGCCAGGAGGTTAACGCCAGCCTCATTCCGGCGCTGAATCTGAACTGACGGCTATCGCTGGATAAACGAAAGGGGCGCCATGGCGCCCCTTTGACGTTTCTGCTGTTCAAGGGCCCGCGCGCTGCCTGCCTTAACATGACCCTGACGAACTTTTCGCTTCGCTCCTGAGTCCGCCCTACGCCCTGGAACCGCCCTCTGCTGTGCTGTAGCCCAATCTGCCGCGTAGCGCCTGCTCCAGCCGCTGCGCCACCTCATCGATTGACGGCGGTGCATCGACCAGATCCCTAAGTTGAACCATCTTCAACCCGGCGTAGCCACAGGGGTTGATGCGCAGGAAAGGCGTCATGTCCATATCGACGTTCAGCGCCAGGCCGTGGAACGAGCAGCCACGGCTGACGCGCAACCCCAGGGAAGCGATCTTGTCGCCTGCCACGTATACACCGGGCGCATCCGCCTTGGGCGCCGCCTCGATGCCATAGCCGGCCAATAGCTCGACCAGGCCCTGCTCCATGGCGGTGACCAGCTCACGCACGCCGAGATCGAGGCGACGTAGATCGAGCATCAGATAGGCCACCAGCTGCCCAGGACCGTGATAGGTCACCTGCCCGCCACGCTCGACCTGGATCACCGGAATATCGCCCGCAGCGAGCACATGCTCGGCCTTGCCGGCCTGCCCCTGAGTGAACACCTTGGGATGTTGCAGCAACCAGATTTCGTCGGGAGTCTGCGCATCGCGCTCACGGGTCAGTTGGCGCATGGCCTCCAGCGTGGGCTGGTAGTCGACCAGCCCGAGGTGACGGACGACAAGCTCGGGCATGGGTATCACAGCACCATATGCACGCGGCCGGTTGCACGCAGGTCGACGTGAATCGCCTGCAGCTGCTCGACACCGGTGGCAGTGATCAGCACCTGAACGGAAAGGAAGTTACCGTTGCGGCTGTCACGCATCACCAACGTGGAGGTATCCAGGTCGGGGGCGTGGCGCTGGATCACTTCGATTACCAGGTCGGAGAAACCCTCGCCAGCGGTACCAATGACCTTGATCGGGTAACGCTCACAGGGAAAATCGATTTTTGGCGGTTGCACGTCGCTATCGGTCATGGCATCAGCGGGCTTGTGGCCCGTCCAGAAAGGGCCGCTCCGGGTTGGAGCGGCGGGCTAAAAGAGGCATGGCTTACAGCACGTAAATGGGCACTGCTTCAGCCGGTTTCAATGCCATGACGACAACGTAGGTCGCTTTCAGCGGTGACTGTCAGTTGAACAGGCCGAAGAAGAACAGTCGAATGCTGTCCCACAGGCGACGCAGCAGGCCGCCCTCTTCTACCGGCTCAAGCGCCACCAGATCGGTACTGCGCACCACGTCGTCACCCAGTTTGACTTCGACCTTGCCTATCACATCGCCCTGCTGAATCGGTGCGATCAGCTGCGGGTTGATGATCATGCTGGCCTGCAGTTTTTCCAACTGGCCCTTGGGCATGGTGATGGTCAGGTTCTCTGCCAGACCTGCCTTGACCTGATGTGCGGCGCCCTTCCAGACGGTGGCCTGAGCCAGCTCTGCGCCTTTCTGGTAGAAGGTGCGGCTTTCGAAAAAGCGGAAGCCATAGGTCAGCAGTTTCTGGGTTTCCGCCGCACGGGCCTGCTCGCTGTCGGTACCGAACACCGAGGTGATCATGCGCGCACCATCACGTACGGCCGAGGCCACCAGGCAGTAGCCGGCCTCCGAGGTGTGACCGGTTTTCAGGCCATCGACGGTACGGTCGCGCCACAGCAGCAGGTTACGGTTGGGCTGCTTGATGTTGTTCCAGAGGAACTCCTTCTGCGAGTAGATCGCATAGTGCTCGGCGTCCTCGTCGATGATCGCGCGCGCCAGGATCGCCATGTCATGGGCACTGGAGTAGTGCTCCGGGTGCGGCAGGCCGGTGGCGTTCATGAAGTGACTGTTCTTCATGCCCAGGCGCTCGGCGGTAGTGTTCATCATGTCGGCGAAGGCATCTTCGCTGCCGGCGATGTATTCGGCGATGGCGATGCTGGCGTCGTTGCCGGACTGGATGATGATGCCGTGCAGCAGATCGTCGACCGTGGCCTGGCTGTTCAGCGGCAGGAACATGGTGGAACCACCGGACGCGGCGCCACCGGTGCGCCAGGCATGCTCGCTGATGGTCACCAGATCCTGCTCGCCGATCTTGCCGTTGCGGATTTCCAGGGTGGCGATGTAAGCGGTCATCAGCTTGGTCAGACTGGCCGGCGGCAGGCGCTGGTCAGCGTTGTTCTCGACAAGGATGTTGCCGCTGGCGGCGTCCATCAGAACATAGGATTTGGCGGCCAGTTGCGGCGCCGCAGGCACCACCTGCTGGTTGGCCATGGCGAGTGGCGCGGCCAGAAGGGTAAGAACCAGTGAAGCACGTTGCACGAAGCTGGTGATGTTCATCCGTCTCTCGAAAATCGTTGCATGGGTTGTACGGCCCCGAAGGGCCATCTTTCGACTCGCCAATAGGCGAGCCTCGGATTTAGTCCGGCAAACACCGGTTAAGTTGCCATCAGTCGGCACGCACTAGCGTGGGCTGCCCCAGATTGGCCAGGCGCACGCTGCTCTGTAGCTGCTCAGCCTCGCCCTGGTTGCTGATCGGCCCCATGCGCACCCGATGCAGAATCTGCTGGTCGCGCACCACTGAGCTGATGAACACCGGCACACTGCTGGTCTGGCTCAGCTTGGACTTGAGCAGCTCCGCAGCGTCCGGATTGGCGAAGGCTCCCACCTGGAGATACAGGCCAGAGGCTCCGAGTGAATCGTTTTTTTTTGCGTCGATCTGCACGGGCACCACCGCAGCGGCGTGCTGTGCGGGCGGCGGCGCGTACTGCTCGACGACCTGCGGCACGGGCTGCGCGACGGGTTGAGCCACAGCAGCCTTGGCCGGCTGATTGTTGGCCAGCACCAATGGCACCGGACGACCCTGCTGCGCCCACCACTCGTGCGGGTCGATACCTTCGACCTTGACCCGCGCAGTGCCCTTCTCGGCATAGCCGAGCTTCTTCGCGGCAGCGAAGGACAGATCGATGATGCGGTCGGAGTAGAACGGCCCGCGGTCATTGACCCGCAGGATCACCACCTTGCCGTTCTCCAGGTTGGTCACGCGCACGTAACTGGGCAGTGGCAATGTCTTGTGCGCTGCGGTCATGCCGTACAGATCGTAGGTTTCGCCGTTGGCAGTGGCCTGGCCATGAAATTTGGTGCCGTACCAGGAAGCAGGCCCTGTCGCCTGGTAGCGACGGGCATCCTGAATCGGGTAGTACTGCTTGCCGAATACCACATAGGGGCTGGCTTTGACCGGCCCATAATGTGGCATGGGGATGGCGTCCTGAATCTTCGAGACATCAACGTCCCACCAGGGTGCGCCATCCCTGTGTGGCCGGTTGAAATCATCCGGGCCAGAGATACCGGCCGACTGACCGGGCACCACCGCGGGCTGCGGTGCCCGATTGGAGGAGCAGCTCGCCAGCAACAGCGCTGCCGTTACGCAGGCTGCCAGCGGCAGCAGTTTGGACGCACTCATCGATTACCCCGAGTTTCGACCAGCAGTTCGGCCAGTTGGTTGACTGCCATGGCATACATCACGCTGCGATTGTAGCGGGTGATGGTGTAGAAGTTGGGCAAACCGAACCAGTATTCGTCGCCTTGCGCGCCTTCCAGACGGAATGCGGTCACCGGCAGGTCTTCTGCCAGTTTGTCCTGGCTCTTCCAGCCCAGCGCGCGCAGTTCGGCGACGCTCTTCACCGGGTCCAGGCCCTGGGTCAGGCCTTCATCGACGCGAGCACCGCTGGCCTCGACGCGACTGGCGACCTGGCCGCCGGCTTGCCAGCCGTGACGTTTGAAATAGCTGGCAACACTGCCGATGGCATCGGTCGGGTTGCTCCAGATGTTGATATGGCCGTCGCCGTCGAAGTCCACGGCGTAAGCACGGAAGCTGCTCGGCATGAACTGCGGCAAGCCCATGGCACCGGCGTAAGAGCCCTTGAGGCTGATCGGGTCGACCTGCTCCTCACGAGTCAGCAGCAGAAACTCGCGCAATTCCTTGCGGAAGAACGGTGCGCGCGGCGGGTAGTCGAAGGCCAGGGTCGACAGCGCATCCATTACCCGCCAGCTGCCGGTATTGCCGCCGTAGAAGGTTTCCACGCCGATGATGGCGACGATGAACTGCGGCGGCACACCGTACTCGGCCTCGGCTTTTTCCAGCGCAGCCTGGTTCTTGTTCCAGAACTCCACACCCTGAGCGATACGCTTGTCGGTGATGAAAATCGGGCGATAGTCCTTCCAGGGTTTGACCTTCTCGGCCGGACGCGAAATGGCGTCGAGGATCGCCTGCTTGCGCTCGACCTCGGCGAACAGACTGACCAGTTGCTCACTGGCAAAGCCATAGTCGCGGGTCATTTCCTCGATGAACTCGGCCACCTGCGGCGAGCCGTCGTAATCGGCCGCCAGCGCCTGAGCGCCAGTGCCGAACACGCCGGCGATACCGACTCCCATCAACGTACGAGCAGCCCAACTACGCAGAGAATGCATTAACCCATAACCCCCAAATCAAACCTGAGCGATCCACTTTCTGTGGGTGTGGATCGCCATCAATATCCCGAAGCCTGACAACAGCGTGACCAGATGGGTTCCGCCATAACTAATGAAGGGCAGCGGAACCCCAACCACCGGCAGCAGCCCGCTGACCATGCCGATGTTGACGAATACGTAGACGAAGAAGGTCATGGTCAGCGCCCCGGCCAGCAGCTTGCCGAACAGCGTCTGCGCCTGGGCGGTGATCACCAGGCCGCGCGCCAACAGCAGCAGATAGAGCAACAACAACAGACAAACGCCGACCAGGCCGAACTCCTCCGCGAGCACGGCAATGATAAAGTCCGTGTGGCTTTCCGGCAAAAAATCCAGGTGCGACTGGGTACCCAGCAACCAGCCCTTGCCCAATACACCGCCGGAACCGATGGCAGCCTTGGACTGGATAATGTTCCAGCCCGCCCCCAGCGGATCGCTCTCCGGATTAAGGAAGGTCAGCACGCGGCGTTTCTGGTAGTCATGCATGACGAAGTACCACATGCCCACCGCGACCGGCACAACGGCAGCGGCGGCGCCAATGATCCAGCGCCATTGCAGGCCGGCCATGAACACCACGAACGCACCCGAGGCGAGGATCAGCAGCGAGGTGCCCAGGTCCGGCTGTTTGACGATCAGTACGAAGGGCACACCGATCATCGCCAGGCTGATGACAATGTGCTTGAAGCGCGGCGGCAGGTTGTACCGCGACAGGTACCAGGCGATGGTCATCGGCATGATGATCTTCATCAGCTCCGACGGCTGGAAGCGGATCACCCCAGGGATATTGATCCAGCGTGTGGCGCCCATCGCGGTATGGCCCATCACCTCCACCACCATCAGCAGCGCGACGCCTATCACGTAGGCAAGAGGCACCCAGCGCGCCATGAAGCGCGGGTCGAACTGGGCAATCACCACAACCGCGAGCATGCCAATGCCAAAGGACGACGCCTGCTTGAGCAGCAGATCGATGTTCTTGCCACTGGCCGAATACAGAATGAACAGGCTGCCAGTGCCGAGAATCAGCAACAGCAGCAGCAACCAGCCATCGATGTGCATGCGCTGCAGCAGACTGGCGCGACGACGCAGCACGTCCTCGTCGGACAGGGTTCGGTCGAAATTGCTGATCATCGCTGACTGACCTCGGCAGGCTTGGGCAACGCGAACTTGGCCTTGAGCTGACCGGTTTCCTTGTCCAGCAGCCAGGCGTCCATGACCTGCTTGACCACTGGCGCGGCGACGCCAGAGCCGGATTCCCCGTTCTCCACCATCACCGCGACGGCGATCTGCGGGTTGTTCGCAGGCGCGAAACCGATGAACAGCGCGTGGTCGCGGTGGCGCTCCTGAACCTTGTTGCGGTCGTACTTCTCGCCCTGCTTGATCGCCACCACCTGAGCCGTGCCGCTCTTGCCGGCGATGCGATAGACCGAACTGTCGCCGACCTTGCGCGCCGTGCCGCGAGGGCCATGCAGCACTTCTTCCATGCCATGGATGCCGTAATCCCAGAACTTCGGGTCACGCAGGACGATGTCGGGCATCGGGTTGGGGTCCACCGGCAGACGACCATCGACGCTCTTGGCCAGGTGCGGACGAATCCACTTGCCGCGCGTGGCCATCAATGCGGTGGCCTGCGCCAGTTGCAGCGGTGTGGTCTGCATGTAGCCCTGACCGATACCGAGAATCAGCGTCTCGCCCGGATACCAGGGTTGACGATAACGTGCCCGTTTCCAGTCGCGCGAAGGCATCAGGCCGGCGGCTTCCTCGAACATATCCAGCGAAACACGCTGCCCAAGGCCGAAGCGGCTCATGTAATCGTGCATGCGATCGACGCCCATCTTGTGCGCCAGATCGTAGAAATAGGTGTCATTGGAGCGAGCGATGGCCAGATTGAGATCGACCCAACCGTCACCATTACGGTTCCAGTTACGGTATTTGTGGCTGTGGTTGGGCAACTGATAGAAGCCTGGGTCGAACACCCGCGAAGTAGGCGTGACCACACCGGCATCGAGACCGGCCACAGCAACCATCGGTTTGATCGTCGAGCCTGGCGGATAGAGGCCGCGCAGCACCCGGTTGTACAGCGGCTGATCGATGGAGTCGCGCAGCTCACCATAGGCCTTGAAGCTGATGCCGGTGACGAAGGGGTTGGGATCGAAGCTGGGTTGGCTGACCATCGCCAGCACTTCGCCATTGTTCGGGTCGATAGCCACCACCGCGCCACGACGACCACCCAGGGCTTTTTCCGCGGCTTCCTGCAGGTTCACGTCGAGGCTGAGGACGATGTCCTTGCCCGGTTTCGGATCGACGCGGTTGAGTACGCGCAATACGCGGCCACGGGCGTTGGTCTCGACCTCTTCATAGCCGACCTCGCCGTGCAGTTCGTCCTCGTAGAAGCGCTCGATACCGGTCTTGCCGATATGGTGCGTGCCGGCATAGTCGGTCGGATCGAGGCGCTTGAGCTCCTGCTCGTTGATGCGCCCGACATAGCCGACCGAATGAGCGAAGTGCTCCTGCTGCGGGTAATGCCGCACCAGCTGCGCAGCCACCTCGACCCCCGGCAGACGGAACTGGTTGACCGCGATGCGGGCGATCTGCTCCTCGCTCAGCTCGAACAGGATCGGTACCGGCTCGAACGGGCGCCGCCCCTGGCGCACGCGACGCTCGAACAGCGCACGCTCGTCCTCGCTAAGTTCCAGCACCTCGACCACCGTGTCGAGCACGCTAAGCCAGTCACCGGCACGCTCACGGGTCACGGTCAGGCTGAAACTGGGACGGTTGTCGGCGATGATCACGCCGTTGCGATCGTAAATCAGCCCGCGAGTCGGCGGCAGCGGCTGCACGTGGATGCGGTTGTTCTCTGCCAGGGTGCTGTGATGCTCGTACTGAATCACCTGCAGGTAGTACATGCGCATGACCAGCACGCAGGTCAGCAGGATGATCACCACGCCGCCGACGAGCACGCGGCGCTTGACCAGGCGAGCGTCCTTTTCGTGATCCTTGAGGCGAATCGGCTGCGGCATGACTACTTGATCACTTGTGGTACGGGTGGCCGGACAATACGGTCCAGGCTCGGTAGATCTGCTCGCCGAGCAGGATACGCACCAGCGGATGCGGCAACGTCAGAGGCGACAGCGACCAGCGCTGCTCGCTACGCGCGCAGACCTCCGGTGCCAGCCCTTCCGGGCCACCGACCATGAGGTTGACGTTGCGTGCATCGAGGCGCCAGCGATCCAGCTCCGCTGCCAGTTGCTCGGTGCTCCATGGCTTGCCATGGACCTCCAGCGTGACGATACGTTCGCCGGGCTGCACCTTGCTCAGCATGGCCTCGCCCTCCTGACGGATCAGGCGGGCGACGTCGGCATTCTTGCCGCGGGTATTGAGGGGAATCTCCACCAGCTCCAGCGGCAATTCGGCAGGCAGACGCTTGACGTACTCCTGCCAGCCCTCCTCGACCCAACGCGGCATGCGCGAACCGACGGCGATCAATTTGATCCGCACGGTTTACGCTTACTCGGCGCTGTGCTGGGCGCGACTCTGCTCGGCGCCCTGCCACAGGCGCTCGAGGTCGTAGAACTGACGCGCGGTCGGCAGCATCACGTGCACGACGATGTCACCCAGGTCGAGCAGGGCCCATTCGCCGCTGTCCAGACCTTCGCTACCGATCGGGCGCACGCCCTGCTCCTTGACCTTTTCCAGCACATTGTCCACCAGCGATTTGACCTGACGGCTGGAGCTACCGCTGGCGATCACCATGAAGTCGGTGATGCTGGTCTTGTCCTTGACGTCGATCACTGTGATGTCGGTCGCCTTGATCTCTTCCAGCGCCGCCACGGCGATCTTGACCAGCTCTTCGCTGGGCATGTTCTGCTTGCTCATAAATGACTCATTTGCCTCGTGTAATGGACGCCAGCGCACATGCGCAGCGTTTCAAGCATTGGGCGCACGGTACAGATCGTGCGCCTGGATATAGGCCAGTACCGCATCGGGCAGCAGATATCGCGCCGAGCGGCCGGTTGCCAACAAGTGGCGAATCTGCGTGGCGGAAATCGCCAGCGGAGTCTGCCAGATGAAACTGATTTGCCCGCCAGCACCCTGCAGGCTCAGCGGGTCGCTGACACTGCGTGCAGCCAGCAGATCGCGCAGCGCCTCCGGCGCCTCGCTGTCGGCATCCGGCCGCTGCAGTACCAGCAGATGGCAGTGCTCGAGCAGCTCCTGCCAACGATGCCAACTCGGCAAACCGCAGAAGGCATCCCAGCCCAGCAGCAGAAACAGCTGATCGTCCGCTGCCAGCTCGGCACGCACCGACTCCAGCGTGTCCACGGTGTACGACGGCTTGTCGCGGCGCAGCTCGCGGTCATCGACCGTCAGCCGCGTCTCGCCTGACACCGCCAGTTCGACCATGGCCAGACGCTGCTCGGCCGTCGCCTGCGGCGTGTCGCGGTGCGGTGGTCTGGCGCTGGGGATCAGCCGCAGCTCGTCCAGCGCCATGAATTCGGCCACCTCCAGCGCGGCACGCAGATGCCCGATGTGCACCGGGTTGAAGGTACCGCCGAGCAGGCCGATGCGTCGGGCGCCGATCCGTTTCATTTATGTACGAATGTGTCCGTCGCCGAAGACCACGTATTTCTCGCTGGTCAGGCCTTCCAGGCCGACCGGGCCACGTGCGTGCAGCTTGTCGGTGGAAATGCCGATCTCCGCTCCCAGGCCGTACTCGAAACCATCGGCGAAGCGGGTCGAGGCGTTGACCATCACCGAGGAAGAATCCACCTCGGTGAGGAAACGCCGCGCATCGCTGAAGTTCTCGGTGATGATCGAGTCGGTGTGCTGCGAGCCGTAATGATTGATGTGTTCGATGGCCGCATCCAGCGAGTCGACGATACGAATCGCCAGGATCGGCGCGTTGTACTCGGCGAACCAGTCGTCTTCGCTCGCTTCCAGCACATCGCCGCCCAGCAGCTCGCGGGTGGCGGCATCGCCACGCAGCTCAACACCTTTGTCGCGGTAGATGGCAGCCAGCGGCGGCAGCACCTTGCCCGCCACGGCAGCGTGCACCAGCAGGGTTTCCATGGCGTTGCACGGCGAATAACGCTGGGTCTTGGCGTTGTCGGCAACGCGAATCGCCTTGTCCAGATCAGCGGCGACGTCGATATAGACGTGGCAAACGCCGTCCAGATGCTTGATCACCGGCACCTTGGCATCACGGCTGATGCGCTCGATCAGGCCCTTGCCACCGCGCGGCACGATCACGTCGACGAACTTCGGCATGGCGATCAGCTCACCGACGGCAGCGCGATCAGTGGTTTCCACCACCTGCACGGCAGCGGCCGGCAGGTCAGCCTCGGCCAGGCCCTGCTGGATGCAGCGGGCAATTGCCTGGTTGGAATGAATGGCCTCGGAGCCGCCACGCAGAATGGTGGCATTGCCGGACTTCAGGCACAGGCTGGCGGCATCGATGGTCACGTTCGGACGCGACTCGTAGATGATGCCGATCACGCCCAGCGGCACACGCATCTTGCCGACCTGAATACCGGACGGCAGGTAGCGCATGCCCTGAATCTCGCCAATCGGGTCAGGCAGGGTCGCCACCTGGCGCAGGCCTTCGATCATGCTGTCGATCACTGCCGGCGTCAGCGCCAGGCGGTCGACCATGGCCGGCTCCAGACCGCTGGCGCGGGCAGCTGCCAGGTCCAGCTCATTAGCGGCAGTCAGCTCGGCGCGAGCGGCGTCGAGGGCTTTGGCAGCGGCCTGCAGCGCGCGATTCTTCTGCGCGGTGCTGGCGCGGGCGAGCACCTTTGATGCCTGGCGGGCGGCTTGGCCCAGGCGGGTCATATAGTCGTGCACGGACTCGGTCATGGCGGCGGAGGTCTGGCAGTTGGAAAAAGGGGCTGATTATAGCGGGCTCGCAAGGCCGCGCCCAGCGGCGTCTGGCAAGCGGTAGGCAACCCATCCGACAGGTGATGAATGCCAGGCAATGCCAGACGTAGCCGATGTAACGTGCGCGGGGCAAACATGGCCATCATGGGTGCTGGAGCGTTCAGGCATTTTTAAGCTTCTTGTTGCTATGCTCGCCGCCCGAGACTTAGCCCCCGTGCGACAGATGAAGCCTGCCGACCCCACCCTCAGCCTGCCCTGGCCTGATGCCAATCCATTGCCCGACACCTTCTTCGACCGCGATGCACAGCTGCTCGCCCGCGAATTGCTTGGCAAGGTCATCCGCCATCGCGTCGGTGCGCTGTGGCTGAGCGCACGGATCATCGAGACCGAGGCCTACTACCTGGTCGACAAGGGCAGCCATGCATCGCTCGGCTACACAGAGAAGCGCAAGGCGCTGTTCGCCGATGGCGGGCATATCTACATGTACTACGCGCGCGGCGGCGATTCGCTGAACTTCAGCGCTCACGGGCCTGGTAATGCGGTGCTGATCAAATCCGCACATCCCTGGGTCGATGCCATCAGCGGCCCCGATGCCCTGGCGGCGATGCAACGCAACAACCCGGGCAGCCTCGACCAACCCCGCGCCATCGAGCGTTTGTGCGCCGGGCAGACGCTGCTCTGCAAGGCACTGGGTCTGAAAGTGCCGGACTGGGATGCGCGCCGTTTCGATCCGCAGCGACTATTCGTCGAAGATGTCGGCGAACGACCGCATGTGATCATCCAGTGCGCGCGCCTGGGTATCCTCAAGGGCCGCGACGAAGACCTGCCCTACCGTTTCGTTGATGCCGCCTACGCACGTCACTGCACACGCAACCCTTTGCGTCGTGGACAGGTCGAAGGGCGTGATTATCGATTGTTGAGCGCTTCAGGAGCAGAACAATGAGCGTCTGGCTGGATAACCTGACCACCTGGCTGAGTGGCAACCCGCAATGGCTGGGGGTGGCGATCTTTATCATCGCCCTGCTCGAATGCCTGGCCCTGGTAGGCATCGTGCTGCCTGGCGTGGTGCTGCTGTTCAGCGTCGCGCTGCTCGCCGGCAGCGGGATACTGACGCTGTGGCAGACGCTACTGCTGGCCTACACCGGCGCGCTGTGTGGCGACATGATTTCCTACGCGCTGGGCAGACGCTTCAAACACAACATCGGGCGCCTGCCGGTGCTGGGCCATCATCCGCAGTGGATTTTGCGTGCCGAGCTCTACTTCCGTCATTACGGCGTGGCCAGCCTGTTGGTCGGTCGTTTCATCGGCCCGCTGCGCCCAATGCTGCCGCTGGTAGCCGGCATGCTGAACATGCCAGTGCTGCGTTTCATACTGGTCAGCCTGGTGGCGGCAGCCGGCTGGGCGGTGGCTTACCTGCTGCCGGGCTGGGCGACCGGCGCGGCCCTGCGCCTGCCAATGGCAGAAGGTTTCTGGACGGAAGCAGCGGTACTGCTGGCCGGTATTGGCGTGATCCTGCTGCTGACCATTCAAGCCAGCCTGGCGGAAAAGCCACGCGCCAGCCTGCTCGGTGGCGGCCTCAGCCTGTTACTGCTGTTGGCCATCATCATCGGCTGGCCGCATCTCGATGCGCTGGATCAGGGCCTGATGTCTTTGGTCCAGGAACAGCGCCAACCGCACCTGGACCAATGGATCGGCACCCTGACCCGGCTGGGCGACTTCCATATCCAGTTTGCGGCGGCTGCAGTGCTGTGCGCCTTGCTGTTCCTGGCACGGCAATGGCGTCACCTGCTCTTCGCCGGTTCGACCCTACTCGTCACGGCACTGGGCAATACCACGCTCAAGCATGGCTTTGCCCGGGCGCGCCCTGACGTGCTGAGCGAGCCACTGACCACCTTCAGCTTTCCCAGCGGCCACAGTTCGGCAGCCTTTGCCTTTTTCCTGGTGCTGGGGGTGCTAGCCGGCCGTGGCCAATCGGCACGCCTGCGCCTGGCCTGGCTGGTGGTGGCGAGCCTGCCGGCCTTGGCAATCGCCTTGTCGCGGGTCTACCTGGGCGTGCACTGGCCCAGCGACATTATCGCCGGCGCTCTGTTGGCCTCAGCGGTATGCGGCCTGAGCCTGGCCCTGTGTCAGCGCCAGGAAGCGCTGCCGCCGCTGCCGGCGCGCCTGTGGTGGATCATCTTACCCGCCTGCCTATCGGTGCTGGGCGCCATGGCGACCTGGCAGTTGTCCACCGCACTGCTGCGCTATTCCTATTAAGGCGTAGCCTCAGACATCGCCCTGGAGCACTTCCAGCATGGCGTGCAGTTGCTCCAGGCGCAGGGCAGGATCATCGAGCTGAAGTAGCTGCAGTTTCTGCGCCGGCTCCAGCGGCAACAGGTAGGCCAGCTGATTGGCCAGTTGCTGCTGACCGGCGACCACGCCGGTCATATCCAGGCCCGCCACCAGCGGGTGCTCGGCCAGGGCCGCGTGCAGGGCGGCCAGGTCAGCGTGCTCGGCCTGCAGCGGGCTGTTGGGTTGCTCCTCCAGCCACTGCACGTCGGCGACGGTCAGTTGATCCGGCAGAACCTGGGCGCGCTCGACATGAAAACGCCGACCGCCCTCGACGCGAATACCCAGCAGACCATTGGCACGCTGCTGAAAGTCGCGCACCAACGCCTCGCAGCCAATAGCGGCGAAACGGCTGGCGGCTTCGCCCACTTCTTCGCCCTCGACGATGCACACCACGCCGAACCCCGTGCCCTATTTCATGCAGCGGCTGATCATGTCCAGGTAGCGTGCCTCGAATATCTGCAGGTCGAGCACACAGCCGGGAAACAGAACGGTGTTGAGCGGGAACAGCGGGAGCTTCATGGTTTACGGCCTGTTATCTACGCAAGACTGCCGGAGCATCAGGGATGGTCAGGCAGGCTCTCACAGGAGCATGACAATCGCCAGCGGCAACAGCACGGCGGTGATCACCCCCATCAGGCTCATCGCCAGCGCGGCGAAGGCGCCGCACTCGTCGCTCTCCTGCAGGGCGCGCGCCGTACCCACGGCATGCGCGGTGATGCCCAGCGCCATACCCTGCGCCGCCGGATGATGAACCCGGCACAGACGCAGAATGGACGGTCCGACGATGGCGCCGATGACCCCGGTGATCATCACGAACACCGCCGCCAGTGCCGCGATGCCGCCAATCTGATCGGCCACAAGCATGGCGATCGGCGAGGTCACCGATTTCGGCGCCATGCTCATCAGCATGATGCGCTCGGCGCCGAACAGCCAGGCCAGCCCCGCGCCGAGTACGGTGGCGAAGGTGCCGGCAATCAGCAACGTCAGGATGATCGGCCAGAACAGCTGGCGAATCCGCCGCAGGTTGAGGTACAGCGGCACGGCCAGAGCCACGGTGGCCGGGCCGAGCAGCAGAGTCAGCGCCGCGACGCTGTTGCGGTACTCGGCGAAACTCAGGCCGCAGAGCAGCAGGATGCCGATCACCGTGAGCATCGACACCAGTACCGGTTGCAGGAACACCCAGCGGGTGCGCTCGTACGCGGCCATGGCCAGTTGGTAGGCGCCCAGGGTGATGCCGATGCCGAACAGCGGGTGATGGGTCAGCGCCTGCCAGGCGCCCTGCCAATCCGGACTCATACGTCCTCCTGGCGCTGCTGACGCTCGATCAATTTCTGCATCAGCCAGCCAGCGAACGCCAGCGACACCAGCAACGACAGTACCAGCGCGCCGACCACAGCCCAGAAATCGGCGGCGATATCGCTGGCATAAGCCATCACGCCCACGGCCGGCGGCACCAGAATCAGTGGCAGGTATTTGAGCAGGCTGCTAGACGCGACGCTGAGCGGCTCGCCCACCTCGCCACGTAGCATGAGAAAGACGAACAACAACAGCATGCCGATGATCGGACCAGGCAACATCGGCAGCAGCAGGACGTTGAGAACGGTACCCAGTAACTGGCAGAGCACCAGCCAGGAAAGGCCGCGAAGCAGCATGTTTGAAGTCTCCGAAAAACGAGCGATGGCCGCGACCTCCGCTTACGAGTAGGCCGCTGAAAAACGTAGGCGAGGCAGCCAGTGCAAGACAAAAACAGGCGAGGAAGCGCAGTTTACAAGTTGTAAATGAGCATTCCGAGCCTGTTTTTAACGCAGCAATGGCAACGTAGGTAGTTTTTCAGCGACCTACTGGAGGGGATTCCGGGCATCCATTGAGGCATGTCGGCCATTATAGGCGTGGTGCCATCTCGCTGGCCTCTGTATTGCTTCGTCGAGCGGACCTATGCAGCGTCATTCATCACGCCAAGGCAGGCTTGACCCGATGCCGCCCCCATGATGATCTAGGCCGCAACGGTTTCACGCAAACAAAAACAACACACGCGTCCTCAAGGAGGAACTATGCCGTTCGTACCCGTAGCAGAGCTCAAGGACTATGTTGGCAAGGAACTCGGCAAGTCCGAGTGGCTGACCATCGACCAGCAGCGCATCAACCAGTTCGCCGAGTGCACCGGCGACCACCAGTTCATCCACGTCGACCCGGAAAAGGCCAAGCTCACCCCCTTCGGCACCACCATCGCCCACGGTTTCCTGTCGCTGTCGCTGGTGCCGATGCTGATGGAAAAGATCATGATCATGCCGCAGGGACTGAAGATGGCGGTGAACTACGGCCTCGACAGTGTGCGCTTCATCCAGCCGGTCAAGGTCAACTCCAAGGTGCGCCTGGTGGTCACCCTGACCGATGCCACCGAGAAGAACCCCGGCCAGTGGCTGCTCAAGGCGCGCGCCGTGCTGGAAATCGAAGGCCAGGAAAAACCGGCCTACATCGCCGAGCCGCTGACCCTCTGCTTCGTTTGATCCCCGCCTGCTCCCGTTTCCGGCCCTCTGGCCGGAACGGGAATCTTCTCGCGTCAGCAAAGCGTGCGATGCGACAGCGCAAGCCTGCGGGCTTGCGGCATACTGCCGAGCAAAGCACCGACCTGGACGTCCGCCATGAATTCCCTTGCCTTGCGCCTGCTGCCTGTTTGCTTGTCCCTGCTGATCGCCGGTTGCGACGAAGCGCGTCCGCTACTGCCGGCCAATGCCACCCTGCCCGACGGCGGCCAGTATCGCGGCGAGATCGTCGATGGCCTACTGCAAGGCCCCGGGCGTCTGGACTACCGCAATGGCAGCTGGTTCGTCGGCCGGTTCAAGGACGGCATGCTCGAAGGCAGCGGCGAGTGGCAAGGCCCCGGTGGCGAGCACTATCTGGGCGAATTTCATGAAGGCATGTTCCACGGCCAGGGCACCCTCACCTACAGCGACGGTAGCCGCTACGAAGGCGGTTTCGAACGCAACCGGTTCAGTGGCGTGGGCCTGCTCGAACAGGGCGGCCAACGCTATCAGGGGGAATTTCTCAACGACCGCTTCCACGGTCTGGGCAAACTGGAAATGGCCGACGGCAGCAGCTTCCAGGGCCAGTTCGTCAAGGGACAGCCAGAGGGCCAGGGCGTACGCATCGACGCCTACGGCAATCAGTACAGCGGCGTGTTCGCCCAGGGTCTGCTCAGCGGCCAGGGCAGCTACCACAACGCCGATGGCGACAACTACAGCGGCGGTTTCAAGAACGACGAGTTTCATGGCAAAGGTCGCTACCAGAGCGCTGGCGGCGAGACCTGGGCCGGCGAATTCGTAGAAGGCGTGATGCAGGGCCCCGGCGAATACACCGATGGCGAAGGCACCCGCTACCTCGGCGAATTCGCCGACTGGCAGTACGAGGGCGAAGGCCTGCTCACCTTGCCAGACGGCAGCGCCTACCGAGGCCATTTCTCCGGCGGAGAATACAGTGGCGAGGGCACCCTGACCCTGGCCGACGGCAGCCGTCAGTCCGGCACCTGGCAAAGCGGGCGCCTGGTACGTAACGAACAGGGTCAGCCACTGCCCGACAGCCTGGAGCTGGGCCTGCTGCAACAGGGACAACTGCTCGAAGAGGCCATCGCCGCGATCCCCGCCTCGACACCATCACGCGAACTCTACGCGCTGACCCTGGCGGGCGACGGCAAGCAGAGCGTGTTCATGCGTGAAGCCGATTACGTCAGCAGGTTGATGCGTGATCGCTTTGGTGCATACGGCAGCGTCAGCCTGATCAATCACCGCGACCATCTTGCCGACCGCCCATTGGCCACGCGCGAGAACCTCACCCGCGTGGTTCAGGCTCTTGCCGAACGCAGTGGCGAGGAAGACCTGATCTTCATCTACCTGACCAGCCACGGCTCGCGCCACCATGAGCTCAATCTCGACCAGCCGCGCCTGCAACTGGCCGACCTGCCTGCCAGCGAGCTGGCTGCCCTGCTCGCTCCGCTCAAGCAGCGCAACAAGGTGGTGGTGATTTCCGCCTGCTACTCCGGCGGTTTCATCCCGCCGCTGAAAGACGAAAAGACCCTGGTGATGACCGCCGCGCGCGCCGACCGGGTGTCCTTCGGCTGCAGCGAGGAAAACGACTTCACCTATTTCGGTCGCGCCCTGTTCGCCGAAGCGCTGGGCGAGACCGACAACCTTGAACGGGCCTTCGAACTGGCTAAGGAACGTGTCGCCGAGCGTGAGCAGAGCGACGGCTTCGAACCTTCCGAACCGCAAATCTGGGCGCCCCGCGGCGTACTCCAGCACTGGCGCGAACTACGCCAAAGCCAGGCCGAGCGCGCGCTCGGTGCCGTGGCCAGCGGTCCGGCAAAGGACTAACAGGCCGTTGAAAAGCGTAGGCGAGGCAGGCAAGACGAGGCAAAAACAGCCGAAAAAGCGCAGTTTACGAGTTGTAAATGAGCATTTTGATCGGACTCGCGCACGAGGCTGTTTTAAACGAAGCATTGCCAACGCAGGTAGTTTTTCAACAGCCTGTTAAGCTGAACTGTGACGGACAAGAGATAACCGCATGTACCTGACCCCACAGCACATTCTTATCGCCGGTGCCACCGGACTCACGGGTGAGCACCTGCTCGATCGTCTGCTCAGCGAGCCGACGGTCGCCCGCGTGCTGGCACCGACACGTCGACCATTGGCCGCCCATCCGAATCTGGAAAACCCAGTGGGTGACCTGCAGGCGCTACTGCCGCAACTGTCCGGCCAGGTCGATACCGCCTTCTGCTGCCTGGGCAGTACCATCAAACAGGCCGGCTCGCAGGAGGCCTTTCGCGCTGTCGACCACGATCTCGTACTGGCTTTCGCCCGCCGCGCCCGCGAGCTCGGCGCACGGCACCTGGTGGTGATCAGCGCGCTGGGCGCCAACGCCGGATCAACAGTGTTCTACAACCGCATCAAGGGCGAAACCGAGCAAGCACTGAAAGCCATGGACTGGCCGCAACTGACCATCGCCCGCCCATCGCTCCTCCTCGGAGCACGCCATGAATTTCGTCTCGGCGAGCGCCTCGCGGCTCCCCTGCTGCGCTGGCTGCCGGGCAAGTACCGTGGCATCGACGCCTGCGCCCTGGCTCGCGCCCTCTGGCGCCTGGCTCTGGAAGAGGAAGACGGCGTGCGCGTGATAGAGTCCTCCGACCTGCGCCGCCTGGGGCGCTGACGTGGTGGATAAAGCGATGAAACCGACAAGCCTGATCGAGGCCCTGCAAGACGCCGACATGCTGGAGATCGACGGTCTGTATGCCTGGCAGTTCGACCTCGACACCGAACTGCTGGCACAGATCAGCGCCGGCTCGGCGGGCAGCGACAGCGCCGCCAAACCGCTGCTGCAGGTGCACTGCATCGATGGTCGCGAGCGCCGCCTGTGGAAGTTCTCTCTGGCTTCGGTACAGGCTGCGCGCTATAGCGAAGCGGACGACAGTTGGTTGATCGAAGGCAGCGAAGTCAGTCATACCCTCAAATGCTTTGCCGCCTATCGCGGCGACAACGATGAGGACGATGAGGGGCAGGACGAAGCCTGAACCATGGGCCTCTATGACCGCCATATCCTGCCGCACCTGATCGATTTCGCCTGCGGCATGGGCGCGGTGATGAAGGCGCGCTCGCAACTCGTGCCATAGGCGCGCGGTCGCGTGCTGGAAATCGGCATCGGCAGCGGACTCAACCTGAGTTTCTACGACCCACAGCGGGTCGAGGTCGTGGTTGGCGTCGACCCGTCCGCGGAAATGCAGGCTCTGGCCCGCGAGCGCGCCGCACGCTGCCAGGTGCCGGTGGAAATGATCGCCCTGGAGCTGGGGCAGATTCAGGCGGCGGATGCCAGCTTCGATGACATCGTCTGCACCTTCACCCTGTGCACCATCCCTGATGCCATCGCCGCCCTGCGCGAAATGCGCCGCGTACTCAAGCCTGGCGGGCGTCTGCTGTTCTGCGAACACGGCCTGGCACCGGATCTGCCGGTAGTGAGCTGGCAAAAGCGCCTGACGCCGCTGTGGAAACCGCTGGCCGGCGGCTGCCATCTGGATCGCGACATACCCGCGCTGATAGGAGCCGGCGGCTTTCATATCCGCGAGCTGAGCACCGGCTATCTCAAGGGGCCAAGGCCCATGACCCACGTCTATCGCGGCTGGGCCGACTGAGCGACTAACTGCTTACCGCGCCGGAACGCAACGCCAGCGGATCGACCAACCCGGCGGCGATGGCCATGCCTACCAGTTCCGGCAGCGTCTCGGCCTGCATGCGTTTCATCACCCGCGAGCGATACAGGTCGACGGTCTTCACGCTGATATCGAGCTGCTCGGCCACTTCGCGGTTGGTGTAGCCGCGCACCAGCGGCAGCAGCACATCGCGCTCACGCGGGGTGAGCTGATCGAGCCGCGCCTGCACCTCGGCCAGGCGCGCATCGCGCCGCGGACGGGCCGGACGGCGCTCCAGCGCCTGCTGCACGCTGTCGAGCAGCAACTGCTCGTTGTAGGGCTTCTCGATGAAGTCCACCGCGCCGGCCTTGAACGCGCGCACGACGATGGGCACGTCGGCATGGCCGCTGACGAAAATGATCGGCAGGTCGATACCCCGTGCGCGCATTTCCTCCTGCACATTCAGCCCCCCCATGCCGGGCATGCGCACATCGAGCAGCACACAGGCGTTGGCCGCCGCATCGCAGGCCTCGAGAAAGGCACGACCGCTGGTGAACGGCACGCCCTTGAGGCCTACCGACTCCAGCAGCCAGAGCGTCGAATCGAGCATGCCCTGGTCGTCATCGACCACGTAAACCAGTTGTTGCATCCCTGTACTGCTCCTTTTGTTGTTATGCGTGACCTAGTTTGGGTAGCGCCGGCCGCCGTAGGGCGGACTCAGGAGCGCCAGCGAACAGTCCGCCAATTCGCGCCACGCCACCGTCCAAACGGCGTACTACTACGCGAGTACGCCCTACCTCGGATTACCTCTCGCTTTCCTCAACCTTGCCCAGTGGCAAACGGCACTCCAGGCACAATCCACCGCCCTCAGCCGGGAAAGCCTCCAGCGCACCGCCGAAGCCTTCGATGATGCTGCGGCTCATGGACAGGCCAAGCCCCAGGCCATCCGCCTTGCTGGTGTAAAAGGGAGTGAACAGCTTGCCCATCTGCTCGTCACTGACACCCGGCCCCTGATCGACCACACGGATCGCCAGGTTGCCGTCCGCTTCGCTTGCCTCCAGACGGACCTGCGAAGGTGCACCAGGGTGACGTTCGCGGTTGGCATCGATGGCATTGCGCAGCAGGTTGAGCAGTACCTGTTCGAGCAGCACGCGGTCGGCGAATACCGGCGGCAGATTGTCCGGCAACAGGTCGCTCACCGCCACCTGCGCCGTACCGGCCTCCCAGTTGCACAGACGCACCGCTTCGCGCGCCACCTCGGCCAGGTTCAGCGCCTGCATGCGCCGCTGGCCCTTGCGCAGGAAGGCGCGCAGGCGCTTGATCACTGCCGAGGCGTGGTTGGCGTGCTCGGTGATACGCGCCAGGCCCTGGCCCACCTTGTCCACCACGACCGGATCGCCGCCCACCCCCTGCAAATAGCGCTGGCTGGCGCTGGCGTAGTTGACCACCGCAGCCAGCGGCTGGTTGATCTCGTGGGCGATACCCGAGGCCAGTTCGCCCAGGGTGATCAGCCGCGTCGTGTGCGCCAGCTCGTCCTCCAGACGGCGCTTGTTCTCCTCGGCCTGGATGCGCGCAGTGATGTCGCGCGACACGCTGACCACCTCCACCACCGCGCCGGTGTAGGTCTCGCGAATCGCGCGGCTGGCGGTCTCGAACCACAGGTAATGGCCGTCGCGATGACGAATGCGATAGCTCATGGTGTGGTAGCCATCCTGCTCCAGAGCCTCGCGCGCCCGCTTGGCTTGCTGAGCCTGATCCTGCGGATGCAGCAGGCTGTCGACCGCCATGCCGCGCAGCTCTTCCGGCCAGTAGCCGAGCAACGTCCAACTGGCAGGCGTGGCGTCGAGGAACACGCCGCCCGGGGTGTGCCGGGAAATCAGGTCCGTGGTGTTCTCGGTGATCAGCCGGTACAGGCGCCGCGCACGCGCTGCTTCGCGCTGCTCGCGAATTTCCTGGGTCGCCTCGCGGCAGCGCGCCAGCACCCGCTGCTCTGCCACATCGGGGATGAAGCACCAGATCAGGATGCGCTCGCCGTCCTGCGCTTCCACCGCCTCGATGGCGCGGCGCTGCTCCAGGCAGGCGCGCACCAGCGGCAAATGGTTCACCGGCAGCAGCTCGCTCACCTGCGTCAGCGCGCGTTCACCAAACAGCCCCTGCAACGCCGCGTTGCTCTCCAGCAGACGCGCCTCGGCGTCGAGCAGCAGCGCCGGCTGCGGGTCGGCCGACAGCAACGGCGCACTGCGCGCCAACCCCGAGGCCAGTTCGACCATCTGCACCAGCAGCTCGCGCAACCAAGGCAGCCATTCCAAACCAGCCGCGTCATCGACCTGCAACAACAGCACGCCCGGTTGCCCAGGCTGCAGTTGCAGGGCCAGCGCCTGACCATGATGCAGTGCGGCGCGACGCAAACGCCCGGCCAGCCAGCACGGCAGCCGGCGCAGGGCGTCGAAGGTCAGGCTGGCCTGCTCACCGAACGCCGCAAATAGCGATTCGTCGCTGGCCTCCAGCGGATCACCCATACCGGGCGGCAAGCGTGGCCCATCATCCTCCTGAGCGTAGGTGCGGCTGGCCGGCTGCCAGGCCAGGTACCAGGCCTGGCGAACCTGCGGGCACCCCAGCAAGGCCTGGCGCAAGGCCTCGGCCCGAGCGCCCAGCGGTGGCGCCTCGCGCTGGATGCGCAGCCAGGACTGCAGGGGAACGGCTGAGAGATGAGCGTCACTCTTCATGTAGTAATTATTCTATAAAACCTTGGTACAACTTCCATACAAAATAGAAATGACCTATAAATCGAAACCAGCAAGCTTCGGTAATGCCTGCATCATTACCGGAATAACCAGAGCTAACAATCAGCCAAAGGTGTATCCGCCATGTCGATCTACGAGCAGGGCCTCGGCCGCGCCGCCGTCAACCACGTCGCCCTCAGTCCCCTGAGCTTCATCGAACGTACAGCAGCGGTATACCCGCACTACCCGGCCGTAGTGCATGGCTCGATTCGTCGCAACTGGGCCGAGACCTACGCGCGCTGCCGGCGCCTGGCCTCGGCACTGGCCGGCCGTGGCATCGGCCAGGGCGACACGGTGGCGGTGATGCTGCCGAACATCCCGGCGATGCTCGAAGTGCATTTCGGCGTGCCAATGATCGGCGCGGTGCTCAACACCCTCAACGTGCGCCTGGATGCCGAAGCCATCTCTTTCATGCTGCAGCACGGCGAAGCCAAGGTGGTGATCGCCGACCGCGAGTTCTTCGATGTGATCCACGCCGCCATCGGCATGCTCGATCACCCGCCGCTGGTGATCGACGTCGACGACCCCGAGTACGGCGAAGGCCAGGCGGTCAGCGATCTGGACTACGAGGCCTTCCTCGCCGAAGGCGACCCGGAATTCGCCTGGCAGTGGCCGACGGACGAGTGGCAGGCCATCAGCCTCAACTACACCTCCGGCACCACCGGCAACCCCAAGGGCGTGGTCTATCACCACCGCGGCGCCTTCCTCAACGCCATGGGCAACCAGATGACCTGGGCCATGGGCAACCACCCGGTCTACCTGTGGACGTTGCCGATGTTCCACTGCAATGGCTGGTGCTACCCCTGGACGATCACCGCCCTGGCGGGCGTGCACGTGTTCCTGCGCCGCGTCGACCCGGCGAAGATCCTCACCCTGATCCGCGACGAGCAGGTCACCCACCTGTGCGGCGCGCCTATCGTACTCAACGCCCTGGTGAACATGCCGGACGAGGCCAAGGCGGCCATCGATCACCCGGTCAAGGCCATGGTCGCCGGCGCTGCACCACCCGCCAAGGTCATCGGCGCGGTGGAAGAAATGGGCATCGCCGTGACCCACGTCTACGGCCTCACCGAGGTCTATGGCCCGGTGACGCTGTGCGCCTGGCACGCCGAATGGGACGAACTACCGCTGGAACAACGCGCCACCATCAAGGCGCGCCAGGGCGTGCGCTACCCGACCCTGGAAGGGGTGATGGTCGCCGACCCGAAAACCCTGGAGCCGGTGCCGCGTGACGGCCAGACCATCGGCGAGATCTTCATGCGCGGCAACACGGTGATGAAGGGCTACCTGAAGAACCCAAGCGCCACCGCCGAGGCCTTCGAGGGCGGCTGGTTCCACACCGGCGACCTGGGCGTGTGCCACGCCGACGGCTACGTGGAAATCCGCGACCGCCTCAAGGACATCATCATCTCCGGCGGCGAGAACATCTCCACCATCGAGGTCGAGGGCGTGCTCTATCGCCACCCGGCGGTGCTGGAAGCGGCCGTGGTCGCCCGCCCGGACGAGAAATGGGGCGAGACACCCTGCGCCTTCATCACCCTGAAGACCGGCCAGCAGGCCAGCGACAGCGAGATCATGAGTTTCTGCCGCGAGCACCTGGCCGGCTTCAAGGTGCCCAAGACCGTGGTCTTCACCCAGTTGCCGAAGACCAGCACCGGCAAGATCCAGAAGTTCGTCCTGCGCGATATGGCCAAGGCGCTGTAGAAGCCCCTCTCCCCCGGCCCCTCTCCAGGTGGGAGAGGGGTGAATGAACCGTTTCCACAACAACAAGAACCGGCCCAGGCGGCCGACGGAGAACTCTCATGCAAATTTTCAAGCGCCGTGACGGCGACGAGCAACCGCACTGGCCTCTGGGCCCGTTCAAGCTGCGCCTGCCCTTCGTGCATTACCGCTGGGAAACCGCCGAGATGCTGCAGGCGCTGATCATGTTCGTGGTCAGCCTGGCGATGATCCCGCTGCTGGAGAAATACCTCGGCCTGCCCTACGACGTGGCCCTGGCTTACGTGGTGGTGTGCGGCATCGGCTTCATGCTGCCGGCGCTGCTCGGCGTGCCGCTGGTGCCGGGCTGGATCACCCCCGGCATCCCCGTGGTGCTGCTGTTTCTCGGCAACTACGAGCCGGGCCCTGCGGCCATTCAGGCGCTGTTCGCCCTGCAGTTCCTGGTGTTCGTGATCTTCCTCTTCCTCGGCGTCACCCGTCTGGGCAGTGCACTGGTACGACTGATCCCCAACTCGATGAAGGGCGGCATCATCATCGGTGCTGGTATCGCCGCACTGATGGGCGAGATCAGCGCGGGCGGCCGCCTGGCCAACACGCCGATCTCCCTGGTGCTGGGCAGTCTGATCTGCCTGTACCTGATGTTCTCGGTGTCGTTCAAGGGCCTGACCGAGCGCGTGCCCTTCGCCCGCAAGATCGTCAACTACGGCATGGTGCCGGGCATGCTGATCGCCATCTTCATCGGCATCGCCGTGGGCGAATACAAGATGCCGGACGTGAAGTGGGGCATCACCGCGCCGGCCTTCGGCGAGATGTGGAACTACCTGCCATTCAATGTCGGCTTCCCCGGCCTGGACGTGTTCATGCTGGCCGTACCCACCGCGGTGATTGCCTACGTGATCGCCTTCGGCGACATCATCGTCGGCCAGTCGCTGATGCAGCGCGCCGATGAACTGCGCACCGACGAGGTGATCGAAAACAACGTCGACCGCATCCACCTGGTAACTGCCATCCGCAACGCCCTGCACGCCTTCTTCGCGCCCTACCCGGGCCTGGCCGGCCCGCTGTGGACGGCCGTGGCGGCGACCATGGCCGAGCGCTACAAGTACGGGCGCAAGGCGATGGACTCGATCTACAGCGGCGCCGGCACCTTCTGGATCACCGGTTTCGCCGCGCTGTTCATGCTGCCGCTGGTCAGTTTCTTCCAGCCGGTACTGCCGATCGCCCTGTCGCTGACGCTGATCCTCACCGGCTACATCTGCCTGATGGTCGGCTTCGAACAGCTCAACAACAACACCGAGCGCGGCATCGCCGGCACCATGGGTGTGGTGCTCGCCGTCTACGGCGCGGGTTGGGGCCTGGCCGCAGGCGCGGCGCTGTATATCCTGGTCGAGCGCACCCATCTGCTTAAATTCACCAGCGTCAAAGACCAGCGGCGCGAGACGACCGAAGCCGACTGACACCTTTCGTTCCATGCGCCGCGCTTGTCGCGGCGCCCCTGCTGTCGAGGTTGCACCATGCCCGAATTCAATGCCCCGCTGCGCGATATGCGCTTCGTCCTTCATGAGGTCTTCGCCGCCCCGCAACTGTGGGCACGGCTGCCGGCCCTGGCGGACACCGTCGATACCGACACCGCCGACGCCATCCTCGAAGAAGCGGCCAAGGTCACCGGCGGCCTGATCGCACCGCTCAATCGCAGCGGCGACGAGGAAGGCGCGCAGTGGGTCGACGGCGACGTGCGCACCCCGGCTGGTTTCCGCGAGGCCTACACCACCTACACCGAAGGTGGCTGGGTCGGCCTATCCGGCAACCCAAGTTACGGCGGCATGGGCATGCCCAAGATGCTCGCCGTGGCCTTTGAGGAGATGCTCTACGCCGCTGGTTCCAGCTTCGCGCTGTATTCCGCGCTGAGTTCCGGCGCCTGCCTGGCCATCGACGCCCACGCCAGCGAAGAGTTGAAAACCACCTACCTGCCGCCGATGTACGAAGGCCGCTGGGCCGGCTCCATGTGCCTGACCGAGGCCCATGCCGGCACCGACCTGGGCATCATCCGCACCCGCGCCGAGCCGCAGGCCGACGGCAGCTACAAGGTCACCGGCAGCAAGATCTTTATCACTGGTGGTGAGCAGGATCTGACCGAGAACATCATCCATCTGGTGCTAGCCAAGCTGCCGGACGCACCGGCTGGCCCGAAAGGCATCTCGCTGTTTCTGGTGCCCAAGGTGATGGTCAATGACGACGGCAGCCTCGGCGCGCGCAACGCCGTAAGCTGCGGCTCGATCGAGCACAAGATGGGCATCAAGGCCTCGGCCACCTGCGTGATGAATTTCGACGGCGCCACCGGCTACCTGATCGGTGAGGTCAACAAGGGCCTGGCGGCGATGTTCACCATGATGAACTACGAGCGCCTGTCCATCGGCATCCAGGGCATCGGCTGCGCCGAGGCCTCCTATCAGTCGGCCGTCAGCTATGCCCGCGAGCGTATCCAGAGCCGCGCCGCCACCGGTCCGGTGGCGAAGGACAAGATCGCCGACCCGATCATCGTCCATGCCGACGTACGCCGCATGCTGCTGACCATGAAGGCGCTGAACGAGGGCGGTCGTGCCTTTGCCTGCTACGTTGGCCAGCAGCTCGACCTGGCCAAGTACGCCGAGGATGCCAGCGAACGGCAAAACGCCGAAGCCCTGGTTGCCCTGCTGACTCCGGTGGCCAAGGCCTTCTTCACCGACACCGGCCTGGAAAGCTGCGTGCACGGCCAGCAGGTGTTCGGTGGCCACGGCTATATCCGCGAGTGGGGCCAGGAGCAGCTGGTGCGTGACGTGCGCATCGCGCAGATCTACGAGGGCACCAACGGCATCCAGGCACTCGACCTGCTCGGGCGCAAGGTGGTGGCCAATGGCGGCGCCGCGCTGCGCCTGTTCGCCGGTGAAGTGCGTGACTTCGCCCATGCCCATGAATCGCCCTTCGGTAATCGCCTGATGGAAGCGTTGGAACGCCTGGAAGCAGTCAGTGGCTGGCTGCTGGAGCAAGCCAAGAGCGAACCCAACGCAGTCGGTGCCGCCTCGGTGGAGTACCTGCACCTGTTCGGCTACGTCGCCTACGCCTACATGTGGGCACGCATGGCCGCCGTGGCGCAAAGCAAGCAAGGTGAAGACGAAGCCTTCTACGGCAGCAAGCTCGCGACCGCCGAGTTCTTCTTCGCCCGTCTGCTGCCGCGCACCCTGAGCCTGGAAGCGAGTATTCGTGGTGGTAGCCAGCCGCTTTACGGTCTGGCCGCCGAGCAGTTCTAAACGTAGGGCGGGTGCAACCCACCACCGCCGAGCCGGCGGGTTGCACCCGCCCTACAGGATTGAGCGTTCGCGCGGCGTCAAGCCGCGCTTTTTTATTCAAACATCGGCTGCGCCATGTTCAGCCGACGAGGAGTCCTTATGCGTGAAGTCGTGATAGTCGCCGCCTGCCGTACCGCCATCGGCAGCTTCCAGGGTGCGTTGAGCCGTACGCCCGCACCGCAGCTGGGCGCCACGGTGATCCGTGAACTGCTGGCTCGTACCGGTGTTGAACCGGGGCAGATCGACGAGGTGATTCTCGGCCAGGTGCTCACCGCGGGTTCCGGGCAGAACCCGGCGCGCCAGAGTGTCCTGCTCGCCGGCCTGCCGCACACGTTACCGGCCATGACCCTGAACAAGGTTTGCGGCTCCGGCCTCAAGGCGGTGATCCTCGGTGCCCAGGCCATTCGTGGCGGCGACGCAGAGATCATCATCGCCGGCGGCCAGGAAAACATGAGCCTGGCGCCCTATGTCATGCCCGGCGCCCGCAGCGGTCTGCGCATGGGCCATGCGCAATTGGTCGACACGATGATCCAGGACGGCCTGTGGGATGCGTTCAACAATTACCACATGGGTATCACCGCCGAGAATCTGGCCGAGCAGTACGGCGTCACCCGTGCCGAGCAGGACGCCTTCGCCCTGCGTTCGCAGCAGCGTGCCCAGGCCGCCATCGACGCCGGACGCTTTGTCGACGAGATCGTCCCGGTGGAAGTCCCCCAGCGCGGCGCCGAACCACTGCGTTTTGACCAGGATGAACAACCGCGCGCCGGCACCAGCCTGGACAGCCTGGGCAAGCTGCGCCCTGCCTTCAAGACCGACGGCACGGTGACCGCAGGAAATGCCTCGACCCTCAACGACGGCGCCGCTGCCGTAATGCTGATGAGCGCCGAGAAGGCAAGTGAACTGCAACTGCCGATACTTGCGCGCATCGCTGCACACGCCAGCGCCGGGGTCGATCCCGCGGTAATGGGCATCGGCCCGGTATTCGCCAGTTGCAAGGCGCTGGAACGCGCTGGCTGGACCCTGGAACAACTTGACCTGATCGAGGCCAACGAAGCCTTTGCCGCCCAGGCCATCGCCGTCGGCCGCGAACTGCATTGGGACAGCGCCAAGGTCAATGTCAACGGTGGCGCCATCGCCCTCGGCCACCCCATCGGCGCCTCCGGCTGCCGCATCTTGGTCAGCCTGGTACACGAGATGCAGCGCCGCGATGCTCGTCGCGCTCTGGCTACCCTGTGCATCGGCGGCGGCCAGGGTGTGGCCCTGGCCATCGAACGCTGAAACAATCGCCACGAACGGACAAGAACAAGAGAACCCCCATGCGAACCCTGACCACCCTGACCGGCAACAGCCAGAAACTCGATGGCGGCGCCATGTTCGGTAACGCGCCCAAGGCCCTCTGGCAACGCTGGATGCCGGCCGACGAACTGAACCGTATCAACCTCGGCTGTCGCGCCCTGCTGGTGCAGGAAGACGCGCGCAACATCCTTGTCGAGACCGGCATCGGCGCCTTTTTCAGCCCAGAGCTGAAGCAGCGCTTCGGCGTGCAGGAAGCGCATCACGTCCTGCTCGATGAACTGGCGAAACTCGGTCTGAGCGATGCCGATATCGATATCGTCGTGCTCACCCACCTGCACTTCGATCATGCCGGCGGCCTGCTCGCCCCCTGGCAGGCGGATCAACCCGCACGCCTGCTGTTTCCCAACGCACGCTTCGTCACAGGTCGTCGCCAGTGGCAGCGCGCCTGCAAGCCACACGCCCGCGATAAAGCCTCCTATGTCCCGGAACTGCTGACTCTTCTGGAGAACAGCGGTCGCCTGGAGCTGATCGACGAAACAGAGCACTGCGAATTGCTCGGCCCCGATTGGCGCCTGCACTGGAGCGACGGCCACACACCGGGCCAGTTGCTGCCGGAGGTGGTCATGCCGGGTGGGCCGGTGGTGTTTCCCGGAGACCTGATCCCCGGATCGCCCTGGGTGCACCTGCCGATCACCATGGGTTACGACCGTTTCCCCGAAGGCCTTATCGAGGAAAAGGAAGCACTGCTCAGCGATCTGTTTTCCCGGGGTGGCCGACTGGTGTTCACCCATGATCCGGATGTAGCGATGGGGCGGGTAACGCGAGATGAAAAGGGTCGCTATGGGCTCGATGAGGCGGCGAAAGCAGCACATCTGCTGGCAAACTGACGCCATCAGGCCTTGACGTGCTGGCCATGCGGCGCGAGCATGGCCGCTTGTTTTTTCGCCGTGCTCACGACCACGCCAGCGCCAGGACGGGGCTGTGCCTGACCAGCACAGACTGGCACCGCGTCGTGCTCACCTCGACAGACCTGGGGAACCGCTTCATGAGCCTGGCCTCTGTACGCGCCTTCTTCGCCACCAAGGCGCCCGACATCGCGATCATCGAGCTGCAGACCAGCACCGCCACCGTGGCACTGGCTGCCGAAGCGCATGGCGTGGCGCCAGGGCAGATCGCCAAAACCCTGGCCTTCCGCATCGCCGAGCGTGACGTACTGATCGTCGCCCGTGGCGATGCACGCATCGACAATCGCAAGATGAAGGAATGCTTTGGCACCAAGGCACGCATGCTCGATGCGCAAACGGTGGTCGAACTGACCAGCCATCCGGTCGGCGGCGTTTGCCCATTCGGCCTGGCTACACCGCTCAGCGTCTACTGCGACCGCTCTTTGCTGGCCTTCGATGAAGTCCTACCGGCGGCCGGCGCCACCCACAGCGCCGTACGCATCGCCCCGCAGCGCATGGCCGAACTGGTCGATGCCGAGTGGATCGACGTGTGCCTGGAAGTGGAAACGGAAGCCTGCTGAACTACGCCAGCAACGCCAATCCGGTAGCCCGCGCCGCGCGCACCAGCACCTTTCCCGGATTGTATCGGGCTACAACCCGCCGCTGACACCCAGGCTCACACCCAGCGCCGTAGCCAGCGAAAACGGCAACAGCAGGGTGTCGAGCAGCGCACTGGCCGGCAGATCCAGCCCCGCGTAACGCGGTGCCTCGGCGCCGAAACGATCCAGCGGGCAGCAGCCGCCATTGATCGCATACCAGTCCAGCCGCGTCCCTGCATAAACCACAGGGGCACCGGGCTTGGCCGCGTCCAGCGTACGCACCGTGGCACAGCCGCTCAGGCTCAGCAGCGCCACGGCGCATAAGAGCAGGCGCACGCTGCTAGTCATCCGACACCAAATGATGCTCGCCCCAGCGCGGCAGCATGTCCTGGGGGATATTCAGGCAATTGAGGATGCGCGCCACGACGAAGTCCACAAGGTCATCCAGCGTTTGCGGCTGGTGATAAAACCCAGGCGAGGCCGGCAGGATGGTCACACCCAGATTCGACAGCTTGAGCATGTTCTCCAGATGGATGCTCGAATACGGCGCCTCGCGCGGTACCAGGATCAGCTGGCGGCGCTCCTTCAGCGCCACGTCGGCGGCGCGCTCGATCAGGTTGTTGCAGGCACCGGCAGCGATGGCCGACAAGGTGCCGGTGCTGCACGGCACCACCACCATGGCAGTGGGCGCACCGGAGCCGGAGGCGGCCGGGGCCATCCAGTCTTCCTTGCCGTAGACGCGAATCTGCCCCGGCGCCGCGCCAGTGTACTCGGTCAGGAACTGCGCCATGGATTGCGGCTTGGCCGGCAACGCCACGTCGGTTTCGGTGGCCATCACCAGTTGCGCGGCCTTGGAGATCAGGAAGTGCACCTCGCGATCCTCCTGCACCAGACAATCGAGCAGGCGCAGGCCGTATTGCGCGCCTGAGGCGCCAGTCATGGCCAGGGTGATTCTCTCAGGACCGCTCATGGATGCTCCGTAGGGCGGGTGCAACCCGCCGGTTCTTGATATGTGGCGGGTTTCACCCGCCCTACCGCTGGGGTATGCGTTTCAGTCCAGAGCCTTGGCCAGCTTGCCATGCAGGCCGCCGAAGCCGCCGTTGCTCATGATCACCACCTGGGTGCCGGGGCGAGCCAGGGCCTTCACACCATCGATGATCGACTCCAGCGAGTCGCACACCCGCGTCGGATTACGCGCCTGCGCCACGGTGGCGGCCAGGTCCCAGCCAAGATTCGGCGGCGCGTACCAGAACACCGCATCGGCCTGTTCGGCGGACTCGGCCAGGCCGTCACGATGGGCGCCGAGTTTCATCGAATTGGAGCGCGGCTCGATCACGGCGATCAGCTGGGTGTCGTCGCCGACACGCTTGCGCAGGCCGTCGAGGGTGGTGGCAATAGCGGTCGGGTGATGGGCGAAGTCGTCATAGATGGTCACACCGTTCACCTCGGCGACCTTTTCCATACGCCGCTTGGCATTGATGAACTGGCCCAACGCCTCGATACCCAGCGCCGGCACAACGCCGACGTGGCGGGCTGCGGCGAGCACGGCCAGGGCGTTGGCGACGTTGTGCTGGCCGGTCAGGTTCCACTCTACGGTGCCCTCGACCTTGCCGTCGAAGCTCACCTCGAAGCGCGAGCCATCCGCACTGAGCAGACGTGCCTGCCACTGGCCACCTTCACCGGTGGTCTGCACGGGCGTCCAGCAGCCCATCTCGATCACCCGCGCCAGCGCGCTTTCGCTGGCCGGATGGATGACCAGCCCCTCGCTCGGAATGATGCGCACCAGGTGGTGGAACTGCCGCTCGATAGCTGCCAGATCCGGGAAGATGTCCGCATGGTCGAATTCCAGGTTATTCAGAATCGCCGTGCGTGGGCGGTAGTGGACGAACTTGCTTCGTTTGTCGAAGAAGGCGCTGTCGTATTCATCGGCTTCGACCACGAAGAACGGCGTGTCGCCCAGACGCGCGGAGATGCCGAAGTTCTGCGGTACGCCGCCGATCAGGAAGCCGGGCGCCATGCCGGCGTGCTCCAGAACCCAGGCCAGCATGCTCGAACTGCTGGTCTTGCCATGGGTGCCGGCGACCGCCATCACCCAGCGCCCCTGCAACACGTGGTCGGCCAGCCACTGCGGGCCGGAAACGTAGGGGAGGCCCTTGTTCAGTACGTATTCCACCGCCGGGTTGCCACGGCTCATGGCATTACCCACCACTACCAGATCGGGCGCCGGCTGCAGGTGCGCCGGGTCAAAGCCCTGCATCAGCTCGATGCCCTGGGCTTCGAGCTGGGTGCTCATGGGCGGATAGACATTGGCGTCGGAACCGGTGACGCGGTGGCCGAGTTCCTTGGCCAGCACCGCGAGCGAGCCCATGAAGGTGCCGCAGATGCCGAGAATATGGATATGCATGAATAACCTCTATGAAGCCCGACGCTGGGGCGTGAAGCGATGGCCGCAGGTTAGCACAGCCCCCACCGGGCGGCTGCTGCGCCCTGTTCAGACAAGGACGCGAAAACCAAGTTGCCGGACAAGCGAAAATCAAACGCTTGCTTGGATTGCGCTTTCAACTGGCTTTGAGGCAGCATCGGCTGACCCGCTGGCACAACAGCTGCATCGCCACTGCTGCCCCACCATAGAGAAAAGCCGAGGCCCACCATGCGCATCGTCCAAGCCACCCTGGAGCACCTGGACCTGTTGACCCCGCTGTTCGTCAAATACCGCGAGTTCTACAACGAACTACCCTACCCCGAGTCCTCACGCAAGTTCCTCGAGAAGCGCCTGCGCCGCAAGGAGTCGGTGATCTACCTGGCGTTGGCCGACGACGAAGACAGGCTGCTCGGCTTCTGCCAGCTCTACCCCAGCTACTCCTCGCTGTCGCTCAAGCGCGTGTGGATTCTCAACGACATCTATGTCGCCGAGGATGCTCGCCGCCAACTGGTAGCCGACCGCCTGCTGCACACCGCCAAGCAGATGGCCAAGGAAACCAACGCCGTGCGTATGCGCGTGGCCACCAGCCGCGACAACGAGGTGGCGCAGAAGGTCTACGATTCCATCGGTTTCGTCGAGGACGAGCAGTTCAAGAACTACGTGCTACCGATCAACTCCGATTGATCGACTCGCAGGTGTAGCGGCCGCCCGTCAGCCGCCTAGGCTGAGCAGCAGCCCCAACAGCAATGGCAACGTGACCAAACCTAGCGCAGCCAGGCGTGCCGGCTGCATTGGCACGCGCTGCAGAGCTTGACTGCGACGCGCATGCAAGGGCTGCTGCAATGCCAGCTGAAATTCCGATAGCGCCTCGAAACGTGCCTGTGGCTGCGGCGCCAGGGCGCGGGCCAGCACGCCATCCCAGCCTTGCGGCACATGCCCGGTAAAGGTCGCCAGCGGCACGTAGCAGTGTCCAGGCTTGACGTCACTGCGCGCCGCCTCTGGCCATTGCCCCGACATCAGCCAGTAGATCAGCGCCGCCAGGGCGAACTGATCGGCACGACCATCCAGTGCTCGCCCGCTGCGCAGTTCCGGCGCTAGCGGTACAGCCTGCTCAGGCACAGGCTGACGCGCCACACCGGGCAGGATCGCAGCTGCACCGGGCAGAAACAGCACGCGCCCGTCCTCACCGAGCAGGATCTGCCTGGGGCTCAACCAAAGCCCCTGCATGCCACGGCGCTGCAGCGAACGCACGGCGGCACTCAGTTGCGTCACTATCCCTATCAGCGTTTGCGTATCCGGCGCCCCATGAGCAGCCACCCAATCGAACAGGTTGCGCATGCCGCGAGGCGGTTTGGCCAGCACCAGATATGCATGGCTGCGCGCCTGATGCGGCGACACTACCTGCGGCAACGCCTGCTGCGTACTGCGTCGCAGAGCCCACTCGTGCTGCCAGAAGGCTTCGCCTGCCTCGTCTTCGGCGAACCAGAGCACGGCTTCCCGCCCGGACTCATCGCGCCCGAGATATACCCGTCCAGGCGGCCCATAAGGACATTGGCGCAACAGCGTCCAGCCATCGAGCTGCTGGCCGCAGGCGATCTGCATCAGCGCCGGACACGCCACAGCGGACGGTGCCGGCGCCAGACACTGGGTTTCCCCCAGACGCAGCAGAACTGCAGCGCCGGGAGCCTGCAAGAGCGGCTTCAGCCGCTCGCCCAGGCTACCCTCCGCCTGGATACATAGCCCTTGCAGATCACTCACATCGAGTAGCGGTTGCGGCGCCAGCAACAGATGCTCGCCGCGGCTCGGCAACAGACTGTGCTGAACCAGCGCCAACTCGGCCTGAGCACCGAGCGCCTGCCCCTCACGCCCTGTCAGGACTTGCAAGACGCCTTCGTGCGCACGCGCCAGACCGACACTGCCCGCCTGCAGAAACTGCAACTCATCGCCCTGCATCAGCAACACACCGGCATGCAAGTCGGCGGCGCCCTGCCCGGCCTGCTGCCGCCGGAACAGCTGTAGGTTCAGCGCGGCCAGCACCTGTCGCGCCGCCTGGGTTTCACTCCAGCCCTCAGGCGTACAGCGAAAATCGGCGAACAGGGCGTCCAGATGACGTTCCAGGCTTTGCACCACATCGGGGCAGTGGCGCGCCCAAAGCAGCACGACCAGCAGCAATGGCGGACGCTGCTGGCGACCGGCCAGCCACATCGCCCGAGCCCGCGCGGCCTGGTGCGGCAAGTCCAGCCCGGTGCCGGTCGCCAGCGTGATTCCCGGGTGTTCCAGCAGTTGTAGCGCCATGCCCAGCCCTCCTGCTGCAGCGAAGCTGCAAGAGGCGTTGCAGCCTTTATGCCGACTTGTAGCGAGCGCCTGGCGCCCTTATGGTGGCCGGGTCCTCCCAACGAGCCCGCATGCATGTGGTCCTTCAAGGCCTGGCGCCGTCGTCGAACCCTCGAAAACAACCCTGTCGATCCCGCCCACTGGGCCGAAGTACGCAGACGCCTGCCGATTCTGGATGGCCTCGACGGGCGCGAAGAGCAGCAATTGCGCGAACGCGCCGTGCTGTTTCTGCATGACAAGCACCTGACCGCCCTGCCGGGCCTGCAGCTCGGCCCGGTCGAGCACCTGCTGCTGGCAGCCCAGGCGCAATTGCCGCTCCTGCACCTGGGTGATCTGGACTGGTACCAGGGATTTCACGAAATCGTCCTCTACCCGGATGACTTTCTCAGCCCACAGCGCCACCGCGACGCCAGCGGTATCGAACACGAATGGGACGACGCGCGCAGCGGCGAGGCCTGGCAACAAGGCCCGGTGATCCTCGCCTGGCCGGGCGTCGAAAGCAGCGGCGGCTGGGAAGGCTACAACCTGGTGATCCACGAACTGGCGCACAAGCTGGACATGCTCGAAGGCGGCGCCAATGGCCTGCCACCGCTGCACCGCGACATGCGCGTGCAGGATTGGGCGCATGCCATGCAGAGCGCCTATGACGCACTGAACGCCGAGCTGGACGCCAATCCCGACGCCGAGACCGCCATTGACCCGTACGCCGCCGAAGATCCGGCGGAGTTCTTCGCGGTGACCAGCGAATACTTCTTCAGCGCACCGGACCTGCTGGCAGATGCCTTTCCGGACGTCTACCAGCAGCTGTCCTTGTTCTACCGCCAGGACAGCCTGGCGCGATTGCGACGGCTGCAGGCGGAACACCCCGACTACAGGACGGTCGAAAACGCGACCAATGGCTGAGTAGGCCGCCGTAGTAACGCATTGCGAATACGCCTATAATGCGCCCCACTTTTTTGGCCCTCCCTGGGAGTTTCCCCCATGAGCTACAGCAAGATCCCGGCTGGTAAAGACCTGCCGAACGACATCTACGTTGCCATCGAAATCCCGGCCAACCACGCGCCGATCAAATACGAAATCGACCACGACACCGATTGCCTGATGGTCGATCGCTTCATGGCCACCCCGATGTTCTATCCGGCCAACTACGGTTTCATCCCGCACACTCTGGCTGACGACGGCGACCCCCTCGACGTGCTGGTCGTGACTCCTTATCCGGTCGCACCGGGTTCGGTGATCCGCGCTCGTCCGGTCGGCGTACTGCACATGAGCGACGAAGCCGGCGGCGACGCCAAGCTGGTTGCCGTTCCGCACGACAAACTGACCGTTCTGTACAAAGACGTCCAGGAATACACCGACCTGCCCGCGCTGCTGATCGAGCAGATCAAGCACTTCTTCGAGAACTACAAGGATCTGGAGAAGGGCAAGTGGGTCAAGGTAGAAGGCTGGGGCGGCGCTGAAGAAGCCCGCGGCCTGATCAACAAGGCAGTCGCGGCTTACCAAAAATAAGCCCTGACCACCTCCTAAAAGCCGGCCACAAGCCGGCTTTTTTATTGCCCGAAGAAATCCAGCAAGATCCTACAACCCTAGTAAATACGGAGCTTACAGCTTAGCATCCGTCCAAAGACATCCCATAACCGTCCATAAAATCCGTGACCAAGGTGTGGGTCAGAGTGTGGGTCGAGGGGTGTGGGTTAGAGGAGAAGCAATGGGCAAGCTGACCAGCAAGACCGTGGAGTCGATCGCCAAAGCGGCAACGCCAGGAAAAACCAATGATGGCGACGGCCTGTACTTCCAAGTATCCCAGACCGGCGGCACAAGCTGGATCTTCCGCTACAAGCTGGACGGCCGAGGCCGCGAAATGGGACTCGGCCCCTTCCCAGCCGTCACACTCAGCCAAGCCCGACAGTTGGCCGCAGACCAACGCAAGCTCCTCGCTTCAGGCAATGACCCACTCGCAGCCCGCGACGCAGCGAAAGAAGCCAAGCGCGAGGCCGAGCGCCAAGCTGCAGCACGACGGATAACGTTCGAGGATCTCGCTCGCGAATACCAACAAGCACACGGCGGCAGCTGGTCTGAGAAATGGCGAAAAGGCTGGCTGCGCAAACTGGAGCTCTACGCCTTCCCGACTATGGGCAAGCTATCAGCTGACATCATCAGCACGGAGCATGTGCTTGCTGCATTGCAACCCATCTGGGCAACCAAGACCCGGACTGCTGATGAAGTCCGTGGCCAAATCGAGCAGATACTCGATGCAGCCAAGGCTCGGCGCTTACGCGAGGGGGACAACCCTGCCCGCTGGCGCGGACACCTGGACAACTTGCTGAGCAAGGCAGAGAAGAAGAAGGCCAGGCAGCGCCAGCACTTCCCAGCACTGCAATGGAAAGACACTCCGAAGCTGATAGCCGCTCTGGCCAAAATCGATACACGTGACGCCATCGCAACCAGGCTGCTGATTCTGACAGGTGCTCGTTACCACATGATCCAACATGCTCAATGGCCCGAGTTTGACCTCGAAGCTGGCACCTGGGCACTTCCGGCTGAGCGCATGAAGATGCGGAAACCTTTCGTCATTCCTCTATCACCTCAGACAGTCGAGATGCTTAAGGATATGAATAAGACTCATTCAAATTATCTTTTCCCAGGACAAGGGAAACGCGGCGTCATGCATGGCAACGCCGTACGCAACCTGCTGCACAAGCTGGGGTATGCAGACATCACGAGACATGGCTTTCGATCCACCTTTCGGGACTGGGCAAACGAATGCACCAACTACCCACGGGAGGTGTGCGAGCTTGCACTTGCCCATGACGAACGCGACCAGACCGAGGCAGCCTATTCACGCTCCGATCTTCTTGAAAAACGCAGGTCATTGATGGGGGACTGGGCAAAGTTCTGCACAAGCCAGCCATGACGCCGCAGGAGGATATCCGCAGCATCTACAACTACGCTGAAACCAACCTCCAACACGACACTCAATGGCCGTTTTCATTGTGACTATGGCGCTGGGGTGACGGGGCGATTTGACGCAGCGCGGGGCTATCTGTTCTATGTCATGCCAATCGGCTATATGACACTAACTACGCGACGTCACTATCGGTACGCTCCAATGGATCAGATTCTCTCTTTGCTGTCGGAAACCATCCCCAAGGCGCAAACGCTGGAGCAACTGGCGCGCCCTTTGTTGTCGCTGCTCAACCAGTTCACCGGTATGGAGTCGACCTACCTGACCACCATCGACACCGAACAGGGCGTCCAGCGAGTCGAGTTTGCACGCAATGCGGGCGCAATGATCATCCCAGAGGGGCTGGTCGTACCCTGGGCCGATACCCTGTGCAAGCGAGCACTTGAAGAGAATCGTCTCTACTCAGACAACGTTGCCGAGTGCTGGGGCGACTCCGACGCGGCCAAGGCTCTGGGCATCAAGACCTATCTGAGCGCACCAATCAGATCGCAGGATGGCCGAGTCCTGGGCACCGTCTGCGCGGCAAGCTCGGCTCAGGTAGCACGCCCGGCCAATGTGGAGCCGTTGCTTGCTCTACTGTCTGGCTTGCTAGGTTACTCCCTGGAGCGCGAACTATTGGTCGCACAACTTCAGGCAGCCAACAGCGAACTTGGCCGGCTAGCGCTGACCGACCCGCTGACTGGACTTGCCAATCGGCGCGGCATCATGCGTGACCTTGTACAACTGTTCGCCTTGGCTCAGCGCGACAGCAAGTATGTGCTCGTTGCCGTCATCGACTTGGATGGATTCAAACTGATCAACGACTGCTACGGCCACCAGGCGGGTGATCAGTTTCTGCTTGGTATCGCCACTGAGCTGAAGCGCAGCCTTAGAGCCAGCGACATGGTCGGCCGGATCGGAGGAGACGAGTTCATCGTCATCGCCCTGGGTAATGCCCTCCAGCGCCCTGCCCCTGCGCAAGAGCTCCGGGATGCAGCAGCGCTAATGCAGGCCCGTCTGAGCAAGGCCACTGTTGGCCAGTATGACCTGGGTAACGGCCTGCCTCCCTATGAGTATCAGGGTGCGAGCGTTGGGGTAGTGGCGGTGATGCCTGATGACACCACCGCTGAAGAGGCCATCAGGCTGGCGGACAACGAGATGTATCAGGTCAAGCAACAACGCAAACAACAAAGGTCATAGCGCAATTACCTGCCGCAGCCCTGAGCAACCAGCACCGCGAGGCGGCCCTAAGCAACTGTAAAGTGTCCATTCGATTCGAAAAAATCTCAGTCACACATTACCGCAATGACATCAGCACCAAGGAGGATCTTCCCATGTCATTGCAGTGCCCCCGCTGTCACTCCCCAAAAGTCGCTTCTTTCCATCACGCCATGAAAGCAGGTGCGGCCATCGGCGCTGTTGGAGGCCTCGCACGTGGCATCAGTGCTGCTCTGGCAGGCAGCAAGGCCGGCGCAGCGCTTGGTGTAATCGCCGGTCCTGTCGGTATCACACTCGGCTCGGTATCGGGCGCCATCCTCGGTGGCCTGGCCGGAAGCGTCGGTGGCTGTGCGCTCGGCGCTCAGCTTGGCGAATCGCTCGATCGCCATGTGCTGGCTCACAACCTCTGCCTGCTCTGCGGTCACCGTTTCAACCTGCCGGCCTGATCCGGACATCGCCCTCCTATTCCTTACACATCACTGATTGCCGGTGCTGCGCTCTGCGCGGCGCTTTATGCCGGCCTGCACCCAAAGGAAATTCGTCATGGCTCATCAAATCGAACAAATGGCCTACGTTGGCGCTACTCCGTGGCACGGCCTGGGCAGCAACCTGCCGCAGAAACAGCCCATCGAGGTCTGGCAACGCGAAGCCGGTATGGACTGGCAGATCTTGGAAAGCCCCGTACACTTCAAGTCGGATGCCATCGGCCATCTGGGCGCGATCCACTCATTTCCCGAACAGAAGGTGCTCTACCGCTCGGACACCAAGGCACCGCTGTCGGTTGTCTCGCAGCGTTATCACACCGTCCAGCCTCGTGAGGTGCTGGAGTTCTACCGTGACCTGACCGAGGTATCTGGCTACGAGCTGGAAACTGCTGGCGTGCTCAAGGGCGGCCGCAAGTTCTGGGCGCTGGCGCGGACCGGCCAGGGTGCAGCGATCAAAGGTAACGACCAGGTGAATGGCTATTTGCTGCTGGCCACCTCCTGCGACGGCACCCTGGCTACCACCGCAACGCCCACCACCATCCGCGTGGTCTGCAACAACACGCTGACCATCGCCCTGGACGGTACCAGTCGTGCAATCAAGGTGCCGCACAGCACCCGCTTCGACGGCGATCTGGTGAAGAAGCAGCTGGGCATCGCCGTCTCGCAATGGGACGACTTCATGTACCGCATGCGCCACTTGGCTGAACGCAAGGTGCAGTGGCATGAGGCGCTGGGCTTCTTTATGAACGTGATGTGCGAGACCAGCCCGACCGGCGCCTTGCCGGAGCAACTGCCCAACGAGCGCGCCCTGCGCAAAGTGCAGGAGCTGTATGAAGGTCGTGGCCGAGGCAGCCAGCTGGACTCGGCTCGCGGCACAGCCTGGGGCTTGCTCAACGCCGTGACCGAGTACGTCGATCACGAGCGCCGGGCACGCAGCACTGAGTATCGACTCGACTCCGCCTGGTTCGGCCAGGGTGCCCAGATCAAGCAACGCGCTCTGGATACTGCCCTGCAACTGGTCGCCTGACCTTTTACCTACTCCACCCCATAACGCCCGACCCGCTTCGTTGCAGGTCGGGCGTTTCCATTTCTGCAAGGTGAACGCTATGAAAGCTACTTCATTGAATCGCAGTACCAGCAAAACCCGTCCGGCTCTGCGCCTGGTCAGCACCAAGGAACTGCCCCGCGAGGACTGGCTACAGATCCGCAAGCAAGGCATTGGCAGTTCGGACGCTGCTGCTGCCGTCGGTCTGAATCCCTACAAGTCGCAGCTGGAACTCTGGATGGAGAAGACCGGTCGCGATGCTGGTATGCCCAAGGCCGATCCTCAGGATGAGGAAAGCCCGATGTACTGGGGCAACGTGCTGGAGCCCATCGTGGCCTGGCACTACAGCAAGCGCACGAAGAACAAGGTACGGCGCATAAACGCCGTGCTGCAGCACCCGAATCCGGAGCTGCCCTGGATGCTGGCCAACATCGACCGCGAGGTGATCGGCGCCGACGATGTGCAGATTCTTGAGTGTAAGACAGCCGGCATAAACGGGGCACGCCTCTGGAAAGAGGGCGTGCCGGAGTATGTGCAGCTGCAGGTGATGCACCAGCTCGCCGTCACCGGCAAGCAGGCGGCGGATGTGGCTGTACTCCTGGGTGGCCAGATGTTGGAGATCCACCGCATCAAGCGAGACGAGCAGATGATCGCTCGCCTGATCGAGCTGGAGCGAAAGTTCTGGCACTACGTGGAAACCGACACGCCACCACCGGCTGACGGCACGGCTTCAGCTGAGTTGGCGCTGCGCTGCCTCTATCCGGAGGACAACAGCCAGGTCGTCGACTTCAGCCAGCATGCTGGGCTCTCTGCTGCATACATCGAGCTAAAAGCCGTGCGTCAGTCGATTGCCGACAAGGAGAAGCGCGAGGCCGAGCTCAAGCAGATGCTGCAGCAGGCCATGGGCGATGCCAGCCGCGCGGAGTTTTCCAGCGGCTACGTCAGCTGGCGCAAAGCCAAGGACAGTATTGGTCTCGATGTCGCTCAACTGCTCAAAGACAAGCCACACCTGCAGGCCAAGTACCCACTGCTGAAGCAGGGTGCACGGCGATTCCTGGTCGGCTGAAACCAACCTCATTCATCCCTTCCCTCCCCTTGGCCAGTCCATGCAGTTCACGCTGCGTGGCTGGCCTTTTTTCATTTTCAGGAGAGCCACCATGCTCAAAGGTCTGGCTATCACTCCGCCGGTACTCGGGCGGATTTCCATCGGCAAGGTCATCGAGAAGAACGGCAAGCGACTGCCGGAGAAGGATGACCAATTCACCATCACGTCCCAGGTGCAGGGTAGGGACGGATGGCTGCTGCACCCGCTCAATGACGAGCTGCGTCAGGGCAAGGACGACAAGCTGCGTAGCATCCCGGTACGGCTGCTGTTCAACGAGCCGGAGCTGAATTTCCGAGCCGACTACACGCTGTTCGACCGACAGTCCGGACGCCCTGTCTGCGTAGGGAATGGCGAGACCTGCAAGCGGATCACTCAGGACGGCATGCAGTCACTGCCATGCCCCTCGCCGGATGCCTGCCCACTGGCGAAAGGCGGTGCCTGCAGGCCCTACGGTCGGCTGAACGTGGTCATTGGCGATGACGACCCGCTGGGTAGCTTCGTGTTCCGTACCACCGGTTTCAACAGCATCCGCACCCTGGCCGCTCGCCTGCATTACTTCCAGGCCATCTCCGGTAACCGCCTGGCCTGCCTGCCACTGGAGCTGCGTCTGCGTGGCAAGTCGACCCGGCAAAGCCATGGGACGCCGATCTTCTACGCTGACCTGACGGTACGCGGCGGCCTGGACATGGCCGAAGCGCTACTGGCCGCCAATGAGCTCGATGCGCAGCGGCAAGCAGCCGGCTTCAATCAGGCCGCCTTGGATGAAGCGGCGCAGCGGGGCTTCGGTAATGGCGCCTTCGAGGACAGCGAGGAAGACGCGGGCGCCATCGTCGAGGAGTTCTACCCCGCCGAGGAAACCCCATCCCCAGCCATCAACACCTCCCAGCGGTCTGCGAAAACCAGCCTCGCCGAGAAGCTGGACGCACAAGCCCAGCGCCATACCTCACCGACTGGCCACCATCAAGGAGCCCACCATGCGCCTGCACAAGCTCAAGGCCAGTGAATCGATCGGCACCTACCTGGTCGAGTCACCGGTCACCGAAACCGACATCCTGCTGATGGCCCGGCAGTTGGCGAATCTGCGTCTGCGCCGGGGGCGCGCACTGACCTCACCGATGGAAGTGTTCAGCCACCTGCAGGCGCTGCTGGGCGATTACGAGCATGAGGTATTCGCCCTGCTTCTGCTCGACAGCCGGCACCGAGTAATCGTCTTTCACGAACTGTTCCGGGGCACCCTGGACAGCGCCAGCGTCTATCCCCGGGAAGTCGTCAAGGCAGCCCTGGAGCACAACGCAGCGGCAACCGTGCTGGTCCACAACCACCCTTCCGGTGACCCGGAACCCAGCCAATCAGATCTCACCCTGACCCACAAACTGCGAGAGGCCCTGAACCTGGTCGGGGTACGAACCCTGGACCATATCGTGGTGGGCCACGAGGGCTGCGTGTCGCTGGCGGAGCAGGGCTACCTGTGAGGAGAACACGACGATGAAGCTACTACGGATCCTTGCCGCCGTGTTCCTGTTCGCCGGCATCCTCGCGGGCTGCCTGGCCCTTCTGCTGCTGGTGCTTCTGATGGTGCGCTTTCCGCCACTGCTGATCGCCGTACTGCTGGCGTGCTGGATGTTCTGCCGCCTCGTGAAGGCGTTGGCACCCGGTACAGCAGCGGCAGAGTCCGCCACCGCACCACCGAAATAATCACTATTCCTGAGCAGCCAGGCGAGCACTGGCCGCCGCAATTCAATAGGAGCATGACGATGAAAAGACAGTGTCTTATCTGCGACTCAAGCGCCGTGCTGACGCGGGACGCAGCCAAAGGGCTGACCCTGCTGGCCGGGCTGCTCGATGGTGCAATCAAGGGTGCTCGGCGCCCACGTGAAGGGGGCTGCCATGCCGATCTTCTCAGCGGTCTGGCAGCAGTCGCACCCGCTTACCCGGAGGCCCGGAAGGCCGCAGAGGACGTCGTGCGGTTTCACTTCGCCGGCTTCGACTGCCTGTGCCTCCGCTGCGGCGCGTTGTTCGAGGAGACAACAGAAAGTAAGGAGGGCCTTAGCCCCGGCTGAGGCGCTCCACCAGACGCTCCACAAACTCCAGCACCAGCGCACGATCATCCGAGCTCAACGCGGACAGCAGCCCCTGCAGTCGACGCGCTTGGTCCTCCGGGCGCGAGCTACCCTCGGTCAGCAGGTCGGCGGTCTCACAGCCGAAGACAGTCGCCAGTTCAACAAGACGCTCGACATTGGGCATCACGACGCCACGCTCGATGCGTGAAACGGCCTCACTACCAATCCCCAAGCGCTCCGCGACCTGCTCCTGACTCAGCTTGCAGCGCACCCGTTGGCGAGCAATCGCCTGGCCCACGACTTCCGCCAACTGCTTCGAATCGCTTTTTGACATGCCACCCTCCAGATCGACCTGGATGGTTGGGCATCAACCCGTTGACATGAAGGACCTCACAAACCGAGACTCGACCCTAAAGGTTGATATTCGACTTTTCCTCAGACCCGACCCCAAGCAGGGAGCACAAACAGCATGTACGTCATCACCGGACTGAACGAAGCGCAGATCGAAAACCTCGTACGCAGCAAAGCGTCGTTCGAGATCAATGGCCTCAGGGGTAACTTCATGGCGGGCATCAAATTGGTCGAAACCAAGATTGAAAAGCTGGGAATGACCTGTCGGGTCGTGAGCGATACGAAGAGCGCGGCCGCTCAAGGCGGAGCGCTCGGTGTCCTCGCAGGCCTCGCCGCCACGCCGGTGACAGTGACCGTACTAGGTCTCGCAGCGGCAGCCAGTGCCGGACATAGGCTGCTAACTCGAAACCCCGATTACGAAGTCCTCAAGGACTACGTAAACCAGCGGATCAAGGTGATCTACAAGAAATAGCCCACACATTTTCACCGCCCCCAACAGCGAGTCCTGCTGCACAGCAGGACTCGCTTGCTCGCGCCATCGGTCTCTAGCTGAACAGGGCCGCTTTCTCACTCGACAGAAGGAACACTCTGATGAAAAAGCTCATCAGCGCCATTGTCCTATCCATAGTTTCTATGGCAAGCCACGCCTACCAAGGTATGGGGCTGTACTTCCCCAATGAAGAAACCATGGAGGGGCTCCCCGCCGCGATCCCCTGCGGCATTCGAGAGTTCACCAACGGCATGGCCAAGAGTCACAGCCTGCAATGCGCTTGGTACTACGAGCCCCGCGACGTGAAAATCTGGGACGACAAGCGCCAGCAGGACGTCGTCTACTCGAATCAATTCTCCGGACGCTGCATCAAGGGCAATTGCCGGGATGGCGGTGGAAACATCGTCGGACACTGGGCTGCAGATATCCCCTATCGCCTATCGATTTGGTATTACATCGACCAGAGCAATGACGGCAAGCCCGTTGCCTATCGCTTGGACAGCGGGCCAGCCAAAGGACAAGATCGCCTCAGCTACGTCCAAGCCGGAAAACTGCTGCAGGACTTCTACGAAGCAGCAGGCGTCCCCGAAAACACGCTCAAAGATTTGTTCCGCGTGTTCTATATCGGAGGCTTCGAGCAGTATTCGGCCGACCTGAATAGCAGTCACAACCAGGTAGCCAAGGGCGATGCGCCAGGGGCTCCCTCCGTCCAATCCGAATGGCCGGAAATCAAATCCGCCTGGTGTAATCCGCGCATGGATGACGACTGCTACATCAACGAGAAGAAGGTACCCGTAGCTGAGCTTGGTAAGTGGTTGCCAGCCGTTGCTGAATCGAACATCGATCAGATCGGCGGATACTGCGAGACCATCCTCTGTTTCGATAAGGATGATCAACCAGTCGGCTATTTGCTGCAGTAGCGGATCTGCACGCTATCGAACAGTTTTCCGCAAGCGGTAGGAAACCAGAATGAGGCAGCATCCGGCTGTCTCATGCTGGTGACCTGCTTTTTCTTTTCTGGACATCACCAACATCAAGCTAGTCCGAAATAGCGCTCGAAAAACACCGCCAGCTTGCCCAGCACTGTCTGTTTCTTGGCTGCATGACTGTTGCCCTGGGAGAAACGCGATACCGGCGGCAGAATCTTGGTGATAGCCGTGCCGGCCGTGGGGATTGAGCCATCACGGAATGCCCGCTCAACGAACTCGCGCGCGGCCTCGGCGTTGAGGTTTTCCTCCGAGATGATGCGCTCCAGCTCCTCGGTTTTCTTGGCTGCCATAAAGCTCTGCCACTGAGCGTCCACCTTGGCCTGGGTGTTCACCGACTCCACGAACTGAACGATAAGATCCTTCTTGTTACGCAGGCTGGGGCTGGCGTTGATGGCACGCTCGATGGTCGCGCGGATTTCCTTGTCTTCGCCCGAGCCCTTTTTCTTCAGGTACTGCTCGACCAGCAGCAGGATGTAGTCGACGTTGATTTCCACCTGCTTGATCAGCTCGATCTCGAAGACCACGTCGTCGTTGATCGACTCCTTCTCCGCTTCGGACGTGGTGCGGAACTCGGCATACAGATTCAGATAGACGCTCTGGTAATCCTGGAACTGCCGCTCGCTGAGAATCTCGTTCCCGGCAAAGTCGTCGAAGGCCGTCAGGATATTTTTCAGCCGCAGAATCGAGCCAAACAGCTTGATGAAGGCTTTCTGCGCCGCCTCGCCGACGATGGCCTGACCCAGCGGGAATATGTCGAGCAGCTCGCCGACTCGGGCCTGGTATTCAGCGTAATACTCGGTGTAAGGCTTCAGCAGCACGATGCCCTTAGCGTCCTTATTGCCGAACAGGGCAAGCGCATCGTTGGTTTCCTGCTCCAGGTTGCGGAAGGAGACGATGTTGCCGTAGGTCTTGACCGAGTTGAGGATGCGGTTGGTCCGCGAATACGCCTGGATCAGGCCATGCGCCTTGAGGTTCTTGTCCACCCACAGCGTGTTCAGCGTGGTGGCGTCGAAGCCGGTCAGGAACATGTTGACCACGATGACCAGGTCCAGCTCGCGCTTCTTCAGGCGCTGCGACAGATCCTTGTAGTAGTTCTGAAACTTGTCCGCCGAGGTGTCGAAGCTGGTGCCGAACAGCGCGTTGTAATCCTTGATCGCGGCATCCAGAAAGTCCCGCGAGCTCTGATCCAGCCCCTCTGCCTCGAACTCTTCCTCACCAAGCAAGCCGTCTTCGTCGTCCTCGTTGGCAGCAAAGCTGTAGATCAGCCCAACCTTGAGGCGCTGAGCCTCGGGCAGCGTCTGCTGCTGCGCGGCAAATTCCGCGTAGTAACGCTTGGCCGCATCAATCGAGGCACAGGCAAACAGCGAGTTGAAGCCAGCCACCCGCTTGCCGTCATGCCGATAGGTGCTGGCGCGCTTGGTCTTCTGATCGAAATGCTCGCGGATATAGCCGACGATCTGGCTGATGCGCTCCGGCGCCAGCAGGGCACGCTCGGTGTCGATGGCCGAGACCTGCTTGTCCTTGATCCGCGCCTGCATCTTGAGGGTATTGATGTAGTCGATGCGAAACGGCAGCACGTTCTTGTCGTTGATCGCATCGACGATGGTGTAGGTGTGCAGCTTGTCGCCAAAAGCCTGCTCGGTAGTGCGACGCAACGGGTTGCCGCCGGTTCCCGAGTTCTTCGCAAAGATCGGTGTGCCGGTGAAACCGAACAGGTGGTAGCGCTTGAACACACGGGTGATTTCGCTGTGCATGTCGCCGAACTGGCTGCGGTGGCACTCGTCGAAAATCACCACCACATGCGCGTCGTACACCGGGTGTTTCTTGTTCTTGGTCACGAAGCGCGAGAGCTTCTGAATGGTGGTGATGATGATCCGCGCGTTCGGGTCTTCCAGCTGCTTCTGCAGCACCGAGGTCGAGGTGTTGGAGTTGGCAGCGCCTTTCTCGAAACGCTCGTATTCGCGCATGGTCTGGTAGTCCAGATCCTTGCGATCCACCACGAACAACACCTTGTCGATGTCCGGCAGGCCACGGGCGAGCTGGGCGGCCTTGAAGCTGGTCAGCGTCTTGCCCGAGCCCGTGGTGTGCCAGATGTAACCACCCGCCGCCAGCGTTCCCAATTGCCGGTGGTTGGTTGAGGTGGCAATGCGCTGCAGGATGCGCTCGGCGGCCACGATCTGGTAGGGGCGCATCACCAGCAGCTTGCGATCCACATCGAACACGCAGTACTTGGTCAGCACGTTCAGCAGCGAATGCTTGGCAAAGAAGGTCTTGGTAAAGCCCACCAACTCGGTGATGGGCTGGTTGCGCGCGTCAGCCCACCAACTGGTGAAGGAAAAGCTGTTGGAGGTTTTGCTCTTGCTGCGCTTGCCGGACTGTTCCTTCAAGTGCCCGTCGCGCACGGTGTTGCTGTAGTACTTGGTCAGCGTGCCATTGCTGATCACGAACAGCTGGACGTACTCGAACAGGCCAGAGCCCGCCCAGAAGCTGTCGCGCTGGTAGCGGTTGATCTGGTTGAAGGCTTCGCGGATGTCCACGCCACGGCGTTTGAGCTCGATATGCACCATCGGCAGGCCGTTGACCAGCATCGTCACATCGAATCGCGTGGCGTGCTTGCCGCCCTGCTCGCCGGTTGGCGTTTCGTACTGATTGATCACCTGCAAGACGTTGTTGTGGATATTGGCCTTGTCGATCAGGTAGATGTTCTTGCTGCTGCCATCGTCGCGCTTCAAGACCTGGACGTGGTCTTCCTGCAGGCGCGCGGTTTTTTCCAGAATGCCGTCATTGGCGACCGCAATGCTGGTGGCAAAGAAGCCCTGCCACTCGGCGTCGGAAAACTCGATCTTGTTGAGCTGCTCCAGCCGGGCCCGCAGGTTGGCGACCAACTGGGCCTCCGAACTGATCGGCAGGTACTCGTAGGCCTGCCGCTGCAGTTGTTCGATAAAAGCACTCTCCAGCGCCGCCTCGCTCTGGTAGCCGGTCTCGCGCACACCCAACGCATCCGGCAGAAATTCGGCCACCACGGTGCTCTCGTTGGAGAGTGCAATGGCCTCGTAGCGGTAGGGCTGGGTTTCAATGCTCATGCGGCTTCCTTGAATGTGAGCAAACGGTCGCGGTAGTAGGCGTACTGCTGACGGCGAGCGGCGATCTCGGCAGGTAGGCCGATGGAGATGTCATTTACCAGCGCATCGAACTTGTCGAGGATAGCGACGATGCGTGCCTGCTCCTCAGGCGAGGGAACAGGGATGGTCAGCTTGGCCAAGCTTTCTGCGGACAAACGCTTCACCTTGGCTCGGGCGACAAATTTATTCTTCTCTGCGTGAAACGCCGTGGTCTGGAAGTAATAGGAAACGAACCGTGGGTTCAGCGAATGCCGGAAGGCAAAGCAGTCGTCATGAATCGCCACTTCGTCATGGCCGAGCCATGCCACCGCCTTGCCCACATCCTCGACCGTCTCGCCCACGCCTGCGATTATCAAATCACCTGGCTGCGCAAAACGTAGTGTCTGAGCCAAGTCGGCATCTACATGTGACGTCGTTGTTTCGGTGGCTGTGCCGTACTGCGTGTAGATGTCGCCATAGTGGATACAGGGCACCCCGTCTTCGACGTAGTCAGCCTTGGTAAAGCGCCGACCTCGGAAGAACTCGCCGACCTCGCCCATCGCGGCCCAGCGAATATCTTGATCGCTGAAAGCGAGCAAGGCGTCGCGGTAGGATGCATACTGCTGACGACGGGCATCAAGCTCGGTTGTTAGCTCCATTTCCAGTTCGGTTTTAAGCGCAGTGAATGTGTCGAGCAACTCCACGACTTCGCGTTGAACCTCCAGCGGTGGCACTGGAACACATGAACGCTCCAGCTCTTTCGATGACAAGTGCTTGACCGTGGAACCTTGAATGCTGCCATGTATTCGATCAAGCTCATCTTGAACTATGTAATACATAAAGGCTGGCAATATCCCCTGCTTGAAATCTTGCAATCGGCAAACTCGCTGATTGAGCAATGCGCGACCATGCTTCCAGCGTACAGCTCGAAAATCGCCATCCATCCCAATAAGAATGTCGCCATCCTTTACAAGGTAGCGATCATCATATTAACCTGGCAAATAAATAGGGCATATCGGATAATCTGCCTCCATGAAAACAGATGCCCGCAAACTCAGCCCCCAAGAACAGCGTGAAAAGCGCGCCACGGCCCTGCGCATGCGTGAGCAGGGTTACACCTACAAGGCTATTGGCGAAGCGGTTGGTGTTCACCCCCGCACCATCGCTCACTGGGCGCAGGTCGCAGAACACAAAGGCGAAAAGGCTGCCATTGCCGGCGGCCAGCGCGGTGTGCGCCAGGGTGATCGCCGCAGTTTGAGCCCCAGCCAGGAAGTGCTGGCGCGCACCTTGATGACCGATAAGATGCCCGACCAACTCAAGCTCGGCTTTGCACTCTGGACGCGTGATGCCGTGCGAGAACTGATCCGCCAGCGCTGTGGTTTTCTCATGCCGGTTCGAACGGTTGGTGAATACCTCAAGCGTTGGGGCTACACCCCGCAGCGACCACTGCATCGGGCTTATCAGCAGAAACCTGAAGTGGTTCAGCGCTGGCTGGATAATGAATATCCACGCATCGCACAGCGGGCCAAGGCCGAGAATGGTGAGATTCAGTGGGGCGACGAAACCGGTATGCGCAGTGACAGCCAGGCTGGCCGCAGCTACGCCCCTATTGGCGAAACGCCAGTGCGCCAGGTCAGCGGCAGTCGCTTTTCCACCAACATGATTTCCACTGTGACCAATCGGGGCAAACTGCGCTTCATGCTGTATCGGGAAACGCTGACAGCCCCAGTGCTGATTCGCTTCCTGGGTCGCCTGATTCGCGATGCGCAGGGCCGCAAAGTGTTCTTGATTCTCGACAACCTGCGCGTACACCACAGCAAAAAGGTGAGCGCCTGGGTCGCCGACCGCAAAGAGCAAATCGAACTGTTCTTCTTGCCGGCATACGCCCCGGAGTTGAATCCTGACGAGTATTTGAATTGTGATTTGAAACATCAGGTCCGTACGGGCTTGCCAGCGCGTAATCAGGACGAACTGGAAGGGCGTGTTCGCTCGGTCATGAGACGATTGCAATTACACCCCCAAAGAATCCGTTCTTATTTCCGGCATCCACGTATCGCCTACGCGGCATGATTTGGTGTATTTGATTGCCGGGTTAATATTTCCCCGAATAATAAGTTTGAGAAAAACACGTATTCAGGTCTCGAATGCGAATTATCGGCAGGCCAAGGCCTTCGTTATTGAATAATGCCGCTTTAAAGGCGCATCCGTTAAACACATCGCAGATATCGCCTAGTCGGACAAACTCCACCCCCTCCGGGCAAAGCTCAGCAATCAGCGCATCAATCCGGCTCATGGCTTTTTCTTCCCAGTGATTTTCTTCTGCACCGTCTTTACGGTTTCCAGATAGGCCGCTTCCACCTCGCTTGGCTGCTCGGCCAACTGGGCACGGAACTTGGCGTACTCCGTTTCGGCGTGAGCAATGGCCTGCTGATGACTGACTTTACCGGCACCTTCCAGGGCCTTACCGCCCATGGCCAGGATCAGTTGCTCCAGGTGCGCGAGCCAATCCTTCATATAGGTCGGCTCGTGGTTCATGGCACGGAACTCGGCGGCGTCGAAATAGGCCGAGACCAGCGTATTCAGGCGTTTTAGCTCGTCAGCGTTGAGGTAATTCTTGGCGTTGGTGACTTCGGCCTTGGTGGGCTGCTTGCCACTGAAGGACAGCAGCCCCATAAAGGGCTTACCGGCATCGGCACGCTGCCTGACCACTTCCGCAGCAGTCTGGCCGTGGGCCGCGTAATGCAGCTTGTTCTGTACGGCCTTGAAGAACACCACGCTGGCTTCGGCCTTAGGGTCGTAATCCACGCTGGTGGCGTACAGGTCGAGCACCTGACGGTAGAGCACCTTCTCGCTGGAGCGAATGTCGCGGATACGATCCAGCAGCTCTTTCCAGTAGCTGCCGCCGCCCAGGTTCTTCAGGCGCGCGTCATCCATGGTGAAGCCCTTGACCAGGTATTCGCGCAGGCGCTCGGTGGCCCAGATGCGGAAGCGCGTGCCCTGCTGCGACTTGACCCGGTAGCCGACCGAGATGATCACGTCGAGGTTATAGAAGTTGGTCGGTTTGGTAGAAAATTCGGAAATTCCGATTTTTCTCATCACCTGCTCCGGCACCAGCTCGCCTTCCTCGAAGACGTTCTTGATGTGCTCGTTGATGGTCGACTTGGCCTTGCCGAATAGCTCAGCCATCTGCTCCTGGCTCAACCAGACCGTATCGCCGTCTAGCCGCACATCGATGGCAGTTGCATCGCCACGTTGGTAAAGAATGATCTCTCCTGCTGGCTGCTCGCTCATGCCTGGACTCCTTCCAGATCCGCAACGATGGCGTCGATCTGCTTTCGCAGCTCCGTTTGCCTGGCAACGATGCCGCTGATTTTCTCGTTGAGCTCACGAATGTTTACCGCTTCGCTGGTGTCGGCCTGCTCGACATAGCTGGAGACGGCAATGTTGTAGCCGTTGGCGGCGATGTCGCCGTTCTCCACCCTGCGCGCGAAATGCTCGATGTTCTGGCGACCGGTAAATGCGTCGAGGATTTTCTGCTGGTGCTCGCGCAACAGCTTGTTCTTGTTGCCGCTGCGTACGAATAGGCTGGAGGCATCGATGAACAGCGTGGAGTTGTCGCGCTTGGACTTCTTCAGCACGATGATGCAGGTCGCGATGGTGGTGCCGAAGAACAGATCCGGCGGCAACTGGATGACGGCATCGACGTAGTTGTTGTCGATCAGGTACTTGCGAATCTTGGCTTCCGCACCACCGCGATAGAGCACGCCGGGGAATTCGACAATGGCGGCCGTGCCATTGACCGCCAGCCAGGCCAGGATGTGCAGGGTAAAGGCCAAATCCGCCTTGCTCTTGGGCGCGAGCACGCCGGCCGGAGCGAAGCGCGGGTCGTTGATCAGCAGCGGGTTGGCATCGCCCTCCCATTTGATCGAGTAAGGCGGATTGGAAACGATGGCCTCGAAGGGTTCGTCATCCCAGTGCGCCGGGTCGGTCAGGGTGTCGCCGTGGGCGATGTTGAACTTCTCGTAGTTCACGTTGTGCAGGAACATGTTGATCCGGCACAGGTTGTAGGTGGTGAGGTTGATTTCCTGGCCGTAGAAGCCCTGACGCACCTTGTTGTGCCCCAGCACCTTGGAGAAGCTGAGCAACAGCGAGCCGGAGCCGCAGGCTGGGTCATAAACCTTGTTGACCTCCTTCTTGCCCACCACCGTAATGCGGGCCAGCAGTTCGGAGACTTCCTGAGGGGTATAGAACTCGCCACCGGACTTGCCGGCGGTGGAGGCATACATCTGCATTAGGTACTCGTAGGCGTCGCCGAACAGGTCGATGCTGTTGTCGGCAAAATTGCCCGAGCTGTTGCCCAGCGGCAGATCGCCGATGGCGTCGAGCAGCTTCACCAGCTTTTCGTTGCGCTTGGCCACGGTGGGGCCGAGCTTGCTGCTGTTGACGTCCAGGTCATCGAACAGCCCCTTGAAGTCGTCCTCGCTACCAGCGCCCAACGCCGAGGCCTCGATGACCTTGAACACTTTCGACAGGGTTTCGTTGAGGTTCGGGTCATGGCGGGCACGCTTGCGCACATTGGCGAACAGTTGCGACGGCAGGATGTAGAAGCCCTTTTCCTGAACCGTTTCGTAACGGCCCACGATAGCGTGGGCGTCTGCCAAATCGCTGTAGTCAAAATCCGCACTGCCCGCGCGGCGCTCCTGTTCGTTGAGGTAGTTGGTCAGGTTCTCCGAGATGAAGCGATAGAACAGCATGCCTAGAACGTAGGTCTTGAAGTCCCAGCCATCGACGCTGCCACGCAGGTCGTTGGCGATGCGCCAGATGGTTTTGTGCAGCTCGGCGCGTTCAAGATCTCTGGTGTTGCTCATGGTCAGTTAGTCACTCTAGGTTTTCGTGTTGCCGGATGCGTATGCGCATCCGACTTGTAGTCGTTCGCTCAGCCTGCTCGGTAACCGGGCGCCAGCACTGCTGTTTCCACTCCGTAGAGCAGCAGCGGATCTTTCAACCAAAGGCGGTACTCCGGATCACGCAGCCGATGATCCGGCGAACAATCAACGCTCCATTTGCGCAGCACGTAACCCGCCGTGGCACCGCGCAACCTCAGGCGCAGCACACCGTCGTGCATGCCGTAATCCATAGCGGTGATGTCCGGATACGGCTGGTCGGGGTGCGGCACCAGTTCGACTTCCAATATCCGGCTCCACTGGACATCCTGCTCCGGTCGCTCGTGCTCAGCGACTGGAGACTCCATCAGCAGCTTCGGCCGCTTGATGCGCGTGACCACGAAATCCCGAAACGCACCGCGCTTGCGGTCATAGCCGCGCACGTGCCAGCGCAAGCCCGTATCGATGAGGGCAAACGGGACGATCTCCCGCTGGGTCTTGCCGCTGCGTAGGGAGTAGTACTCCACACGTAGCGGGCAACGGTGGTAAATGGCACGAGTCACGATACCCAGCGTGTCCAGATCCGGCTGATTAAGACGCCCGGACGTTACGCAGGAGACTCCCGGCGCACTGCTGGCCGGCTCGCCATCACCAAACCCCTCTGCCAGCCAGGCCAGCACCCGGTCAGCAGAGAAGGTGAAGATCGGACGGAACTCTTTGGTCGGCGTGTAGATTTTGCTGCTGCGGTCATACGCCAGGTTGTTGCCTGCCAGCTCACGATAGGTGGTGAGATCGCGCGTAGCGGCGGCGGTTTTAATGCCGAAGCGCTGAATCAGGTCCTGCCGGCCTATCTCTCCCACGAATCGCAGACGCAACTCCAGGTAGGCCAGGCGATCGCGCTGGGCTTGCGTTAGCTGCGAGAGTATTTCAGTGGTCATGGTTGGACTGGTCGTGATTAAAGCCGGGGCAGCATAAATTGCGGTCACGGCACCCGCAATTAAAAATCATGAAAGCAGTATTTACGGATCATTTTGATTCACAAAAAAAATCAAAGCAGGCCACGCCGCCTCGCGCCCCGATACTAAGGTCGAGTTTGCACCTGTAGCGGCTAGGGGTATCCGCCGTGCAGTTATCCGCAAGCTGGTCGATAATCAGCACACTACTTCGTTATTGGTGCGCGCATGGATCAGATTCTGTCTCTGCTCTCCGAGACCATTCCCAAGGCTCAAACCCTGGAGCAACTGACCCGCCCTTTGCTGGTGCTACTAAGCCAGTTAACAGGAATGGAGTCGACCTACTTGACGACCATCGACACTGAGCAAGGGGTACAACATGTCGAGTTCGCACGTAACGTCGGTGAAATGGTCATCCCTGAGGGTTTGACCGTCCCTTGGGCAGATACCCTGTGCAAACGGGCGCTAGACGAAAACCGCATGTATTCGGATAACGTCGCCGAGTGCTGGGGAGACTCTGATGCGGCGGCAGCCCTGGGCATCAAAACTTATTTGAGCGCACCCATAAAAGCTCAGGATGGGCGCGTGCTGGGTACGTTCTGTGCCGCCAGCTCGACACGGGTAGCCAAATCCCCTGAAGTGGAGCCATTACTTCTGATGTTCGCCGGGTTGTTGAGCTATTCCCTTGAGCGGGAGCTGTTGGTACAGCGCCTGCAAATCGCTAACGCCGAGCTCTCAACATTGGCCCTTACTGACGCCCTGACAGGACTGGCAAACCGACGTGCCATTCTAGGTGACATCAGGCACTTGCTTGCCCTGGCTCACCGGGAAGATAAGTACGTGCTCGTAGCGGTCATCGACCTGGATGGTTTTAAGCTTATCAACGACACCCATGGTCACCTGGCCGGCGACCAGTTTCTTAGAAAAGTGGCCACACAACTGCAGCAAGCCCTCAGAACCAGCGACATTATTGGCCGTACTGGCGGTGATGAGTTCATCGTGGCGGCCCTGGGGTCGGCCACAGGGGACACTGACGCTGAGCAAAGCATGCGACATGCCGCCGAGACCATGCAGGATCGCCTAACCCAGGCAACGGTTGGGCGATATGAGCTGGGCCACGAGCTTGCCACCATTCAATATGGCGGCGCGAGCGTCGGAGTCGTGGCAATTTCCCCTGACGGCACGCACCCAGACGAAGCCATCAGGCTGGCTGATTGTGAAATGTACAAGATCAAACAGCAGCGCAAACTTCAGAAGAGTTAGGGTAGTTGGATCCAACAACTCAGCCTGCGCGCATTAGAAGACCGCCCAACTTACCTGCACCAGCAGTTGGCCTCACTCGCTGGCTACCACCGCATGGCCACTATTGTTGAGAAAATGCGCGAGGACGGAACTCTGCGCAGACTGATGGGCCACTACCTTTCTGGCGAAGACTTGGAGCGCGCATTAGAACGCTGAGTGGAGTAGTGACGGTCAATTGTTAGGGATGCCGACTGATAATGCCGTCGGAATCCCCCACGCTCCGTCATCCCGCAGCGCTCTCGTCAGTACTCGATTCCTGGCCGGGCCTAAAACTATCGGCCGGCCAGGATTACATGAGCATGACGCTCTTGCGCAGCAGGTAGCCACTAGCCTCGACTGGTGCCGAATCCCCGCTGACGATCCCCGTAGGACTTGGTCGCTTTCTTACACAGGTAGCTGGCTCGTTTGAACAGATCATCCAGCTCATCGCCCTTGTCTCGACGCTTTACTCGATCGATTCGATACTCAGCATTCTTCGGGATGTGTACCAGCCCCGTCATCAGGTCGACTGGTAGCCCCAGCGCACCTGCCCAGGACTCCTCGATACGGCTGATCATGTTCACCCGGTCCGACCCCAGACGCCCAATGGTGTAGTAGGCATCGCGGTTCAACAGGATCAGTAGGTGGTAATGCTGCCTACCACCCTGACCGATCTCCCTCGACCAGACGTACCGTACTTTACAGCCACGAGCGTAGCGACGCTCAGCCACCTTCTCCTGGTGGTACTGGATCTTCTTCGTGAACGATTCGAAGAACCGGCTGATGACCTGGTTCGTATAGGCGTAGACGGGCAGCTCGATACCCTGAGGCAAACGGAGATCCACTCTGAAGGCCAAGACCCTCGGATACTCAGCCAAGGCCAGCTCGATGGTGTGCTTGAGATCAGACAGGTACTCACGGATGTAAGGACCTTTGCCTTTCTGAATGGGAAAGCCTGCGAAGGTGTCGTCGTGGTGCAGGTGGAGGTTGTTATTGTCGGGATGGCGGAGTGGGTAACGCCGGGTGGTACCGGTGTCGTTGAACATGGTTATGACCTCTATGGTTGAGTTTCATAAGCCATGCCTGCGGAGTTTTAATTTACCGGTTACCTTCTCCTGCCTGATCCCCCTCGGCTGGATGCCCGGTGACGTAGCTCATCCGTGATGAATGGGTACCTGGTCTCCCGTGGTGAACTGATCTGGTTGCTTGGTTGGTCGATGACTCTGGATGAGTCGAGTATTGATCACTTCGCCTAGTGGTTCAGTGTCAGATGATCACTCCCCTCCACGTGTATGGGATCTGGTCAGTGATGCCTGCCACTGCTGGGTTACGTGGGAACCCTTCGGGTAGTAATAGCTAGTAAAAGCATACTACCCACACCGCAACTGACGACTCCGACTGACTCGGGAAAACCCATCCCGCACACCAAGCCGCAGCGGCATTTTTTGCTGAACCCGTATTCCGGAAAAAAACCAGATAGAAAGCCCATGGTGGACCGTTGCCTAGCCAGAGTCTGCCGGATCGATGGGGAGCAACATCGATCCGGCTTCCTGGCGAGTGCCGAGCAGCCTGAAGAAGCCACCCGGCATAAACGCCATGACCAGCCGTAGCCAGTCATGGCGCAGATGGTCATTTCTAGCTAGCCACACTCAGGTGGCCGGTGGCACGCACTGCTGCTCCCTCAGCCAGATCGCGCTCCTCGATCCGCGCCAGAATCCAATCGTGCACCTCGCTGTCGACCCAGCCGACGCAACGGTCGCCCAGTGACACTGGCTTCGGGAAGGTGCCCTCTCCGATGTACTTGTAGATTGTCGACCGAGACAGGCCGGTCGAATCGATGACTTCTTTCAGGCGGATGATTCGCATGAGCAGGCTCCTCTGTATGGCTCAGACGATCCGCAGGTGTCTTTTTTATTTACTGGATCACTGAAGCGCGAGCGCGCGTGTACGTGGGCTCCTGTCCTTTTCAAAGCCAGCGGTGCGGCACAAATACCGGCCCTAAAGGAAGCGGGCAGCGCCCGCTCATCAGAGCCAACCATAGACCTGAAACCTACGCCTAGATATCTATCATCTCGAACGAGAGCAGGTAAAAACTCATGAAAACCTTAGAAAACCCAGTAAATACTCGGATTACACTGATTTATAAGTTCATAGATTGATTCTAGATTCAATCTATTTCTACTAAATAAGGGGTATAGGTCTGTCATTTTTTTGAGCTTGGTTTAAGCTATTTTCATTGTATTTTTTGAGTAGAAAAGTCTATGCCCGTACATGATCCAGACCTGCTTCAGAGCCTGATAGGCAAGACCAGCCGTCGCCAGGACATCTGGCTATGGCTTTATTTCAAGCAATTTGAAGAGGCAGATTTCGAGCTTGATACCTGCAACGGGCTGACTATGCGAAGCCACTTGGCCGGTTTCATTGAGAGCAAAGGAGGCGTCACTGCAGAACTAATTGCGGCCATGGACCGCTTCCTGGTGGACGTTGAATGCCTGAAATGGATCAGCGGAGAAGAGAGGCAGACAAAATGGCTCGACCATAGAGTCAGGAGCATGACGCGACTAGGCGACCTCTGGAGCATCCCGAGACTGACAGGCAGAGATCTTCTGATCGGAGCAATTGATCTTTGGGAGGAAAGTGTCACCAACAAAACCACAGCACTTGAGAGCCTGCACCGTGACTGGGAGCGACACAGGAACCAAGATCGCCAATTGAAGTGGTTTCAGGACGACAAAGAAGGGGTAGTACGCTGCAGATTCGCATGGGAGTGGCTGCAGAAAGACAGAGCTCTGGCATTGAGAATTCCACCCTCCTTTGAAAGCTACATTGAGCTGGTGATGTATTTTGACTCGATGGATCTCAGAGAGCGTGAGCTGAAAGACATCGCCCAGAGCATCCGTAGAAGCTGGAATCGCCAGAGGTATCTGGAAAAGCTGAAAGGCAAAAAGCAGTACAACTTCATCCTGTCTGAAGAGTCCGTTGAACTGCTTGACGAGCTAGCCAGAGCTAGCGGCCTGAAGCGGCCTCAAGTCCTTGAGAGGCTGATCAAGGCGGAAGCGGATAGAAGAGGCGACCTCGCACCAATCCACCCCCCATCAAATTCAGACTAAGCAAAGAGGGCGGGTAGTTGCCAAGGTTGTCAGAGGAAGAGAGCCAGCCTCAGCATGCCCCCAAAGGAGCATCTGAGATCATCTCCCCAGGGCAGCGACCCGCATAAGTGTGGGTCAAAGTGTGGGTCTACACAACAGACAGAAATAAAGAATTTTAAAATCAACAAGATACTTAATAAAAACACCGGCCACAAGCCGGCTTTTTTATTGCCTTTCACCAGGCAACCTGTACAAATTCGTTACACCCAGGCAAAACGGCAATGTGCCGGTATGCTGTAGTTGATGGGTAAATTGATCAGCCAAGGCACGTGGATATGATGAACCTGACCGTACGCAATCGAATCATCGTCAGCTTCCTGCTGATCATCGCCATTCTGTTCCTGCTGGCCGGCGTCTCCTACATGCGCCTGGTCAAGATCGAGAACGAGGCCAATGGCATCCGCAACGATTCGATCCCGGGCCTGTATTACCCGAGCAAGGCACAAGACCTCTGGTCCCGTCACATGCTTGGCACTCGCCGCTTGCTGTTGCGCGCCGTCGATGAAGACGTTGCCACCCTGCTGGACAACTACCGCGACCAATTCGCCACGCAGATGCAGGCGCTCGACGAGGAGTTCGGCCGCTACCAGAGTGCCACGACAGACGAGCAGGAGCTGGCGCTGGCCGAACAGTTCCGTCAGGTGCAGCACCAGTATCTGAACCGGCACGGGCAATTGCTCGACAGCCTGCCGAGCCTTGCACCCAAACAGGCTCGCCAATTCAGCGCCGAACGCGTGTTTCCCGAGTGGGAAAAAGGTGAAAGCCTGCTGAGCGAGCTGATCGAAATGAATCGCGGCCAGGCCGATGCCGCCGCGCGCGAGATTCGCAGCGCAGTGCTGATCATGGAAGCGGGGTTGCTGATCGCCATCCTGCTGGCCATCCTCGTCTCCGCCGTCTGCGGCTGGCTGCTGATGAGCGCCATCACCACCCCCGTGAACCGCATCGTCAGTATCCTCAAATCCCTGGAAAGCGGCGACCTGTCGGCGAAACTCGACATGCACCGCCGCGACGAATTCAACGCCATCGAGCTGGGCTTCAACAGCATGGTCGGCGAGCTCAAGAACCTGGTCGGCAACGCCCAGCGCTCGGCGGTGCAGATGACCACCTCGGTCACCGAGATCGCCGCCACCTCTCGTCAGCAGCAGGCCACGGCCACCGAGACCACCGCCACCACCACCGAAATAGGCGCCACTTCACGGGAGATCGCTGCCACTTCGCGTGATCTGGTCCGCACCATGGGCGAAGTCTCCGACAACGCCGAGCAGACCTCGATTCTAGCTGGCACCGGCCAGCTGGGCCTGGCCCGCATGGAGGAGATCATGCACCAGGTAATGGGCGCGGCCGATGTGGTCAACGGCAAGCTGTCGATCCTCAACGAAAAGGCCAGCAACATCACCCAGGTGGTCACCACCATCGTCAAGGTGGCCGACCAGACCAACCTGCTGTCGCTCAACGCCGCCATCGAGGCGGAAAAGGCCGGCGAGTACGGCAAGGGTTTTGCCGTAGTGGCCGTGGAAGTGCGTCGCCTGGCCGACCAGACCGCCGTGGCCACCTACGACATCGAGCAGATGGTGCGCGAGATCCAGTCCGCTGTATCGGCCGGCGTGATGGGCATGGATAAGTTCTCCGAAGAGGTGCGCCGCGGCATCGGCGAGATGGCGCAGATGGGTGACCAGCTCAGCCAGATCATTCAGCAGGTGCAGGCCCTGGCGCCGCGTATCCAGATGGTCAACGAAGGCATGCAGGCGCAGTCCACCGGCGCCGAACAGATCAACCAGGCATTGCTGCAGCTCGGTGAAGCCAGCAGCCAGACCGTCGATTCGCTGCGTCAGGCTGGCGCCGCCATCGATGAACTCAACCAGGTGGCCAACAACCTGCGCGTTGGCGTCAGCCGCTTCAAGGTCTGAACATGCCAGCCCCCAGCAAAGCAGCAGCGGGTGAACTGCACCTGCAGTTCACGCTCGGTGATGATCGCTACGCCCTTCCCGCCAGTCAGGTGGTCGAAGTGCTGCCGCTACGCCGTCTGAAACAGGTGCCCGAAGCGCCGCTGTGGGTAGCCGGGTTGTTCGAGCATCGCGGCCGGGTGACCCCTGTGATCGATCTCAGCCATCGCGTGCTGGGGCGCGCCGCCCAACCCCGTAGCAGCACACGCGTGGTGCTGGTGCGCTTCGACCTGCAGATGGGTGAGCAGTCGCCAGTGCTAGGGCTGATTCTGGAGCAGGCCACCGACACCCTGCGCCTGCCCAGGGAGGCCTTCAAGGCCAGCGGCCTGGAAGCGGGCCAGGCGGATTACCTGGGGCCGCTGCAGCGTGATGCCCGTGGCATGATCCAGCGCATCGAGGTCGCCGGGCTGCTCGACGACGAGGTACGCGCCCTGCTGTTCCAACCGACGCAGCGGGCCTGACGGCATGATCGAGCATATCGAGCGCCTGCTGAAAAGCCGTATCGGCCTGGAAGCCGAATCGGTCGGCCGCACGGTGATCGAGCGCGCCGTGCGCCAACGCATGAGCGCCCTCGGCCAGCAGAACCTGGAAGGCTACTGGACCACCCTTGGCGGCTCGACGCGCGAACAGCAGGCGCTGGTGGAAGCTGTAGTGGTGCCGGAAACCTGGTTCTTCCGCTACCCGGAATCGTTCAACGCACTGGCCAGCCTGGCTCAGGAGCGTCACGCACAGTTGCACGGCGGTCGGCCACTGCGCCTGATCAGCCTGCCCAGCTCCAGCGGTGAAGAGCCCTACTCCATCGCCATGACCCTGCTCGATGCCGGCTTTTCCGCCGAGCAGTTCCAGATCGACGCGCTGGACGTCAGCGACAAAGTGCTGGAGCAAGCTCGCAAGGGCCTCTACGGGCGTAACTCGTTCCGCGGCGATGCCCTGGCCTTTCGCGATCGTTTCTTTCACGAGCAGGACGCTGGCAGTTTTCTCCTCGACGAGCGGGTGCGCACATGCGTCAGGCTGCGCACCGGTAACCTGCTCGATCCCAGCCTGTTCGCTGGCGAGCCCAGCTACGACTTCATCTTCTGCCGCAACCTGCTGATCTACTTCGACCGCCCGACCCAGGTACGCGTGCTGGAGCTGCTCAAGCGCCAACTGCAAGAAGGCGGCACGCTGTTCATCGGCCCAGCCGAGGCCAGCCTGGCTAGCCAGAACGGCCTGCAAGCGCTGGGCCGGCAGCAGACCTTCGCCTTTCGCATGGCCCCGGCCCAGACGCCCATCAGCGCAGCGCCACGAGCGCCTGCCCCGCGTACGCGCCCGGCGGTGGCTACGGTGCCGCGCCCTGTCCCGCCGAGCCGACCACGACCGCTGGGCAGAACACTCAGCGCAGCGGTGCCGGCAACGGTCGCAGCGGATACCTGGGCCGACGTCGCCAGCCTGGCCAACGCAGGCCGCACCGACGAAGCGCGCCAGCGCACTGAGCTGCACTTGCAGCAGAACGGCCCCAGCGCCACAGCCTACTACTGGCTGGGCCTGCTCTGCGACGCGGCAGGCCAGGGCGACCAGGCCTGCGCCTACTACCGCAAGGCGATCTATCTCGAACCACAGCACCGCGAGGCGCTCACTCATCTGGCCGCACACCTGGAAGCGCAAGGCGACCAGAGCGGCGCCCAGCGCCTGTATCGACGAGCGCAGAACCCCGAGGTAGGCGAAGGTGACTGATCAGGACCTGCTATACAGCCAACCCGCCGTCGACGACTGCTGGAATCGCATCGGCGTATTTGGCGACAAGAGTTGCCCGCAGCTGGAGCGGCATATCCATTGCCGCAACTGCGAGGTTTACGGCGCCGCAGCGATCGCCCTGCTCGACCGTTACGGCAGCGCGCTGGAGCGTGGCGATGACGACTACGGCCAGGGCGAAGCTCCGGAAGCGCAGGGCGAACAGCGCTCGCTACTGATCTTCCGCCTTGGCGAGCAATGGCTGGCCATCGCCACGCGCTGCCTGGCCGAAGTCATGCCGGTGTCGCCGATTCACGTGCTGCCTCACCGCAACAGCCGCGGCCTGCTAGGTGTAACCAACGTGCGCGGCACCCTGGTCGCCTGCTTGTCGCTGGCCGAGCTGCTCGACCTCGACACGCAGCAGGATGCGCGCCGCAGCGAACACAGGGTGATTCCGCGCATGCTGATTCTGGAAAGCAGCAGTGGCCCGCTGGTGACACCGGTGGATGAAGTCAGCGGCATCCAGCGCATCCCCGTGGCGCGCATCAGTAGCAGCAGACACGACGACAAGCGCACCATCAGCCGTTTCACCGCCGGCGTCCTGCAATGGCAGGAACAGAGCATTACCCTGCTCGACGACGAACAGTTGCTGCAAACCATGATTGGGAGCCTCACGTGACACCGGACCAGATGAGGGATGCATCGCTGCTCGACCTGTTCCGGCTGGAGGCCGAGGCACAGAAGCAGGTGCTCGATACCGGCCTGCTGATTCTCGAGCGTGACCCGACCAACGCCAGCCAGCTGGAAGCCTGCATGCGCGCCGCGCACTCGCTCAAGGGGGCAGCGCGCATCGTCGGCCTGGACCATGGCGTGCAGATCGCCCACGCCATGGAAGACTTGCTGGTCGCCGCCCAGGAAGGCCTGCTGCGCCTGCTGCCCGACCACATCGACGCCCTGCTGCAGGGCTCCGACCTGCTCCTGCGCATCGGCCAGGCACAACAGGACGCCGAGCTGGAGGCACGGGTGGAAACCGTCACCACACACCTGCAGGTGCTGCTTGGCAACGCCGTACCGGCACTGCGCGTGCAACCAGGTGAAAGCGCCGCATTTGTCGCCGAAGCTAAACCGGTCAGCCTGCCGGAAACGCCCACGCCGACCGCTGCCACTCCCGCCGAACCAGTGGCCGACGAACGCATCAGCCGCGTATTGCGGGTGTCGGCCGAGCGCTTCGATCACCTGATCGACCTGTCCGGCAAATCGCTGGTGGAGTTCCAGCGCACCAAGCCGCTGAACGATTCGCTGCATCGCCTTAAGCGCCAGCAGGAGTCGGCACGACGAACCCTGGAGAGCCTGCGCGAGCACCTGCTCGGCACGGACCTGGACGCCTCCGCCCAGGCACTGTTCGCCGAGAGCCGCAACCTGCTGATCGAATGCCAGCAACAGCTGCAAGCCCATCAGGAACTGTTCGACGACTTCGTCTGGTACGGCGGGCAACGCACGCAGCAACTGTACGACCTGGCCCTGGCTTCGCGCATGCGCCCCTTCGCCGATGTGCTCACCGGGCACACGCGCATGCTGCGTGACTTGGGCCGCTCGCTGGGCAAACAGGTGCGCCTGGAGATCGAGGGAGAAAACACTCAGGTCGACCGCGACGTGCTGGAGCGCCTGGAAGCCCCCCTGACGCACCTGCTGCGCAACGCCGTCGATCATGGCATCGAGCCGCCGGCGCTACGCGCTCGCAAGGGCAAGCCGGAAGAAGGTGTGGTTCAGCTGCGCGCGCGTCATCACGCCGGCATGCTGGTGCTGGAGGTCAGCGACGACGGCGCCGGTATCGACCTCGAACGCGTTGCCCAGGCGGTGATCAAACGCCGTTTCGCCACCGCCGAGCAGGTCGAGCAGATGACCGAGGACGAGCTGCTGGCCTTCCTCTTCCTACCTGGTTTCAGCATGAGCCAGCAGGTCACCGAAGTCTCCGGTCGCGGTGTCGGCCTCGACGTGGTGCAACACGAGATTCGCCGTATGCGCGGCAACGTGCGGCTGTTGCAGAACCCTGATCAGGGCTGCCTGTTCCACCTCGAACTGCCGCTGACCCTCTCGGTGGTGCGCGCGCTGGTGGTGACCATCGGCGGCGAGGCCTATGCCTTCCCGCTGGCGCAGATCGAACGCATGCTGCGCCTGCCGCGCAGCGCCATCGTCCAGCTTGAGGGGCGCCAGCACTTCTGGCTGGAGGACGAGCACGTCGGCCTGATCTCCGCCGCACAGCTGCTGCGATGCAATGAGAAACAGGGCGATGATGACAGCATCCCCATCGTGCTGATTCGCGACCGCGAGCAATACCACGGTCTGGCGGTCGAAGCCTTCCTCGGCGAGTTCACCCTGGTGCTGATGCCCCTCGATGGGCGCCTGGGTAAGGTGCGCGACGTCGCGGCCGGCGCTCTGCTGCACGACGGCACGCCGGTGCTGATCCTCGACGTCGACGACCTGCTCAACTCGGTGAGTAAATTGCTTGACACCGGTCACCTGGAGCGTGTCGACCATGCCAGCCATGCGCGCCAGACTGTCAGCAAGCGCGTGCTGGTGGTGGATGACTCGCTCACCGTACGCGAACTGGAGCGCAAACTGCTGCTAAGCCGCGGTTATCAGGTATCGGTCGCCGTGGATGGCATGGACGGCTGGAACGCCCTGCGTGCCGAGACCTTCGACCTGCTGATCACCGATATCGACATGCCGCGCATGGACGGTATCGAACTGGTCACCCTGGTGCGCCAGGACCCACGCCTGCGCTCACTGCCGGTGATGGTGGTGTCGTACAAGGATCGCGAGGAAGATCGCCGCCGCGGCCTGGAGGCCGGCGCCGATTATTACCTGGCCAAGGCCAGCTTCCACGACGAAGCGCTGCTGGACGCCGTCCAAACCCTGATCGGTGAGGCCCGAGAATGAGGATCGCCATTGCCAACGACACTCCCCTGGCGGTCGAAGCCCTGCGCCGTGCGCTGGCGGCAGAACCTGAGTACCAGTTGATCTGGGTCGCCAGCAACGGCGAGGAAGCGGTCAGCCGTTGCCGCGACGACCTACCCGACCTGCTGCTGATGGACATGCTCATGCCCGGCATGGACGGCGTGGAAGCGACCCGACGGATCATGCACGACACCCCCTGCGCCATTCTCATCGTCACCTCGGATGTCGAGCGCAACATGTCACGGGTGTTCGACGCCATGGGCGCCGGTGCGCTGGATGTGGTTGCCGCGCCGTCGCTTGGCCCGCAGCAGGTGCTCGACGCCGCGACCGTGCGGCGCAAGATCCACAACATCGCCTGGATGATCGGCCACAAGACCTCGCGCTCGGTCAAACCGACACCCATGCGCAGCACTGAAGGCCGCAGCAAGAGCCTGGTGGCCATCGGTGCATCGGCGGGCGGCCCAGCCTCGCTGGTGGAGCTGCTGCGGCAGATCCCGGCGGATTTTCCTGCCAGCATCGTGCTGGTGCAGCATGTCGACGAAGTCTTCGCCGCCGGCATGGCCCAGTGGCTCGGCAGTGAATCGCACATACCCGTGCGCCTGGCACGGGAAGGCGAAGGGTTGCAACCGGCGACCGTGCTGCTGGCCGGCACCAACAACCACCTGTACCTGGCGCCGGAGGGGCACTTGGTGTATCGGCGCGAACCCGCCGATCAGGTCTACCGACCCTCTATCGATGTATTCTTCGAAAGTGTGGCCACCTACTGGCAAGGTGAAGCGATTGGCGTGCTGCTGACGGGTATGGGGCGCGATGGCGCCAGGGGCCTGAAGTTGATGCGCGAACGCGGCTTTCACACCATCGCCCAGGACCAGGCCAGCAGCGCCGTCTACGGCATGCCCAAGGCCGCCGTCGCGCTGGGTGCCGCAGCAGAAGTGCTAGCTCTGGACAGAATTCCCGCGCGCCTGATCGAGCGCCTGGGCTAAAAACGCCAACCGCGGCCAAAGCAGCCGCGTAACCTACGAAAAAAGGCGGAGACGCGCTTATGCAACGGCCTCAAGATAACTCCAACCATCATAACGGCTTGCCCGACTATTCGATGATGGTGCTGCTGGTCGACGACCAGGCCATGATCGGCGAAGCCGTGCGACGTGCCCTGAGTGAAGAGAGCGACATCGACTTCCACTTCTGCTCCGACCCGCACCAGGCGCTGAGCGTGGCCCAGCAGATCAAGCCGACGGTGATCCTTCAGGACCTGATCATGCCCGGTGTCGACGGCCTCGAGCTGCTCGCCCAATACCGCGCGGCGCCCGGCCTGAGTGATGTGCCGATCATCGTGCTGTCGACCAAGGAAGACCCCAAGGTCAAGAGCGCCGCCTTCACCGCCGGAGCCAACGATTACCTGGTCAAACTGCCGGACGTGATCGAGCTGCTCGCACGCATTCGCTACCACTCGCGCTCCTACCTGACCATGCTGCAGCGCGACGAAGCCTACCGTGCACTACGCGAGAGTCAGCAGCAGTTGCTCAATACCAACCTGGTGCTGCAGCGCCTGATCAAGTCCGACGGTCTCACCGGCCTGGCCAACCGCCGCCATTTCGACGAATACCTGGAGATCGAGTGGAAGCGCGCCCTGCGCGACCAGAGCGAACTGTCGCTACTGATGATCGACGTCGACTATTTCAAGGCCTACAACGACCAGCACGGCCACGTCGCTGGCGATGAAGTGTTGCGCCGCGTTGGCGAGTCGCTGCGCGGCAGTTGCACACGCGCCACCGACCTGGCGGCCCGCTACGGTGGCGAGGAATTTGCCGTGATCATGCCTGGCACCGCAGCCGGCGGTGCGCGCCTGCAGGCAGAAAAAATCCGCCGCGCGGTCGAAGCGCTAGGTATTCCCCACAACCTGCCCAAACCCGGCTCGCCAATCAGTGTGAGCATCGGAATTGCCACCGTCAGGCCCTCCCCCGAGCGTGATCCACTGAGCCTGGTGATCAAAGCCGATGAAGGCCTGTACCTGGCCAAGCACAGCGGCCGCAATCAGGTGGCGCAGGCAGGCGAAAACCACTGAGCCCGCTCGACGGGCGGTAATCGCCCACTTTCCTGACCCTCTTCGACTCTGCCGAGATTCGTCGTAACCCGCGCATCTACTGATGCCTGCCGCCCCACCCGGAGGCAGCAGGCATTTTTTTACACACCCGCTTGGCCGTCACTGAATTGACTGAATTAACCAGTTAGTACATTTTTCCCGCAGTCACGTCACAACAACAAGAGACACCCCATGACGCCCTGCATTCTTGTACTCAATGGCCCCAACCTGAACCTGCTTGGAACCCGTGAACCGGCCACCTATGGCCATGAAACCCTCGCCGACATTTCCCGGCTTTGCGCCGATACCGCCGCCGAACACGGTTTGAAGATCGAGTTTCGCCAGACCAACCACGAGGGCGAGCTGCTCGACTGGATTCATGCCGCACGCGGGCGCTGCGCCGGCATTCTGATCAATCCGGCAGCCTGGACCCACACCTCGGTAGCCATTCGCGATGCGCTGGTGGCCAGCGAACTGCCGGTGATCGAAGTGCACCTGTCCAACGTGCACAAGCGCGAGCCATTCCGTCATCACTCGTTCGTCTCGCCGATCGCCGTCGGTGTCATCTGTGGGCTCGGCAGCCAGGGTTATCAACTCGGCCTGCAGTACTTCGCTCAATCGCTCAAGGGGTAAGGTCATGTCTAGCGTCAACAGCGGCATTCTCGCCGGCCTCATCGGCAAAGGTATTCAGGCCTCCCGCACGCCAGCCATGCACGAACGCGAAGGCGATGCACAGGGGTTGCGCTACCTCTATCGTTTGATCGACCTCGACCAGCTGGGCCTCGACCTCGATGCGCTGCCGAGCCTGCTCGATGCGGCGCAGCACATGGGCTTTACCGGCCTAAACATCACCTTTCCGGCCAAGCAGGCGATCATCCCGCTGCTCGATGAACTGTCGAGCGAGGCGCGTGGCATTGGCGCGGTGAACACCGTGGTGCTCAAGGACGGCAAACGCGTCGGCCACAACACCGACTGCCTGGGCTTCGCCGAAGGCTTGCACCGCGGCCTGCCCAACGTGGCCCGCCGTCGCGTGGTACAGATGGGCGCTGGGGGGGCCGGCGCAGCCGTGGCTCATGCCCTGCTCGCCGAAGGCGTTGAACGCCTGTGCATATTCGAAGTTGAGCCAGGCCGCGCCCAGGCTCTGGCGGACAATCTCAACGCACACTTCGGCAGCGAGCGTGCCGTGGTAGGCACCGACCTGGCTGCCGAAGTGGCAGCAGCCGACGGCCTGGTCAACACCACGCCGGTGGGCATGGCCAAACTGCCCGGCACACCACTGCCGGTTGAGTTGCTGCACAGCGGGTTGTGGGTCGCCGAGATCATCTACTTCCCGCTGGAAACCGAACTGCTGCGCCACGCCCGCGCCCTGGGTTGCCGCACGTTGGATGGCGGCACCATGGCGGTGTTCCAGGCGGTCAAGGCATTCGAACTATTCAGCGGCCGCCCGGCCGATGCCGAGCGCATGCAGGCGCACTTCGCCAGTTTCAGCTGAGCCACATGCAAAGAGGCCCTGGTCGCGAACAGCGCGGCCAGGGCCTCTTTTTTGTTCCGTCCTAGCCCTGGATGTAGCGCAGCACCGCCTCGCAGATCATCGCCTTGTGGCGTTGCTTGACCTGTTCGTCAGGCAGATCGATCTGGAAGATCTCGCCAAATGTATGCCGGTTCGATACGCGGTAAAAACAGAACGAGCTCATCAGCAAGTGTACGTCCAGCACATTGATGCCTGGGCGGAACACGCCCTCTTCCTCGCCGCGGCGCAGGGTCTTGCCGAGGGTATCGAGCACCACGTTGCTCATCTGACGAATGACCGACGACTGCTTGACGTATTCGCCGTAGTGGATGTTCTCGATGCTGACGATGCGCACGAAGTCGACGTTGCGGTCATGATGATCGAAGGTGAATTCCACCAGCCGACGAATCGCCAGGACCGGCGGCAAGGACGCCAGATCGAGGCGGCTCTCGGTACCGCGGATGTCGCCGTAGAGTTTGACCAGCACCTCGAGGTAGAGCTGCTCCTTGCTGCCGAAGTAGTAGTAGATCATCCGCTTGGAAGTGGCGGTGCGCTCGGCGATGGCATCCACCCGCGCCCCGGATAGCCCCTGCTGGACGAACTCCGTGATAGCAGCCTGGAGGATGCTCTCACGGGTTTTCTCAGGGTTGTTCTTACGTACCTTGCGCACCACCTCGGTCGGTGGTGGGTTCAGGTTGGCAACGGCTTCTGTCATACGGCAATGGTCTTTTTTATAGGTATTGGTGTACGGATTATGGCAGGCCGCACAGATACTGGGCAGCGCCCCCCCTCAGGGTCACCGTCAGACCAGAATCAAAGCCTCGGTTTCTTCACCGCACCGCTGCGCGCCTTGGCCATGGCCGCCAGGCGTACCGCGACGTTGGCCGCGCCATAGCCGACATAACCACCCTTGCGCTGAATGATCTCGAAGAAGAAGCGCTCCTCGAACGGCTCGGTGTAGACATGAAACAGCTCGCCGCCCTGAGCATCACGATCATAGAGCACGTTGTAGTAAGCCAGCTCGCTCAGGAACTCATCGTCGAAATCGAAGCGCGCGGCCAGGTCGTCATAGTAGTTCAGCGGGATTTCCAGTAGCGGCACACCCGCTTCCTTGGCCCGCGCCACCTCGGCGAAGATGTCCTCGCAGGAGAACGCGATGTGGTGCACACCGGAGCCCTGGTAGCTGGACAGCGCATGGGCAATGGCCGTGTTGCGGTTCTCCGAGATGTTCAGCGGCAGGCGAATCGAGCTGCAGCGACTGCGAATCGCGCGGCTTTTCACCAGGCCGTAGGGGTCGGGCAGGACCACTTCGTCGTCAGCCTCGAAGTCCAGCAGGCTCTTGTAGAACAGCACCCAGCTGTCCAGCGAATCGGCCGGCAATGCCAGGGCCATGTGGTCGATACGTTGCAGGCTGCCCGTGGCGGTAGCGGCCGGGTTCAGGCTGAAGTCGGTGTCATAGATGGTCTGGCCTTCACCAGCCTGCTCCACCAGATAAATCAGGCTGCCATCCGGAGCGCGTACAGCCGGCACCTCGCGCTCGTTCGGGCCGACCAGGCCACGATAGGGCTGGCCGCGATAATCGCAGGCACGCTGCAACGCATCGGCGCCATCTTTGACCCGCAATGCCGTGGCACACAGTGAAGGGCCATGGGACGCGAAGAAGTTGTGCGCGAAAGAGTAAGGCTCGGCGTTGAGCACGATATTGATATCGCCCTGACGCAGCAGGCTGACATCCTTGGAACGGTGCTGACCGGCGTGAGCGAAGCCCAGACGCTCCAGCCAACCGGCCAGGCGTGCACCCACCGCCTCATCGACGGCGAACTCGAGGAACTCGATACCAGCGTAGGGATGGGCCGCCGGCGGAGTGAACAGCACGCCCGGCTCGATCTGATGCCCCTCTTTCTCGAGACGCTTGTGGGTCTTTTCCTCGAGGTAGAGCAATGAGCGCAGGCCATCGGCCGCGTTCTGCCGCGGCGGTGCGGCGCGGAAGCCATCGTTGAAGATCTCCAGCGACAGCGGGCCGCGATAGCCAGTACGCAGGATCGGCGCGAGGAAACCGGCCAGGTCGAACTCGCCCTGCCCCGGGAAGCAGCGAAAATGGCGGCTCCACTCCAACACGTCCATCGCCAGGATCGGCGCGTCAGCCATTTGCACGAAGAAAATCTTGTCCCCGGGAATCTCGGCGATGGCGCTCGGGTCGCCCTTGAGCGACAGGGTATGGAAGCTGTCGAGGATCATCCCGACGGCCGAGTGATCGGCCTGGCGCACCAGGTTCCACACTTGCTGATAGGTGTTTACGTGACGCCCCCAGGCCAGCGCTTCATAGCCGATACGCAGGCCGCGTGCACCGGCGCGCTCACCCAGCAGACGCAGGTCATCGACAAGGATTTCTTCGTCGCCCAGCGAATCGGCGGCGACGTTACTGCACACCAGAACCAGGTCGGTGCCCAGTTCCTGCATCAGGTCGAACTTGCGCTCGGCGCGGTCGATGTTGCGCTGCAGACGATCACGGCGGCAGCCTTCGAAGTCGCGAAATGGCTGGAACAGGGTAATGGCGATGCCAAGGTCGGCGCAGCGCTTGCGAATCTCGGTAGGGCTGCCGTCGTAATAGAGGAGGTCGTTCTCGAAGATTTCCACACCGTCGAAACCGGCCGCGGCGATGGCTTCAAGTTTCTCTGGCAGGGTACCGCTGAGGGAAACGGTGGCAATTGAACGCTGCATAGACGGCTCCGGGCTAAGGCGGCGCCGTGGCGGGCAAAGTGAGGGAGGCAAGACGCGCTCATGAGCCCTCACTCGGCCGGTTGGTCGGCGCTCATGGATTGTTCGTAGCCTGGATTATTGGCAGGGGCGGGAATATCGGCAATTCAAAATGAACGAACTGGTTAGTTTTCTGTTCGATTATCGAACACCTATGTTTTCTGACGCCCTCGCCCATTCTGCCAGGCCGCCGCCAGACCACTGAGGCAGATGATGAGAATACCGACCAGCGCGGTGCTGTCCGGCTGATGCTGGAACACCAACAAACCCAGCAGCCCGGCGAAGATGATCTGCCCATAGCCGAACGGAGCCAGCATCGCCGGCGCCGCGTAACGGAAGGAATGCGTCAGCAGCAAGTGTGCGGCCATGCCACAGCCCCCCAACGCCAGCATCATCAGCCCATGCGTGACGCTGGGTATCTGCCAGAAGAACGGCACCAGCAGGCTTATCACCAGGGTGTTGACCAGCCCGGCGAAGAAGTTGCTGGTGGTGGCGCTGTCCACGGTACTAAGGCGCCGAGTCAGTATCTGATAGAGACTGAAGCACAGTGCAGCGCTCAGCGGTAACAACACCGCCGGGGTGAACAGATCGCCACCGGGATGGACGATGATCATCACGCCGACAAAGCCAACGATCACCGCGACCCACTGCCCGCGGCTGACCTTCTCGCCCAGCAGCGGCACCGACAGGGCAGTCACCAGCAAGGGGGCGAGGAAGATCACCGACGTTGCTTCAGCCAACGGCATGAACATCAGGCCCGTGGTGAACAGCAGGCTGACGCCAAGCAGGCTGAGCGCCCGCAACACCTGTAAACCGGGACGCTTGGTGCGAAGCACGCGCAAGCCCGACTGTGGCAGGAAGATGCCGGCCATCAACAGTGTATGCACGACGTAGCGTGCCCAGACGATCAGGACGATAGGATAGAAGCCGGACAGGTACTTGGAAATCGCATCGTGACTGGCGAACAGAAAGGTCGCCAGCACCATCAGCGCAATGCCCTTGAGTGGATGATTGACGCCGGATAGCGGTTTGGAGCTCATGGGATACTCGGGATGCGGCAAGCCGCGCAACCATAGATAGGTAGCTAACTATACAGACCGCCATATCGTGCCGCCTATGACCCGCGTGACAGTATTCGACCCGCGGGTGACAGGCGGCATCGAGGCGCTACAAGCGCTCCAGCAGTCGCAGGGTCTTGTCCATGGCCATCTGCGCCCGCTGCAGCGCGCTGACGCCCTGCTCGAGCAGTTGCCGTGTAGGTATTTCCAGGCTCAGGGCAATACTCGGCGGCAGCGCACGCAGCAGACCTAGCAAGTCGCTGTCGCCATCACCGGGGAAACGCCGTTCGTTGCGCGCCTGGCGCAAGATCTCGTCCATGTCATCCGGACGCGGGCCGTTGACATCACACAGTTGCGCGTAACGCATGCGTTCGGCCGGCACCTGCGCCAGGTCCGCCAGGCTCGAACCCGAGCGATCGAAGTGGAAGGCATCGACCAGAATGCAGCCGTTAGGCCGGTTGGCCGCATCGACAATGCGCTTGGCCTGGGTCAGGTCACGCGCATTGGTCCAGGGCATGAACTCCAAATGCGGGAACAAACCAAATGGCGCGGCCAGGTCACAGACGGCGGCGAAATTGTCGGTCAGGCGCGCTTCGTCCGGGTCGTTGCCAGCGATCAATACGTCTGTAGCGCCAAACTCGGCGCCCACGTCGAAGATGGCCTCGAAGTCGCTGACCCGGGTATCGGGCTTCAGACGCAGAATCTCGATATCCGCCACCTTGATCCCGGTATCGCGCAGGCGCTTGAGCGTCTGTGCGCGTAATCCGGCATCAGCCATCAACGGAAAGTGATGCTCCTCGGCCGTGGCCGGCACCAGGCGCAGGCCCACATGACTGTAGCCAGTGCGCGCGGCGATATCGACCATTTCCGGCGGTGAAACTTCGAGGACGGTGAGGGCAGCCAGGGACAGAATACGTTCGCTCATGATGACTCTCGAATCAGATAGTTTCAGGGTTACAGGCCTGCCCACTCTCCGCCGCCTGGCGGATGGCCTCGACCAGTGCCAAGGTACGACCGGCATCGGCGGCGCTGACCAGCGGCTGAGCCTGGCCTTGGGCAACTGCGATGAAATGCAGCAACTGACGGCGCAAGACTTCGCCGGCATCGAAACCTTCCTGCACCTGCAACAACGGCTGGTGCCAGCCGGCGCCGTCCTCGGCGTAGTGCCAGCGCTTGAGCTGCGGAATGCTCAGGGCGCCGCGCGTACCGGCGAGCAGGTAGCAGGGCTGGTCGGCCTGGCGCGGATAGACCGGGTTCTCGCCGGAATCCAGCTCCCAGCTCCAGGGCGCGGCAACGGCGTCGGAGCCAGTCAGGCTGCCCAGCGCACCACTCTCGAACTGCAACAGCACCACCGCGCTGTCCTCGTTGGCGAAGCCGCGCACGCCATTGCTGGTGATGGCTTGCACCTGGCGCACCTCACCACACAGATGGCGCAGCAGGTCGAGGTCATGAATCAGGTTGGTCAGCAACATGCCGGCCCCGGCTTCGCGGCGCCAGGCAATGTCGTAGTAGCTGTCGGGCTTTTGCACCTGCCACAACGCGGTCACCATGGTCAGTCGACCGAGACTGCCCTGCTCGATCAGCTCGCGGGCGCGGGCGATCAATGGATTATGTCGACGATGGTGGCCAACCAGTACCGGCACACCGGAACGCTCGCTGGCAGCGACCAGCTCACGCACCTCGTCCAGATGCACGCCCACCGGTTTCTCCAGGAGGACCGGTACGCCAGCGGCGATGCAATCGAGCGCCGTGCTGACGTGCAGTGCGTTGGGGTTAGCGACGATCACCGCCTCAGGTCGCGCCTGCTCCAGCATCTGCAAGTGATCGGCGAAATACGGCACGCCGCATTCAGCCGCGAAGTCAGCCGCTTGCGGGCCTGGATCGGCGATGGCACAAAGTCGCGCCTCGGTCAGAGCCTGCAGGTGTTGGTAGTGCTGACGGCCCATGACACCGGCGCCGATCAGGGCAATACGCAAAGGGGAAGTCACGCGGCGATCCTCTTGTTGTCGTTCTCACGCAAGCGCACCGAATGCATCAGGCGCAGACCTTTTTAATATTTAGAACTCAGTTCCGAAATTTACGCAAGACGAAAATACAGAGGAGTTTTGCGCGGTACGGAAACGTCGTAGGGTGTGCCGTGCGCACCGAAACCGGCAAAGGAATCGGACTCGACAGGCCGTAGCAGCGGCCTCTGCAGCGAATCACCGTGCTTCGCGGCTGAAGCCGCTCCTACAATGACGTGGCCGTGGGCGTGTCGCTTCTAGCCGATCAGGCAAACAACTCGGAGGCAGGGCTGGCAGCGGACAACTCGTCGGCAGCAGCCAGCAGATCTGCGGCCAGCTCGTGCATGCGCGCAAGCGGCAAACGTGCGCTCGGGCCGGCGATGCTGAGCACACCGATCACCCGACCATCACGCGGGTCACGCACCACGGCAGCCAGCGCTGCGGTGCCGATCGACGAACTTTCCATGACCCAGGCATAACTCTGCTGACGCGCCAGAGCCAGGCGCTGCAGCAACTCCTGCTCGTTGCGTGGCGCATTTGGGCCGACGTCGGCAGGGTCGGCGATACCCTGCCGCGCCACCAACGCCAACGCTTCTGCATCGCTCATACTGGCCAGCCAGGCGTGCCCGGATGCGGTGTAGAACAGCGGCGCGTCACGCCCCATGTCAGGGTCGTAGCGCAGGCCGGAACGGGCGCCCTGGCTCTTGGCAATCCAGGTCTGGCGCTCGCCCTCGATCACGCCAAGGCGTACCAGCTCGCCGCTGGTTTCGGCCAGGCCATCGAGAATCGGCTGCACCACATCAGCGCCGCTGTTGGTCAGATAGCGAAAGCCCAGCGCCACCAGTTTGGTGGAAAGCCGATAGCGACTGGTGAGCGCATCCTGGCGTACGTAACCCAGGCGAATCAGCTCGGCGAGCATGCGATGCGTGGCGCTCTTGGGAATATCCAGCTCATCGGCCAGCGCCTGCATCTGCACGCCACGGGCGTCGCGAGTGAGGCTTTCGAGAAGGCTGAGCGCGCGTTCGATCTGACTGCCGGCCATGAGAGAGTCCTGGAAAATTTGCGCCGATTCTAAGAGACAAGCGCCCGCCGATGCGAGCCAGACGCACGCCTGCCTCTGGATGCAGGGACGCGGACGCGCGATACTGCCGACGCGACGCGTAATGTACTAACTGGTTCGTTCTTGTTCGGTTATCGAACAGAACCCCGTTTAGCGAATTGAAATGGCCAGCCTGGTCGGCTCACTATTCCGACCACGCCTGAAAACGAAGCGATCTTCTGCCTGGTGCATCACGCTTCGAATGTTTCAGCAGCCAATAAATATAAGAAGGTCAATTGTCATGTCACAGCCTATGCACCTGCGTGCCCCGGCCTCCCATGCCACAGCCAGGGCCACTCCTTGCCCGGCCACCAGCTCGTTGCTCGACGACTGGTCATCCCTATCGACGCTAGCCATGCCCGTCCTCGCCCCTGCCTGTCATGACATGCACAGGAGCTTCCGGCCGCGCCTGATCAGCTCGCTGCTTGCCAGACTGCTACCTGCGCGCAAAGCCTGACTCAGCCCCTTACCCTCCCCCATTCTGTCGGAGCGATAGCATGAACAAGACAGACAAGATGCTGGTCGGCGAGCGCACGTTCTGCGCTCTGCTGCTGGTGTTCAGCCTGGTGATCTTCTACCTGGCCTACCAGATTTCCGGCTTCTCCTCGGCCAACTCTCCAGGCGCCTTTCCTATCGGCGTGGCGCTGGTGATGATCCTGTCGGCGGTGAAGATTACCTTCGAACTGGTTGGCAAGGCACGGCCCGACTGCAGTGGCTGGCTCGATGCCTTCCAGCAGTTCCGTAGCCAGCACTTCCCCAAAGCTGTGCTGATCTTTGGCCTGCTGGCCGTGACGTACCTGGCGGCTATTCAGTGGGTCAGTTTCTACGTCAGCACCTTCCTTTTCCTGGTGCTGTCGATCGTCTACCTGCGCAATGGCCGCGTTCTCAACGCCATCCTGATCGCAGCTGTGTTGCTGGTGCTGATCTATCTGCTGTTCAGCCTGGCCTTCAGCGTTTACCTGCCATAACGAGGCACCCGAGATGAGCGATACCTTTTCCTACCTGCTGATGGCCTGGAGTGATCCGCAGCTGCTGATGCTGACTGCGCTGGGCACCTTTGCCGGCATCTATATCGGCGCCATCCCAGGCCTGTCGGTGACCATGGCAGTGTCCATCCTGGTGTCCTTCACCTTCTCCTGGGACGTCAACGACGCCCTGGCGCTGATCGTCGGCATCTTCATTGGCGGCGTTTACGGTGGCTCGCGCAGCGCCATCCTGCTGAACATCCCCGGCGCGCCCTCCTCAGTGGCCACGGCCTTCGATGGTTACCCACTGGCACAACAGGGCGAAGCCGGACGCGCCATCGGCCTGAGCACCGTAATGTCGGTGGTCGGCGGCATCGTCGGTACCATCATGCTCGCCAGCGCCGCACCGCTGATCGGCGATCTGGCTCTGCGGTTTGCCCCGCGCGACTACTTTCTGGTGGCGACCATCGGCCTGCTGCTGGTAGGCAGCCTATCCGAAGGCTCACTGGCCAAGGGCATCTTCGCCGCAGCACTGGGTGCGATCATCGGTCTGGTAGGCATGGACCCGGTCACCGCCGAAGGGCGCTTCACGCTCGGCCAGGTCGAACTGATGGGCGGCATCCACTACGTGGTGCTGATGATCGGCCTGTTCGGCGTCGCCGAGGCCTTCTATCAATTGCATAACCTGGACAGCCCGGTGATTCGGCAGAAGGTCGACAAAATCCTGCCGTCCTTCGCCATGGTCCTGAAATTCCTGCCGCTGTCGATCCGCACCTCGATCATCGGCGTGGTGGTCGGCGTGTTGCCGGGCGTCGGCGGTGACATCGCTGCACTGATGGCCTACGACCATGCCAAGCGCACCGTGAAAAATCCGTCCAAACCATTCGGCAAGGGAGCCTACGAAGGCCTGGTCGCCCCGGAAACCGCCAACAGCGCAGCGGTCGGTGGCGCCTACGTGCCGATGCTGACTCTGGGCATGCCTGGCGACGCGGTCACGGCGGTGATCATCGGCGCCCTGGTCGTGCATGGTCTGAACCCCGGCCCGATGCTCATGGTAGAGAACCCGCACATTTTCTACTTCACCGTCGGCAACCTGCTGCTGGCCAACGTGTTTCTGATGATCTTCGGCCTGATGGGCATCAAGCTGTTCGCCAAGTTCGTCGAAATGCCCAAGGCCGTGCTGATTCCGCTGATCCTGGTGCTCTGCGTGGTCGGTACCTACTCGATCAACAGCAGCATGACCGAGGTGTACTGGATGCTCGGCTTCGGTGTGCTCGGCTACCTGCTGAAGATCTTCGGCTTCCAGATGGGCCCGATCATCCTCGGCGCCATCCTCGGCCCGCTGATGGACACCTCGTATCGCCAGGCGATGTCCTCGGCCGGCGATCACCCGGGGGAGCTACTGCAGGGTCTGGTCACCAGCCCGCTGTCGCTGATCCTGACCAGTGCGGTAGTGCTGATTCTGCTGGGCAACACCCCGCTACTGAAGAAACTCAAGAGCAAGTTCAGCCCCGCCTCCGCGCGCGGCTGACACACGAGCACCAACAGGTGTGCCCCGACCTTGACTGGGGCTCACAACAACAAGCGATGGAGAGTCCCGATGTTCAAATCCCTTCTGACCGGCGCCGCCCTCGGCCTCAGCGCCCTGACTATGGCTCTGCCGGCCCATGCCGAATACCCCGAGCGCAGCATCCAGGCGGTCATTCCCTGGGGCGCCGGCGGTGCTACCGACAACGTCATGCGCAGCCTGACGCCCTACGTGGAAAAAGAACTGGGCGGCAAGTTCATCCTCAACAACCGTCCGGGCGGCACCGCCGTGATCGGCAGCACCTTCGTCAAGACCCAGCGTCCTGACGGTTACACCGTCCTGCTCGGCGCAGAGAACCCGCAGCTGTACAAAGTGCTGAAACTGGCCGACTTCGACTACGCCGACTTCTACCCGGTGAGCATCATTGGCCAGAACGTGGTGGTGATCGCCGCCAACGCCGACGCGCCGTTCAACAACATGGCTGAGCTGATGGCTGCCGCCAAGGCCAACCCGGACACCCTGCGCATGGGCTCCACTGGTGCCGGCGGCTTGCCGAGCACCGTCAGCGCGATGATCAACGCTGTGGACGAGCTGAAAGTGCGTGAAGTGACCTTCGGCGGCGACGGCCCCGGCATCACCGCACTGATGGGCAATCATATCGACTTCATGCCGCTGAGCCTGGCCGCCGCGCGCGAGCTGGTACGCAGCGGCAAGCTCAAGGCCCTGGCCGTGTTCGCCACCGAGGAAACCCCGGAACTGCCGGGCGTGGAGCCGATCACCAAGTCGCTGCCGGCCATCGCAGAGTACCTGCCGTGGGGTCCGTTCTGGGGCGCCTTCGTACGCAAGGACACCCCGGATGACGTCAAGCAGAAGCTGGTCGATGCCTACGCCAAGGCCGTGGCCAATCCCGAGTTCCAGGGCTTCCTGAAGAACTTCGGTGCACAGAGCCTGAACCTCAACGGCGCCGAAGCCGAAGAGTTCCTCAAGCGCTGGCAGTCAGTCACCACCTGGTCGATGTACAAAGCCAAGGCCATCGAGATCTCCCCGGACTCGGTCGGCATCGCCAAGCCCTGATTCCCGCCTACGGGTGCCTTCGGCGCCCGCCTTCCTTTCGCCTGCATCGCTACTCAGCGATGCAGGCGAAATGCCTTCGGCGCCAGCCCGGTGCCTCGTTTGAAAAAGCGCGAAAAATAGCCCGGCTCGGAAAAGCCCAGACTGTCCGAGACCTGGCTTACGGTCATGGTGGTGTACACCAGACAACGCTTGGCTTCGAGCAGCAGACGCTGATTGATCAGCTGCAGCGCGGACTGTCCGGCCAATCGCCGGCATAAGGCATTTAGATGCGCAGTGCTGATGCCAAGACGCGACGCGTAATGCTCGATGGGCAGATGCTCGCGAAAGTGCGTTTCGAGCAATTGCACGAATGCCTGCACATGCTCACGCCCTCGCCCATCCGCCGGTTCCTGCGCCTCGCTTCGTGCCAGCTGGCGTCGCGCGACAGCAACCAGCAAGACGCTGATCAGCGACTGCAGCATCAGTTCTCGCGCAGGTTGCAGACGGCCGTACTCCTGACTGATCGACTCGAACAGCGCATCCAGATAACGCCGTTGCTCGTCCACCTCAAAGCACACCGGCGCCTGCAACCATTGCAGGCCCAATGGCTGAGCCAGTTGCTCGACCAGCGGCTGCGCCAGGCTCAGTACGTAGCCTTGAACATCGCAGGAAAAGCGAAAACCGTGGACGCACAGCGCCGGCACGACCTGCAACGAAGCGCGGTCTACCTGGCGTACTTGCCCTTCGATTTCCAGCTCCGCTTCACCCGCCTGCACATAGAGCAACTGCAGCAGATCGCCATGGCGATGCGGTTTGATCTCCCAGCCGTGCAGCTGGCTGCGCTCGGGAATCGATTCGCAGTGGATGAGGTCAGGTGTCGGCCATGCAGCCGTCTCACCGTACAGTTTGAATACCGGTACCAGGGAAGCTTTCGAAGCGGTCATGGCGGCGCTTAAATCATCGAAAAGTCCAAGAATATTTTCCGATATTGCCTTCTAACCCAAGGTGCATCCACAAAAAATACAGACCTGAGCCTGTCATCGGCGTAAAGCCGATGACCTACTGGAGAACAATAATGAACACTCAGGTCGCCATCATCGGCGCAGGCCCTTCCGGCCTGCTTCTCGGCCAACTGCTGCACAACGCCGGCATCGACAACATCATTCTCGAACGCCAGAGCCCGGACTATGTACTCGGTCGTATCCGCGCTGGTGTACTCGAGCAGGGCATGGTCGATCTATTGCGCGAAGCCGACGTTGCCGCACGCATGGATCGCGAAGGCCTGCCGCACGACGGCTTCCAGCTGGCCTTCGATGGTCGCTGCGAACGCATCGATCTCAAAGCCCTGACCGGTGGCAAAGGCGTGATGGTCTACGGCCAGACCGAAGTCACCCGCGACCTGATGGAAGCTCGCCAAGCCAGTGGCGCAGTCACCCTGTACAACACCAGCCAGGTACAACTGCACGAACTCAAGGGCGAACGCCCTTATCTGACCTTTGAGCACGAAGGCCGCTCCCAGCGTCTGGAGTGCGACTACATCGCAGGCTGCGACGGCTTCCATGGCGTATCGCGGCAATCCATACCAGCTGGTGTGCTCAAGGAATTCGAGCGGGTGTACCCGTTCGGCTGGCTGGGTATTCTGGCCGACACGCCCCCGGTGCATGAAGAGCTGATCTACGCCAACCATGAGCGCGGCTTCGCCCTGTGCAGCATGCGTTCACCGACACGCACTCGCTATTACGTGCAGGTCGCCGCCGAAGAGAAGGTCGAGGACTGGTCCGACGAGCGCTTCTGGAGCGAACTCAAGCGTCGCCTGCCAGACCAGATTGCCAGTCAGCTGATCACCGGTCCTTCGATCGAGAAGAGCATCGCGCCACTGCGCAGCTTCGTGGTCGAACCGATGCAGTATGGCCGCTTGTTTCTGCTCGGCGATGCCGCGCACATCGTGCCGCCAACCGGCGCCAAGGGGCTCAATCTTGCAGCGAGCGACGTCAGCACCCTCTATCGCATTTTGCTCAAGGTCTATCGGGAAGGCCGCACTGATCTGCTCGAACGCTACTCGGCGATCTGCCTGAAGCGTATCTGGAAAGCCGAACGTTTCTCCTGGTGGATGACCTCGATGCTGCATCGTTTCCCCGATACCGATGCCTTCAGCCGCCGCATGCAGGAGACCGAACTGGACTACTTCGTCAGTTCCGAAGCCGGCCGCAGAACCATCGCCGAGAACTACGTCGGCCTGCCCTACGAGCCCATCGAACAGGAGTGATGAGCGACATTCGCCCGAGGCCTTCCAAGGAGGCTCTGGGCACACGCAATTCGTTCGTTTATCGCACACTAAGTCGTTAATCGAATTGAATAGCCCCTCGCTAACTCGCACCATGCGAACAGCGAATCCTAGCGGCAGCAGTATTGCAGCCGAGTTTGGCTGTACCTGAGTCGCCTACTAACAATGAATAAGAAAGGACATTTGCGATGCACAAGCTTTCCAAGGCTTTGCTGACGCTGCTTGCCACCAGCGTCATGACCTGGGCCAACGCCGACGAGGCCGAGGTCACCCTCAAGGTTCACCACTTTCTGCCGGCTCACTCGGTGACCCAAGCCGATTTTCTCAAGCCCTGGGCAGAGAAGATCACGGCCGAGTCCAATGGTCGGATCCAGTTTCAGTTCTACCCTTCCATGCAGTTGGGTGGCACCCCGCCGCAATTGATCGACCAGGCGCGTGATGGCGTCGCCGATATCGTCTGGACCCTACCTGGTTACACCAGCGGCCGCTTCCCTCTGGCATCGGCATTCGAAATGCCGTTCATGAGCCGCTCTTCCGAAGCCAGCAGCCAGGCCATGTGGGATTTCCTCGAAGCTCACGGGCAGAAGGAGTTCGCCGATGTGCATTTGCTCGCGACTCACCTGACCGATGGTGCACTGCTGCACACGGCGAAAAAGCCGGTGCGCAGCCTGGCCGACTTCCGTGGCCTGAAACTGCGCTCGGCCAACCGCATTTCCACCAAGCTGATCTCCATGCTCGGCGCCACCCCGGTGGCTATGCCGGTGCCGCAGGTTCCAGAAGCACTGTCCAAGGGTGTGGTCGATGGTGCCGTGCTGCCTTGGGACGTGGTCCCGGCGCTTAAACTGCAGGAGCTGGTCAAGTACCACACCGAAATGGCCCCGGGTCAGCCGGCATTGATGCACACCGCCCTGGTGCTGGCGATGAACCCGGCCAAGTACGCCAGCCTGCCTGATGATTTGCGCAAGATCATCGACGACAACAGCGGCCGCGAAATTTCGCGTCAGGCCGGCCATATCTGGGACACCAACGTGATCGAGACCGGGCACAAGCTGGCCGAGGCGCGTGGCAACGAGATCTACGTGCTGCCTGCAGAAGAGCAGGCCAAGTGGATGGCCATCGGCCGCAAGCTGGACAACGACTGGATCAAGGAAGTCGAGAGCAAAGGCAACGAGAACGGCGCCGCACTGTTGCAAGAAGTGCGTGACCTGATCGAGAGCTACAACGCCAAGCTGCCGAACTGATCGCTAACCCTCGTTGTCCTGGCCGGCATCTCACATGCCGGCCTTGCGGAGTCGTCTCATGATCGAAAACCCTGCCTTGCCTGGGCAGCCCCAGCGCACGCGCCCACTCGGCCAGCTGCTCGATGTCCTAGCACGCTGGCTGGCACTGGCTGGTGGTCTGGTGCTGGTCGCCATCACCCTGCTGTCGGCATACAGCATCACCATGCGCAGCCTGTTCGATGCACCACTGCTCGGCGATGTCGAACTGGTGCAGATGGGCTGTGGCATAGCCGTGGTGAGCTTCCTGCCGCTGTGTCAGCTGCGTCGTAACAATGTCATCGTCGATGCCTTCACCTTGCGCGCCTCGGCTACCACCCGGCGCTATCTCGACACGCTCGGCTGTCTGCTGATGGCCGCCTGCGCGGCACTGCTGGCCTGGCGCTCGGTAATCGGCACGCTGGACACTTATCGCAATGGTGAAGAGTCGATCATCATGGGCATTCCGATGTGGTGGTCGATGACCCCCTTCGCCCCGTCCTTCGCCCTGCTCGCCGTCGTTTCCCTGTACACCGCCTGGCTCGACCAGCGTGGTGAGGGAGGCCAGCAATGAGCAGCGTCGCATTGGGCGGACTCTTCCTCGCCTTCCTCCTGGTTCTGCTGGCCATCCGCATTCCGATCGCCATCGCCATGCTGCTGACCGGTATCGCCGGTTACGTCTCGATCAGTGGCTGGGACCCGCTGCTCAATTACCTGAAGACGGTGGCCTACGCGCGTTACACCGTGTACGACCTGTCGGTGATCCCACTGTTTCTGCTGATGGGTCAGTTCGCCTCGCGTGGCGGCCTGGCTACCGGCCTGTTCCGTGCCGCTGCCGCCATGGTCGGGCACTGGCGCGGTGGCCTGGCGATCTCCGCCATCGGCTCCTGCGCAGCCTTCGGCGCGGTCTGTGGCTCATCGGTGGCGACTGCGGCGACCATGGGTCAGGTGGCCCTACCGGAGCTACGCCGCTACAAGTACTCCAACTCGCTGGCAGTCGGCTGCCTGGCGGCCGGCGGCACCCTGGGCATTCTCATCCCGCCCTCGGTGGTGCTGGTGATCTACGCCATCCTCGCCCAGCAGAACATCTCCACGCTGTTCATGGCCGCCTTCGTACCAGGCATTCTCGCCGTCATCGGCTACATGATCGCCATCGCCATCTATGTGCGCCTGTTCCCGGACTCCGGGCCAGCGCAGGAGCGTTCGAGCTGGAAACAGCGGCTGCAGGCGCAGCGGGGTGTGTGGCCGGTACTGCTGATTTTCCTGATCGTACTCGGTGGCATCTACGGCGGCTGGTTCACCCCTACCGAGGCAGCAGCCATCGGCACCGTGGGCACCGGTTTCTTCGCATTCACGCTGGGCAAGATGCGCCTGGCCGAACTCAAGGAAGTGTTACTGGGTACCGGCATCACCACCGCGATGATCTTCATGATCCTGCTGGGCGCCGATGTGATGAACGCTTTCCTGGCCATCTCGCAGTTGCCCAACTTCATCGCCGAAGCGATCAGCGGTGCAGGTCTGCCGCCCTTCCTGGTGCTGGCCGGGATACTCATCCTGTACCTGATCCTCGGCTGCGTGATGGACACCATGTCGATGATCCTGCTGACCATTCCGATTTTCTTCCCGGTGATCATGGGGCTGGACTTCTATGGTCTGGACCAGACTGAGAAGGCCATCTGGTTCGGCATCCTGGCCCTGATGGTGGTGGAGATCGGCATGGTTACCCCGCCTCTGGGCATGAACGTGTACGTGATTGCCGGCATGGCGCGTGACATTCCCATGCGTGACGCCTTCAGGGGCATCGTGCCGTTCCTGATTTCAGACATCGTGCGCGTGGTCATCCTCGTGCTCTTCCCATCGATCACCCTGTGCCTCGTGCGCTGGCTGACCTGAGGACTCGCGATGCATTCAAACGAACGCAGCTAAACACCGAACAACTGCCACCACACTCCCCGATGTAGAAGCGTATCCGCCGCTGCGGAGGGGAGCTTTCAACCTTGAAAAAGGAAACGATAACAATGAAAAAAGCTCTGTACCTCGCTCCAAGTGCAATTGCCGCTGCCATCATGGCCTCCAGCCTCTCGGTCGGAGTCCAGGCCGCCGGCTTTGTCGAAGACGCCAAGGTCACCCTCGGCCTGCGCAATTACTACTTCAACCGCAATTACCTCAACAACACCGATCCGCGAATTCAGGGCGAACTCCAGGGCCAGGCCGAAGGCTGGACTCAGAGCTTCATTCTCGATGCCCGTTCCGGCTTCACCGAAGGCACCGTCGGTTTCGGCCTGGATGTGCTCGGTCTTTACAGCATCAAGCTGGACGGCAACCGCGGCGCTGCCAACACCAACCTGATGCCGATTCACGACGATGGTCAGGCTGCTGACCAGTTTGGCCGTACCGCCGTGGCCGCCAAGGCCAAGCTCTCCAAGACCGAACTGAAGGTCGGTGAGTGGTTCGCCGTACTGCCGATCCTGCGCGCTGACGATGGCCGCTCGCTGCCACAAACCTTCCAGGGCGCACAGCTGACGTCCAACGAGATCGATGGCCTGACCCTGTACGGTGGCCAGTTCTGGAAGAACAGCCAGCGTAACGATGCCAGCCGCGAAGACATGTCGTTCGGTGGCGTAGAGGGCGACGACTTCAACTTCGGTGGTGGTGAGTACCGCTTCAACGGCAACAACACCATGGTCGGCGTCTGGCACGCGCGCCTGGAAGACGTCTACCAGCAGAGCTACGTGCAGCTGACCCACAGCCAACCGGTCGGTGACTGGGTACTGGGTGCCAACCTTGGCTATGTCACCGGCAAGGAAGAAGGCGCGGCCAAGGCCGGCAATCTGGACAACAAGGTCTATCAGGGCGCACTCACTGCCAAGACCGGCAACAACAGTTTCATGGTTGCCTACCAAAAGCTCAGCGGCGACACCAAGTTCATGCGTATCGACGGCGCCAGCGGCGGCACTCTGGTCAACGACGGCTTCACCAACAGCTATGACAACCCGGAAGAACGCTCCTGGCAGATTCGCCATGACTACAACTTCGCCGGCCTCGGCATTCCGGGTCTGACCTTGATGAACCGCTACGTCAGCGGTAGCAACATCGACGTCTACACCAATGGCGTGAAAACCCGCGAGAACGCCGAGGAATGGGGCCGCGAATCCGAGCTGGCCTACACCATCCAGGAAGGCACATTGAAGAACCTGAGCATCCGCTGGCGTAACTCCGATGTGCGTCGCGACGCGGGCCAGGATCTGCACGAGAACCGCCTGATCATCAACTACCCGCTTTCGCTCCTGTAAGCATCACGCGGCATCGCTGCACAAGTGACTCCTAGTGTTACGGCACGTTCAGCCCGTCCTCGTGACGGGCTTTTTTTTGATGTGAACCTGTTCGAGGAAGTACCACCATGCGCTGGATTATCGAACGCAGTGCCGACCTCAAGGTCGGCCACAAACTCCTGCTGGGTTTCTCGCTGGTCATGCTGCTGACCCTGGCAGTGGCTCTGGGTGGCTGGCGCACTGCCAGCGAGATTCTCGGGCATGCCGGGCAATCGCTGCAGGTCGCGGACCTCAAGCAGCAGATCCTGCAACTGCGCCTGCTGGAAAAGGACTACCTGCTGGCGCCGCTGGCTGGCCATGAGGTGGCAATCACCGAGCAGCACGCACGTATCGCAGCAGACCTGACGGACATCGCCAGCGATACCGAGCAGTTCCAACAACTGCAACGAGGCAACGACGCCTACCTGCAGCAATTCACCCAATTGCGTGCCACCCAGTCTCAAGCCGGCACGGCGCAGACCGGGATGGCGATACGCGCCGATGAGGCGCTGATCCAGTTCGAGATGGTCACTCAGGACCAGTTCAACCTGATCCGCGACCAACTGCTCGACGGCGAAACTGGCGCACAGAACAGTCTCGACCAGGCCGAGGCGGCAGCCCGCCTGAGCCATATGCTGTTGCTACTGCGCCTGGCGGAGGGGCAGTTCATCCGCAGTGCTGACAACGCCGATGCCGACCTCTGGCAAGCGCGGTTCGTGACCATGACCGAGGCGGCGCAGCAACTGCGCACGCAACTGGCAGCCCTGCAGCAGGCCTCCCTGGACGAAGCGCTGCGGGCGCTCGACAGCTACCGCGAATCTTTCGAGCACTACCGCCAGAGTCGCGAGGCCGAGCAGCAGCGCCGCAGGCAACTGACCGACCTGGCGCAGGGCATGCTGCAGCAAGGCAGCGATCTGCAGCAGCACCAGCAACGCGTCATGCATGAAGGCAATCGCACGTCGCTGCAGGCTCTTGCCCTGCTTACCGCCGCTGCCTTGCTGCTGGCGCTGCTCGCCAGCTGGCTGATTCGCCGCCTGATCGTCGGGCCGTTGCAGCACTGCCTGCTGCTGGCGCAACAGGTTGCAGCCGGCGACCTCAGTGGTGTTCGCAGCGCCATCCGGCGTGACGAGGTCGGCCAGCTTCTCGGGGCGCTGCACAGCATGCGCGACCACCTGCGCGAACTGATCGAACAGATCGGCGGCAGCGCCACGCAGATTGCCGCGGCGGCAGAACAGCTGTCGGCCGTCAGCGAACAGACCCGTGCGGGGGTGCGCGAACAGAGTGAGGAGTCCGGCCAGACCGCCAGCGCCATGCAGCAAATGGTCGCCAGCGTGCAGCAGGTGGCGGGTGACGCCGAGCACGCCTCGCAAGCCGCGCAACAGGCCGAAGCGCAAACCCGCGACGGTGATCGTCAGGTGCGCCAGGTCGTCGAGCAGATCGAGCGCCTGGCCACCGAAGTGGCGCACACCGGGCAGACCGTCGGCCAGGTGCAAGGTGAGAGCCAACGCATCGGCAGCGTGCTGGATGTGATCAAGTCCATCGCCGAGCAGACCAACCTGCTTGCGCTCAATGCCGCCATCGAAGCGGCGCGCGCCGGTGAACAAGGCCGCGGCTTCGCCGTGGTCGCCGATGAAGTACGCGCCCTGGCGCGCCGCACCCAGGACTCGACTAGCGAGATCGAAGCGCTGATTGCCAGCCTGCAGCATCGCGTGCAACAGGCCGTCGCTCAGACGCAGGCCAGCCAGAGCCTCAGCCAGGATGCAGTGAGCAGCGTCGAGCGGGCCGGTCAGAGCCTCACGCAGATCAATCAGGCCGTTGCGCTGATCGAGCAGATGAACCAGCAGATCGCCAGTGCCGCCGAGCAGCAGAGTGCGGTGGCGATGGACATCAACCGTAGCCTGGACAACGTGCGCAGCATCGGCGAACAAAGCGCCAACGCGACCGAACAAACTGCACTGTCCAGCGCCGAGCTGGCCAGGCTGGGTGGCGAGTTGCAGCTGCGCATCGGTCGCTTTCGTACCTGAGGGCTGGAACTGGCCTGGTCATCCCAGCCAAGGGTGGACAACGCGCAACTTGTCCACCATCTCGGCCCATGAGCAAGACGCAATTACTGGCCTTTCGCGGATTACATCCGCGCTACACCGTCAATAATTGACCGCTAACCGCACGACTTCCCGGGTGAATCATCCGACAGTGCTTGGCGCCTCGACAGTCGACACATAAAATCCGGAACCAAGTTCCAATAAATAACAAATGCGGAGATCTGCCATGTCCAATGCCCCACTCGACTGCGACCTGCTGGTGGTCGGCTCCGGCGCGGCCGGGCTGGCCGCTGCGGTCAGCGCCGCGCACCTGGGCAAACGGGTGATCCTGATGGAGAAGGACGCGGTGCTGGGCGGCGCGACCGCCTGGTCCGGCGGCTGGCTGTGGGCGCCGCGCAACCCGCTGGCCCAGCGCGCCGGCATCGTCGAAGACATCGAGCAGCCGCGTACCTACCTGCGCAACGAGCTGGGCGAGCATTATCGCCCCGAGCTGGTGGACGCCTTTCTGCAGAACTGCCCGGACATGGTGGCCTTCTTCGAGCAGCACACCGCGCTGCAGTTCGTCGATGGCAACGGCATCCCCGACATGCATGGCGACACGCCGGGCGCCGCCACCGGCGGTCATCAGGTGATCGCCGCGCCCTACGATGGCCGCGAGGTGCTCGACCTGTTGCCACGCCTGCGCAAGACCATGCGCGAGACGTCCTTCATGGGCATGCCGATCATGGCCGGCGCTGACCTGGCCGCCTTCCTCAACATGACCCGCTCGCCCAAGGCGCTGCTGCACGTGATCCGGCGCTTCACCAGCCACCTCTACCATCTGGCTCGCTATGGCCGGGCCATGCACCTGGTCAATGGCGTGGCGCTGGTCGCCCGCCTGGCCCGCTCGGCGCAGGACCTGGGCGTGCAGATGCTGGAATCCACACCCGCGCAGCGCCTGATCGTCGAGAACGGCAGCGTATGCGGCGCCGTGGTGCTGTATGCCGGCAAGGAAATGACTATCCGCGCCAAAGCGGTGGTGCTGGCTGCTGGCGGTTTTCCCAACGATCCGACGCGGCGCCAGGCAATGTTCCCGCGCGATGCCAGCGGCCATGACAACCTCGCCCTGCCGCCGACCAGTTGCTCCGGCGACGGTCTGCGCCTGGGCGAATCCGCCGGAGGGCGTGTAGCCGATGATCTGCGCTCGCCAGTGGCCTGGGCGCCGGTGTCCAAGGTGCCCTATCCCGACGGCAGCGTCGGCCATTTCCCGCACATTATCGACCGTGGCAAGCCCGGCATCATCGGCGTGCTGCAAAACGGCCAGCGCTTCGTCAACGAGGCCAGCGGCTACTACGACTACGTCGACGCGATGCTCAAGGCCATTCCCGAGGAGCAGGAAGCATGCTCCTGGCTGATCTGCGACCACCGTTTCCAGCGCCGTTATGGCTTGGGCTTCGCGCGCCCGGCACCGCTGCCGCTGTGGCCACATATACGCAATGGCTACCTCAAGCGCGGTGAAAGCCTGGAAAAGCTGGCGCAGGCTTGTGGTATCGACCCAGCCGGCCTTGCCGCCACCGTCAGCGAATTCAATCGTCATGCGCGTCAAGGCGAAGACCCGCTGTTCGGCCGCGGCAGCACACCCTTCAATCGTCGCAGCGGCGATGCCCAGCACGACGGCCCCAACCCCTGCGTGGCACCCATCGAGCAGGGGCCGTTCTATGCGGTGAAGGTACAGCCGGGCTGCTTCGGCACCTTCGCCGGTCTACGCACCGATGGGCAGGCGCGGGTGCTGGACGCTGGTGGCCAACCGATACCGGGGCTGTATGCGGCAGGCACCGATATGGCCAGCCCCCTGGGCGGACACTACCCCTCGGGCGGCATCAACATTGGGCCGGCGCTGACCTTCGGCTATATCGCCGGGCGCCACGCGGCCACGATCTGAGGTTCACCAGCCACGGATAGCAGGCATAAAAAAGCGCCGCCCGGATGCGTGGTCCGGGCAGCGCTGCATTGCTCGTAGGAATCAGTCTTCCAGCGATTCCACACCCAGCTCGTCCCACACGGCTTCGGCCAGGTGGAAGGTGGCGTTGGCCGCCGGGATGCCGCAGTAGATGGCGCTCTGCATGATCACTTCCTTGATCTCCTCGCGGCTCACCCCGTTGTTCTTCGCCGCACGCAGATGCAGCGTCAGCTCGCCCTCGCGGTTCATGCCGATCAGCATGGCAATGGTGATCAGGCTTCGGGTGTGGCGCGGCAGGCCGGGGCGCGTCCAGATATCGCCCCAGGCATGACGGGTGATCATCTCCTGGAACTCACTGTTGAACGGCGTGAGCTTCTCCAGGCTGCGGTCGACATGGGCGTCACCGAGTACCGCGCGGCGTACCTGCATGCCGGCTTCGTAGCGTTGTTTCTCGTCCATCGATCAATCCTCGAATTGGATCTGTAGGAGCGAGCTCTGCTCGCGAAGCGCTTGCGTCGCAATGTTCGCGAGCAGAGCTCGCTCCTACAGAAAAGATGTGGTGCTCAGGCGCGCAGGAAATCCAGTACGCGTTGGCTGAACTCATCACCAGCCTGCACGTTGGACAGGTGCGCAGCATAGAACTCCACCAGTTCAGCGCCAGCGATACGCGCCTGCATGAAACGGCCGTCCTCGGTGGTGGTGACTGGGTCGCCACTGCCGCAGGCGATCAGCGTCGGCGCACGGATGGCGCCCAACTGCTCGCGGTAGTCGGCATCGCGCACGGCCGCGCAGTTGGCTGCGTAGCCTTCGGGCGAAGTCTGCGCCAGCATGCCGACGATGGGCTCGACCTTGCCCGGATTGGCCTCGGCGAAGTCGGCGGTGAACCAGCGCGAGATCGACGCATCGCGCAAATCGCGCATGGCCTGCGCGCCACCGGCCAGCACGGTGTCGATGCGCGGGTTCCACACCTCGGGCGTACCGATCTTGGCGGCGGTGTTGCACAGCACCAGGCGCTCGATGCGCTCGGGTGCGTTGATGCCCAACCACTGGCCGATCAACCCGCCCATGGACAGCCCACAGAAATGCGCCTTGGCGATGCCCAACGCATCGAGCAGAGCCAGCACATCACGTCCATTCTGCTCGATGCTATACGGCCCTTCGCTCACCAGCGAGGCGCCATGACCACGGGTGTCGTAACGCAGCACCTGGAAGTGTTGGGTGAAGGCCGGGATCTGCGCATCCCACATATGCAGGTCGGTACCCAGCGAGTTGGACAGCACCAGCACTGGCGCACCAGCCGGGCCTTCGAGCAGGTAGTTCAGGTCGCCATCGGCGAGACGTACGGCAGGCATGAATGACTCCTAGGAAGAAAATTGCGTGTGTTCGGCAACGGCCCGCTCGACCCAACGGCGGGCCTGGCCCAGGTAATGCGCCGCATCGAGCAGGCGATCGAGCTCGGCGCCAGACAGTTGTGCGCTGACTTCGGCATTGGCGCCAAGCACGGCGCGCAGATGAACGCCCTCGCGCACCGCCTGTTTGCAGCACTGTTCGATCAGGTGATGAGCCGCGTCACGGCCGATCTTCTGCGCCAGGGCGATGCTCACCGCCTCAGCCAGCACCAGACCCTGGGTCAGCTCAAGATTGGCGCGCATGCGCGCGGCATCCACCTCCAGCCCCGGCACCACCAGCAGCGCCTGCTGCAGGGCACCGGAAACCAGACAGCACAGCTCCGGCAGGGTGTCCCACTCGGCATGCCACAGACCGAGGCTGCGCTCGTGCTCCTGCGGCATGGCGCTGAACATGGTCGCCACCAGGCCTGGCGCGCGGGTGGCGGCGCCGATCAGCACGGCGGCGCTGACTGGGTTGCGCTTGTGCGGCATGGTCGACGAACCGCCTTTGCCCGGCGCCGACGGCTCGAAGACTTCGCCGGCTTCGGTCTGCATCAGTAGGCTGAGGTCGCGACCGAGCTTGCCCAGGCTACCGGCGATCATTCCCAGCAGGCTGGCGAATTCCACCAGACGATCACGCTGGGTGTGCCAGGGCTGCTCGGGCAGGGTCAGTTCCAGCTCCTGCGCCAGTGCGCCACTGACCGACCAGCCGGCATCACCGAGCGCCGCCAGGCTGCCGGAGGCGCCGCCGAACTGCAGGCTCAGCAGGCGCGGTTTGAGTTCGCTGAGGCGCTGGCGATGGCGGGTAACGGCACCGAGCACACCGGCCAGCTTCATGCCGAGGGTGACCGGCGTGGCCTGCTGCAGCCAGGTGCGCCCGGCCAGCGGAGTGTCGATATGGCGCTCGGCCTGCGCCGCCAGGGCATCGGCCAGCTTCGCCAGATCGCTTTCCAGCAGGCCGATGGCAGCGCGCAGTTGCAGCACCAGGCCGCTGTCCATGGCGTCCTGACTGGTGGCGCCAAGATGCACGTAGCGCTCGGCCTCAGGGTCAGTGGCGGCGATGCGCTTGCCCAGTGCCTTGACCAGCGGGATGGCGGAATTACCCGCCGTAGCGATGGCCTGGGCCAGCGCCGGGTAATCGTAGAGTTCGGCCTTGCAGGCGGCCTCGATGGGCGCCACGGCCTCGGCGGGGATCACCCCCACGCGCGCCTCGGCCCGTGCCAGGGCGGCCTCGAAATCGAGCATGCCCTGCACCCGCCCAGCGTCGCAGAAAATCGCGCGCATGGCCGGCGCGGTGAAGTAGGCATCGAAAAGTTGGTTGCTCACGCGCGCAACGCTCCTGGGAAAAATGTACAGCTAGTGTGGCATCAACCGGCGGCGCCGCGCACGGAGGGTGTCTGTGGGAGGGGCTTTAGCCGCGACGGATGAAAAGCGTCGCTGCTGAAGCACCGCCCACAAGGTTCAGAGCGTCACACCCGCTCGATGGCCAACGCCAGGCCCTGGCCGACGCCTACGCACATGGTCGCCAGACCAAGCTTGCCGCCGGTCTTCTCCAGGTGGTGCACGGCGGTGAGCACCAGGCGGTTGCCACTCATCCCCAGCGGGTGGCCGAGGGCGATGGCGCCGCCGTTCGGGTTGACCTTGGCGCTGTCGTCCGGCAGGCCGAGGTCGCGGGTGACGGCCAGGCCTTGAGCGGCGAAGGCCTCGTTCAGCTCGATCACGTCGAAGGCATTGATATCCAGGTTCAGGCGGGTCAGCAACTTGCGCACCGCCGGCACCGGGCCGACGCCCATGATGCGTGGCGCCACGCCGCCGCTGGCCATGCCCAGCACCTTGGCGCGTGGCTTGAGGCCGTACTGCTTAACGGCTTCAGCCGAGGCCAGGATCATCGCCGAGGCGCCGTCATTGAGGCCCGAGGCGTTGCCGGCGGTGACCGTCTTGCCTTCGCCGTTGACCGGTTTGAGCTTGGCCAGACCTTCGGCGGTGGTGTCGGCACGCGGGTGCTCGTCACGGTCGACGACGATCTCGCCCTTCTTGGTCTTGATCACCACCGGGACGATTTCCTCGGCGTAGTAACCGCTCTCCTGAGCCGCCGCCGCACGCTGCTGGCTGCGCAGGCCAAAGGCGTCCTGGTCGGCGCGGCTGACGCCATAGTCTTCGGCGACGTTGTCGCCAGTGACCGGCATCGGGTCGACGCCGTACTGCTCCTTCATCAGCGGGTTGACGAAGCGCCAGCCCAGGGTGGTGTCTTCCAGCTTCTGGCCGCGGCCAAAGGCGCTGTCGGCCTTGCCCATCACGTAGGGCGCGCGAGTCATGGACTCGACGCCCGCCGCGATGGCCAGCTCCATCTCGCCCGAAGCGATGGCGCGGAAGGCAGCACCGACCGCCTCCATGCCCGAGGCGCACAGGCGGTTGAGGGTCACGCCCGGCACCGTTTCCGGCAAACCGGCGAGCAGCAGCGCCATGCGCGCGACGTTGCGGTTGTCTTCGCCGGACTGGTTGGCGCAGCCCATGAACACCTCATCGACAGCAGACCAGTCGACCTGAGGGTTACGCTCGATGAGTGCCTTGAGCGGAATCGCCGCCAGGTCGTCGGCGCGCACCGCCGACAACGCGCCATTGAGGCGGCCAATCGGCGTGCGCACGGCGTCGCAGATGAATACGTCGCGGCTCATTCGTCACCTCCGGCCTGACCGTGAGCGGTGGCGGTACGCGCTTCCAGGTCACGCAGTGCGGCCAGCTCTTCGGCGGTCGGCGCCTCGGTGGTGGTCACGTTGTCGGCGAAGCGAATCTGCCAGCCGGTGTTCTCGATCACCTGCTCGCGGGTCACGCCCGGATGCAGCGAGGTGACGATGAACTCATTGGTGCCGGCTTCCGGCTCCATGATGCACAGGTCGGTGATGATCGCCACCGGGCCTTCGCCTGGCAGGCCCAGGCGCTTGCGGTGATCGCCGCCCTCGCCATGGCCAACCGAGGTAATGAACGCCAGCTTGTCGACAAAGGTGCGATGACCCTGCTTGAGGATGATCAGCACCTTCTTGGCGCTGCCGGCGATTTCCGGCGCGCCACCGGCGCCCGGCAGGCGCACTTTCGGGTTGTGATAGTCGCCGATCACGGTGGTGTTGATGTTGCCGTACTTATCCACCTGGGCCGCGCCGAGGAAGCCGACGTCGATGCGACCGCCCTGCAGCCAGTAGCGGAAGATTTCGCCGGTCGGCACCACGGTGTCAGCGGTTTCGGCCAGCTCGCCGTCACCGATGGACAGCGGCAGCACGCTCGGCTTGGCGCCAATCGGGCCGGATTCATAGATCAGCACCACTTCCGGTGCGTGGGTCAGGCGCGCCAGGTTGGCGGCCTTGGACGGCAGGCCGATGCCGACGAAGCAGACGCTGCCATTGCCGAGGCGGCGAGCGGCGGCCACGGTCATCATTTCATTGGTGTTGAACGCACTCATCACTTGGCCTCCCCATTCACTTTCGCCTGGTACTGCGCAAAATCCTCGGTGCCACGGATGTACTCATCGATCCAGGCGGTGAAGCTGTCGCGGTCACGGGCAATCGGATCCCAGGCCTGGTAAAAGCGGTTGTCACGCTCGTAGTAGCCGTGGGCGTAGGACGGATGGGCACCGCCGGGCACCACGCAGACCGCGCTGATGGCCCAGGTCGGCAGCACGCAGGCGTTCATCGGCGCCTGCAGGTCGTCGACGATTTCCTCGACGGTGACGATGCAGCGCTTGGCCGCCAGGGCGGCTTCCTTCTGCACCCCGAGGATGCCCTGAATCAGCACGTTGCCCTTGCGGTCGGCCTTCTGCGCATGGATCACGGTGACGTCCGGACGGACGCTGGGGATCGCCGCCAGCTTCTCGCCACTGAACGGGCATTCGATGAACTTGATCTCCGGGTTGACCTTGACCAGGTCGGAGCCCTGGTAGCCGCGCAGCACGGCGAACGGCAGGTTGGAAGCGCCGGCCACGTAGGCGTTGGCCATGGCCGCGTGGCTGTGCTCGCTGATTTCCAGCTTGTGCGGCCAGTGCTTCTCCACCGCGTCGCGCAGGCGGTGCAGCGAGCCGACACCGGGGTTACCGCCCCAGGAGAAGGTCAGCTTGCGCGCACAGCCGGCACCGATCAGCAGGTCGTAGACCAGATCCGGGGTCATGCGCACCAGGTGCAGGTCTTTCTTGCCCTGGCGGATGATCTCGTGGGCAGCGGCAGTGGGAATCAGGTGGGTGAAGCCTTCGAGGGCGACGCAATCGCCGTCCTGGACATGGCGCGAAATGGCGTCGCGCAGCGTGATGATGTCGGCCATCGTATTGTTCTCGTCAGGTTGCAGGCGCCACCGAAGCGAGCGCGGTGGATACCTGCCACATTAAAAACTGACCTTGATGAGAACAATCCGATAATCGCCATAGCGGGCGATTATCGAACACCTTCGAACGCCTACACCGCGCGGAACAACTGCCCGCTCAACTCTCGACTAGCCGACAGCATCAACGGCATATAACGCTTTTCCAACTCAGCGGCCGGAACGCGAGCAGCGTGGGTGCTGATGTTCATCGCTGCCAGCACGTGGCCGGCGGAGTCGTACACCGGCACCGCCAGCGAACGCAGGCCTTGCTCCAACTCCTGGTCGACGATGCACCAGCCCTGGTGCCGCACGCGCTGCAGGCACTCCCATAGCGCGTCGGGGGTGTGCAAGGTACGGCTGGTCTTGGGCTGCATCTCGGCGTGGGCCAGGTAGTCCTGCAACTGATCGTCATCCAGCGCGGCCAGCAGGATCCGCCCCATCGACGTGCAGTACGCCGGCAGGCGGCTGCCGACGCTCAGGTCCACCGAGATCAGCCGTTGCGGAATGGCCGAACGGGCGATGTAGAGCACCTGCTCGCCTTCCAGCGTGGCCAGGTTGCAGGCCTCGTGCAGTTGCTCGCTGAGGCGGTCGAGGAAGGGTTGCGCGGATACCGCCAGCGGCGTCGACGACAGGTAGGCGTGGCCCAGGGTGAGGACCTTGGGCAACAGCGAATAGGTGCGCCCGTCGGTGGTGACGTAGCCCAGCTTCATCAGGCTGTAGAGACAGCGGCGCACGGCAGCACGAGGAATCTCGGTGCGGTGGCTGATCTGCGCGATGGTCAGATGGCGTTTGCGCTCCTGGAACGCGTTGATCACCGCCAGGCCACGGGCCAGGGAGGTCATGAAGTTGGGGTCGCCAGCGAACTCCTCGATACGCTTGGCCGGCGATACGTAGGGCGGCGGTGCAAGACTGGTAAGCGGCGGACGGGTTTCGCTCATGATGACTCCGAAACGGCGATGAACAACACTTGGCGATTATCGAACCCTCGTGCGGTAATCGCAAACATGCTGAGCAACATAGCGAACGACACTTGTGTTGCACGGATGCAATCTGCGGCCATCGTGTCAGTGATTCCCGGATTTCATCCGGGCTACGAGGCTCAATGCCCTTGCTGCCGCCCAGCCCCGGCCGTTACGGTCAGGTACCCCTCAGGGTGCGGGCGGGGTTCGCCACTGCTTACGCGAGCAGCCCGCGGAATTCGATGAAGCCGATCAGCGCACTGATAGTGAAGAACGCCAGCACGGTCGCCCCGACCAGCGCCGCCGCGCAACGCTCCTCCAGGCCGAAACGCTGGCCCATGATCGGGTAGATGCTCAGCATCGGCGCGCTGGCGAACAGCACCCCGGCCACCAGCATGTGCGGCTCGATACCGGGCATCAGCATCAGCGCGGTGAACACCGCCAGCGGGTGCAACAGCAGCTTGGCCAGGCTGATTTGCGCCACCTCGCGCCACACGCCATTGGCCTTCATGCCGTACAGGGTACCGCCGATCACGAACAGCGCCACCGGCGCCGAGGCACTGGCCAGCATGTCGATGGGCCGGCTCAGCAGGGTCGGCAGATCGATCCCCAGCAACGAGACCGCCAGGCCCAGACTGATACCGACGATGATCGGGTGCTTCAGCAGGCGCTTGAGGGTTTCACCCAGCACCGCCCACTTCGACTGCGCCTGCTGCTGTCCGCTCTCGGCAAGCATCAGCGCCAGGGGGATCATCAGCAGGTTCTCCACCAACATGCCCAGGGCCAGCGCCACGGCGGCCTGCTCGCCCAGCACCGTGAGCGCGATCGGGTAACCGACGAAACCGCTGTTGGACACCGACACGCCCAGGGCCATGATCGCGCTGCGCGACACGCCCTGCCGGCGAAACCAGAAGGCCACGGCAAAACCGATGGCGAAGATCGTCAGCGAGCCCAGGGCATAGGCGCCCATGTACGGCACGTTGAGCACCTCGCTCAGCGGCCGCTTGGCCAGGGCGTTGAACACCAGGGCGGGCAAGGCGAAGGTGATGACGAAGGTGCCCATGCCGCGCAGTTGTTCGCGGTTGACCAGACCACCCCGTACCGACACGAAACCCAGACCGATCAGGATGAAAATCGGTGCGGTGATGCTGAGTACGGCTAACACGCGACGCAGTTCTCCACAGAGCTGGACAGTTGCTGCAAACGGCTGCGGGTGCGGCTGAAATCGCTGGCTCCGATATCGGCGCACACCTGCTCCAGGCTCGACTCGCTGGCGAGCAGCAGGACCACCCCACTGTCGTAGGCAACGTCGATGAAGTTGATCACCCGCTGCTGCACATCCAGTGACAGCCGATGCAGCGGTGGAACGTTACTGACGGCGACGCAAGCGAGATGTTCGCACAACCACAGGTAATCCGCGGTCGATGACGGCACCTCGAACAGCGCCGAAAAATCCAGCCAGATCCCCTGCCCGCTTCGCCCCCGCAGGGCGAACGAGCGGCGGTTCAGTTGCAGCTCGCCGCCCTCGCCCGCCACGATCTGCAAAGCGCGGCACAACAGGCTGTCGGCCCGCTCAGCAGGCGCCTGGATGAAGCGCCCCCAATCGTGCCGGGTGCGCTGGCGATAGTCTTCGCCGGCGTCCAGTTCAAGCACCTGACAATGGCGCTGCAGCAACGCGATGAACGGCCTGAAGCGTGCATGATAGAGCGGGTTCGGGCACAGCCCGGCCGGCGCGAAATTGGACGTGAACACGAACGCCACGCCTTCACGCAGCAGGCATTCGAGCAGGCGCCCGAGGAGAATGGCGTCGCCGATGTCGTGCACATGGAACTCATCGAAGCACAGCAAGCGCGCTTCCACGGCCAGGTCGGCGGCGACCCGGGCCAGCGGCTCGGGCTGGCCGCTGTAGGCGTTCAGGCGCTGTTGCAGCTCCTGGAGAAAACCGTGCACATGCACCCGGCGCTTGTTCGCCAGGGGCGCGGCGGCGAACAGGCAATCCATGACGAAGCTCTTGCCGCGCCCGACACCGCCCCACAGGTAAATACCCGCAGCCGGACGCCGCCAGCGCCGCTTGGGCGCCAGCTGCGCGCCCAGCCAGTCGGCGAGTTGGGCGATGGCCCGCTGCTGGGCGGGGTCGGCGCGAAAGCCCCGGGCCGCCAGCTCGCGGTCGAAGTGACGGCGCACCGCCTCGGCGGGCGTCACCGGGTCAGAAGTCAAAGAACACTGTCTCGCCGTCCCCCTGGATACGGATATCGAAACGGTAGGCCGGTTTGCCCTCGACTTCGCAGCGTTTGGCGATCAGCGTCTCGCGGCGCTGCGGCTGCTCGATCAGGTTCAGCACCGGGTCCTTGGCGTTGGCCTCGGCCTCATCCTCGAAGTACAGGCGAGTATTGAGGTGGATGTTGATGCCCCGAGCGAACAACGCGACGTTGACGTGCGGCGCCATCGGCACGCCGGCGGAGTTGTTCACTACACCCGGTTTGACCGTGTAGGCGAACCATTCGCTGCCAGCATCGAAGGTGGTGGCAGTGCGGCCAAAGCCATTGAAGGCCTTGCTCTGGTCGTAATCCTCGTCGTACTGGCCCTGGTGGTCGGCTTGCCACAGCTCGAGGAAGGCGTCGCGCACCAGGTGGCCGTTGCCGTCATAGACATGGCCCACCAGCACGATGTGCTCGCCCGGCGCATCAGCTTTGGCCATCTGGTTCCAGATTTCCTGCTCGCGCGTCGGGTTACCCGCGGCAGCCAGGGCCAGGCCGATGTGGACGTAGGGGCCGGCTGTTTGCGAAGGGGTTTCCGGCAGCAGTTCAACAGGCATGGTCATCCCTCCTTAACGATTCTCGAAATGGGTCTGGCGCTGGCCGCGCAACACGATGTCGAAGCGGTACGCCAGGCAATCCATGGGATTGGCCGTACTCATGTCCAGCTTGGCGATCAGCGTCTGCACTGCGTCCGGGTTGGCGATGGATTTGACGATAGGGCACAGCGGGATCAGCGGATCGCCCTCGAAATACAGCTGGGTGATCAGGCGCGTGGAGATCGACGGGCCATTGAGCGAAAAGTGGATATGCGCCGGACGCCAGTCGTTGGGATTGTTACGCCACGGATAGGGGCCGGGCTTGATGGTGCGGAAGATGTAGCGGCCTTCGCTGTCGGTCAGCGCGCGGCCGACACCACCGAAGTTGGGATCGAGCGGCGCCAGATAGCGGTCGTTCTTGTGGCGGTAGCGGCCGCCGGCGTTGGCCTGCCACATCTCCACCAGGGTATGCGGGATCGGCTTGCCGTACTGGTCCATGACCCGGCCGGAGACGATGATGCGCTCACCGATGGGTAGCCCACCGTTGTAGAAATTGAGCAGCAAATCGTTGTCGTGCTCGGCGAACTTCAGGTGCGAGAAATCCGGGCCGGTGGTTTCGGAAATCGACTGCGGAATGCTTACCAGCGCCTGGCGCGGCGAACGGGCAATGGATGTCTTGTAGTCGGGGGTGAAGGCTTTCGGATGCCAGTTGCGGTCGCGAATGGCAAAGCGACGGTTGTCCTCGGCAGGCATGGTGCACTCCTGTTATGGCTATTGTGGAGTTTTCCCAGGGGGCAGGTTCCCCAGGGAGTTGGCGCAGTCTCGGCCAAACCTGCCTAGATGAACATTGAAAAGACGCTAGCAACTCATAACCAAATGGTTATGGAAAATCTCCTTCACGATAGGCCTGCGCCACCTCGCGCAGCACATCGCAGAAGCGCTCCCCCGCCAGTAACAGACCCAGCGCACTGTTACGACAGATGCCCACCGAGCCACCAGGCTCACGCACCGGCAGTTGCAACTCGACCAGCTCGCCACGCTGTACGTCGAGACAAACCGCATCCTGCGGCGCCACCCACAGCGCATCGCTGCACAGAACGTAGCGCCGACTCAAGGCCGGCGAGAGGGTTTCCAGACGCTGCCGCGAAGGCGTCACCCCACACTGCACGAACAGGCTGTCGGCATGCTTGCGGATGGTGGTGCCGGTGGTCGGCAATACCAATGGGTAATCACCCAACCGCCCCAGAGCCTCCTCTCCGGCAGCCAGCAACGGATGATCTGGGCGCACCACCAGAGTCATCGACTCACTGTACAGGTGCTCGAAAGTCAGGCCCTGGATGTCCGGGCTGTCGGTCATGCGGCCGATCACCAGATCCAGCTCGCCGACGCGTAACTGACTCAAGAGATAGGCACCAGGCCCGGTGGCGACGCTGACCACCAGCGCCGCATGACGTTGGTGCAGGCGCCCGACCACCTCGGGAATCAGCAGGCTCTCGACGGTAGACAACACGCCCACGCGCACCTGCCCAGCCTCGTGCTCGCCTTCGCGCAGGCTGTTCACGCCATCACGCAGCGCCTGTACGCAAGGCCCGGCATAGCGCATGAAGGCCACCCCGGCAGCGGTCAGACTCACCCCGTTCTTGCCCCGCTCGAACAGACTGGCCTCGAGAATTTCCTCCAGTTCCTTGAGCGTCTTGGAAATCGCCGGCTGGCTGACCGCCAGGGCATCGGCCGCCTTGGCGAAACTGCGCTGGCGGGCGATCTCGAGAAAGCACAGCAGGTGACGGAATTTGATACGGGTGTCGATGTTCATCGCGGGTACCGAATACAGGTGCTGCGATGATGCCGCAAAGCATAGGCCTGGCACAGACGACAATTGGCAGGTTCGTCACTTTAGTCGAACTTGGCTGACCGAAGGGTCAGCTCTATGCTGCACCTTTTTTGTGCGAGTCTGCCCGATGTCCCTGTTCGATATACTGCTGCTGGCCCTCGCCGGTTTCGCCGCTGGGGGCATGAACGCCCTGGCTGGCGGCGGCACCTTCTTTTCCTTCCCCGCCCTGCTCGCCGCCGGCCTGCCACCGGTAACGGCCAATGCCACCAACGCCGTGGCCCTGTGGCCGGCCAGCCTGGCTGGTGCCTGGGCAGCACGCGCCTCGTTGCGGCCGCTGGGTCGTTATCTGCTTCCACTGCTGTTGGCCGGCCTGGCCGGCGGCCTGCTGGGCGGCCTGTTGCTGCTGGCCGGCGGCGACGATGTGTTCCGCGTGTTGATCCCCTGGCTGTTGCTGGCCGCCACTGCGCTATTTGCCGCCAGCCCATGGCTGGGACGCTGGCTGGCCGAGCGGCGCAAGAACAAGGCATCCGCACATCCGCCGCATACGCCACTGTCGCTGGGCGCGCATATCAGCGTGTCGATCTACGGCGGTTACTTCGGCGCCGGCATGGGCATTCTGCAGCTCGCCGCGTTTTCCATCGAAGGTCACCCACTGGCACGCGCCAACGCCCTTAAGAACCTGATCTCGGCAGTCATCTATAGCATCGCCACATTGACCTTCGTCATCGCCGGCCGGGTCAGCTGGTATGAGCTGGCCATCCTGCTTACCGGCGCTACGATCGGCGGTTATGCCGGCGGCGCACTGGGCGAGAAACTACCGCCGGCATTGTTGCGTGGCTTCGTCATTCTGGTCGGCAGCACGATGACGCTGTACTACTTCTGGAACACCTACTTCTCGGCGTAATAAAGCGACTCCTGTGTAGGAGCGGCTTTAGCCGCGATTGGCGGTGGGTGCCTGGACAGCATCGCGGATAAAACGGAAGCCGCCCAGCCGCTCTTACAAGCGCCTCTCAAGCCCGCTGATTTGCCCGAGTGGCGCGGCTCTGCTAGTGTCGCGCCCGTTCCAGAATCAGCGAGAACCCGCACCATGGCCCGCAAGAAAGCCGCTCCCGACTTCGAACACTCCCTCGCCGAGTTGCAGACTCTGGTCGAGCGCCTGGAGAGCGGCGAGCTGTCGCTGGAAGACTCCCTGACCGCCTTCGAGCAGGGCATCGGCCTGACCCGCGAATGCCAGGCCGCGCTGGCTCAGGCCGAGCAGAAGGTGCAGATACTGCTGGAGCGCGATGGTGAGTTGCAGCCCGCCCCCTTCGATACGGACGAGCCCGCATGATCGCGGCGTACCAGAAGCGCTGCCAGACCCGCGTCGATACCGCTCTGGAACAGCTGTTCCAAGCACCGCGCGCAGAACTCGAACGGCTCTACCAGGCCATGCGCTACAGCGTCATGAATGGCGGCAAGCGCGTACGTCCGCTGCTGGTCTACGCCGCCTGCGAAACCCTCGAAGGTGATCTCGAACGTGCCGATGGCGCGGCCTGCGCGGTGGAGCTGATTCACGCCTACTCGCTGGTGCATGACGACCTGCCGGCGATGGACGACGACGACCTGCGCCGTGGCCAGCCGACCACGCACAAGGCCTTCGATGAAGCGAGTGCAATCCTTGCCGGCGACGCCCTGCAAAGCCTGGCCTTCGGCGTACTCGCCGACCGCCGACGCAACCCGCAGGATGCCGAAACGCGCCTGCAGATGATCGAACTGCTGAGCCAGGCTGCCGGCCCGGCCGGCATGGTCGGCGGCCAGGCCATCGACCTTGGCTCGGTCGGCCTGCAACTCGACCAGCAGGCACTGGAAGTGATGCACCGGCATAAGACCGGCGCCTTGATCGAGGCCAGCGTGGCGCTCGGTGCCCTGGCCAGCGGCAGCACCGACGAACTGGCACTCAAGGCCCTGCTGCAATACGCCCGCGCCATCGGCCTGGCCTTTCAGGTGCAGGACGACATCCTCGACGTGGAGGGCGATACCGCCACCCTGGGCAAGACCCAGGGCAAGGACGATGCCCACGACAAGCCCACCTACCCCGCCCTGCTCGGCCTCGACGCCGCCAAGGACTATGCCTGGGAACTGCGCGACCAGGCCCTGCACGTGCTGCGCCCGTTCGGCAACAGCGCCGAACCGCTGCGCGAGCTGGCACGTTACATCGTCGAGCGGCGCAGCTAGGCTGCTCTTGTGGGAGCGGCTTCAGCCGCGATGGCCGCGCCACTCCATCATTGTTATCTATGACCGCATGATCGCCACATAAGGCTTGCTTTACCCAGACCACCAGCCACCTAAGATGGCTCCATAACGACAATACGTCCGGAGCCGCCATGCCCTTCCCCGCCCTGCTGATCGCCAACCGTGGCGAGATCGCCATTCGCATCGCCCAGGCCTGCGCCGACCTCGGCATCCGCAGCGTTACGGTATACGCCGAGGACGACAGCGCCTGCCTGCACACGCGCAAGGCGGACCTGGTGTTGCCGCTCACGGGGCGCGGTGTCGCTGCGTATCTGGATATGGATCAGCTCATTGCCATCGCCCGCGAACAGGGCTGCACGGCCGTCCACCCCGGCTACGGTTTTCTCGCCGAGAACGCCGAGTTCGCCCGCCGTTGCCAGGCCGCTGGGCTGACCTTCGTCGGCCCCACGCCCGAGACACTGCAACTGTTCGGCGACAAGGCCGCCGCCCGCGATCTCGCCGAACGCTGCAGCGTTCCCCTGGTGCCCGGCATCAACCAGGCGGTGACGCTAGAGCAGGCCGCCGCCTTTCTCGCCGCACACGGCAGCGTGATGATCAAGGCCCTGGCTGGTGGCGGCGGGCGCGGCATGCGTGCGGTGGACGAGCCGGCGCAACTGGCCGAGGCTTTCGCCCGCTGCGCCTCCGAGGCCCAGGGCGCCTTCGGCAGTGACGCGCTGTACGTGGAAAAGCGCGTGTGCCGCGCCCGACATATCGAAGTGCAGGTGCTCGGTGACGGCAGCGGCACAGTCAGCCACCTGTGGGAACGTGACTGCAGCCTGCAACGCCGCCACCAGAAGCTGGTGGAAATCGCGCCCAGCCCCGATCTGGATGCGGCCACCCGTGACGCGATCATCGCCAGCGCCCTGCGCCTGGCGGCCGAGGTGCAGTATCGCGGCATCGGCACCTTCGAGTTTCTGCTCGACCTCGACCAGCCGGGGCGCTTCTACTTCATGGAGGCCAACCCGCGCGTGCAGGTGGAGCACACCGTTACCGAGCAGGTCACCGGCGTCGACCTGCTGCATACGCAACTGCACCTGGCCGCCGGAAAAAGTCTGGCCGAGCTGAACCTGCTCACACCGCCCTCGACCAAGGGCTATGCCGTGCAGGTGCGCCTGAATCTGGAAACCCTGCTCGCCGATGGCAGCGCGCGCCCGGCCAGTGGCGTGCTCGGCGCCTATCAACCGCCCTCCGGCCCGGGCCTGCGTGTGGATGGCTGCGGCTATGCCGGCTACATCGTCAGCCCGGCCTACGACTCGTTGATCGCCAAGCTGATCGCCAGCGCCAGCGACTACCCCAGCGCCCTGCGCCGCGCCTACCGGGGGCTGTGCGAGTTCCGCCTCGACGGCGTGGCGAGCAACCTGCACCTGCTGCAGAACCTGTTGCAATGCGAGGCGGTGATCGCCAACCAGGTCGACACCACCTACGTCGAACGCCATCTGAGCGAGTTGCTGGCGGCGCGCAAGCAAGCCCACCCGCATCGTTACTTCGCCGCTGACACTGCGCCGCAAAACGCCAAAGCCACCGTTGATGCACCGCCCGGCACCCTGGCCCTGAGCGCCCCCAGCGCTGGCGTGCTGGTCAGCCTGGAGATCGCCGATGGCGACGCCGTGGCCGCCGGCCAGCGCATCGCCGTGCTGGAAGCGATGAAGATGGAGTTCGAGGTCAAGGCCGAGCACAGCGGCATCGTCCGTGCGCTGGCCGTAGCGCCCGGTGATGCCATCGGTGAGGGGCAGGCGCTGGCATTCCTGCAGCCGGCCGAGGTGGATGGCATCGACGCCCACGGCGAACAGGCAGTCGACCTGGCGCATATCCGTGCCGATCTGGCCGAAGTGCTGGAGCGCCATGCGCGCCTGACCGATGCGCGTCGCCCCGAGGCCGTGGCGAAAAGGCGCAAGACCGGCCAGCGCACCGTGCGCGAGAACCTCGCGGACCTGCTCGATGAGGACAGCTTCATCGAATACGGCGCCATGGCCCTGGCCGCCCAGCGCCGCCGACGTTCGCCCGAGGAGCTGCTGGAACTGAGCCCGGCCGACGGTCTGGTCGCCGGTATCGGCACGGTGAACGCCGCAAGCTTCGGCGCCGAGGCCGCGCGCTGCATGGCCATCGCCTACGACTACACGGTATTCGCCGGCACCCAGGGCGTGATGAACCACAAGAAGACCGACCGCATGCTGGCCCTGGCCGAGCAATGGCGCCTGCCGGTGGTGCTGTTCGCCGAAGGCGGCGGCGGCCGGCCGGGCGATACCGATTTCGTCGGTGTGGCCGGGCTGGACTGCCACACTTTCGTCGCCATGGCCAAACTCTCCGGCCTGGTGCCGACGGTGGGCGTGGTTTCCGGCCGCTGCTTCGCCGGCAACGCCGCGCTGCTCGGCTGCTGCGACGTGATCATCGCCACCCGCAATGCGAGCATCGGTATGGCTGGCCCGGCGATGATCGAAGGTGGCGGCCTCGGCAGCCTCACCCCCGAACAGGTCGGCCCGACCAGCGTGCAAGGCCCCAACGGGGTGATCGATGTGCTGGTCGAGGACGAAGCCGAAGCGGTCGCTGTGGCCAAGCAGTACCTGGGCTACTTCCAGGGCCCGGTGAGCGACTGGCAATGCAGCGATGCCCGCGAGCTGCGTCATGTGATCCCGGAAAACCGCCTGCGCGTGTACGACATCCGCCAGGTGATCGAACTGCTGGCCGATCACGGCAGCGTGCTCGAGCTGCGCAGGCAGTTCGCACCCGGCCTGATCACCGCGTTGATTCGTATCGAAGGCAAACCGTTCGGGCTGATCGCCAACAACCCCGCGCACCTGGGTGGCGCCATCGACGCCGTGGCCGGCGACAAGGCCGCGCGCTTCCTGCAACTGTGCGAGGCGCATGACCTGCCCATCGTCTCGCTGTGCGACACCCCCGGCTTCATGGTCGGCCCGCAAGCCGAGCAGCAGGCCACGGTGCGCCATGTATCGCGCCTGTTCGTCACCGCCGCCAGCCTTACGGTGCCCTTCTTCACCCTGGTACTGCGCAAGGGCTACGGCCTCGGCGCCCAGGCCATGGCCGCCGGCAGCTTCCATTCGCCACTGTTTACCGCCGCTTGGCCCAGTGGTGAGTTCGGCGCCATGGGCCTGGAAGGCGCGGTGCGCCTGGGCTTCGCCAAGGAGCTGGCGACCCAGCCGGACGAGGCCACGCGCCAGGCGCTGTTCGACAAGCTGGTGGCCAAGGCCTACGACAACGGCAAGGCGCTGAACATGGCCAGCTATCTCGAGATCGACGCGGTGATCGACCCGGCCGACAGCCGCGCCTGGCTGCTGCGCGGTCTCAATGCGGCGCCACGCCCGCCCCGGCGCGACGGCAAGAAACGCCCCTTCGTCGACACCTGGTAGGGTCTCCGTGCGCTAGCGTTGGCTTGTCGCACGGGGCGTGAAGCTTGCAGCCACCTTTTTCGGGTAAACTGCCGCATCTTTTTACACCTATAACGATTCGCCTGATGCCGACCACTTTCCACGAGATCCCCCGCGAGCGCCCGTTGACGCCGCTGCTCGACAGCGCCAACACGCCCGACGAACTGCGCCGCCTGGCCGAAGCGGACCTGGAAACCCTCGCTGACGAACTGCGCCAATACCTGCTCTACAGCGTTGGCCAGAGCGGCGGGCACTTCGGTGCCGGCCTCGGCGTGATCGAGCTGACCATCGCCCTGCATTACGTTTTCGACACCCCCGATGACCGTCTGGTATGGGACGTCGGCCATCAGGCCTACCCGCACAAGATCCTCACCGGCCGTCGCGAGCGCATGGGCAGCCTGCGCCAGAAGGACGGCCTGGCCGCCTTCCCGCGCCGTAGCGAGAGCGAGTACGACACCTTCGGCGTCGGCCACTCCAGCACCAGCATCAGCGCGGCGCTGGGCATGGCCATCGCCGCCCGTCTGAAAGGCGAGAAGCGCAAGAGCGTGGCGGTGATCGGCGACGGCGCCCTGACCGCTGGCATGGCCTTCGAGGCACTGAACCACGCCACCGACGTCGGCGCCAACATGCTGGTGATCCTCAATGACAACGACATGTCGATCTCCAAGAACGTCGGCGGCCTGTCCAACTACCTGGCCAAGATCATCTCCAGCCGCACCTACGCCAGCATGCGCGAGGGCAGCAAGAAGATCCTCTCGCGCCTGCCCGGCGCCTGGGAAATCGCGCGCAAGGTAGAAGAACACGCCAAGGGCATGCTGGTACCCGGCACCCTGTTCGAGGAACTGGGCTGGAACTATGTCGGCCCCATCGACGGCCACGACCTGCCCACGCTGCTGGCCACCCTGCGTAACATGCGCGACCTCGACGGTCCGCAGTTCCTCCATGTGGTGACCAAGAAGGGCAAGGGCTTCGCCCCGGCCGAGGCCGACCCCATCGGCTACCACGCCATCACCAAGCTGGAGCCGGTGACGCCTGTCGCTGCACCCAAGAAGCCCAGCGGCCCGAAGTACTCCAACGTCTTCGGCCAGTGGCTGTGCGACATGGCCGAGCAGGACGCGCGCATGGTCGGCATTACCCCGGCGATGAAGGAAGGCTCGGATCTGGTGGCGTTCAGCGAGCGCTTCCCCGAGCGCTACTTCGACGTGGCGATTGCCGAGCAGCACGCCGTGACCCTCGCGGCCGGCATGGCCTGCGAGGGCGCCAAGCCGGTGGTGGCGATCTACTCCACCTTCCTCCAGCGCGCCTATGACCAACTGATCCACGACGTGGCCGTCCAGCACCTCGATGTGCTGTTCGCCATCGACCGTGCCGGTCTGGTCGGCGAAGACGGCCCGACCCACGCCGGCAGCTTCGACCTGTCCTACCTGCGCTGCATCCCCGGCATGCTAGTGATGACCCCGAGCGACGAGAACGAGATGCGCCGTATGCTCACCACCGGCCACCTGTTCGACGGCCCGGCAGCGGTGCGCTACCCGCGTGGCACCGGCCCCAATGCAGCGCTCGATGCCGGCCTGGAGCCGCTGGAAATTGGCAAGGCGGTGGTACGCCGCCAGGGCAAGGGCGTAGCCCTGCTGGCCTTCGGCGTGCAACTGGCCGAAGCCCTGCGCGTGGGTGAAACCCTGGATGCCACGGTGGTCGACATGCGCTTCGTCAAACCGCTGGACGAAGCCCTGCTGCGCGAACTGGCAGGCAGCCACGCGCTGCTGGTGACCATCGAGGAAAACAGCATCATGGGCGGCGCCGGTAGTGCGGTCAGCGAATTCTTCGCCGCCGAGAACATCCAGCTGCCGATGCTGCACCTGGGCCTGCCCGACTACTACGTCGAGCACGCCAAACCCAGCCAGATGCTCGCCGAGTGCGGTCTCGACGAAGCCGGCATCGAACGCGCGGTACGCGAGCGCCTGAGCATGAAGCCCGCTCATCGTTGAATGAGCGGAGCTTGCTTGTCACTCATACGCGCGCGCACTAAGGTGCGCGCCATTCATGTTCCGCCAGGGTGCGCTGCGCAAGCGGCGTTAAACGGGAAGTCGGTGTGAATCCGGCGCTGCCCCCGCAACGGTAATCGACTGCAAGTGCTGAGCTTGCGCCACGTCCAACAGCCACTGGGCCATGCCTGGGAAGGCGGACGCGGGTCGAGAGCCCGGAGACCGGCCAAGGCGGTGCGACTGGTGTTGCGGAGGGCAGCACGGTCAAGCGCCGCCCTGCCCGCGCTTGTTTCTGCCCTCCTCGAACGTCTGCCGACCCTTGAGGAAAGATAATGAAACTGTCTCGTCTGGCTCTGGCCATCGCCGTCATGCCAGGTCTCTCGCTGGCCGCCGAGCCCTACGTGGCCGAGCCGCTGGTCGTCACCTCCGGACGCCTGGCCGAACCGCAAGCGCAGGCCACCGCTGCCACCATGGTGTTCGAGCGGGACGACATCGAGCGCCTGCAGGTCAGCAGCGTTACCGAGCTACTGGAGCGTGTGCCCGGCCTCAGCGTCGTCCGCACTGGCGGTGCCGGCAGCCAGACGGGCGTGTTCCTGCGCGGCACCAGCACGGCACAAACCCTGGTCCTGGTCGACGGCCAACGTATCGCGGCCGCCTCCAGCGGCACCAGCAGCCTGGAGTTTCTCGCCCCCGAGCAGATCGAGCGTATCGAAGTGGTTCGTGGAGCGCGCTCGGCGCTGTATGGCTCCGACGCCATTGGCGGGGTGATTCAGATTTTCACTCGCCAAGGCGATGGCCAGGGCCTCAAGCCTTACGCGCGCCTGGCGGCTGGCAGCGACAGCACTTACCAGCGCAGCCTCGGCCTCTCCGGCGGCGACGAACGCACACGCTTTCACCTGGGAGCGGCCCTGGACGAGACAGCCGGCATCGACGCCACCCGAGACGGTTTCGGCGCCAATGGCGACGATGACGCCTACCGCAACCGCTCGCTCAGCCTGAGTCTGTCGCACAGCTTCAACGATTCGCTGCAGGTTGGCTTCAATGCGCTCGATCAGCGGGGGCAGGTGGAGTATGACGACACCTTCACTGGCTCCCTTCCAACCACAGATTTTCTGCTCAGCAGCATCTCTGGTTTTATCGATGCTCGTGTTACCGAAATCTGGAACAGCCGCCTGGAACTAGGACACAGCGAGGACAAGCGCGACAGCGGCAACGACCAGCCAGGCGGTACCGTCAGCCAGTTCAATACCTACCGCGACGCAGCAAACTGGCTGAACACCCTGACACTCAACGAAAACCACCAACTGCTGCTAGGTCTGGACTGGTATGAAGATCGAGCACAGGGCACAACGGACTTTGTCGAAGACTCACGCTGGAACCGCGCGGCCTTCGTCCAGCACCGTTATATCGGAGAAGCGTTCTCGACCGAGCTGGGGGTGCGCCACGACGACAACCAGCAATTTGGTAACGAGAACACATGGAACGCGGCATTGACCTTACCCCTCAACAACGCCAACGACCTTATCCTGTCGTACAGCGAAGGCTTCCGCGCCCCGACCTTCAACGACCTTTACTACCCGGACTTCTGCTTTGGTGGCATGTGCTTCCCCAGCGCCAACCCCGACCTCGCCCCGGAACGCTCCAAGAGCTACGAGCTGCAATGGCGCAGCCGTTACAGCGACACAGGATCGTTGCAGGCTTCCGTGTATCGAACTGATATCGAGGACGCCATCGTCCTGGACGAGAACTTCATTCCACAGAACGTCCAGACAGCCCGGATCAATGGCTTCGAAGCCGCCGTGCAGCAGGAGTTGTTCGGCTGGCAAGGCAATCTCGCGTTAGCCCTGATCGACCCGCGTGACCGCGCCAGCGGTCATACCCTGCAACGCCGCGCCAAACGCACGTTGAGCCTGGACCTCGACCGCCGCTTTGGCGATGTGTCGGTGGGCGCAGGCTGGCGTGCGATCAATGGCCGTTACGACGATGCCGACAACGAGATCGAAATAAGCGGCTACGGTCTGCTAAGCCTGCGCGCCGCCTGGCAGGCCAATGAGGAACTGGGGCTGAGTCTGAAGCTGGATAATCTGCTGGACAAGGATTACGCAGAAGCGACCTACAGCACACCCAATGGCCGTTTCGGCTACAACAGCGCCGGGCGTACCGCGCTGTTCGCCGTCACCTGGACGCCGCAACTCTGACCTTGGTGCGCACGGCGCACCCTACCACCGCTGTAGGGTGCGCCGTGCGCACCGCCTGAAGGGGCTACCGCGCACCCGCCATCCGCTCACATAACTGCTCGATGGCGCCCAGCATCTGCCGGCTGGGCCTTTCCAGGCCCCTGTCCGGCACCGCCCAGACCTGCTCCAGACGCACGGCATGCAACTGCGACCAGGCCTGCCAGGCGCTCAACTCAGCATTGCTGCCGCCGAGTATCACGTCTGGGTCACGCGCCAACACAGCCTCCACACTGACCTGTGGCGCCGGCTGCGGTAGATCGGCGAACAGGTTGCGCGCGCCGCACACCTGCAAGGCGTCACCGATCAATTGCTCGCCACCGATGGTGTAAAGCGGTTGGTGCCAGACCTGATAGAACACCGTCAGGGGCTGCTCCCGCTGGTAGCGCTGGCGCAGCGCGTGCAGCTCGGCGCGAAACTCGGCCGCCAGCCGCTCGCCCTGCTCCATCCGGCCCACTCGCTCACCAATACGCACGAAGGCATCGCCGAGCTGGTCAAGGCGCTGCGGCTCGACGATCAGCAGGTCGATACCGAAACGCTGCAACTGCGCTTGTTGCGCCGGCGGCACGCTGCCAGGGGCGATAAGGATCAGATCCGGCGCCAGTTGCAGCAGTCGCTCGAATTCCAGCTGACCATAACGACCAACAGTGGGCAGGTGCACCAGCGCGGCGGGACGCTCATCGCCTTCGAGCACGCCGACCAGCAGTTCAGCAGCCTCCAGGTCGAGCATGATTTCACTGAGCGAGGGGGCCAGGCTGATCACACGCTCGGCAGCTGACAGCGGCAACGCCAGCAGGCAAAGCGCGAGCAGCAGCGTGCGCATCAACCCAACTGGCGGGGTATGCGGTAGAGGCTGTGCAGCACGATGGACGACAGCGCCAGCAGTACCAGCGGGATCGCCTCGAGACCAGCAAGGACTGCCAACGCGGCAATCCACGCAGGCAGCGCCGCGCCAAGCAAGGCGCGCAAACGAACACGATCCAGCTCCAGCCAGGCGGCAGGCTCGGCGTCGCTGTCGAGGGCCTTCTCGGTCGCAATCAGGGCACGTTTGTAAGCGGAGAACAGCGGCAGGCTGACGAACATCGAGGCCAGGCCGGCAATGAACATCGGCATGCTCATGACCGTGTGACCGCCACCGCCGAACAGCAGGTTGAACATGAACAAGGGCGCCAGCGCCACGCCCAGTTGACGCCACCAGGCCAGCGCAAGACGCCGCTTTACCTGGCCTCGGGTCACAGGCGCTCCTCGGTCTCACCCTGATGCTGGTTGCCCAGCATATGACCGAGCTTACCGGCCTTGGTGGCGAGGTAGCGCTTGTTGTAGGGGTTGTGTGCAATCTGCAGTGGCACACGGTGGTCCACGGCGATCCCCATGTCACCCAGCGCTTTGACCTTGCGCGGGTTATTGGTCATCAGCTTGAGGCTGTCGATGCCCAGATGCTCGAGCATCGGCAGGCAGATGGCGTAGTCACGCTGGTCAGCACCGAAACCCAGGCGCTCGTTGGCTTCCACGGTATCGGCGCCACCGTCCTGCAGCTCATAGGCGCGGATCTTGTTCAGCAGACCAATGCCCCGGCCCTCCTGACGCAGATATAGCAGCACGCCGCGACCTTCGTTGGCGATGGCCTGCAGCGCAGCCTGCAGTTGGGCACCACAATCGCAACGCAGGCTGAACAGCGCGTCGCCGGTCAGGCATTCGGAGTGCAGACGCCCCAGCACCGGTGCACCGTCGGCAACATTGCCGAAGGTCAGGGCGACATGTTCCTTGCCGGTAACCTCATCGAGGAAACCATGCATGGTGAACACACCGAAGGGCGTGGGCAGTTGGGAGGCGGCGACGAACACGACGGACACCGGATGCTCCTGGCAATGAGTACTAAACAGGGCCGGCATTGTATCAGCAGGCCCCACTGGCGGGTCAGTCAGAATTGCCGATCATCGGTATCGAAACGCTCAATGAAAGTCTCAGAGTTTGGATTCGAGCACCAGCATGCCCTGCTCCTCGCGCCAGCCCACCCGACTGAGGAAGCTCATGCCCAGCAGGGCTTCATGCGGTGCACTCCCCTCCAGCACCACGGCCTCGACGCCGAGCACCTCGAGATCGCCGACCTTGACCCGGTCAAGCATCACGCGCCAGCCACGCGCGACACCACTGGCGGTGTTGACCTGTAGAGGCCGGCCACTGACTCGATAATCGATACCTAGGCGCCGGGCATGCGCGTCATTGAGAGCCACCGAGGTGGCACCGGTGTCCACTAGAAACTGCACCGTCTGGCCGTTGACCGACCCGGCGACCCAATAGTGGCCACCAATACCCTTGGCGATACTCAGGCGTTTTCTCACCGGCTCGGCAAAACCGGCACTGTATTCCCGACTCAATGGATAGGCGCGCTCGACACCCTCGACACGCAGCACCGCCCCCTGCTTGTCGACGCTGACCACCTCTACCCCGCCCGGACCGGTCTGGCCGACCCGCACCAGCTTGCGCTGGCCATCGACATTGACCACTGCGGCCCCGGGGAACAGCCCAACCACCTGAACCTGAGAAGCAGCGCAGACAACACTCGACCCCAACAGCGCCAACGCGGCGAGACAGTGACGAAACTGCATGTAGGACGGCCTCCCGGCTCAATCGAAGGGATAAGGCTGCTGCCAGCGCGCGAAGATTGGCCGTAACGTCCCGGCCTTGACCAGCAGCGCCATGCGCTGATCGAACAGCTCGGCCAGGGCGCGCCCTCTGACGTTATCGGCAAAACCGATGTAAAGCGGCAACCAGGTCAGCTCGACCAACTGATAGCGGCCGCGTCGCGCAACATTCGCCAGCAGCAGCTCGAGTTCCGAATGGGAGTCGATATGGAAATCGGCATGCCCCTGATCAAGCATGCCAAGAATATCGCTATGCTGCCGAACTTCCCGGTAATGCCGCACATTCGGCAGATAGCGCTGGTATTCGTAGCCGCGCTTCCAGACCAGATGCAGCTCACCGAGCGACTCCAGCGTGGGGGCCGGCTTGCCGCGCAGACCGAGTGCACTGACGCGCTCGCCGTCGTAATGCCAGCGCGGATACAGCACACCTTCAGCTATTTCATCGCGGTAGGAACCCACCCAGGCATCGGCACTGCCACGCTGCACCAGACCTACCGCACGGGTGTAAGGTACGCTCTGCACATGCAAGCGCACCCCGACCGGCTCGAACACCTCACGCAGGATATCCCAGGCCATGCCCGTGCCGTCGGCATTGGTGTGCCCTTCCCAGACTTCGCTGGCCACCTGAATCTCGTCCGGCGGCTGCAGTTCGGCATGCGCCGTCAGGATTACGCTCATGCCCAGCAGCAATGCCAACAGCCTCGCAGCCATCTTTGCTTGCCTCTCTAAAAGCCCAACAGCGCTGCATAACGATCCCAACCCCACACCAGCCCCTGCATGGCCAACCAGGCGAAGACCCCGGCGATGATGTCATCGAGCATGATGCCAACACCGCCGTGTACGTGGCGATCGACCCAGCGAATCGGCCAGGGCTTGACGATGTCGAACAGACGAAACATGAGAAAGCCTAGCAACAACCAGACCCAACCCTCGGGCACCAGCCAGAGGGTGATCCACATGCCGACCATTTCGTCCCAGACGATACCTTCATGGTCGTGCACGCGCAGGTCGTCGGCGACCTTGCCGCACAACCAGAAGCCGAACAGCATGGTGACCCCGAGCAGCAGCCAGTAGCCCCAGTCCGGCAGCATCTGCCACAGCGGCACGAACGGCAGCGCCACCAGCGAGCCCCAGGTACCCGGCGCCTTGGGCAGCGTGCCGGAACCGAAGCCGAAGGCGATGAAGTGCCACGGATTGCGCCACACCGAGGGCGGTACGTATTCGGCGGGAACCTGGTTGGGGTGATCGGTCACACGCACTCCGTCCTGTCAGAAATGTTGATAGCCGCCGCGCGGCGGTTCGATTGGCTGGCCGTGGGCATCCAGCAGTTGCACTCCGGTGCCGTTCAGCACACGGCCGATAACTCGGACTTCAGGCCAGTCACGCTGAATGTCGGCGAGCAGCGCTGGCGGTAGGGTAAAGGCCAGGCGGTAATCATCGCCACCACCGAGCGCGCAGACCCGCGCCTGCTCTTCACCGGCAAAGGCACGCAGCGGCGCAGACATCGGCACACGCGCCAGCTCAATGTGCAGGGCGACCTGCGAGGCGTTGGCGATATGCCCGCAGTCAGCGAGCAGGCCGTCGGAAATATCCAGTGCTGCCGTGGCTCGGCCGCGCAGTGCCTGCCCCAGGGCCAGTTGCGGTTGCGGCGACCAGTAACGAGCCAGCAAAGGCTCGGCGACTTCAGGCGTTGCATCACGCTGAGCCAATACCAGCGGCAGGGCGCCAGCGGCGTCACCCAGCTCGCCGCCGACGCACAGCAGATCACCCACCTGCGCACCGCTGCGCAACAGTGCCTGTCCGGCCGGCACACGGCCGAACACGGTCAGCGTCAGGCTTAGTGGGCCACGCGTGGTGTCACCACCGACCAACGCCAGCGAGCAATTCTCGGCCATCTGTTGCAGGCCACGCGCGAACTCGGCCAGCCAGGCTTCACTGGCGCTCGGCAAGGTCAACGCGAGGGTAAAGGCCAGCGGCGTAGCGCCCATGGCAGCCAGGTCACTGGCGGAGACGGCCAGCGCACGCTGACCGAGAAGAAAGGCATCGCAGGCGTCGGGAAAGTGCACCCCGGCAACCAGCGTATCGGTGGACACCGCCAACTGCTCGCCCGCTGGCAACGCCAGCAGGGCGCAGTCATCGCCGATACCGCGAACCACGCCGTCACCGCCCTGAGCGCAACGGGCGGCGGCGAAATAGCGACGGATCAGCTCGAACTCATTCACGGGCAAGCAACGATCTGCTGCGCGTCGGCCTTGCTGCGTTAAAAGCAGACTCGGAATGCTCATGTGCTACAGCACACTGCGCTTCCTCGACTGCTTTTGCCTTGCATGGCTCTAGCTCGCAAGATCGTGAATCAAGCATCCCCATAGGCCTCAACGTTTGTTGGCGTTGACTTCGGCCGCACGCAGCTTGGGCGCGAGCTTGTCGAGGATGCCGTTGACGAACTTGTGCCCGTCAGTGGCACCGAACACCTTGGCCAGCTCGATACCTTCGTTGATCACTACCTTGTAGGGCACATCGACGCGGTTCTTCAGCTCGTAGGTGGACAGGCGCAGGATGGCCAGCTCGACCGGATCGATCTCTTCCAGCGGGCGATCGAGCAGCGGCGTGAAGGCCTCGTCCAGCTCGGTCTTCTGCCGCGGCACGCCGTGCAGAATTTCGTGGAAGTAAGCGCCATCGACCTTGCTGAAATCGTTGTCGACACGAAACTGCGCTTCGATCTCGTTCAGCGGCTGCCCGGCAATGTGCCAGGAATACAGCGCCTGCATGGCCAGGGTACGGGCCTCACGGCGTGCGAGAATCTTGCCGCTGGGCCCCTTCTTGGCCGGCTGGCCGTTACCGGAGTTGCTCACTTGGCCTCCAACTGCGCCAGCAGGCTGACCATTTCCAGGGCAGACAGCGCAGCTTCGGCACCCTTGTTACCTGCCTTGGTGCCGGAACGTTCGATGGCTTGCTCGATGGAGTCGACAGTCAGCACGCCGAAGGCGACCGGTACGCCATATTCCATGGAGACCTGGGCCAGACCCTTGGTGCACTCGCCGGCGACGTATTCGAAGTGCGGGGTGCCGCCACGGATGACCGCGCCGAGGGCGATGATCGCCGCGTATTCACCACGCTGGGCGACCTTCTGGGTGACCAGTGGAATCTCGAAGGCACCCGGAGCACGGATGATGGTGATGTCGCTCTCGCTAACACCGTGGCGAACCAGGGCGTCGATGGCGCCGCTGACCAGGCTCTCGACGACGAAGCTGTTGAAACGGCCTACCACCAGGGCGTATTTGCCCTTCGGGGCGATGAAGGTACCTTCGATGGTCTTCAGGGTCATGACGGGTCTCACATGGGTTAAAGAGCCGGAGCGCTGAGCGCTCCGAAAATAAAATTCGTGCTCCCTAGGGAGCGGGCTTTGCTCCCCTCTCCCACCTGTGGGAGAGGGGTTGGGGCGGCCCGCGTAGGGAGAGGGTTAGGCGTTGGCCATAACACCCTCTCCCGCCCTGCGGGCACCCTCTCCCATAAATGGGAGAGGGTCATCAGCTTTGGCCCTTCGGGCCGCTTTTAATCGGCCGGCAGGTATTCTACAACTTCGAGGTCGAAGCCGGATATCGCGTTGAACTTCATCGGCGAGCTCATCAGGCGCATCTTGCGTACGCCAAGATCGCGCAGAATCTGCGAACCGGCGCCCACCGTGCTGTAGGTCGCAGGATTGGCCGGTTGCTGACGACCGATCAGCGCCAGCAGCTCGGGCCCGGTCAGCGGGTTGCCGAGCAGCAGCACCACGCCGCTACCCGCCTTGGCCACTTCGGCCATGGCCGCACGCATGCTCCAGCGCCCCGGCTGGTTGACCAGGAACAGGTCGCGCAGCGGGTCCATGTTGTGCACGCGCACCAGGGTCGGCTCTTCGGCACAGATGGTGCCCAGGGTCAGCGCCATGTGTGCGGTGTCCTCGACGCCGTCCCGGTAGGTCACCAGATTGAACTGACCCAGCTCAGTGTCCAGCGGCTGCTCGCTAATGCGCTCGACGGTACGCTCGTGGATCAGGCGGTAGTGGATCAGGTCGGCGATGGTGCCGATCTTCAGGCCGTGCTCTTCGGCGAACTTCTCCAGCTCCGGGCGACGGGCCATGGTGCCGTCGTCGTTCATGATCTCGCAGATCACCCCGCTCGGTTCGAAACCGCCCATACGCGCCAGGTCGCAGGCCGCTTCGGTGTGGCCGGCACGGGCCAGCACGCCGCCGGGCTGGGCCATCAGCGGGAAGATGTGGCCAGGGCTGACGATATCCTCGGCCACCGCATTGCGCGCCACGGCAGCCTGCACGGTGCGCGCGCGGTCGGCGGCGGAAATGCCGGTGGTCACACCTTCGGCCGCCTCGATGGAGACAGTGAACTTGGTACCGAAACCGGAACCGTTACGCGGCGCCATCAGCGGCAGCTTGAGCAGCTCACAGCGCTCGCGGGTCATGGGCATGCAGATCAGGCCACGGGCGAAGCGGGCCATGAAGTTGATGTGCTCGGCGGTGACGCATTCGGAGGCGATGATGATGTCGCCTTCGTTCTCGCGGTCCTCGTCATCCATAAGGATGACCATCTTGCCGGCGCGGATGTCTTCGATCAGTTCTTCAGCGGTATTGAGTGCCATCGGGGCGTCTCCTCAATTCTTCAGGTAGCCGTGTTCGGCGAGAAAGCTTTCGGTGAGGCCCGAGGCCTTGGGCTCTGCGGCCTTGTCGCCGAGCAGCAGGCGCTCCAGGTAACGCGCCAGCAGGTCGACCTCGAGGTTGACCTTACGCCCGGCCTGATAGTCGACCATGATGGTCTCGGCCAGGGTGTGCGGCACGATGGTCAGTTCGAACTCGGCGCCATTGACCGCGTTGACCGTCAGGCTGGTGCCATCGACGGTGATCGAACCCTTGTGCGCGATGTACTTGGCCAGCTCGCGCGGGGCGCGCACCGTGAACTGCACGGCGCGGGCATTATCGGCGCGCGAGACGATCTCGCCGACACCGTCGACGTGACCGCTGACCAGATGGCCGCCGAGGCGACTGGTGGGCGTCAGGGCCTTTTCCAGATTGACGGCGCTGCCGGGCTTGAGGTCGACGAAGGCGGTGCGCGCCAGCGTCTCGCGGCTGACGTCGGCCCAGAAGCCGTCGCCGGGCAATTCCACGGCGGTCAGGCAGATGCCGTTGACGGCGATACTATCGCCGAGCTTGACGTCGCCCAGGTCGAGTTTTCCGGTGGCCACATAGACGCGCACGTCGCCGCCTTTCGGCGTCATGGCGCGGATACTGCCGATGGCTTCGATTATGCCGGTGAACATAAGCCCTCCGGTTTCACGTTGAAGGTGGTGCTGAACAGCATGGACGAACTCCTGTTTTGGTCAAAAACAGGGCAATGCCGATCGATAGGGATTTCGCGGGCACGCACGAGGCGCCCGTGGAGGGAATCCCGCTCTCTCTTTATCCGGACTATACCGTCGGCCCCGGAATCGCACCGGGTCTGCTGGACCTCGCCAGGCAGAAGCCATGGCGAGCGCTCGCGGGCTAGGTTCTGCGAACCATTACCGCCGGTGGGGAATTTCGCCCCGCCCTGAGAACGTTGCGGCCATATGAATAACCGCGTGGTGTTTTATCACATTTATCGCCGCGACGCATGGCCCGTGCGCTATCTGGCCTTGGGCACCGCGGTGATCTGCCAGTCGTCGCCGACGGCGCGAATATCGAGAATCTGCAACTCCGGCGCTTCGGCCATGCGGTTGAGCGGCAATTCGAACAACGGCCGCGCGCTGGAGCCGAGCAGCTTGGGCGCGACGAAGATGCGGTACTCATCCACCAAACCGGAACGGGCGAAAGCGCCGGCCAGACGCGGCCCGGCTTCCACCAGCACTTCGTTGACGCCACGGCCGGCCAGCTCCAGCAGCAACTTGCGCAAGTCGACGTGACCATTGCTGCCCGGCACGGCGAGCAGTTCGTGACCATCGGCCAGATAGCGATCACGGGCGGCGGCAGCCGCACAGGTGGCCACCAGCGCCGGACCGGCCTGGAAGAAGGCTTTGCTCAGCGGCACGCGTAGACGACCATCGACCAACACCCGCAGCGGTGGTCGCGAAGCAGCCATGAAAGTGGCTTCGACCCCCAATCCCAGCTCGTCGGGACGCACCGTCAGCCGGGCATCGTCTGCCAGCACGGTGTCGGCACCGCTGAGCACCACGCTGGACTGCGCGCGTAAACGCTGCACCTCCGCGCGCGCCGCCGGGCCAGTGATCCACTGACTCTCGCCGCTGGCCATGGCAGTGCGGCCATCCAGGCTCATCGCCGACTTGACCCGCACAAACGGCAGCCCGCTCTCCATGCGCTTGATGAAACCGGCATTGAGCGCTCGCGCCTCGCTTTCCAGCACGCCACTGGCCACCTCGATACCGGCTTGGGCCAGGCGCAGCAGGCCGCTGCCGGCCACCTGCGGGTTGGGGTCCTGCATCGCTGCAACGACGCGGCTGACACCGGCGGCAACCAGCGCATCGGCGCAGGGCGGCGTGCGCCCATGATGGCTGCAGGGCTCCAGTGTCACGTACGCCGTGGCGCCACGCGCCTTGTCGCCGGCCTGGCGCAGTGCGTGCACCTCGGCGTGCGGCTCACCGGCACGGGCATGCCAGCCTTCGCCGACGATCTCGCCATCACGCACGATGACGCAGCCGACTCGTGGATTGGGATGGGTGGAGTACAGGCCTTTGCGCGCCAGCCGCAGGGCGCGCGCCATGAAGAATTGGTCGCGTTCGCTCATCGGCTTTTCGACGGCTCGCGGGCCAGGCGTTCGATTTCCTCGCGGAATTCGTTGAGGTCCTGGAAGCGGCGGTAGACCGAGGCGAAGCGGATGTAGGCCACCTCGTCGAGCTTGCTCAGTTCGGTCATCACCAACTCACCCAGCACCAGCGACTTCACCTCGCGCTCACCAGTGGCGCGCAGCTGCTGCTTGATACGGGCGATGGCTTCCTCCAGGCGCTCGACGCTCACCGGGCGTTTTTCCAGCGCACGCTGCATGCCGGCGCGCAGCTTTTCTTCGTCGAAAGGCTGGCGGCTGCCGTCCTGCTTGATCAGGCGCGGCATCACCAGTTCGGCGGTTTCGAAGGTGGTGAAGCGCTCACCGCAGGCCACGCATTCGCGGCGGCGGCGGACCTGGTCGCCCTCGGCGACCAGACGGGAATCGATGACCTTGGTGTCGTTGGCAGCGCAGAACGGACAATGCATGGTGAGGGCTGACGAATGGCGGCAAAGTCGCCATGGTAGCGCATAGCACGCCATTGAAAAATGTAAGGAGCCTTGAGATCGCCTGCTTACGGCGGCAAGACAAATTAAGCTATGCCCATGCCCCTCCAAGAGCAGAACCTGCCATGAATCGATATCTGCCCCTCCTACCCATTGCCCTGAGCGGCCTGCTTGCTGCCTGCGCCGGCGAGCCCACGAGCACTGCGCCGCCACCCACTCCTGCCACCACACAGGCAGAACCCATCGCTGCACCGATCCAGGGCCCAGGCCTGCGCGGCGAATTGCTTGGCGTCGCCGCAGACGCCGATGTCGACCTCGCATTATTGGGCGTAGACATGCGCGGTCGCCCGCGTGCCTTGCTTGGCCAGGTTCATCTGCGTGGTGACGGCGAAGCGCTGCCATTCCATCTGCCACTGAACACGCAGCAGGCGCCTCAGGACCTGCGCCTGGAACTGCGCGGCCGCGTCAGTCAATCCGGACGCCTGGTACAGCGCTTGCCGGCACGCACCATCGCCGAATTGAACGACCAGGACCTTGGCGCGCTGCACCTGGTGCCGGCGCCATGAGGCCACCCGTACCGCTGCAGCGCGCGCTCAGCGAATTACTCGGCGATGCCCGCCTGATGGCCGAAACACTACCCGGTACAGATATCGCCCTGTGGCTGATCGATGCCAGCAACATGGAGCGCGCCTTCAACCCTGAAGAAACCAGGCGCATCCTCGAAGAGCCGCCCTACTGGTGCTTCTGCTGGGCCAGCGGCCTGGTGCTGGCACGCTGGCTGGCCGAGCGCCCCGAATGGGTACGCGGCAAGCGCGTGCTGGATTTCGGCGCTGGCTCCGGCGTAGCGGCCATTGCCGCGGCCAAGGCGGGTGCGGCAGAAGTGGTGGCCTGCGACCTCGACCCACTGGCGCTGGCCGCCAGCCGCGCCAACGCCGCACTCAACGGTGTGACGCTGAACTACTCGGACGATTTCTTCGCCGAAGCGGATCGCTACGACCTGATCCTGGTCGCCGACGTGCTCTACGATCGCGCCAATCTGCCGCTGCTCGACCACTTTCTCAGCCGCGGGCGTCAGGCCCTGGTGGCCGATTCACGGGTCAAGGATTTCCAGCATCCGCTGTACCAGCGCCTGGCACTGCTGGACGGCTGCACCTGGCCAGACCTGGCCGAGCCCGCCGAATTCCGCGAGGTCAGCCTGTATCACGCCGTGCGCCCCTTGTAACCGTGCGGCAGTGCCCGCATTAATAGACCATTGCCCTGTTTTTCGAGACCGACCATGAGCGACTCCCCCTACATCTTCGACATCTCCGGCGCCGCCAACTTCGAGCAACTGGTGATAGAGAACTCCTTCAACAAGCCGGTGCTGGTGGACTTCTGGGCCGAGTGGTGCGCGCCGTGCAAGGCGCTGATGCCAATGCTGGCGAAGATCACCGAGGAATATGCCGGTGAGCTGCTGCTGGCCAAGGTCAACTGCGATATCGAGCAGGACATCGTCATGCGTTTCGGCATTCGCAGCCTGCCAACCGTGGTGCTGTTCAAGGACGGCCAGCCGGTGGATGGTTTCGCCGGCGCCCAGCCGGAGGCGGCGATCCGCGAGATGCTCAAGCCTCACGTCGCCGAACCAGCTCCTGCCGCCGCCGACCCGATGGAGGCCGCTCAGGCGCTGTTCGCCGAAGGCCGTTTTGCCGACACCGAAGCACTGCTCAAACAGGTGCTGACCGAAGACAACGAAAATGCTGCCGCGCTGATCCTCTACGCGCGCTGCCTGGCCGAGCGCGGCGAGTTGGGCGAAGCGGAAACCGTGCTCAACGCAGTCAAGGGTGACGAGCACAAGCAGGCGCTGGCCGGCGCCAAGGCGCAATTGACCTTCCTGCGTCAGGCCGCCGACCTGCCAGACGCCGCCACCCTGAAAAGCCGCCTGGCGCAGAACGCAGAGGATGACGAGGCGCTGTATCAACTGGCCGTGCAGCAACTGGCGCGCCAGCAGTACGAAGCGGCGCTGGACGGCCTGCTCAAGCTGTTCGTGCGTAACCGCAGCTACAGCGAAGGCCTGCCGCACAAGACCCTGCTGCAAGTGTTCGACCTGCTCGGCGGCGATCACCCGCTGGTCACCACTTACCGCCGCAAGCTGTATCAGGCGATCTACTGATCCCAGCGTTGAATCTCGCTCGCCGCGGGGCGCGCCTTGCGCACCGGGTACTCGCCAGATCAAGCAGGTGAGCTCGGTGCGCGCGGCGCACCCTAAGGCAACACAGATAAGGCTCCGGCCTGACACGGATGGCCTTTGTAGGGTGTCGCGGGGCCGCCTAGGCCGTGCGCACCTCCGATGAAACCGCTCATGTTTCGCTGCTCACAGCAGGGCTGTCCCACGACACCCTGAGCGACTACTCCTGCCAGTGATAGATCGGCGCATCCGCGCCGGTTTCCATGCGGATCTGCTCGCAATGACGCAGACGCACCAGCAAACGCTTGCCAGCGACCTCGCCACCTGCCAGCGCGACTAGCTGCGTCATCAGTTTCGGTCCTTCCACTTGCCCTGCATCGCGCACCAGCTGCAGCGCGGTCTGCCACAGCGCATCACCCGCGTCAGCTGTGGCAGTCGCTGCCGCTACGCTGGGTGTCGGCGTAACGGCCACGTGCTGTGCCAGTTGAGCCCAGTCCTCAGCATCCAGCTCCACCGTCAGATCCACCGGCCAGTCGCCAATGCGCCCACGTATTCGCACCATGTTCAGCCTCCAGTCAGGATCTTGCATGCTCCCATGACAGCGTCAGGCTGGCCAGTTCGCCACGAAAGTTGTTATAACGTAACAATTAACTCGCACCCAAGCTGGAGACACCCATGCGCCACCTGCTGCTCGCCCTGCCCTTCGCCCTGCTGCCCCTGGTCGCCGCCCAGGCCCATGAACACGGCCATGATCACGACCACGAACATTCCCACGACAGCCTGGGTGCCCACGAACACGGCGTCGCCAGCCTCAACGCAGCGCTGGACGGCAACCTGCTGGAGCTGCAACTCGAAAGCCCGGCAATGAACCTGGTGGGCTTCGAGCATGCCGCCAAGAGCGATGCCGACAAGGCCAAGGTCGCCGCCGCCAAGCGGGAACTGGAGCAGCCCATCAGCCTGTTCGCCCTGAACAGCAGCGATTGCAAGGCCACCCAGGTCGAACTGGAAAGCCCACTGTTCGGCGACGCTGACCACGATCACGATCACGATCACGATCACGATCACGATCACGATCATGAAGGCGAGCACAGCGACATCCATGCGCACTATCGCTTCGAATGCGCCAAGGCCAACGAATTGAAACAGTTGGATCTCGCCGAACTGTTCAAACGCTTCCCCGCCACCGAGAAGATTCAGGTACAACTGATCGGCCCGAATGGTCAGCAGGGCGTGGAACTGACGCCGGCACAGCCACGCTTGAGCTTCTGACCTGCCACGTCTCATTGCCGGAGTGAGCGCCCCTCGCTCCGGCAATAAATGCCTTCTCCCGACACGCAGCAGACAATGACCGAACCTCTGATCGAACTCGCCAATCTCGGCTTCGCCTGGCCCGGCCAGGCGCAGCTGCTGGATATCCCCGTCTTCACCCTGGCACGCGGTGAAACCCTGTTTCTCAAAGGCCCAAGTGGCAGCGGCAAAACCACCTTGCTCGGCCTGCTCGGCGGCGTACAACGTGCGCAAAGCGGCCATATCCGCCTGCTCGGCCAGGACCTCGGCCAACTCTCCGCCGGTGCCCGCGACCGTTTTCGCGTCGACCACACTGGCTACATCTTCCAGCAGTTCAACCTGCTGCCATTTCTTTCCGTGCGCGAGAACGTCGAGCTGCCCTGCCGCTTCTCGCGCCTGCGTGCCGAACGCGCACGCCAGCGCCACGGCAGCATCGATGCCGCCGCAGCGGCGCTGCTCGACCATCTCGGCCTGCGCGCCGACCTGCTCGGCCGTCGCGCCGATGAACTGTCCATCGGCCAGCAACAGCGGGTCGCCGCCGCGCGCGCACTGATCGGCCAGCCAGAGCTGGTGATCGCCGACGAGCCGACCTCGGCGCTGGACTTCGACGCCCGCGAGGCCTTCCTGCAGTTGCTCTTCGCCGAATGTCGCGCTGCCGGCGCCAGCCTGCTGTTCGTCAGCCACGATCAGAGCCTGGCTTCGCTGTTCGACCGCAACCTTTCACTGGCCGAACTCAACCGCGCCACGCGCCCACAGGAGGCCTGAGATGCACCTGATCCGCATCGCCCTGGCCAGCCTGGCCAACCGCCGCTTCACCGCCTTGCTCACGGTATTCGCCATCGCCCTTTCGGTGTGCCTGCTGCTGGCCGTGGAGCGTGTACGTACTGAAGCCCGCGCCAGCTTCGCCAACACCATCAGTGGCACCGACCTGATCGTCGGCGCCCGCTCCGGCAGCGTGAACCTGCTGCTGTACTCGGTGTTCCGCATCGGCAACGCCACCAACAACATCCGTTGGGACAGTTTCGAGCACTTCGCCAACCACCGTCAGGTGAAGTGGGCCATCCCCACTTCCCTCGGTGACTCGCACCGTGGCTATCGGGTAATGGGCACCAGCACCGCCTATTTCGAGCACTACCGCTACGCCCGTAGCCAGGCGCTGAAGTTGGCCCAGGGTCGCGAGTTTGCCGATGACCCGTTCGAGGTAGTACTCGGCGCGGAGGTCGCCCAGGCACTGGGCTACGGTCTCGGCGAGAACATCGTCCTGGCACACGGCGTCGCCACCATCAGCCTGGTCAAGCACGACGATAAGCCGTTCACCGTGGTCGGCATCCTCGAACGCACCGGCACACCGGTCGACCGCACGCTGCACATTTCCCTGGCTGGAATGGAGGCGCTGCACATCGACTGGCAGAACGGCATGCCGGCACGCGGCGCAGCGCAGATCAGTGCAGATCAGGCTCGCGCCATGGACCTGCAACCGAAGCAGATCACCGCCTTCATGTTGGGCCTCAACAGCAAGATCGCCACCTTCAGCCTGCAGCGCGAGATCAACGAGTTCCGTGGCGAGCCGTTGCTGGCCATCCTGCCCGGCGTCGCTCTGCAGGAGCTGTGGAGCCTGATGGGTACGGCCGAAAAAGCACTGTTCGTGGTCTCGCTGTTCGTCGTGCTGACCGGTCTGATCGGCATGCTTACGGCGATTCTCACCAGCCTCAACGAGCGCCGCCGGGAGATGGCCATTCTGCGTTCGGTAGGCGCCCGCCCCTGGCATATCGCCAGTCTGCTGGTGCTTGAGGCCTTCACTCTGGCGCTTGCCGGCGTGGCCTTCGGTGTCGCGCTGCTCTATCTGGGTATCGCCGGCAGCCAGGGCTTCGTCCAGGCCAATTACGGTCTGTATCTGGCACTCAATGCGCCGTCGAGTTACGAATGGAAACTACTTGGTGGCATTCTCGCCGCAGCCGTGGCGATGGGCAGCGTGCCGGCCTGGCGGGCCTATCGGCAGTCGTTGGCCGATGGGTTGTCGATAAGGCTCTAAGGAAAAGTTGAGAGCGCCTGTCGTACACTGCACAGGCGTTCTCACTACGAGGTTCCTCATGTCCCGCCCCCTGCTCGCCACCCTGCTGCTGAGCCTGGCACTACCGCTGGCCGCCGCTGATGTGCGCGAACTCACCTGGTCCGATCTGATTCCGCCGGATGCTCCGCCGCAGGTCATCAACCCAGCGCCGATCCACGACCTCTCGCAATTGGCCGACGCCCTGGCCGAATCTGGCCCGGCCGCGATGCAACAATCGCCGGCCGCCCCGGTGGTCAAGGAACTCAATGGCCAGCAGGTGAAACTACCCGGTTATATCGTGCCGCTGGACGTGACTGATGAAGGCCGGGTGGTGGAGTTTTTACTGGTGCCCTACTTCGGCGCCTGCATTCACGTACCACCACCGCCCTCGAACCAGATCGTCCACGTCACCAGCGAGCTCGGCGTATTGCTCGACGCGTTGTACCAACCGTTCTGGGTGGAAGGCCCGCTGAAAACCGAACACGTCAGCAGCGAGCTGGCCGAAGTTGGTTATCAGATGGAAGCGGACAAGATCTACGCCTACGAATTGCCGGATAACTGACCCTGCCGGGCATTCGTAGGTGTGACTGTAGGAGCGGCTTCAGCCGCGAAAAGATTCGCGGATAAATCGGAACGCCGCCCGCCGCTCCTACAAATACGCCACCCAAGAAAAAGCCAGACCCAGGGGCCTGGCTTTTTACTTGGTGCGCGCGGCGCATCCTACCGTAGGGTGCGCCGTGCGCACCGAGAACGACTCAACTGCGACTGGCGACCCGGTTCTCCCGCTCGAAGCGCAGCTCGCTTTCCGCCCATTGCCGCCAGGAGCGCACCTTGGCTCGCTCGGCACCACCACGCTCGGCACGCGCCAGTGCATCCAGGCCGGCCTGCCAGCGCGCTTGTTCCAGCTCCAGTTGCGCGACATAAAGCCAATGCTTGCCATTGCCACTACGCTCGGCCAACGGGCGCAGCACGCGTACCGCAGCAGAACGATCACGCGCCTGCCACCAGAACACCCCCAGGCGCTCCTGGCGCGCGGCGGTGTTGGCCAGCAGACCACTGTCGAGCATCCCGGCCAGCAGCTTGGCCCCCTGCCAGGGCTGGTCGGCAGCGCCCGCTAGCAGCACCAGGTTGTCCAGCTCGGACTCGCTGAAACGCAGGCCCTTGCTATGCGCCGCACGCAGGGTCGCCAGCGCCTTGTCATTGCTACCGGCCATCTGCTGCAGGCCAGCCAGCTGACGCCAGCCCTTGGCTTCGTTCGGCTGGCGCGACAGCAACTGGCGCTGCCAGCGCTCGGCATGGGCATAACGTTTCAGGTCGGCATTGGCACCCACCAGAAACTGCAGCCAGATATCGGCGGCGTTGGGATTGGCCTGCACGTATCGCTCGGCCAGCGGCAACGCCTTGGCCGGCTGGTTCATGCCCTGATAAGCCTGCACCAGCATTTGCAGCACCTCCTCGGAGGCATTGCCCTGATTCGGTGCCAGCAACTCGACAACCTTGGCGTAGCGGCGCTCGCCCAGGTTGAGCTTGGCCAGATTGAGACGCTCGCCAGCCAGCATTTCATCGTCAAGCTTGCCGCTACGCACAGCCTTGTCCAGCCAGTCGATGGCCTGAGCATTGTTGCCGGCCGACCAGGCCACATAGGCCTTGCTACGCCAGACCAGTGCCTCTTCGAGGCTGCCGCTCTTGGCCTGGACGCCGTCGAGTGCGCGCTGTGCGGCGGCGTAGTCGCCTTTCTGCTGCGCAACCTGCGCCGTATTCAGGGCCTTGAACACAGCCGGATCGACGGTCTGCTGAGCCATGCCAGGCACGGCCGCAGCACTGAGCATCACGAGCAACAACCAACGATACATGGTCAGCTCCTTTCCAGACGGAAGTAGAGGGTTTTTACCGCCTCGCGGTCTACAGCCAGACCACCCTCGGTACGTGGCGCGAAGCGCCAGCGAGAGGCGGCACGGCGCGCTTCGCGCTCGAACACGTTACGCGGATTGGCCTCCAGCACACGGATGTTTTCCACGTTGCCGGAACGATTGATGGTGAACGCCAGTTTGACGAAGCCTTCAATGCCACGCTGCAGGGCGTATCGCGGGTAATCCGGGCGCACGTCATTGAGCGGCATGACTTCGCTCTCCATCCCGCCCATCTGCCCACCGGCCTCGGCTGCCTCACTCGGCGGCGTCGGTGCCGGAGCACCCGGTGCAAGACCGGACAAGCTCGGTGCCGGCGCGCTGTTGACGGCAATACCACTGGCCAGGCTGGGCAGTTGGATGTCCAGCGCCGGCAGGTTGGCATTCGGCGTGGCCGTTTGCGGCGTCGGTGGCGTGGGTGGCTGCGGCGTCTGCGGTTGCGGCGGCTGCGGTGCCTGCTGACGGGTACGGCTGGCGGTCTCGCTGGCGTTACCGTCCATGCGCACGAAATTGGCCACGCTGACCGGGTCCTGACTCACCTTGGCGCTCGGTGGCGCGACCATGTACAACATCAGGGCGAACAGCCCCAAGGCCATCAGGCAGGCGCCGAGAAAAGACAGCGGCAGGCGCATCAGTTGACTCCGCTACCAGCGGCCAGAGCGACATCCTGCACACCGGCCAGACGCGCCTGATCCATCACCTGGACGACCAGGCCGGTACGCGCATCCTGATCGGCCTGCACCACCACGGCGCCATCCGGCTGATCGACGCGCATACGCTCGACATGCGCCCGCACGCTGCGGATGTCGACCGGCTGCTTGTCCATCCAGATCTGCCCGTCGGCGGTGACGGCGATAAGGATATTGCCCTTGTCCTGCGGGCTGGCGGTTTCCGCCTGCGGGCGCTGCACTTCGACGCCAGACTCACGAATGAAGGAGCTGGTGACGATGAAGAAGATCAGCATGATGAAGACCACGTCGAGCATCGGCGTGAGGTCGATGCCGGTGTCTTCGTCCTGCTGGTGGTGACGACGCATTCTCATGTTGGGCGATCTCAGTCGTGACGCAGCTGGTCGGCCAGCCGCTCGATGGCCTGGCTGGCTTCGCGTTCGAGGCGAGCCAGGCTGAACAATCCAGGAATGGCCAGGACCATGCCGGCCATGGTCGGCAGAGTCGCCTGCCACACGCCTGCGGCCATGCCGCGAGGGTTACCGGTGCCGTTGAGGGCGAGCACATCGAATACGGCGATCATGCCAAGCACGGTGCCGAGCAGGCCGAGCAGCGGATACAGCGCCACCAGGGTCTTGCCCAGGCGCAGCGGCGCGGCCAGTTGCTGACGCGCCTGCGCCAGCCAGGCCAGGCGAACGGCGCGCTGCCAGTTGCCGTTGTCATCGGCGAGCACCTGTTGCCAGGCCTCACGGCGCTCCTGCACCCAGCGCGGGAAAATCCTGCGCATGTACCAGAAACGCTCGAACACCAGGGTCCAGAACACCACGCAGAGCACCGCCAGCGCCCACATCACCACGCCGCCAGCGCTCATGAAGTCGAGCAGTGCATGAGCACTGTCGACTGCACGCAGCCAGAAGGCGAACAGGTCAGTCACGGCGCGGCGCTCCCGACAGGTGCAGGGCAATCAGACCAGCGCTCTGCTGTTCCAGAACCTGGATCAAGCCCTTGCTGCGGCTGGCCAGCAGGCTGTGCAGGAACAGCAGCGGAATGGCTACCACCAGGCCCAGCACGGTGGTTACCAACGCCTGGGAGATACCGTCGGCCATCAGGCGCGAGTCGCCGCCACCGCTCTGGGTGATGGCCTGGAAGGTCACGATCATGCCGGTCACGGTGCCCAGCAGGCCAAGCAGCGGTGCCACGGCTGCCAGCAGCTTGAGCAGGCCCTGGCCTTTCTCCAGCGGCGGCGTTTCCTGCAGGATCGCTTCGTCGAGCTTCAGCTCCAACGTCTCCAGGTCGGCCAGTTGTGGCTTGACGCCCAGTACGCCAATCACGCGGCCCAGCGGGTTGTCATTACGCGGCGCACTGAGGTCGTGCATCTGCGCCTTGACGCCGCTACCAACGCGAGCCAGGTAGACCATGCGCCACACAGCGAGAAGCAGGCCGAAAGCACCCAGCACGACGATCACCCAACCGACCAGACCACCCTGTTGCAGACGGTCCCACAGAGTCGGCTGCTGCTGCAGCTGCGCCAGCAGGCTGCCACGGCTCGGATCGATGGGCAGCGTGGCGAGCGCATCGGTGCTGCTCAGGTAGTCCTTGACCTGGCCCAGGCCGGACGGCTGACGCGGCGGCGCCACCAGTTGCCCGGCATCGGCGTCGTAACGCAGGAAGGCATCCTCGCCATACACAGCGAAGGCGCCAACACGCAGTACCTGCTGCTCCTGACGCGAACCATCGGCACTCACCACCGGCAGTTGCAGGCGCTCGATACGGCCGCTGGCAGCCAGGTCTTCGAGCAGCAGCATCCAGTAGCCGTCAAGATCGTCAGCGGACGGCAGCGAGCGGCTTTCGGCCAATGCTTTGAGGCGCTTCAGACGCTCCGGATACTGGGCGTTGAGCAGACTGTCCTGCCATTGACCAGCGACATCACCCGCGCTCTGGCGCACCACGCCAAACAGCTCACCGAGGTGACCAACGCGCTGTGCCAGCAGTTTTTCCTGCTCGGCCAGTTCGGCCTCCTGCCGGTCGAACTCGGCCTTGAGGCGTTCGCTTTCGGCTTTCTGGGTATTCAGCGCGGAACGTGCGGCAGCCAGCAACTGCGCCTGCTCGCTACGCTTGGCGAGAAACGCCTGCTCGCGTTCCTGCATGGCGCTGACTTCGGCCGCGCGCTCGCTGCGAATGCGCTGCAGCAGTTGATCGGGGTTAAGGGTTTCGGCCACGGCGGCCAGTGCGGGCAACAGGCTGAGCGCCAATACGGCTACAACACGACGACTCATTGTGCGGCCTCCTCGGCCAGGGTCTTGATCGGCAGGGACAGCACGGCAGGCGCCTGTTGCTGACGGGCGATGGCGATGGCCTGGGTCAACGGACGACGCGCGCTACCATCGAGCACTTCCCAGGCGTCGGACTGCGGGTTCCACCAGCCGCTCTCATGAGCATCGAGGGTCTGGTAATAGAGCATGCTGCGGCCCAGACGCAGGAACTCGACGCTACGCGAGCCGCCATCGGCCTGGTTCAGTTCGCCACGCCAGGCCTCCAGGGTGCGACCGTAGTCGCTTTCAATCTGGTAAGCCTCGAGGATGCGGCGATATTTGTCGGCCAGGCTGACATCGGCGCGCGGTAGCAGGTCCTGCAGCTGAGCCAGACGGTCTTCACGTTCCTCGGGCAGGAACGGCAGGTCCGCGGCGATGAACTCACCCAGCACCTCAACCATCTTGACCATCTGCGGGCTTACCGCTTCCTGGGTGCGTTCGATGCCATCGAGCTGCTTCTGATAACTGGCCAGCTCCTGACGCTGGGCTTCGACCAGGTCACGAAGTTGACTGTTATAACCTTTCAAAGCCTCAGCCTGCTGCAAGGCATTTCGGTACTCATTGAGCATCTCACGGCTGGCGTCATCCAGCTGTTCAACACGGCCCTGGGAGGCTTTCGCCTCGGCGGCCAGGCGCTGGCTTTCGTCGAGCGCAGTATCCAGTGGCGCGGCGAGCAGCGAGCCGCTGCTCAACATCAGTGCCACGACCAGGGAACGGTGGGGGAAGCGATTCATGCGCAGGGGGTCCTCGACAGACGGGCTTGCTTCAAAAAGAGAAACATTATCATCTACAGACGCATTCGAAGCAATGGACAAAACACCGCAGCAGAGCCCGTCGATCTATTGAGCCAAGTCAAAAAGTGAATTGTTGCTTGGCTTAGCATTGATTTCAGCCAAGACACACAACCGACTCGAACTGGAGCTCGCTATGTACAAGTCACTGTTCACTGCCTCACTGCTGGCCCTCGCCATCGCTGCCCCTGTCGCCCAGGCACACCAGGCTGGCGACATCCTCATCCGCGCCGGCGCCATCACCGTCAACCCGGAGGCCGACTCCTCCAGCGTCAAGGTCGATCGCGGCGGCCTCGCCGGTGCCGACCTGGGCGGCAAAGCAACCATGAGCAGTGACACCCAGCTGGGTCTGAACTTCGCCTACATGCTCACCGACAATCTGGGCATCGAGTTGCTGGCGGCAACCCCGTTCGAGCATGACGTGAAGATCAAGGGCACCGTCCTAGGTGCAGCCAATGGCAAGCTGGGCAGCCTCAAGCACCTGCCGCCGACCCTGAGTCTGGTGTACTACCCGCTGGACGCAAAGTCGGCCTTCCAGCCCTATGTCGGCGCCGGTATCAACTACACTTGGATTTTCGACGAACACGTCGGTAGCGCTGCCAGCGCCAACGGCTTCGACAATTTCCGCGCGAAGAATTCCTGGGGCCTGGCCTGGCAGGTGGGTGCCGACTACATGCTGACCGATAGCCTGATGCTCAACGCTCAGGTGCGCTACATCGACATCGACACCACCGCCTATGTCGACAACAACGCCCTCGGTGTGCGGGCCAAGGTTGACGTGGACGTAGACCCCTTCATCTACATGGTCGGCCTGGGTTACAAGTTCTGATAAGCCTCGCAGAAATGAAAAAGCCGGCGCATGCCGGCTTTTTCATGAGCTCGACTCACAAACCGAGCAGTTGGCGCAATCCTTCACGCAGCGGCGTCTGTTCCGGCATGCGGTAATGAGCCTGCAAGCGCGCATTGTCAGCACGCGAGTGGCGGATATCACCAGCACGGGCCGACAAATGCGTCACCTGCGGCAAGCCGCCACAAAGCGCGCCGATCTCCGCCAGCAATTGATTGAGGCTTACCGCCTGACTCCACCCCACGTTGACCGGATCACTCACCACCTGATCGTTGAGCAGCGCCTGCATCAACAGCACAACCAGATCACCGACGTAGAAGAAATCTCGGGTCTGTTCGCCGTCGCCGAAGACGCTGATCGGCAGCCCCTGCTGCGCACGCTGGGTGAAGATGCTGATCACCCCGGAGTACGGCGAGGACGGGTCCTGGCGCGGGCCGAAGATATTGAAGAAACGAAACACCGCCGGTTCCAGGCCATGCTGGCGGCGGTAGAAATCCAGATACTGCTCGCTGGCCAGCTTGTCCGCCGCGTAGGGCGTCAAGGGAGCCTTGGCGGTTTCCTCAATGATCGCCACACCTTCGCCATTGTTGCCATAGACGGCAGCACTGGAGGCATAGACGACTCGCCGCACGCCATGCTGACGCATCGCCTCGCAGACATTGAGCGTACCGATGAAATTGCTCTGGTGAGTCGCCACCGGGTCATCGACTGAAGCCTGCACGGACGCCACCGCTGCCAAATGCACCACGGCGTCACAACCGGCCACGGCAAGCATGACCTGTTGCGCGTCGGCGACATCGCCCTCGATGAGCTGCAGGTTCGGATTATCCAGCGGCAGGTTGCCCCGCTTACCCATGGACAGATTGTCCAGCACGCGCACGTCGTGGCCGGCAGCCAGCAAGGCATCGACCAGGTGAGAGCCAATAAAGCCAGCGCCGCCTGTAACGAGAATTTCAGCCATGACGGTAATAACGATCCAAAAGCGCTGGCAGACCGGAGCGCCAGGCGCGCGGTTTGATGCCGAAGGTGTGAAGAATCTTCTTGCAGGCCAGTACGGCGTGTTGCGGTTCATCGGCTGCATCCGGGCGAGCAGCGTGCGCCTGCGGCGCGACGTCCTCGACCAGATTGCTGCGATAGTGACGTGCCTCGCTGAGCACCGCCTGCCCCAGATTCAGCGATGTGCTGGTCTCGTGGCCACCGTAATGGTAGGTGCCCCACAGCGGCGACTCGCAATCGAGCTGCTTGAGCACGGCCAGAATCACCCGCGCCGCATCGTCCACCGGGGTGGGATTACCGCGCCGGTCATCGGCTAGATAAAGGGCATCGTCGCGCTCGGCACGTAGTAGAAAGCGCCCCAGCAACCCTTCACGACTGTCATCGAGCAACCATCCAAAGCGCAGCAGCACATGACGCGGACAGATCGCCCGCACGCTCTGCTCCAGACGCCACAGCGCCTGGCCGCGCAGCCCGAGCGGGATCGGCTCTTCCTTCTCGCTATAAGCCGTGATTCGCGAACCATCGAAAACCCGATAGCTGGACGGCTGCAGCAAGACGATGGAGTGGTGCTGACACAGCTCGGCCAGGCGCTCCACGGCGCGTTCCTGCGTTTGCAGGCGCGACTCGGACACCGACTCGGCCTGAAACCAGTCGAAGTAGTAAGCCAGGTTGATCAGTGCATCCGGGCGGGTCTCGTCGAGCAGCTCAGTCAGGCTGGCGGCATCCCAACCGTCTTCCGGCGGACGAGGCGCGAGGAAGCCGATGTCTTCCTCGGCACCAAGACGGATCAGCGCTTGCCCCAGGGCACTACCGCCGCCCAGCAGCATCAGGCGCATTCGCATAGGCTAGAGCCCGATCAGATCAGAACGGGATATCGTCATCGAAGCTGTCGTAGTCAGGCGCTGGCTGGGCCTGCTGCGGAGCAGGACGCTCCTGACGCGGAGCCTGCTGCGGCTCACGCTGCGGGGCCGGACGCGATTGACGCGGAGCGCCACCTTCATCACCGCTCGGACGACCGCCCAACAGCTGCATGGTGCCCTGCATGTCGACGATGATCTCGGTGGTGTAGCGCTTGATGCCGTCCTTTTCCCACTCGCGGGTCTGCAGCTTGCCTTCGATGTACACCTGCGAACCCTTACGCAGGTACTCGCCGGCGATCTCGGCAACCTTGCCGAACAGCGCAACACGGTGCCACTCGGTCTTCTCGACCTTCTGCCCGGTCTGTTTGTCGGTCCACTGCTCGCTGGTGGCCAGGCTCAGGTTGGTCACTGCGTTGCCGCTGGGCAGGTAGCGTGTTTCCGGGTCCTGGCCGCAGGTGCCGACCAGAATGACTTTGTTAACCCCACGGGCCATAACGTTCTCCTAGACTCCTCACGCCCCGGGCGCCGATGCGATCAGGCGCTCGATTGACGTGCGATCCACTTGTTGGGTATCGACTTTAATGTAGATGGCCGCTTCATCGACCACCACTACGGCGTCCGCCACTCCCGGCGTCGCCCTGAGGCGTTCGACCAGTCCGACATCGGCCAGTGCCGCAACATCGAGCGGCAGGCGCAAACTGGTGACATACGGCGGTTCGCGCATAGTAACAGCAATAGCCAGCCAAATTGCACAGAGCACGGCACAGCCGATGAACACAGCGTTCAGGCCAACGTGCTGGTACAACCAGCCACCGAGAATGCCGCCCAGCGCTGCGCCAAGGAACTGGCTGGTGGAATAGACACCCATCGCCGTGCCCTTGCCACCGGCCGGCGCCACCTTGCTGACCAGCGACGGCAGCGAGGCTTCGAGCAGGTTGAAGGCCGTGAAGAACACCACGATCCCCAGCACCAGCGCGCGCAGGCTGCTGCCGAAGAAGGCGAAGTAGAGCTCACAGGCCAGCAATACGCTGACGGCACCGAGCAGCACGCGCTTCATCTGGCGTTTTTTCTCGCCATAGATGATGAACGGCACCATGCCGAAGAAGCCGATCAACAGCGCGGTGAGATAGACCCACCAGTGCTCCTCCTTGACCAGCCCGCCCTGCTCCACCAGCGCCAGCGGCAGCGCGACGAAGCTGGCCATGAGCACCGCATGCAGGGCCAGGATGGCGAAGTCCAGGCGCAGCAGGTCGACGTGTTTGAGCGTCGGCCACAAGGCCTGTGCTGCCACGCCAGACTCTCGGTGCTGCAGTGGGCCGGCATCCTTCGGCACGATACCGGCGACGATCAGGATACCAAGCAGCGCCATCGCCCCGGTGGCCCAGAATAGCCCGGACAGGCCGAAGGCACGGGTCAGCAGCGGGCCAACCACCATGGCCACGGCGAACGACAGGCCGATGCTCATGCCGATCATGGCCATGGCCTTGGTGCGGTGCTGCTCGCGGGTCAGATCCGACAGCAGCGCCATCACCGCCGCAGAAATCGCGCCAGCGCCCTGCAGCACGCGCCCGGCGATCACACCCCAGATCGAATCGGCATTGGCCGCCAGCACGCTGCCGGCGGCGAAAATCAGCAGACCGGCATAGATCACCGGGCGGCGGCCGATACGGTCGCTGATGATGCCAAAGGGAATCTGCAGCACGGCCTGGGTCAGGCCATAGGCACCGATAGCCAGACCAATCAGCGCCGGGGTACTGCCAGCCAGATCCATGCCATAGGTGGCCAGCACCGGCAGCACCATGAACATGCCCAGCATACGAAACGCGAACACCATGGCCAGGCCACCGGCCGCGCGGGCCTCGCCACGGCTCATGCGCTCACTGTGCGGATCGTGCATCGAATACACCCTGAGGAAATCGGTCGGCGATTCTAGCAGCCGCCGTCGTTTCGGCACAGGCGCACACTTTGCCGCAGGGCACCGCCTCCCCCTATACTCGTCCGTTTTCCGCCCGCCCAGCGAGGCCGTTGTAGGGAGCCTGTAAAAGCGTTAGCGAGGCAGCTAGCGCAAGGCGAAAGTAGGCGAAGAAGCGCAGTTTACGAGCTGTAAATGAGCATTCTGAGCCAGCTTTCAACGCAGCGCTTGCAACGCAGATAGCTTTTAGAGGTTCCCTAAGTGGACAAGATTCTGATTCGTGGGGCCCGTACCCACAACCTGAAGAACATCGACCTGACCCTGCCGCGTGACAAGCTGATCGTGATCACAGGCCTGTCCGGTTCCGGCAAGTCTTCCCTGGCCTTCGACACGCTGTACGCCGAAGGCCAGCGCCGTTATGTCGAATCTCTGTCGGCTTACGCCCGGCAGTTCCTGTCGATGATGGAAAAGCCCGATGTCGACACCATCGAAGGCCTGTCACCGGCGATCTCCATCGAGCAGAAGTCCACCTCGCACAACCCGCGCTCGACCGTCGGCACCATCACCGAAATCTACGACTACCTGCGCCTGCTGTATGCCCGCGCCGGTATTCCGCGCTGCCCGGACCATGACGTGCCGCTCGAAGCGCAGACCGTCAGCCAGATGGTCGACCAGGTGCTGGCCCTGCCGGAAGGCCGCAAGCTGATGCTGCTGGCACCGGTAATCCGCGAACGCAAGGGTGAGCATCTGTCGGTATTCGAGGAGCTGCGCGCGCAGGGCTTCGTCCGTGCCCGCGTCAACGGCAAGCTGTTCGAACTGGACGAGCTGCCCAAGCTGGACAAACAGAAGAAGCACTCCATCGACGTGGTGGTGGATCGCTTCAAGGTCCGTGAAGACCTGCAGCAACGGCTGGCCGAGTCGTTCGAGACTGCGCTCGGGCTGGCCGACGGCATCGCTCTGATCGCCCCCATGGATGATGAGCCAGGCGAAGAGATCATCTTCTCTGCGCGCTTCGCCTGCCCGCACTGCGGCCACTCGATTAGCGAGCTGGAACCCAAGCTGTTCTCCTTCAACAACCCGGCCGGCGCCTGCCCAACCTGCGACGGACTGGGCGTGAAGCAGTTCTTCGACGGCAAGCGCCTGGTCAATGGCGAGCTGACCTTGGCCGAAGGCGCCATACGTGGCTGGGACAGGCGCAATGTCTACTACTTCCAGATGCTCGGCTCACTGGCCGCGCACTATGGCTTTAGCCTGGAAGAGCCCTTCGATGAATTGGCCACCGAACACCAGAAGGTGATCCTGTTCGGCAGCGGTACGCAGAGCGTCGACTTCAAGTACCTCAACGACCGCGGCGACATCGTCAAACGTTCGCACCCCTTCGAGGGCATCATTCCTAACCTCGAACGCCGCTACCGCGAGACCGAGTCGGCCAGCGTGCGCGAGGAGCTGGCCAAGTTCCTCAGCACCCAGCCCTGCCCCGATTGCCGTGGCACGCGCCTGCGCCGCGAGGCGCGACATGTCTGGGTCGGCGAGAAGACCTTGCCGGCGGTGACCGGCCTGCCGGTCGGCGATGCCTGCGATTACGTCGCCAACCTGCACCTGACCGGACGGCGCGGCGAGATTGCAGAGAAGATCCTCAAGGAAATCCGCGAGCGCCTGCAGTTCCTGGTCAATGTCGGCCTCGATTATCTGACTCTGGATCGCAGCGCCGACACCCTGTCCGGCGGCGAAGCGCAGCGCATCCGCCTGGCCAGCCAGATCGGCGCCGGCCTGGTGGGCGTGATGTACATCCTCGACGAGCCGTCCATCGGCCTGCACCAGCGCGACAACGAGCGCCTGCTCGGCACCCTCAATCACCTGCGCAACCTGGGCAATACGGTGATCGTGGTCGAGCACGACGAGGACGCCATCCGCATGGCCGATTACGTGGTCGATATCGGCCCAGGCGCTGGCGTGCACGGCGGCCGCATCGTCGCCGAAGGCACGCCGGACGAGGTGATGAATCACCCCGACTCGCTGACCGGCAAATACCTGTCCGGCCGCGAGAAGATCCGCTATCCGGCGCAGCGCACGCCGCGCGACAAGAAGAAACTGCTCAAGCTCAAGGGCGCACGCGGCAACAACCTGCGCAATGTCGACCTGGAAATTCCGGTGGGCCTGCTCACCTGCGTCACCGGCGTGTCCGGCTCGGGTAAATCGACACTGATCAACAACACCCTGTTCCCGCTGACCGCTACGGCGCTGAACGGTGCCACCACCCTGGAAGCGGCGGCGCACGACTCCTTCGACGGCCTGCAGCACCTGGACAAGGTGGTCGACATCGACCAGAGCCCGATCGGCCGTACGCCACGCTCCAACCCGGCCACCTACACCGGCCTGTTCACACCGATTCGCGAGCTGTTCGCCGGCGTGCCGGAATCGCGCTCGCGCGGTTATGGCCCAGGCCGCTTCAGTTTCAACGTCAAGGGCGGGCGCTGTGAGGCGTGCCAAGGCGACGGCGTGATCAAGGTGGAGATGCACTTTCTGCCGGACATCTACGTGCCGTGCGACGTGTGCAAGGGCAAGCGCTACAACCGCGAAACCCTGGAAGTGAAGTACAAGGGCAAGAGCATCACCGAAGTGCTCGACATGACCATCGAGGAGGCCCGTTCCTTTTTCGACGCCGTGCCGGCCATCGCCCGCAAGCTGCAGACGTTGATGGACGTCGGGCTGTCCTATATCAAGCTGGGCCAGAGCGCGACCACCCTTTCCGGCGGCGAGGCGCAGCGGGTCAAGTTGAGTCGCGAGCTGAGCAAGCGCGATACCGGCAAGACCCTGTACATCCTCGACGAGCCAACCACTGGTCTGCACTTCGCCGATATCCAGCAACTGCTGGACGTGCTGCACCGCCTGCGTGACCACGGCAATACCGTGGTAGTAATCGAGCACAACCTGGACGTGATCAAGACGGCCGACTGGCTGGTGGATCTCGGCCCGGAAGGCGGCTCCAAGGGCGGCATGATCATCGCCACCGGCACACCAGAGGATGTTGCAGCCAACCCGGCCTCGCATACCGGGCACTTCCTCAAACCACTACTGGAACGCGACCGCGCCTGAAACGAAAGAGCCCCGCACATTCGGGGCTCTTCCTTTGGCAAGTCAGCTTACATCTGGCTTTGCAGGTACTTCTCCAGCCCCAGCTTGTCGATTAGATGCAGCTGAATCTCCAGCCAATAGGCGTGGTCTTCCTCGGTATCCTTGAGCTGTGCCAGGAGGATGTCGCGAGTCTGGTAATCCTGGTGCTTCTCGCACAGTTCGATACCCTTGCTCAGGGCCGCGCGCACTTCGTACTCCAGCGCCAGATCCAGCTTCAGCGCCTCAGGCACGGTCTGCCCGAAGGAGAAGGCGTTGGGCACCATATCCGGTACACCCTCGAGGAAGATGATGCGCTTGAGCAACGCATCGGCGTGCTGGGTTTCCTCTTCCATCTCGTGGTTGATGCGCTCGTAAAGCTTGCTGAAGCCCCAGTCCTCATACAGCCGCGAATGGATGAAATACTGGTCACGAGCGGCCAGCTCACCTTTGAGCAGATGCTTGAGATAGTCGACGACTTCGGTATGGCCTTTCATGCCGGGCATTCCTTGTAACATTCATGAACAAGTGGCAATGCTCCGCCTGACGCGGGGTTCGGTCAAGCAAAAGCACAACGCCTCCACGAGGGAGGCGTTGCGTTACCGCTCAGTGAAGCGTCAGGCCAGATCGAAACGATCCAGGTTCATCACCTTGGTCCAGGCCGCGACGAAGTCCTTGATGAACTTCTGCTGGCCGCCGTCCTGGGCATACACCTCGGCATAGGCGCGCAGCAGCGAGTTGGAACCGAACACCAGGTCGGCACGGCTGGCCGTGTACTTCTTCGCCCCGGTCTTGCGCTCCAGCACATCGAAGCCCGCGCCACTGGGTTTCCACTCCAGGCCCATGCTCAGCACATTGACGAAGAAGTCATTGCTCAGCACGCCCACCTTGTCGGTGAACACACCCCGCAGGCTGCCATCCCAGTTGGCGCCCAGCACACGCAGGCCACCGAGCAGCGCGGTCATCTCCGGCGCGGTCAGCGTCAGCTGCTGAGCCTTGTCGATCAGCAGCACCTCGTCGCCGATATCGACACCATCGGCCTTCCAGTTACGGAAGCCATCGGCCGGGCCACGCAGGTATTCAACGCTGTGCACGTCGGTCTGCTCCTGCGAGGCATCGACGCGACCAGCGGCGAACGGCACCTCGATCGACGTACCGGCAGCACTGGCGGCCTGCTCGACGCCGAGATTACCGGCCAGGACGATCAGGTCGGCCAGAGACAGGCGAGTCGAAGCCTGGATGCCCTCGATCTTGGCCAGCGCGGCAACCGCGATCTTGTTCACCGCCCAGCCGCGCTGCGGTTGCAGCGCCAGGCGCGCACCGTTGGCACCGCCGCGCTTGTCGCCGCCCCGGAAGGTGGCCGCCGAGGCCCAAGCCAGGGAAACCAGTTCGGATACGCTCAGGCCCAGCGCCGCGATCTTCGCTTTGGCATCGGCGATGTCGGCAGCGGACGGCAGCGGGCCGGCTGGCGGCAGCGGGTCTTGCCAGATCAGGTCTTCCTTCGGCACTTCCGGGCCGAGGTAACGAGCCTTCGGCCCCATGTCGCGGTGGGTCAGCTTGAACCAAGCGCGGGCGAAGGCTTCGCTGAACGCCTGCGGGTCGTTGAGGAAACGCCGCGAGATTTTCTCGAAGGCCGGATCGAAACGCAGGGTCAGGTCGGTGGTGAGCATGGTCGGCTTGTGCTTGACCGCCGGATCGAAAGGATCGGGCATGATCTCCGGGGCATCCTTGGCCACCCACTGGATCGCGCCGGCGGGCGACCTGACTTGCTCCCATTCGTACTGGAACAGGTTCTCGAAGAAGTAGTTGCTCCACTGGGTCGGCGTTTGCGTCCAGGTGACTTCGATCCCCGAGGTGATGGCGTCCTTACCCTTGCCACTGCCATGGCCGCTGAACCAGCCCAGGCCCTGCTGCTCGATGGGAGCGGCTTCCGGGTCGGGGCCGATCTTGTCGCCCGGCACCGCGCCGTGCGTCTTGCCCAGGGTGTGACCACCGGCGATCAGGGCGACGATTTCCTCGTCGTCCATCGCCATGTTGCCGAAGGTGGCACGGATGAACGGCGCCGCCGACAGCGGATCGCCACTGGCTTCCGGGCCTTCCGGGTTGACGTAGATCAGGCCCATTTCGGTGGCCGACAGCGGGCTGTCTTTCAGCGCCTCGCTACGACGGTGCTTGAGCCATTCCTTTTCCGTGCCCCAGTTGACGTCGTTATCCGGCTCCCAGGTGTCCGCGCGCCCGGCAGCGAAGCCGAAGGTACGGAAACCCGAAGACTCCAGGGCAACGTTGCCGGCCAGCATGAACAGGTCGGCCCAGCTGATCTTCTGTCCATACTTCTGCTTCACCGGCCACAGCAGGCGACGAGCCTTGTCCAGGTTGGCGTTGTCCGGCCAGGCGCCCAGCGGCGCAAAACGCTGCTGACCACGACCCGCACCACCCCGGCCATCGACCAGACGGTACGTGCCGGCGCCATGCCAGGCCATGCGGATGAACAGACCGACGTAGCTGCCCCAGTCGGCCGGCCACCAGTCCTGCGAATCGGTGAGTACCTTGCGGATGTCGCCCTTGAGGGCGGAATAGTCGATCTTCTTAAATTCGTCGGCGTAGTTGAATGTCTCGCCCAGCGGGTTGGAGCGCTCGGAATGCTGGTTCAGCAGATCCACACGCAACTGATTCGGCCACCAATCCAGATTGGTCGTCCCCTGGCCTGCGACATGAAACGGGCATTTACCTGTGTTCGACATGCTTCTCTCCTTCTCCTCATCGTGTCGGTTCCAATGGCTGTGGCCGACAATGAAAGGAGAGTAGTCCTGCACTTACGAAAGAGCCAATATATGAAACACAACGACAAGATAGTCATTTTCTTTCGATAGACGCCCGGACGCGTCCAAACCGAGCACCACCGCAACAGGAGAAAAGCCAGGATTTTTCCGCCGCAAAAACAAACGCCCCAACACTGTTGGGGCGTTTGTCGTTGCCTTGACCTGAACTGGCTGCTTGACGCAAGCCGGCTCGGCGTAGGGAACAGAGACTTACTCGGCAGCTTCTACCGAACCGCCGACCGGACGGTCGACCAGTTCAACGTAAGCCATCGGAGCATTGTCACCAGCGCGGAAACCGCACTTGAGGATGCGCAGGTAGCCGCCGTTACGGGTGGCGTAGCGCTTGCCCAGATCGTTGAACAGTTTGCCAACGATAGCTTTCGAACGAGTACGGTCGAAAGCCAGACGACGGTTGGCAACGCTGTCTTCCTTGGCCAGGGTGATCAGCGGCTCGGCAACGCGACGCAGTTCCTTGGCTTTCGGCAGGGTAGTTTTGATCAGCTCGTGCTCGAACAGCGAGACCGCCATGTTCTGGAACATGGCCTTGCGGTGAGCGCTGGTGCGGCTGAGGTGACGGCCACTTTTACGATGACGCATGGTTCAATTCCTTACCAAACTTGTTCGTTCGGTGATGATGACGATCAGGCAGTGGCCTTATCGTCTTTCTTCAGACTTGCCGGCGGCCAGTTGTCGAGGCGCATACCGAGGGACAGACCGCGAGAAGCCAGAACATCCTTGATTTCGGTCAGGGATTTCTTGCCCAGGTTCGGGGTTTTGAGCAACTCTACTTCAGTGCGCTGAATCAGGTCACCGATGTAGTAGATGTTCTCTGCCTTGAGGCAGTTGGCCGAACGTACGGTCAGTTCCAGGTCATCAACAGGGCGCAGCAGGATCGGATCGATCTCGTCTTCCTGCTCGACCACCACAGGCTCACTGTCACCTTTGAGGTCGACGAACGCGGCCAACTGCTGCTGCAGAATGGTCGCGGCACGACGGATAGCCTCTTCAGGGTCCAGAGTACCGTTGGTTTCCAGGTCGATAACCAGTTTGTCCAGGTTGGTGCGCTGCTCAACACGGGCGTTTTCCACCACGTAAGCAACCCGACGCACAGGGCTGAACGAAGCATCCAGCTGCAAGCGACCAATGCTACGGCTTTCATCTTCGTCGCTCTGACGCGCGTCAGCCGGCTCATAGCCGCGACCACGAGCTACGGTGAGCTTCATGTTCAGCGCGCCATTGGAGGCCAGGTTGGCGATTACGTGGTCGCCATTGACGATTTCGACATCGTGATCCAGCTGAATATCGGCAGCGGTAACTACGCCCGGGCCCTTTTTAGCCAGAGTCAGGGTCACTTCGTCACGGCCGTGCAGCTTGATAGCCAGACCTTTCAGGTTGAGCAGGATCTCAATGACATCTTCCTGCACACCTTCGATCGCGGAGTACTCATGGAGTACGCCATCGATCTCGGCCTCGACTACTGCACAGCCAGGCATGGAGGACAACAGGATGCGACGCAGCGCGTTGCCCAGGGTATGGCCAAAGCCACGCTCGAGAGGCTCGAGGGTGATCTTGGCGCGGGTCGAACTGACCTCCTGCACATCAATGTGACGGGGGGTCAGGAACTCATTTACCGAAATCTGCATGGATGCACCTATTTTCTAGCCCTTACTTGGAGTAGAGCTCGACAATCAGGCTCTCGTTGATGTCAGCGGACAGATCGCCACGAGCCGGTACGTTCTTGAACACACCAGACTTCTTCTCGGCGTCTACTTCTACCCACTCAACACGGCCACGTTGGGCGCAGAGCTCGAGAGCCTGAGCGATGCGCAGCTGATTGCGCGATTTCTCGCGAACAGCAACGACGTCGCCAGCCTTAACTTGGTAGGACGGTACGTTTACGGTCTGACCGTTGACGCTGATCGCTTTGTGCGAAACCAGCTGACGGGACTCGGCACGAGTAGCGCCAAAACCCATACGGTAAACCACGTTGTCCAGACGGCACTCCAGCAGTTGCAGCAGATTCTCGCCGGTGGCGCCTTTCTGACTGGCAGCTTGCTTGTAGTAACCGCTGAATTGACGCTCCAGTACGCCGTAGATACGACGAACTTTTTGCTTCTCACGCAGCTGGGTGCCGTAGTCGGACTGACGGCCACGGCGCTGGCCGTGGATACCCGGAGCTGCTTCGATGTTGCACTTAGATTCAAGCGCGCGAACACCACTCTTCAGGAAGAGATCGGTGCCTTCACGACGAGACAGTTTGCATTTGGGACCAATGTAACGAGCCATTTCTCACTGTCTCCTGATTACACGCGACGCTTCTTCGGCGGACGGCACCCGTTGTGCGGGATTGGCGTCACGTCGGTGATGCTGGCGATTTTGTAGCCGCAGGCGTTCAGAGCACGCACGGCGGATTCGCGACCCGGACCTGGACCTTTGACGTTGACGTCGAGGTTCTTCAGACCGTATTCCAGTGCAGCCTGACCAGCACGCTCAGCGGCGATCTGGGCAGCGAATGGAGTGGATTTACGCGAGCCGCGGAAACCCGAACCACCGGAGGTAGCCCAGGACAGGGCGTTACCCTGACGGTCGGTAATGGTCACGATAGTGTTGTTGAAAGACGCATGGATGTGGGCGATGCCATCAACCACTGTCTTTTTGACTTTTTTACGAGTACGAGCAGCAGGTTTTGCCATGACTAAATTCCTGTCGATTCGCGAATGCGATTACTTGCGGATCGGCTTACGCGGGCCCTTACGGGTGCGAGCGTTGGTCTTGGTACGCTGACCGCGAACCGGCAGACCTTTACGATGACGCAGGCCGCGGTAGCAACCCAGATCCATCAAGCGCTTGATCTTCATATTCACTTCACGACGCAGGTCGCCTTCGGTATTCACCTTGGCTACTTCGCCACGCAGCTGTTCGATCTGCTCGTCAGTCAGATCCTTGATTTTCGCAGCCGGATTTACACCGGTAGCGGCACAGATTTTCTGTGCAGTGGTGCGACCAACACCAAAGATGTAGGTCAGCGAGATAACAGTGTGCTTGTTATCCGGAATGTTAACGCCTGCAATACGGGCCATTCAGTGGAACTCCAATTGACAGCTACCTACGCCCCGGAAGCCAAGAAATAGGGCGCGAGATATTAACGCTGTAATAACAAATAATCAACCCGGCAGCGCACTAGCTGCCGGGCTTATCACGCGTGGTTCACACTCAGCCTTGGCGCTGCTTGTGACGCGGCTCTGCGCTGCAGATCACCCGCACGACACCTTCGCGACGGATAATTTTGCAGTTACGGCACAGCTTTTTCACCGATGCACGAACTTTCATTACCAACTCCTCGAACCTTACGGGTGGATCAGCGGAGCATGCCGCTGCCATAGCCCTTCAGGTTGGCTTTCTTCATCAGGGAATCGTACTGGTGAGACACGAGGTGCGATTGCACTTGAGACATGAAGTCCATCACAACCACGACCACGATCAGCAACGAGGTCCCGCCAAGGTAGAACGGAACGTTGGCTGCAACCACCAGGAACTGGGGGAGCAGGCACACGGCCGTCATGTACAGAGCACCGAACATGGTCAAGCGAGTCAGAACGCCATCGATATAGCGCGCAGACTGCTCGCCCGGACGGATGCCCGGAATAAAGGCACCGGACTTCTTCAGGTTTTCCGCTACGTCTTTCGGGTTGAACATCAGCGCTGTGTAGAAGAAGCAGAAGAAAATGATCCCTGCACTAAACAGCAAAATGTTCAACGGCTGACCAGGAGCGATAGCCTGCGAAATGTCCTGCAGCCAGCCCAAACCCTCGGACTGACCAAACCAGGCACCCAGCGAGGCCGGGAACAGCAGAAGGCTGCTAGCGAAGATGGCCGGGATTACGCCCGCCATGTTCACCTTCAACGGCAAGTGGCTGGTCTGCGCAGCAAAGACCTTGCGGCCCTGCTGACGCTTGGCGTAGTGCACCGCAATGCGACGCTGACCACGCTCGATGAACACCACAAAACCGATGATCGCTACTGCCAACAGGCCGATGGCGATCAGAGCGAAGATGTTGATATCGCCCTGGCGAGCAGACTCGAAAGACTGCCCGATTGCCGACGGCAGACCGGCTACGATGCCCGCAAAAATCAGCATCGAGATACCGTTACCGACACCGCGCTCAGTGATCTGCTCGCCCAGCCACATCATGAACATCGCGCCCGCCACGAAAGTGGTGACCGCCACGAAGTGGAAGCCGAAATCGCCCGAGAACGCAACGCCCTGGCTAGCCAGACCAGCGGACATACCGATGGCCTGAACGAACGCCAGGACGAGTGTGCCGTAGCGGGTGTACTGGCTGATCTTGCGACGGCCAGCTTCACCTTCCTTCTTCAACTGCTCCAGCTGCGGGCTGACGGCGGTCATCAGCTGCATGATGATCGATGCCGAGATGTACGGCATGATCCCCAGTGCAAAGATGCTCATCCGCTCCAGCGCGCCGCCGGAAAACATGTTGAACAAGCTAAGAATGGTCCCCTCATTCTGTCGAAACAGATCGGCCAGACGGTCAGGGTTTATACCGGGAACTGGGATATGCGCGCCGATTCGATAGACGATGATCGCCATGAACAGAAAACGCAGACGAGCCCAGAGTTCGGACAACCCGCCACCAGCCAGAGCAGAGAGAGCACCTTGCTTAGCCATTTATTCCTCGAACTTACCGCCAGCTGCTTCGATAGCCGCACGCGCACCTTTGGTGGCAGCGATACCTTTCAGGGTGACCGCACGGGTAACCTCACCGGACAGCATGACTTTCACACGCTGCACGTGCTGGCCAACCAGATTGGCATCCTTCAGAGCCTGCAGAGTTACAACACCCTCTACCTTGTTCAGCTCGGAGGTACGCACTTCGGCGCGATCCATAGCCTTCAGGGAGACGAAGCCGAACTTCGGCAGACGGCGGTGCAGCGGCTGCTGACCACCCTCGAAGCCCGGAGCGATGGAGCCACCGGAGCGGGAGGTCTGACCTTTGTGGCCACGGCCACCAGTCTTACCCAGACCGCTACCGATGCCACGGCCCGGACGGTGCTTCTCGCGACGGGCACCCGGCGCGGAACGCAGATCGTTCAGTTGCATGATTAACCCTCCACCTTCAGCAGGTAGTAAGCCTTGTTGATCATGCCGCGGTTTTCCGGAGTATCCAGAACCTCTACGGTGTGACCGATGCGACGCAGGCCCAGGCCCTTGACGCAAGCTTTGTGATTGGCCAGACGGCCATTGGTGCTCTTGATCAGAGTCACTTTGACGGTATTAGCCATGGTTAGAGAATCTCCTCGACGCTCTTGCCACGCTTGGCTGCAACGGATGCTGGAGACTGCATGGTCTTCAGACCCTTGAAGGTGGCATGAACCACGTTCACCGGGTTGGTCGAGCCGTAGCACTTGGCCAGAACGTTCTGCACACCAGCCACTTCCAGAACGGCACGCATGGCGCCGCCGGCGATGATACCGGTACCTTCGGACGCCGGCTGCATGTACACCTTGGAGGCGCCATGAGCGGACTTGACCGGGTACTGCAGAGTGGTGCCGTTCAGATCAACTTGGATCATGTTACGACGAGCAGCTTCCATCGCTTTCTGGATAGCAGCTGGAACTTCACGGGATTTGCCACGGCCGAAACCGACGCGACCCTTACCATCACCCACCACGGTCAGCGCGGTGAAAGTGAAGATACGGCCACCCTTTACGGTCTTGGCAACGCGGTTAACCTGAACCAGCTTCTCGATGTAGCCTTCGTCGCGCTTTTGGTCGTTATTTGCCATAACTTAGAACTCCAGCCCGCCTTCACGAGCAGCATCAGCCAGCGCCTTGACGCGGCCGTGGTACTTGAAGCCAGAACGGTCGAATGCCACCTGGGTCACACCAGCGGCTTTCGCACGCTCAGCAACCAGCGCACCAACTTTCTTGGCTGCGTCGACGTTGCCGGTGGCGCCATCACGCAGTGCTTTGTCCAAGGTAGAGGCGCTGGCCAGAACCTTGCTGCCGTCGGCCGAGATGACCTGGGCGTAGATGTGCTGCGAAGAGCGGTACACGCACAGACGCACGGCTTCGAGCTCGTGCATTTTCAGGCGTGCTTTGCGAGCGCGACGCAGACGAGTAACTTTTTTGTCGGTCATTTTTCAGCCCCTTACTTCTTCTTGGCTTCTTTACGACGGACAACTTCATCCGCGTAACGAACGCCTTTGCCCTTGTAGGGCTCAGGACGACGGAAGTCACGGATTTCCGCAGCCACCTGACCCACCAGTTGCTTGTCGATACCCTTGATCAGGATTTCGGTCTGGTTCGGGGTTTCAGCCACGACGCCTTCCGGCAGTTCGTAGTCGATCGGGTGGGAGAAGCCCAGTGCGAGGTTCAGCACCTGGCCCTTGGCTTGAGCTTTGTAGCCCACGCCGACCAGCTGCAGCTTACGCTCGAAGCCTTGGCTGACACCGATGACCATGTTGTTCACCAGGGCGCGAGTAGTACCGGCCATAGCGCGGTTCTGCTGGTCGCCATTACGAGCGGCGAAACGCAGTTCGCTACCTTCCTGGATCACTTCAACGGACGAGTGAACATTCAGTTCCAGAGCGCCCTTGGCACCCTTGACCGAGAGCTGCTGACCGGCGAGTTTGATCTCGACACCAGCTGGCAGCACTACGGGGTTCTTAGCAACGCGAGACATGCTTATCCCCCCTTAGAACACGGTGCAGAGCACTTCGCCGCCGACACCGGCAGCGCGCGCAGCGCGATCCGTCATCACACCTTTGTTGGTGGAGACGATGGAAACACCGAGACCGCCGCGAACCTTCGGCAGGTCATCGACGGATTTGTACTGACGAAGGCCAGGACGGCTCACGCGCTTGACTTCCTCGATGACCGGACGGCCTTCGAAGTACTTCAGCTCGATGGACAGTTGTGGCTTGGCTTCACCATTGACTTCATAACCCGCAATGTAACCTTCGTCTTTGAGAACTTTGGCTACGGCAACCTTCAGAGTGGAAGAAGGCATGCTTACGACGGACTTTTCAGCCATCTGGGCATTACGGATACGAGTTAGCATGTCCGCTAACGGGTCCTGCATACTCATGGGCTAGACGCTCCTGATACAAAAAGAACAGCCCGAGGGCTGTGGGATCATCCAAAAGCTCGGCATGGAAATGCCAGGCTCAGGAGAGCCGGACATTCTAGAGACCGATCAAAAATGAAGCAAGCCCCAAAAGGGGCTTGTTCAATAAAAGGCAAAGCCGGCACAAGGCCGGCTTTGCTTTTAGCGACTGATGATTACCAGCTGGCTTTCACCAGACCCGGTACGTCACCGCGCATGGCGGCTTCGCGCAGCTTGTTACGCGACAGACCGAACTTGCGATAAACGCCGTGCGGACGGCCGGTGATGCGGCAACGGTTACGCAGGCGCGAGGCGCTGGCGTCACGTGGTTGCTTCTGCAGAGCGACCTGGGCTTCCCAACGCGCTTCCGGACTGGTGTTCGGATTAGCGATGGTAGCTTTCAGCTCGGCACGCTTCTTGGCGTACTTGGCAACCGTTTGCTGACGCTTCAGCTCGCGGTTCTTCATGCTTGTCTTGGCCATTGTCCAGGACTCCGATCAGTTGCGGAACGGGAAGTTGAAAGCACGCAGCAGAGCGCGGCCTTCATCATCGTTACGGGCAGTGGTAGTCAGGGTGATGTCCAGACCACGCAGCGCATCGATTTTGTCGTAATCGATTTCCGGGAAGATGATCTGCTCTTTCACGCCCATGCTGTAGTTGCCACGGCCATCGAAGGACTTGGCATTCAGGCCGCGGAAGTCACGCACGCGCGGCAGGGAGATGGACAGCAGACGATCCAGGAACTCGTACATACGCTCGCGACGCAGAGTGACCTTGACGCCAATCGGCCAACCTTCACGAACCTTGAAACCTGCGATCGACTTACGGGCATGAGTCACAACGACTTTCTGACCGGTGATCTTCTCGAGGTCGGCTACAGCGTTTTCGATGATCTTCTTGTCACCGATAGCTTCGCCCAGGCCCATGTTCAGGGTGATCTTGGTGATGCGCGGAACTTCCATCACGTTCGCCAGCTTCAGTTCTTCCTTCAGCTTGGGCGCGATTTCCTTCCGGTAAATCTCTTTCAGTCGTGCCATGGTATTTACCTACGGATTCTCAAGCGCCAACCGGCTTCTGGGTGGACTTGAAGACACGAATTTTCTTGCCGTCTTCGGTCTTGAAGCCAACGCGGTCAGCCTTGTTGGTTTCAGAGTTGAAGATGGCAACGTTGGAAGCGTGCAGAGGCGCTTCTTTCTCGACGATACCGCCTTGAACGCCCGACATCGGGTTCGGCTTGGTATGACGCTTCACCAGGTTGATGCCACCGACGACCAGACGGTCGTCAGCGAGAACCTTGAGCACCTTACCGCGCTTACCTTTGTCTTTACCGGCGATCACGATGATCTCGTCGTCACGACGAATCTTTTGCATGTCGGATCTCCTTAAAGCACTTCAGGGGCGAGCGAGACGATCTTCATGAACTTCTCGGAACGCAGTTCACGGGTCACTGGCCCGAAGATACGGGTACCAATCGGCTCTTGCTTGTTGTTCAGCAGAACAGCAGCGTTGCCGTCGAAGCGGATGATCGAACCGTCGGCACGACGAACGCCGTGACGGGTACGAACAACCACTGCGGTCATGACCTGACCTTTCTTCACTTTGCCGCGCGGAATTGCTTCCTTGACGGTGACCTTGATGATGTCGCCGATTCCGGCGTAGCGACGATGAGAGCCGCCCAGCACCTTGATGCACATAACGCGACGTGCACCGCTGTTGTCAGCAACATCGAGCATGGATTGAGTCTGAATCATAAAATTTCTCCGACCCCTAGCCCTTAGACGTCAACTGCGCGTTCGACGACTTCAACCAGAGCCCAGGACTTGGTCTTGGACTGCGGACGGGTTTCGCAAATGGAAACCTTGTCGCCGATCTTGCACTGGTTGGTTTCGTCGTGAGCGTGCAGTTTGGTCGAACGCTTGACGTATTTACCGTAGATCGGGTGCTTAACGCGGCGCTCGATCAGAACGGTGATGGTCTTGTCCATCTTGTCGCTGACAACACGGCCGGTCAGCGTACGGACTGTTTTTTCGGCTTCAGCCATGATCACTTACCTGCCTGCTGGTTGAGCACAGTTTTCACACGAGCGATGTCGCGCTTAACTTGCGAGAGCAGGTGAGACTGCCCCAACTGGCCAGTTGCTTTCTGCATACGCAGATTGAACTGGTCGCGCAGCAGACCGAGCAGTTGCTCGTTCAGTTGCTGTGCGGTTTTTTCACGAAGTTCGGTCGCTTTCATCACATCACCGTCCGCTTAACAAAGGTGGTGGCGAGCGGCAGCTTTGCAGCAGCCAGGGCGAAAGCCTCACGCGCCAGCTCTTCGGAAACGCCTTCGATCTCGTACAGGACTTTGCCTGGCTGGATCTGGGCTACCCAATATTCGACGCCACCCTTACCTTTACCCATCCGCACTTCGAGAGGCTTCTTGGTAACCGGCTTGTCCGGGAATACGCGAATCCAGATCTTGCCGCCACGTTTTACGTGACGAGTCAGAGCACGACGAGCGGACTCGATCTGACGGGCGGTGAGACGACCGCGGGCTACAGACTTCAGCGCGAACTCGCCGAAGCTGACCTTGCTACCGCGCTGAGCCAGACCACGGTTGTGGCCGGTCATCTGCTTGCGGAACTTCGTACGCTTTGGTTGCAACATGATGCGTACTCCTTATTTCTTAGCAGCTTTACGAGGAGCGGGCGCTTGCGGCTTCAGCTCTTCAGTGCGGCCACCAATGACCTCACCCTTGAAGATCCAAACCTTGACGCCGATCACACCGTAAGTGGTGTGCGCTTCGTAGGTGGCGTAATCGATATCGGCACGCAGGGTATGCAGGGGCACACGACCTTCGCGATACCACTCGGTACGGGCAATTTCAGCGCCGCCAAGACGACCGCTCACCTGGATCTTGATGCCCTTGGCACCAATGCGCATGGCGTTCTGTACAGCGCGCTTCATGGCGCGACGGAACATAACGCGACGCTCCAGCTGCTGAGCTACGCTCTGCGCAACCAGCATACCGTCGAGCTCCGGCTTGCGGATCTCTTCGATGTTGATGTGCACCGGCACACCCATTTGCTTGGTCAGGTCCTGACGCAGCTTCTCAACATCTTCACCTTTCTTGCCGATCACGATGCCGGGACGAGCGGTGTGGATGGTGATGCGTGCGGTTTGAGCCGGGCGAGCGATGTCGATACGGCTAACGGACGCGCTTTTTAGTTTGTCTTGCAGGTATGCACGAACCTTCAGGTCGGCATTCAGGTAGTCGGCGTAAGTGCGACCATCTGCATACCAAACCGAAGTGTGATCCTTGACGATTCCCAGGCGGATGCCAACGGGATGTACTTTCTGACCCATCTGATCGACTCCGTTACTTGTCCGCAACCTTGACAGTGATATGGCAAGACCGCTTGACGATGCGATCAGCACGGCCTTTGGCACGCGGCATGATGCGCTTAAGCGAACGCCCTTCGTTGACGAAAACGGTGCTGACCTTCAGGTCATCAACGTCTGCGCCTTCGTTGTGCTCGGCGTTGGCAACGGCCGACTCCAGCACTTTCTTCATGATCTCGGCGGCTTTCTTGCTGCTGAAAGCCAGCAGGTTGAGCGCTTCGCCCACCTTCTTCCCGCGGATCTGGTCGGCGACCAGGCGAGCTTTCTGGGCGGAGATGCGAGCGCCCGACAACTTAGCGGCTACTTCCATTTCCAAACCCCTTAACGCTTGCCTTTCTTGTCGGCAACGTGACCACGATAGGTACGCGTGCCGGCAAATTCGCCCAGTTTGTGGCCGACCATGTCTTCGTTCACGAGGACCGGGACATGTTGACGACCGTTATGCACAGCAATGGTCAGACCGACCATCTGCGGCAGGATCATGGAGCGACGCGACCAGGTCTTAACCGGTTTGCGCTCGCCCTTTTCCACCGCCGCTTCGACCTTCTTCAGTAGGTGAAGATCGATAAAAGGACCTTTTTTCAGAGAACGTGGCACTGTCGTATCCCTCTATTTACTTGCGACGACGGACGATCATGTTGTCGGTGCGCTTGTTAGCACGGGTTTTCGCGCCCTTGGTCGGGAAGCCCCATGGCGACACCGGATGACGACCACCGGAGGTACGACCCTCACCACCACCGTGCGGGTGATCAACCGGGTTCATGGCAACACCACGAACGGTCGGACGAACACCGCGCCAGCGCTTGGCACCGGCCTTACCCAGCGAACGCAGGCTGTGCTCGGAGTTCGAGACTTCGCCCAGGGTCGCACGGCACTCGGACAGGACTTTGCGCATTTCGCCGGAGCGCAGACGCAGAGTCACATAGGCACCTTCACGAGCGACCAGCTGAGCGGAAGCGCCAGCGGAACGAGCGATCTGAGCACCTTTACCCGGTTTCAGCTCGATACCGTGAACGGTCGAACCTACCGGAATGTTGCGCAGCTGCAGGCTGTTGCCCGACTTGATCGGAGCCATGATGCCCGCAATCAGCTGGTCGCCAGCAGATACGCCCTTCGGAGCGATGATGTAGCGACGTTCGCCGTCAGCGTATTTCAGCAGAGCGATGTGAGCAGTACGGTTCGGATCGTATTCCACGCGCTCGACGGTGGCAGGGATGCCATCCTTGTCGTTGCGACGGAAGTCGACCAGACGGTAATGCTGTTTATGACCACCACCGATATGACGGGTGGTAATACGGCCATTGTTGTTACGACCACCGGACTTCGACTTTTTCTCGAGCAGCGGAGCGTACGGAGCGCCTTTGTGCAGCTCCTGATTGACCACCTTGACCACAAAACGGCGGCCAGCGGAAGTCGGTTTGCATTTAACGATTGCCATGATGCACCCCTTCCTTACTCAGCACTGCTGGTGAAATCGAGTTCTTGGCCCGGCTGAAGGGAGATAACTGCCTTCTTCCAGTCGTTACGCTTGCCCAGACCGCGAGCGGTGCGCTTGCTCTTACCCAGAACGTTCTGAGTAGTAACACGCTCAACCTTCACGCCGAACAGGCCTTCGACAGCCTTCTTGATTTCCAGCTTGGTCGCATCGGTAGCGACTTTGAAAACGAACTGACCTTGCTTGTCAGCCAGAACCGTGGCCTTCTCGGAGATGTGCGGGCCAAGCAGCACTTTGAATACGCGTTCCTGGTTCATCCCAGCAGCTCCTCGAATTTCTTCACGGCCGAAACGGTGACCAGCACCTTCTCGTACGCGATCAGGCTGACCGGATCGGAACCCTGAACGTCACGTACATCAACGTGCGGCAGGTTGCGGGCAGCCAGGTACAGGTTCTCATCGACAGCGTCGGATACGATCAGCACGTCGGTCAGGCCCAGGCCATTGAGTTTGGCCAGCAGAGTCTTGGTCTTCGGCGCATCAACGGCGAAGTCTTCGACTACGACCAGACGGTCGGTACGAACCAGCTCAGCAAGGATGGAGCGCAGAGCTGCGCGGTACATCTTCTTGTTCAGCTTTTGATCATGGTTACGGGTGGACGCTGCGAAGGTCACACCACCGCCACGCCAGATCGGACCACGAGTGGTACCAGCACGAGCACGACCGGTGCCTTTCTGACGCCACGGGCGCTTGCCGCCACCGGAAACGTCGGAACGGGACTTCTGGCCTTTGGTACCCTGACGGCCGCCAGCCATGTAGGCTACGACTGCTTGGTGAACCAGGGTCTCGTTGAACTCGCCACCGAAGGTCGCATCGGACACTTCGATCGCCTGAGCGCCATTTACATTCAATTGCATCTCAGATTCTCCCCTTACGCCTTGACAGCCGGACGAACGATAACGTCGCCGCCAGTAGCGCCAGGAACGGCACCCTTGACCAGCAGCAGGTTACGCTCGGCGTCTACGCGTACGACTTCCAGGGACTGAACGGTAACGCGCTCGGCACCCAGGTGACCGGACATCTTCTTGCCCTTGAATACGCGACCCGGGGTCTGGCACTGGCCAATGGAACCCGGAACACGGTGGGACACGGAGTTGCCGTGAGTGTTGTCCTGGCCGCGGAAGTTCCAACGCTTGATGGTACCGGCGAAGCCTTTACCTTTGGACTGACCGGTGACATCCACCAGTTGACCAGCTTGGAAAATTTCAGCGTTGATCAGATCGCCAGCCTGGTAGTCGCCTTCTTCAAGACGGAACTCCAGAACGGTACGACCTGCCGCGACGTTCGCCTTGGCGAAGTGGCCAGCTTGAGCTGCTGTGACACGCGAAGCACGACGCTCGCCAACAGTGACTTGCACTGCGCGATAGCCATCGGATTCTTCGGTTTTAAACTGGGTGACGCGATTCGGCTCGATCTCAATGACCGTAACCGGAATGGAGACACCTTCTTCGGTGAAAATACGGGTCATACCCGCTTTACGACCGACTACACCAATAGTCATGTTGTAAACCTCATGAGTGTACGGGGCTTTCACCCGCTATGGCCGCCCATTTCAGAGCGTTACACGACTAAAACCGCCAGGTTTTAGCCGAGGCTGATCTGCACTTCCACGCCTGCCGCAAGGTCGAGCTTCATCAGCGCATCAACGGTTTTATCCGTCGGCTGGACGATGTCCAGAACGCGCTTATGAGTGCGGATTTCGTACTGATCGCGCGCGTCTTTGTTGACGTGCGGGGAGACCAGAACGGTATACCGCTCCTTACGAGTAGGCAGAGGAATCGGACCACGCACCTGAGCACCAGTACGTTTCGCGGTTTCCACGATTTCCTGGGTAGATTGATCGATCAGGCGATGGTCAAAAGCCTTCAACCGAATACGGATTTGTTGGTTTTGCATTTTGACCTCAGATTCCAAGCTGCTAATCCCCACAGACGGACTACGCCCGTTCAAGGGAGGCGCAATTGTACGGATGCCCCCTGGGGGTGTCAACTTTTAACCAATCCAAAAGAAAAGGGCCCCGCAGGGCCCTTTTCTATACCGCGGATCGTTGATTACTCGACGATCTTGGCAACCACGCCAGCACCAACGGTACGACCACCTTCGCGAATTGCGAAGCGCAGGCCGTCTTCCATGGCGATCGGCTTGATCAGGGTGACAACCATTTTGATGTTGTCGCCCGGCATTACCATCTCAACGCCTTCCGGCAGTTCGCACGAACCGGTCACGTCAGTGGTACGGAAGTAGAACTGAGGACGGTAGCCTTTGAAGAACGGGGTGTGACGACCACCTTCTTCTTTGGACAGAACGTACACTTCAGCTTCGAACTTGGTGTGCGGCTTGATGGTGCCCGGCTTGGCCAGAACCTGGCCACGCTCGACTTCATCACGCTTGGTGCCGCGCAGCAGCACGCCGCAGTTCTCACCAGCACGACCTTCGTCCAGCAGCTTGCGGAACATCTCAACGCCGGTGCAGGTGGTTTTGGTGGTCGGACGCAGACCAACGATTTCGATTTCTTCCTGGATCTTGACGATACCGCGCTCTACACGACCGGTCACAACAGTACCGCGGCCGGAGATCGAGAATACGTCTTCGATCGGCATCAGGAACGGACGGTCGATGGCACGAACCGGCTCAGGGATGTAGGTATCCAGCGTTTCAACCAGCTTCTTGACGGCAGTGGTGCCCATCTCGTTGGTGTCTTCGCCGTTCAGCGCCATCAGCGCGGAACCGATGATGATCGGAGTGTCGTCACCCGGGAAATCGTAGGTGCTCAGCAGGTCGCGAACTTCCATCTCGACCAGCTCCAGCAGCTCAGCGTCGTCAACCATGTCAGCCTTGTTCAGGAAGACAACGATGTACGGTACGCCAACCTGACGGGACAGCAGGATGTGCTCACGGGTTTGCGGCATGGGGCCGTCGGCAGCCGAGCAGACCAGGATCGCGCCGTCCATCTGGGCAGCACCGGTGATCATGTTCTTTACATAGTCGGCGTGACCCGGGCAGTCAACGTGCGCGTAGTGACGAATGGTGGAATCGTACTCTACGTGCGCAGTGTTGATGGTGATACCACGAGCCTTCTCTTCCGGCGCGCTGTCGATCTTGTCGAAGTCAACACGGGCCGAACCGAATACTTCGGAGCAGACACGGGTCAGAGCAGCGGTCAGAGTGGTTTTACCGTGGTCAACGTGACCAATGGTGCCAACGTTGACGTGCGGTTTGTTACGTTCGAATTTTTCCTTAGCCACGACAGTAAACCTCTTACTTAAAGGGCGGGATTAGCCTTGTTTTTTAACCAGCGCTTCGACGATGTTCGACGGAGCTTCTGCGTACTTGGAGAATTCCATGGAGTAGCTGGCGCGACCCTGGGACATGGAACGGACGTCAGTAGCGTAACCAAACATCTCGCCCAGCGGAACTTCGGCACGAATTACCTTACCGGACACCGAATCTTCCATACCCTGGATCAGACCACGACGACGGTTCAGGTCACCCATCACGTCGCCCATGTAATCCTCAGGAGTTACCACTTCCACCTTCATGATTGGCTCAAGTACCTTACCGCCACCCTTCTGGGCCAGCTGCTTGGTTGCCATGGAGGCAGCGATCTTGAACGCCATCTCGTTGGAGTCGACGTCGTGGTAGGAACCATCGAACACGGTAGCCTTCAGGCCGATCAGCGGATAGCCGGCAACGACGCCGTTCTTCATCTGCTCTTCGATACCCTTCTGGATCGCCGGGATGTATTCCTTCGGAACCACACCGCCCACGACTTCGTTGGTGAACACCAGACCTTCGGTGATGTTGCCCTTGTCGTCCACGTCCGGAGTCGAGAAGCGAATCCAGCAGTGACCGAACTGACCGCGACCACCGGACTGACGAACGAACTTGCCTTCGATCTCGACACTGTCCTTGGTGATGGTTTCACGGTAGGAAACCTGCGGCTTACCAATGTTGGCCTCAACGTTGAACTCGCGCTTCATACGGTCAACGAGAATGTCCAGGTGCAGCTCACCCATACCGGAGATGATGGTCTGACCAGTCTCTTCGTCGGTCTTGACGCGGAACGACGGGTCTTCCTGAGCCAGCTTGCCCAGCGCGATACCCATCTTCTCCTGGTCAGCCTTGGTCTTCGGCTCTACAGCTACCGAGATGACCGGCTCCGGGAAGTCCATACGCTCGAGGATGATCGGCTTGTCCGGATCGCACAGGGTTTCACCAGTGGTGACGTCCTTCATGCCGATCAGAGCAGCGATGTCGCCAGCGCGTACTTCTTTGATCTCTTCACGCTGGTTGGCGTGCATCTGCACCATACGACCAACGCGCTCTTTCTTGCCCTTCACGGAGTTGATGACCGATTGGCCAGACTCCAGAACGCCCGAATAGACACGAACGAAAGTCAGCGTACCGACGAACGGGTCGGTAGCGATCTTGAACGCCAGAGCCGAGAACGGCTCGCTGTCGTCAGCGTGACGCTCGTCTTTCGGCGCTTCGTCACCCTGCTCGATGTGATCCGGATGGATACCCTGAATGGCAGGGATCTCGGTCGGAGCGGGCAGGAAGTCGATGACGGCATCGAGAACCAGGGGAACACCCTTGTTCTTGAACGAGGAGCCGCAGACAGCAGGAACGATCTCGCTTGCCAGAGTACGGGCACGCAGACCAGCCTTGATGTCTTCGACGGACAGATCACCTTCTTCAAGGTACTTGTTCATCAGCTCTTCGTTGGCTTCGGCAGCAGCTTCGACCATGTTCGAGCGCCACTCGTTGGCCAGGTCCACCAGCTCGGCAGGAATCTCTTCCTCACGATAGGTAGTACCCTTGTCGTCATCGTTCCAGTAGATGGCCTTCATCTTGATCAGGTCGACCTGACCAGCGAAGTTCTCTTCCGAACCGATGGCGATCTGAATTGGAACCGGGGTGTGACCCAGACGATTCTTGATCTGACCGACGACGCGCAGGAAGTTGGCACCAGCGCGGTCCATCTTGTTCACGTAGACGATACGCGGAACACCGTATTTGTTGGCCTGACGCCATACGGTTTCGGACTGCGGCTCAACGCCCGAGGTACCGCAGAACACAACGACAGCGCCGTCGAGTACGCGCAGCGAGCGCTCTACTTCGATGGTGAAGTCAACGTGACCGGGGGTATCGATGACGTTTACGCGGTAGTTGTCGTACTGACCAACCGAACCCTTCCAGAACGTGGTGATGGCAGCAGAAGTAATGGTAATACCACGCTCCTGCTCCTGAACCATCCAGTCGGTGGTCGCGGCGCCATCATGCACCTCGCCCATCTTGTGGCTCAGGCCTGTGTAGAACAGGATCCGCTCGGTAGTGGTGGTCTTGCCCGCGTCAACGTGGGCACAGATACCGATGTTACGGTAGCGGTTAATTGCTGTATTACGAGCCATAAAGCCCTCGCAAGGTTAGTGGAGCCGGGATTAGAAGCGGTAGTGCGAGAAAGCCTTGTTGGCTTCAGCCATACGGTGCACGTCTTCACGCTTCTTGACAGCAGCGCCTTTGCCTTCAGCGGCATCCAGCAACTCACCAGCCAGACGCAGAGCCATGGACTTCTCGCCGCGCTTGCGGGCGTAGTCTACGAGCCAGCGCATTGCCAGAGCGTTACGACGGGACGGACGAACTTCGACCGGAACCTGGTAGGTAGCACCGCCTACACGGCGGGACTTGACTTCGACCAGCGGAGCGATGGCGTCGAGAGCTTTCTCGAAGATCTCCAGGGGATCGCTGTTCTTGCGTGCTTTGACAGTGTCCAGAGCACCGTAAACGATGCGCTCGGCCACGGCCTTCTTGCCGCTTTCCATCACGTGGTTCATGAATTTGGCGAGGATCTGGCTTCCGTATTTCGGATCGTCCAGGATCTCACGCTTGGCTGCTACACGACGTCTTGGCATTGATAAGCCCTCAAACGGTCTTCAGGTTAGCTCGGGACCAACGACGAATGCCGCGCCCGACCTTACTCTTATCGACTCAACTAAATAAAAAGGATCAAGCGGCCTTATTTCGGACGCTTGGTACCGTACTTGGAACGACCCTGCTTACGGTCTTTAACGCCGGAGGTATCCAGCGAACCACGCACGGTGTGGTAGCGCACACCCGGAAGGTCTTTTACACGACCGCCACGGATCAGCACGACGCTGTGCTCTTGCAGGTTGTGGCCTTCACCGCCGATGTACGAAGACACTTCGTAGCCGTTGGTCAGACGCACGCGGCACACTTTACGCAGTGCCGAGTTAGGTTTTTTCGGCGTGGTGGTGTACACGCGGGTGCACACGCCACGACGCTGCGGGCAGTTCTGCAGCGCAGGCACGTCGGATTTCTCGACGATACGCTTACGCGGCTGACGTACCAGCTGGTTGATAGTTGCCATCTACTAGCTCCACTGTTGTCTTTCGACGCTTACAAATAAAGATGGCAGAGCCAATCGCCCTGCCAAATTTAGGGGTGCATGAGTCTAAAGAGACTCAAGCCCCCAGTCAAGGCAAAGCCCCGCTAGCGAACTAGCGAGGCTTCGACTCAATTTCCGCTGGAGTTCAGCGCTTCGGTCAGTGCGGCTTCCACCTCACTGGCGCTGACACGTACCGGCTTGTCGGCATCACGCTTGCGCTTGCGCTCGCTGTGATAGGCCAGACCGGTACCGGCCGGAATCAGGCGACCCACGACCACGTTCTCTTTCAGACCACGCAGGTAGTCGCGCTTGCCAGTAACCGCTGCCTCGGTGAGGACGCGAGTGGTTTCCTGGAAGGACGCTGCCGAGATGAACGACTCGGTGGACAGCGACGCCTTGGTGATACCCAGCAGTACGCGGGTGTACTTGGCGACGAATTTGTCCTCTTCAGCCAGACGCTCGTTCTCGCCCAGAACCTGGGTGAGCTCCATCTGGTCGCCCTTGATGAAGGACGAATCGCCGGACTCGGAGATCTCAACCTTACGCAGCATCTGACGCAGGATGGTCTCGATGTGCTTGTCGTTGATCTTCACGCCCTGCAGACGGTAAACGTCCTGGATCTCGTTGACGATGTACTTGGCCAGCGCGCTCACACCCAGCAGACGCAGGATGTCGTGCGGATCGCTCGGGCCGTCGGAGATAACTTCGCCGCGGTTCACTTGTTCGCCTTCGAAGACGTTCAGGTGACGCCACTTCGGAATCAGCTCCTCGTACGGATCGCTGCCATCGGTCGGGGTGATGACCAGACGACGCTTGCCCTTGGTCTCTTTACCGAACGAAATGGTGCCGCTGATTTCCGCCAGGATCGAAGCTTCCTTCGGACGACGGGCTTCGAACAGGTCGGCAACGCGCGGCAGACCACCGGTGATGTCGCGAGTTTTCGAGGTCTCTTGCGGGATACGGGCGATAACGTCACCGACCGCGATCTGCGCACCGTCAGCCACACCGACCAGGGCGTTGGCTGGCAGGAAGTACTGAGCGGGAACGTCGGTACCCGGCAGCAGCAGTTCCTTGCCGTTGGCGTCGACCATCTTGATGGCCGGACGAATGTCCTTGCCAGCAGCCGGACGATCCTTCGGATCGAGAACCTCGATGTTGGTCAGACCGGTCAGTTCGTCGGTCTGGCGCTTGATGGTGATGCCCTCCTCCATGCCGACGAAGGTCACGATACCCTTCATTTCGGTCACGATCGGGTGGGTGTGCGGGTCCCACTTGGCGACGATGGCGCCAGCGTCGACCTTGTCACCTTCCTTCACGGAAATCACTGCACCGTACGGCAGCTTGTAGCGCTCACGCTCACGACCGAACTCGTCAGCCACAGCCAGCTCACCGGAGCGGGAAACCGCTACCAGATTGCCGTCCACGCGCTCGACGTGCTTGAGGTTGTGCAGACGGATCGCACCACCGTTCTTCACCTGGACGCTGTCGGCAGCCGAAGTACGGCTTGCAGCACCACCGATGTGGAAGGTACGCATGGTCAGCTGGGTACCCGGCTCACCGATGGACTGGGCAGCGATAACGCCGACTGCTTCACCGATGTTGACCTGGTGACCACGAGCCAGATCGCGGCCGTAGCACTTGGCGCAGATGCCGAAGCGGGTTTCGCAGGTGATCGGCGAACGCACGACCACTTCGTCGACGCTGTTCAGCTCGATGAACTCGACCCACTGCTCGTCGATCAGGGTGCCGGCCGGAACGATAACGTCCTCGGTGCCAGGCTTGAACACGTCCTTGGCGATCACTCGACCCAGTACGCGCTCACCCAGCGGCTCGACCACGTCGCCGCCTTCAATGTGCGGCGTCATCAGCAGACCGTGCTCGGTACCGCAATCGATCTCGGTCACCACCAGATCCTGGGCCACGTCGACCAGACGACGAGTCAGGTAACCGGAGTTCGCGGTCTTCAGTGCGGTATCCGCCAGACCCTTACGAGCACCGTGGGTGGAGATGAAGTACTGCAGAACCGACAGACCTTCGCGGAAGTTCGCGGTGATCGGTGTTTCGATGATGGAGCCGTCCGGCTTGGCCATCAGACCACGCATACCGGCCAGCTGACGGATCTGGGCGGCGCTACCACGAGCACCGGAGTCCGCCATCATGTACATGGAGTTGAAGGACTCCTGCTCGACGGTCTTGCCTTCGCGATCGACAACCGGCTCTTTCGAGAGGTTGGCCATCATCGCCTTGGAGACTTCATCGTTGGCCTTCGACCACAGGTCGATCACCTTGTTGTACTTCTCGCCCTGGGTAACCAGGCCGGAGGCGTACTGCGATTCGATTTCCTTCACTTCCTCGGTGGCGGCGTCGATGATGCGCGCCTTCTCGTCCGGGATGACGAAGTCGTTCACGCCGATCGACACACCGGAGATGGTCGAGTAAGCGAAACCGGTGTACATCAGCTGGTCAGCGAAGATGACGGTGTCCTTCAGACCCACAGTGCGGTAGCACTGGTTGATCAGCTTGGAGATCGCCTTCTTCTTCATCGACTGGTTGACCACGTCGTAGGACAGGCCGGCCGGTACGATCTGGAACAGCAGCGCACGGCCGACAGTGGTGTCGACGATGCGGGTGTTCTTGGTGATCGAACCATCTTTCTCTTTGATGGTTTCGTTGATACGCACTTTTACACGGGCGTGCAGGGACGCTTCGCCCGCGCGGAACACGCGGTCGACTTCCTGCAGGTCGGCGAATACGCGACCTTCGCCCTTGGCGTTAACGGCTTCGCGGGTCATGTAGTACAGACCCAGTACCACGTCCTGCGACGGAACGATGATCGGCTCACCGTTGGCGGGCGACAGGATGTTGTTGGTCGACATCATCAGCGCGCGCGCTTCGAGCTGGGCTTCCAGCGTCAGCGGCACGTGAACGGCCATCTGGTCACCGTCGAAGTCGGCGTTGTACGCGGCGCAGACCAGCGGGTGCAGCTGAATCGCTTTACCTTCGATCAGTACCGGTTCGAACGCCTGGATGCCCAGACGGTGCAGGGTCGGTGCACGGTTGAGCAGTACGGGGTGTTCGCGAATCACTTCAGCGAGAACGTCCCACACTTCCGGCAGCTCACGCTCGACCATCTTCTTGGCAGCCTTGATGGTGGTCGCCAGACCACGCATTTCCAGCTTGCCGAAAATGAACGGCTTGAACAGTTCGAGGGCCATCTTCTTCGGCAGACCGCACTGGTGCAGACGCAGGGTCGGGCCTACGGTAATAACGGAACGACCGGAGTAGTCCACGCGCTTACCGAGCAGGTTCTGACGGAAGCGACCTTGCTTACCTTTGATCATGTCAGCCAGCGACTTCAGCGGACGCTTGTTCGAGCCAGTGATGGCGCGACCGCGACGGCCGTTGTCGAGCAGGGCGTCGACCGCTTCCTGCAGCATGCGCTTTTCGTTGCGCACGATGATGTCCGGCGCGGACAGATCGAGCAGGCGCTTCAGGCGGTTGTTACGGTTGATCACGCGGCGATACAAGTCGTTCAGGTCGGACGTGGCGAAACGGCCACCATCGAGCGGAACGAGCGGGCGCAGATCCGGCGGCAGAACCGGCAGAACGGTCAGCACCATCCACTCTGGCAGGTTGCCGGAGTCCTTGAACGCTTCCATCAGCTTCAGGCGCTTGGACAGCTTCTTGATCTTGGTCTCGGAGTTGGTCTGCGGAATCTCTTCACGCAGGCGGCCGATCTCGTGATCCAGGTCGATGGCGTGCAGCAGCTCGCGAACGGCCTCGGCGCCCATGCGCGCGTCGAAGTCGTCACCGAACTCTTCGAGAGCTTCGAAGTACTGCTCGTCGTTCAGCAGCTGACCCTTCTCAAGGGTGGTCATGCCCGGGTCGATCACGACGTAGCTCTCGAAATAGAGCACGCGCTCGATGTCACGCAGGGTCATGTCCATCAGCAGGCCGATACGGGACGGCAGCGACTTGAGGAACCAGATGTGGGCAACCGGCGAGGCCAGTTCGATGTGCGCCATGCGCTCACGACGAACCTTGGCCAGGGCCACTTCAACGCCGCACTTCTCGCAGATCACACCGCGGTGCTTGAGGCGCTTGTACTTACCGCACAGGCACTCGTAGTCCTTTACCGGACCAAAGATCTTGGCGCAGAACAGGCCATCGCGCTCTGGCTTGAAGGTACGGTAGTTGATGGTTTCCGGCTTTTTAACTTCACCGAACGACCACGAACGGATCATCTCAGGCGAGGCCAATCCGATACGGATGGCGTCGAACTCTTCGATCTGACCCTGGTTTTTCAGCAAATTCAATAGGTCTTTCAAGGCCTTTCCTCCTGGCGGAGCGGGCAGCGGGCTGGACTAGCCCCGCTGCCGATTCACGTCGTGTTATTCGGTTTCCAGATCGATATCGATGCCGAGCGAACGGATCTCTTTGATCAGTACGTTGAAGGACTCGGGCATGCCCGGCTCCATACGGTGATCGCCATCCACGATGTTCTTGTACATCTTGGTACGGCCGTTCACGTCGTCCGACTTCACGGTCAGCATTTCCTGCAGGGTGTAGGCGGCGCCATAGGCTTCCAGTGCCCAGACCTCCATCTCCCCGAAACGCTGACCACCGAACTGCGCCTTACCACCCAGCGGCTGCTGGGTAACCAGGCTGTAGGAACCTGTGGAACGGGCGTGCATCTTGTCGTCCACCAGGTGGTTCAGTTTGAGCATGTACATGTAACCGACGGTGGTCGGGCGCTCGAACTGGTTACCGGTACGACCGTCGAACAGGCGCATCTGGCCGCTCTCCGGCAGATCAGCCAGCTTCAGCATGGCCTTGATCTCGGTTTCCTTGGCACCGTCGAACACGGCAGTTGCCATCGGTACACCGCCTTTGAGGTTCTTCGCCAGCTCGAGAATCTCGGTATCGGAGAACTCGTCGAGGTTTTCCTGACGGCCACCGATCTCGTTGTAGATCTCGGCGAGGAACTTGCGCAGCTCGGCGATCTTGCGCTGCTCTTCGAGCATGCGGTTGATCTTCTCGCCCAGGCCCTTGGCCGCGAGGCCCAGGTGGGTTTCGAGAATCTGACCGACGTTCATACGCGACGGTACGCCCAGCGGGTTCAGCACGATGTCGACCGGCGTACCGTTGGCGTCGTGCGGCATGTCTTCGACCGGCATGATCACCGAGACGACACCCTTGTTACCGTGACGACCGGCCATCTTGTCACCCGGTTGGATGCGACGGCGGATGGCCAGGTAAACCTTGACGATCTTCAGTACGCCCGGAGCCAGGTCATCGCCCTGCTGCAGCTTGCGCTTCTTGTCTTCGAACTTGTCGTCGAGCATCTGACGACGGTCGGAGATGTAGGCCTGAGCCTTCTCCAACTGCTCATTCAGAGCGTCTTCGGCCATGCGCAGTTTGAACCACTGGCCACGCTCGAGACCGTCGAGGAACTCGTCGGTGATCACAGTGCCTTTCTTCAGACCAGCGCCGCCTTCGGCAGTCGCGCCAACCAAAGCGGAACGCAGACGCTCGAAGGTTGCGCCTTCGACGATGCGGAACTCTTCGTTGAGGTCTTTGCGGATCTCGTCCAGCTGCATCTTCTCGATGGACAGGGCACGCGAGTCGCGCTCCACGCCGTCACGAGTGAAGACCTGCACGTCGATGACGGTACCCTTGGTGCCAGTCGGCACACGCAGGGAGGTGTCCTTAACGTCGGACGCCTTCTCACCGAAGATCGCACGCAGCAGCTTCTCTTCCGGAGTCAGCTGGGTCTCACCTTTCGGGGTGACCTTACCGACCAGGATGTCGCCCGGGCCAACTTCGGCACCGACGTAGACGATACCGGCTTCGTCCAGCTTGTTCAGCGCCGCTTCGCCAACGTTCGGGATGTCAGAGGAGATTTCCTCTGGACCGAGCTTGGTGTCACGCGCCACACAGGTCAGTTCCTGGATGTGGATCGTGGTGAAGCGATCTTCCTGAACCACGCGCTCGGACAGGCAGATGGAGTCTTCGAAGTTGAAGCCGTTCCACGGCATGAACGCCACGCGCATGTTCTGACCCAGCGCCAGTTCACCCATGTCGGTGGACGGGCCGTCGGCCATGATGTCGCCACGCGCTACCTGATCACCCTTGCTCACTAGCGGACGCTGGTTGATGCAGGTGTTCTGGTTGGAGCGGGTGTACTTGGTCAGGTTGTAGATGTCGACACCGGCTTCGCCAGTTTCGACTTCGTCGTCATTGACGCGAACCACGATACGGCTGGCGTCGACCGAGTCGATCACGCCGCCACGGCGGGCCACGACGCAGACGCCGGAGTCACGGGCGACGTTGCGCTCCATGCCGGTACCCACCAGCGGCTTGTCCGCACGCAGAGTCGGTACAGCCTGACGCTGCATGTTCGAACCCATGAGTGCACGGTTGGCGTCGTCGTGCTCGAGGAACGGAATCAGCGAGGCAGCAACGGAAACAACCTGCTTCGGCGAAACGTCCATCAGGGTGACGTCTTCCGGCGCCTTGACGGTGAACTCGTTGAGGTGACGTACGGCAACCAGCTCGTCGATCAGCTGACCTTTGTCGTTCAGGGTAGCGGATGCCTGAGCGATCACATGATCGGCTTCTTCGATGGCGGACAGGAACACGATCTCGTCGGTAACCTGACCTTCCTTGACCACGCGGTACGGGCTTTCCAGGAAGCCGTACTGGTTGGTGCGGGCGTAGGCCGCCAGGGAGTTGATCAGACCGATGTTCGGACCTTCCGGCGTTTCGATCGGGCACACGCGACCATAGTGAGTCGGGTGTACGTCGCGGACTTCGAAGCCAGCGCGCTCACGAGTCAGACCGCCCGGGCCGAGTGCAGAAACACGGCGTTTGTGGGTGATCTCGGAGAGCGGGTTGTTCTGGTCCATGAACTGCGAGAGCTGGCTGGAACCGAAGAACTCTTTCACCGCCGCCGCAACCGGCTTGGCGTTGATCAGGTCTTGCGGCATCAGGCCTTCGCTTTCAGCCATCGACAGACGTTCCTTGACCGCGCGCTCTACACGCACCAGGCCAACGCGGAACTGGTTCTCGGCCATCTCGCCGACGCAACGTACGCGGCGGTTACCCAGGTGGTCGATGTCGTCGACGATGCCCTTGCCGTTACGGATGTCGACCAGGGTCTTCAGTACGGCAACGATGTCTTCCTTGCTCAGCACGCCCGAACCTTCGATCTCGGTGCGACCGATACGACGGTTGAACTTCATGCGGCCAACGGCGGACAGGTCGTAACGCTCGGCGCTGAAGAACAGGTTGTTGAACAGGGTCTCGGCAGCATCCTTGGTTGGCGGCTCGCCAGGACGCATCATGCGGTAGATCTCGACCAGCGCTTCCAACTGATTGGTGGTGCTGTCGATCTTCAGCGTGTCGCTGATGAACGGGCCACAATCGATGTCGTTGGTGTACAGGGTCTCGAAGCGAACCACCTGCGCCTTGGCCATCTTGACCAGCAGGTCGGCAGTCAGCTCGGTGTTGCATTCGGCGATGATCTCACCGGTAGCCGGGTGCACGATGGCCTTGGCAGTGGTACGGCCAATGACATAATCGAGCGGCACTTCCAGCTCTTTGATGCCAGCCTTGTCCAACTGGTTGATGTGGCGAGCCGTGATACGGCGGCCCTGCTCGACGATCACCTTGCCGCTGGCGTCCTTGATATCCAAAACCGCGACTTCACCACGCAGGCGCTGCGGTACCAGCTCCAGGCTCAGGCCTTCGCCCTTAACATGGAAGACGTTGGTGTCGTAGAAGGCATCCAGTACTTCTTCAGTGCTGTAGCCCAGCGCGCGCAGCAGGACGGACGCCGGCAGTTTGCGGCGACGGTCGATACGCACGAATACCGCGTCCTTCGGGTCGAACTCGAAGTCCAGCCAGGAACCGCGGTAAGGAATGATGCGAGCGGAGTACAGCAGCTTGCCCGAGCTGTGGGTCTTGCCACGGTCGTGGTCGAAGAACACACCTGGCGAACGGTGCAGCTGGGACACGATCACACGCTCGGTACCGTTGATGACGAAGGTACCGTTCTCGGTCATGAGCGGAATCTCGCCCATGTACACTTCCTGCTCTTTGATGTCCTTGATCGCTTTGTTCGACGATTCTTTGTCGAAAATGATCAGGCGTACTTTCACGCGCAGCGGCACGGCGAAGGTCACGCCACGCAGGACGCACTCCTTGACGTCGAACGCCGGCTCGCCCAGGCGATAGCCGACGTACTCCAGGGCAGCGTTGCCGGAGTAGCTGATGATCGGGAATACCGATTTGAAGGCCGCATGCAGGCCGATGTCGCGGAATTGTTCCTTGCTCACCCCTTGCTGCAGGAATTCGCGATAGGAATCCAGCTGGATGGCCAGGAGGTAAGGCACATCCATGACATCCGGCAACTTGCTAAAGTCCTTGCGGATACGTTTTTTCTCAGTGTATGAGTAAGCCATCAGCGTTCCCCAGCTTGGTCACCTGCTTATTTGGTCAACGCCGGCGGCGGTGACCAGAAAATCGTGCAAACCCTCGGTTTGCAACCGCCTCTCGGGCGGGATTTCCCGGCTCCAGGCCAACTGACGAACAGTCGACCTAGAACGGAAAAAGGCCGGTGGCAAAAGCCACCAGCCATCAGCCTTGTGCGAGTCGCGCGGGCTGTAGACGCAAGGTGCGAGCTTACTTGAGCTCGACCTTGGCGCCAGCTTCTTCCAGCTTCTTCTTGGCGTCTTCAGCAGCTTCTTTGCTCAGACCTTCAGCGATAACCTGAGGAGCGGTGTCGACCTTCTCCTTGGCTTCTTTCAGGCCCAGACCAGTCAGCTCGCGAACGGCCTTGATCACGTTCACTTTCTTGTCGCCAGCTTCAGCCAGAACGACATTGAACTCGGTCTGCTCTTCAACAGCAGCAGCGGCAGCAGCCGGGCCAGCGGCAACAGCAGCAGCAGCGGTAACGCCGAAGGTTTCTTCCATCGCTTTGATCAGCTCAACGATTTCCATAACGGATTTCTGGCCGATAGCTTCGATGATTTGCTCGTTAGTCAGAGACATGACTATCAATTCCTGTATTGGGGTGACGGCCTAGGCGACCATCAAATTAAACGTTTGATTTCGAAAGGGCTCACGCTGCCTTAGGCAGCAGCAGCTTCTTTCTGGTCGCGAATGGCTGCCAGAGTGCGAGCGAGTTTGCTGGTGGCGCCTTGAATAACGCTCATCAGCTGGGCGATGCCCTCGTCGCGAGTCGGCAGACTTGCCAGTACGTCGATCTGGTTTGCTGCGAGGTACTTGCCCTCGAACGCAGCTGCCTTGATCTCGAACTTGTCCTGACCCTTGGCGAACTCTTTGAACAGACGAGCAGCAGCGCCCGGGTGTTCGTTGGAGAAAGCGATCAGGGTCGGGCCTTTGAACACGTCGTTGAGCACGTCGAACTGAGTGCCTTCAACGGCGCGCTTGAGCAGGGTGTTACGCACGACTTTCACGTACACACCAGCTTCGCGGGCCTCTTTACGGAGTCCGGTCATTGCGCCGACGGTCACGCCACGGGCATCAGCCACGACAGCGGACAGACCGGCTTTGGCAGCCTCGTTGACTTCAGCGACGATGGCCTTCTTGTCTTCGAGTTTAATTGCCACGGGTTTACTCCTGGTTTTTACCGTATCGCCAAACCGAAGCTTGGCGGCGTTTTGGTGTCTGATTCGGTAACGAATCGGGAGCACCATCTGCGTAGGCCATCAGGCAAGCCTGACATTTAAAACGCGAGTCACCTACGGTCTTGGATAGCCCCCGCCAGGCAGGGACCCCAATCTTTCATGGCCGGCAGCACGCAGCTACCGACCCAATCACTTACGCGTCGAGCGAAGCCTGATCGATGATCAGACCCGGACCCATGGTGGTGCTCAGGGTCACACGCTTGACGTAGATGCCTTTCGAGGTCGACGGCTTCAGACGCTTGAGGTCAGACAACAGGGCTTCCACGTTCTGCTTCAGCGCAGCGGCTTCGAAGCCGACCTTGCCAACGGAGGTGTGGATGATGCCGTTCTTGTCGGTACGGAAACGCACCTGACCCGCCTTGGCGTTCTTCACAGCGGTGGCGACGTCCGGAGTCACGGTGCCGACTTTCGGGTTCGGCATCAGGCCGCGCGGGCCCAGCACCTGGCCCAGCTGGCCAACAACGCGCATGGCGTCCGGAGAAGCGATGACCACGTCGTAGTTCAGATCGCCGGCCTTCATTTCGGCAGCCAGATCGTCCATACCGACTTTGTCGGCACCGGCAGCCAGGGCAGCTTCAGCGCCCGGACCTTGGGTGAACACGGCAACGCGTACGGTCTTGCCAGTGCCGTTCGGCAGAACGGTGGCGCCACGTACGACCTGGTCGGATTTACGCGGGTCTACACCCAGGTTCACCGCGACGTCGAAGGACTCTACGAATTTGGCAGCAGGCAGCGAAGCCAGCAGAGTTGCCGCTTCTTCGAAACTGTAGGCCTTGCCTGCTTCGATTTTCTCGGCGATGGCCTTTTGGCGCTTGGTCAACTTAGCCATTACACACCCTCCACGTTGAGGCCCATGCTACGAGCGGAGCCGGCGATGGTGCGCACGGCCGCATCCAGGTCAGCGGCAGTCAGATCGGCCTGCTTGGTCTTGGCGATCTCTTCCAGCTGAGCACGAGTAACGGTGCCTACTTTGACGGTGTTCGGACGCGCGGAACCGCTGGTCAGGCCAGCAGCCTTCTTCAGCAGCACAGCGGCCGGGGTGCTCTTGGTTTCAAAGGTGAAGCTGCGGTCACTGTATACAGTGATGATCACAGGAGTCGGCAGACCCGGCTCGACGCCTTGAGTCTTGGCGTTGAACGCCTTGCAGAATTCCATGATATTTACACCGTGCTGACCCAGAGCGGGACCAACGGGTGGCGACGGGTTTGCCTGACCGGCTTTAACCTGCAGCTTGATATAAGCCTGAATCTTCTTAGCCATTAGCTACTCCAATTTCGGGTTCGAACGCCTTACGGCTCCCCGAGGTTACTTACGCATTTATCCCAATGACGACAAAACCCCGCAGCCTAGGACTGCGGGGTGGGGGATGCTTATGTCAGTTATGCCTTCTCGACCTGACTGAACTCCAGCTCGACCGGGGTTGAGCGACCGAAAATGGTCACAGCAACCTGGATGCGGCTTTTCTCGTAATTCACTTCTTCGACGACACCGCCAAAATCGGCGAATGGGCCATCGACAACACGAACCATCTCGCCCGGCTCGAACAACGTTTTCGGCTTGGGCTTGTCGCCACTATCGGCAACACGACGCAGAATGGCCTCGGCTTCTTTCTCGGTAATTGGCGCCGGCTTGTCAGCCGTACCACCAATGAAACCCATGACGCGCGGCGTATCCTTGATCAAGTGCCAAGTCGCCTCGCTCATTTCCATCTGCACAAGAACGTAGCCAGGGAAGAACTTGCGCTCACTCTTGCGCTTCTGACCATTGCGCATCTCGACCACTTCTTCAGTGGGCACGAGAATCTCGCCGAAGTCATCTTCCATCCCAGCCAGTTTCACGCGCTCGATGAGCGAGCGCATGACATGCTTCTCGTAACCCGAGTAAGCATGCACGACGTACCAACGCTTAGCCACGAGACACCCTTAACCAACAATCAGCGAAATCAGCAAACCGAGCAGGGAATCGAGCCCCCACAACAGCAGCGCCATGACCAACACCACAGCAACCACGATCAGGGTAGTCTGAGTGGTCTCCTGGCGAGTCGGCCAAACAACCTTACGAATCTCGACGCGCGCTTCTTTCAGTAGCACCGCGAAAGCCTGACCGCGAGCAGTCTGAAACGCCACGAAAGCGGCAACAGCGCCCAGCACAACCAAACCCAGAACACGATACAGAACAGGCTCTGCAGAAAAGTACTGATTACCCACCACACCCACCGCAACCAGGGCAGCGACAACCAGCCACTTGACCAGATCAAAGCGAGAGTCTTTGGCTTCAGCCTTAACATTCATTCGAGAGGATCCTGTGAAAGACACGCCAAATTCGTTAGAAAATGGCAGGTCAGGAGGGAATCGAACCCCCAACCTGCGGTTTTGGAGACCGCCGCTCTGCCAATTGAGCTACTGACCTAAAGCAAAATCAGGCCGACCATTATGCCGGCCTGAGAGGAACAGATCAACCGATTACTCGACGATCTTGGCAACCACGCCAGCACCAACGGTACGACCACCTTCGCGAATTGCGAAGCGCAGGCCGTCTTCCATGGCGATCGGCTTGATCAGGGTGACAACCATTTTGATGTTGTCGCCCGGCATTACCATCTCAACGCCTTCCGGCAGTTCGCACGAACCGGTCACGTCAGTGGTACGGAAGTAGAACTGAGGACGGTAGCCTTTGAAGAACGGGGTGTGACGACCACCTTCTTCTTTGGACAGAACGTACACTTCAGCTTCGAACTTGGTGTGCGGCTTGATGGTGCCCGGCTTGGCCAGAACCTGGCCACGCTCGACTTCATCACGCTTGGTGCCGCGCAGCAGCACGCCGCAGTTCTCACCAGCACGACCTTCGTCCAGCAGCTTGCGGAACATCTCAACGCCGGTGCAGGTGGTTTTGGTGGTCGGACGCAGACCAACGATTTCGATTTCTTCCTGGATCTTGACGATACCGCGCTCTACACGACCGGTCACAACAGTACCGCGGCCGGAGATCGAGAATACGTCTTCGATCGGCATCAGGAACGGACGGTCGATGGCACGAACCGGCTCAGGGATGTAGGTATCCAGCGTTTCAACCAGCTTCTTGACGGCAGTGGTGCCCATCTCGTTGGTGTCTTCGCCGTTCAGCGCCATCAGCGCGGAACCGATGATGATCGGAGTGTCGTCACCCGGGAAATCGTAGGTGCTCAGCAGGTCGCGAACTTCCATCTCGACCAGCTCCAGCAGCTCAGCGTCGTCAACCATGTCAGCCTTGTTCAGGAAGACAACGATGTACGGTACGCCAACCTGACGGGACAGCAGGATGTGCTCACGGGTTTGCGGCATGGGGCCGTCGGCAGCCGAGCAGACCAGGATCGCGCCGTCCATCTGGGCAGCACCGGTGATCATGTTCTTTACATAGTCGGCGTGACCCGGGCAGTCAACGTGCGCGTAGTGACGAATGGTGGAATCGTACTCTACGTGCGCAGTGTTGATGGTGATACCACGAGCCTTCTCTTCCGGCGCGCTGTCGATCTTGTCGAAGTCAACACGGGCCGAACCGAATACTTCGGAGCAGACACGGGTCAGAGCAGCGGTCAGAGTGGTTTTACCGTGGTCAACGTGACCAATGGTGCCAACGTTGACGTGCGGTTTGTTACGTTCGAATTTCTCTTTAGCCATCTTGACCGTCTCCTAGCGAAGAATTGAGCAAGCCATGCCGCCATTAAAACAAAGGCAGATACTTTCATATCTGCCTTCATTAGATGGAGCTCATGAGCGGATTTGAACCGCTGACCTCACCCTTACCAAGGGTGTGCTCTACCAACTGAGCTACATGAGCCAAACTCTGTTGCGCCAACCACAAACTGGAGCGGGTAGCGGGAATCGAACCCGCATCATCAGCTTGGAAGGCTGAGGTTCTACCACTGAACTATACCCGCGGAGCTTGCAGCTCACGCTGAATCTGGTGGAGGGGGAAGGATTCGAACCTTCGAAGTCTATGACGTCAGATTTACAGTCTGATCCCTTTGGCCGCTCGGGAACCCCTCCAAAGTGAGGCGGCATTTTCTAGATCCGCCACCCTGCTGTCAAGCTTTTTCTCATTAAAATCTTGAGGTTAGCTACTTCGACAACATCTTCGCCGGGAACCAACTTTGACCACCCTGCGAAGCGGGCGCCATTCTATGCAAACTACTGGAGCAATGCAACGCCTTCACAAGGCATTAATTGATGCTGCAAACCGGCGAAGTCTCCGGCAAGCCGCCCAAGCAAAAACTCGTCAGCCAAACGCCGACTTTCCGGAGCCACGCGCACCCAAAAACTGCGATGCGCACGTGAGAGTTCGCGAATCTGCGGCTCGTACCCCACATCACGCAAACGCTGCATAACGCTATTGGCCGAGTCATTACGAGGGAATATCCCCAGCGATATGCCGTTCGCCAGCTCACCCTGAGTGATGATGTAGCTATCGATACGCCGGGCCTGCAGCTCACGCAACTGCCTCAGCGAGGCCTGACGCGAAGCCAGAGGTGGCAGATAAACCCAATACTCGACACCAGCTGCAGCATCGACGCTGCGCACTTCAGCCTGGATGTCCAAGCTCAAAAGCCGCTGCTCCACAACCCTGGCTCTCGACTCCTCTTCGAAACTCCCCAGATAGAGGCAGACTGCCGCCTCAGGAGCAACGGCATCAGCCGGCGCCGAAGATTCTGCGCGCACGCGCGGCGCATCCGCCTCACTCAACAGACGAATATCTTTACGCGCCGACTGATAAGCACCGGCTGGAGCCACCTCCTTGGCGCGCAAGGGGCCCTGCTGCTGATGCCAGACGTAATAGAAAGCGTTAAGTAGCAGGAGCAATAGCAGAATCCAGCGCATGCCTCGCCTCAGCTCAAGGGACAGGCGATAGCCAGTCCGACAAATACCAGATCAGGAACAACCTGCGCCCCCGGGACCACGTCTCGCACCAGGCCCGCATCGCCGCCAGTCAGGAAAACCTCGAAGCCGTCAGGAAAACGAGCCTGCGCTTGCAGCAACTGTTCGGCAACAAAACCACGCAACATCAATACGCAGCCTCGCTCGACAGCCTCCGCAGTGGAGCGCCCAGGCTCCAACTCCTGCAAAGCGGCGAGCGCCACCTGACGATCGTAGCGAATACGCCGAGTGTGCGTGCTCAACTGATCACGCATCAGCGGCAACCCAGGGCAGATGAAACCACCCTGATGCCTACCATCGGCGGATACGAAGTCAGCGGTCACCGCAGTTCCAAGATCCACTACCAGACAAGCGCGCTGCCCCAGGTGATAGGCACCCAGCACAGCCAGCCAACGGTCCAGACCAAGGCGCCGGAAGTCTTCATAACCGTTCTGCACCACCCCGACCTGACTAGCAGATTGAGCGCAGACCGCATCCACCCCTAAGGACTCACGGATACGCGCAACCAACTGCTCGGTCTCAGCATCGCTACGCACACTGACTAGGCGACAGCGACTCACCCGCAACTGAGACGCAGCAGCCAAAGACTCGAAAAGCGCGGCATCGGAGTCGACCACGCCAGCAAGAACGCGCTGCGCTCCATCCACGGAGATGACCCGCCACTTGATAAAGCTATTACCGCAGTCGAGCTCAAGAATCATGTTGCAACCTCAGGCTCAACTCGCCACCACTGAAGGAGCGATCAACGCCATCCACGCTCAGCCTAATAGCGCCTCGCTCATCAACTCCAAGCACGACACCCAGCGTCGCATTGCTTCCTGCCGTCAACGCAACAGAGCGCCCACGCCACGCATGCAAGGCTTCCCACTCCTCGCGCAAACCAGCAAAACCGTGCTGCCAATGAGTGGACAGGCTGCTCCGAAGCTGCAACAACAGCTCAGCAGCCAATTCATTACGATCGAGCATCCGCCCAAGGCATTGCCGCACCGAGGTCCAAGGCTGATCGATCACAGCGGGCGCATCGACTGCCATGTTGACGTTGATACCGATACCAATCACCACATGACAGACATCGGCCGGGTCTCCGGCGAGCTCCAGGAGAATTCCGGATATCTTGCGACCTTCAACAAGCACATCATTCGGCCATTTGAGTCGCGCGTCATCGACGCCACAGGATTGCAGTGCTTTGGCGACAGCAAGGCCTACAGTCAGACTCAAGGCCTCCACCTGACTCATCCCACCTTCTACACGCAGAACGACACTGCAATAAAGGTTCTCGGCAAAAGGGCTGGCCCAGACACGCCCCCGCCGACCGCGGCCAGCGGTCTGACGCTCCGCAAGCAGCACGAAAGGCGCACTCACCCCAGCATCGAGGCGACGAAAGATCTCGGCGTTCGTCGAATCCACGCTGGACTCAACAGAGATCGGCCAATCCAAGCCATCTGCGCCACGAGAGATATCTCCGGCATCGAGCAAAGTCATGGGTGAAGACAGCCGATAGCCCCGACCAGGAACCTTGAACACCTCGATCCCCAGCTCGGCCTCCAGGCCTTGCAGTTGCTTCCAGATGGCACTGCGACTTATCCCAAGCTTCGCCCCCAGGGCTTCACCGGAATGGAATCGACCATCCTGCAGAAGTTTCAACAATTCCAGCATGCCAGGCCCCACCACGAACAAGGCTGGCATGATAACGATGAGGCTCCGGCTTGCATAGAAAACGGGAAGCATAAGAAATCTATATAAAGGAAAGATCCTGCCCCACGCACAGGACCACACCCTCAGAACCTATAAACAGCAAAGGCCACCTTCAGGTGGCCTTTTTCTTGATGCCGATAACGCAATACCCCGCAGGAGTGAGCTCTGCTCGCGAAGCTACGTAGGGTGCT